>CALHJP010000035.1:0-77025 GCA_938033205.1 uncultured Collinsella sp. | reverse complement strand
GCGATTGGCGAAAATACGTTGGTGAAAATGGTGAAAAATATATTGACGCTAACAGTCCTCAGTGTCGGACAGGTTGGTGATGGAGTGCGTGTAGCCGGGAATCATCTCGACCACGCGCATGTCGCTCCCCTTGACGACGTGCTCGTCAACCGGGTAGGACTCGCCCTCGGCGTCCTCCCCCACCTTCCTCAGCTTGATGGAGGCTGTGCCGGAGACCACCAGGAACCTCTCCCACTTGCTCATGTGCCAGTGGTTGCCCTTGGTGATGCCGGGTTTAGACACGTTGATGGAGACCTGGCCGCGCTCGGGCGTGCGCAGGAACTCGGTGAACGAGCCGCGGCCGTCGGTGTTGGGCCTGAGGCTATAGGCGAAGTTCCCCGGCTCGTAGTAGGACAGGAACGTGCTCCAGAGCTTCTTGGAGAAGGAGCCCTCCGAAAGGTCGGGCACCGCGAGCGTCTCGCGGCTGTCGCGGAAGCTGTCGAGCAGGTAGACGATCTCGCCCAGGGTCTTAACGTCGGTCTTAGGGACGTAGCAGAACTCGTCACCCTCTACCCTCTCGAGGCCCACGTAACCGCAGCGGTGCTCCTCGCCCAAAAGGGCGCCCAGCATCTCGCCGACGAGGTCGTCGATGTAGAGGAGCTCGAGCTCCACGGATGGGTCGTTCACTGTGTAGGGGCGGCCGTTCGCGATGGCGTCGCAGAAGGTGGCCACGGCGGAGTTGTAGCGCGGGCGGCACCACTTGCCGTAGAGGTTCGGGAAGCGGTAGATGAGCACCGGGGCGCCGGTCCTCTCGGAGTACTCCCGGAACAGGCCCTCCCCCGCGAGCTTGGACTCGCCGTAGACCGAGCCCTCGAAGCGGCCCGACAGGCTCGCCTGCGCGGAGCTGGAGAGCATGACGGGGCATTTGTTGCCGTGGCGCTCGAGCGTGTCCAGCAGCGTGGAGGCGAACCCGAAGTTGCCCTCCATGAACTCGGACTGGTCCTTGGGGCGGTTGACGCCCGCCAGGTTGAATACGAAGTCGGCGCGGGAGCAGTAGTCCTCCAGCTCGGCGGGCGTCGAGTCGATGTCGTACTCCATGACCTCGAGGGGAAGGAGCGGCTGGTATTTCTCGCGGCGGTCCTTGCCGTCGCGGATGTTCTTCAGCGCGCAGCAGAGGTTCCTGCCCACGAAGCCCCTCGCGCCGGTGACGAGGACGCGCACCCTACTGCACCGCCTCGTGCTCGCGGCCCTCGAGCGCCAGCTGCACGTACTCGGCGGTCTTGATCTTGGCGATGGTGCCCTCCACGTCGAGCCTCTCGGTGTTGTGGCTCGTGTAGGACTCGTCGGCCTGGGTCTCCACCTCGCCGTCGACGACGAACTTGTCGTAGTTCAGGTCGCGCGAGTCGCAGGCCACGCGATAGTAGCCGCCCATGTCCTCGGCGCGCAGGCGCTCCTCGCGGGTCATGAGGGTCTCGAAGAGCTTCTCGCCGTGGCGGGTGCCGATCACCTGGGTGCCCACGCGGCCGAAGACCTCCTGCACGGCCTCGGCGAGGTCGCCGATCGTGGACGCCGGCGCCTTCTGGATGAACAGGTCGCCGGGGTTGGCGTGCTCGAAGGCGAACTGCACCAGGTCCACCGCCTCGTCCAGGTTCATGAGGAAGCGGGTCATGTTGGGGTCGGTGACCGTGAGCGGCTCGCCCTTGCGGATGCGGTCGATGAACAGCGGGATGACCGAGCCGCGCGAGCACATGACGTTGCCGTAGCGGGTGCAGCAGATGGTGGTGCGGCCGGCGCCGTTGCGGGCGTTGGCGTAGATGATGGACTCCATCATGGCCTTGGACTTGCCCATGGCGTTGATGGGGTATGCCGCCTTGTCGGTGGACAGGCACACGACGCGGTCGACGCCCTCGTCGATGGCGGCGTGCAGGACGTTGTCCGTGCCGATGACGTTGGTGCGCACGGCCTCCATGGGGAAGAACTCGCAGGAGGGCACCTACTTCAGGGCGGCGGCGTGGAAGATGTAGTCCACGCCGTGCATGGCGTCGCGGACCGACTGGGCATTGCGGACGTCGCCGATGAAGAAGCGCACCTTGGAGGCGAGCTCGGGCGACTTCTCCTGCAGGCGGTGGCGCATGTCGTCCTGCTTCTTCTCGTCGCGGGAGAAGATGCGGATCTCGGCCAGGTCGGTGTTCATGAAGTGCTTGAGCACGGTGTTGCCGAACGAGCCGGTGCCGCCGGTGATCATGAGGGTCTTGTTTTTAAAGCTGCTCATTAGTTGCCTTTCGATTGAAGTAAATCTTTGATGATTGCCGTGAGCTGGGCGAAGAACTTTTGCCGCGAGAAACGCTCGGAGTAGAGCATCCTTGCGTTTTGAGCCAGGTCTGTGCGACCCTCTGGGCCCATGCGCGAAAAGCGCCTCATAGCATCAGCGAGAGCTACTGGGTCCTCTGCCGGACAAGCAATTCCGCAGTTAGAGCCAGCAACGATCTTGCCGATCGTGCCGATCGTGCCGTCAACAGCGCACAGAATGGGCTTGCCCGCTGCCAGATAGGACTGGAACTTGCGGGGTATCGTGTAAACAGGGACGAGAGAGTCGCCGTGCGCAGGCTTGGAAAGGGTTAGCAGCATGGCATCGGATTCCGAATAGACCTTCGGCATGGCCTCAATTGGCATTCGTCCAGCGAACTCCACATTGGTCGCTTCAAGCTCAGCCGCGAGAGCTCTGCATGCATCTAGGCGAGAGCCTGAACCGACAATACGCACGTGAATGGGCTCATGCACCAGAAGCGATGCTGCTTGGACAATCGTTTCGACACCTTGATTTCCACCAATATTTCCTGCAAAGGTAAAAACAGTCTTACGGACATTGGCTTCGGCTGTGTCGGCTACGCGCTCGAATGTCTCTTCTGCGAGCTGCGGTAGCCAAACGGTCTTAAGATCATGAAGGTTTAACTGCTCATCGAAGTATGCTGTAAACCCCGGAGAGGTCACCGCCACCATGTCCGCTCGTCTATAGATACTGCG
This sequence comes from uncultured Collinsella sp., assembly GCA_938033205.1. GTDB lineage: Bacteria > Actinomycetota > Coriobacteriia > Coriobacteriales > Coriobacteriaceae > Collinsella. Next base: position 74,022 of record CALHJP010000035.1, on the reverse strand, counting down.
AGAAACTCGCCGCATAATCCTGTACGGTAGACCATCTCGGCTCAAGCCGCCCGTTAGCATGTCCTCCGGCCACAAGTCAAACGACCAAAGAAGGCAGGGCACCCCCTGCTTCCTTGCTATGCGTAGGGCAGGAAGTGCCATAAGCACGGGTGAATACTGCATGCATATCACACAGTCGTATCGTCTATCCATTGCGGCGTGCGTCAACCATGACGCAATAGGAAACGAAAAGTAATTAGCTACCCGCTTAAGTTTATTTAATCCGTTTAAGTCGGCACCTCGAGAGACAATGGGGACGCGCACTACACGTACGCCATCAACTATCTCGTCCCTGTGCTTGCCTCCACGAAACTCCTCAGGCACATTACCTTCCGGATAATTAGGAAGCGCTGTCAGCATCGTGACGTCATGCCCCAGTCGCGCTAACCCCTCACATACCTCGGAGACATTAAATGGCTCGGGTTTATAATGTTGGCTAACAACAAGAATCTTAAATCCTATAGCTTTATCGTTATCTATTGTCGATCTCATTAGCGGCCTGTCTTGGATTTTCCGAACATTGCACCGAACGTGCCCGTGAAGCATCTCCAGTCCATGCGGAAGCAACGGTTCCGAACGTAGTGGAGCTCGATCTTTTGACGTAAACCACTCTCAAAGGTCGCGGCATTGCGGTCGGTTGCCTGCCACAGGCCCGTAATGCCGGGCTGGACAGAAAGCAGTTCAGCCTTCTCCTCGTCGGAGAAATGCTGATCAAGTTCATCTCTCGTAATGGGGCGCGGGCCAATGACGGAAAGGTCGCCGTTCAACACGTTAAGAAACTGCGGCATTTCGTCGATCGAGCACTTGCGAATAAACTGGCCGACTTTGGTGATGCGAGGGTCATCATCGACCTTACGCTCGACTTCCCACTGATGCAGCTGCTCAGGACTCAGATACTTCTGCACGTTGCCAGCGTCGGCGACCATGCTGCGGAGCTTTAGAATCTTAATGGTCCTTCCGCCTTTGCCCACACGCTCTTGCGCGTAAACAGGACTGCCAGAAGACTCAAGACAGATGAAAGCGCACACAACCGCAATGGGGATAAAGAGTAAAACGCTCACGCAAAGGCTAAATACAAAATCGAATAGTCGTTTTAGAAATCGATAGGCCAACGTACCGCTCGGCTTAATCTCTAAAGCAGCTGACTTTGCTCTAACAGTTGTGGCACAGCTATATTCAGTTTTATCTGTCACAAATTCCTTCAAACCTACACCCCCGGGGATCCTCCCTGTCCCGTTAAACAGTCGCCTGCAGCTAGGCGATCGCCTTTTTAAGGTTTCGCATTGCACGCTGCTCCGCTGAAAGCACGGCAAGGCCGACGCGCGTAGTTACGCGTCGACCGCACAGGTCGAGCTCCAAATAAGCAGTGCTCTTGCGTCTGTTAATGGTTTTGATAAGGCCTTCGTGACCCAGCAGCGGACCTGCCGTCACTACGACCCGATCACCGTCTTTTAGGGCCTCGCTCATGGGCACTACGCGATCTCCCGCATGAGTAAAGCCGCCAATAAGCTGGACCTCTTCTTTTGCCAGCGGCACAAACTGACCGTCCTGGGATAGCACCCGGGCAAAGTCGTCCATGCGCAGCAAATACTGTTGCACGGTGCGGGGATCTGCCGTATCGCAGATAAGATATCCGGGAAAGAGCGGCTTGGTCGTATCGACCCATTCGCCGTGTACCTTAATCTCGGTTTGAAATTGGGGATAAAAGAGCTCCTGCATGGCGCCAGCCGGCACCACGCGCTCGATGCGCTCGCGCATTGCGTCTTCGCGACCGTTAATGACCTGGATTACATACCACACGAGCACCACCCCCTTGCTGTCTTACGTGTGGCTCACGGGGTTTGTGTATGGCTTCGCCAGGGCGCTTGTGCGCGAAGGCGCTCCATATTCAAACCCTGAGCCCAGTTAGACAAGCACGTGGCTCTGCCCCACCGTGAACGGTATGTATGAGTGCAGTTGCTAGAGACGCGGACGTGTATCGCAAAATGACCGCGACTCCAGCTGGCTACGTGCGGCCCAGTCAAGCGGGTACAAAACTGGACCGCATGTAAACAGCTGTAGAACTGCTGCGATTAGTCATGAAATATCGATTCGAAAAAACAGCTTGCACATAGACAAGACCAAAGTCCTTCGATGCGATACGCATGACGACGCTATTGGAGCTCGTGGCGTTTCTGGCACCGCCGTTACGGCCGGATGCTGATCGACCCTGCGCTTTGCGGCTTGCTGGAGCCGTGAGCACAGTTGAACCCATGTAACGTTAGGTATCCTAGCACAGCAGGTGACCCATGCGTTTTGGGGTGTGTTGAGCAACATATTGTTTATTTGCCGTGGTTATAGGGGATATTGTGCCGTCTTGCACACATTGCCGCAGGTTTATGGGGGTGTGTGGGTTGGTGAGCACTGCCTGAGTTGTATTGCTGACGGCGTGAATTGCTCAAACTATTATCTTTGGCTAACAAACTTTGTACAAAACCGGGAAGGAATTGCGCAACTTTTTGCAGGGTGGGCGCGGGTGCACGCTTCATTTTGGTTTGTGGGGTTGATGGGCATAAAAAAAGCCACCGGATATCCGGTGGCCTTTTGAATTCACGATGGTGGAGACGAGGGGGATCGAACCCCTGACCTCTTGACTGCCAGTCAAGCGCTCTCCCAGCTGAGCTACGCCCCCATTACGAGGAGATACTATAGGGGAAGTTGGCGCGGCGTGCAAGGACTTTTTTGGGCACGCTCTAAATCTTTATTGGTATAGGTAAGCGATGGCGGTGCCGGTGTGGACTTCGACCTCTGCGGTGGATCGGACTATGTTGCTGATGCCCGTGTCGGCTAGCAGGCCTAGGGGGCTGTGATCTAGTTCCCATTCTAAGCCGTGTTCGCTTATCTCTGTGTTGGGAGCGATGGCAATGATGGAGAAGGTTTTACCCTCGGCGCCCTCGATGGTCCAGGTCTCGTCCTGATGCAGGATTCTGGCCGTTACTTCGTCTTCTTCGATCCAGATGGGGGCGTCCGTATAGCCTGCCAGCAGACCTAACACAGACAGGGCCATGTCGGGACGACCGCCAGTGGCGCAGGTCGCAACCACCTCGGCACCCGGCCAGCGACGACGGACGGAATCGAGTGCCAATGCCAGATCGGTATAGTCCTTGTAGGGGTCATGGCGCTCCACCTCAAAGGCTTCGGCGGCATCGACCAGAGCGCGTCCCTCATCGCTTACGGTGTCGGCATCGCCCACGTAGACGTCGCAGCTCAGGCCAGCGCCCAACAGGGCGTCCAGCCCGCGGTCTACGGCGACAACGTGGTCGCACTCCCCCACCAGCTGGCGCAGCAGGTTCGCACTCGCCACCACGGGCGAGCCGCAAACAACCAATACCTTACAAGCCACAGCTCTCGCCTATCCCTCAAATGCAAGCACGCGGGCCAGGTCCAGGTCCTCATAGCTATCGATAAAGATATCGCAGTTGTCGCGAACCTCGTCGCGCTTCATGCGGCCGTGCGGGTCATAGATGCCCACGCGTTTAAATCCAGCGGTGCCGGAACTCTTAAGCCCAAAGACCGCGTCCTCAAACACCCAGGGGCGATCGAACTTGCAGCCGTGGCGCTCCTCCAGGCGGCGCAGTGCCAGCTCGTACACATCTGGGAATTGCTTGGAGCGTCCCGCCTCACCCGTGGTGGTCACAAACTCCATGTAGGCATCGAGCCCAGCACCCACAAGGGCGGACTGCACCAGTTCGGCCGGCGTGGACGTGGCAACGCACATGGCAATACCGGCCTCCTTCGCCTGCTCCAAAAATGCCAAGAGCCCCTCGCGCGGCGGCACCTTGGAGTAGCCATCGACCAGAATGTCGCTCAGCTCGCGGTACAGCTCCTCGCCATTCGCGCCAATGCCCCAGGTGTCGTGGTAGGCCTGGCACTCATCCTCGAGCGACAAATGCTCAAACTGGGCAAAATCGTCGACCGTTACATCTATGCCATGACGGCGCAATAACTCGGTCTGCGCATGGCCCCAGACGGGGGAGCTATTAACCAGTGTTCCGTCGCAATCAAAAATAAAAGCAACACTTGGAGCAACGATGTGGTTCATAAACGAGCCTTTCGATGTCAAATGGTAAACAACCTGCTAAAAACGTTTTACCAAACGTCAACGTAACAATCTAAAAACCCTTATTGGTAAAACTGTCAAGAGTTTTACCATCGCAATTCTGCCAGTGGTCTAAACATGGCGCTCGCCGATTAAACACCGCCGCAAATCCACTTTTCTCCATAAAAGTAACGAACAGGTGTTATCTTAATTTGTGCCGAAAGTTCCACCGAGCACGCGAGGTGGAACGAATCATAGAACTATCGCCGTCCCTTCGATTCGTGCAGCCTTGGACCTTTCGCATCTAGTCACCAAGGCAACACGCTGCCGCGTCATGATGGGATCAAACGTGAGCGATACAAAGCTAAAGCCAACGGCTAAAAAGCCCGCAACCCGTAAAGCCGCCCCGCACGCACCGGAGCTCACCAAGGACGATGTCTATCTATTTGGCATCGGCACGTGGGAGCGCAGCTGGGAAAAGATGGGCGCGCACCCCGACACGCAGAACCGTACGCGCGGCTGGCGCTTTTGCGTTTGGGCGCCCGATGTAAAGAGCGTGCATGTCATTGGCGAATTTAACGACTGGGATGAGGAAGCCAACCCTCTGGTGCCCGTGCATACGAGCGCTATTTGGGAAGGCTTTATTCCTGGCGCCGAGCAGGGCCAGCTCTATAAATACCTTATCGAGACCAACGAGGGTGAGAAGCTCTACAAGGCCGATCCGTATGCCTTTAAGGCCGAGTGCCCTCCGGGAACGGCGAGCGTGCTGTGGACCCTCGATGGCTACAAGTGGAACGACGCCGCATGGCTCAAGCGCCGCGCCAGCCATAACCACATGTCGCAGCCGCTCAACATCTACGAGGTGCATATTGGCTCGTGGAAGCGCCACGGCGATGCGCCGCAGGGCGAGCCGGACGAGTACGGCAACTACCCCGGTCCCATGGATCCCTTCCCCGCGCAGCGTGGCGAGTTCTACACCTACGACGACCTGTCGGTGGAGCTTGTGGACTACGTGCGCGACATGGGCTACACGCATATCGAGGTCATGCCGCTCATGGAGCATCCCTTCGATGGCTCCTGGGGCTACCAGACGACCGGCTACTATGCCGCCACTTCGCGCTATGGCGACCCGCAGCAACTCATGCACCTTATCGATGCATGCCACGAGGCGGGCATTGGCGTGATCATGGACTGGGTGCCCGGCGGTTTTTGCGCCGACTCCCACGGACTTGCCACCTTTAACGGCCACATGCTGTTTGAGCACGAGATTCATCCCAACTGGGGCACGCATAAGTTCGACTTCGCCCGCGGAGAGGTCCGCTCCTTCCTGGTCTCCAACGTGCTGTACTGGCTCGAGAACTTCCACGTTGACGGCATTCGCATGGACGGCGTGTCCAGCATGCTGTACCTCAACTTTGGCATCGACGATCCGGGGCAAAAGAAGTTCAACAAGTACGGTACCGAGGAGGACCTGGACGCCAGCGCATTTATCCGCCAGGTCAACTGCGCTGTGGAGGCCCACTTCCCTGACGTGATGATGATGGCCGAGGAGTCCACCGCGTGGCCGCTCGTGACCTACCCGCCGCAGGACGGCGGCCTGGGCTTCCACTACAAGTGGGACATGGGTTGGATGAACGACACCCTGCACTACATGCAGACCGATTTCCCGTGGCGCCCCGGCAACCACGGGCTGCTCACGTTCTCCATCATGTACGCCTTTACCGAGAACTTTATTTGCCCGCTGAGCCACGATGAGGTCGTGCACGGCAAGTGCTCGCTGATCGGCCGCATGCCGGGCGACTGGTGGCGCCAGTTTGCCGGCCTGCGCACGCTCGCCTTCTACCAGATGACGCACCCCGGCGCCAAGCTCAACTTTATGGGCAACGAGATTGGCCAGTTTATTGAGTGGCGCTACTACGAGTCCATCCAGTGGTTCCTAACCGAGGAGTACGAGACTCACCGTCATCATCAGGCGTTTATCAAGGCGCTCAACCACCTGTACACCGCCGAGCCCGCCCTGTACGAGCGCGGCTACACCGACGACGGCTTTACCTGGATCGATGCGGACAACTCCAAGCAGTCCATCGTGAGCTTTGTGCGCCAGGGCGAGGACATCGACGACGACCTGGTGATCCTGATCAACTTTGACCCGGCGAGCTACGAGAGCTTCCGCGTGGGCGTGCCGCGCGAGGGCGACTGGGAGGTCATCTTTGATTCCGACCGTCCAGAGTTCGGTGGCAGCGGCTATGCCGGCGAGGAACCCTACACCTGCTCGAGCGAGCCCTATCCCTGGAACGGGCAGATGGACTCCATTGAGATTAAGGTGCCCGGCCTGGCAGGCGTAGTGCTTAAGCGCCGCGGCCCCAGCAGCTACAAGCCGCCCGTGGTTGAGGAGCCCAAGAAGGCGACGCGTAAGCGCTCGTCCTCGGTAAAGCCCAAGGCCGCGGCTGCTAAGAAGGCTCCAGCTAAGGCGAAGGCTACCAAGCCCGCTGCCAAGGCTTCGGCCAAGTCCACCACGGCCAAAAAGGCAGCCACCAAAAAGGCCGCTCCCAAGGCTAAGGCAGCTGCCGTTAAGGCTCCTGCTAAGAAAGCGTAACAAAGGCGTTACCACTGTAAATAACCGCCCCGACGAGGCGTAGGATACAAGTCATAACCGTTCCGGGAGAAACATCCCCGGGGGAAAGGAACGTATGAATAAGATCTTCGACAACAAGCAGGAGTTTACCGAGCTCTATCGCGATGCCGTCATGAGCATCAGCGGCAAGAGCGTCGAGGCCGCCAGCGACCTCGACCGCTTTAACGCCCTGGCCAAGCTCGTGGCCGAGAAGGCGCGCACCGTTGCCACCAAGAGTGACGCCCGCGTCACCGCCGAGGGCAAAAAGCGCGTGTACTACTTCTCGATCGAGTTTTTGATCGGCCGCCTGCTCGACAACTACCTGCTCAACTTTGGTGTGCGCGACATGGTCGCCGAGGCGCTCGACGACATGGGCTTTGACCTATCCGTCATCGAGAACCAGGAGCCCGATCCGGCCCTGGGCAACGGTGGCCTGGGTCGTCTGGCCGCGTGCTTCCTGGATTCCATGGCAGCCGAGGGCATTGCCGGCTACGGCAACGGCATGCGCTACCGCTACGGCCTGTTTAAGCAGGAGATCGTCAACGGCAGCCAGGTCGAGGCCACCGACGAGTGGCTCACCCACGGCTATCCTTGGGAAGTCCGTCGTCAGGACAAGGCCGTGACCATTAAGTTTGGCGGCCGCGTCGAGGGCTTTGAGGAGAACGGCCGCACGTTCTACCGCACGGTGGACACGCAGGACATCCTGGCCGTCCCTTATGACATCCCCGTCGTGGGCTATGCCGGCGAGACCGTCAACAAGCTGCGCGTCTGGGCCGCCGAGCCGGTCGAGGAGCACTTTGATCTGGAGGCCTTCAACCGCGGCGACTATGCTCTGGCCGATGCCGAGCGCGCTGAGGCCGAGGCCATCAGCGCCATCCTCTACCCCAACGACGCCGGCGAGCACGGCCGTCTGCTGCGCCTGAAGCAGGAGTACCTGTTTGTTTCTGCCGGTATCTACAGCCTGCTCGACACCTTTGAGAAGGAGCACGGCGCGAACTGGGAGCTGCTGCCGCAGTTTGTGGCCATCCACACCAACGATACCCACCCCGCCATGTGCGGCCCCGAGCTCATGCGTATCCTCATCGACGAGAAGAAGCTTGAGTGGGATGACGCCTGGAACATCGTGACGCAGGTCGTGAGCTACACCAACCACACCATCCTGCCCGAGGCCTTGGAGAAGTGGCCTATCGGCACGTTCTCCAAGCTCCTCCCCCGCGTGTACCAGATCATCGACGAGATCAGCCGTCGTTGGCACGAGTCGTTCGACACCACGAAGGAGGGCTGGCAGGAGCGTCTGCGCCAGACCGCCATCCTGTGGGACGGCGAGATTCGCATGGCCAACCTGTCTGTGATCTGCAGTCACAGCGTCAACGGCGTGGCCAAGATCCATTCCGACATCATCAAGAACATCGTGCTCAAGGACTTCTATGCCCTCACGCCCGAGAAGTTCAACAACAAGACCAACGGCATCTCGCACCGTCGCTTCTTTGCCGAGGCCAACCCCACCTACGCCAAGCTCGTGACCGAGGCCATTGGCGATGGCTGGCTCAAAGACGCCTTTGAGCTTGAGAAACTCAAGGAGTTTAAGGACGACACCGAGTTCCTGAAGGCCGTGGGTGCCTCCAAGCGCGCTAACAAGGAGCGCCTGGCCGCCTACGTCAAGGCCGAGACCGGTCTGGTTATCGACCCCAACACCGTCTTCGATGTCCAGGTAAAGCGCTTCCACGCCTATAAGCGCCAGCTCATGAACATCATGAAGGTGATGGACATCTACAACCGTCGCATCGCCGATCCTAACTTCCACGTGACGCCGACGACCTTCATCTTTAGCGGCAAGGCTGCCTCGAGCTACACCTTTGCCAAGGAGACCATCCGCCTCATTAACTCCGTGGCCGACGTCATCAACAACGATGCCCGCGTGAACGAGGTCATGAAGGTCTGCTTTATCCCCAACTTCCGTGTGAGCAACGCCCAGCTCATCTACCCCGCCGCCGAGATCTCGGAGCAGATCTCCACGGCCGGCAAGGAGGCCTCGGGCACGTCCAACATGAAGCTCATGATGAACGGCGCCATTACGCTGGGCACCCTCGACGGCGCCAACATCGAGATCGCCGACCTGGCCGGCCGCGAAAACGAGGCCATCTTTGGCCTGACCGCCCCCGAGGTCGAGCAGCTCTGGGCATGCAACAGCTACTTTGCGTGGGATACCCTCAACGGCGACCGCGAGCGTCTGGGCCGCGTGATGGACGAGCTCAAGGGCAACACCTTTGCGGGTCTTTCGGGCAACTTCGAGAGCATCTACAACGAGCTCATGAACAACAACGACCCCGACCTGGTCATGGCAGACTTCCGCAGCTACGTCGACGCCTGGGAGAAGCTCACGAACAGCTACGGCGACCAGGAGACCTGGAACCGCAAGGCCCTGCTCAACACCGCCTCGAGCGGCTGGTTCTCGAGCGACCGCACTATTCGCGAGTACCGCGACGAGATCTGGCACGCGTAAAGGCGCGCGAGCTCCCTTTGCCGCACGGCATTATTCGACGGGCGCGACTGAGCGCCGCGCCCGTCGCTAATGGGTTAGGAACATCGATGACAGAAGGAGAAATCGATGAGTAAGAAAGAATGCATCGCGATGCTCCTCGCAGGAGGACAGGGCAGCCGATTGGGGGCACTCACCCAAAAGATCGCTAAGCCGGCGGTTAGCTTTGGTGGCAAGTTCCGCATTATCGACTTTTCGCTGTCCAACTGCTCCAACTCGGGCATCGACACGGTGGGCGTTCTGACGCAATACCGTCCCTACCTGCTGCATGCCTATGTGGGCTCCGGCGAGGCGTGGGACCTGGACAGCCGTGACGGCGGCGTGTCGATCCTGCCGCCGTACGAGACGCAGACCGGCGGCGCCTGGTATGCGGGCACAGCCGACGCCATTACGCAGAACCTCGACTACATCAAGGCCAACGACCCCAAGTACGTCCTGATTCTTTCGGGTGATCACCTATATCGCATGGACTACCGCAAGATGCTCAAGACGCACATTGAGAACAACGCCGACCTCACGGTGAGCGTTATGCCCGTGCCGTGGGAGGAGGCCAGCCGCTTTGGCATCCTGACCACCGACCCCAAGGACGGCCGCATCACCAAGTTCACCGAGAAGCCCGAGAAGCCCGATTCGAACCTCGCTTCCATGGGCATTTACATCTTCTCGGCCGATGTGCTGATCGAGGCGCTCGAGGAGGACGCTCTGGACCAGCGCTCGAGCCACGACTTTGGCAAGGACATCATCCCCAAGCTGCTCGGCGAGAACAAGCGCCTGTACAGCTACGAGTTCCACGGCTTTTGGAAGGACGTCGGCACTATCGCCAGCTTCCACGAGACCTCGATGGACCTGCTGGGCAACAACCCCGAGTTCGATCTGTTCGACAAGAACTTCCCCATCATGTCCAACATCACCACGCGTCCGCCGCACTACATTGGCCCTGACGGCCGCCTGGACGACTGCCTGGTCTCCAACGGCTGCAAGATATACGGCACCGCTCGCCACTCGATCCTTTCGACCGATGTCATCATCGAGGAGCGCGCCGTGGTCGAGGACTCCGTGCTGCTGCCGGGTGCGCATGTTAAGAGTGGCGCGCACATCTGCCGCGCTATTTTGGGCGAGAACTCCACGGTCGAAGAGGGCGTGAAGCTCGGCTCTGTCGATACCACCAAGGATACGGCCGTCGTTGGAAATGACGTCGTTATCGGGAAGGGGGAATGATCCGATGATCAATCGTAAGGCCATCGGTTATATCACCGCTAACTACTCTTCGACCTACGGCAGCGTGCTGCTCAAGGATCGCCCCATCGCGTCCGTTCCGTTTTTGGGCCGCTACCGCCTGATCGACTTCCCGCTGTCCAACATGATGAATGCCGGCATTAAGACTGTCGGCGTCGTCATGCCGGGTAACTACCGCTCGCTGATCGACCACGTGGGCTCGGGCAAGGACTGGGGCCTGGACCGCAAGAAGGGCGGCCTGTTCATGGTGCCCGGCAACGCGTATGGCACCACCAAGGGCGGCATGCGCTTCCTGCTGCGCGACATCATCTCCAACAAGACGCTGTTCCAGCGCTCGGACATGCCCTATGTTGTGATGATGGGCACCAACATCATCTTTAACATGGACCTCAACACCATCATCGAGGCGCACGAGAACTCCGGCGCTCAGATGACCGTGGTGTACTGCAAGGCCACGCGCAACGTCGATGACGAGACCAAGCTCGAGATTAACGAGAACGGCCGCCTGACGGGCGTGAGCGCCGGTGTCGTGTACGGCGACAACGCCTCCATGGACTGCTGCATCGTCAACCGCGAGACGCTGCTCGAGATCATCGACCACTACCAGGCCGCCGACTATCTGGACCTGCTCGAGGCGCTCCAGGGCGACTTTGGTAACATCGACGTGTGCAGCTACGAGTACAAGGGCGAGGTCGTGGGCGTGTTTAGCGAGAAGTCGCTGTATCGCCGCAGTATGGACCTGCTCGACCAGACCGTGGCCGACCAGCTCTTCGATCCCGAGCGCCCGATCCTGACCAAGGCTCACGACGTGCCGCCTTCGCGCTATGCGACCGGCAGCCACGCGTGCAACTCGATCATCTCGGCCGGCTGCATCATTAAGGGCACCGTGCGCAATTCGATCCTGTCGCGCGGCGTCGTGGTCGAGGAGGGCGCTTCGGTGACCAACTCGATCATCAACCAGAGCTGCATCATCAAGAGCGGTGCCCGCGTCGAGAATGCCATTCTGGACAAGAACAACGTGGTTCCCACCAACACCGAGCTTCGCGGTACGCCCGAGAACATCCTGGTGCTGGGCAAGGCTCCGTTAACTTCCGACACCACCATCGTACGTTAACGTTGGCACCGCAACATCGCTCGTAACATGTAGAATAGCCGCCCGGTTTGTGCCAGGCGGCTATTCTCGAATTGCAACATGGGAGACAATATGGCTGATTCCAGCAAAAAGATGCAGATCGTGTTTGCCTCGGCCGAGTGCGCACCGTTTGTGAAAACCGGTGGCCTGGGCGACGTGGCGGGCTCGCTGCCTGCGGCGCTCGTGCGCGCCGGCGCCGAGGTTATCGTGATGGTGCCCAAGTACGCCACCATCAAGGACGAGTACAAGGCACAGATGGAGCACTTCTCCGATTTTTACGTGAGCCTGGGCTGGCGCAATGAGTACTGCGGACTCGAGAAGCTCGAGCACGACGGCGTCACCTATATGTTCATCGACAACGAGCGCTACTTTGCGCGCGACTATCCGTATGGCTTCTTTGACGACGGCGAGCGTTTTGCGTTCTTCTCCAAGGCCATCACCGAGAGCCTGCAGCACCTGCCGGCCGGCTTTGAGTGCGACATTCTGCACTGCAACGACTGGCAGACCGCACTGGCGCCCGTGTTCTTGCGCGAGTTCTACCAGGGCCTGCCGCTGTACGACCGCGTCAAGACCGTGTTCTCGATCCACAACGTGGCGTTCCAGGGCCAGTTTAGCGACACCGTGATGGAGGACATCCTGGGTGTGGCGCACATTCCGGCGGCCGCCTCGCAGCTGCGTTGCGACGCCTGCAGCATCAACTACATGCTGGGCGCCCTGCGCTATGCCGACGCCATCACCACGGTGAGCCCCACCTATGCCAACGAGATCCAGACGCCCGAGTTTGGCGAGGGCCTGGATGGCGTGCTGCGCGAGCGTTCGTACGCGCTGCAGGGCATCCTTAATGGCATTGATGTGGCAGGCTTTGACCCGGCGACCGACAAACGCATTGCCGCCAACTACACGGTTGAAGACCGCTCCGGCAAGGCCGTGTGCAAGGCCAAGCTGCAGGAAGAGCTGGGGCTCGAGGTTCGCGACGACCGTCCGCTCATGGTGATGGTCACGCGCCTGACGCGCCAGAAGGGCATGGACCTGGTCATGTACGCGCTCGACCGCATTTTGGCCGGCGGCGTGCAGGTGGCGGTGCTTGGCACTGGCGACCGCGACTACGAGGACGGACTGCGCTACTTCCAGGACAAGTACCCCGGCACCATGGCCGCACGCATCGAGTTCGATCCTGCGCTGTCGCAGCGTATGTATGCCGCCGCCGACATGTTCCTAATGCCTTCGAAGTTTGAGCCCTGCGGACTGTCGCAGATCATCGCCATGCGCTACGGCACCCTACCCATCGTGCGCGAGACCGGTGGCCTGAAGGACACTGTGATCCCGTACAACGAGTTTACCGGCGAGGGCACGGGCTTCTCGTTTAGCAACTTTAACGGCGACGAGATGGGCGACGCCGTGTTCCGCGCGGCACGCCTGTTCTGGGACAACCGCGACGCCTGGAACCAGCTGGTCACGCAGGCCATGAGCCAGGACTTTAGCTGGACGCGCTCGGCCGACAAGTATCTGGACCTGTACTTCTTTATGCATCCGGAGATTGAGAGGCCGGCGGCTGTTGTCGACGAGACTGAAGCTGTTGCTGGGCCGGTGGCCGCTGAGGAGCCCAAGGCCGAAGAGAAGCCGGTTGAGGCTGAGCCCGCAAAGGCCGAGCCTAAGGTGAAGGCTGAGGTTGCTCTTGAGGCAGAGGACGAGGTCAAGCCCGCTGCAAAGCCCGCAGCTAAGAAGACCACGACCCGTAAGACGACCGCTAAGAAGGTTACGACGGTCAAGGCCGCCGCGACTAAAACAACGGCTGCCAAGACAACGACCACGCGCAAGCGCACGACCGCCGCTGCCAAGAAGGCCGCCGAGGCCGAGGCTGCTCCCGAGGTAAAGGCCGAGGTCGCTGAGGACAAACCGGCCGCCAAGGCTCCGGCAAAGACCGCTGCCAAGAAGACAACCGCGACCGCCAAGAAGACTACAGCTACGAAGGCGACGGCTACCAAGGCCGCCGCGACCAAGGCAGCCGAAAAGCCGGCAGCCAAGGTCGAGGAGACGCCTGCAGAGTCCAAGGCGGAGGCAACCGTCGAGGCCAAGCCCGCCGCCAAGACCACCACGCGAAAGCGCACGACGACGGCCAAGAAGACCACGGCAAAGGCTGCCGCTCCTAAGGCAGAGGCTATGCCCGCCGCCGTCAAAGAGGAGACCAAGCCCGAGGCAAAGCCCAAGCCGGCACCGAAGGCCGCTAAGGTCAAGACCGCTCCGAAGGCTACGGCAAAGGTCGAACCCGCCAAGGAGGCCCCGGTCTCCCCCGCCGCTTCGACCGAGGAAAAGGCTCCGACCAAGAAGACCTCCGTCCGCAAGGCAACGGCCACCCGCAAGCGTCGCTAGCCCACAGACGATCCAAAACCTCATCAAACCCTAAGCAAGGGGCGCTCCAACCGGGCGCCCCTTCTCTGTAGGTAGTGGTAAAACGATTTTCTAGGACAACCGTTCGCCGATGGTAAACGGATGTTGTTTATACACCCTGTGTACTACAGATATACTTACATCTTAGGCGTAAAACCCATGGCCCGCAGGCCATGATTCTATTGAACTGGACCGTACTATGAGATTGATACACAACAGCCGTCTACCGCAGTTTCGCACTCCGTTTGGCGCTGTGACCACTGGAACTTCCGTTGCACTCTCGGTGATTTTGGAGGATGCCGATCCCAACCAGGCAACGCTTACTCTGCGCACCTGGGTAGATGAGATCGGTGAGTCTCTGTATCCCATGACGCACGAGGGCGACGGCATATTTACCGTAGAGCTTGAGTGCGCCGAGCCCTGTCTTATCTGGTACAGCTTTATATGCAATATCGAGGGCCAGCCCGAGGTCCGCTTGGGCGCACCGCAGGGTCGCACAGGCGGCGAGGGCGTAACCTACGACTACGCCGAAGTGCCGTCGTTCCAGGTCACCGTCTATAAGCACCGCGAGAACCGCCCCGCCTGGTACGAGCGCGGCATGGTGTACCAGATCTTCCCCGACCGCTATGCCCGTGACGAAAACTGGCGCGAGCGCACGCTGGCCGAGGTCGAAAAACCGCGCAACGGAATCCAGCGCCGCATGATCGAGGACTGGAACGAGCCGCCGGAGTACGAGCGCGCCGAGGACGGCTCCATCAAGACCTGGGACTTCTACGGCGGCTCGCTCAAGGGTATCCAAAATGACCTGCCCCGCATCGCGGAGCTGGGCTTCACGGCCATCTACCTCAACCCCATCTTTGAGGCCGCGAGCAACCACCGCTACGACACGGCCGACTACACCAAGATCGACCCAATCCTGGGCACCGAGCAGGACTTTACCGAGCTGTGCCAGGCAGCCGAGAAGCTGGGCATCTCCATCATCCTGGACGGCGTCTTTAACCATACGGGCGATGACTCCATCTATTTCAACCGCTATGGCAACTACCCCGGCGTGGGCGCGTGGCAGAGCGAGGATTCGCCGTGGCGCGATGCGTTTTATTTCCACGAGGACGGCTCGTACGACTGCTGGTGGGGCGTGGGCAACATGCCCGCCATCAATGAGAGCTCCGAGCTGGTACGCGAGCGACTCCTGGGCAAGGACGGCGTGATCCGCAAATGGCTGCGCGCTGGCGCCCATGGCTGGCGTCTGGACGTAGCTGACGAGCTTTCGGACGATTTCCTGGCCGAGATAAAAAAGGCCGTGCTCGCCGAGAAGCCCGACGCACTGCTGCTCGGCGAGGTCTGGGAAGACGCCTCCAACAAGATCAGCTACGGCCATCTGCGTCGCTACCTACAAGGCTCCGAGCTCGACTCGGCTATGGATTACCCCTTCCGCGACATGGTCATCGGCTTTTTGATGGGCTACAAGAACGCCTACCAGGCAGCTGAGGATATCGAAACCCTGCGCGAGAACTATCCCCGTGAGGCCCTGTCCTGCGCACTTAATCTGCTTTCGAGCCACGACCGTCCGCGCATTATCTCGGTGCTCGGCGGCGGCCCCGATGAGTCGCAGCTGCCCGAGTGCGAGCGCAGCAAATGGCGTCTGGACGAGAACTCGATGGGCCTGGCCAAGAGCCGTTTTTGGCTCGCAACGCTCATGCAGATGACGTTCCCCGGTGTGCCATCGATTTACTATGGCGACGAGTACGGCCTTGAGGGCCTTACCGATCCGGGTAACCGCCGCACCCTGCCGACCAAGGACCAACTGCACGACTTCGACACGCTGGCTATTGTCAAAAACGCCTCCGCCGTACGCCGCGCACTGCCGTTTATGATCGACGGCGAGATCAAGGCCTTCGCGCTCAACGACGAGGTGCTGGCATACAACCGCACGGGCAAGGATGGCGAGGCCGCTACGGTTATCATCAACCGCAGCCTGCGCAATTCGCACCGCGTGACGATTCCGGCGCTCGACGAATGTGCGAGCGATGTGATTAGCGGTCACGAGTGCGAGATTCACAACGGCACGGTCACGCTCGATTTGTATCCGCTGGGCTCGTCGATCATCTATCATCATGCCGAGCAGCGCCTGCAGGAGCCGCTCGATCACGGCGCAGGCGTTGTGTGCCATATCACCTCGGTACCGACCGATGACGGCAAGCCCGGCACGATCGGCGCACCAACGCGTCGCTTTATCGACCATCTGTCCGCTATGGGCATGCGCTACTGGCAGGTCCTGCCCGTCAACCCGACGGATTTCTTCCGCTCCCCCTATGCCGGGCCCTCGGCTTTTGCTGGCAATATCGACCTGCTGCCCGAGAGTCACAAGGAGCTAGCCGCCGACTTTGAGACCTGGAAGGCCCGTGGCGGCGAGGATGCCGATCCGCTGTACACCGCGTTTAAACATCGCAATGCCGATTGGCTCGAGAAGTACTGCGTCTATATGGCCGTCAAAAAATACTTTGAGGGCGAATCGCGCCACGATTGGCCGGCAGATGTTGCGCGCTACAACGAGCATCTGATCGACGATAAGCGTTTCTACGACGAGGCCGAGCTTCAGGCGTACATGCAGTACCGCTTTGACCTGGCTTGGTGCGAGCTTATGAACTATGCGCACAAGAAGGGCATCGAGGTCATCGGCGATATTCCTATGTACGTGTCCGACGATTCGGCAGATGCGTGGAGCGAACCCGAGAACTTCTGGCTGTCCGATACCGGTAAGGCAATCGAGATCTCCGGTGCGCCGCCCGACAACTTTGCGCCCGAGGGCCAGGTGTGGGGCAACCCGACGTTCCGCTGGGACCACATGAAGCAGAACGGCTACCGCTGGTGGATGGTTCGCCTACGTCGTGCGTTCTCGCTCTACGACCGCGTGCGCCTGGATCACTTCCTGGGCTTCCACAGCTACTTTAGCATTCCCGCAGGTAAGGCCTGCGCCGACGGGCGTTGGCTGGCAGGCCCGGGCAAGGACCTTTTCCAGACCGCCTATGACGAGTTGGGGCCGCTCAACTTTATTGCCGAGGACCTGGGCTACCTGACGCCCGGCGTTCGCGCCATGGCTTCAACCTGCGGCTTTCCCGGCATGGACGTGCTGGAGTTTAGCGACTACGACGTCCGCAACGGCGTGCACCCCACGCCGGGCAAGATCCTGTACACCTCGACGCACGATACGTCGACATTGGCCGGTTGGAGCACGCGTTCCTTTGCGGGCGGCGATGAACCAAGCGGTGTTGAGGTGGCGGCCAAGCTGATGAGCGACGCGCTGGCAAGCGACGCTCCCCTGGTGATGATGCCGCTGCAGGATGTCCTGGGGCTGGGCGACGACGCGCGCATGAACGTACCGGGCGTGGCCACGGGCAACTGGACCTGGCAGGCTGACGAGGCCGACGTTGCGGCCGCTGAGGGCAAAACCGCACAGCTCCTGCGCAACACGCATAGATTCTGGGACGAAGCGTGATAAAACGCCCGATATAGGGTACAGTTACAGACGTTTGAATTTTTGCGGGCAGAGTAATCTGCCCGCTTTGTGCTGAAAAGGAAGTATTATGGCGCGCTACGATTACAAGTGCACGAGCTGCGGCAACGTGTTTGAGGTTGAGCATCCCATGTCCGAGACCCCCGAGGTCGTGTGCCCCAACTGCGGCGCTCCGGCCGCCAAGACGTTCTCGGCCAGCGGTATTAAATTTGAGGGCAGCGGCTTCTACAACACCGACCAGCGAAGCGGCGGCTCCAGCACAAGCGCCACGAGCGGTTGCTGCGCCAACTGCCCGCACAGCCACTAGAAACCAAACAGCCCCGCGACCGGCACCGATCGCGGGGCTGATTCTTTGCGCTATAGGTAGCTAATTAATTTTTAATAATTAGCATAATTTAAAATCCGCCCATACCGGCAGAATAGGGGTCGTCACAGGTACCATCGCTATACCAATGAGTCGATCCAACATAGTTACCATTTTCGTCATAAACGTCCATGGTTTTAATGATTACTTTGCCGCCGCCGTTAGAGGAGCCATCAGAATAGCCGCTACCGCCAAAATAATTACTACCAGAATTACTGGAATAATTGTTTTGCTGAGAAGCCTGCTGCTGGGCCTTAGCTGCTTCTTCTTGAGCCTTAGCCTCATCTTCAGCCTTGGCCTTATTTACATCATCAATACGAGTTTGATAACGACTGATCTGTTCATTGATTTGATCAATGAACTTCTTAGAATCCTTTTTGGCATCTTCAAAAATTAGCTTCTGGTTGTCTTTATTAGAAATATCATTAAGAAGGCCATTAAGGCTATTTATATGCTGTTGGAGAGAGTCGGTATCTTCAGTAGTATTTACATCAAAATTAACATGGTCAGCTAGAGAAGTATTCCACTCATTATTTTGAGCATTACGGCAGTCTTTAATGATGGAATCGTATTTATTAAGCAACTTCGTCCAATCAGGGGAAGTACCATCAGCATACTTAAATTTGCCATCAGAGATTTCTTTATTCAACATCTCTTTATTGTTTTGAGCATTTCTAATGGTATCAAGACGTTACTCAAATGTTAGTAGCCTAGGATCAGCTTTAAAGGCAACAACACTATCGCTAGCCTTTGAATACAAAACTTCAACCTGCTGATTATGTTCACTACATGCTTGTTTGTAATTGTAACCAGCATAACCAACGACACAACCAGCAATAAGCAGAGCAACAATACCGGCACCAATAATTACCCGCTTTTTAATCGAAGAATTTTTAACTTCTTCATTTCCCTGAGTTTTATCTTCAGGATTGTCAATCTTGTCATAGTTAAGATCGGTCATTTTAACCTCTAAATATTAAATCTGCGAGCGGTTCATGCAACTAGAAACCTACCGAACCCAACCGCTTACTTTCATACCCGATTTATTAATCCCCATCCCAGGAAAATCCTGAGTTGCGGTGAAATGAGGAATGTTTGGCGGGTGGAAGCCGCTATTCAATCCCTATTTCACCGCAACTTAGTAGTTAGTTGCGGACCAGCCTGGCGCAGAAGTGGCCGTCGTAGGAGTCGGCATTTACCGGCACGCTTTGGAAGAGGCCTCGATCATTCTGGCGTACGGATACGAGCTTCTTGGCCTGATCGAACTCGGGGAGTTGCAGAATCTGCGCCTCGGAGAGCGGCTCCAGGCTAAAACCGGTGCCCTCGGGAGAGTTCAGGAAAGCGTCCACCACCTGCATGTTCTCCTCGTCGAAGACCGAGCACGTCGCATAGATGAGCTCGCCGCCGGCAGCCACGCGGACAGCAGCCTCTTTGAGCATCGTCAGCTGCAGCTTGGGCAGCTCAACCGTCACATCCTTTTCGGTCAGGCGCCACGGGATCTCTGGATGACGGCGCATGGTTCCGGTGCCAGAGCACGGCGCATCGATAAAGACTGTGTCGAACTTAACCGGCTCGCCAATCATGGCATCAAACGATGTGAGCACCTCATCAAGCTCGCAAGCATCACCCGAAACCGTACGAACGCCCTGAATGCCGGCCTTATGCAGGCGAGCGAGATTAAGATCGCACTTGCGATCATGCAAATCGAGCGCCGTATGCTGACGCTCATAGCCCGCACGCTTGGCCTGACACATCATCACATAGGTCTTGGTGCCACGACCGGCACCAATCTCAAGGCAGCTTCCAGGACGCGTGGCAGCTGTGGCGATAAGCTGCGCGTTGAGGTCAGATGCCACCGCGGCAGCACGCTCAAACACACCCGAAGCAACGGTAACCTGGGCATCAACCGGGGCATGGCAACCCGGGAACACGGGCGCCACAAGCTGCGAGATATACGGATCGGGCTTGGACGCAAAGGCGTTCTCATGCAGGGCCAGCGGCGCGGGGGCCAGATTGCCGGCAAAGTTAAGCGCACCCTCTGGCGTGTCAAACGACGCCATAATGCGAGCGCACAGCCAGCGAGGAAGACCCATCAGGCGCGACAGACGAACCAAACGACGCTCGGACTCATCGGCATCCGCCGCAGCGGCAAAGTCCTCAACGTTGTCCGCAACCATATGCAGTACGGCATTCGCCAAACCGGCGGCCGATTTAGCACCACTGCGCACCAGCTCAACACCCTGGCTCACAGCAACGCGGCCCGGCGTATGCAGGTAGAGCATCTCGAAGGCCGAGATACGAAGCGCCATGCGAACGCGCGGCGCAACCTTTTTGGGTTTATCGAGAAACTGATCGAGCAGCTCGTCCAAAATACCCTGCGTGGCGGCAACACCGAGCGCCAAACGGGCGGCAAAAGCAGAATCGCGCTGGTCAATGGCCTTGGCGGAAGCACGTGAAGACAACACGTCACGTGCGTACATACCGCGACGATCGGCCTCCATCAACACATCGAGCGCAAGCTTGCGCGCGGGAGACAACTTGCTCATGACAGTACACCCCACCTAAGTTCGGCACCCTGCAGGCCGGCAGCCCAGGCAGAAGCAGCCATGGCACGCTTGCCATCAGGCTTAACCTCGAGCAGTTCAACCGCGCCATCGGAAAGGCCCAGGTAAACACGCTTGCTCTTAACGGCAACAGCGCCCTCGCCAAGCGACACATCGCCCGGCGCAGCATCGAGCACACGCACGGTCTTGCCGGCAATCACGCAACGGGCGGGCGCGGTATCGGACGAAGCGAGCACATGGCGCACGCAATCGAGCGCCGCCATCTGCGGATCCAGACGCATCTCCTGCTTGGAAATCTTGGCGGCATGGGTAACAATCGACTCATCCTGCTCAGTCCACACGGCGGTGCCATCGGCAAGCGAGGGAAGCGTATCGGCAAGCAACTTACCGCCAAGCTCACCAAGCTCCATGGTCAGTGCCTCGGCATGCTTACCGGCAACCGACGTGGAAGCCTGCGCGCAATAAGCGCCCGTATCCACGCCATGTCCAATGCGCATAATGGAAACGCCAGCAACCTCATCACCAGCAAGAATGGCACGCTGAATGGGAGCAGCCCCACGCCAACGAGGCAGCAAGGAGGCATGAACATTCACGATACCAAGCGGCGCCATATGCAGCACCTCATCAGGCAAAATGCAACCATAGGCAGCCACACAGAAAATATCGGCCCGCGCAGCCTGGAGTGCCTCAACAGCCTCAGGCGTCATACGATTGGCCTCAACAACCGGCAGGCCAAGCTCAAGCGCCTTGGCCTTAACAGGAGAAGGCTCAAGCTTCTTACCACGCCCACGAACAGCATCGGGACGAGTAATTACGAGCGCAATCTCATTCCCAGCCTCAACAAGCGAAGTCAACGAAGGCACCGCAAAATCAGGCGTACCCATAAACACAATACGCATAAAAGATGGTCTCCTCTCAATAACGAGCCGAGACGGCTACAAAAAGAAGCGCTCTAGGCCGCAAACGCACCCAGCCGCAAGAACAGTTCAACAAAGACAAATATACCCAAAAACAAAGAAAGAGCCGCATGAAAGCAGCCCTCCCAAGAAAGCACCTATCAGCGAAGACGCCCATCCCTGGCCCGACGGCACCTGGGCGAGACAAGCAGCGTCAACGTAGTCCCCGGGGCGCACGCCTATATCGTCCCGCGCGCAGTTTCGCAGCGCAGCGAGAATGTTTGAGCACGGGATGATATAGGCGGGCGCCCCGGGGACGGTGGGACCTACTCCGTCTCGCCCGGTCGAGCGCCGCGGGCCAGGGCGTCCTGGTACTCCTTGACGGCCTTGAGCCTCTGCATGGGCTTCAGTCGCTCGAACATGGTGTTGCCATGCAGGTGATCGATCTCGTGCTGCAGACACACGCAGAACAGGTCGCCCGTTGCCTCATAGCGAATCAGGTTGGCATCCAGGTCATACGCCTCGACGACGACATGGTCGGGACGCTCAATCTCGCAGCTAATGCCAGGGATGGAAAGGCAGCCCTCGCTAAAGGGCACCAGATGGTCACTCTGCTCAACAATGACAGGGTTGATGAGCACGTAGGGGTCGTAGTCGTTCTTATCGCTGTAGTCGCAGTCGATGGTGACGAGCTGAATAAGCTCGCCGATCTGCGGAGCAGCCAGGCCGCAGCCGCCGTTCTCGAACATCATCTTCTTCATCTTCTCGGCAAGCGCCTCGATCGCCGGAGTGATCTCCTCGATGACGGCGCACTCCTGGCGCAGACGAGGGTCGGGCGAGAGTACGATTCCGTTGGCTTCCATGGCCATCCTTTCGGGTTGTTACATCAAATCATAGGCGTCGACGTCAACGCTCACGCTCACGCCGCGCACGGAGCCCACCTCTTTGAGGCAGGCGTCGATATCATCAGAGACATGGTACCCTACCGGCGACTTTACAAGCAGATGGAAGCGGTAACGGTCCTTGGCTCTCTCGATTACACACGAAGCCGGGCCCAGCACCTGCGGCACGGCGCTCCCCGCCCGCAAAAAGTCAGGCGCGGCGGCATGCCAGCGACGCTTAAGGAGTTTCGCGATGCGCCCGATATAGTCTCGCGCGTCATCCGCGTTCGTCGACCATACCAAGATGTTGGCCAGGCGCACGAACGGCGGGTACAGCGCGTCGCGGCGCTGGTCCAGATCGTAGTCGGTAAAGATCGAGCGGTCGTGCTCAGAGACGGCGCGAATGACCGGGTCCTCGGGCAGGTAGGTCTGGATGATAACCTCACCGGGGCGATCTCCGCGTCCGGCACGGCCCGCGACCTGCTCCAGCAAATCGTAGGCGCGCTCCCCCGCTCTAAAATCGGGCAGCTTGAGGGCAAAGTCGGCATTGACCACGCCCACAAGCGTGACCTCGGGAAAGTCGAGGCCCTTGGCGATCATCTGGGTACCCAGCAGCACCGCGCAATCGGCGGCATCGAACTGCTCGAGCAGCTTTTTGTGCGCGTCCTTGCCGCGCGTGGAATCGGCGTCCATGCGAATAATGGCGACATCCTCGGGCAGCATCTGGTGCAGCGCATCCTCGATCTGCTGCGTGCCCAGGCCCATTTTTGCCAGATAGCGGCTGCCGCATTTGGGACAGCGGCTCGTGGGGGCCGGATAGGGCTGCACGCGCCAAGAAGAGCCGCAGGTGTGGCACTGCAGTGTGTGCGTGCGCTCATGATACGTGAGCGCCGTGGAACAGTGGTTGCAGGTGGGGACGCAACCGCACTCGCGGCACATCAGAAACGGCGCAAACCCGCGGCGGTTGTGCAGCAACACGGCCTTTTCGCGGCGCTCGACCACACGCTCCAGGCCTTCCATCAGCGGTTTAGAGAACATGGAGCGACTGCCGTGCGCGAACTCGCGGCGTAGGTCGGCAATGCGGACTGTGGGCAACACGGCGTGTCCCGGGCGCTCGGGCATCTCGACACGCGTCCAGGTGGCTCCGTTGTACGTGCCGCGGCGGCAGCGGTCGAGGGCCTCGGCAGAAGGGGTGGCCGAACCCAACACGAGCGGGCAGCGATACCGACGCGCCATCTCGGCCGCCACCTCGCGCGCATGGTATCGCGGACTGGAGCCCTGCTTATAGCTGGTCTCGTGCTCCTCGTCGATGATGATAAGACCCAAGTCGCTGAGCGGGCAAAAGAGCGCCGAGCGGGCGCCCACGACCACACGCGCGGCACCGCTGGCGACCATATCCCACTGGTCCAGGCGCTCGCCAGCAGAAAGTCGCGAATGGAACACGGCAACCGTCTCGCCAAAGCGCGAACGGAAGCGGCCGACGGTCTGGGCCGTCAGCGAAATCTCGGGCACGAGCACGCATGCCGAACGGCCGGCCGCCAGCACGCGCTCAATCGCCGAGAGGTAGACCTCGGTTTTGCCGGAACCGGTAACGCCATCGACAAGGACTACGTCGCCGTGGGCGTCAAGGCGGGCACGCTCAATCTGCGCGAGGGCCTGCTGCTGGCCGTTGGTAAGCGAGACCGGCGCTTTGCCGCTCGCGGAGGACAGCGTGGTCTGCTCGCTACAGCCACGCCACGCCCGGCGCTCCTCCACCACCACGACGCCGCGTTTTTCGAGCGCCTTGATGGTCGCCGACATGCTGTTGTAGAGCAGGTTGAGGTCGCGCGTCGTGACCGGGCCGCATTGGAGCGCCTCAATGAGCTGACGCTGGCGGACCGCGGTCTTGGGCGGCGTGTAGTCGAAACCCTCGGGCGTGAGCATGACCCAACGGTTTTGGATGGGTTTGACGGCGGGGCGTTCAACGGTCCACACGCCGTCATCGACCTTGACCACGCGCGGGCTTCCGCCCGGGGGCAAGAACAGGCGCAGGCACTCGGAAAGCGTCGCGACGTACTCGCGGCTCATCCAACGTGCGATACGGGCGGACTCGGCGGTAAAGAGCGGCTTGCTGAGGATAGCCTCGATAGGCTTGATGCGCGCGGGATCGAGAGCGTCGTTACCTTGCAGGTTGGCAAGCTCGGGCGCAATGTCGACGATGTAGCCTGCGGCCGCACGGTTGCCCAAATGAACCAGGACCGTCGATCCGACCTGGGCATCGTTGGCGAGCGACTGCGGAATGCCGTAGGCGAATGGCTCGGAGAGCACACGGGCGGGAATGTCCAGGACCACGCTCGCGTAGGCGACGACGGGCTCGGATACGGGCTCGGGCTGCGCCGGGGCGGCGACGGGGGCCGCGGACTTCGGAGCTTCCTCCGGTTCCGGCGAACCAAACAGTGACAGTTGCTCGGCCATGGTCTCTGTACCTCCCATCCCATACGTCTTTAGAAACAAGAGCCCCGCTCGGGTGAGCGGGGCTCGGATACATGCGTTTACGCGGCTGCTACAGCGCCATCGTGCGGGCGCGGTCGATGCGCGCCAGGCAGTCGTCGCGGCCGACGAGCGCCATGGTCTCACCCAGCGGGGGGCTCACCATGTTGCCGCAGACGGCGACGCGCACAGCCTGGAAGACAACACGCTTCTTGAGGTCCATCTGCTCGGGCAGCGGCTCAAGCGCGGCGTCGATGTTGGCAGCCGTCCACTCGTCCACGCCCTCGAGCGCGGCCTTGGCGGCATCCAGAATGGCACCCATGCCTTCCTTGGCCAGGCCCTTGTTGACGGACTTCTCGTCATACTCGAGCGTCTCGGCCGTGGCAAAGATGGGAGCGGCGACAGTCACGGCATCGGCCGGCATCTTGGTGCGCGGCTTGACGATGGCGGCAAGCGCGTCAATCCAGTCCTCGCCGTACTCAACATTACCCTCGATGAGACCCGCCTCGTGCAGCTCGGGAACCATGATCTCGTCGGCAAACTGAGCGTCGGACATGCCGTTGATGTACTCAGCATTTACCCAGTCGAGCTTCTTGGGATCGAAGGTCGCGGGGTTCTTGGAGATGCGGTCGAGCGAGAACTTGCTGGCCAGGACATCGCGCGGGATGATCGTGGTCTCGCCGTCGAGCGACCAGCCGAGCAGTGCCAGATAGTTGACGAAGGCGTCGGACAGGTAACCGGCGTCGCGGTACTCCTCCACCGAGGTGGCGCCGTGCCGCTTGGAGAGCTTCTTGCCGTCGGCACCCAAGATCATGGAGATGTGGGCGAACGTAGGCACGGGCGCCCCGAGGGCCTCGTAGACCATGACCTGGCGCGGGGTGTTGGACAGGTGGTCGTCGCCGCGGATGACGTGGGTAATCTTCATCATGGCGTCGTCGACGACGGTCGCGAAGTTATACGTGGGCGTGCCATCGGAGCGGAAGATGACAAAGTCGTCGAGCTCCTTGGCGTCGAAGGTCACCTCGCCGTGGACGGCGTCGTGGATAACGACGTCGCCGCGGTCCTCGGGCACCTTGATGCGCAGGACGTAGGGCTCGCCGGCCTCGATGCGGCGGCGTGCCTCCTCGGGATCAAGATCGCGGCAGCGGCGCTGATAGCCCTGGAAGGGGTCCTTGCGCTCCTGGGCGGCCTTACGATCGGCGTCGAGCTGCACCTTGGTGCAGAAGCAGGGATAGGCCTTGCCCTCGTCCCAGAGCTTCTGGGCGGCCTGCTTGTACAGGTCCAGACGCTCGGTCTGTGCGTAGGGGCCATAGTCGCCGCCCACCTCGGGACCCTCGTCCCAGTCTAAGCCCAGCCAACGCATGGCGCGCAGAATGATCTGCGTGTTCTCGTCGGTGGAACGGGTGGGGTCGGTGTCGTCGATGCGCAGGATGAACGTGCCGCCGTTTGCGCGGGCGAAAGCCCAGTTATAGATAGCGGTGCGGGCGCCGCCGATGTGCAGCTTGCCCGTCGGTGAGGGTGCAAAGCGGACGCGAACGTCTGATGCCATGGAAATCTCCTCGATTGCAGGATGGATGTCTAACCGCATCAGTATAAAGCAACAAAGCAACCTCCGCACAAAGGGCACCGACCTACTCATTGGGGACAGACTTAAATGAGTAGTCGTTGGGGACACTCTTCGGAGACGACAGAAAAGGAACGTTCCCAAGTGTCGCAAGGCTACTCATTTAAGTCTGTCCCCAATGAGTAGGTGCGGAAAGGGTGTGAATGTTGGATTTACGCGATATGATGTTCGCTTGCATATAGAGCTCGGCGGAATGGTAACGGTCGCCGGGACACGTTATTGAAAGGACAATCATGTCAGAAGAACTTCGTTCCATCCCACCCCAACACGGGTCCTTTGTATTTACGTCGGAGTCGGTGACCGAAGGTCATCCCGATAAGATCGCTGACCAGATCAGCGACGCCGTCCTCGACGCAATCCTCGCTAAAGAAATAGAGCTGCAGGAGCAGGGCTATATTGCACCCAACGGCGTGCCCGCCAACGTTGAGAACGTCCGCTGCGCCTGCGAGACCCTCGTGACCACCGGCACCGTCATCGTTGCCGGCGAGATCCGCACCCAGGCCTACGTCGACGTGCAGGAGATTGCCCGTGGCGTTATCCGCCGCATTGGCTACAACCGCGCAAAGTTCGGTTTTGACTGCGATACCTGCGGCGTTATGAGCCTTATCCACGAGCAGTCGCCCGATATCGCCCAGGGCGTCGACGAGTCCTTCGAGACCCAAACCGGCGCCACCACCGACCCGATCGACCTGATCGGCGCCGGCGACCAGGGCATGATGTTTGGCTACGCCTCCAACGAGACCAAGACCCTCATGCCCATGCCGCACTACCTGGCGAGCCGCCTGGCCGAGCGCCTGGCCGCCGTGCGCCACGACGGCACCCTGCCCTACCTGCGCCCCGACGGCAAGACCCAGGTCACGGTGCGCTACGAGGACGGCAAACCCGTCGAAGTCACGACCATTGTCATCTCCACGCAGCACGCAGCCGAGATCGAGGACATGGGCAAGATCAAGGACGACCTCATCGAGCACGTCATCGCCCCCGTCATGGCTGCCGAGAATATGCCGTGGGACAACGCCGACATCTATGTGAACCCCACCGGTCGCTTTGTCGTGGGCGGCCCCATGGGCGACACGGGCCTCACCGGCCGTAAGATCATCGTCGACACCTATGGCGGCTACGGCCGTCACGGCGGCGGTGCCTTTAGCGGCAAGGACTGCACCAAGGTCGACCGCTCCGCCGCATACGCCGCGCGCTGGGTCGCCAAGAACGTGGTGGCCGCCGGCCTGGCCGACCGCTGCGAGGTCGAGCTGGCCTACGCCATCGGCGTGTCCAAGCCGCTGTCTATCATGGTCGACACCTTCGGTACCGCGCATGTTGCCGAGGACAAGATCGTCGAGGCCGTCGAGAAGACCTTCGACCTGCGCCCGGGCGCGATCATCCGCGACCTGGATCTGCGTCGTCCGATCTACGAGAAGACGGCAGCCTACGGCCACTTCGGCCGCGAAGACGCCGACTTCACCTGGGAGAAGACCGACCGAGTCGAAGAACTCAAAGCAGCCTGCGGCCTGTAAGCTAACGAGAAAAGCCCCAGCCAAATAACAACGCACCAAAAAGAGGTACCGGAACAACCGGTACCTCTTTTTTATTAACCGATGGTGAAGATGAGCCGACCTAGGACATGGAATAGTTCACAGGCCGATAAATTTTGCAGCAGAGCGACTCCAACCATGTATCCTAAGTTCCGAGGGCTTTAGTATTTGGTCGATCGCGAGTTCCGCACGAGCCGGAGAGCACTTAATGTGCTCTCCGTGCGAGCAGGATTGTCCGAGCAGGCGACCTTATGCCCCGCCCCTCGGGACGACGAGATATAGAAGGAGCAGCCATGGCAGGCAAGCCGCAAACACTCGCTACGACCTCGGCATTCGAGATCTTGGGCCCCGTCATGGTCGGTCCTAGCTCGTCGCACACCGCCGGCGCCCTGCGGTGCGCCCAGGTTGCCGCCAGCCTGCTGGAAGGCCGCATTACCAAAGTCACCTTTGGCCTGTGGAACTCCTTCGCCCACACCTACCGTGGCCACGGCACCGACCGCGCGCTTGTCGCGGGCATCCTGGGCCTCGACACCGATGACGAGAATATCAAGCAGGCCTTCGACCTCGCGCGTAAGCAAGGCCTCGAATATCACTTTGACATTAAGGGCGACGACGCCTCCATCCACCCCAACACCGTCGATATCGAGATGTTCGACGACAGGGGTGCCACGGCACAGGTCCGCGGCGAGAGCCTAGGCGGCGGCAAGATGCGCATCAGCCGCATCAACGGCGTCGGAGTCGACATCTCGGGCATGTATTCAACGCTCTTCGTGGCGCACCAGGATGTTCCCGGCGTGCTCGCCGCACTCACGAACCTACTCGCCTACGTACACGTGAACATCGCGTTTTGCCGTACCTACCGCACCGAGGTGGGCGGCCAGGCCTACTCTGTCTTTGAGACCGACGGCGCGCCCGACGATACCGTCATTCCCATGCTGCGAAAACTCGACAACGTCGACTACGCCACCTTTATTGAACTCCCGGGCTCGGCGTCATCGCTCTCCCCCGGCGTCTCGGCCAAGGAGATCTTCGATGACGGCGAACAGCTGCTCGACGCTTGCAAGGAGCTGGAACTCAGCATCGGCGCCGTCATGGCCGTGCGGGAAGCGCGTCTGACCGGCGAGGAGCACGCCGTCGCCGCGATGCGCCGCGTGCTCGACGTTATGCGCGAGGAGACCACGGCCCCCATCGCCAATCCGCAGCGCTCGCTTGGCGGGCTCATCGGCGGCGAGGCGAAGCTCGTCGATGCCACCGGCCGTAACGATTTGAGCACAAACCTGATGGGCACCGTTCAGACCGATGCCGTGGCCCGCGCGATGGCCGTGCTCGAGCGCTCCGCCACTATGGGCGTGATCGTCGCCGCCCCCACGGCAGGCTCCGCGGGCGTCGTACCCGGCTGCGTGCTGGCGCTTGCCGACCACCTGCAGCTCGATGACGAGCAGGTCATGGACGCCCTCTACTGTGCTGCCGCCATCGGCCTCAACCTCACCACGAGCGCCTGCGTCGCCGGCGCCGAGGGCGGCTGCCAGGCCGAGGTGGGAAGCGCCGCCGCCATGGCCGCCGCCGCGCTGGTGCAGATGCTCGGCGGCACCCCCGAGCAGGCACTCGACGCCAGTTCCATCGCGCTGAGCAATCTGCTGGGCCTCGTTTGCGACCCCGTGGGCGGACTTGTTGAGGTGCCGTGCCAAAACCGCAATGCCATCGGCGTGGCCGCGGCCTTCAGCTCGGCCCAGCTCGCGCTCGCCGGCATCAAGAGCCTGGTGCCGTTTGACCAGATGGCGCATGTGATGCTCTCGGTGGGCCACGCCCTGCCGGCAACCCTGCGCGAGACGGCCAAGGGCGGCATCGCTCAAGCCCCGGCCGCGCTTTCTGCCTGCGCCAAATGCGGCATATGCGGATAGGCAGACTTCTCCAAACTGATACTGTTTCCGCACCACAAACAACAGGCTAATCGCTATAATGCAAGCCCAGTTAAAACACGATGAGCCGCAAGTCGAAACTCGAAGGAAATATAAACGATGTCGCAAATCGACCGCAGCAACATGATTCCCGATCCGCAACAGCCCAGTAGGCATACTGGCGGCGTCCAATCGCCGCGCCCCATCGCGCCGGCTCACAGCCAACAACACGGCCCGGCCAATGCCTCTCAGCGCCCGAATCAGCGTCAATACCAGCCGCATCAACAATATCAGCAGCGTTCCGCACAAGGTGCCGCCCCCAAGCAGGGCCCTTCGCACGCTCGCGCGGCAAGCAATCGCGGACCCGCGGACAAGCACACCAACAAAAGCAGCAAGTCGGGCGGGAAGACGGCCCTCTTTGTCGTCCTCGGCCTCGTCGCGATCGTCTACATCGTAGGCGTCGTGGCGTTCTCGCAGGTCGCTTACCCCAACACCACCATCGCCGGCGTCGACATCTCGCTCTCTAGCGCATCTTCGGCAGCCACCAAGGTTAACTCGGCATGGAAGCACTACAAGCTCACCGTGGCGGGCGATGACTTTAGCTGGACCTACCAGCCCGAGTCCGACGAGCCCATCGTCGATGGCGAGGAAGCCGCCCACGAGATTATCAGCAAAAACGAGCCGCTGCTGTGGCCATCGCGCCTCATCGCGTCGCTCGGCGGCAAAACCGTTAGCGCCACCAAGAACGGCTCGGTCGACTTGGACCAGGACGTCGACCTGTCCATGCTCTCCGATGCCTTTGACCAAAAGCAGTTTGAGGAGGACCTGGGCAGCGCCATCGACGAGTTCAACGAGGGCCGCTCGGGCACCTTCGAGGCCACCAGCTCCTATGACGAGAAGGCCGGCAAGTTCACCGTTGAGAAGGCCCGTTCCAACGAGAAGATCAACCGCGAGCATGTCATCAAATATGCCGAGATCGAGCTCGCGTCGCTCGCCGAGAACGTCGATATCACCAAGATCGGCAACGACGCCTACGAACCGCTCAACGGCACCCTCACCAACGACCAGATTCAGGCTGCGTGCGATGCCGCCAACAACTTCCTGGGCGTCAACGTGACCCTTAAGCTCAACGGCAATGATGCTGGTAAAGTGGACGGCAGCTCGGTGCTGCAGTGGATCAGCTTTGCCGATCCGGCCAACCCCACGCTCGATACGTCGCAGATCGGCAGCTGGGCCGCCGAACTCGCTAACGGCTTTAACACCGTGGGATCCACCCGCTGGTGGACACGCGCCGACGGCAAGGAGTGCGCTGTCGAGGGCGGCGACTTTGGCTGGTCCATCGACAGCGACACGCTCGCCAAGCAGGTCGAGGACGCTATCAATAACAAGCAGACCGGCGATATCGAGATTTCGTACTCCAAGAAGGCCGACACGTTTACCGCCAAGGGCGAGCCCGATTGGAAGGCCTATATCGACGTCGACCTGTCCGAGCAGCACGCGCGCTACTACGACGAGAACGGCAATATCGTGTGGGAGGCCAACTTTATTTCCGGCAAACCGGGCGAAGACGCCACCCCGGAGGGCGTGTGGCAGATCAACAGCAACGACGGCGCAAGCAAGCTCATCGGTGCTAAAGACCCCGAGACCGGAAAGCCCAAATACGAGAGCCCGGTCAGCTATTGGATGCCGTTCGAGGGCAATATGATCGGTTTCCACGACGCCACCTGGCAAAACGACAAGAGCTTCGACAACGCCGAGTCGTACAAGTGGTGCGGCAGCCACGGTTGCATCAACTTGCGCCTGGCCGACGCCAAGGCGCTCCACGACTGCATCAGCGTCGGCCTGTGCGTGGTCGTGCACTCGTAGGGAATCACGCCTTCGCACAACGGGGAGCTGACGCTCCAATCTAACAGTTCCGAAAGATACCGCTATAATGCGCCCGCCTCTCGCGACGGGCGCATATACTTATCAAGAAACTTTCTATAAAGGAGACGCCATGTCGAATGTCCCCACCATCACCCCGGGACCGAATGATGCCGAGCGAGTGCCCGAGGGTGCCACCGAAACACTTCCCCTCATAACAAACGTGCACGTCGCACAGCAAAACGGCAATACAAGCGATACAACCGAGATTTCTGACGAAGAGGCCTACGCCAAGCTCAAGGCGAAGCGTGCCGAGCGTCAGCGCAAAAAGCTCATCCGACGCGGCATTGCGGCCGGCATCGTGGCCGCCATTGTGCTCATCGCCGTTGTCGTGACCTCAGTCATCAACGCACGGCCCGCAGGTACCAACGGGCCGGTGACCGACATGGTCACCGAGGGCACGTTTACGACCACCGTCGAGGCTAAAGGCCAGCTCAAGCCCATCTCGGCTTCGGTGGTCTCCCCTTCTGTCGACGGAACGGTGGCATCAATCAACGTGCAAGCTGGCCAGTCCGTCAACGAGGGCGACGTGCTCATGACCATTAAAAACGACGAGCTCGATCGCAACGTTGCCGAGGCGCAGCGCGCGGTGACAGCGGCACAGGAAGACCTCGCCAACGCGAAGAAAGCCGCAGCTGCCGCGCAGGCCGCCCCAACGACGGATGTCGATGGAGCTTCCGCAGCGACTGGCGTCTCCGCCGCATCAGCGGACACGAACGCCGTATCGGCCGCGCAGCGCAGCCTCGCATCGGCCCAGGCAAACCTCGATCAGGCGAACGCCAAGGCCGCCAGCCGTACGGTCACGGCCCCGAGCTCGGGCAGCATCGTGGAGCTCAACGCCAAGGTGGGCGCCACGGTAACAGGCGGCATGATCATGGGCGAAGGCGACACGAGCGGCGGCAAACAGTGTATGCAAATCGCCGACCTGTCCAAGATGAAGGTCACCGTTCAGGTGGGCGAAAAGGATATCGCCAAAATTGCCGTGGGCCAAAGCGCCAACGTGACCTATCCCGCGTTTCCCGATATCGTGAGCCAGAGCACCGTCACGGCTATCGCCTCGGTGGCAAACTCCGACTCGTCCTCCGGGAGCGGCGGCAGCGTGACCTTTAACGTCGACATCCTCATCGAAGCACCCGACAGTCGCCTTAAGCCGGGTATGACTGCCGAGGTCTCGGTAGTGACCGAGAAGCTCGACGACGTGGTGATGGTGCCGACCATGGCGCTGATGACCGAAGATGGCGAGCACTATTACGTCAATCTGGCCACCGATTCGGAAGGCAAAAAGACGCGCCGCGTGAAGGTGACCGTCGTGACGCAAAACGACAACGAGGCTGTAGTCGGCAAGACCCAGGTCACGCGCGACGACCAGGGCAACGAGATCAACCCAGACGTCCCGGTTACCAAGCTACGCGACGGCGACACCATCGTGACGGATACCGGCACAGGCATGACGGCAGACGGCGGCGACAACATGCCTGCCGACGAGGGCAAGTAATGCGTCCCGTCATCGACATCCGCAACGTGCACCGCATCTTTGAGAGCGAGGCCGGCTGCGCCCATATCCTGCATAACGTGAGCCTGGCAGTGAATCCCGGCGAGTTCGTGGCCATTACCGGCCCCTCGGGCTCGGGCAAGTCAACGCTCATGAACATCCTGGGCTGCCTGGACAAGCCGACGGCGGGCGATTACTTCCTGCAAGGGCTCAACGTGGCGGAGCTCGACGATGACGAGCTCACCGAAGTCCGCGCCCTGAGCATCGGCTTTGTCTTTCAGAGCTTTAACCTGCTGCCGCGCCTTTCGGTCATCGAAAACGTCATGCTGCCGCTGTCGTACACCAGCGTGCCGCGGGCTCAGCGTGAGATGCGCGCCGTGCACGCGCTGCAAGCCGTCACGCTTCCGGTCGACCATTGGGATCATCGCATATCGGAGCTCTCGGGCGGACAGATGCAGCGCGTCGCCATCGCGCGCGCCCTTGTCAACGATCCACCCATCATTTTGGCCGACGAGCCGACGGGAAACCTGGACTCGACAACCGGGGCGCTTGTCATGGAAACCTTCCACAAGCTCCAGGAACGCGGCAAGACCATCGTGCTCATCACACATGATCCCGGTATCGCCGCCGAGGCCGACCGTGCCGTGACCATCCGCGACGGTCGCATTCACGACGGCGCGTATATCGCGCATACACCGAATACGCTACGCGGGGCCGTCAACAATCTGCCCGCGATTTCTACAACCACCAATCAGCCGAAAGGAGCGAAGGCATGAGCACCCGCGATCTTGTCCAAGAAGCCCTTCACTCGCTCGAGGCCAACAAGGGACGCAGCCTGCTCACCATCCTGGGCATCGTCATTGGAATCGCGTCGGTCATAGCCATGACCTCGCTTATCGGAGGCATCCAAAACAGCCTAGTCAACAGCCTGGGTCTTAACGCCGCCCGCATGGTGCAGATCTATTCGTCCCAAGAGCTCACCGATTCGGACGTCGAGAAATTGCGTAAGATGGTGCCGCAAATCGAACAGATAGGCATTGTCGACAGCGCCTATTCTGAGTACAAGGTCGGGGATAAAAGCTATACCGTCATGGCACACGGCGTCGATAGCGACATGCTCGATGCCGTGGGCGCCAGCAAGATCGTCGCAGGGCGCACCTACAACGGTATCGAGTCGAAAACCGGTGCGCGCGTGGCGCTCATCGGCCGCGGCGGTGCTGAGCAGCTGTACGGTAACGAACAGGACGCACTCGGCAAGACCATCAAGGTGTCGAGCGGAGAAGTGCAAATTGTCGGCGTTATCGATGGTGGCAACGAATCCATGGGTTCGCTGAACCTGTACATGCCACGGGCCGCGATCGCCGAGCTCTACGGCGACGACAATCCGTCGTTTCCGAGCGTGACGGCGCTCGCCGCCGAAGGCACGGATATGGATAAACTCTGCAAGACCATCGAGTCCAAGGTGCGTAGCATAAAGGGCATCTCGAAGGACGACGAGTACGATAGCGTATCGGTAAGCTCCATGAAAAGCGCTATCGACTCCCTCAATTCCTTTATGGGCGCCTTCTCGCTCATCATGGGAGCGGTTGCCGGCATTTCGCTGCTCGTGGGCGGTATTGGCATTATGAATATGATGCTCACCAATGTGACCGAGCGCATCCGCGAGATCGGTATTCGCCGCGCGCTTGGTGCAAGCCGACGTGATATCACCTCTCAGTTTTTGGCCGAATCCTCGGCACTGTGCATCACCGGCGGCATTCTCGGTGTTGTGATCGGCTATCTGCTGGCATGGGGGCTCGCGTTTTTTGCCGCCAACTCGAGCATTATGAGCGAGTTTGGAGCCAGCGGGACGATTACGCCGAGCTTTTCCCTTACGACGGTGTTGCTCGCCTTTGCGGTTTCAGTCGGCATCGGCGTAATCTTTGGCTTCTACCCCGCCCGCCGCGCCGCCAAGCTCGATCCAGTCGAGTGCCTGCGTTACCAGTAATGCAATCCCCCCGAGTTGCGGTGAAATAGGGAGTGTTTAAGCTGTTAAAAGGCCTATTCAGTCCTTATTTCACCGCGACTCAAGGGGGATAAGGCGCTAGTGCTATTCGAAACGAGATTCCAAACTCGATAGTCCGTTCAACGTCAGATTGTTTGCGACCTCCGAGATGCGCTCAATGGGCACCGAGCCATCGGAGAGCGCCCACGTGCGGTAAATGCCGATAATGCCCGAAAGCAAAAAAGCCAGGTAATAGTCGAACATCTCGTCCTTGAGGCCGTGGGGCAGCAGGTCGCGCTCGGCAATCTCGTGCTCGAGCGGCACGCGCAAGCGCGTCATAAAATCGTCGAGCGGGATATTTTCAATCAGTTGACGATTGAGCACGAGGTTATTGCAAAGTGCCTCGTTGATGGTCTTAAAGAAGGTAGCCGCCGCTCCAAGGGCGCGCTCGTTGGGGTCACTGCCCATAGTGGAAAGCGTCTTTTCGACCGAGTCGACGATCATCTCCACCACATCGGCGGCGATGGCATCGAGCAGGCCGTCGACCGTGCCAAAGTGCACGTAGAAGGTCTTACGATCGACATTTGCCTCACGCGCGATGGCACTCACGGTAATATCGGCAAGCGGTTTATCCATCAGCAGGCGCTCAAACGCAGAAAGGATGGCATTGCGGCTGCGAACGATGCGGCGGTCGAGGCGCGGTTTGCTGGTGTCCATGGACGTGTCCCTTCGGAATGCAAGCATTCATCAACAGATGAGAGTTAATCTACGTAAGAGGATTATCCCCCATCCGGCACAAAAAAGCCCGGCAACATGAAGAACGCACGACCAACTGTTACGCCTTAGGGAGCTTCTTTTTGTTCAAAGCAGCCGGGGACACACGGATGCCGTCGCCTGTCTGGCGCACATAGGCCTTATGCGACGGTTTGGCGGCCCTAGAAGCCTTCTGAGCATGCTGATTGGGATCCACCGTAACCGCGTTCACAGGATGGGGCTTTGCCGGCTTAGAGGACGTCTGAGGCGTTCGTCCGAGCTTGCGCATCGCGCGATCCCAGCGCGCATGGATACTCTCGTTGTGAGCGCTCTTAAGGCCCAGCAGGGGCGCGGCCAAAATCGTCGGCGCGATAAACGTAATGAGGCGCCACAGCAGATAACCGGCGGTCGACGCAGATCCAAAGAAATGACCCAGGAACAGCGCGAAGCCACCCTCGGCACCGCCGGTGCCACCGGGCAGGGGAACAGCAGAGCTCAGGAGCTGAACAAAGGCGCTCGCGGCCATGACCGAGAAAAAGTCGACTTCGTGGTGGCCAAAGGCAAGCATCAGGAAATACGGCACGAGGTAGAAAAACGCGAGCTGCAACATGGTGATGACCACCGTGAGCAGCATGGACGAAAAGTGGCCGGCTGAAAGCTTGAACTTCTCGGAGAAAGAGTAGATTTCGCCGTCGACAAACGTACGCCAGCCTTCGATCTTGGTGGCCGAGACGCCCATTCGCTCGAGCCAATTAATGATGCAGTGCGCGACGCGCGTGACGGTCTTGGGCATGAGCGCGACGGCAAAGATGCCAAGCAGAATGCAACAGTGACCGCCAAAGCTAAAGACGCACAGCAGCGTCATGTCGCCATAGCGCTCGGCGAAAAACGGCATGCGGGCAAGCAGCAGAATGGCGCCCCAGGCAACGAGGCCAAACTGATACACGATAAAGCGCGTGAACTGCGTGGCACCGGCCTCGCCGACATTTTGGCCTGCCTTGGTCAGGCGGTAAATCTGGGCGGGCGTAGAGCCCATCATCATGGGCGTCAGGTTGCCAAAGAAGATACCGCTCGCCTCGACCGAGATCAGGTCGCGAATGCCGACGGGCGAATTGGGATCGAGCCAGACGGCGATCGCATAGGCAACGATGCCAAAGAACAGGTACAGGAACATGCAAAAGCATGCAGCAACGAGCCACGGCGCCTGAACGCTCGACATGGCAGCCCAGAACTGTCCCATCTGACCGGTCACAATCAGATAAACGATATAGCCAACCAGCACGACGCCGATAAAAATGGCACCGCGGCGTGCACCCTTGTTGTCATCGCCGCCCGAGGCCTCAACCTCGACCTGGGGCTTAGATGTATGCTGAGAGGACTCCGTCATGAGGCTCCTTCTGACCGTCCAAATATCTTGCATATTGTACCCGCAAGGGCCACAAGCAGAACGTAAAGCTATGGGCCAAATGGGAATTGCAGATGGTTTGCTCGGAAATAAAAAACCCGGACTTCCGTGGGAAGTCCGGGTCTCAAATTCATGGTAGCCCGTACCAGATTCGAACTGGTGATCTCCGCCTTGAGAGGGCGGCGTCCTAAACCGCTAGACGAACGGGCCATAAGCCTCGGCAGAAAAGAAGTGGTAGCCCGTACCAGATTCGAACTGGTGATCTCCGCCTTGAGAGGGCGGCGTCCTAAACCGCTAGACGAACGGGCCACATGACATCTGCACTGCCGTGCTGCGAGGAAATATATTACGGGACAAAAAACGCAAGCGCAAGAAGAAATTCCAAATTGCCGAAAAATTGTCGGCAGGTTATGGAAAGCGCAGGTCAGCCGGGTGGTTAATTTGGGACGGAGCTATTTTAGCTACCCTAGGTGCAGATGAGTCAGGAGGGCTTCGCGGTTGTTGGGGATGTTGTCCTCGATCACGGCGTCGAGGGCGGCGTTGAGAAGCTGTCCCAGCTCCGGCCCCGGCTTGACGCCGGCGCGAATCAGGTCGCCGCCGTTGATGGCAAGCATCTTGAGCGTATAGGGCTCCCCCGCCTGCAGCAGATCGTGGGCGAGCGTACGCATCTCCTCGATCGTCTCGACATAATAGAAGCACGAGGGCGCCTTGCCGAGCGTGTCGGCACGCTTAAGGTCCATGAGTTCGTCCATCAGACGCGGCGTATCGACACCCTCGCCCGAAAGCGCGCGCATCATATTGAGCAGGCAGGAGCGCTCGGGGCGCAGCGGCTTGTCATGGTATTTGATCAGCAGGCACACATCGCGCACCAAATCATGCGAGAGCGCTAGGCGATCCATGATGACACGCGCCTTCTTGGCGCCGAGCTCGGGATGACCATAGAAGTGTCCGCTGCCGTCGTGATCGACCGTAAAGCACTCGGGTTTGGAAACGTCGTGCAAAAACGCCGCCCACATAAGGCTCGACGAGGGCGCGACGCCGTCGCA
Source organism: uncultured Collinsella sp. (assembly GCA_938033205.1). Lineage (GTDB taxonomy): Bacteria > Actinomycetota > Coriobacteriia > Coriobacteriales > Coriobacteriaceae > Collinsella. The sequence goes on along the minus strand of CALHJP010000035.1, from coordinate 35,651 downwards.
CAGCGCCAACTCCCCTGCCACCGTCAGCACGCGGGCGATATGCTCGTAGACGTTAAACGCATGATAGACACTGCGCTGATCAAACCCGCGAGCGGACGCGAGCTCGGGCACGGCGGCGCAAACAAGCTCGGGATAGCGCAGCATCGCGTCTCCCCCGTGGCCCGTCGAAAGGATGCCCTCGAGCTCAATGCCCACGCGCTCGCGCGCCACAGCATCGAGCAGCGGCGCGCACTCGGCAAGTGCCTGTTTGGTCCTAGGCTCGATCATAAAATCCAGACGGCAGGCAAAACGCACCGCGCGCAGCATGCGAAGCGCGTCCTCGTTAAAACGACGCTTGGGATCTCCAACAGCGCGGATGAGCTTACGCTTCAGGTCGCCCTGGCCATCGTAGCGGTCGACAAGACCGCGCTCGGGATGCCAGGCCGTAGCGTTAACGGTAAAGTCACGACGCGCCAGATCGTCCTCAAGCGACGCCGCACGCTCCACGCTCTGGGGATGACGACCGTCGGTATAAAAACCATCCAGGCGGTACGTGGTGACCTCAATACGCTCGCCATCGCAAATAGCCGTGATGCCGCCAAATTTGATGCCCGACTCAACCACGGCAATATCAGCCGCCTCGAGCGCCGCTTTGGACTCCTGCCACAGGCCGCTGCAGCACATGTCAACATCGTGGCTGGGGCGCCCCATCAGGGCATCACGTACCCAACCGCCTACGTACCAAGCCTCAAGACCGGCTGCCTCAAGCGCACGCAGGACACGGATGGAGGCATCGGTCGGCTGCGTACCGTTGAGCGAAACATTGCACATGCCTATGGCCTCCTGCACTTGCGAGCGTTGATCGATGGTTCTCAAGAAGTCTAACAAGAAACGGGAAAGCGCGCACACGCAATCGCGTCGTCGATTCGATTTAACGAGACAGCAGACGCCACATACACTCAGCGCGCAAAAAACACCCGCCTCGGAAATCCAAAGCGGGTGTACGGCTACGGTTATTCGATGCGGCTAGCAGACCTGACGAATGGCGATACCCTTCTGATACTCATCGACCTTGGCAAAGTCGCCCAGACCAGGGCACTCGACCACGTTGGCGCCGGTGGCCATCGAGAGGCGCAGGGCGTCCTCGACGCGCTCGGGGGCGTCGTGCCACACGGACAGGAAGGCGGCCAGCGAAGAGTCACCGGCGCAGACGGTCGACAGCAGCTTGACCTCAAAGGTACGGGTGGCAAACCAGATATGCTCGCCGTTGGAGAAGTACGCACCGGCGCCACCAAGGGTCAGCAGCACGTTCTTGGCGCCCTTGGCATGCAGCTCGGCCATCGCGCCCTTGACGGACTCGTCGTCGCCACCGCTCACCTTAATGTCAAAGATGTCGAGCAGCTCGTCGTCGTTAGGCTTAATGAGGAGCGGCTCCATAGCAATGAGGTCGGCCAACTGATGGCTCGAGATATCGAGCACGAACTCGGCGCCTTTAGCCTTCACGCGACGCAGGACCTCGGCCAGGAAGCCCTCGGAGGTGTTGGGGGGCAGCGAGCCGCTAATGACCAGGCAGGTCATGTCGTCGAGTGAATCGATGAGCTCAAACATCTCCTGCTCGTTGGCAGCGTTGATGGCGGCACCGGCATTGACCATGTTGTACTCGGTGTCGGGACCGGCGTTGAGGAACACGTTGACGCGCGTGATGCCGTCAGTCCACACGGGCTTAACGGGCACGCCAAGGGCCTCGGCGCCCTTAACGATGAACTCGCCCGAGAAGCCGGCGAAGAAGCCCAGGATCGTGGTGTCGACGCCGTAGTGGTCGAGCGTAAACGAGACGTTGAGACCCTTGCCGTTAGGGGTGTAGACAGCGTTACGGGTGCGGGTGACGGTGTTGGCGGACAGGCCATCGCAGGAGATGTTGTAGTCAATAGCGGGATTTGCAGTAAGCGTGTAAATCATGAATGTTCCTTTCACGAAGCAACGTGTTAATGAAAGTATATTCCACGCTTCGGCAAAAGGCTACAACAACTCGGTGAACGGTGTGGAACGCGTGAAGCGCGGCTCCGAGGTTCGAGTGGGACAAAAAACGGCGCCCCGGTCGAAACCGGGACGCCGTATGCGCACGAGTTTGTCGCGTTTCGCTTACTTGCGATCGAGCTTACGGACGGCAACGCGCTTGCTGTACTCGTCAACGTGACCGAAGTCGCCGATGCCGACGGACTCAGCGACGTTGGCGCCGGTGGCCATAGCGAGCTTCATGGCCTCCTCGACGTTGTCGCGATCCCTGTACCACTTGTGCAGGAACGCAGCGAGGGTGCAGTCGCCGGCGCAGACGGAAGAGACCAACTTGATGTTGAACTCACGCTTGGCGTACCAAATGTCCTCGCCGTTGGAGAAGTAGGCGTCGCCACGGCTACCACGGGTGAGCAGCACGTTCTGAACGCCAGCGTCGTGAGCCATCTTCATGGCAACGCGGACCTCGTCATCAGTGTCGACCGGCACGCCGAAGATAGCCTTCATCTCGTGATGGTTCGGCTTGATGAGCAGCGGCTTCTTGTGAGCGAGCTCCTTGAGCTTGTCGGAGGACAGGTCCAGGACGACATCGGCGCCACGGGCCTGAGCGTGCTCCATGACCTGAGCCAGGAAGTCGGGCGTAGCTTTGGGAGGCACGGAGCCAGAGACAATCAGGCACTCAAGATCGCCCGCGGTGTCCAGGATGTTGTAGAGCTCCTCCTGGTGCTGCGGCGTAATAGGAGCACCGGGGTTGAGGATGCCGTACTCGTGCTGGCCATCGTTGACATAGGTGTTGATGCGCGTGATACCGTCGGTCCAGACCGGGCGGCACAGGCAACCCAGGTTCATGACCTCCTCGACGATAAACTTGCCCGTGAAGCCAGCGAAGAAGCCGAGCGCGACGGTGTCGACGCCCATCTTCTTAAAGGCGAAGGACACGTCGAGGCCCTTGCCGTTAGCCGTGTAGCTGGCCGAGCCGGTGCGGACGTTCTCGTCGGGCTCGAGCGGAGAGCTCGAAACCGTCATGTCGACAGCCGGGTTAGCGGTTAGCGTGTAGAACATTTACAGTACCCCCTGTATATGTGAGGGCCGCGTGGCCGGCCCATTCCAACCACGCGGTTACCTCTGATACCAAATTAGCGAGCAGCAGACTCGAGCAGCGCCTTGACCTCGGCGGCAGTGTTGCAGGCGAGCGCCTTCTCGGCGAGCTCGTCACACTCGGCCTTGGTCCACTGGCTGATGGTCTTGCGGGCGCGCAGGATGGACGGAGCGCTCATCGAGAACTCCTCCAGGCCCCAGCTGATCAGCAGCGGCTCAAGCAGCGGATCGGCAGCGGCCTCGCCGCACATGCCGACCATGATACCGGCCTTCACGCCGCTCTCGATGATGTTCTTAAGCGAGCGGAGCACGGCGGGATAGTACACCTGGTACAGGTTGGAGATGGTGTCGTTGCCACGGTCGGCGCACATGGTGTAGCCGATCAGGTCGTTGGTGCCGATAGAGAAGAAGTCGGCGACCTCGGCCAGACGGTCAGCGAGCAGCGAAGCGGCAGGCGTCTCGACCATAATGCCGACCTCGATGTTCTCGTTGAACTTGCGACCCTCTTCGGTCAGCTCGGCCTTGCACTGCTCGACGAGCTCCTTGACGGCCACGACCTCCTCGACGCAGGTGACGAGCGGGATCATGATCTTGACGTCACCAAAGGCGCTGGCGCGCAGCAGGGCGCGGAGCTGAACCTTGTACTGGTCGGGATTGGCCAGGCAGTAACGCACGGCGCGGAAGCCCATGAAGGGGTTCTCTTCCTTGACCATGTGCAGGTAGGGGATCTCCTTGTCGCCACCCACATCGAGCGTGCGGATGATGACCGGAGCGCCCTTGAGCGCGCTGGCGACCTTGCGATAGGCGTTGAACTGCTCCTCCTCGGAAGGAAGCTCAGCGGAGTCCATGAACAGGAACTCGGAGCGGAACAGACCAATGGCCTCGGCATCGTGATCGAGCGCGTTGGGCACGTCATCGGGGTTACCGATGTTGCAGGCGATGATCTTCTTGATGCCGTCGGCAGTCACAGAAGGCTTGCCGCGGAAGGCCTCGAGGGCTGCCTTCTCGGCAGCGAAGGCCTCGGCCTTGGCGGTGTAGGCAGCGAGCGTCTCCTCGTCGGGATCGGCCTCGACAACACCCTTGCCACCGTCGACGACGACGGTCATACCGTTGCGAAGCGCGGTGCAGCTGTTGGCAACCGAAAGGACGGCCGGAATCTCGAGGGCGCGCGCGATGATCGCGGAGTGCGACGTGCGGCCACCGGTCTCGGTGACGATACCGGCAACGTGGGCCTTATCGATCGTGGCGGTCATGGACGGCGTAAGGTCGTGCACGACAACGACGGTGTTCTCGGGCAGGACTGAGAGGTCGACGACCTCCTTGCCCAGCAGCTCGGCCAGAATACCGGTGCGGATGTCGGCGATGTCGGCCGCGCGCAGACGGAACATCTCGTCGTCCATGGACAGGAACATGTTCTCGAACATGGTCGAAGTGTCCATGAGCGCCTGCTCGGCGCAGGTGCCACCGTCAATGGCGGCGTTGATGGCGTCGGTCATGCCCGGGTCCTGAGCCAGGACAATGTGTCCGCTCATGATCTCGGCCTCGGCCTCGCCCACCGTCTCCTTCATGTGGTCGGCCTGAGCCTGGGTCTTCTCGCAGAAGACCGAAAGAGCGGTCTGATAGCGCTCCTTCTCTGCTGCCGAATCAGCGACCTCGTGCGGTTCAAACGTCAAGTCGGGATCGACGGCGACCATAACGGTGCCGATTCCGATGCCCTCGGATGCGTTGACTCCCTGATACATTCCCATTCCTCTCTCCGTGCCATGTGATAAAGCGTTTTGCCATATCCATGACAAAAGAGCGCAGCTACCTTGATACAGGTCACTGCGCCCCCAAATATGAACTTAATTGTTCAACATGCGACCCGTTTGAGTTCTACTCGCCAAGACCGCTCTTGATGAGCTCGATGGCAGCAGCCAGAGCCTCGGCCTCATCAGCGCCGTCGCACTTGACCTCGACCTCGGTACCGCAGGGGATACCAGCAGCCATGAGGGCCATCGGGGACTTGCCGTTGACCTCCTTCTCGGGGGTGACGACCGTCACGTCGCAGGCGTACTTGCCCATGGTGGAGGCGAAGAGGCCAGCCGGACGCATGTGAAGACCCTGCGGATTGACGAGGGTAGCCTTCTCAGAAACCATAATTGACTCCTTTTTGTGTTTAACCCCTGTCATGCATGCGGCAGGAGTCAGATTCACGACGTTGTTTATATTAACTCACATCAAACGGTTTTTCATTGTGTTTCGCACGAATTGTTGGACAGATGTCGTTCGCTGTCCGCTCGCCTGCCGGGCGGGGCGGTTAAGTTTGCTGCTCTACAGTCCTGCGCAAGACGGAAAGCACATTAAGTGCTTTCCTTTGCGTGCGGAACTCGCGACAAACTTAACCGCCCCGCCCGGCAGGCGAGCTGCGGGAACATGCTTCCGTCCAAGAAATATCGTGCAAAAGGAATTCTGGCTGAATTATTGTTCGCGTGGGTGATTCAGTCGATGAGGGCTATTTATGCCCTGTTGGGGACTAAGGAGTGTCCCGGGGTGCCGGCAGGAAAGGAACGTCCCTGAGTGCCGGGTGGTATGAAAAAAGGCGAGGACCCGTAGGGAGTCCTCGCCTTTGTTACAGGGGGCGATGTTATTCGAGTACTGCGGAATTAGACCAGGCGGGCGTTGATCGTCTGGGCGATCTCGGCGGCGTCGGTGGAACCCTTGACGGTGGCACGGAAGTCCTCGTCCATGAGCGCCTCGGCGACCTTGGACAGGATCTTGAGGTGCGTGGTGCCAGCCTGAGCGCCCGGGATGAGCAGGGCGATGGCCACGTTGACGGGAGCGCCGTCCATGGTGTCCCAACCGGTCACGCCGGACTCGTCCTTGACGACGATGACGGCAGCCTCGGCAATGGCGTCGGACTTGGCATGCGGGATGGCAAAGCCCTCCATCATGCCCGTGGTGCCCTCGGCCTCGCGGGCCAGGAAGGCGTTCATCACGGCGTCGGCGTCGCCGGCGATACCGGCCTTGACGGCCTGGTTGGAGACAAAGCTCAGGGCCTCATCACGAGAAGCGAAGTCCTCGGCGACAAAGACGTTGTCGACCTTCACGAAGTCGGCAGCCTCGGCCTTGGGAGCCTCGACGGCAGCGGCCTTGGGGGCCTCAACCGGCTTGGCTGCAGGAGCGGCCTTCTGGTTCTTCTCGAAGTCGTACTTCTTGAAGGCCACGAACAAGATGCCACCGACCACAGCACCGATGAGGATCGCGAGGACCCACAGCGGACCGTTCTCGACAACGGGCAGGACCAGGAAGCCGCCGTGAGGCGCCGGATCGTGAACGTTGAACATAATGGTCAGGATCGAGGCGATGGAAGAACCGAGCATCATGATGGGCATGACGGGCCAGATGTTCTTGGTCATGAACGGAATGGCGCCCTCGGTGATGTGGGTGCAACCAAGGATGAGGTTGACGACACCGGCGTCATGATCCTCCTGGCTGAAGTACTTCTTGCCGACGACGACGGCGAAGGTGGTGATCAGCGGCGGAACGATGCAGGCGGCGGAAACGGCAGCCATGAAGTTGGTGCCGAAGTTGTAGGTCTCAGTGCCAACACCGGCGGCCAGGGCCTCGGTGAGCATAGCCGTACCGGTGACGTAAGCAGCCTTGTTAACCGGGCCACCCATGTCAAAGGCGCACATGCAGCCGATGGCAAGACCCAGGACAACGGCGCCAGAGGCAGACAGGCCCTTGAGGAAGTCCATCATGGCGGTGTTGATGGCAGCCATGGGGCCGGAGATGCCGAGCATGACCAGGCCGACGATAGCAGTCGAGAACAGCGGGTACAAAAAGATTGCCTTGAGGCCGTCCAGGTTCTTGGGCAGACCGGCAAAGACCTTCTCGAGCAGCAGGATGACATAGCCAGCGAGGAAGCCGCCGACGATGCCGCCCAGGAAGCCGAAGCCCACACCGGCGCCACCGGCGTCGATCATGCCGGTATCGGCGTTAACGGGCAGACCCTGGATGGCGATCATGCCGGCAACAAAGCCGGGGACGAGCGCCGGGCGCTTGCCGATGGACTCGGCGATGTAGGCGGAAAGCACCGGAACCATGAGGTTCATGGCGATACCGCCGATAATCTTGAGCATAGCGGCAAAGCTGTTGTAGTCGGCAGCCGTCGAATCGAAGGACGTGATGCCCCACAGGAACGAAACGGCGGTCAGAACACCACCGGCGACAACGAAGACCAACATGTGGCTGACGCCATTCATGAGGTGCTTGTAGATGACGTGGCCGATGGACTCCTTCTCCTCGACCTCGTCCTCGACATCGGCGGCAGCGGCAACCGTATCGTCGCCCTTGGCGGCGAGCGCGCGGTCAATCAGCTTTCCGGCGGCCTCGACGGACAGGGCCTTGGAAACACCGACGGAAACCATGGGCTTACCGGCGAAACGCTCAGCCTGGACATCCTTATCGGCTGCGACGACAACGGCCTTGGCACCAGCGATCTCGCTCTTGGTGAGCTCGTTCTCGACACCGACCTGGCCATGGGTCTCGACCTTAATGGTCAGACCGCGCTCGGCAGCTGCCTTCTCCAGCGCCTCCTTCGCCATGAAGGTGTGCGCGATACCGGTCGGGCAACCGGTGGCGGCGATGATGTCAAACTTAGCCATGTGTCCCTCCTTCTTGAGTACTGCGCCCGCAGGCGCTCCCCTACACGCGCGTCCTTGCGCGCTTTTCCACAACTGAAAGATACCAACCCAGCGCTTTCGCGGAAAGGAAAATGTCCCAATTCTCCGATGAAAGGTTCTTTCATAACCGTAAACGGTAGGTGAAAGTTTACCATCAACACTTGAAACGGCAAGGTGTATCTTGTAATTGAAAATGCCCGTATACTATGGCATTGAAAAACGAGTCCTATATTTCATGCCAACCAGGAGCCATCCATGACCGATAGCAGCAAGAGCGCGCTCTCCCTTATTAGCACTCATCAGGGATATAGTGGATCCGAGCAGCGCATTGTCGACTATATATTGGAGCACCAGTCCGAAGCGCCGCGCCTGACGGCCGCCCAGCTCTCACGAGCCGCCGCCACGTCCGAGGCGACGGTTTCGCGCTTTTGCCGCAAGCTGGGCTTTGGCAGCTTCCGCAGCTTTCAGTTTTCGTTGGCGCGCGACTTGGAGAGTCAGCGCAACGAGGGCCTGACCGACGAGGTATCGCTCGACAACATGGAGCAGAGCCTTAAGAATATCTTGGCTGCCAAGGTCAGCGAGCTTAACGCGACCATCGACGGGATTGACCACGATACGCTAACGGCCGTTGTGCGCGCGTTAAAGAATGCGGGCGTTATTGAGTTTGCGGCCGTAGGCAACACCAATGCCGTTGCGCTCGACGCGACGTTTAAGTTTTCGCAGCTGGGCCTTCGCTGCATGGCAAGCACCATCAGCGAGACCTCGATTGGTTTCGCGCTCACGTTGCGCCCCGGGGACGTTATCGTGCTGATCTCGAACTCCGGCAAGTCGCGCCGTCTGAATCGCATGGCAAAAGCAGCTCGCGACTGCGGTGCCACCGTGGTCGTCATCAGCAGCGACAGCAAGTCTCCACTTGCGCGCCTAGCCGACTACACCTTTAATACCGTCAATCACGAGGCGCTGCTGACAACGGGCGACTTCGCATTCTCCAAGATGAGTGCCACGATGATCATAGAGGTCATCTACAACTTCCTGCTACCCGAAATCGAGGACGCCCGAGAGCACATCAGCTACTACGAGGAGCTCATCCAGCCGGACAAGGTCGTGGAGTAGGTTTTAACGGGGGACGTTATGTACCGTTCCCACAAAACTATGCCGGTTTACTACGATGAAATCGGAATATGCGACCACATCGCGTTTTAAAAGAAAACCGCAAGCGTTCTACCTGCGGTTTTCTTTTTACAATTTTAGCTGTGCTCGAGCTATGCCGATTCATCGTAGTAAACCAGCATAGTTTTTGCCGATCGGACCTGAAAAGAAAGCGGCGGGGCAAGAATTACTGATATTTTGTCCCTCAACACCGCCGGATCGTTCTAACCTCGAGCCTCTTCCAGCATCTGCTTGGCGTGCGCTAGGCTTGCCTCCGACTGATCGCCGCTCAGCATTCGGGCGATCTCGGCGGTACGGGCAGCGCCAGTCACCTCGTCCAGATGCGTCTGAGGAACGTCGCCGGATTCCTTGCTCACCACGTAGTGTTTGTCGGCCATAACGGCGACCTGCGCCAGGTGGGTTACGACGATGACCTGATGCGTGGCGGCAAGATCGGCCAGCACACCAGCAAGAGCACGAGCCGTGGAACCACCGACACCGGCATCGACCTCATCAAACACGAGCGTATCGACACCATCGGCATTACCCAAAACCACCTTGCTCGCCAGCATAACGCGGCTCAGCTCACCGCCCGAGGCGATGCGGCGCAGAGGGCGCGGTGTGAGGCCGGCACCGCTGCGATACAGAAGCTCGTAGCTCGAAGGGCCCGCGGGTGTCCACTCAGCGCGAGGGAGATCGCGGGACTCCCAGACCAGCTCAGCGCCGCCCATCTCGAGGCGTGCCATCTGACGACCCACCTCGTGACAAAAACGCGGGGCTGCCGTATTGCGTGCGCGCTTAAGCGCCTTGGCAGCGGCGAACAGTTCGCGCTCCGCCGCGCCAAGCGCTTCGCGCGCCTTCTTGATCTGCTCATCACCATCGTCTACCAGCGACAACAGCTCTTGCGAGCGATCGCGCATGGCAAACACGTCGTCCATGGTGGGACCCCACTGACGCAGCAGACCCTTGAGGTCGGAATAGCGCTCGCGCATACGAGCCAGCTCGCGCGGATCGAAGGCGACCCCATCGCGATAGGCACGCAACTCGTTGGCGCAATCCTCGAGTGAGATGCAGGCATCCGAAAGGGCATCGGCGATGTCGCCTAGCTTGCGGTCAACGGTCGTCATGCGTGAAAGCTCGGCCACGGCGCTGTTCACGGCATCGAGCGCTCCCCCTTCGGCGGCAATCGATGCATGGGCTTCGTTAGCCGTGGCCACCAGCACCTCGGCATGCTCTGAGCGCGGCAGCAGCTCCTCGAGCTCCTCATACTCACCCGGCTTAGGGTCGACCTCAGCGATACGCTCCAGGGCGAAGCGCGCCTCCTCGACGCGACTCCCCTGCGCACGCGACGCCTCCTCTACGCGACGGACCTCCTTGGCAGCCGCACGCGACGCCCTAAAGCAGGCACGGTACTTTTCCAGCGCCTCGAGCGCAGAGCGACCAGCCCAGGCATCGACCATGGCAACATGATGTGCCGGATCGAGCAGGCGCTGATGCTCGTGCTGGCCGCACAGATCCATCATCACGCCGACGCGCTCGGAAAGCTCGCGCACGCTGGCAATGCGACCATCAATCTTGACGCGGCTGCGGCCTTCGGCAGAAAGGCTGCGCTGCACGGTGAAGCCCTCCGTGTCGTGCGGGCCATCGAACAAGCGCGCCTCGACGCTCGCAAGCGCCTCGCCCTCGCGCACGGTCGAAGAATCCGCGCGCTCGCCCAAAATGAGCTTAAGCGCCGAGAGCAGCGCAGTCTTGCCGGCGCCGGTCTCGCCGGTCAGGACAGTTAGGCCCGCGCTGGGCACCAGCGTCGCCTCGCGAATGAGCGCAATGTTTGAAACCTGCAGCTCATCGATCATGGCGAACTCCGTAGAACACGCGGCTTACCGAGTTGTAGAAGCTCTCAGGGCCATAGTCGAGCAGCAGCACATCGCCGGGACCGCGACGCACGGCTACGCTCTCGACGGTGCCATCGCAGGTAATAAACTGCCCGTCGATGGCAATAGCCGGCACACTCGGTCGGTCGTCAGACATAAAAATCTCGACGACATCGCTTGGCGAAGTCAAGAAAGCGCGAGCTTGAATGGTGTGCGGCGCGATGGGCACGCAAACCATACCCGTGTAATCGGGGCTCACGATAGGGCCGCCGGCACTGAGGGCATAGCCCGTGGAACCAGTTGCCGTAGACACGACCACACCATCGCCGCGCAAGCGATCGATATGGTGGCCCGACACGGTGATGTCGAACTCGACCATATCGGACAAGGGCCCACGTGTGAGCGCCATGTCGTTGAGGGCGAACGAACGCACGACGTCCTTCGTGCCGTCCTCACGCACGGAAACGATGTCTGCGGCGATGGTAGCGCGGCGGCTCACGTGGAGCTCACCGGACAGGGCATCGCTCACAACCTGCAAAATGTCGCGTTCCTCGGGACTAGCCGCCGTCAAAAAGCCCAGGTGACCATAGGAAAGACCAAGGATGGGAATCTCGCGGTAGTTGAGGATGCGGGCGGCGCGCAGCAGCGTGCCGTCACCGCCGAGCGTAATGACCAGGTCGGCATCGTCGACATCGGGCGTGCTCTGAATCTTCGAGCGCTGATCGGCCGCCCATGCGACCTCGTAGCCCTGGCGCGTCAGCCAGAGCTCGAGCATCAGACCGCTCTCGACCGCCTCTTGCTTATAGTAATTGGGAACCAGAAAGACCTTCATAGCGTTGCAGCTTTCTCGCTCAAAGCCGATACCTGGGATTGCAACTCGTCATCGGAGCGCTCACTGGGGGCAAACCTCGTGCCGTACAGGAAAAACTCCACGTTGCCCTTGGCGCCATGGATGGGCGACACGCACACGTCAAGCGGGAACAGGCCCTTGGCGGCAAAGAGCTCAATAGCCGCCACGAGCGTATCGCGGCGCACGGCAGGATCTGTCACGATACCGCCCTCGCCCACCAGCGCCGCCGGTGCCTCAAACTGCGGCTTTACGAGCGTGCAGAACGACCCCGTCGGCGTCAGGCACGCCAGCACGGCGTCGATGATGTTCGCGATGCTCGTAAACGACACGTCGCACACGGCCAGGTCGATTGCGTCGCCGTAGCCGAGCTCGGGCAGCTGCGTCACATTCGTGCGCTCGTGCAGCGTCACGCGATCGTCCTGGCGAAGCGACCAGTCGAACTGAGCACGGCCCACGTCGACCGAGACAACAGTCGCGGCACCGCGCTTGAGCAGGCAATCGGTAAAGCCGCCGGTAGAGCAGCCTACGTCCAGGCAGGCAAGGCCCGTGGGATCGATACAAAACGCATCGAGCGCACCCTCAAGCTTAAGGCCGCCGCGCCCAACGTACGGAATGCGCCCCTTAACGTGCAGCGGCAGACCCGGCGTCACCTTGAGCCCCGGAGAGGTCAAACGCTCACCGCCACTCGAAACCAAGCCGGCCATAAGAGTGCGAAGGGCATCCGCGCGATCGGCGCAGATGCCCTGTGAAATCAGTTCGTCATCGAGACGCACGCGTTTCATGAATGCCATCAACCATTCGTATCCGGGGATGCAGCCTGCCTATCTTGGGACTCGTTTGCCGCATCCTCATCGTATTCCTGCTCGAGCTTGTCGGCCTCACGCGGCGTCAGCTCAAACTTGTCGACCATATCGACCGCACGGGAGCCCAGCTCAATCGCCTCGTCAAACAAATCGAGCGAACGCTCCAGGGACGTATCCTTGGAGCGAACGGTGGCGATGATCTGGTCCAGGCGATCCGAGATCTCATCGAAGTTGCGGACGGAACCCTCTGGCATGGCTACTCCTCGACGGAGTCGGCCTCGACGGCCTCAGCAGCGTCCGGATCCTCGGCAAGCACACCGGCGGCAGCCTGAGCGACAGCGACCTTGGCGGCCGCCTCGGCAGCCTGTGCCTCCTCGCGAGCGCGATCCTCGGCCAGCAGCTCTTGGTACAAATCCTCACCCGGCAGCTCCTCGCTGCGAGCGATCTTGCCCAGCACGCCGTTGACAAACGATGCGGACTGGTCGGTGCCATAAGCCTTAGCGATTTCGACGGCCTCGTTGATGACGATAGCGTCCGAGACCTCCTCGTCGGTGAGGAAGCGCATCTCGTAGACGGCGATACGCAGCAGGTTGCGGTCGGCGCCGGGCATGCGCATAAGATCCCAGTTCTTGGCGACGGCGCGCAGGGCACAGTCAATGCGATCGATATGCTCGTAGGCACCGCGACAAAGCTCCAGCGCATAGGGGTCGAGGGGACCCTTCGAGATCAGGAAATCGCCCTCGAGGACGCGCTCGAGCGGACTGTCCGTGGCCTCGGCCTGGAACAGCAGCTGCAGCGCCTGACTGCGGGCAAGCGTGCGCCCGCGATAAACCTTAAGGCTCAAAGGTTACTCCTTGGGGAAAACGAGGCCGTCGATGCAAACGTCAACGCGCTCGACCTCGACGCCCACCTGGGCATCGATGGCGGCGACCACGGCTGCGCGAACGACCTCGGCGAGTTTCTTGAACGGATAGCCAAAGAACACCACGACACGCACGGTGAGTGCGAGCTTGTCGCCGACGACCTCGGCCTCGACCGCCGGCTCGGAAGCCGGGGCCTTGGACGAGAGCATCATGGAGACAAGGTTGGTGGCAAGGTCCTTGACGCCAACGGAGGCGATGCCCTCGACATCCGACACGGCGCGCGAGACGATGGCGGTCAGAACATCGGGCGAAATGCCGATGCCGTCAATCTTGATTTCCTGGGGCATGAGTCCTCCTAGAAGAGTTGGTTGCTAGACGCGGGAGACGAACTTGCCGTCGCGGGTGTCAACCTTGATGACCTCGCCCTCGTTGAGGTACATGGGGACCTGGATGACAGCGCCGGTGTCGATCGTGGCCGGCTTGGTGGAACCCTGGACGGTGTCGCCCTTAAAGCCCGGGTCGGTCTGGACGATGGTGGTCTCGATGAACATCGGCGGGGTCACGCCCATGAGCTCATCGTCGGCAAAGAGCAGCTGGCAGATGTCGTTCTCGCGCAGCCACTTGGAGTTCTCGCCCACCATGTCCTCGGGAACGGGAACCTGCTCATAGGACTCGTTGTCCATGAAGATGTAATCGGTGCCATCGTTGTAGAGGTACTGGAACTCACGGGTGGTGAGCATGACGCTCTCGAACTTGGTGCCGGCGTTGCAGGTGTTCTCGACGACGCGGCCGCTCTTGATGTCGCGGGTCTTGTAGCGCACAAATGCGCCGCCCTTGCCCGGCTTGACATGCTGGAACTCGACGATGGTGTAGACCTTGTCCTTAATGCGGAGACCGAGGCCGTTCTTGAAGTCGGCGGTAGAAATGGTAGGCATATCGACCTTTCTTGTTATGGGCAGAACGCACAAGCGTCCAAATTACATACGACCAAAATTATACACTTGCAGACGGCGCCTGCAGCGAGCGCATAAAAAGAGAATGCGGGACGTCCGAATCGATCCGGACGCCCCGCCCCAAAATCTATCGAAATGAGCTAGCAATCGATGACGTGGAGATCATGCGGCGTCTTGGTGAAGGGCTCGTAGCCGTTCTCGGTGACCACGCCGTAGTCCTCCAGGCGCACGCCGCCCACGCCGGGCAGGTAGACGCCGGGCTCCATGGTGATAACCGAGCCGACCTCGATGATATTCTTGCTGCGGTTGAAGTTGGGCAGCTCGTGGATGTCGATACCGACGCCGTGGCCCAGACCATGGTTGTAGTAATCGCCATAGCCGGCATCGCCAATGATCTTCTTGGAAAGCTTGAAAATGTCGTTGCCCTCGACGCCCGGATGGATAGCGGCGACGCATTCCTCGTGGGTGCGGCGTACGAGCGCGTACAAGTCGAGCTGCTCCTGGGTGGGCTCGCCCATCACGACGGTGCGCGTCATGTCGGAACGATAATCGCAGTAGCCCGCGCCGTAATCCATGAGGACGAAGTCGCCCTTCTCGATTACGCGATCACTCGGGACGGCATGCGGGTTGGCGGTGTTGGGGCCGCTCGCCACGATGGAGCCGAAGGCCAGGCTGTCGGCGCCGTTGGCGAACATAAAGTTCTCGAGCTCGTTGCGAACCTGCTTCTCGGTCATACCGGGCTTAATAAAGCCGAGCATATGCTGGAAGGCGGCGTCGGTGATCGACTGCGCATGGCGCATGAGCTCGATCTCCTCGGCGTCCTTGATGGCGCGCATCTTGCGAATGTCGTCATGCATCAGCGGCAGCATGCAGGCTACAGAACGATCCTCCAGGCCACGCTGAATACCCTGGTAGAAGTTGATCTGCATGTCGTCCTCGACAGCGCAGACGCGGCACTTGTTGGCCGCGATCTTGCCGGCGACCCAACCGGGGATGGTGCCCTCGTCCATGTCGTAGACCCAGGGGCTGCCGGCGGGCGTGTTCTCCTCAAAGCTGTTGAGGTAGCGCGAGTCGGTATGGAACAGGCACTGGTCAGCCGTAATAAACGCCGCGTGCGGGAACTCGAAGGTGTAATCAAAGACGCCCTTCACGCCCGTAAGCCAACGAAGATTGGCCTCGTCACGAACCACGATAGCGTCGTAGCCGCGCTCAGCCATCAGGACACGGACACGCTCGATACGACCGGCAGGGCCGGCAGCAAACTCTGACATGCAGATTCCTTTCTTGTTGTCTCTAAAAGTGCGGGACGGGTCTCAACCGAACGACGGAATCGCATGTGATCCACGACCGATTGAAACCCGCCCCTCAACATGATACGAAAGACGATGGATGTCAATAAATCTTAGAGAAGTTCTTTGCGAGAAGCCAAGTAGGCGTGAGCATGGTGCTCAAGAACCTCGTCCTCAACGCTCGTTAAACGAATGGCGCCGAGTGCCGCGGGCAGCGGCAACATGCTGCGGTTCGAGCGGGCAAACTGCTGCCTGCGGAACTCCTCGATATATGCGGCAGGCTCCAGATCAAAGGCAAGCTCCTCGATACCAAAGTCCTCCAGGCAGTCATCGACCTCAAAGACGTAATCGATATCGAAGTCGCAGGCATCATGGGCTAGGCGCGCCTCAAAGCGCATGCCCTCGGACAACAGCTGGTAGGCAGGCACCGGCGAAGCGGCATCGCCCAAGCAGGCGCGCAGGGTGCGCTCCCCCGTCTTGCCAAAATCGAGCGCATGGCGGGCGCTCGGGTTCGTGGCCATCAGTACGTCCTTGCGTGCAGTCTGAGACCACTGAACGGCATTGACGAGCGCAACCTCCTCGCCCGAGAGAATCTCGGGGACGGTCTCAGTAAACTGATTCCAGCGGGACTTGCTGCTCGAAAGCATGGTGACAACGAGCACCGCATAGCCGAGCTTGAGATCCTCGGGGTCCGCCTCGCGTACAAGGTCGAGGTCACACACGACCAAGCCCGGCTCGGGACGGAACGCGATAGCGGGAAGCGCATGCGCCGACGAGGCGACGAGCGGCTTCATGGTCGTCGCGACCGTGAGCATGGCGTCGAACGTCGTCGGCAGCAAGGCGCACTCGGTGCGACCGCACCACTGATTGGCACACCAGCAAACGACCGAGCAGGTCGCCGTGTCGCCGACAGCGACAACGAGATCGTCGCAGGTAATGCCGTTAGCCGACAGGGCGCCAAAGACGGTATCGGCATCGGCAAGAGTAGCACCGGCAGGGGAAACCTCGAGGACGAGCAGCGACACGGCAAAACCGGCGTCAACCAGTGCATGCTCGACAACCTCGCCAAATCGCTCGGATGTGGCGTCGTTCCAAACCACCATCGCGCGCTTAGGCTTGCCCACAGCCGAGGCAAACATGCGCGGCAGCTCCTCGAACGCGCCCAATCCGACGCGGACATCGACGCTGCGGTTTTGGAAATTGATAAGTTGACGGCGAATCATAGCAGTCCACGCTCCAAAAGCATCTCGGCACAAAGGTAGGAAACGTCCTCGAAGGACTTGTTGCGAATATCAAGGGTAATATCGGCGGCCCGGCGATACAGCGGACGGCGATGCTCAAACAGGCGCGCAGCGTGCTCGGGCGAGCGGAAATCGGGCCGGGTATCGGAGCGGCGAATCTGGCGCAATGAGTCCTCAAAGTCGCCTTCGAGGTACACACAGGTACCCATCTCGTGCATCAGCTCAATGTTCACCGGCGTCTCGACGATGCCGCCCCCGCACGATACCAGCAGGCTGCGTTCGCTTTGAAGCGAACGGAGTGCCGAGGTCTCGAGCTCGCGAAAACGATCCTCGCCCTCGGTCTCAAATATCTCGGTCACCGACTTGCCGCATCGACGCACAACCAAACGATCGGTATCGATAAAACGCCGCTTGAACATAGTGCCCACGTTGCGCGCAAGCGTCGACTTGCCCGCGCCCAAAAAGCCGATAAAGAAGATATGGTCGCAGCCGTGTTTGATGTGCTGAGACATGGCGAAACCTATTCCTCGCAGGGAAGGTCGCGCAGGGCCCGGCGCTCAAAGATACGGAAGATCTGCGTGTACCACAGGTCCTGGGTCGCCTGCGGCTTGACCAGAATAGTGTCAACGCCGGCAAAGTTACCGCTCCACACGTCCGTGTAAAGCTGGTCACCGATCAGCACGGCCTCGTCGGCCGTGGCGCCCAGACGCTTAAGACCCGCCTTCAGGGCAAACGGGGCGGGCTTCATGGCGTGGCTGATAGCCTCGAGCCCCAGCTCGCGCGCCGATGCCATGACCTGGTCGCGATGCCAGTTATTGGACACCATACACAGCTTAAAGCCCTTGGCATGGGCGGCATCGAGCCAAGCTGAAACCGCAGCGGGAACCTGCTCGGTATCGCGCGGCACCAGAGTGTTATCGCGGTCGAGTAGAATGGCGCGCTTGCCGTCGGCCCAGAGGGTATCGAGGTCGATGCGGTCAACTGAGGCAACATATCGTTTGGGGCTAAAAATCCTCATGATCAATTCCAAGACTGTTGGTGCTCTTCGTAGGTCTTCGAGAAATACTCCTCGTCCTGTGTAATGTAGAAATACAGGTCATCGGAGTCGGTCGGCTCAAGGGTAGCCTTGAGCGCCTCGAGCGACGGAGAGCAGATGGGCGTGGGCGGCAGCCCCTCGTGCTTATAGGTGTTATACGGACTATCGCTCTGCAGGTCGTCGGCGGTAACCTCGCCGCCGGTGACATACATCATGGTCGCATCGCTATTGAGGTAACGCAGGCCATCGAGCTTGCCCGCCATACGGTTATAGAAAACCGAAGCCACATGCGCGCGCTGATCGGCGTTGAGGCCCTCGCGCTCGACGATCGAGGCAAGGTTAACGATGTCGTAATCGGACATCTCCACGCCATAGCGCTCCTTGATCTTGGCCTCGCAGCTGGCAAAGTCAAGCGACTTATACTCGGCGTTGAACTGGTCAAGCATGGCGCGAATCACATCATCGGCAGACGGGTCCTTACCCAACGAATAGGTCTTGGGGAATAGGAAGCCCTCGAGTGAATCGTTTGCAGCGCCCTCAAGGAAGCTATAGTCCTTCACATAGTTGGAGGCTTTTGCCTGATTGAGGAAGTCTTCCTTGGAGATGCTGTCGTATGCCGCGGCCACGCGATCGGCGACCTGGTCGACCGTTAGGCCCTCAGGGATAGTCAGCGCATCGGAGCCCGCATTGGGGCCTTCCATGAGCTGCTGAACAACCTTGGTCGCGTCCATGAGCGTGGTAAACGAGTAGGCGCCAGGCTTAAGCGACATATCGGCATTGAGCTTTTTGACCGCCGCGTAATAATCCTTGGGGTCTTCGACGATATGGTTCTCGGAGAGAATCGAAGCGATGGTATCACCCGAGGCGCCATCGGGAATCGTGATAGTAACTTGCTGGCCAGCAGCGACTTTCGCATCCTCGCCGGCAAAAAAGCCCTTGACGGCTGGCACGACAAAGAAAACGATCGCGACAAGCGCAAGCACGGCGATGACGCCACCGATAATCATAGGCACCGGAGAGCTTTTCTTTTGGACGCCACGGCGGGCATGCGTGTTATAGCTCGAGCGCGTGGCCGGAGCTACGCCATGTGTGCCGTGAGCATGATGTGTACGCGTATGCGATTGAGGCGCCTGCGCACGCTGCGTGGGCGCCTGCTGCTTAAAACGGGTACCGCTTGCGGGCCGGGCTGCGCGGGCAGCGGGCTGTTGGGCAGGACGCTGAGCAGATTGAGCTGCACGAGAGGAGGGCTGTGCGGGACGAGCAGCAGGCTGAGCCGCACGCTGCGTCGGTTGCATCGGACGCTGGCCGGATGATACAGGGCGCGGCGTAGGCTGCCCCTGGCGATTCGGCTGGCGCGGATCGGAAGCGCTAGGCATGCGAAACCTCCTCGTTTTTGCGATCGAGCCACGTCTGCAAGAACAGGCTGGCGGCGATCATGTCAATCTTGCCCCTCATCTGCTTTTCGTTGAGTCCCTGCTCGCGCAGGATACGCTTTGCCTCTTGCGAGGACAGGCGCTCATCCTCAAACTCAAGCGGAAGATCGAGCTCTTGGGCAATCTTTTGCGCAACGGCGGCAACGCGCTCGGCCTGGGGGCCGGGCTCACCGGCCATGGTCAAGGGACGTCCGCTTACCAGGATATCGGGCTCATAGTCCTCAACCAGGTAACGGAACGTCTTGGCCATGCCAGTGACCTCGGCAGCCGGGAGCACCTTGACGGGCATTGCCATCTTGCCATCACAGCTCGAGACGGCAATGCCAATCCGGGTCTCCCCTATGTCCAGCGCGAGCGCGACCACAGCGACTACTTAAGCGCCGAGCGCGGTCTTGGCAGCCGCGAGGGCATCGGCGATACCGGCAGCGTTCTTGCCGCCAGCCTGGGCCATGTTGGGACGACCGCCACCGCGACCGTCGACCAGGCCCGCGATCTGCTTGATCACGTTACCGGCGTGGAAACCGGCCTTGACGGCGTCATCGGAGCCGGCAGCGAGCAGAGCCGGGGTGCCCTTTTCGGTCACGCTAGCGACGACGCAGGCGACGGGGCCGGCGACCTTCTGGTGCACGGTATCCCAGACGTTGCGCAGGTCGGCAGCTTCAAGGCCCTGGAGCTCAGCGACGACGAGCTTGTAGCCATTGACCTCGACGGCACCCTCGATGGCGCCGGAGATGGCGTCGGAAGAGCCACCGGTCAGAGCCTTCTTGAGCTTGCCGGCGGTCTCGCGCAGCTCGGCCTGCAGGTTCTCCACGCGGGCGGGAACCTCGTCGACGCGACACTTGAGTGCAGCGGCAGCGGCGTCAACGAGCGCCAGGCGGTCGGCCATGTAATCGAGGGCGCCCTTAGAGGTCACGGCCTCGATACGACGGACGTTCGAGCCCGTGGAGGACTCGGAAATAATCTTGAACAGGCCGATCTCGGCAGTGTTGGCGGCATGCGTACCACCGCAGAGCTCACGGGAGAACGGCTGATCCTCGGCGCCCACGGAGACAACGCGGACGACGTCGCCGTACTTCTCGCCAAACAGGGCGACAGCACCGGCAGCCTTGGCCTCGTCGATGCCCATGACGCGGGTCACGACCGGCTTGGAAGCGAAGATCTGCTGGTTGACCAGGTCCTCGACAGCCTTGAGCTGCTCGGAGGACAGGGCCTCGAAGTGCGTGAAGTCAAAGCGCAGGTGCTCGGGCGTCACCAACGAGCCAGCCTGGGAGACATGCTCGCCCAGGACCTGCTTAAGCGCGGCGTCGAGCAGGTGCGTGGCGGTGTGGTTGCGACGCAGGAAGCCACGGCGCTCGGCGTCGAGCGCGGCGGTCACGGTAGCACCGACGGTCAGCGTGCCCTCGGCGACGTGGGCGACGTGGGCATACAGGCCGTTGTGGTTCTTGGTATCGGAAATGGTCAGCGCAACGCCCTCGGCGGAAAGCTTGCCGGCGTCGCCCTGCTGGCCACCCATCTCGGCATAGAACGGGGTGCGGTCGAGCACGACCTCGACGTCCTCGCCGGCGGCAACGGACTCGACGGACTCGCCGTTGCGAACGATGGCGACAACCTTGGCGCCATCGATGACGTCGTTGTCATAGCCGTCGAACTCGGTCGCGGCAACCTTGTCGGAAAGCTCGACCCACACGTCGTTAAAGCTACCCCAGGCATCGCCCTTAGCGTTGGCGCGGGCGCGGGCCTTCTGGTCCTCCATGCAAGCGGTAAAGCCATCCATGTCGACGTCGTGACCGGCGGTGCCGGCGATCTCGACAGTCAGGTCAATGGGGAAACCAAAGGTGTCGTGAAGCTTAAAGGCAACATCGCCCGGAAGGACAGCGCCGTCGGCGAGCGCGGCCAGGGCCTCGTCCAGGTAAACGCGGCCGTTGTCGAGCGTCGTTGAGAAACGCTCCTCCTCGGAGGCGACGATGCCCTTAACGAGCGCGACGTTCTTGAGCAGCTCGGGATAAGCCTCGCCCATCTGAGCGTTGACCTCGTCGATAAACTTGGTCAGGAAGGCGCCCTCGATGCCCAGCAGACGACCGTGGAACACGGCACGACGGAGCAGGCGGCGCAGGACGTACTCGCGGCCCTCGTTACCGGGCAGGATGCCGTCCGAGATCATAAAGTCGACGGCACGGGAGTGGTCGGCGATGATGCGCAGGGAGCGACTGGCGCCGGAGTAATCGTCGGCGTCATAGGTCTTGCCGCTGATCTCCTCGCCGAGTTTGATGAGGTGCTGCATCAGATCGCCGTCGTAGTTAGCGGTCTTGTGCTGCATGATAGCGGCCATGCGCTCCAGACCCATGCCCGTATCGAGGTTGCGGTGCGGCAGCTCCGGCATGGAGCCGTCCTCCTGGCGGTCGTACTGGGTAAACACGAGGTTCCAGAACTCAAGGAAGCGATCGCAGTCGCAGCCAGGCTTGCAGTCGGGGCTGCCGCAACCGACCTCCTCGCCCATGTCAAAGTAGATCTCGGAGCACGGACCGCAGGGGCCGGTGGGGCCAGCGGCCCAGAAGTTGTCGTCCTCGCCCAGGCGGGAGATGTGATCCTCGGCAACGCCCAGAGAGCGCCACACGTCGTGGGTCTCGTCGTCTTCGGTAAAGACGGTGAAGTACAGGCGGTCGAGCGGCAGCTTGAACTCCTTGGTGATGAGCTCAAAGGCCCAAGCGCAGGCCTGCTGCTTGGAGACGCCGCCAAAGGAGAAGTCGCCGAGCATCTCAAAGAAGGACAGGTGACGGCCGTCCTCGCCGATGCAGTCGATGTCGTTGGTGCGGACGCACTTCTGGCAGGAAATCGCGCCGATCTCCTTCATGGTCTTCTTGCCCTGGTAGTACTCCTTAAACTGGTTCATGCCGGCGTTGGCAAGCAGCAGCGAAGGATCGTCGGGGACGAGGGACGAAGAAGGATAGAGCTTAAGACCGCGCTCCTCAAAGAAGTTGAGGAACTTGGAGCGAATCTCGGCCGTAGTCATTGACGGGTAGTCAGCACTCATAGAGGGAATCTCCTCGGTTTCACATCGAAACAGTTCAAACGTAACGATATTACCATCCCACCGCGCCTGTGCAAAAAAGAGGGCCGCCAAACAGCGACCCTCCAGCGAAAGTGCACGTTATTTAGGTCTGTCAAATACTTTGAAAAAAAAATGATTTCGGTAAAATTTCATATAAGAATCGTCCGGAAGGAGCGATCGATGAATAGCAAACGGTTTGTCGTGAATGCACTAACCTCAGTAGCCCTTTTAGCAATCTTCGCTTACTCGAGCTGGTATGTGAACCAGCCGAGATTTGGCTACGCATTGTACGCAGTAACATCTGGCGATAAAGCGTATTACACCCTAAGCGCAATTGACGCCATCTTTTTCTATGTGGCTGGCCCCTTATCAATCGCTTTGATCGCGTTTATTGTTATTTACAACATCAAGAAACGCTAACAGGGCCTATTTGGAATCCGAATCGTCCATGGAGCCGTCGATGCCGGTTTTGGTGTCGTCGTCAGAGCTTGTGTCGTCGTCCTTGGCAAAGGGGTTCTTAAAGAAACCCGTCGCGTCGGGCTGTAGGCCTGAGAGCTTAATCCAGGGATTATCGAGCTCGGGCTTGGGCATTGCCTGGGCCTCGGGAGCGGTCTCGTTGCCGATGAGTTCGGACTCATAGATGAACGTATCGTCTCCGAGCGCGTCGTAGGCGGCGACCGGGTTACCCTCGGTATCGCGATACGGCGTGCCCTTAAACACGGCGCCGTCGTATGCCACGAGCTGACGGCCGGTCTCGTTCTCAAAGTAGTAGACGAAGATGCCCTTGAGGGCCGCGCACAGCGGAATGGCGATAACCATGCCGATGGGACCCATGAGTGCCGAACCGACAACGAGAGCCGTCAGGCTCATAACGGGATGCACCTGCACCGAGCTCTGCATGACCTTAGGCGAAATCACGTTATCGGTGACGTTTTGAGCCACCATGGTCACGACAAGCGTCCATAACGCCAGCATAGGGCTGAACATAAACCCAAGCACCGTGGCGATCGCCGCGCTCACCCAGGGACCGACAACCGGAACCAAGTGCATAATGCCGGTGAAGATGGCCATGAGCGCTGCATATGGATGGCCAATGAGCGTAAAGCCGATAAAGGCGAGGATGCCACCGCAGATGGACGTCACGACCATGCCGCGCATATAGCCGCCAACCGAGCGTGAAAGGATGGCAACCATAAAGCGGTACGAGGTCTCCTTTTCCTGCCCGATGATGGTGCAGACCTCGTGGTGCATGCGGGGATAATCGCAGGCAAGCCAGTAGGCAAGCACCAGACCCAGGAAGATGACGAACAGCTGCGAGGCCGTGTTGGTAATGAGCGGAAACACACCGCGGCCGAGCTCAGCAGCGATTTGCGAGACGTACTTGGACGCTACGGTAACCAACGAAGAAAGATTGTCGTCCAGATACTCCTTGAGCGGCGTGTTGTTGAGCGTCTTAGCGTGCGAGAGCATCTCGTTGAGATCGCCACCCGCAACACGAAGCTGCTCGGGCAGGCGGCTCAGGACTTCCATGATTTGACCGAGCAAAATAGGCGAGAGGATACAGACGACGCCGACGAGCACGGCAACAACCACAATGAGTGCGATGAGCGAACCGAGGCCACGTCCGACGCCGTGATGCTCGAGCCAGTTGGTGATCGGAGACATCACAAAAGCGATGATGGAACCGACAGCGAGAAACTCGATGACCGGTGCCAGGATGCCCATAAGGTTAAAGATGACGGCAGCGATGACAATGCAGCCGACGACGCCCCAAATGCGCAGCGTCAGAATGCGGGTATCGCGAAGCGTGCGGTCGATTTGTTGGGGGTGCTCACTCATGAACGAATCATCACTCCGTCGGGGTCAATCTTATCTTGAATCTTCTTAAGGGTACGGCGCAGCAGGCGCGAGACCTGCACCTGCGAGATGCCAAGCTTCTTGGCAATCTCGATCTGGGTCATGCCCTTAACGAAGCGCAGCTCGATAACCTCGCGCTCGCGCGGCGAGAAATCGCGGATGGCTTCCTCGATTACCAGGCGGTCATCGGTAAAGTCGAGCTCGTTGTCGTCGTCGGCATAGCGATCGAGAATCGAAGGCGCATCATCGGAATCGGACGCACCGGGGGCCTCGATGGGCACCGAGGTGTAGGCCGAGGACGACTCCATGGCTTCGAGCACCTCGTCGACGGTCACGTCCAGGTATTCGGCGATTTCCTCAACCTTGGGCGAACGCTGCAGCTCGTTGGTGAGCTTATCGGTAGCCTGGTTGACCTTGGCCGAGAGCTCCTGCAAACGACGGGGCACGCGCACGCTCCAGCCCTTGTCGCGGAAGTGGCGCTTAATCTCGCCCAAGATGGTGGGCGTGGCAAACGTCGTGAACTCGAGTCCGCGCTCAGGATCAAAGCGATCGATAGCCTTGAGCAAGCCCAAGTACCCGACCTGCAAAAGGTCATCGAGCGGCTCGCCGCGGTTCTTAAATTTGTTGGCAAGAAACCTTACCAGGTTCATATGGGACATGACGAGCTGCTCGCGAGCATCCGGATCGCCGGTCTCCTTATAACGACGAAACAGCTCGCGGGTTTTCTCCTTGTCCCAAGCGGTCTTGCCGCTCCGGGAACGTTCGGTCATATTAGATATCCGCCTTGAGGTCGAGGGAAAGCGTTAGAGGCGCCGCAGTCTTTTCGTAGGAATCGCACACGCTTGCAAGAATGAGCTCGGCATACACAGCAGCCTGGTCATCCTCGTCGACGGTGGCCTGTTCCCCAAAGGTAAAGGTCATGCCAACGTGAGATTCGTCCACATCGAAATTGATCGTGATGTCGTCGCAGTCGACCGCGGTGCACCCAAAGATGAAGGCTTCCTCGGCAGCCATGCGGATATCCTCGATGCGATCGACGGACATAGAGCACAGGGCGCCGACGTTGGCGGCCGTCATGCGCACCAAGCGCGCGAGACGCGGATCACCGGCAACGCTCAGCGTAATGGGGCAGGTTGCTTCACTACTCATCGCAGGACTCCTCGGAGGTCTCGGCAGGCGTATAGGTGTAATACTGAGCAGGCTTAGCAGCGGGCTTCTGAACATCGTCATCGTCAGCAGCGGCATCGTCATCGCCAATCAGAACGCGCTCAGTAGGCTGCTCGGCCTCGGCGGCGGCAGCGGCGAGCTTGCGATCGGCGTCGGCTGCAGGAGCCTTCACCTTATTGAAGAGCTTCTGCACGGCGCCAGCAGCAGAATCAGTCACGCTCGATACGGCATTGCTGGCCTCGGCCACGCTGCCCGTGACCTCGGAGATGTCGCGAACGACCGCCTCAACCTCAACGAGGTTAGACGTCAGAGCATCAACGGCAGTCTTGCTCGACTTGAGGAGCGGCTCAACCTGTGCCAGCGCGGGGGTGAGCTCATCGACAGCGCCATCGAGCTTTCCCACCACGGGCTGTGCCTCGGCGAGCGTATTATTGAGGTCGCTCACCGTCTTGTCGAGCGAGTCGACGACGGTGCGGGTCTTGCGCAGCGTGAGCGCGAGCTCGACAACAGCCCACACGCCGGCAACGGCGAGCACCAGCAGGGCGATTTGAATGGGACTCATACAAGCCTCCCGAAGGAATCGAAATACAGACGTTTTTCATGGTACCCCAAAGAAGGGCAAAGATACCCAAAGGGAATGCGCGAGGCGCCAATGGCCTACTTGGGAGCGTTGCCGCTACGGTCGCGCTCGCTTTGCTCCACACGCCACTCTTCCCAACCGCGGCCGGCAGGCTGCCAGAACGCGCCGCGCTCCAACCCCTCGGGCAAATAGCGCTGATCGACCCAGCCTTCGGGATAATCGTGCGGGTACTTGTATACACCGTACTCGTCGCTGCCGGGACGGTGACGATCGCGCAGGTAGCTGGGCACCTCGCGAAGACCACTGCTGTGGATATCGACCAGCGCCGCATCGATCGAGGCCTCACACGCGTTGGACTTAGGCGCCAGGCACACATAGAGCGCAGCCTGAGCCAGGTTGATGCGACACTCGGGATAGCCAATGACCTCGGCAGATTTAAATGCGGCATGTGCCACCAAAAGCGCCTGCGGGTCGGCGTTGCCAACATCCTCGGAAGCCTGAATCATAATGCGGCGAGCGATAAACTTGGGATCCTCCCCCGCATCGATCATGCGCGCAAGCCAATAAATGGTGGCATCGGGATCGCTGCCTCGCATGGACTTGATGAACGCGCTAATAATGTCGTAGTGCATATCACCGTTTTTGTCATACGAAAACCCACGACGCGGATTGGCGATCTTCACGTCGTCCACGGTAATGGGATAGCGTTCCCCCGCCGCCGGCGCTGGCGTTCCCTCAGTATCGGGACGCGTAACGGCAATCTCACTCGCAAGCTCGAGCGTCGTGAGCGCCGAGCGCGCATCACCCGCGGCCAGCGTGCAAATGGTCTTGACTGTATCCTTATCGGCCGAGAACTTACCGTTTAAACCCTGCGGCGCCTCGAGCGCACGCTCAATGAGCGTGGCGATATCCTCGTCCTTCAGGTGCTCAAGCTCTACCACACGCCCACGCGAGAGCAATGCCGAGTTGACCTCAAAGTACGGGTTTTCCGTCGTGGCGCCAATCATAATGACGGTGCGGTTCTCGACCGCATGCAGCAGGGCATCTTGCTGCGACTTCGAAAAGCGATGGATCTCATCGATAAACAGAATGGTGCGGCGGTCGTAGGTGTTCAGACGGGTCTTAGCCTCATCGATTACGCGGCGCAGGTCCTTCACAGTGCCCGTTACGGCGCTGACCTCGACAAACTCGCTCTTGGTATGGTTGGCGATAATGTGGGCCAGCGTCGTCTTGCCCGTGCCAGCCGGGCCGTACAGAATCACGCTCGACAGCACGTCATGCTCAATCGCGGCGCGCAGCCACGAGCCCTTACCGACGGCCTTTTGCTGGCCCACATACTCGTCGAGCGAATTGGGGCGCATACGCACCGCAAGCGGCGCATTTTTAAAGGAGCGCTCGCGCGTCGAAGCAGAAAAAAGGTCGTCCATAGCCATCCCGTGCATTAATCAAAATCGTTGTTGACCAACAGTATACCGAAAGGATACGAACTACCGTTCGTTAATATAGGTGCGGTGCGGAAACTTTAGACCTGGGAACAATTTGCTCGTCAGCTCGCAGAAATAACCATCCGTCATGCTTGCAATGTAATCGACGACGGCCTGATCCTTGTCGTCCTGCCAGGCATAGGTGCGATCGTAGTAGGAAAGCTGCTGCTCAATGCGCGAAACATGATGCTTAAAGATGTAAGAGGACTCGTCGCCTTTATTTAGATCCTGCAGGCAACGGTCGTAGAGCTTTTCGAAGGCCTCACGCAACTCTGCCTCGGAATCGCCTTCGATACCGCCCTTGCTATAGATCTTCTCGTAGTTCTCGCGCTTCGCCCGGCGGATCTCCTCGAACAGGTCCTCGCTCATCTCGATACGCGGTTTGCCATAGCTATGTTCAACGATATCGATGGAAGCGTGCGTGAGAATCCAGCTGTTATAGGCGCCGCCCCGACCATCGTCAAAAGCGTCGGGCGACAGCAGGCCCGCCGCAATGGCGTCCTGACGATCACGACCGACGTAGGCGAGGATATCCGAGATACGCACCACACAGCCCTCGAGGGTCATGGGGCGCAGGTGCTCGATCGCGCCATAGCCCGTGGCAATGCAGTCCTCGACGGTACGGTCGAACTGGTCAAACGACGCCATGTCCGAGAGTTCAAAGACACGCTGCTCGTACTCGCCGTTATGGCACAGCACGCCGTCGAGCGTCTGGAGCGACACGTTGCGGCCGTACAGCGCGTCGAGCACGCGGACGGACTGCACGTTATGGAAAAAATAACGACCCGTACGCTCGTGATAGATATCGTTGAGGAAACGCTCGCCGGCATGGCCAAAGGGCGTGTGGCCCAAATCGTGGCCCAGGCCAATCGCCTCGATCAAATCGCAGTTGAGGCCCAGGGCACGGCCGATATCGCGGGCAATGCGCGAGACAAGCTGCACATGAAGGCCGCGCCGCGACAGGTCGTCGTTGCTGCGAAAGCTAAAGACCTGCGTTTTGCCTGCATAACGCGTGTACGCAGGAAGATGAAGAATCTTTTCGGTATCGCGCATAAACGCCGAACGCATAAGCGTGCCTTTGTCGGCAGCGCGATCTATACGACGAATGACCTGGTCGTCGCAGCATCGATAAGGATTAACGACACCCGAGGCGCGGTCGGCGGCGATACGCTCGACCAGCTCGGGCGACAACGCCGCGGGAATGCGGTCCATGCGCGCCTTAATGACGGCCGTTTCTTGATTAGTTGCCATGGCATGCTCCTTAAAAAGGATGCGCAATCGGTTACAATGTCCAGCCCACGACCTCGATTATGGCAAATATCGGCACCAAAAACGGGAGCAATGGCAGGGAGCGCGATTTTGTGAAGAGGCAGGAGAGGGCCAGGACCAGGAGCGCGACGGCAAATGCCACGATGCCGCCCAGAGGGTCGAGCGTGCAAAGCGCGAAAAGCGCCTTGGCATCCCCCATGCCGATGCCGGGGGCCTGGCGGAAACGCCGCCAAAGCGACTCGGTCAGCACAAGGGAAAGGTACACGATAACGGCAGGACCGGCGTGGTCAAGCGCCGTGTTCAAGCCCCTGTCCAGCCAAACGCCTGCAAACGCCGCCACGGCGCATGCGGCGGCAAGCGCGTTGGGAAACCGCCGTTCACGGACATCAATCACCGCACCGGCAAAGGCGCAGATCCAAAAGGGAATATAGACCATTGAACACCTCCCTTGGCAGTCTCTCAAAAGCAAAAACCACCACAGAGGTGCCTGTCCCCTTCGTGGTGGTTTTGGTGGTGGTTATTTAGCGCCCTGCATGACCTCGTCGAGGGAAACGCTGACGGCATGCTGCGTCGGGACCCAGTCGACCTTCAGGAACAACGCAGCCACCGTAATGGGGATATAGCTGAACATAAAGATCGGGAAGGTAAACAGGTTGGTCACCAGGCGCCACTTTTGCGCGCAATGGATGTGCTTGTACTCGAAGATAGTCGTGAGCAGCGCCAGGATAAAGAAGGTCTGATACATCATGACGAAGGTCATGATGAGCGAAGCGGCACACGCCTGCATCTCGACCTCGGTAGCCAAAAAGCCATGCGAAAGACCACCGACGATCAGGAACGTGGCGTTGGCGAGCATCGAAATCAGCGATAACAGCATACCAGGGGCAATCGTCATAAACATGTCATATGCGGCAAAGCGATGATAGCGGAACGTCGATTTGACCAGATGCTTACCGTAGGTAAAGAACACCTGGTAGAAGCCCTTGGTCCAGCGCATACGCTGCTTCCAGGACGCCTTAAACGTCACGGGCTGCTCGTCAAAGAACTCCGCCGGCGCATAGCCAATACGAATGCCGTGAATAGCGCAGAACGTGGTGAACTGAATATCCTCGGTCAGCGTATGGAACTGCCAGCCGTGCATGCCCTCAATAACGCTAGCCGAGATAAGGTAGCCCGAACCCGATACGGCGCAGGACGTCTTGCAGATGTTGCGCGCGTTGTTGAGGAAACGCGCCTCGCGCAGATACCAAGTGGCATTCGCTGCCGAGATCCACGAGCTTCCGAAGTTCTTGGAGTTACGATAGCTCGTGACCACATGGAAGCCCTGGTCAAAGGCATCATTCATCTTGGACACATAATCGCGGGCGATAACATTATCGGCATCGAAGATAAAGTAACCTTCAAAGGTGTCGGGATACTCGTTAAGGATACGGTCGAAACCAAAGTCCATGACCCAACTCTTGCCTTTACGGGCCAGGTCATTGCGCTCGTACACAATGGCGCCCGCCTCGCGCGCGAGCTGCGCCGTGTTGTCGGTGCACGCATCGGCGACCACGAAGACCTCGATGAGCTCGGACGGATAATCCTGGTCCTTGATGGAGCGAACGAGGTTGGCAATCACGGCCTCCTCGTTATGCGCCGCGATAAAGAAGGCATAGCGGTGCAGCTTTTTGGCCTTGGGAGGCGCGACCTCGCCGCGGAGAGCACCGATGACAAAGAAGACCACCTGGTACAAGAAGCAGACCGTGAGCAGCGTGACGACAATCTGGTTGAAGATCACGATGGGTGTGTTGGTTTGTAAAAAGGCGAGCATGCAGGCTCCCAGGAACGTGTTACGTAAACAACCGTATATCTTACCGCAGGCTTACCGAGTTCAAGAAACCACCTAATACTGGCTAGGCTTCGAGCAGGCCGAGCTGCGGTACGATTTCGTCGCCGGCAGCAGTGCGACCAAGCGAACGCGGGGCTAAGTCGTCGAGGACGGCGGCGAGATCCCACGGCAGCTCGTCGCGGCACTCAATGCGCTCTCCCGTCACGGGATGATCGAACGCCACGCGCCAGGAATGGAGGAATTGCCTGGTCAGACCCTGATCGGCACGCGCATCGCACTTACCGTAGAGCGGATCGCCCACGCAGGCGTGGTTGATATGGCGCATGTGCACGCGAATCTGATGCGTGCGACCGGTAAACAGGTGACACTCAACGAGTGTGTAGCCGTCATCAAAGCGCGTGGAATCAAAGCGCTCAAGGACCTTAAAGGTCGTGATGGCCTGGCGCGCAAAAGGATCATCGGAAACCGCCATCTTGACACGGTCACGTGTAGAACGGGCAATGCCGGTGTTAACGGTGCCCTCATCCATGGCGATATGACCGTGAACGAGCGTAATGTAGCGGCGGTCGAGCGTGCGCGTACGGATAAGATTTTGGAGCGCGCGCTGGGTGTCGTCGTCCTTTGCCGCAAGCATAAGACCCGAGGTATCGCGATCCAAACGATGTACGATACCGGGGCGGTCCTCGCCCTGCACGGTGCCCAGATGGTCGATGCCGCAGTGGTAGACCAGGGCGTTCGCAAGCGTACCGCTCTCGTGGCCGTGAGCAGGATGGCACACCAGGCCGCGCTGCTTGGAGAGCACGATGAGGTAGTCGTCCTCATAGCGAATGTCGAGCGGGATGGCCTCGGGAATCACGTCGGTGGGATCGTGCGGCTCGGGCAAATCAACCGAAATACGGTCACCGGCTCGCACGGCGTACTTTTTGGACAGGCAGGTCTCGCCATTGACCACTACGGCCCCACCCTCAATCAGATGTGCGCAGGCAGAGCGCGTAGGGCAGCCGTCATTGGCGCCCAGATAGGCGTCAAGACGCTGACCAGCGGCATCGTCGGCAACAAGGATATGGATGTCGGCCATTAGCGCTCAGTCCTTTCGCGAATCTTGCGGGCACGCTCCCCACGTTGTTTAGCCTTGCGCTTGGCGCGGGCCTCGTCACGGGCGTTAAGCTCGGCGGTCGCATCGACCTCACGAGCCGCGGGGCTCAAGAACATGTAACCGAAGAGCGCCAGCACCACACCGACCGTAATGCCGATATCGGCCACATTGAAGACGGGGAAGTCGATGAAGGTGGTGGCAATAAAATCGGTCACGAAGCCAAAGGCCAAACGATCGATAGCGTTGCCGATAGCACCGCCCGCAACCATCGCCATGCCCACAACCTCAAGATGGGCGAGCTGGGGTGCACGAACGAGGTACACGGCAATAGCGATAATGACCGCCAACGCCAGCACGGCAAACGCGATGCCATGCCCCGCGCCCATGCTAAAGGCAGCACCGATATTGCGGACAAACATAAAGTCGATAACACCGGGGATGACGGTCACATGCAAGGCGTCGCCCACGGCACGAACCGCGAGCTTGGTCAGCTGGTCAACAAGCAGCACAACCAGCGCCACCCCACCAGCAACACCCAACCGCCAACGCAAAGGCGGCGTCATATCCGCACCACGACCCAAAGAAATCCCCTACCCTCAGATAATCAAATTCCGTTTAACGCAAACAACCATCTTATATTGCCACACGCAGAGCGCACGACACATTCGCTAACGTCAGATAAATAACCAGCATAAAAGAAAGCGGCATTCCGGATAACGGAATGTCGCTTTTCTTCAGCGGAGCAAATGGGCCGAAGGCGCCTAAATTCTCCCTATAACTAAAATGCCGAGTTACCGTGCCTTAAAGGGCATTCGCACACCTCTTGCAAATGTGAGCGTGGCCGTTGTACTCGCCGACGGTGGTGCGGTAGTTCCAGCAACGGTCGCAGCACTCGCCCTCGGCAGCATCGATGGCAACAGAAAGCTCCTCGCCCTGGGTAAGCTCAACATCGGAGACGATGTAAAACTCGGCCAGGTCGACGGCCTTGTCGCCGGTCAGCAGCGCATACATTTCGGCGGGAACGACCGCCTTGACGCGGACCTGCTGGCTCTTGGTGAAGGTGCCGGCGGAGCGGGCATCCTCAAGGGCCTTGGTCACGACGCTACGGAGCTCGAGTGAAGCCTCGAGCACGCCCTCAAACTCGTTGGCCTCGTCGACCGTGATGGGCGACTTGTACCAATCGAGCAGCGCGGCGTACTTCTGGTGATCGACGCAGCCGGCGGGCGCATAGGCCATGGCCTCGTCGACCGTATAGGACAAGATCGGCTGTAGGTCGCGCATGAGCATCGAGAAGAGCTCGGCCAGCACGGTCTGGGCGCTGCGACGCTCGAGCGAACCGGGCTTCTCGCAGTACAGACGGTCCTTCAGGGCGTCGAGATACACGTTGGAGAGCTCGGTAACCACAAAGTCGTAAAGCGCACGGTAGGCGCGCGGGAACTCGTAGCTGGCGTAGGCATCGTCGACCTCGGCCTGGACCTGGGTCAGACGAGCAACCATGAGCTTGTCGAGCGGCAGCAGGTCGGCAAAGGCGACGCCGTCGGTCTCGGGCTCAAACTGGCCCTCGAGCTCGGAAAGCAGGAAGCGCAGCGTGTTGCGGAAACGACGGTAGGCATCGGACGTACGAGCGAGAATCTCGTGGTCGATGGAGACGTCGGAGCTGGTATCGACCGAGGCGACCCACAGGCGGATGATGTCAGCGCCCATCTCGTCGCAGACCTTGTTGGGGTCGATGACGTTGCCGAGCGACTTGGACATCTTGCGGCCTTGACCGTCGAGCGTAAAGCCCTGCGAGACGACCGCCTTGTACGGAGCGTGGCCGTTGGCGCCCACCGAGGTGAGCAGCGAGCTCTGGAACCAACCGCGGTGCTGGTCAGAGCCCTCGAGGTAGACGTCCGCCGGATACTCCAGCTCGGGACGGTACTCGCAGACGGCCTTCCAAGACACGCCGGAGTCCCACCACACGTCGAGGATGTCCTTATCGGCCTTGAGGTGATGGCCGCCGCACTTGGGGCAGACGCAGGCCTCGCCCAGATAGCTCTCAGGAGCATCGGTAAACCAGGCGTCGGAGCCCTTCTCGTGGAAGAGCTTGATAACGGCGTCGAGCGTGGCGTCGTTCATGACCTTCTCGCCGCAGTCGGCGCAGGTGTAGCTGGGGATAGGCACGCCCCAGTTGCGCTGGCGGCTGATGCACCAGTCGGGACGCTGCTCGACCATGGCGCCAATGCGGTTGGCGGCATGGGCCGGATACCACTTGACGTTCTCGCGGACCTCTTTGCCAGCCTGCTCGCGCAAACCGGTCTTGTCCATCGAGACAAACCACTGGTCGGTAGCACGGAAGAGCACCGGGTGCTTGCAGCGCCAGCAGTGCGGATAGCTGTGCGTGATCTTCTTCTCGAGGACCAGGGTGCCGCGCTCGCGAAGGAACTCGATGATGTGCGGGTTGGCCTCATCGGTATCCATGCCGCCGAAGGGGCCACCGGTACCAAACTCCTCGCCGGTGTAGAACTTACCGTCGTCATCGACCGGCATGCAGATGTCGGTGATGCCCTCCTTGAGGCAGGCGAAGTAGTCGTCGACGCCGTGGCCGGGCGAGTTGTGGACGATACCGGTACCGTCATCGACACCGACGTAATCGGCCAGCAGTGCCACGCCCTCAACGCCGTCAAAGATCGGCTGCTTGTAGTGGATGTGATGGAAGGTCTCGGCGGGAACCACATAGGGCTTACCGTCGACCATAACCGGGGTGTACTCCCAGCCAAACTCCTCACAGCACTTGGGAGCCAGGTCCTCGAGCATGACCTCGGCACGGCCCTCGTGTTCAACGGCGACGTAGGCGGCGCCGGGCTTAAGGGAAACGGCCTGGTCGGACGGGATGGTCCACGGCGTGGTCGTCCAGATGATAAAGTCGACCGGCCCGTCGAAGCCCTCGAGACCGGCGGGCTTAGCGGTCATCTCAAAGCGGACGAAAATGGAGGGGCTCGTCTCGTCAGAGTACTCGATCTCGGCCTCGGCCAGCGCGGTGTGGCAGTGCTTGCACCAGTGAACCGGCTTGTGGCCACGATAGATCATGCCCTTATCGAACATGGCCTTGAAGACCTCGATGTCGGCAGCGTCATGCTGGTGATAGAGCGTCAGGTAGGGGTTGTCCCAGTCGCCGAGCACGCCCAGACGACGGAAGCCGGCCTTCTGCAGCTCGATGTTCTCGACAGCGAACTTGTTGCAGAGCTCACGGATCTTGGCCGTGGAGGTCTGGTTGAACTTCTCGGTGCCGAGCTTCTCCTCGACCTTATGCTCGATCGGCTGGCCGTGGCAGTCCCAACCGGGGACATAGGGGACCTCATAGCCCTGCATCATCCAGTAGCGGTTGATCATGTCCTTGGAGATCTTGTTCATGGCGTGGCCGATGTGGATCGGACCGTTGGCGTACGGAGGGCCGTCGTGCAGCACGAACTTCTTGTGACCCTCGTTCTTCTTTAGAACCTGCTCGTAGACCTTGTTGTCCTGCCAGTCCTTGAGTCGCTTGGGCTCGGACTTGGAAAGACCGGCACGCATGGGAAAACCGGTCTTGGGCAGATTCATCGTCTGCTTGTACTCGTTTGCCACGGTACCCCTTTCATGTCGTGGGCGCGCACGCCCGTTGGGCACCAAAAAAGCGCCCGTCCCTACAAGCTGGGACGAAGCGCCACAAACGGGCTACACGCCCGCAAAAGCTCTTCGCTTAACCACCCAGCTTAGATGCCCTCGCCCGCGTCGCCGCGCGCTCGCATCCGTTACTCGGCTGGCCTGTATCGACGACCATCTCGGCGATGTCTACTAAGACGTGCCCGCGCGGCACGTCCGTTGGGACCGCAGCTCCGGGGTGATTTTCATCGGTCGCATGCACGGGTTCTCAGCGCTCCCCGCTCTCTGTAGCATGCGGACGGCCGACTACTCGTCCCCATCAACGCTTATGCGCTGTATGGTAGCACGGTCAACGCCGGCGAAAAACCCTCAACATCGGTTTCATACTTTAGAAACTTCCCTTGATTGGCAACTTCATCCGAACACTTCCCACATTCATCCGTACATGTACG
>CALHJP010000034.1:0-101467 GCA_938033205.1 uncultured Collinsella sp. | reverse complement strand
TCCGTACATGTACGGATGAATGTGGGAAGTGTTCGGATGAAGTTGCCAATCAAGGTAGGGCAGATCTATGGAGTTGAACGTGTATTTAACTCCATATGAGACGTGATTTATGATATAGAGTGCATTTCTAAAAATGTTTTCAGCATATTGTCTTTCTTTTAGATTAAAGTATCTCTTCGATCTGAAAATATCTTTTGCCTCGTCAACATTAAGTGCCGACTTTTGTATCAACTCGATTGTTAATTGAACATTCGAACTAAACGAATCCTTTGATTCCCGATACCTTTTACAGCACTCTTCGACATGTCTAAAAGATAGGAGGTCATCGTAAAATTCCACGTTTAAGTCAACAATGTCAACTTTGTATTGTTCAACCTCTTGAAGATATGACTTCAAAACAGGCAAGGCAAGATACGGCCCCACTGGACTCCATCCTGGGGGAAATACTAAAAGCGTTTTAGGCATATCAACGTCACATCTTTCGCAAATAATTCAATTGAAACACAACTACCATCATAATTGAAAATACACCAAGTCCTGTAACGAGAATTGAGAACATCGCGATGCTCGTGAACAGCGAAACAAGAAGTGTTGAAATAACAACAGCAACCGATTGCAAAGACTCCCTAATTGAAAACAGGCTTATCGATTCAGATCCGTCTCTCGCCAAATCCTGCAGCGATGTTATGAGAAGCACATCTTGAATGGCGTTTCCGGCACCGACGATAAAAAGGAAAATAAACGATATCCCAGACGCATAGCGATAGCCAAACGCCAGATACGCACCGAGCGCAAGATACGTCACAAAACAATATGATTTAACGCAATCGGAACCACTGATTAAACGACCGTATATTGTATTTCCGAACAACAGTCCGATTGTAAGACTACTCTGAAGGAATCCATATTGTATCGATGACGAGTCAAATTGCAATTGCGCTATAGCTGGCAAAAGAGAATTCAGAGAGCCGAATGCCACGCCACTAGAAATATCGATTAATAGGAAACCAATTGCCAAGTGCTTCGCGCTAAGATCACTAAATGTAGTCCTGTTTTTTTCATTTTTGCTTATTCCCTCTTTATCATTAACCTCGATAACCGACGGAACATCTCGCAGCAACCAGAACGACGCGGCAAAAGAAAGCGCGTCTAATGCAAGAACAGCCTCCGCCCCAAATTGAGCGACAACAAAACCGCCGGCAACTGGCCCCAGGACCATCATCAAATTCTGCAGGAACCCAAACGAATTATTAATTACGTCGCGATTGATACTATTCGTATTGGCTCTTAACAACGAGTAAAAGCAGGGCATTTCTACCGTTCGGCAAAGCGATACCGCGCACGTAATAGCAAACATACTCCATTTACTATCAACAAAAATATAGCAAACGAATAATCCCGCGCGAATTAAGTCTGCCAATCTCATGGCCTGCAGTGTCCCGATACCCATCTTCTGAGGCAGCTGCGCGAGCGCAACTGAAAACAGAGAGGGGGCAAATCTGCAGCAGACCATCAAAGCAGTTGCAGAAACATCGTGAGTTACCTCGTAAATCAGCATTGGCAAAGCAATATTCGCACACCAATTGCCTATTTCGCTTATCCCTCTAGCAATATATAGGACCCGAACCGGACGGCTAGCTCTCAATACCGTGAACATCACGATTAACCTCGTATTTCAGGCCTCGTTCATCCCTTAATAGGAATCCATAATCAACCAAGTACCGCCTCAACACGGCATAATCAGGATAGAGCTGTGACAGCACACGATTAACCTGAAGCTCCGTATAACTTGTATTTAATTCAAAGAAAGAGACGGCCCATAGCAGCATGATTCTTTTATAGCTTTCCTTTTTTGGAATTGAAACCAGCTCGCCATTCTTGAGAAATCGTTTTTTAAAGTCTATTAGCTCATCCATTCACATCCTCCATTTCATACGCATCTAATACTAAAAATGCATACGCTTTAGGTCATCGCATTCAGCTTCTTTATTCGAACTAAACTCGAACTAATCTAAATTATTTGCTCAGACACTCTTCGAAAGCTCGTTTTTCACTCTGAGTAAAATGCCCTTCCCAGTCAGTCCACGAACAGGAAGGCAACTCACAACGAGCGGAGTCGAAGCCCTCTGCCGTCGGTCGCTCAAAATGCACGATAACCTTTTCGATATCGCCATCTGTAATCAGGTCAGAATGAATGACCTCGGTACCATCTTCGAATGTCATATACGGGTACATCACGTAAACCACCTCGCAATAGTAAATCCAGTTTAGCATCAAGCTATTGCACCAAAGACAGCAGGCCCCCTTGATGAGTTGATGGTATCTGTTAAATGTCACGTACGATTCACATCTGGTGGGTACCCTGATGGCTACACGAAACGAAGCAGATTTACATCGGGAGGACCCCGTATGACAACCAAGTACACCGACGCGCCGCGCACGCGTGTCATGACGCCGGCCGCACTCAACAACGGCGTTCACGAGAGCCATTCCATCGGCCAGACCATGGCCATTGCGCCCAAGAAAAAACTCTTTGATGACATTTCCATTCCCCAAATCATCGCCGGTGCCGCGGCAGCCGCCACGAGTGTCGCGCTCGCTTCAAAGATTGGCATTGCCGGCTCGGTGATTGGTGCCGCTGTGAGCTCAGTCATCACTGTTGTGTCCTCGCAGGTCTATCGCCACTTTATCTCCGCCAGCGCCGAAGCAATCAAGGGCACGCATGCCGCTGTCGACTACCCTACCGGCGCCTACGAGCCCGTTGAGCCCAATGTCGAGGAGCACCTAGGTGGCGCCGCAACCACGCAGGAGATGCGCCAGGTTGCGGGACGCGCGACCACGGCGCGCGTCGCTCCCAACAGCCTGCGCGCCAAGGCGGCGGCTGAGCGCAGCCAGACGCAAAAGAAGGTCATCGTCTTCTCGATCGCTATCGCCATCGTCGCGGTCATCGCCTGCGCCGGCGCCATCCTTATCACCACTGCCGGTGAGGGTCTGGGCGAGCGTCCCGAGCCAATCCTGTCGTCGCGCACGACCGAGAGCGATGCAAATGGCAACACCCAGTCGCAGGATCAGCAGGCACAGACGGACGATACGCAAGGCAGTTCTACCTCTGCCAATTCGTCCTCGAACACCCAAAACCAATCGCAGGGCGTCGATTCTTCCGTGAACAACAGCGGCACGCAATCCAGCACGACTGACTCAAGCCAAACGACTGACGGCTCTCAACCGAGCACGGGCGACCAGGCGAATGGCAATACACCGAGTACGGGATCTACCGACAACAGCAACACCAACAGCTCGAGCGGAACCGCGTCCGGCACGGCATCTGACAGTTCAAGCCAAGGCACGACATCGGGCAACTAGGCACTGCATCCCCAGATAGGCAACCTGTACAACGGGCGCGAATCGACAGCGGTTCGCG
Source organism: uncultured Collinsella sp. (assembly GCA_938033205.1). GTDB lineage: Bacteria > Actinomycetota > Coriobacteriia > Coriobacteriales > Coriobacteriaceae > Collinsella. Next base: position 98,046 of record CALHJP010000034.1, on the reverse strand, counting down.
CCCGTTTGCCTTGGGCGCCGTCATGGCGAGCGCCATGCGATGGTAAGATGCTTTACATGTGTAAAGAGGAGATTTGCCATGAGCAAGACAATAGTTAGGCCCATGCTTTCGCTGGGCAACCACATCTATCTGTATCGCCTGCTGCGCGATGCGATTGGATGCGGCAAGCAAACGTTTATGACGCAGGTCGAAGAGGCTCTCGCCGTTGGCGACATGACTGCTTATGACCTGGGCTTCGAGTCCACGCGCGAGTTGCTCGAGGAACTCGACGACCGCATTAAGCTGACCGTCTTTAAGGGCGGTCGCCTGTATGCCACCGTCATCGCCAACGAGGCATGGGATGCCGCACTTGCCAAGGGCGAGGACAAGCCCAAGACCGCCAAGGGCGCCAAGCAGTCGTACAAAAAGAAGAAGCGCGGCGAGAAGGACCTCAAGGCCGTGCGCCCTAAGCACGTTAAGCGTCCCGAGCCCGAAGCCGTGACTGAAGCCGTGCCGGAGCCCGAGGCAGAGGTCGAAGTTGTTCTTGAGGTAACAACAGAGGTCGAAACCGAACTCGCCGACATGACCGATCCCGAAGTCATGACTGAGCAGGAAGCCGCTGCGGAGCTCAACGAGGCATCCAAGTCGACAACCGAAGAGGCGGCTGGCCAGCCCGAGGCGCCCGTGTTCCAGAACCACGATGTCTTTGGCGACAACACCGAGGACAATCAGTCCGACGAGCTCGCGGATCAAGATGCTGCCGAGGCAACACCGGAGCCCGAGGCGCCCCAGCCTGCCATCTCGCTCACGGTTGTCTACGACCCCGAGAACGCCAACGCCGGCATCACCACCATGGTATCCACGCCGGTCGAGGCCAAGCCGAACGTCGAGGCAGAGGACACTCCGCAGGCCGATGCCAAAACCGGGACCGAAGACACGTCCATCTCCGTGGAACCGACAGATTCCATAGCTAAGCCAGAAGCGGCATCTGAGTCTGCACCTGTCATTGAGTCCGCATCCGCACCCGCCTGTGACCAGGCTCCCACACCTGCACCGACTCCGGTCCCCAATTCAGCACCGGCCCCCGCTCCCGCAGCACCGACCATCCCCGGGGACTTCCCCATCGATTTCGCGACCGAGGTCTTCTGCCCTAGCCCGCTGCTGCACCAGCTGTCGACTTATCTCCCCTACGGCGCTGACACCCTCGGCATCGTCGGCGAGTACTACTGGATCGCTCGCGAGCGCGGTACCATCGAGGCCGCGCGAAACCGCGCAAGCTTCCCCCTGCACTACACGCAGGCCGGCGAGCGCCGCGAGGTTGCCGTGCGCATCCGCCGCAACACCGCCGGCGGTCTCGGAGCCGCCTGGACCATCGATAAAGTCGAAGAACCCGAGCAGTAACGACAAACGGCTCAAATCCAAATCAGGATTTGAGCCGTTTTTGCTCATTCGTTTAAATTGCTCATTTGTCGATGCATCGTAACCAACAGCGAGCGAGCCGCAAGTGCCCCAGGTTGCCGTGAAAGAGGAGCGACGCGTACTTTGGTACGCGAGCGACGGTTTGAACGACAAGATGGGGTGCTTGCGGCTCGCGCAGCATCATCTCGTTACGCGGTTTGGTAAAACCGCGTAACAAACCTAGTCACGCGTCAGCTTGCGGTGAATACGATGCGGCTGGGCTGCGTCCTCGCCCAGGCGCTCGATGCGGTTGGCCTGATAGGCCTCGAAGTTGCCCTCGAACCAATACCAGTTGCCCGGATTCTCGTCGGTGCCCTCCCACGCCAGAATGTGCGTGGCGACGCGGTCCAGGAACATACGGTCGTGGCTAATGACCACCGAGCAGCCCGGGAACTCGAGCAGCGCCGCCTCGAGCGAGGACAGCGTCTCGACGTCGAGGTCGTTCGTGGGCTCGTCGAGGAGCAGCAGGTTGCCGCCCTGCTTGAGCGTAAGCGCCAAGTTCAGACGGTTGCGCTCGCCACCGGAGAGCACGCCAGCGCGCTTCTGCTGGTCCTGGCCCTTAAAGCCAAAGCTCGCCACGTACGCGCGGCTCGGAACCTCGGTCTCGCCGACCATCATGTGGTCCAGGCCGTCCGAGACGACCTCCCATAGGTTCTTATCGGGGTCGATGCCGGAACGGTTCTGGTCGACGTAAGAAATCTTGACGGTCTCGCCCACCTCGAGCTCGCCCGAAGTCAGCGGCTCCAAACCCACGATGGTCTTGAAGAGCGTGGTCTTGCCGACACCGTTGGGGCCGATGACGCCCACGATGCCGTTACGCGGCAGGGTAAATGAAAGGTCGTCGATGAGCACGCGGCCATCGAACTCCTTGTGCAGGTGATGGGCCTCGAGCACCTTGTTGCCCAGACGCGGGCCCACAGGGATGCGGATGTCGGTCCAGTCGAGCTTCTGGCTTGCGCGGGCCTCGGCCTCCATCTCCTCGTAGCGAGCCAGACGGGCCTTGTTCTTGGCCTGGCGAGCCTTGGGCGAGCTGCGTACCCACTCGAGCTCGGCCTCCATGCGCTTGGCGAGCTTGGCATCGCGGTTGCCCTGCGCCTCGATACGCGCGGCCTTGGTCTCCAGATACGTGGAGTAGTTGCCCTTGTAGGGATAAAGGTGGCCGCGGTCGACCTCGCAGATCCACTCGGCAACGTTATCCAGGAAGTAGCGATCGTGCGTGACGGCAAGCACCGCGCCCTGGTAGTTGTGCAGGAAGTGCTCGAGCCACAGGATCGACTCAGCGTCCAGGTGGTTCGTGGGCTCGTCGAGCAGCAGCAGGTCGGGAGCCTCGAGCAGCAGCTTGCACAGGGCCACACGGCGGCGCTCGCCGCCGGAAAGCACGTTGACCGGCATGTCGGAATCGGGCAGCTGCAGGGCGTCCATGGCCTGGCCGAGTTTGGAATCGATATCCCAGCCGTCGGCGGCGTCAATCTCGTCCTGAAGCTTGCCCATCTCTGCCATGAGGGCGTCCATGTCGCAGTCCGGGTCACACATCTCCTCGCCGATCTTATTGAAGCGATCGACCTTGGCGATCATGTCGCCAAACGCCATGCGCACGTTCTCGATGACGGTCTTGTCGTCGTCGAGCGGCGGCTCCTGCTGCAGGATACCCACGGTGTAGCCGGGGGTGAGCCTGGCATCGCCGTTGGAGACCTCCTCAATGCCGGCCATAATCTTGAGCAGGGTCGACTTGCCCATGCCGTTGGGGCCCACGACACCGATCTTGGCACCGGGGTAGAAGCTCAGGGTCACGTCGTCAAGGATTACCTTGTCGCCATGGGCCTTGCGAGCCTGATACATCTGGTAGATAAACTCTGCCATTTGCCTGTTTTATCCTTTCTACCTGCTGTTTCCCTATTCTTGATTCGCTTTAGTGGAAACGAAATGAGGAAACCAGCTCTGAAACTTAACGAAAAAGGGGCATGGTTGCCCACACCCCCTAATACTACCTGGGAAAAGTCCCCCTTAACACACTATGAACTGCGTACGCTAGTTTTCCGCAACCTTAACGAGCGGCTCGCTGCGATTTGCGCCACAGCAGATACGAATAGACGTAGGCAGCTCCAGCTGAACCAAACGCCAGAACCGCAATCACCGCGGCGACGACTTCACTCGAAAGCACGCTACCCGCCACGCCCATCACAATCAAACCAACACCCAGCACCATAAAGCAGGCGCCGCCAAAACGCTGCGTACGGCGCCAGTTCTCGGGATCGGCAAGCGCCCAAGGCGTCTTGATACCGAGCGTATAGTTCTGCTTCACACGCGGCAAGTAGTTGCCTACGCCGATGAACAGCAAACCGATAGCACCGGAAATCAGCACGTTGACCGAACCGACCGCCGGCACCACGCCCCAGACCGTAAGCTCACCCAACCAGCTTATGGCACACATGAACAAGGTGAAGGCGATTACGAAGCCCTGATAGAACTTGCCCGAGGTTCGATATGCCTCACCTTTGGGGTCAATGCGTGGCACCACGTAGAACATTGCAAGAAGTGCCAGAGGCAGCACGCCGAGCGCGGAGGCCATCCAGCTAGGGCCCCAACCGTCGACGGCGCCGTTCGCTCCCCAGTGCGTGGGAATCTGTGCAGGCAAGCTCGGCATCACCATAAGGTGCGCCGCGACATTAATAGCGCAGACCACAACAAGCATGGCCCATACACGCGGCGATACCCCCGTGGCGTGAATGCCCTTGTTTTCGTTATTCATCCTCATCACCTTCAGTGTCCGTAAAGCCCATAAACCAGCCAATCAAGTCCTGCATGACGGTGGTGTTTAAGCTGTAAACGATGTTTTGGCCATGGCGCTCGTCGGTCACCAGCCCGGCGTTTTTGAGCGTCGCCAAATGATGGCTCAATGACGGCTTGCTGATGTCAAAATGCTCGGCAAGCTCCCCTGCCGTGCGGTTGCCCTCGCGCAGCAACTCCAAAATGCGCCGTCGCGTTGGATCGGCAAGCGCCTTAAAACCCTCTCCCGGCATAGGACCTCCTCTCATCATCTCTCATGACGCGCACACTATACTCGATATTTAGATGTTTGTCTAACTGTCTAATCTTGTACTCAAAAAAATAGCCGCCTCCGCGTAATGCGAAGACGGCCACTTCTCACGCTACAAACGTGTTTGGGAGTTGGCCAACCCGCTGCAACGGGTGCCATCTGCTTTATCTTATGCGAATCCCGATCCCATTTCAACAAACCCCAAGGGTTCAAATGGAATCGTAATAATACCTATAATGGCGATAGCTAAAACACGACCTGCTTCCCCATCGGAGGATATTTATGACCGAAACCACTGCCGCAGCCGCCATCGAGACACGCGACACCAAGCTCGAGATCATCATGGGCCGCGAGGCACTCGATAAGCTCGCCGATGCTACGGTGTTGGTGCTCGGCTGCGGAGGCGTGGGCTCCAACTGCTGCGAGGCACTCGCCCGCGGCGGCATCGGTCATTTCGTCATTCTGGACAAGGACATCATCGCGCCCAGCAATATCAATCGCCAGGCCATCGCCTTTCATAGCACCGTCGGCAAGCGCAAGGTTGACGTGATGGAAGCCATGATCCACGATATCAATCCTGCCGCCACCGTTATCAAACGTACCGAATACCTGCTGAGCGACAACATCGATGATTTCTTCGCGAGCGTTTTGGAGCAGACGGGCGGCAAGCTCGACTACGTCGTCGACGCCATCGACACCATCTCGGCCAAGCTCACCATTGCCAAATATGCTCAGGACCACGGCATTCGTTTGGTTAGTTCCATGGGCGGGGCCAACAAGCTCCATCCCGAGTGCCTCCGCTTTGCCGACATCTTCGATACGGTACGTGACCCCATGAGCCGCATTATGCGCAAAGAATGTAAGAAGCGCGGAATCAAGAGCCTACACGTACTGTTTAGCTGCGAGGAATCGGTTAAGACACAGCCCCGCGATCCTTCCAACATCCACGAGCGCACCGAGCTGGGAACCGCCAGCTTTATGCCGCCCATCATGGGTCAGATGATTGCCGGCGAGGTTATCCGCCAGATTAGCGGGCGCGGGTGCGAGCGCGTGCGCGCCGATGGCCAGCGCTTGGACTAGCAGGGTGCGCCACGATGAAGCTGCAGCTGTTTGATGTGCACTGTCATCTCGATTTAATGGCTCACCCGGACGCCGTTGCCGATGAGGCAACGGCGCTGGGCCTGGTTCTATTTGACTGCGGCGTCGATCCGCACGACTTTGCACGCGCCAAGAAGCGCGCCTGCAGCCGTTCAAATATTTTTGCCGGCATCGGCCTCCATCCCTGGTGGCTCGCCGACGGACGATGTGGTCCTGCCGAAGTCAATCTGCTTTGCGAAGTTGCTGCCCAAGAGCGCTATATCGGCGAAGTCGGACTCGACTTTTCCGCGCGCTTTGCTGGAAGTGAGCTGCTACAAATACAGGCACTTAACCGGCTCTGCGATACACTCGTGCAGCATCCTCTTACCGGGCGCGTGATATCAATTCACGCCGTTCGTTCAGCGGGAGCCGTACTGGACGTCCTCGAATCGCATGGACTACTCATCCCAAACTCCGACTCCCCCGTTATCATCTTCCACTGGTTTAGCGGCACTTCGGACGAACTCGTCCGCGCGCGTAATGCGGGCTGCTATTTTTCCGTCAACGAACGCATGCTCGCATCTAAACGAGGACGCGAATACACACGACAGATTCCACTCGACCGTCTACTGCTCGAGACCGATGCGCCGGCCGAGCCAAACACAGAAACAAGCGCGCAATCGCTCATCAGATCGCTCACAAGGACCTCAGAACGCATCGCCTCGCTCAAAAAATGTGACATAAAGCACATCGAATAGGCAGTTTTAGCAAATGCGCGCTCTGTTTTTGACCTTCGCTAACCCCTGTGGGCAAAAATGCCAAGGGACATGCGAATCGCACAACGCAGTCCTTATTGGAAGGCGGTACAGTTCGGCGGCATTACACCAATTCGTGCATGAGATCACGGTTGCGTGTATACAATTCGTCAAAGATATGACGACGCGACGCATATAGCTCGTGGGCAGTCATATCGGGCACGATTGTTTGCGCAACGCCAAGGACTTGGGCGAGTTCATCCCATGATGCATAGGCGCCACCTGCGAGAGCTGCCATGATGGCATCACCGAAGCATGCGCCCACCGTAACCTTGGCAACCGAGACCTCGCGCCCGCATACGTCGGCGATAGCCTGCATCCAAACTGGATTCTTGGTTCCACCTCCGACAAGCATAATGCGCCCAATTGGCAGTCCATGCTCTCGCTCGATAATGTCGACATGGGATGCAACGGTATACGCGACGCCTTCCAAGGCGGCGCGAACCATATGGGCTCGCGTATGCCTTCCGGTCAGGCCAAAGAAGACGCCACGCGCCTCGGGATCGTTGAGCGGAGTACGCTCCCCCGCAAAGTACGGCAGACACACGAGCCCATCGGCACCCGGCGCCACATCGGCGGCATCATGCGCCATAACCGAATATGCATCGGGGCCACCGTGGCCCTCGGCCTCCACGGCGTCGCGATACAGCTCTTGGCGCAACCACGATGTGAGCGCACCCGCCGTATTGGTCCCCGCGCAGATCCCGTAAGTTCCGGGAATGATAAACGTCCCTGGCCACAGGCGGGCATCATCGACCATATGATCAGCTAGGTAGATGAAATACGCCGTGCTCCCCAACTGAACCATCATATCGCCGGGACGAAATACACCCGTCGAAATGGCCTCGGCACCAGAGTCGCCCGTTCCCACTAAGACAGGTGTCCCTGCCGCGAGCCCCGTCGCCTCAGCCGCACACTGCGTAATCACCCCGGCAATATCGGTAGCCGACATTACCTCCGCCATCTGGTCAGGCCGGCAGAAACGAGCACATTCCCGAGCATCAACCTTCCAAGTGTAGCGGTCATATAGGGGAAGAAAATCCTCCGCTAAATAACGGTCCACCGTAAAACGCCCCGTCAACTTTGCGCATAGAAACGATGACGCCGTCAGGAACTTCGCGGCACGTTCGTGCACCTCGGGCATATTCTGCTTAAACCACAAGATCTTGGGAGCAATATCTGACGAACAGGGATCGTGCCCGAAAAGCTCGCGTGCACGATCTGACCCATATTCGGAAAGGAGCTCGTCAATCTGCGGCTTCGAACGTGCATCGACTCCATACAAAATCGCGGGCGCCAGCGCGTTGCACTCGGTATCGACCGGCACGCAGTCGCAACCCAATGCGGAAAGGCCCACGCATCCAATCTGCGCCGCGTTAACCCCCGATCGCACCACCAGCTCGCGCGACAAGCGGCAAAAATCGCCCCACCAAACTGCCTCCGCATCATGCTGATACCATCCATCACGCGGGTTGTCCGTCTCGTGTCCACAAGAGGCTTGGCAAACGATGTTGCATCGATCATCGATTAAAACGCCTTTAGAGGCGCTTGTCCCAATATCAATACCCAGATAGAGCGCCATAGGTGCCTACTCCCCTCGCGCCGCACGAGCGGCAGCCATAAAACGAACTACCCGCTCAACATCAACCGGGGCATCCAGCTTTCCGTCGCGCTTTAAGCACGTGCCGACAAACGCGCCATCGTAGTGAGCAAATACGTCAGCCACGGTATTTTCGCGACAACCGGTGCCACATACCACAGGTACTTCGCCAACACGCTCGCGGACCTCATCGGCAAGCTCGCCCGAAGCGCCACGACCGGCAGCCGAACCGCCGATGACCATCGCATCCGGTAGGCAATTAAAGAGAAGTGAATCGGCAATGTCCGCAGTCGTGCGGTCGTTGAGATAAACCTCCCCCTCGCTCGTGATGAAATGAAAAAGCTTGAGGTCGTCCAGGCGCAGCGCCGCCTTGCGACGCATGGTGTGAGCGAAATCTCGGTTAATCAGCCCGAGATCACCGGCCCAGGCACCGCAAAAATTGCAGCGCGTGAACTGCGCATCGACGGCAGCGCACAGCTCGATTGTGGCATCACCATCGTAAATTGCCTCAGCTCCCCAAGGGGTCGACAAATCATGGGACAGAGTCCCGATTACATGGCCCATCGATGCAAGGGTTGAGGGAGAAACGTGCTGCTCATAGGGCATCGAGAGCTCATTGGTAATCAAAATGCCATCGACACCGCCCTGCTGCAACGCCTCGAGATCGCGCTTGGCGGCTTCCACGACCTGCGATACGCTTCCGCCCGGGTAATACAGCGGATCGCCCGGCAGAGGACGCAGGTGCAGCATTCCGATAACCGGCTTTTCGTTCTTGAACATCGAAGTTAGAAACGACATAACGTGCTCCTTCATAGGGTTATTGCAGGGACGTTACTCCCCCAGCACCTCGACGTACACCTTTCGCTTCTGCGGACCGTCAAACTCCGCAAGATAGATGTTCTGGGCACTTCCGCACACGATGTGGCCATCTTGGACGGGAAAGAAGCAACTGTTTCCACAAATCATGCTCTTGATATGCCCACAGGGGTTGTTGCCGGTGGCTCCATAGCTCGGCAGGAAGTGTGCATGCGCATAGGGGGCATCGAGTGGGGCGATGCGATCAAGCGTCTCCATAAGATCCGTCTCCACGCAGGGCAGCCCCTCGTTTACCACGATTCCACAGGTCGTATGCGACAAAATAATCGCCGCCAAGCCATTGGTCACCGAGCTGCGTTCGATGGCAGCGTGCACGTCTTCGGTAATATCGATGAACTGGTCCGGAGCAGTCGATAGATAGCTCAATGTCTCGAGCGTCACCATGTTTACTCATCTCCTTCAAGAAAACGCAGGGCATTACCCCAGTAGAGCCTTTCTCGCGCATCATCGCGCATGGGCACGGTATCGAGCGCCCGCTTGAGTTTGAATGCACGGAAGCGCGGCGTATTGCTGGCGAACATCACTTGATGCGATAGCGCGCGCTCATACCACAGCGGCCCCATATCGACCGTGAAAAGACGCTGCATCATCTCCTCGGGCGAATCGATGTAAGTGATAGAAGTGTCCGTGTAGCAGTTGGGATACTTGAGCAGCATCGCCACGGTCTCGCGCACCCAGGGCCAGCCAAAGTGGGTCAAACTAAAACGCACATTTGGATGCGTTGCGATTGTGTGCTCAAATGCAAGCGGGTTACTGCGCGAGAGCTCTGCACCCGGCTCCCAAGACATACCGGCATGAAAAACCACCGGCTTGTTATAGCGCTCGCACAGCTCGTAAAGCGGCTCGGCCACGGCATCTTCGGGGGCAAAACCCTGCTTTGCCGGATGCAGGCAAAGCCCCTTTGCCCCCAACTCGGTAAAGGCGCGCTCCAATTCGCCTGCGGCACCGCTCACCTGCGGATCTACGCTCGCAAATCCCCACAGACGATCGGGATGCGCGGCAACCAGCATGGCAATCTGGTCATTGGTGCCAAAGTGCCCTCCGCATGCCGTGGTTACATCGAGCGGCATGAGCACGCTCTTCTGCACGTCGCAGACGTCCATCTCGACTTGAAGCTCATCCCAATCCATAGGGCCCATATGCCCCATACCAAATTCTCGTGACCAAAAACCGAATCCATCAGGCTCATCACCCGGCGTACAGATCTCGCCGTAGAGCATGGGCTGGACCAACATGTCGATAACCATTTCGTACTCCTTTCCAGGCATTTGACCCTAGTACGGCTCAAACGAACCAATCACTCGGGACGACAGCTCAGCGCCCGCCTTCATACACGCCGGAATATCAAGGCCATCGATCACGCCCTTGGTAAACCCGGCAATATACGAATCGCCGGCACCCACGGTATTAACGACCCTCTCCGCCGGTACGATCCCGCACTCATAGAAGCGCTCACCGTCATAGGCAATGCTCCCCTTCTCGCCAAGCGTGGCAACCGCAACGCGCGGTCCCAATTCCTGCACGTGGCGTACCCAGTCCCGCAGCTCCGGAGTGTCCTCTTCAAACGACATGAACGCATAATCTACGTAAGGAAAATGAGCCTCGCATGCATATTCGGGATCCTGGCTGAACACCGAGAAGTCCATAACCACCGTCTTGCCCGCATCATGCCATTCGGGCAGGAGGTCCAAACAATTGCCAAACAGGTCGGTATGAATGATGTCATGCTCTAGGATAAACGCCCGGTCATCTTCATTCGGACGATATGTCTCCATTACGCCATCGATTGCCTCGAGATGCACGCGATCGACGCCGTCTTTCAATGCCATGAGCATCACCGAGGTGTCGCCATCCTCCACCCGCAGATGAGAGATATCAAACCCCTCGGCGGCCAGCGCCTCTCCCATCTTGTCTCCGTACTCGTCCTTGCCGACAACCGACACGGCGGATACCGAAACGCCCATTCGTGCAAGATGGATACCCCAGTCAATGCCATTACCAGTCGGATAGAACACGCCGATGTTTTGATAGACGTCCGCACAGCAAAAACCAGCCGCACACGCTTTAATACCCATGGTCTTCTCCAATGTTCAAAAGGGGACCCACCACATGGCGAGCCCCCTTTTCGCGTTTCGCTTATTGTTTTGCATCGGCTGTCCAAGGCCTCATAGCCAGACCGCCGTACGCTTTCTTAAGCTATTCGACGATTGGTGCTCCGTGGCCCCAAGAACCTTCCATGCCGCACACGGTCGAGGCAAACCCGGCAGCAAAGTCGAGCGCGCGCTCGATGGCCTCGGCGCCACCCTCACCACGCTTGGCGGAATCGAGATAGCACATCAAAAACGAGGTGAGGAACGAGTCGCCCGCCCCCATGGTGTCCTTCATGTCCGTTACCGGTTTAGCCAGCTGGCGGTAATAACGCTCGCCGTCGTAAGCGATGCAGCCCTCGGCGCCCGCCGTAGCCGACACAAAACGCGGACCCAGACCCTTCACCCATGCCAGACGCTCGCGAATCTCGTCCTCACTCGCGGCATCCGCCGCACTAAAGAAAGCAAAATCGACGTAGGGCGCAATCTGCTCGTAGTACTCGTCGGTGGAGTCGTCCGAAAAGTCAAAAGAGACCGTGACGCCCGCAGCCTTCAACTTGGGCAGCTCGCGCTCGGTGAAGCAATAGTTGCCCGAATGAACCACATCGAACTGCTTCATGTACGAAAGGTCAAAGCGATCGAGAACATAGCGCGCATCGCCACGGATACCGCCCTCGTTGGAACCGAGGAAGACACGGTCACCGTCAACGACGGTCACGCGAGCCGCTCCGTTCTCGCCAATCATCTGCTCGCACTTGTCAAGCTCGATACCCTCATCCTCGAGGCTTGCAATGACATGCTCGGCAGCGGCGTCATTGCCAAAAATGCCCATGTATGCAGAGCGTGCTGCACCGCATTTCTTGGCATAAACGGCGAAGTTCACCGCATTGCCGCCGGGATACATGGTGTGGATATGCTCGTAGCGATCGACGACGTTGTCGCCAAATCCGAGCGCGTTAACGTTAAATGCCATGGCCTTTGCCCCTTCTAGTACTCGACAACACCCATATAGCGACGGAAATCGGGATCGTGATCAAACACCTTGCCGCGTGCAGCACGCAGCTCGCAGTTCATGGCGTAGAACAGCACCGGGTCCAGATAGGCACGGACGCTCGCCGGCACGGCTTCCATACCGTACTCCTTGGCATCGAGCACCATCAGCGTATCGGTATGCGTCTTAAGGAACGCAAGGGCGCGCTCGTCCATAGCACGGCACTCGCTGGAGCCCATCTGCAGGAAGTAAAAAACGCCATCCTGAGTAGCCTCGAAGGGGCCGTGGAAGTACTCGGCAGAGTGGATGTAGCTGCAGTGCTGCCACTGCATCTCCATAAGAGAGCAGATAGCGAAACCGTAGGTCTGGCTAAAGTTGGGACCGCTGCCCAGAATGTAGAAGAACTCGTGCTCCTGGCAAAGCTTGGCAAAACGATCGCCTAGCTCGGCATTTACCTTCTCACGTGCCGGGGGAAGAATCTTATCCATCTCGGCGATACCGGCATACATATCGGCAAGATCGGCGTAGCCCTCCTGCTGATCGAGCAGCTCGGCCGCAAGCGACAGCGAAATGCCAGCGGGGACCTCGGCCTGCGGCACGCCCTCGCCCCACGGGTAGACCCACGTGGTCCACTTGCCGGAGTCAATCTTGGATCCAGCGTTGTCGGTCTGGGCGATCACCGTAGCGCCGGCAGCAAGGGCAATCTCACAGCCCTCGACGACCTCGGGGGTGTTGCCGCTGTGGCTGCAAGCAATGACCAGGGATTTCTCACCCAAGCGGCGCGGGCGCATGATATCAAACTCGCGAGCCGTATAGATATACGAAGTGAAGGTGGTTGCCTCGCGCTGCAGAAGCTCATGAGCCGGGATCAAATCGATCATGGAGCCACCGCAAGCAATCCAGTAGACGCTGTCGAACTTGCCCTTCTCGGCAATTGCCTCTTTGATCAGATCGTGTGCGTTCATATCCAGTTCCTTTCTTGTTTGGTCCGCAATCAATGACGTTGGCTGCGTGGCCGATAGTTGTTTTAGTCAATCAGATATTTCTCGAATGCGGCCATGTTCTTGGCATCTGCCGCCGCCGGGTCATCGTAGTAACGCCCGTCCGTGATTTCCTGGCCCAGCATGCCATCGAAACCATGGGCATTAAGCGTGGCGACGAAGGCGTCCATATCGTGCTTGCCATCGCCCCACACCAGATGGCCATACGGGTCACCGTCGATAAAGTGCATCTCGTGAATTGCCCCATCACCAAAGGCGGCAAACCAGTCCTCGAGCGTCTCGCCCGCAACGCCCATCGCGGTTGTATCAACCATGGGCTGTAAGTACGGGCTCGCGACCTCGTCAATCATGCGCTTCGCATCGGAAACCGTCGTTACAAGGTTGCTCTCCTCGGGACGCAGGCTTTCCACCGTAAGCACCAGACCGTGCTCGCCGGCATACTCCGCCAGAATGGACAAGTGCTCGCGGCTGCGCTTCCAGGCTTCCTCGCGGTCCTCGTCCCAGTCGCCCCAGCCCGAGTTGACGGACATACGGTCGCACCCAAGTACCTCGGCAAGCTCAATGCCGTGCTTAAAGTACGCCAGGCTGCGCTGTTCATGCAGCGGTTTGCGTGCGCAGTACTGCCAAGGATAGACAACATTCTCGGGGCACAGAGTACGATACCTAAGCCCACGGCCTGCAGCCTTTTTCGCCAGGACCTCAGCCTCAAAGTAGCCCGTGTGGTCGAGCGTCACATGCGGCTCCGCACACCACAGCTCAATGGACTCAAAGCCCAAACGCTGCTGCACATCAAGGAAATAATCGAGCGACCACATGATGTAGTGGATATTCATGCCCGCAATCTGTTCGCGGCGCAGCGTCGGTTTGGATTCAGACATCTTATGCCTCCTTATTTCGATCGAACACGATTTGTCCGTCCGACATCGTCATATCAACCGAAAGATCGCGTGCGTCGCGATAATCGAGGTCGAACACATCCCGATCGAGCACGCAGATATCGGCAAGCTTGCCGACCTCAAGCGTACCCAGTTCGTCTTCGCGCATCAAATCGTACGCGCCCCCGGCAGTCCAAGCACGCAAGAGCTCGACAAGCGTCAGCGCGTTGGCCTCATTCACGGGCAGTCCATCGTCGAAGTATCCACCGCACGCGCTGTAGATTGACTCGCCCAGGCTCGGAATCAGCAGTGGCAAATCCGTACCACAGCACACCGTGCATCCGGAATCTTCCATGCCGCGGCGATTCCAGCTGTGCAAAAGTCGCGTCTCGCCAATTTGTCGACGCATCATCGACAGGCAATCCTCGCGCCGGTCCAGCGTCAGAATCTGCGGATAGACCTCGCAAATTCCACCTAACTTGCCAAACTCGACAAGATCGGTCGGGTCAGAGTTCTCGAGATCGGTAATCGCATGGCGGCGAAGCAACCGTCCATGCTCGTCTCGAGGCAGCGAGGCATAGAGCGCCACGGTGCGACGAACGGCGCCATCGCCCTGGCAATGCAAAGAATATCGGAAGCCGTCAGCATCAATTGCACGCAGCTCGTTCTCAATCAGATCCCACTCGGGCTCCTCGACAACCGTCTTGCCGGCAGCTCCCGCATCGGCCGTGTCCTCATAGGGGTCAATCATCTCGGCAAGCCCCGCCCATACGCCGCGATCGGTCATACGGTTGAAGCCAGAAAAACGAACGAACGGTCCCCGAAAGCGCTCTCGTGCCTCGCGAGCATACGACAGATTTGCACCGGCACCCACCGGCTGCGACATCATAGAGACGCGAACCGTCAGCTCACCAGATTCCTCACGGCGAGCCATTTCGTCGGCAAAACCGTAGTAGTCATCAAACGCCATCTCCTTGATGGCGGTAACGCCGCGCTCGTTAAGCATGCTCATGTAGTCCGAATACCCCGCACGTACCTCGGGCAGCGCGAGGAAATCGCTCATCATGCGCCAGATCTTCTCGGCATAGCACGCCTGGGGTGTGAAGCCGTATCGCGCACTGGCGGCAGCACTGAGAACGCAGGTCTCCGCACCCGGTGTAAAGCAGACGACAGGGATATCGCCAAAACAATCGTCAAACACAGCCGCCGTATTTGCGTTCTCGGCATCCGATGCCAACGTTTCGGGTAGGTTGTGGCCAAAAGCCGCCGCGCAATCCGGATGATCTTCTTTCCATGCACGCAAGAGCGACACGGCCTCTTTGGCATCAGCGATGCCGGACAGATCAGGCCCCAACGTCCGCAGCGCCCAGCCTGTATAGAAGGTATGCACATCGATCAGGCCAGGCATGACGGTGCGGTCGCCCAGGTCAACCACCTCGTCCGCCTGGGTCAAATACGAAGCTAGCTCACACTTGGTGCCAACCGCCTCAATTCGATTGTCACGGACCGCTACGAAACCTTCAAACGGCAGGTCCCCCGTACCGGTAAAGACGCTCTTAGACGTCAGGACCGCCAAACGATCAGACATCACAACCACCTACGCCGGAAGCATGCCAGAAATTGCCGTTACGATCAGGCCAAAGACGACCATGAAGATGAAGAACTTCCAAATGGTCTTCCACCATTGGCCAAACGAAATCTTAGCCACGCCAAGGCCGGCAACCGTCATGCCCGCCACGGGACTGATGGTGTTGATGGTCTGGTTGGCAAACTGGAGCGCGGTAACGGCCGCCTCGGGATTGAGGCCCATGAGCTCGGTCAGGGGGCCCATAACGGGCATGGTGAGTGCCGCCAGGCCAGAACTCGAGGGAACCAGCAAAGAGAGCAGGCCAAGGACGACATACATAAACGTGGTGTAGACGGCGGCGGGTGCACCGGCGAGCGCAGTAGCGAGCGCCTGGAGGATGGTGTCGATGATCATGCCGCCCTCGGCGATGACCAGAATACCGCGAGCGATACCGATAACGATGGCGGCGTACGCAAAGTCGGCGAGACCTTTAACGAACTCCTCAGCAATCGTCTGCTGGTCAAGACCGCCCAGGATACCGGCAAGCAAGCCCATGCCAAGGAACACGGCGGAAATCTCATTCATGTACCAACCCTGGGTAACAAGACCCCAGACGATAATGCCCATACCGCAAGCAAAATCGATAAGCACGAGCTTCTGACGGGTAGTGAACTCTTCCTCGATGGAGGCATCGGTCACGGAAAACTCGATACGCTTGAGCTTATCGTCCTCGTACGTAATGGACGACTCGGGGTTTTTCTTGACGCGCATGGCGTAGCGCATGGCCCATGCGATACCGACGGCAGTGAAGATGACCCAAGAAACGGCGCGCAGCCACAGTTGCGGATTGCCCTCGATGCCAATGATGCCCTGGGCGATCAAAACATTAAACGGATCGATGGTCGAAGCGCAATATCCCAGGTTAGGACCAAGGAAGCAGATGATGAATGCCGTCATCGAGTCATAACCGATACCCATCATGATGGGAATGAAGATGGCATAGAACGGCAGGGCTTCCTCAGACATACCAAACGTGGTGCCGCAAATGGACAGCAACGTCATCGTGATGGGAATGATGAGGATGTCCTTGTTCTTGAGCTTTTTAATCACACGGCTCATGCCGGCATTCAAAGCGTTGGTCTTGGTGATGATTGCGAACGACCCGCCAATCAATAAGACGAACGCAACGACGTCGGCAGCCTCCTGGATGCCCTTAGTGGGCGCTTGCAGGACCGCGAAGATATCCTGCCCCAAATTGATGGTCTCGCCGGTCTCGGAATCGGTGTAGTTCTTATCGACCTGTTCATAGGTTCCAGCAACGGCGACTTCACGCTCGCCCGCCGCTGTCGAAATCGTCTTGCGCTGATACTGACCAGAGGGAACGATCCAAGTCAAGACCGCAAAGACAACGATCAGCAAGAACATGATCGTATAGACATGCGGTAATTTGAACTTAAAACGTCTGTTTGTCTTCTTCGCCTTCGTATCTGACATAGATACCTCCAAAGAACTCGAGACTGCATCGCATCTCGCTTCAACGTTTGCACAAGGCAAACGTTCTATGACGTTCTATAGGTTACCAGCAGCTTTTCTCGTCATCAAGATAATTTCAAACTGATTGCCGCAACGCGGTTGAACGGTTGCGTTTGCGCCGTGAACGGTATGGAAACGCCCGGTGAGATGATCCACCGGGCGCTTTCATACGCAATGTCCTAGATGTCAAAAACGTAGCGAGACCCAACGATCCGCTGACGACCGATGATAAACGGCCGCCGCTGCTCATCGAAAAAGAAGGCTTCCATATAAAACAAGGGTTCGCCAACGGGAACTGCCAACAACCGAGCGACCTCGGGCGACGCACACGCGATCTCAAGCGTGCATGGGTCGGTAAACGCGGGCGTGCGGCCCGTCCGGTTGCGCACGAACTCAAAAATGGATTGGTTAGATAGAGGTGCCGTTGATAGATAGGCGTTGTCCTCGTAAACATATATGTTGTTCTCGAGCATGACAGGGACGCCATCGGCAGTACGCACGCGCTCAACGCAGATCAAGTCAGTTCCAACGGCAACACCAAAGAACTGTGCCTCGGTGGAATCCGCCGGCAGTATCTTTCTCGAAATGACACGCGCCCCCGGTTCCATTCCGTTAACGCGGCATGCGTCCGAAAAACTCTGGACGTCATCCTTCTGGCGAATCTTGCGCTTGAGCTTGGGGGCATTGACAAACGTGCCTTTCCCCTGTCGCTTCGTTAGATAGCCCTGTTGGACGAGCTCCTCAATAGCGCGTCGCACGGTAACGCGGCCAACTTTATAGCTCTCAGCCAATTCGAATTCGTTGGGTATCCGCGCACCTGCCTTGTAGGCACCGGAGTTGATTTCGTTTTTGATGATATCGATAACCTGTTGGTACAGCGGTATCGCTGCTTTACCGTCAGTTAGCCCTTCAGTCGGTGGCATATACCCTCTCCAAGCACAATTAAGTCTAAAACGGGCTTAAGGGCATTCAACAAGTCCTTAAGCCCGCATTAGCTTAAAGTATGCTAGGTGTCGCACCAAAATGTCGGCTATTTACTCATCAGACCCGAAAAACGCGCAACTACCGCGCTCCTAAGAAAGCGTGAGCAGCTCCGGCAGCTGGTCGATGATCTTGTCCGCGGCATCCTGGCTAAAGCCAAAGCGCTCCTCGCGCTTGGCAATGACCGTCAGGCCGGCACGCTTGCCGGCAGTGATGCCAGGCACCGAATCCTCAACGCAGCAGCAACGGACCGCAGGCAGCCCCAACAGGTCCAGCGCATGCAGGTAGATGTCGGGCTCGGGCTTGCTCTCCTTAAACTGCTCGCCGCTCACCACATACTCAAAGGCATCCGACAGCCCGCATGCATTGAGCACTTCCTCGATGCTATCCATGGGAGACGAGCTGGCAAGCGCCACGCGAACGCCGCGGCGCGGCAGCTCGCGAATCGTATCCACAGCGCCCGGGTTAATCAAAGCCTGGTAGTCACGCGGACGCTTATGCGCCCACTCGTCCCAACGGGCCAATGCTTCCTCGCCAGTGAAGTGCCCTTTACCGGCGCGCTCAAACCAATCGACCAGCATATGCAGGAAGAACTGATGTGAGGTACCAACCTGCCCGTTCAACTCCTCTTGGGTCAGATTCAACCCAAGCTCCTTGGCAAACGCGGCAGTCTCGCCCAGGTAGTAATACTCGGTATCGACAATGACGCCGTCCATGTCAAAGATAACGGCGTCGAACGGAAATGCGGACACGGCACCCTCCCTAACAAAAGGGCGCCCGCAAGCAGGCGCCCAAACCATGCATTAATCGGCGATTCTAACCCAGCAGCTTATCCAGCGCCACTGCAATACCGTCTTCGTTGTTATTGGCGGTTACCATCTGGGCAACTGCCTTAACCTCATCGACGGCGTTGCCCATGGCAACACCGGTGCCGGCCCACTCAATCATGGACTTGTCGTTCTGGCCGTCGCCAAACGAGACGACCTCGCTGGCATCGATACCGAGCTTGGGCAGGGCACCCTCGAGCGCACGGGCTTTGTCGATACCGGGCGCCGTGTACTCAAAGTACCAGTCGGCCGTAAACATGCCCGAAAGCGTCTGGGTAAAGGGCGCATACATCTCCTCGTAATGCGCCTGCAGGTAGGTCGGATCACCCGCCGTCAGCAGCTTGTCCACGGGATAAGTGTCCACGACCTCATGCAAGCTCTCGACCTCGCGAATCTTAAGATCGCACGCATCGCGCTCATACTTGACGATATTCTTCTGCAAGCCGTCAGGCAGCGTGATCATACAATGGTACGAGTCCTCGACGTGCAAATCGCGACCGAGCGAAATCATAGGGATCACGTCGAAATTGCGCAGATGATCAATCAGACGGTGCAGCTCGTCAGCCGGCATGGCCTGGTCAAAAAGGACCTCATCGGTCTGAGCGTCGACCACATGCGCGCCATTAAAGGCAACTAGCAGACCGTCATGGTTTTGAAGGTCGAGCTCCTGCGCCAAGGCGTGCAACCCCCATGCGGGACGGCCCGAAGCCAAGATGAGCTTAATGCCCGACTCCTGCGTCGCGAGCAGCTTCTCGCGCGTACGCGGGCTGATGACCTTTTGATCGTTGGTGAGCGTACCGTCGATATCCATTGCGATGGCTTTGATTGCCATATATGCCTCCCTGTCATTGAACAACCTTGTCTGAGCCATCATACAGAACACCCACGGCGGCGCTGTTTGCAACGGGAAAAATGTCATATTGTCCCAAACATGAACGGCGCGCCTTCGACGATTGCGATGCCCGTCGAGGCGCCTCCCGATACATTCCATCCTATCCAAATAGCAAGGGGCCCGTATCCCAACGGATACGGGCCCCTTTCAGCCATAAGCCAACTCAGCCGTAAAGACTACTTGCGATGAGCGCGATAGAACTCGATGAGCGCCTGGGTCGAAGCGTCCTGCTCGGCCTTGGCGGCGTCGTCGTGGAAGGCCGGGGTGATCTGCTTGGCAAGCTGCTTGCCCAGCTCGACGCCCCACTGGTCGTAGGAGTCGATGCCCCAGACCGTGCCCTCGACAAACGTGATGTGCTCGTACAGGGCGATGAGCTCGCCGAGTGCGAACGGGGTCAGCGTGTCGCCGAAGATCGAGGTCGTCGGACGGTTGCCCTCAAAGCAGCGGGCCGGGACGATCTGCTCGGGCGTGCCCTCGGCACGAACCTCGTCGGCCGTCTTACCAAAGGCGAGCGCCTTGGTCTGGGCCAGGAAGTTGCCCAGGAACAGCTCGTGGACGTCCTGGCCGCTGTCGGTTGCGGGGTTGGCAGTGTTGGCGAAAGCGATAAAGTCGGCCGGGACCACCACGGTGCCCTGGTGCAGCAGCTGGTAGAAGGCGTGCTGACCGTTGGTACCGGGCTCGCCCCAGAAGATCTCACCGGTATCGGAGGTCACAGCGCTGCCGTCCCAGCGGACGTGCTTGCCGTTGGACTCCATGGTGAGCTGTTGCAGGTAGGCCGGGAAGCGGTGCAGATACTGGCAGTACGGCAGCACGGCGTGGCTCTTGGAACCGAAGAAGTTGACGTACCAGACGTTGAGCAGGCCCATCAGCGCGACGGCGTTGTTCTCGAGCGGGGTGTTGCAGAAGTACTCGTCGATGGCGTGGAAGCCCTCAAGGAACTGCTGGAAGCGCTCGGGGCCGAGCACGACGATCAGCGACAGGCCCACGGCGGAGTCGACAGAGTAGCGGCCGCCGACCCAGTTCCAGAAACCAAAAGCGTTGGCGGGGTCGATGCCGAAGGCCTCGACCTTCTCGAGTGCGGTGGAAACGGCGACAAAGTGCTTGGCCACGGCCTCGGCGTTCTGCTCATCGGAGCCGTCGATGGCACCCTGAGCCTTGAGCTGCTCGAGCATCCAGGTCTTGACCTCACGAGCGTTGGTGAGGGTCTCGAGCGTGGTGAAAGTCTTGGAGACGATAATCACGAGCGTGGTCTCGGGATCGAGGCCCTTGAGCTTCTCTGCCTGATCGTTGGGGTCGATGTTGGAGATGTAGCGGCAGTCAATACCGGCGTCGGCGTAGGGACGCAGGGCCTCGTAGGCCATGACCGGGCCCAGATCGGAGCCGCCGATGCCGATGGACACCAGGTGCTCGATCTTTTTGCCGGTAACACCCTTCCACTCACCGGAGCGCACGCGCTCGGCGAAGGCATACATGCGGTCGAGAACCTCGTGCACGTCGGCGACGACGTCCTGGCCGTCGACGATGAGCTGGCCCTTCTCGCTTGCCGGGCGGCGCAGCGCGGTGTGCAGGACGGCGCGGTCCTCGGTGGTGTTGATGTGCTCGCCGGAGAACATGGCGTCGCGGCGCTCCTCGAGCTTCACCTCGCGGGCAAGATCGCACAGCAGCTTGACGGTCTCATCAGTCACCAGGTTCTTGGACAGGTCGAAGTGCAGGTCACCGGCGTCAAAGCTCAGCTTGTTCACGCGCTCGGCATCGGCGGCGAACCAGGCCTTGAGGTCGATACCCTCGGCCTCGAGCTTCTCCTGATGGGCCTCGAGCGCCTTCCAAGCGGCAGTCGACGTAGCATCGATAGGTGCGGCAACAGTTGCCATAGAGTCCTCCTCAGCATACGGGCGCACGCCTCCATGCGCCCGGACATTCAGATGCCACTATTCTAGCGCAGGTCAAGACTATAATCAGCGAGCGTTGCCAATCGGCCCCCAAACGGCAACCGACCAAAAAGGGACAGGTTTAATTTGGCAGGTCAAACGCTTTACCAATCAAAAATAACCTATCCCTTTATGCCAAATATTAGGCCGCAGCGCAGACGCTACCGAGCAACTCACGCAGAGGAGACCCGATGCCCTCCAGCAGTTCGGGCGCGATGATGGCAAAAACGGGAACCTCGCCGGCCCCCACGACGGCAGGCACCTTGCCCTCCGAGACGATACATCCATAAGGGACAAAACCGTCTTCGCCGACATCGAGCGCCGCCATGCGACGGGCGAGCTCGCGCGCAAAGCCGGCAGTATCGGCATCGCCAATCGCCAAGACAAAGTCCACGCCTTCGTCGATCGCCAGGGCCAACGCTTCGTCGATCAGCTCGTCTCCTCCGTCGCCTTCAACCGAGCCGCAGCGGAAAAGCACGCGCTCGAGCAGGGCGCGATCGAGCGAGCCCAGCGCCGCCGAAACGAGCTCATCACGCGTGTGCTTGTCGCCTCCCAGCACGACCAGTGCCTTGGTGCCGCCATAGTGGGCAACCAATCGCCCGCACCAGCGAGCCACATCCCCATCCGCAACCAAGCGCGTCGGCATACCAAACCCATAGTTGACCATTATCCCCACAACCCTTCCGTGCTTTATGGTGGTATCAATCGTTAGCCTCATGCTACGAAGCGAGCTTTTCCGAGCTGTTACGCACTCTTTAGGGCTGCGTTAAAAACCCGATGCAGCCGCACGACCATACCTGCCAAAAAGGGGCAGGTTTTGACGGTGTCCGGTCGAGCAGGTATTATCGAACAGGTATTCGATAAGAACATGTGTTTGATGGGAGGCTCGGATGGAGCACGAGCAGCACACCTACATCTGCATCGACCTCAAGACGTTTTATGCCAGCGTCGAGTGCGTCGATCGTGGGCTCGATCCGCTCACCACCAACCTGGTCGTTGCCGACGAATCGCGCGGACGCACGACCATCTGTCTCGCTATCACGCAGACCATGAAGGACCTCGGGATACACAACCGCTGCCGTCTATTCGAGATTCCCGACGGCATCGACTACATCAAAGCAGTGCCGCGCATGCAACACTACATGGAGGTGTCGGCGCAAATCTACGGCGTCTATCTGGAATACGTCAGCCCCCAGGACGTGCACGTCTACTCCATCGATGAGTGCTTTATCGACGTGACGCCCTATCTGGACCTTTATCACACCGATGCCGAAGGGTTCGCCTGCATGTTGCGCGACGAGGTCTTGGGGCGCACCGGCATCACGGCGACGGTCGGTATCGGCCCCAACCTATTCCAGGCCAAGGTGGCGCTCGACATCACCGCCAAGCACGTAGCCAGCCGCATTGGCGTACTCGACGACGAGATCTTTCGCAAGGAGATCTGGCCCCATCGCCCCATCACCGACATCTGGGGCATCGGCCCCGGCGTGGCGGCCCGTCTCGAGAAATACGGCGTCTACGACCTGATGGGCGTCGCCGCACTCGACGAGAACCTGCTCTACGACGAACTCGGCGTCAATGCCGAATATCTCATCGACCACGCCTTCGGGCGCGAGCCGACAACCATCGCCGATATCCAAGCCTATCGCCCGCAAGCGACCTCGACCACCACAGGACAGGTGCTCTCGAAGGGCTATGCCTACGAGCAGGCCTACACCGTCTTGCGCGAAATGGTCGACAACGCCGTGTTGGATCTAGTCGATAAGCACGTGGTCTGCGACAGCATCTCGCTCTTTGTGGGCTACGCGAGCGAGCGCGCCGACATACGCCGGCTCAACGCCAGCGGCACGGCGCAGTATATAGACGGCTGCGGACACTTGCGCTCGAGCACCTCGGGCATCGAGCCCGCAGCGACCGACGGCCCCGAGCTCGCGCCCCGTGCTCCCAAGCCCGTCCAGCGCGATGACGAAAGGCGTCGCCTGGTGCGCGAAGCGCAGGCAATCGATGGCATCTTTGTGGGAGAGCATGGCGGCAAACCGCGTGGTGGCTATGCCGCACTCTTTGCGCACTCCAACGCCTCGCGAAAGCTGCCCGAGCGCACTAATTCGTTTAAGAAAATCATGGGGTATTTCGATGACCTTTGGGCACAAACGGTCGATCCCAAACGACCGGTCAAGCGCATCAACCTGGGATTTGGCAATCTTGTGCCCGAGGAATTTGCCACCATCGATCTGTTCAGCGATATCGAGGCCGATGAGCGCGAGCGCGACCTGGCGCGCGCCGTCCTGGCCGTGAAAGGCAAGTACGGCAAGAACGCGCTCGTCAAGGGATTAAGCTTTACCGCCGGCGCCACCGCGCGCGAACGCAACGGCCAAGTTGGAGGACATCGTGCCTAAACCCAAGCAGCAGCCCGTGCGCCCGCCGACCGCCTTCGAGCGCCTGGCGGACCCCGAGGGCAGACGCCGCGCCGCCGACCCCAACCTCACTGCCAACGGTGCCGTGCGCGCCAACCGCGCCGCACAGTTTATGCCCTTTGCCGCCCTCACGGGATACTACGAACTCGTGCGCAAGCAGGAAATCACCGTCGAGTCAAAACGTGAGCTCACGGAAGAAAAAGCCCTCGTACTTTCTAAAAAGCTCGAGGGTCTCAAACGTGGCGACTTGGTTCGTGTCACCTATTACGATACATACGGCTATCGCAGCCGCACCGGCATCCTCGACGAGGCGCTCCCCGCCTTCAAGCTCCTCAAGCTCCGAGACATCGCCATCGACTTCGACGACATCCAAGACATCGAACTGCGCGGACGAGCCTAGCCAAGGAAGCGCATCCAGGGCGGCACTTACAGCGTCATGACGTAGTAGCCCGCGTCTTTCACGGCCGTCTCGAGGACACCACGATCAACCGGCTGCTTAGAGCGCACGCGTGCCGTGTGGTCCGCATACGTCACCGTTGCCCACACGCCATCCAGCGCATTGAGGGCATTGGCTACGTTCTGAGCGCAGCCGTCACAGTTCATGCCGCCGATGAGCAGCTCATCGCTATAGGGATAGTGTGACGCATCGGTATCCACCACAACAACCTTTTTGGCCTTCTTGCCGCTCGTACCATCGCTGCAGCAACTCTTCCCGTGTGTCGAAGCGGCAATGCGACGCAGTCCAAAAAACATGCCGACGGCAATGACGGCCAGCACGATGAGATTCGCAGGGTTGAGCAAGTCACTCATGCGCTCCCCTTTCAAGTAGCACTATCTAGATACCCCCATGGGGTGCCCCCATCTTAACCCAAAATCATGTCTGTTCGGTCAATTAGTTTCCCTCTTCAAACTTTTTTGTTGACCATGGCTTACTTTCGTGTATAAGTTTTCCTAGGCTAACAGTTTAGATCCGTAAGGAGCGCCGTGACTCGAACCATAGACATCCCAACGTTTCAGGCGGCAGTCGTGCGCAACTGCTCTCCCACGCTCGCGGGCATCAAGCCGGCATCGCTCTTTACCTATCCAGGCATCTACGCCCACGGGAACGGCTCGACCACAACCGAAACCATCGCAGAACGTCGAGCACGCCTGCTCAACGTTATCGCCCAGTGCAATCGCGAGCTTGACCCGCTCGGCATCCACCTGAGTGTTTTGGTCTGGCGGCCCTGCGGAGCACTCGTGTACGTGTACCGAGCCAAAAGCCTCTCCACCTATTTCGCAGACCCTCGCGCCCAAACAGCGCTCGCCTCGGAAGGCTACGACACGAGAGACCTTTCGACATGCCTTGTGCATTTGGCATCACGCATCACGCTCGCGAGCAATAACGTCGCGGAATGCGCTTGTAGCCAGACTCGATGCGCACTACCCCAGCAAGCTAGCTGCAGCAACGACTGCACCTGCGAGTTTCCGCACGAAATAGGCTACTTCCTTGGATATCCCTACGACGACGTGCACGAGTTTATCGTCCAGCGCGGCGAGAACTACAAGGTCTTTGGAGCTTGGAAGGTCTACACGAATGTCGAGCAAGCGCTTGCGATGTTTGACGCCTACCGTGCCTGCACTCAATACCTCACCTTTGTCTATCAGCAGGGCTGCAGCTTGGCGCAACTTGCCCAGGCAACCCGATAGAACATAGAAGCCGCGGCAACCTGCCGCACAACTGAAAGGACTCAACATGAGCAAGATCGCCGTCGTCTACTGGAGCGGCACGGGCAACACCGAGGCCATGGCAAACCTCGTCGCCGAAGGCGCCACGTCCGCGGGTGCCGAGACTGAGGTCATCCCCTGCGCCGACTTCTCTGCCGACAAGGCCGCCGAATATGATGCCTTCGCCTTCGGCTGCCCCGCCATGGGCTCCGAGGAGCTTGAGTATGACGAGTTTCAGCCTATGTGGGACGAGGTCAAGGAGACCCTCGGCGACAAGAAGGTCGTCCTCTTTGGCTCCTATTCGTGGGCCGAGGGCGAGTGGATGGACAACTGGAAGGCCGACGCCGACGAGGCCGGAGTCAACGTCGTGGACTCCGTCATTTGCTACGATGCGCCCGACGATGAGGGCGAGGCGGCCTGCCGTGCCCTTGGCGCCGAGCTGGCCTAGCAGCACCACCGAGCCCGACAGAAGGGGCTCACGCTACATTATCGACATCCCAACAAAAAACGGGACTGGATTCATGTCCAGCCCCGTTTTCTGTAATGCCAGCCGCATGAACCAGCTACGAGATATTGCCCAAGAACGCCTTGGTGCGCTCGCTCTTGGGGTGGTCGAAGACCTCGCTCGGCGTACCCTCTTCCACAATGACGCCGCCGTCCATAAAGACGACGCGGTCGGCGACATCGCGGGCAAAGCCCATCTCGTGGGTCACCACGATCATGGTCATACCGTCACGTGCCAGGTCGCGCATGACGCCCAGGACGTCGCGGACAAGCTCGGGGTCAAGCGCCGACGTGGCCTCGTCAAAGAGCATCACGTGTGGATTCATCGACAGGGCGCGGGCGATGGCCACGCGCTGCTGCTGACCGCCCGAAAGCTGACTCGGCATAAAATCGATGCGCTCGGCCAGACCGACCTTGGTGAGCTCCTCGACGGCGATCTTCTCGGCCTCTTCCTTGCTGCGCTTGAGCACCTTTTGCTGCGCAAGCATGACGTTCTTTTTGACCGACAGGTGCGGGAACAGGTTGAACTGCTGAAAGACCATGCCCAGGTGCGTACGCACTTTGTTGAGGTCGACACCCTTGGCGCACACATCCACGCCCTCAACGATAATCGAGCCACTCGTGGGATGCTCCAAACGATTGATGCAGCGAAGCATCGTCGACTTGCCCGAGCCCGAGGGGCCCAAGACCACAACGACCTCACCCTTGTGCACATCCAGATCGATATCGCGCAGGACCACGTTGTCGCCAAAGGCCTTCTGGAGATTCTTGATGCTGACGACGACCTCGTTCGAGTTATTGGTTTCGCTCATGATAGGACCTCCTTACAGACCGGCGATGTGGTCGGCGGGCGTCGCGACAACCTGTCCGGCGCTCTTGGCGGGACGCTTCTTCTTGGTTTCGGCCGTCCCCAGAAGCCTCGCCTCAAGACCGCTCACCAAGCGAGCAAGCGGCAGGGTGATGACCAGGTAGAACAGCGCGGCAACCACATACGGCGTAATGGAACCCGTCGTGGCCACGATGGTACGGGCGTTCATGACGATCTCGACCACGCCCACGGCCGCGAGCAGCGACGTATCCTTGTAAAGCAGGATAAACTCGCTGGTCAGCGTAGGCAGGACATTGCGGAACGTCTGCGGAATCATAACGTAGAGCAGCGTCTGGAAGGCGTTCATGCCCAGCGAGCGCGCGGCCTCGTTTTGGCCCTTGGGGATCGACTGAATACCGGCGCGGAAGATCTCGCACAGGTAGGCGGACGAGTTCATGGCCATGACGATGACGCCCAGCACATAATCGTCAACCTTGACGCCGGCCAGCGGCAGGCCAAAGAACGCGATGTAGATCTGCAGGAACGCCGGCGTACCGCGGATGATATTCACATAGATGCCGGCAAGGCAACGCAGGATGCGCGACTTGGAGATGCGCATGAGTGACAAGGCAAAGCCAAAGGGAATGGCCAACGGAAATGCCACGAGCACGATCGAGAGCGACATGAGGAAGCCTTTGAAGACGATCGGCAGGCTCTGAACCAAAATGACCGGGTTCAGGAACAGGCGAAGGAACATGTTGGAATTCCATGCCTCGACCCACGGCTGCTCCTTAAGGTCGGCCAGGAAGTTATCGAATGCCGTCACGCCCTTAATCTCGACGGAAGGAATCTTGGAGATCTTCTTGGTTGAACCGGCAGCCAACGTGTAGGTGCCGCTAAAAGCCTCGTCGCCGCCCTCGACGGGGAAGGTCACGCCGTAGACCTCGACACGGAAATAGCCGCCGGCCGGAGCCGTCTCGCCAAAATCGATCTTGAGCGTCTGGCCGTCGACCTTGCACGTAGGCTTCATGGGCGTACGGTCCATGAGGTCATCGCCCGAGAGCATCGTCAATCGCGTGTCATCGGCACCAAACGTCGTGCCGTCGACAAACGTCAGCGAAAGACCGCTCAGCTCCTCGTCGGCATCGGCCTGAACTTCCCAGGTAATTCGCGTCTCGGTGCCGCCGACCACAGCGCTGCCCGAACCGGTGTTGGGTCGGGCGGTGATCTTTGCGGTCTCAAGCGCCTGGGCGGTCGTGGGCGCATATGCCCCCGCGCACACCAGCGCGAGCGCCACGGCCATGACGCAGGCTAGCTTTTTGAGCAAGGCGGGCAGTGGAAAACGCTGCTCCGCGGCCCCTTTGTTCAGTCGAGACAAGGTGGCTCCTATCGTAGAAGTTGCCGGCAAAACGAGACGGAAACGCTCTCCGTCAAGAGAAGCGCAAAGGCCCTCTCCGCAAAACGGAAAGGGCCCGCGCGCAATCAAGTAGTTATTTGATGTTGTACTTAGCCATGAGGGCGTCAACGGTACCGTCGTCGGTCAGGTCCTTGATGGCCTGGTTGATGTCGTCCTTGAGCTTGGTATTGCCCTGGTTGATGGCGATGGCGTACTCCTCGCCGGTGCTGACCTGCTTGATGGTCTGGCAGGTGTTGAACTGCTCGGCGGTCAGCTGGCTGGCAACGGAGCGGTTGGTGACTACGGCGTCACCCTTATCGGACTGCAGGGCGCTGAAGCACTCGGTAGCGTCCTTGTAGGGGACGATCTTGGCCTTGGGGAAGTTCTCCTGGGCAAAGGCTTCGGCGGTCGATCCAGACTGGACGATGATGGTAGCGTCAGCGTTGTTGAGCTTCTCGCTGTAGTTGTCGGCCGTGATGTCGGTGTTATCGACCTTGGTCACGATAGCCTGATCGTCCATGTAGTAGGAATCGGAGAAAGTAACTTCCTTCTCACGCTCGGGAGTGTCGGTGATAGCCGCGATAGCGACGTCGTACTTGGCGCCCGAAGCAACGCCGGGGACGAGCGTGTCGAAGTCGTTGTTGACGTACTCGACATCCAGACCCAACTTGTCACCGATAGCCTTGATGAGTTCAAGGTCAAAGCCCTGGTAGTCGCCGTTGTCATCCTTGTACTCAAACGGCGCGTACTCGGCAGAGGTGCCGACGGTGAGCGTACCGTCCTTGACGAGCGCGTACTCCTTGGAGCCGTCGACCTTCTCGACCTTAGCGTCGTCAGAGCTGCTGGAACCGGCATCGGAACCAGAGGTGGCGTTGGACGAGCCGCAGCCCGTCAGTGCGAGGGCGAGCGCCATGGCGCCCGTGGCTGCAAACGCGCCAAGCTTCTTGAGCTTCATAATCAGTCTCCTTCCAGTGACCCCGTTTGATTCAGAGGTCTGCAAAAACTGTTGGCTATTATGCACCCGGAATTACGAATCTGCAATGAGAAAACTGATTGAAACAAACCCATAACGTGAATGGAATACTCCACTTAGCAACAGTCATTACTGCTGCAATGACCTTAACAGTTTGATTTCAGCTGCATAACCTGCAAGTTCGTTCGGCGTCTCCAAAATAAATGGAAGTGCACGCAAGCGGCTATTCGATACAATATTCTGCATAACCTGCATACCGCCGCCAAACTCTTCACTACCCAGGTAGCCCTTGCCGATGCACTCGTGGCGATCCTTATGGGCGCCGCAGGGGTTCTTGGAGTCATTGATATGCACGGCGCGCAAGCGCTCGATACCCACCACGCGGTCGAACTCGTCGAGTACGCCGTCCAGGTCATGGATGATGTCGTAGCCAGCATCGCTCACATGGCAGGTGTCCAAACAAACGCCCAGCTTATCGGACAGCTCCGGGCACTTGGCGGCAACGCCCTCGATAATGCGCGTCAGCTCTTCAAAGCTACGGCCCACCTCGGTGCCCTTGCCCGCCATGGTCTCAAGCAATACCGTCGTCTGCTGTCCCTCAAACATCACCTGGCACAGCGTGTCGACAATCATCTGAATGCCGGCGTCTGCCCCCTGTCCCACATGCGCACCGGGATGGAAGTTGTAGTAGTTGCCGGGCAGTGCTTCCAGACGCTGCAAATCTTCCGCCATAGCCTCCAAGGCAAACTCGCGCGCTCGCTCCTTAGCGGAGCAGGGGTTATAGGTATACGGGGCATGCGCCACCAGCGGTCCAAAGTCGTTTTGCGCCATAAGCTCGCGCAGAGCCGCCACGTCATCCATTTCAAGGTCTTTTGCCTTGCCACCGCGCGGGTTGCGCGTAAAGAACGCAAAGGTATTGGCGCCAATGGACAACGCCGTCTCCCCCATCGCCCGATAGCCCTTCGTCGTCGAAAGATGACACCCGATCGTCAGCATCTCCAACTCCCCCTCATCAGTTGCGGTGAAATACGGTCTATTGGTGCCTTATTTTGGCGCAATCAGACCGTATTCCACCGCAAGATATAAAAGGGGCATCAGGGGCAAGGTCCGCCGAGCCCCCTTGAGCACCAGCACCGCAGCCTAGAGCGTCAAGCGAATCGCATCGATTATCTGCGCGCAGCGCTGCGTGGCGGCAAGAGGCATAACGGGGCTTTCAAGCTCTCCCGTCTGGACGAGCTGCGTCGCATGCTGAATTTCGCCGTAGAAATCATCGACATCAAACGGGGCATTAATTTCGAGCATTCGTCCGTCGGAGTACTTCACATGGGCGAGCTCGGGGCGATGGAGGCGCTCGATTTCCACCGAACCCCGTTCGCAAGCAATCATTAAGCGGCTTTCATATGCTGCTTTGCCGTCGCACACCATATGAATGGGTATACCGCCGACACTCATATGGATCTCATCGGCCCAATCCACGCGGCCGCCTAATACGTCACGCCAGCGAACTTCACGAGACGAAACATCGCACGCACCCGCAAGCAGATCCTCAAACCACCCGACCGCATAGCAGCCCATGTCATATAGACAGCCGCCCTGCAACGGATCGAGCAGATAACTCGAAGGGAACTCACCATAATCGAGTTTTTGCACGCTTTCGATCGAGACGATACAGCCGAGCTCGCCCGACGCAAGCAAGTCCTCCACGCGAGTGCGCATCGGGCAAAACCGATTCTTCATCGCCTCCATAAACAGCACGCCGCACTCGCGAGAGGCGGAGGCAATCGAGAGAGCCTCTTCCTCACTCAAAACGGCCGGCTTTTCGCACAGCACGGCCTTTCCGGCGCGCAGCGCGCGACAGGCCCAACGCGTATGCATACCATGCGGAAGAGCCAAGTAGATTGCGTCGACATCGGGGTCGGCAATCAGCGCATCATAAGCCGCATCGCCGCCATCGTCAGCCGTGACATAACTGTGCGCAGCATCGATCGAAAACGCTCGACAAAATTCCTCGACATGTGCAGGAGTGCGGCCGGCCGCAGCCACCAGCCGTGCCCCGTCGACCTTCTTGAGCGACGATGCAAATCGATGCGAAATGTGCCCAGCGCCCAAAACGCCCCAACGAACCTCACGCAAATCATCACATGAATCCCGATAGCCCACGACAGCCCCCTTCAGTTGCGACGAAATAGTTCCTGCTATCGCCCTATTCTGCCGCAAACAGGAACTATTCCATCACAAGATATAAAAGGGTCATGAGGAGCGAGTTTTGCTGAAGACTTTAAGCGCGGCCGTTACGGGGCCAGGCTGGAAACGTCGGCGCGCGTCGTCGAGACGCTCGGGGATATCGATGTGTTGCGGGCAGTGACGCGCACATTTGCCGCACTTGACGCAATTGCTCACGAGCTTGGGCTCGCTCGTGCGCACCGCGCTCGCCGTAAAGTATTGCGACAGCCCCGTAAACCAGCTGTGCGCATAGCTCGCGTTGTAAGCGGCAAAGCAGCCGGGAATGTTAATACCCTTGGGACATGGCATGCAGTAGCCGCATCCCGTGCAGGGCACGCGATTCGATTTTTCAAACTCCGCCAGCACGCGTGCGATGGTATCGAGCTGAGCGGCTGTCATCGAATCCGGCAGGGCCCGATCGGCCAGCACCGCGTTCTCGTCCACCTGCGCGGTATCGGTCATGCCCGAAAGCAGCATCGTGACTTGAGGATGGTTCCACACCCACGAAAGGCCCCAAGCAGCCGGCGTCTTCAGGTACGGATCGCGTACGTCATCGAGCACGGCGCGGGCCCGCGGAGGCAGCTTGCCCGCCAGGCGTCCGCCCAAAAGCGGTTCCATCACAAACACCGCGAGCCCGCGCTCGGCGGCTGCTATAAGTCCCGCCGTTCCCGCTTGGTAGCGCTCTCCAGCGTAGTTGTACTGAATCTGGCAAAAATCCCAGTCATACGCGTCGAGCATCGTGAGGAAGTCCGCCGCACTGCCGTGATACGAAAAACCTATCTGGCGAATACGCCCCGCAGCCTTTTGGTGCGCAATCCAGTCTTCGATGCCCAACGCCACCACGCGCTCCCACTGGGCGGGCGAAGTGATGTTGTGCATAAGGTAATAGTCGATATGGTCGGTCCGCAGGCGACGCAGTTGCTCGTCGAAGAACCGGTCGAAATCCTCCGCGCACTTGCACGAAGCGTGCGGCAACTTGGTCGCCAGCAACACCCGGTCGCGCAGCCCCAAGCGCTCAAGTGAGGCGCCCACGCACGCCTCGTTACCGGGATAGAGATACGCAGTATCCAGATAATTAATCCCCTGCTCCACCGCATGGGAAATGATGGCATCGGCTGTCTTCGCATCGGGGTGTCCCGGCGAACCGGGAAACCTCATGCAGCCCAGACCCAGAGCAGATATTCGGTTACCACTTTTGGGGTCAACGCGGTATTGCACGGCCCCTCCCTTCGCCATCAGCGCCCCGGCAAGGCGAAACACAATGGTCACGCGGCCGAAACATCGTGGAATCGCAATCGAGAACGTATCGTAACGCAGCAGAAATCGAGCTGTCACGGCACCGCTTTAACATCAGCAAAAAGCCCGATGAAAGGAGCCACCCATGCCCGCGCTCGACCTTTGGAACCTCGCATCCCAGCTCAAAAGCACCGATTATCGCTGGGTCAACCTCACCCACACGCTCTCGTGCGACACCCCACACTGGTTTGGCTTTAAGCCGTGAGTTCCCATGCGTTTGTTCTTCTAAATGCCGCTATCCGGAGCACGCAACACGCTCCGGTAAAACCAGAGTTGAGGCTAACTTTAGGACCCCACGATCTCGTCCTCATCATCACGGCAAAGGACGACGCCGGCGCTTCCCAGCGCAGCGACAGCAATCAGGGCCCCCACAACGATAGGAGCAGCTCCGCACAAGCCCTGCATGCCCGCGACAAGCGCGGCTGTAGGACCAAGACAACCCAGTGCAAGTGCGACGGCGGCAATAGCGATATCTCGAGCGTTCATGAGACCACTTCCTCCACGGGAAAGACCTTGCTTCTCATGACTTAGTGTGCCCCGCTCCCATATGCGCGGCGTACTGCCACGGTAAGCGCTCTGTTAACTCAAGCACGCACAAAAAACGAACGCCCTTACGTTGCCTAAAAGCTCAGTAAAGACGCCCGCCCATCATGTGCGTATTTTGCTTATGACAGATTACCAACCGGTGTAGTAGTCGGTGGTTCCGGCAGCGCAGCCGGAGTCATAGACCTTGCACTCGCCCTTGGAACCGGTAAACGTGGAGCCTTGGGCCTTATCGCCCGCGGCAACAACGTAATAGCCGTCGGAATCGCGCCAGAAGCCCTCAGAATCCTGAGTCCATTCGCCCGTGCGATAGTGATAAAGCACATTGCTGCTGTAATAAGTCTCGCGGCGGCCGTTATAGTTATTGACGCCGCTCGAGCGCGTCAGGCCCGAGCCGTTCGCGTAATACGCAGCAGACGTGTAAGACGAGCCGAAGCCGGCGTTGTAATACGAAGCCTGAACGGCCTCAGCGGCCTCGGCTTCGGCTGCGGCAGCCTCGAGCGCCTCGCGCTTGGCATCCTCGAGCGCGGAGCGAAGCTCATCGAGCTCGGTCGACTTGGCGTCGACCTCCCCCATCGTCAACAGACTACCCGCGCCGTCGATGCAACCCTGCAACACAGCGCGCTCGTCATCGGTAGCATAGTCGCCATACATATTCATAATGATCTGAGCGCGCATCTCCAGGGAATCGCGCTTTGCCCCCATCGAGGCGTTCCACTCCTGCATAGAGCCATAACCGTCGCCGCGGTAGTCGACGGGCTGCACCAGCGTCGCCTCGGACGGCGCAGATCCGACCGTATCGGATAGTGTCGCCGCGTGGGCATCAGTTGCGCCGGCGCCCGCCAAAAGTGCCACGGTCAGAGCGGCGGAAAGGGCGGCGGCTTTCGGTTTTCGTGAATCGATCCTCATGTAGCTGGAAACCTCCGTAGTGCGTTTTTGCTGCGTGTGAGCTGCGTGTGATTTAATCGCGCTGCATAGTACCCCGAGCAAATCGCGACCTGCGGTTTTACTCAAAAGGCGCACGTCAATTGCGTAAAACTCACATCCTCTCAACAGGAGTTTTCCACAACTCGAATGCATAAAGCATGCCAAAAACCCTGTAATAGCGCCCTTCCTATGCAAAAAAGACGCCTGCGCAACCATTGCTTGCGCAGGCGCCTTGAGCAGGCATTTATGCAGTTATACCTATCGAGTCGCAAGGGGTCCTTGCACAAGTCGCCTTACTCGTCCAGCGCGGCGAAGGCCTGCTTCAGATCCCAAATGATGTCCTCGGCGTTCTCGGTACCGATGGAAAGACGGATCGTGGAGGGCGTGATGTTCTGCTCGGCGAGCTCCTCGGCAGAGAGCTGGGAGTGCGTGGTGGTAGCCGGGTGCACGACGAGCGACTTGACGTCGGCCACGTTGGCGAGCAGCGAGAACACCTGCAGATGATCGATGAACTTCCATGCAGCCTCCTGGCCACCCTTAATCTCAAAGGTAAAGATCGAGGCACCGCCACGGGGGAAGTACTTCTGATAGAGCTTGTGATCGGGGTGCTCAGGCAGGCTCGGGTGATTCACCTTGGCGACGTGGCTGTCACCAGCCAGGAACTCAACGACCTTCTTGGTGTTCTCGACATGGCGGTCAACGCGCAGCGACAGAGTCTCGGTGCCCTGGAGCAGAACCCAGGCGTTGAACGGGCTGATGCAGGCGCCCTCGTCACGCAGCAGGATAGCGCGGACATAGGTTGCGAAGGCGGCGGGACCGGCAGCCTCGGCAAACGAAACACCATGGTAGGAGGGGTTGGGCTCAGCGATCTGGGCGTACTTGCCACTCGCCTTCCAATCGAAGTTACCGCCGTCGACGATCACACCGCCCAGCGAGGTACCGTGGCCGCCGATGAACTTGGTTGCGGAGTGGACGACGATGTTGGCGCCGTGCTCCAGCGGACGGAACAGATACGGGGTGCCGAAGGTGTTGTCGACGACAACCGGCAGACCGTGCTTCTTGGCAATCTCGGAGATGGCGTCGATGTTGGGGATGTCGGAGTTGGGGTTGCCGAGCGTCTCGAGATAGATGACCGTGGTGCTGTCCTTGATGGCACCCTCAACCTCTTCCAGGTTATGGGCATCGACAAACGTGGTCTCGACGCCAAACTGGGAGAGCGTATGCTCCAGCAGGTTGTAGGAGCCACCGTAGATGGTCTTCTGAGCCACCACGTGGTCACCAGCCTGGGCAAGAGCCTGCAGGGTATAGGTGATGGCAGCAGCGCCGGAGGCGACGGCAAGACCTGCCACGCCGCCCTCGAGCGCGGCGATACGGTCCTCGAAGACGCCCTGGGTGGAGTTGGTCAGACGGCCGTAGATGTTACCGGCGTCGGCAAGACCAAAGCGGTCGGCGGCGTGCTGGGAGTTGCGGAACACATAGCTCGTGGTCTGGTAGATAGGCACGGCACGGGAGTCGGATGCGGGATCGGCACTCTCCTGGCCAACGTGCAGCTGCAGGGTATCGAAACCAAAGGTGTGCTCGGGGTTGTTGATGAACTGGCTCATGATGATCTCCTTGATCGAACGAAAGTAAAAAATAGAGAGAAGTAAGTCGCTGTCTCCTGATCACGCCGACGGGCGCAAACAGGAGCCCGGCATTCGTCTTGGTAAGCAATTCATATGCGGGCCTCCTTTCGCGTCCCGGTTCCGTAGTTGGCTTAATTACCTACCTTTTTTATGTGTTTTGAATAGTACGGGCATTGTCTCCCTCGGTCAATCACTTAAAAGCGCTAACTTGTTATCTGTTTTATAGATAGCAACCGAAAGGATGGTGTCGATGACCCTTCAGCAGCTTCGCTTTCTGATCGGCGTGGCAGAGTCCGGCTCAATCAACGCCGCAGCTCAGCGCCTCTATACCGCTCAGTCCAACATCTCAAACGCCGTCAAAAGTCTGGAACAGGAACTCCATTTGGAAATCTTTACGCGCTCCAGCCGCGGCGTCACGCTCACCAACGACGGCACCGAGCTTTTGGGCTATGCGCGCCAGGTCGTAGAGCAGGCCGACATGCTCGAGGCACGCTACGAGGACGGCGGCATCCCACAAGCCCGCCTCGCCATTTCCGCCCAGCACTACGCCTTTTCGGTCGAGGCCTTTGTCAACGTGGTCGAGCGCTGCCGCGACAGCAAGTTCGAGTTCATCATGCGCGAGACCACCACATCGCAGATCATCGATGACGTCCGTGCGTTTCGCAGCGATATCGGCATTCTGTATCTGGATGACTTTAACGCCCGCGTTCTGCGGAAGGCCTTCGCCGATGCCCGTGCAAGCTTCCATCCCCTCTTCGACGCAACGGTCCACGTCTTCGCGAGCGAGCGCCACCCGCTCGCACACCGCCCCCAGCTGTCCCTTGCCGACCTCACGCCCTATACGCGCTACAGCTTTGAGCAGGGAACCTCAAACTCCTTCTATTACGCCGAGGAACCTTTTAGCTATATCCCTTGCGACCGCAACATACGAATCTCGGACCGCGGAACACTTACCAACTTACTTATCACGTCGAACGGTTACACCCTGTCGACCGGAGTCCTCTCCAATGAAATGCAATGGGGTATGGCATCGATCCCGTTAGCAGACGCCCCAACGATGCACGTTGGCTACATCATGCACGACGAGCGCAAGCCCTCTCTCCTCTTGCAGCAATACCTCGACGAGCTCAACCGCATCATCCATGCCAGCTAACAGTCGGAAGACGGGGTAGAAATCGTAGATTGCTGGCCCCCGGCGGGCATGGCGCTACAATGGTCACTCACATGAAATGCACTCAAAGAAAGGAAGCCCGTGAAGGTCATCATCTATACCGACGGCTCGGCCCGATCAAATCCGGGACGCGGCGGCTACGGCGCCGTGCTCAAATACACCAACCCCGCCGGCAAGACCTTTACCTCCGAGCTTTCGCGCGGCTACGCCAAGACCACCAACAACCGCATGGAGCTCATGGCCGTTATCGTGGCGCTCGAGGCACTCAACCGCCCCTGCGAGGTCGAAGTCCATTCCGATTCGCAGTACGTCGTCAACGCCTTTAACAAGCACTGGATCGACGGCTGGAAAAAGCGCGGGTGGAAAACCGCCAACAAGCAGCCCGTCAAGAACCGCGACCTGTGGGAGCGCCTACTCACCGCCAAAAGCAAGCACAAGGTTGAGTTCATCTGGGTTAAGGGTCACGCCGGCCACGAGCTCAACGAGCGCTGCGATGAGCTCGCCACCACGGCGGCCGACGGCAGTAACCTCGATATCGACACCGGCTTTAACGAGAGCGACCTGTAATAGCGTTTTCGTGCAGCTTTATATCCCCACGCGCTACACTCATCCTGTAGACCAAACAACGCAAGGGGGACGTATGCTGCGCATCGCGACCATCGGCACATCCATGATCACCGACGACTTTATCCAAGTCGTCAACGCCAACGAACAGGCCGTATTCGTGGGCACGCTTTCACGCGATGCCAATCGCGGTGCCGCCTTTACCGCCGAGCGCGGTGGCGAGCGAAACTTTACCTCACTCGATGAGCTTACGGCAGCCGCCGACGTCGACGCCGTCTATATCGGCAGCCCCAACGCACTTCACTACGAGCAGGCCCTTGCCTGCATCGCCGGTGGCAAGCACGTCATCGTCGAGAAGCCCTTCTGCGCCACCGAAGCGCAGGCGCTGGAAGTCTTCCGCGCTGCCGAGGCAGCAGGTGTCGTGGCCCTCGAGGCCATGCGTCCCCTCCACGATCCCGCCTTCCACGCCATCGAGGACGCCCTGGGCGAGATCGCCCCCATCCGCCGCGCCTCATTGCGCTTTGGCAAATATTCCTCGCGCTACAACGAGATTCTCGCGGGACGCGCCACCAATATCTTCGACTGCAATATGGCATCGGGTTCCCTCATGGACATTGGCGTCTACACCGTCGAGCCCATGGTCGAGATTTTCGGCATGCCCTCCGGCCTTACGAGCATGACTACTCTGCTCGACCCCACCACGCGACAGCTCACGCACGGCCCCATCGACGGCTGCGGTTCCATCCTCGCCAGCTACGGCGGTGGCCGTATCTCCGTCGAACTTGCGCACTCCAAAATTACGAATGACCTGCTGCCCTCGCAGATCGAAGGCGAGCGTGGCACTATCCAGATCGACCATCTGTCCACGCCCCACAACGTCCGCATCGACTATCGCGGCGACGTCGTACGTGGCTCGGCGACCGAGGCACCGCGCGAACAGGGCGACAACGGCCGCGTGCTCGACCTGCCCGAATCGAGCAACACTATGGAATACGAACTCACAGACTTTATCAGCGCCATCGGCGGCATCGATAACGTTAAGGAAGAGATTTGGGAGACCCCGGCGGGACGCCACGAGCTTGGCCACTACCGCGATGTCACGCTCGTCTCACTGCGCATCATGGATGCCGTGCGCCAGCAGGCCGGCATAACCTTCCCGGCCGATGCAGGCAAGCAGGCATAGCGATGGGTCTCTTCGATACGTTCTTCTCCAGCGTCACCGGTGGCAGTCGAGAGCCTCAAAAACCATCAAACGTCGAGCTCGAGCTGCGCCGCAGGCTTACTGTGCTCGCAAGCGACGAGGCCACTCAAGACGCTCCCCTGCGCTATTTCCTGCGCTGGGAGGGGCAAGTCCAGGGCGTCGGTTTTCGCTTTACCAACACCAACCTCGCGCAGGCACGCGCACTCACCGGCTGGGTGCGCAACATGGAAGACGGCTCAGTCGAGATGGAGATACAGGGGGCTCCGGCAAACATCCTATCTCATCTCGAGGCGCTTCATGCCTCCTACGAGCGCATGGGAACGCGTTTTCGCCTCGTAGACGCCCAGACCCGAGCCCCACTTGCCAATGAAGACGGTTTCATTCCTCGTTATTAGTATTGTGTGCTAAATACGGTATCATTTACCTACGACCGTTGATAGAAAAGAGGCGAGGCGCATGGCGGTGCAAAGAAGGAATACCAAGCAGCGAAAGCTGGTTCTCGACGCCGTGCGC
This sequence comes from uncultured Collinsella sp., assembly GCA_938033205.1. Classification (GTDB taxonomy): domain Bacteria; phylum Actinomycetota; class Coriobacteriia; order Coriobacteriales; family Coriobacteriaceae; genus Collinsella. Next base: position 58,657 of record CALHJP010000034.1, on the reverse strand, counting down.
CAAAGCTATAACCATCCCACCGCCGACGAAATTTACAACGTCGTGCGCGCGCAGGATGACAAAATCAGCCGTGGTACGGTCTACCGCAATCTCAATCTCTTGGCCGACGCCGGCGAGATCCTCTCCATCAAGACGCCGGGCGGCAGCCGCTTCGATCGCACGATCGAGCCGCACGCACATATCATCTGCACCTCGTGCAGCCGCGTCATCGACGTACCGCTCCCCTTCGATGCCCAGCTCGACGCCAAGGCATCCGAGCAAATCGACTGGCACGTCACATCGCACTACACCATCTTCGAGGGTCTCTGCCCCGACTGCCGGTAGATGTTTGGGACATGCCTACACAGCAAGTAGACGACGCAGTTCTTCTTCGACCGTGCGCGCGTAGCGGACGCGGTCGTTGATGCCGCGCATGCTGGGGTTGCAGCTCTCCATCAGATAGGGATGGCCCACCACGTTGAGCATGTCACGATCGTTCTCATTGTCGCCAAACGCCATCATCTCATCGGGCGAAATCCCCAGAGCGCGACCGTAATCGGCAAGCGCGGAGCCCTTGCCCGAATCGAAACCGATAAAGTCCGTCCATTCGGTTCCCGATGTCATGACATCGACTCGATCGCTAAAGTGGCGCTCGAAATACTCCAGCGCCGCCTGCTGCTCCGCCTCGGGCGTCTGGAAGGCAATCTTAATGACGTCCTCGTCGATGTCTTCGGGACGGTCGACTACCGCCACATCGCAGTGGACCTCATAACGCAGGTGGTCAACAAACGCATCGTTGCCGCCCATGGTGTAGAGGTGCCCCTCACACGAAAGGGTCACGTCGGCATGGGGATACGCAACCACGGCATTCGCGATATCCATAGCAAGGCTACGCTCCATGGAACGCTTGACAACGGCACGCCCCTCGCTCATCACCAGGGCTCCGTTTTCGCATACATAGGCGAGTTCATCGGCCACCGGGGCAAACAGGTAGCGCAAGCTCGCATATTGACGGCCGCTCGCCGGCATAAACACGATACCGCGACGATGCAGCTCATCAATGAGCTCAAAGGCCTCGGAACGCGGCTCGCGCTCCCCCGGATGCAGCAACGTGCCGTCCAAATCGCATGCAATCAGCTTGATTCCCTCAAGACCCATATGCTTCCCCCAAAGCCTCCTATCAACAGCAAGACGGACTTTGATTGGTCGCCCCTCAAAGCCCGTCTTGCGCATACGCACGCTTAGCCGCGCGTCTTTTTTACGATGGTAAAGTCGGGAGCCATGCTCACGACGACATCCGCCGCGCTCGATGCAAAGCGTCGGTCCGCATCGAGTTCGCGGGTAACCACCGAGAGCCGAACACCCTCGACACCCCGGAGCATACGGCCCAAAACAGGCTGCACCGGCGTATACATGCGCACGGTATGCTCGTCCGAGTCGCCCCGGAAGAGCGGCGCATGCATGTTGCCGATCTCCCAGCACGCATGCGCGAGCGCAATCGGATCCATGCGGTCGACTTCGACCAAATAAACCTCGGCGCTGCGCAGGCGCACGACAACCGCCACGGGCACCATGCCCGAACGGTCAATGGCGAGCACGTCGCCATCGGCAAGACGACCGCCGTCGGTAGCATCCAGCCGAACATCAATCGTGCGCCCCAGCTCCGTCACGCCCACAAACGCGCATACATCGGCCTGGTCCCAATCGAGCAGCAGCTCGTCAACTTCAAAGACGCCGCCCAACTTCCGGCGAAGCAGGAGTTCATAGGACGGATCGTTGAGATTTCCCAAGCATGTCGTCGAAACCAGGCGTTCAGACATACTCTAACCCTCGACCTCAACGAGCTCGATATCAAAGTTGAGGTCCTTGCCGGCCAACTCGTGGTTGGCGTCGAGCGTCACAGCCTCGGGCGTCACGTCAATGACGACGGCGGGAACGGGCATGCCGCTCGGCGTGGACAGGAAGAGCTTCATGCCCTTCTCGATCTGCTCGATGTTGGGAACCTGCTCGGCCGGGAAGGTCAGAACCATCTCGGGATTGTGCTCGCCGTAGGCATCGGCAGCAGGAATGTGCACGGTCTTCTTCTCGCCCACCTGCATGTCGACAACAGCGGCGTCGAAGCCCTTGATCATCTGGCCGGCGCCGCAGGTGAACTCCAGCGGCTCGCCGCGATCGTAGGAGCTATCGAACTGCGTGCCGTCGTCGAGCGTGCCGCGATAATGGGTCTTGACCTTCTTGCCCTGGTTGGACATGGTAACCTCCGTGATAAGGGCGGCGCACAACGCGGGCCGCCGTGTACATATGGCGCTAACTATACCCTAGTCATACAATTCAAAGACAGTTTGCAAAGAAACGCTGCAACCGGAGGAACCATGGCATATCCCGTATTTGACCTACACTGCGACACCGCCGACCGCATCGGCTGGGCCACGCTCGATCTCGACCTGCGCTTTACCGCCGGCACCGACGGGTATTTCCCCGGCGACGAAACGCATCCGCAGGATTTCGACCTCATCGAGGGCAACGCCTGCGCCATCTCGCTCGCAAAGATCGGCAATACGCCGTGGGCACAGTGCTTCGCCACGTTTGTCCCCGACGAGATTCCCACCGCCCACGCCGCGCGCTTCCAGGCGCAGATCATGGCGCACATGAGCGGCCAGGCAATGCTCAACCACGACCGCATGGTCAACGTACACAGCGCCGCCGACATTCGCCCTGCGCTCAAGGGCGGCAAGGTCGCCTGCATCCACACTATCGAAAACGCCACGTTCTTTGCCGAGGACCCCGCGCTGATCGAGGTGCTCAAGAGCTTGGGCGTGCTCATGTCATCACTCAGCTGGAATGCGCAGGGACCGCTCGCGAGCGGACACGATACCCACGCCGGCCTCACCGCCGCCGGCATCGAGGCGCTTACGCAGATGGAGCACGCCGGCATGGTGCTTGACGTCTCCCATCTTAACGACGAGTGCTTTGACGAAGTTGCCGCCCGCGCCACGCGCCCCTTCGTCGCCAGCCACTCCAACTCCCGTGCGGTTTGCGGCGTCAAGCGCAACCTTACCGACGACCAGTTCCGCACCATTCGCGACATGGGCGGCATCGTCGGCCTCAACTACTGCAGCGAGTTCCTGTCTAACGAAGCAACCGACGAGACCGCTGCAGATGTCACCTTCGACCAGCTGGCGGCCCATATCGAGCACTGGCTCGACCTGGGCGGCGAAGATGTCATCGCGCTCGGCGGCGACTGGGACGGCGCCACGGTGCCCGCTTTCCTCTCCGATGCCAGCATGATGCCCGAGTTCCAGAACATGCTCTCCAAGCACTTTGGCAAGACCGTGATGCAAAAGCTCTGCAGCGACAACGCGCTTGCCTTCTTTGAGCGTTATTAGTTTCACATCCCTTGAGCGGGCCGGCATGCCGAACGGTCGACATGCCGGCCCGTCCCCAACCCAAAGGACCGCTTTTGACGCAGCAATTTACGTTTTTCCTACCCCGACCGGATGGGACGCCCATCCCCGTCGTCGTTACCAAAAAGCGCGTCAAGAACTTCAACCTACGCGTCACATCGAGCGGTGAGGTCCACGCCAGCGCACCGCTCGGCGCCAGCCGCGAGCGCATCGAAGCGTTTGTGAAGCGCAACAGCGCCTGGATTATCAGCCGACTTGCCCAGCGCGAACAACGTCAGGCGACGACGCGAGAGCCGCTCAGTCCCTCGTCCATCATTGCACTTTGGGGCAAGCCCACCACGGTACAGGATGCACTCGATCACAACTTTGCATCACCCGCACCGCGACCCAAACAGGCCACCTTCGCAAGTTTTATAGGTACCGACGAATCGGACGAAGGCCCACAGGCCAAGCGGCGCGCAATCCTCGACGGCCTAACGTCCGACGAGCTCCAAGCCCACATCGACCAGCTCTATACGTCCGAGGTCACCGCAGCGTTGCACGATATGGTGCACGCGTACGAAATCGCAATGGGTGTCGCCGTCTCCCGCGCCTCCGTGCGCAGTATGAAGACGCGCTGGGGCTCATGCACGCCCAAAACCGGCGCCATTCGCATCGCACGCGAACTGGCCGCCTACCCTGTCGAATGCCTCGACATGGTTGTCGCCCACGAGCTCGTTCATCTGCTCGAGCCGAGCCACAATCAACGGTTCCATGCCCTGCTCGACACGTACTGCCCCGACAATAGAGCCCTGTCGCAGCGGCTCAAAAAACCGCCCGCCGACGAGCTCTAGCGTCGCCTAACGCACGCGCTCGATCTCGACACCGCAGCTTGCCAGGGGCAGGCCAACAGGAGCCCACGGCTTATCGAGCTTTATGCGCACACCAAGCAGCGAGGGATAACGGCGCAGCAGCATCTGGGCCGTCCCCTCGGCTGCCGCCTCGATGAGTTTAAACGTATGCTCGCGCAGATAGCCATCGACATCGTGGCACACCGAGCCGTAGTCAATCGAGGCGTCCAGGTTATCGTGCTCCCCCGCTGCACGCAGGTCGGCATAGAGCACCAAGGACACGATGAACTTCTGACCCAGCGCGTTCTCCTCGGGATACACGCCATGGTTGGCAAAAACCTCCAGGCCGTCAATGACAATACGATCGGCATGGCGCAGATCGTCATGGTTCACGTGAGGCACCGCCGTCGCAGTAGAAATTTCACCCCTACCACGACGGGCGAGCTCAGCACCCTCAGTCTTGGTTGCATTCTCGGGCAGCTTCTTGTTACTCATCGCGATCGTCTCCTTCGTTTAGAACCCCGACCGCGCAAATTAACTACACGCGAATCGACAGGTTCTTTTTATCATCGCTCCAGTTGCAAGCATTGCGCGCGGGGCATGCAAAGCAGGCGCGCGACGCTTTGTCGGCTGCATAGAGCAGACGCTCAAGCGGTTGGCTGTTCACGCGCAGCTTTCGATGACCCAGAATGGCCGTCTTAATGGCTGCGGCATCGGCCGACTCAAACGCCACGTCATCGGGCATGCCGGCGAGTATTGCATCAGCGACGCGCTCGCTTGCAACATCATGGGATATACCCGATTCGTACTGTTCATCTTTGCCGATATCGTGAAGAAGTGCCGTGGCGTAAATGACCTCGCGGTCAAATTCGAGCTGCTCCTCGAGATTCTTGATCCACATAATGCGAGCGACATCGAGCAGATGGTCAATACCGTGGCGGCAGAAGATGCGCCCCGATTCCAACTGTGCAATGTTGCCCAGGTGCCGCCGGAACAGCCCGTTGGCACAAATGTAATCAATGCGAGGCATGGCGCCAAAGGGGGCCAGGCCCGAAGCCATAAAGCCGCGACGCGACGTCCCCTCATCGGTCTTCGATGTAAAGTCGTTGACGACTCTCATGGTTAGCGGCCCAACATCCTAAAGAAACGCTCCTCGAGCGCGGGATCGGTCTCAAAGACGCCGCGGCGAGCGAGCGTCACGGTCTTGGTGCCGGGCTTTTGCACGCCACGCATCGTCATGCACATATGCTCGGCCTCCATCAACACAATCGCTCCCTGGGGAGCGAGATAATCCATGAGGGCATCGGCAACCTGTGCACACAGTTGCTCCTGCAGCTGCAGACGGCGGGCATAAACCTCAACCGTGCGGGCAAGCTTGGAGAGTCCAGCCACGCGACCGTTAGGGATATAGCCGATGGCAGCTTTGCCGTAAAACGGCAGCAGATGATGCTCGCACAGCGAGTAAAACGTGATATCGCGCTCGATAACCAAATCGTTCGAAGCGACGGCAAAGGTTTTGGACAGGTGTTCCTCGGCACTCTGGTCCATACCGCCGGCAATCTCACCATACATACGGGCAACGCGCGCCGGGGTCTCCAGCAGGCCCTCACGAGTTGGGTCCTCGCCTATGCCCTCAAGCAACAGCTTAATGGCGGCCTCGACTTTTTCCTGATCGACCATCTGGGCCTCACTTTTCCGATTTCACGTTCGCGCTATGGTACCACGCCCTCCGGCATCGACCACAAGCTACATAGTATGGGCCGAATAGACCGGATCATCACGCCAAAGTTCAACCGCATCACAAAGCGCAATGCCCTCGCGCTCGGCACGGGCGCGCGTAGCGTTCATATCGATCACGCGCTGGTTGCTCGAGCCCCTAAAGCGCAGCGTGATATCGTACAGGTCCTGAACAAACGGGCCGTCCACCAACATGTCGAGGCAGGCAAGGATGCGGTCCGTCACCTCGGTATGATGACGACCGCCCGGCATAAGCTCCTCGAGTACGTCGCCAGTAAAGCACCAAATAGTCTTCCCCGACCCCACTGGATAGGCCGCGCGAACACGCTCGACAAAATCAACGAGCCCAGCCTGATTCTCGGGCTCCATGGGCTCCCCGCCCAGAATCGTCAGGCCATCAATAAAGGGATGGTCGAGGCTCTCGATAATCTTGTCCTCGACGGTGCGATCAAACGGCTCGCCCGCAGCAAAGTCCCACGCGACAGAGTTAAAGCAGTTCTTGCACCCACGACGGCATCCACTCACAAACAGAGAAGTACGAACGCCTTCTCCATCAGCAATGTCGAAATACTTAATGTTCGCGTAGTTCATAGGTAACTCTCCCGGGAGACCGGGACATATCATCCCGTCCTCAAACATTCTCGGCCTGCGGCCTGCGAAACTGCGGGCGGGACGATATGTCCCGACCTCATGCAAAGGGTAACTCAATGAACGAAGCGAACATCGAGCATAGGGTTCGAGATCCAATAAAAACTGGGTTGCGGCTCAACCGCCATCGCAAGTAAATCGTAGCTGCAGCTCGAATTATTTCCGCTAAGAACTTCGAGGAGTAAGCAGACTGCATGCTGCATCTCAGCTACATCAACTTGGCTGCCCCGTAGCGAGGCCCCGGACCTTTGCTCGATATGAGTTCCGCACGAACAGGAGGCGCCAGTGGCGCCTCCGTCGTGAGCCAGGACTGTCCGAAATAGCGAGTAAAGGTCCGGGGCCTCGCTACGGGGCAGCCTGGGATGGTTATTAGAGATGCAGCACGCGGTCGCGGATCTCCTCGGTTCGACCCTGGTTCCAGAACTGGGTACCGATGTAGCCGCACGTACGACGGGCGACGTTCATCTTCTCCTGATCGCGGTTGCCGCAGTTGGGGCACTCCCACACCAGCTTGCCGTCATCCTCGACAATCTTGATCTCACCGTCGTAGCCGCACACCTGGCAGTAGTCGCTCTTGGTGTTGAGCTCGGCGTACATGATGTTGTCGTAGATGTACTGCATCACGCGAATGACAGCCTTGAGGTTGTCCTGCATGTTGGGAACCTCGACGTAGGAGATAGCACCGCCCGGCGAAAGCTGCTGGAACATGCCCTCAAACTTAAGCTTATCGAAGGCATCAATCTCCTCGGACACGTGGACGTGATAGCTGTTGGTAATGTAGCCCTTGTCCGTCACGCCCGGGATAATGCCAAAACGGCGCTGCAGGCACTTGGCGAACTTATAGGTCGTCGACTCCAACGGCGTACCGTACAGCGAGAAATCGATGTCGCTCGCAGCCTTCCACTCCGCGCACTTGTCGTTCATACGCTGCATGACGGCCATGGCAAACGGCGTGCCCTCCTTCTCGGTGTGGCTGTGGCCCGTCATGTACTTAACGCACTCATACAGGCCGGCATAGCCCAGGCTGATGGTGGAGTAACCGCCCACGAGCAGCTTGTCGATCGTCTCGCCCTTCTTCAGACGCGCCAGGGCGCCGTACTGCCAAAGAATCGGCGCGGCATCCGAAAGCGTGCCCATCAGGCGCTCATGACGGCACAGCAGGGCACGATGGCACAGCTCAAGGCGCTCGTCGAAGATCTTCCAGAACTTGTCCATGTCCTGATGCGAGCTCAGCGCGACATCGGGCAGGTTGATGGTCACAACACCCTGGTTAAAGCGGCCATAGTACTTAGGCTTGGTCGGGTCATAGTTCAGCGCGTTGGCGACATTGTTAAAGCCGTTGCCCGAGCGGTCGGGCGTCAAGAAGCTGCGGCAACCCATGCAGGTGTAGCAATCGCCGTTGCCGGCGGCCTCACCCTTCGACAGCTTGAGCTCGCGCATCTTCTTCTCGGAGATGTAGTCGGGCACCATGCGCTTGGCGGTGCACTTAGCAGCCAGCTGGGTCAGGTAGAAGTACGGGGAATTCTCGTGAACGTTATCGTCCTCGAGTACATAGATAAGCTTGGGGAATGCCGGGGTAATCCACACGCCGGCTTCGTTCTTAACGCCCTCATAGCGCTGACGAAGCGTCTCCTCCACGATCATGGCAAGGTCGTGCTTCTCCTGGGGCGTACGGGCCTCATTGAGATACATAAAGACCGTCACGAACGGCGCCTGGCCATTGGTGGTCATAAGGGTCACGACCTGATACTGAATCGTCTGGACGCCGCGACGGATCTCGTCACGCAGGCGATCCTCAACGACCTCGCGAACCTTCTCGGCAGATGCCGAAACACCGAGCTCCTCGAGCTCGCGAGCGACCTCGCCGCGAATCTTCTGACGGCTCACCTCAACAAAGGGGGCGAGATGGGTCAGCGAAATAGACTGCCCGCCGTACTGGGAGGAAGCAACCTGGGCGATAATCTGCGTCGCGATGTTGCAGGCAGTCGAGAAGCTGTGCGGCTTCTCAATCAGCGTGCCCGAGATAACGGTGCCGTTCTGGAGCATGTCCTCCAGGTTCACCAGGTCGCAGTTATGCATGTGCTGGGCAAAGTAGTCGGAATCGTGGAAGTGGATCAGGCCCTCATTGTGGGCATCCACGATCTCCTGGGGCAGCAGCACGCGCTGGGTCAGGTCCTTGGAAATCTCGCCGGCCATATAGTCGCGCTGGACGGAATTGACGGTCGGGTTCTTGTTAGAGTTCTCCTGCTTGACCTCTTCGTTATTGCACTCGATCAGCGACAGAATCTTGTCGTCGGTCGTGTTCTTCTGGCGCTTCAGGCTCTGAACGTAGCGATAGATGATGTAGTGGCGGGCGACCTCGTAGCAGTCGAGACGCATGATTTCGTCCTCGACCAAATCCTGGATCTCCTCGACCGAAACGGTGTGGCCCGCGTTCTCGCATGCCTCGGCGACGTTTTGTGCCGCGTAAACCACCTGGCGGTCGGTTAGACGAGAGCTCTCCTCGACCTCCAAGTTTGCGGCGCGGATGGCATTGACGATCTTATCGATGTCAAAGACAACCTCGGTGCCGCTGCGCTTGATGATCTTCATCCTCTTGCCTCTTTCGCGTCGTAGTCTCATTGCGCTTCAGAGCCAAACGATGCCCGGCAGGGCTTACCCCTGTCTTGCGGCGCCGTCGCGCAATCTGTGTTCTCGATAAACCATAGGTCCTCATGCGGACAATCCTCGCGGCCGATCAAGCGGCTCAAAGGCGTGTCCAAATGGGGCGAATAAGGTCCTCGTTCTCTGTCCGCCATCTATCATACGACAAAGACGCATCTATATCCTGTATTCTTTTTTTAGGTCAAACACAACATATAGTGTTTCAGCAGGTCAAAGCAATTGGTCATTTTGCAGACGCATTAATTATGAGGGGCTCTTGGCAAGTCGGTAAAACGTTACCAACACGGCTACCTGCATGGCAGTTATAAAACCCCCTTAGTCAAGCCGCTGACAAATCCTACCAAAACCAAGCCGCTCGCGCCAAAAGAATCCAAAAGATTATGCTTGACCAACATGTTGCGGTCACGATCGGCGAGGACGTATGTAATCTGCCGGACCTCTATGGGATGTGAAGACCATCGCGTACGGACCTTGGATCAATATTTGGTGGTGTGCTTGGTGGCAAAAAAACAAAACAGCCCAGAGACATAGCCTCTGAGCTGCGAACATTTGGTGGGCGTTAGAAGATTTGAACTTCTGACCTCTTCCGTGTCAGGGAAGCGCTCTCCCCCTGAGCTAAACGCCCAAATGGAGCGGACAACGGGGCTCGAACCCGCGACCCCAACCTTGGCAAGGTTGTGCTCTACCAACTGAGCCATGTCCGCTTACGAGGATTAATCTTACGTGATACCCGCATCCTATGCAAGAACTTTTTTTTAAAAAGTTTTGCGACGCCCTCGCGAACCTCGAGAAGGCATCAGCCACCACGGAAAGTGCAGGCAAACGCAAACTCGCCGCAAGAGGCCCCTACAACTCAGCGAGCATGATCCAGGCAGAGCTGTCCTGCGCGAGCCTGCCGTCTGCAAGCGGTGATGAAGTGAGCAGGACCCTGCCCGCCGGCAGCTCCACGGGTGCTGCACCGAAGTTCGTCACACACGCCCAGCCGTTATCGCGGCGATAGGCAATGACGCCGCCCTCAGCGCCCTCGGCACCATCCGCAAGACCGGTGTGCCCGTCAAGATCGAGCCACGCAAGATCGTTGGCGCACCCGCGCAGCTTGCGCCGCAGCCAGAGGGCGTCACGATAGAGCGCAAGCATCGATGTCGGGTCCGTCTCTTCCCTATCGGCAGCGCAATCGGAAAACCATGCAGGCTGCAGCAGATGGGGCGCCGCATCGGCGTCCGCCGGTGAAAACCCAAACGATCCGCCCTGCGCGGGATCGTCCGCCGCCACCCACGGCAGGGGCACACGGCAGCCGTCGCGCCCCTTCTCGCGCTTCGGTCCGTGCGTATTGGTCGCAGTAGGATCTTCGAGTGCGGCCCACGGGATATCGGCCACCTCAAAAAGGCCGAGCTCCTCACCCTGATACACGTATGCCGAGCCCGGAAGCGCCAGCTCGAGCAAAAGGGCCGCCCGCGCGCGGCGCTCGCCGAGTTCACGGTCCTCGTCATAAGACGACCCGTCGCGTAAGAGCCAGTCGAGCGCAATCTGGTGGTAGCGCGTCGCCTTGATCTGCGGCAGGGCATAGCGCGTCGCCACGCGCGGCACGTCGTGGTTGGAGAGCACCCAGGTCGAGGCGGAATCGGATTCTATAGCTGCCTTCAAGCCCTCCTCGATTGCAGCGTGCATGTCATCATAGGTCCAAGTGGCCTTGGCAAACTCAAAGTTGAATGTCTGGCCAAGCTCGCTGGGACGCGCGTAGAGATACTGGCGCTCGGGCAGCACCCACGCCTCGGCAACGGCGCTGCGTGGCGGATCATAGCGGTCGAACACGCGGCGCCACTCGCGATAGATCTCGTGGACCTCGTTGCGGTCCCACAGCGGATGGGTGCCGTCGTCAACCATGTCATCGCCCTCGGCGAGATGCCACCGGTCGAGGTCATCGCGGTCGAGATCCTTGGCGAGACCGTGCGCCACATCAATGCGAAAGCCATCGACGCCTCGATCGCTCCAAAACGCCAGGACGTCGCAAAAGAACGCATGAACCTCGGGGCACGACCAGTCAAAGTCCGGCTGCTCGGGCGTAAACATGTGCAGATACCACTGACCGTCCGCGACGCGCGTCCAGGCGGGGCCGCCAAAGTTGGCATTCCAATTGGTGGGAGGCAGCTCGCCATGCTCGCCGCGACCATCACGGAAGATATAACGGGCGCGCTCGGGCGATCCGGGGCCGGCGGCAAGAGCGGCTTTGAACCAGGGGTGCTGGTTGGACGAATGGTTGGGCACGATGTCGACGATGACCTTGATGCCGTGCGCGTGAGCCGCAGTGATCATGTCATCGAAGTCGTCAAGCGACCCGAGACGTGGGTCGACATCGCAGTAGTCCGCCACATCATAGCCGCCATCGACGAGAGGCGATGGGTAAAACGGGCTCAGCCAGATGGCCTCGATACCCAGCCGCTCAAGATAGTCCATCTGCTGGGTAATGCCCGCGATATCGCCCAGACCCGAACCAGTCGAATCCTTAAACGAGCGCGGGTAAATCTGATAGATCGCGGCATCGGACATCCATGGGCGCGACGAGGACTTTTCTGTAGCCATGGGATGAGTCTCCCTTGCAACGAGGTTTTGCGAGATGCCCACGATGATACGCCCAAAGCGGACATTCGCGGCAAACAACGCCACAGCCACGCCCCAAAACGCTCGCTCCCTCTCGGGTTCGAGCCTCCTGGGACGAATCGATCGATTAGTGAAAAGAACGGAAGACTTACTCCCCGGCCACGACAGCGAGCGGGCTCCGGGTGCCCCAGGTTGCCGCGAAAGAGGAGGGAAGCGTACTTTATGTACGCGACCGACGATTGAGGGGCAAGATGGGGTGCCCGGGGCCCGCGCAGCGTCAACAAAAAACGCGGTTCGTTAGAACCGCGTAAGATAGTTGGAGCGGACAACGGGGCTCGAACCCGCGACCCCAACCTTGGCAAGGTTGTGCTCTACCAACTGAGCCATGTCCGCATATGTAAAACAAAACGGGCGCCGGAGCGCCCGGATGTTGCTTGGAGGCGAAGCCCGGATTCGAACCGGGGGTAAAGGCTTTGCAGGCCTCTGCCTTACCACTTGGCCACTTCGCCGAAAAAGGGCCGCCTAAACGGTCCGGAAATGCAATGGAGCGGACAACGGGGCTCGAACCCGCGACCCCAACCTTGGCAAGGTTGTGCTCTACCAACTGAGCCATGTCCGCTTGCGGGTTATTAATTTACGCGAGTTGTCCAAAAGACGCAAGTACTTTTTTCAAAAAACTTGTCTGCCGCATGTTCTTAGTAGCTAAACGCGCTAAAGCGATTGGCTAGGCACACGACTCCAGCGCTCCGCTAAACAGCTTCACCATCTGCACGCGCGTGCCGGCGCCGTCCGTACGACGAGCAACCTCCACGTTATCGACGAGCATACGCATAAGCTTGATACCACGGCCGCGCTCCTCTGATGCGACCGGTTCGCTCGTTTCATCGATAGAATAGCCGGCACCTCGATCAAGCACCTCAACCACAACGCGATCGCCATAGGCCTGAACCGTCAGGACGCACCCGATACCGCCCGCATGGTCATAGGCATTACCCAGCGCCTCCCCCGACGCCAATGCGACATCGTAGCGCTCGTCACGGCGCAACGGAAGCGATTCAAGGAGTTCGGCGATGCGATGTCGGTAGTATGGAAGATTCTCGATACCCTGACGGACCTCGACGCTCTTACTCCAGCGAGGCAGCTCCCCCACCGGAATGGCGGGAATAGGCTCCCGTGTCGGCCCCGCGACATGAAGAATATCGACAAGACGAGCAATCTCCAAAAAGCGAACAACTTCACCCGATGCATTGACGAGCGAGAGCAGGCCTTCTCGCCTCATGAGCTCACGAGCGCGCGTAAGCAGGAATGCCAAGCCCGTCGAATCGATAAAGCTAACAGCCCGACAGTTGATGACGACACGACGCACGCCGCGGCCAATCAAAGCATCCAACCGCCGACGCAGCGCAGGCACCGTGGCGATGTCGATATCGCCTGGTGGCGTCAAAACCGCTATGTCATTCCACTCATTCATACGACTATGGTTCCCCAAAAAAGCCCACTCGATGCATTCGTTTCCCCAACCGTACGGATTCAGCCCGCCCAGCGTCGTCTATGAACGACCCCGTAAAAACTCAAGGGACACCAATGCAATGTCATCGTCCAGCGCCGATTCGGTAAATCGGTCGAGCTCGCCCAAGACCTTGCCGCAGATTCCCGATACGCCCTCACCCGAGACAGAGAGCAGAAGGTCACGAAGGCGCTGCTCGCCAAAAAAAGCACCCGAGCGGTCACGTGCTTCGATTGTTCCGTCGGTGTACATAAATAGCATGTCACCAGGAGCGAACGTAAACACGCCTGTCTCGTACACCATGCTCTCAAAGGCACCGATTACCCCCGATTGGCATCCAAGCAGCTCGACCTCTCCCCCACGAGCCTCGCCGCCACCCAGCGGCATCGACTCTGGCCTGATGACCATGGTCGGAGGATGGCCCGCCGAACAATACGTTGCGCGTCCGGCTTTAAGGTCAATCTTGGCGATAAAGGCCGTCACGAACGTCTCGACCCTCGAAAAGCCCATAAGCATGCTGTTAAGGGAGCGTGCCATGCGGGCCGGTCCAGCGCCCTCCCAGGCATATGCCGTCAGGGCCGTCTTGACGAGTGCGGACATCGATGCAGCCTCAATGCCTTTGCCAGACACATCGCCCAGAATCATGACGGCGCAATCGTCGGGAAGACGGATGAGCGTATAGAAATCGCCGCCGACCAACGCCGAGTTCGTGGCCGACAGGTACACCGAATCGGCGGCGATTCCCGGAACATCCCCCAGTGAATTTCTCATGCCAATCTGGAGGGTCTGAGCGATATGGCGCTCCTCACGCTTTTGAGATTCGCCTTCATAGATCAGTTCAAAGTCATGGGCCAAGTGCACCAAGTAGTCATATTCAAGGTCATCAATCGGCTCTTGGCTGCCATCACGAAGCAGCAGCGCACGCGTCGTCGGCCCCTTCGCAACAGAAGCAGGAACGATTGCGTCGTTACTGTGCTTGCCATCGCCCTCAGGGCGTGGGCGCCCCGCCTCGATGCCGGCGTCGACGTAGAGACCCTGGCAAGGCAGGCCATGCGCTCTAAGCCAGCCTCCCATAGGCATCGATTCGTCAACGCGAGTTATACGGACGTGTTTAAGGTCCTCGGCACTCGTGCCGCCCAAAACAGATGCCTCAAAGCCATCAGGGGCAGCCCCCAGACGTGCCGCTGGCGCCGTCGTGGAAAAGAAAAGCTTCTCGGGATCGTCCGGCAAAGCAACGCGACTGCCGCCTTCAAAATCTATGACGTAGGAATCCAGACTGGCGTCATACTCAACAGGGCAAAAATGGCAGTTGAGCATATTGCAGATCTCGGACGACACCGCCTGGGTAGCCGCAGCGGAATCGTCTAGAAAGGTAAACAACTCATCACGCAGCACATTGAGGGAACGACCAAGCTCGGCCGTGCGACGGGAGCGAAGGCTCGATGCCATGCCGACCAGCTGGATAGACAGGTAATCGCAAATGACCTCGAGCACATTAACGTCATAGGCGAGCGGTGCCTGGGGGCGTTTCCAACCAACTTCCAGCACGCCGAGGATCTGCGTACCGTAAAAAACGGGAAGACAGATTTCACTGCGGTACGGAGGCATATCCTGCATGCGCAACAGGTGCTTTGAACGATTATCCAGGTCCATGAACATACCGGAGGCGGCCTTATCGCCCTCAAGGTCCTGTTGGATCGACAAGCGACAGGCACGCGACTCGCGAAGAACATACGTCGGAATGCCAGCGCCATACGGCAAAAACTCGGGCAGGTAGCTGTCGTACAGCTCCTTGGAAACACCGCGAAGCTTAAAGCCGCCGCTCTCAGAAAAATAGATAGCGGCACCCGAAGCATCGAGCGTTCCTACAAGCTGGTTCAAAACGGTATCAAGCAGGCTGGGTAACTCATCGGAGCCCACAGTGCTCATAATGACCGAGAGCGTCCCAGAGAGACGCTTGTTCGCCACTCTAAGCTCCGATAACGCACGCTTGAGTTGCCGGTCGTGAGAATACTGTTCCTCGATACTGTGAAGCGCCACCAGGACACGTGGTGCGCGGCGCCCAAAGATGCGTGGAGGCGTTACGGAGCCCGCACGAACCAAGACGGGAATAAAAGAGCCGTCACTCAGTTTGAGCATCAGTTCGTTCTCGGAGCCATCAGTTTCAAATGGCAGACGATGTTCCGTCGCACGTTCAAAAGAGGACGAGTACAGGACGTCTTTAACATCTCCACCGATGACGTCAGCGCGTTCCTCGCACATCAAACCAAGTAAGCGATTATTCACATGCAGAATGGTTCCGTCGAGCTCGCAGATGATGACAGCATCGCTCGTGATCTCGACTAGTTGGGCAACGTCTGCCCACTCGTTGCGTTCAAGCGTTTCCATCGTGGACCCCACCGTCTATCGGTAACAAAAAAGCCTCCGAAGAGGCTTCTCAAATGCGATGGTGTCGGAGGCGGGACTTGAACCCGCATGACCAAAAAGCGGTCACTAGCACCTCAAGCTAGCGCGTCTGCCAATTCCGCCACTCCGACATGCTATGTTGTTGATTCGCAGTTCGTTTTGTTCGACCCGCGCGTTCAACGAGGAAGATAATAACCTATGATTCGAGAACTGTGCAAGCACTTTTTTCAAAAAAGTTTACGAATTTGTAAATGCGCAGGTAGATCCGCATGTCCGGCCCCGAATCGGTGCTGCCTCCCGGCGCGTCCTCGGGCATGGGCGATATTTTGCTACGCGCTTCGCGCTACAAAATAATGCCGCCCCCTGCGGAATGCGTTGGAAAGCAACCTCATTCCGGCCCTAGGAGTATGTACTCCGGGAACAGTTCTCAAATATGTTCTGGGGCTGATATAAATTTAGTGGCTCGGCTTTGCCGAGCCCTTATATAAGGAGGCCGGAGCTTTTGCTCCGGCCTCACTAACTATCCCATTAGATTAAGTGAGCGATCAAGGAATCGCCCCCCCCTGCATCGGTAACACAGAGCCCGTGCTGGACTTAGTTTTCAGAACGTTCCGCAGACCAGGAAACCCCCTTATCCACAGCTCCGAAGGAGCAGGATAAGGGGGTTTCCATGGTCGAGGACGTTCTGAAAACTAAGTCCAGCACGGGCCCGGACAAACAGCCGACTACAGGTCGATGTGAGATTCCTTGATCGGGAACGGCTCCGCGAAGTGGCACGCGCAGCAGTGGCCCGGAGCGACTTCCTTAAACTCAGGAAGCTTCTCGGAGCAGATGCCCTGCGCGATCGGGCAGCGCGTGTGGAAACGGCAGCCGGTCGGCGGATCCAGCGGCGACGGCGGGTCGCCAGCGAGGATGATGCGTTTGCGGGTCTTCTGGATATCCGGATCGGGCACCGGCACGGCAGACAGCAGCGACTGCGTGTACGGATGGTGAGGCTCGCTATAGAGCGTCTTCCAATCCGAAACCTCGACCATCTTACCCAGATACATAACGGCAACGCGATCGGAGATGTGCTGCACGACGGACAGGTCGTGGGCGATAAAGAGATACGCCGTACCAAACTTGTCCTGCAGTTCCTTAAGCAGGTTCAGAACCTGGGCCTGAATGGAAACATCCAAAGCGGATACCGGCTCGTCACAGATAATCAGCTTGGGCTTCAGCGCAAAAGCGCGGGCGATGCCGACACGCTGACGCTGGCCGCCCGAGAACTCGTGCGGATAGCGGTTGATGTGCTCGGGGTTCAGACCGACGACATCCAGCAGCTCGCGGACACGCTCGATACGCTCTTCCTTGGTGCCCACACCATGAATGGTCATGGGCTCGGAGACGATCTCACCAATCGTCATACGAGGGTTCAGCGAAGCATAGGGATCCTGGAAGATAAACTGCATCTCGCGACGCATATCCTTGATCTCGTGCTTGCTCATCTCGGCAACATCTTTGCCCTGGAAGAACACCTTACCTGCCGTCGGCTTCGTCAGGCGCATGATGGTGCGGCCCGTGGTGGACTTACCGCAACCAGACTCGCCGACCAGGCCAAAGGTCTCGCCCGGATAAATCTCGAACGAAATGTCATTCACAGCAGAGACGACGCGCTTGGAAAAACGCTTGGCGAACATGCCGGACTCTGCGGGGAACTCCTTAGAAAGATGCTCGACCTTCAGCAGCGGAGTGCGCTCGTTATTGTCTGTCATTTACGCCTCGCCTCCCTTCTTGGAATCCTTGCGCGTGCGGGACGTCTCAGGGGCGTTCTTGAGGAACTCGGGGTCACCGGAATAATGGCACGCAGAATAGTGGCCGGACTCGGTAACAACGCGCTCGGGGCGCTGCCTGCGGCACTTGTCCGTCGCATAGGGGCAGCGAGGAGAGAAGACGCAGCCCTCGGGCAGGTTCATGAGCGAAGGCGGGTTGCCGTGAATCGGCGTCAGCGGCTTCTTCTCATCGATGGCCTGCTCCGGGATGGAGCGAATAAGACCCCAGGTGTAGGGATGGCGGCTCTCGTAGAAGATTTCCTCGGCAGTACCGAACTCGACGGGACGGCCGGCGTACATAACCATGATCTTATCGGCCATATCGGCGACAACGCCAAGGTCGTGGGTGATCATGATAATGGCGTTGCCGTTCTTCTCCTGCATTTCCTGCATCAGCTCAATAATCTGAGCCTGGATGGTAACGTCCAGAGCAGTCGTGGGCTCATCGGCAATCAGGATATCGGGATCGCAGGCAAGCGCCATGGCAATCATGACGCGCTGACGCATACCGCCGGAGAACTGGTGCGGATACTCGTTGACGCGCTTCTCGGGCTCGGGAATGCCAACGAGGTCCAAAAGCTCGGTGGCGCGCTTGAGCGCCTCCTGCTTGGAGTAGCCACGGTGCAGACGAAGTCCCTCGCCCACCTGCTTGCCGATCTTATAGACCGGGTTCAGGGAGGTCATAGGATCCTGGAAGATCATCGCGATATCGTTGCCGCGAATATGCTGCATTTCTTCCTCGGTCATCTCGAGGATTGAACGACCGCGGTAGCGAACGTCGCCGCCCTCAATCTTTCCCGGAGGCATCGAGATGAGGCCCATGATGGTCATGGCGGTCACGGACTTACCAGAGCCGGACTCACCGACGACACCCAGGGTCTCACCGCGATCGAGCGTGTAGGACACGCCATCGACAGCGCGAACGACGCCATCCTCGGTGTGGAAATACATCTTAAGGTCATCGACCTCGAGCAGATGCTGGCCCTCGGGAACCGGCTGGTCCTTCAGGTCCACATAGTTCTTGTTCTTCTTCATCCTTATGCGTCCTTCATCTTGACGTCGAGGGCGTCGCGCAGACCGTCACCCAGCAGGGTGAAGGCGAGCACCGTCGAGAGAATTGCCAGACCGGGCATGATCATCATCCAGGGAGCAGTCAGAAGATACTGCTGGCCGTCCTGAATCATGGAGCCCCACGAAGGCGTGGGCGGGATAACGCCCATGCCGAGGAAGGACAGAGCGGACTCGGTCAGAATAGCGCCACCAATGTTCATGGTCGCGTAGACCACGATAGAAGCAACGGAGTTCGGGAAGATATGGCGCATAACGATACGGGCATCGGATGCACCCATAGCGCGAGCGGCGTCAACATAGTCGTTCTCTTTGACCGTCAGGATCGCGGATCGGAAGACGCGCGCAATCGAAGGCCAGCCGAGAATGCCAATGGCGATGAAGACATTCTGAAGACCACGACCGATAACGGCAATCATGGCAACAACGAACAGCACGTACGGGAACGCCAGGAAGATGTCCGCACAGCGCATGATGATCGTATCCCAGATGCCGCCATAGAAACCGGCGAGGGCGCCCATGACCAGACCGATCACCGTGGAGATGGCGGTGGCCATAATACCGACGGAAAGCGAAACGCGCGCGCCGTAGATAACACGGACGAGAATGTCACGACCAAGAGAGTCGGTGCCAAACGGGTGCTCGGCACACGGAGCCAGCAGCGACGTCTCGGCCATGGTAGTCGAGTCGGAAGCCGTCGGCGAACCGAGCCAGGGCTTAGCCCACAAATCGGCGGTCAGGGCGACCACAACAACGATGATGATCCAGCAGACACCGATAACGGCGAGCTTGTTCTTACGAAGACGCTTAAAAGCGTCGCCCCACAGCGTGCGGGACTTGGCGGGAGCAGATGCGGCCTTGGTGGCGGTAGCCTGCTCCTGAGACTGAGAATCAGTTTCCTGCATGAGACGTACCTCCCTTAGGCCTTATCCGACGGACCGCCAAGGCGGATGCGCGGGTCGAGGAATGCATAGCTAATGTCGACGAGCAGGTTGATCACCATAACGACGACAACAATGAGCGTAACGCCGCCCATAACGATGGGCCAGTCGCGCATGCTAATGGCGCGGTAGACCTCGAAGCCGATGCCGGGCCAGTTAAAGACCGTCTCGGTCAGGATGGCACCCGAAAGCATGCCGCCGAAGTCGACACCAATATAGGTAACGACGGGGATGAGTGCATTCTTAAGCGCATGCTTGACGATGATCGCGCGATTGGAGAGACCCTTGGCCTTTGCCGTGCGGATGTAATCCTGGTTCATGACGTCGAGCAGCTGCGAACGCATGATGCGGGCAGCATAGGCGGTCGAAACCGAAGCCAGCGTGATGGTCGGAAGCACGTAGTGCATCCAATCCTGATACTGGGAGCTGGCACCGCCGGCACCCGAAATCGGCATGGAGAATGCGCCGCCGGTGAGATCCTTAAGGATGACGCCGAAGAACAGCTGCAGCAGCATACCGAGCCAGAAAGCAGGGACGGCAACGAGGATCGACGTGGTCAGCGTTACCAAAATATCCCAGAAGGAGTAACGCTTGACCGCCGAAATAATACCCGCACCGATACCCATGATTGCCTCGAGCACGATAGCGCACGCGGCAAGTTTGACCGTATACGGATACTTCTGGGCAAAGATATCCGTTACCGGCAGCTTGCGCTGGTACGAATTGCCCAGATCGCCATGAAGCAGACCGTTCATGTAATACAAATAACGGTCCACGAGCGACGTTTGAACGGGATCGCCGTTCTCGTCAAGGATCGCGTTGCCGTCCTCGTCCGACTGGACCAGGTGATAGCGCACGCGAAGCTGAAGCTCCACCTCGGGGGACAGAGCCTTGTCTCCACCGATCAGCTTGATCGGGTCTCCCGGCACGATATTCTGGAGGGCGAACAGAATCAGCGTAACGCCCAAAAATACCGGGATGAACTGAAGCACACGTTTAACGATGTACTTACCCATACCACTCCCCTATCTAGGGATTAACCTAAATGGGATGCCGATCGCCAGACCGGCATCCCAAAATTACCATCAGCCAGTTTACCCCAGGTTAGGGGGAACTGTATGTTTCCCATGAGGTCTACGTAAATACTTGACCCTCACGGAAGCTGCAAACTCTTAAGCGAGCTCAGCGGTACTCAGATCGGCGTGCTTCTGCGGATCGACATAGAGATGCTTGACACGGTCGGAGCCAGCGATGGTGTGCGTGTAGAACATCACCGGGATAACCGGGCAGTCGGCAGCGACCATAGCGTCGGCCTCCCGCATCTTGGCGATGCGCTCGTCGTCGTCAACCGTGGTGCGGGCCTCGTCGACCTTGGCATCGAACTCGGGGTTGCTGTAACCGGAGCGGTTGTCGCCACCGAGGGAGTCGGAGTGGAACAGCGGATACAGGAAGTTGTCCATGATCGGGTAGTCGGCAATCCAGCCCAGACGGCCGAACTGATAGTTGAAGTTCTGATACTGCTCGAGCAGGGCAGACCACTCGGGAGTATCGGAGACGGCGGTGACGCCCACCTTGGCGAGGTCGCCGATGATGGACTCCATGATCTCCTTGTGGCCACCGTCCTGGTTGTAGGACAGGGTCACATTGATGCCACGATCGCCGTTAGCGCCAGCGGGAGCGACCTTGTCGAGGTACTCGTTAGCCTTGTCGACGTCATAGGCGCAGAACTCCCATGCGCCCTCCTTGTAGCCGGCGATTCCCGGAGGAACGATACCGTCGGCGGGGGTACGGGTACCCTTGAAGATGGTCTTGCAGATGGCCTCACGGTTGATGGCCAGGGAGATGCCCTTGCGCAGGTCGGCGTTATTGAACGGCTCGGCCGTGGTGTTGCAGGTCAGATAGTACGTGGAAGGCTCGGCACCGAGCAGCATATGCTCGCCGTCACCCATGGTGTAGCCGTCCTTGGACTCGCCACGGTCCTTCTTTGCGGCGTCGATCTGAGCAACGGGAACGTCGCAGACATCGAGGTTGCCGGCCTGGAACTCCTTGTAAGCGGTCTCCATGTCCTTGATGACCTGGAAGTGGATGGCGTCGATCTTGGCCTTGTCGCCATAGTAATCATCGAACTTCTTGAGGTTGATCTCCTGGCCATCCTCCCACTTACCGTCCATCATGAACGGGCCGTTACCGACCGGGGCAAGGTAGAAGCTCTTGACATCGGACTCGGCGCACTCGGGAACCGGGGACAGAGCCGGGTGAGAGGCGACGAAGGGGAAGTCGGCGTAAGCGGAAGACAGCTTGACGACGAGGGTCTCATCGTCGGGGCAAGTAACACCGCTGAGCTCGGTAGCGTTGCCGGCAAGCAGATCGTCATAGCCCTCGACCATGGAAAGGTGGTAGGAGACCTCGGAAGGACCATACTCGGTAGCGATGGCCGACTTGGTGTTGACCAGGCGCTCCCAACCGAGCTTGAAGGACTTGGAAGTAACGTCGTCACCGTTGTGGAACTTGGCCTTCTTGATCTTGAAGGTGAACTCGGTGGCGTCGTCGTTAGCCTCGAAGGACTCGCAAGCCAGCGGAACGATCTCGCCCTTCTCGGGGTCGTACTCCGTCAGAGCGTCGAAGAGCTGGTACTCGACCTGAGTGCCCTGATCCTCCTGGACGTTGTAGGGGTCGATGCAGACCGGGTTGTTGATGTAGAAGTTCAGCGTCGAACCGGAGTCAGATCCGGAAGCGTCGCCGCCCTTCTTGCCGCACGCGGCAAGAAAAGCCATGGAGCTCGCAGCGAGGGTGCCGCCAACAAAGGCGCGACGACCCATAACGGGCTGGTGGAACATAGAATCAGCCATGCCATCCTCCTTATGAGATAGGACAAAGTGAATTCGGCCGGGCAACGTCGAGACAGCCCATTCGAACCATTCAAACGCGGTCCGCCGTTATGGCTGGTTATGCAATGCGGGCCAACGTTTTGCAATACAGTAGCGCATTTTATGCACAATTTGGCGCTGATTCCGGTTAACGGTCGAGAATTTCTTTAGTTAGGCGAAGTATGTGGGGATATTTTGATTCTATTACAAGTCTGTAAACAAAAAGGGCCCCGCACATGCGGGACCCTTTACAAACGTATATACGCCGATGCTTAGTAGCCGACGATGCCCTGCGGGAAGAAGAACATGCACAGAACGACACACACAGCAAAAACGACGGCCATAATTACCGTCAGGCGATCGAGGTTCTGCTCCATGACGCCCGTGGCAGAGCTGGAGTTATACAGCGAGCTAGCGATCATATCCGAAACGCCGGTACCCTTACCGGAGTGCATCAGGACGAGAATCGTCAGCGCCACGGCAGAGATAGCCCAAACGACAAACAGAAGAATCTGGAACGGACCCATAGATAAGCTCCTTAATAGAACAATTCAAACTCCAGTACTGTACCACAACCCCCAACACTCCCCCACCTGCCATTTAGGGACGGGTTAGAAATGGCAGAAATACCAAAAAGGGGGTCGTCCGGTTGTGGACAACCCCCTTACTAGAAAACGGTATTTGTTTTCTATTGGGCCTCGGTGGCGAGCACGCGGCCCGTCATCTCGGCGGAAGGCTCAAGACCAGCCATGGTAAGCATAGTCGGAGCAATATCGGAGAGACGACCGTCCTCGATACCGGTGAGCTGTGCCTTCTCATCAACGATGATGAACGGCACGCGGTTGGTGGTGTGAGCCGTAAACGGATGCTTGGAACCGTCGGAAGCAACGTCAAACATGTGATCGGCGTTGCCATGGTCGGCGGTAATCAGCGCAAAGCCGCCCTTGGCGAGAATCGCCGGGACAACCTTGGACAGAGCATCGTCAACGGCCTCGACAGCCTTGACGGCAGCATCGAACACGCCGGTGTGACCAACCATGTCACAGTTCGCGAAGTTCACGATGTAGAAATCAGCGCGATCCTCGTTGATTGCGGCGACGAGTTTCTCAGTAACCTCGGGAGCGCTCATCTCGGGCTGCAGATCGTAGGTAGCGACCTTGGGGGAAGCGACGAGCACGCGCTCCTCGCCCTCCTTGGGCTCCTCGATGCCGCCGTTGAGGAAGAACGTCACGTGTGCGTACTTCTCGGTCTCGGCGGTGTGCAGCTGCTTCAGGCCATTGGCGGCGATAACGTCGGCCAGAACGTTCTCGGGGAACGTCTTGGGGAAAGCGACCTCAACGTCAAACGTCGGGTCGTACTCGGTCATCGTCACAAAGTGCGAAAGCTTGATCTGCTCGCGCTCAAAGCCGTCGAACTCCTTGTCCGTGAACACGCGGGTCATCTGACGAGCACGGTCGGGACGGAAGTTGAAGAAGATGGCCGCGTCGCCCTCGTGGATGCCCTCGTTGTGGGCAGCGAAGGGCTCGACGAACTCGTCGCCGCGCGGATCCTTCTCATAGTAGGCCTTGATACCGGCAACGGGGTCGGTATCGGCATCGGACGCGTTGACCATGACGTCGTAGGCGCGCTGGATGCGCTCCCAACGATTATCGCGGTCCATGGCCCAATAACGGCCCGAGACGGTGGCAACGCGAGCGTCGCAACCAGTCTCCTCGGAGATCTTAGCCAGGAAGGCGCAGAACTCACTCATGTAACCGGCACCGGACTGCGGGTCAACGTCGCGGCCATCCATGAAGGCGTGGACGCGAACGGTCTTGACACCATGCTCGGCAGCCATCTTGACCAGAGCCTCGACGTGGTTCATGTGAGAATGAACACCGCCAGGGCTCATAAGGCCCATGAGGTGAAGGGTCTTGCCGTCAGCCTTGACGTCGTCCATAGCCTTGACGAAAACCTCGTTCTTGGCGATGGAGCCGTCCTTGATGGCGTTGTTGATGCGCGAAAGCTCCTGGAACACGATGCGGCCGGCACCGATGTTGAGGTGGCCTACCTCGGAGTTGCCCATCTGACCGTTGGGAAGGCCCACGTCCTCGCCCGAAGCACCGAGCGTGGTGTGGGGATACTGAGCGTACAGGCTATCAAGGAAGGGCGTCTTGGCAGCGGCGACGGCGTTCTCGCCATCGGCCGGAGCAAGGCCGCAACCATCCATGATGATCAGGAGTGCAGGAAGATGACGCTGTGCCATATGTCCTACTCGCCTGCCTTGACGACCATAGAGGCGAAGTCGGCAGCCTTGAGCGAAGCGCCGCCCACAAGGGCGCCGTCAACGTCGGGCTTGGCGACGAGCTCGGCGATGTTGCCGGGCTTCGCGGAACCGCCGTAGAGAACGCGGATGCCGTTGGCGAGCTCCTCGCCGAACATCTCCTTGAGGGTCTCACGGATAGCGCCGCAGACCTCCTGAGCGTCCTCGGCGGTAGCGGTCTTGCCGGTGCCGATAGCCCAGATGGGCTCGTAGGCGACAACGACCTGCTTGGGGCAAGTGATCTCGAGACCCTCGAGACCAGCCTTGACCTGGTTCACGACGTGCTCGACATAGGTGCCAGCCTCGCGGACCTCGAGGGACTCGCCGCAGCAGAAGACGGGAACAAGACCGGCGGCAACGAGGGCCTTGGCCTTCTTGTTCTGGTCCTCGTCGGTCTCGTGGAAGTAGTCGCGACGCTCGGAGTGACCGATGATGCAGTAGGTGCAGCCAGCAGACTTGAGCATGTCGCAAGAGGACTCACCGGTGAAGGCACCCTTGGCCTCCCAGTACACGTTCTGTGCACCGAGGGCGATGGGGGCAGCCTGAATGCGGTCATGAACCGTGGTGATGTCGATGGTCGGAGGGCACACGAGCACCTCGACGCCGGCCGGAACCTCGGGCAGAGCCTGAGCCAGCTCGTCGGCGAGCTTGGCGGCCTCGGCGACGTCGTTGTTCATCTTCCAGTTACCAGCGATAAGAAGGGTGCGATTAGGCATCGAGAAGCGCCTCCACTCCGGGCAGGGCCTTACCCTCGACGAGCTCCATGGAAGCGCCACCACCGGTGGAGATCCAGCTCATCTTGTCGGCCAGGTTGAACTTGTTGACAGCTGCGACAGAGTCGCCACCGCCGATGATCGAGGTGCAGTCGGCCTCGGCAACAGCCTCGGCGATAGCCTGGGTGCCGTGAGCGAAGTTATCGAACTCGAAGACGCCCATGGGGCCATTCCAGAACACGGTCTTGGCGCCCTTGACAGCCTCGGCGTAGAGCTCCTCGGTCTTGGGGCCGATGTCCATGCCCTCACGATCGTCGGGGATAGCGTCGGAAGCGACAACCTCGGGGACAGCGTCCTCGCCAAAGTGATCGGCAACGCGGTTGTCGATGGGAAGCAGGATCTTAACGCCCTTCTCCTCGGCCTTCTTGAGCATCTCGCCAGCGCGCTCGACCCAGTCCTCTTCCTTGAGGGACTGACCGACGGTCAAGCCCTGAGCCAGGAAGAAGGTGTAGGCCATGCCGCCACCGATGATCAGGGTGTCAGCGGAGTCGATGAGGTGATCGAGAACGCCGATCTTGGAGGAAACCTTGGAACCGCCGACGATAGCGACGAAGGGACGCTCGGGCTCGGCGAAGATGCCGGTCAGCGTGTCGACCTCCTTCTCGAGCAGGAAGCCGGCGACGGCAGGCAGGTAAGCGGCGGGGCCCACGACGGAACCCTGGGCGCGGTGAGCGGTGCCGAAGGCATCGAGAACGAAGACGTCACCATAGGAAGCAAGCTTCTTGGCGATCTCGGGATCGTTCTTCTTCTCACGCTTATCGAAGCGGACGTTCTCGAGAACGAGAACCTTGCCCGGCTCGACGGCAGCGACAGCCTCGGCAGCCTTCTCGCCATAGGTGTCGGCGACGAAGGCGACGTCGAGACCAGAGAGCTCGGCGAGCTTCTTGGCGACGGGCTCGAGGGACAGCTCGGGCTGGAAGCCGGTGCCATCGGGACGGCCGAGGTGGCTCATGAGGATGACGCGAGCGTTGTGCTCAACGAGATAGTTGATGGTGGGCAGGGCAGCCTTGATACGGGTGGTGTCGCCAACGACGCCATCCTTGATAGGCACGTTGAAGTCAACGCGGACGAGAACGCGCTTGCCGTCGACATCGATGTCGCGGACGGTCTTCTTGGTAAAGGCCATGTTTGCTTCTACCTTTCGTACGTGTCTGCCTCCCATTACGGCAGACGATTTCCTATAAAAAGGGCGCGACCCTAGGGTGTAAGCCCTATAAGGCCGCGCCCTTCTTTAGACGCTCAACGAGCTATTCGCTAAAAGCTAAATTAAGCAACGAACTTCTCGAAGTACTTGATGGTGCGAACCATCTGAGAGGTGTAAGAGTTCTCGTTGTCGTACCAAGAGGTGACCTGAACGAGAGTCTGGCCGTTGCCGAGGTCAGAGCACATGGTCTGAGTGGCGTCGAAGATGGAGCCGTGGGTCTCGCCGATGATGTCGGTGGAGACGATGTCGTCCTCGTTGTAACCGAAGGTCTCGGAGATGGTGGCAGCGTAGGCCTTCATAGCGGCGTTGACCTCGTCGACGGTGACCTTCTTGTCAACGACAGCGTAGAGGTTGGTGATGGAGCCGGTCGGCGTCGGGACGCGCTGGGCGGCACCGATGAGCTTACCGTTGAGCTCGGGGAGAACCAGGCCGATAGCCTTGGCAGCACCGGTGGTGTTGGGGACGATGTTGACGGCGCAGGCGCGGCTACGACGCTTGTTGCCCTTGCGCTGCGGGCCATCGAGCGGCATCTGGTCGCCAGTCCAGGCGTGAATGGTGGTCATGATGCCGGACACGATGGGAGCGAAGTCGTTCAGACCCTTGGCCATCGGGGCGAGGCAGTTGGTGGTGCAGGAAGCAGCGGAGATGATGTTGTCCTCAGCGGTCAGCGTCTCGTGGTTGACGTTGTACACGATGGTGGGCAGATCGCTGCCGGCCGGAGCGGAGATGACGACCTTCTTGGCGCCAGCGTTGATGTGGGCC
Organism: uncultured Collinsella sp.; assembly: GCA_938033205.1. GTDB lineage: Bacteria > Actinomycetota > Coriobacteriia > Coriobacteriales > Coriobacteriaceae > Collinsella. Next base: position 31,156 of record CALHJP010000034.1, on the reverse strand, counting down.
TGAGCCTTAGCCTTGCTGGTGTAGAAGCCGGTGCACTCGAGAACGACGTCGACGTCGAGGTCGCCCCAAGGCAGGTTGTTGGCGTCGGCCTCCTTGTAGATCTTGATCTCCTTGCCGTCAACGGTGATGGAATCCTCGCCAGCAACGACCTCGTGATCGCGAGCGTAGTTGCCCTGCGTGGAGTCGTACTTCAGCAGGTAAGCGAGCATATCGGGAGAGGTGAGGTCGTTGATAGCGACAATCTCGGAGCCCTCATGACCGAACATCTGACGGAAAGCCAGACGACCGATGCGACCGAAGCCGTTAATAGCAACCTTTACTGCCATTGTGTCTCCTTTCGTAAGGCCCCCGCAAGCTACAGCGCCCGCCGTTGAGGCCCACAAACTAACCACTCGCCTAATATACCTTTTTTTGGACTTGAATTTCACGAGAATAGTCGAAATTGAAAATCAAATTTACGTTAAAACGTTTTAAAGAATAAAATAGCAGCTAAATCCGTGTATAAGTCGATACTTTAAACTACCCGTTTGCTTCAATGAGCTTTTCAAGCCTCAAAACTCGATGGTAGAGGGCCGACTTCGACAAGGGAGGGTCAGCCATCTCCCCTAAATCACGCAGCGACAGATCGGGATAGCGCTCGCGCAGGTCGCAAAAGACCGCCAAGGCATCCGGAAGCGCATCGCGAAGGCCGCGCTGCTCGAGCTCATCGATAAGCGCAAGCTGATGTTGGGCAGCACCGGCGCTTCTGGTCTGGTTGGCGAGCTCGGCGTTCACGCGACGGTTCACATCGTTCTTAACCAACTTGACCGCGCGCGCCTCCTCAATCTCGGCAACGCTGCGCTTGGCACCAATCAGCTTTAATAGATGCTCGATTTCCTCGGCGCTCTTAATGTACACGGCATATGACCCCCGCCGTGCATTAACACGAGCATGGACCCCAATCTGCCCCAACAGGTCGCAAAGCCCCTTAGCATATTGCTCGCCCTGCACCGCGATCTCCAAATGAAAGTCGCCGCGGGGATCGGCCACGAAACCGCCGGCGATGAGCGCGCCGCGGATGTAGGCAAGCCTGCAGCAGGGACGGGCAACGATGTGCCGGGGAACACCGGCGACGAGCCCTCCCCTGCGGTCGAGAATGCCCAGCAGCACCAGAGCCTTGTCCAGGTCGGGTTGATCGGGCAGGGTAATGAGATAGTTACGGACTTTATGCAAGACCGATTTTCGAACGGTGAATTCCGTTTTGAGCTTAAGGATGCGATGCGTCAGTGTGATCATCGTGCGTGCGACGGCGCCCGTCTCGGTCGCGACCGTCAAACGATACCGCCCGGAGCCGGCCAGCGAAAGTGTACCGCTCACACGCGTCAGGGCGGCAAGCGTCGACAAATCGCAGTATTCACATTCGGGTTCGCAGCGCGCGAGCTCGTCACGCACCTCGGCGGTAAACGACATGCAGACCTATGCTTTCGTGTTGGCGCGCGACAGGTCGCGATGGGAAATGCTCACGTGATACTGGGCGCCTTCCAAATAACGTGCCGTGGCCTCGGCGATGGCAACGCTGCGGTGTTGACCGCCCGTGCAACCGATGGCAATAGAAAGCTGCGGCTTGCCCTCCGCGATATAGCCGGGCATGACCGTATCGAGCAGCTGCGTCCAGGCCTTCCAGAACTCCTGGGCCTTGGGATGGTCCAGAACAAAGTCGGAGACTTTCTTATCGAGACCGGTCATGGTGCGCATCTCGGGATCGTAGAACGGATTGGGCAGAAAGCGAACGTCGATCATAATGTCCGCCTCGACGGGCATACCGTGCTTAAAGCCAAACGAGAACACGTGAACGTCCATGAGCTGCTGGTCGGACAGCTCGGAGAACGCCATGCGCAATTTGTTGCGCAGCGCAGAGGTGCGCAGACGGCTCGTGTCGATAATCATATCGGCTCGATCGCGCACGCCCTGCAGCTGAAGGCGCTCGCGCTGAATCGCATCGGCCGTAGTCTCCCCCGGCTTGGCAATGGGATGACGGCGGCGATTTTCGCTATAACGACGGATCAGTACCTCGTCAGAGGCCTCAAGAAAAACGATGTCGCAGCTCATCTCGCGCTCCTCGAGTGCGGCAACGGCATCGAGCAACTCATCGAACAAGCCTTGGCTGCGCAGGTCGCAGGTGACGGCAAGGTGCCTACCCACACCCGTATTGATGCCAACGAGCTCAGCAAGCTGGGCAATCAGACGCGGGGGCAGGTTATCGATACAAAAATAGCCCATGTCCTCGAACACATGCATGGCCTGCGTTCGGCCCGATCCGGACATTCCGGTGATGATGACGATATCGGGGATGCGCTCCGAGCGCTCCGCCGCATCCATGGCATCTCCCTTTTGCATGTGCTGCCTCCTAAAAACAAGCGCGGGACCCAGCAACCCGGATCCCGCGCGGTCAATTGCCTTTAATGAGTATACCGCCCTGAGCGGATACAAGGTCCGTCTTACGCCTCAAGCGCGGCTTTGAACCAACTCGTAATACTCGTGGGGTGCGTGATGGCAGTGCCCACGACAACTGCCCAGGCGCCCGCATCAATTGCGGCGCGGGCCTCCTCGGGCGTATGCACGCGGCCCTCGCAGATGATGGGAAGGCCGGGAAACTCCTCGGTCGCCTGGCGCAGGAGCGGCAGATCGGGACCGTCGGCCATGGTGCAATCGATAGCGGCAACACCATGGGAAAGCGTGGTGGACACCAGGTCGAAGCCCATGTCGACAGCACGGCGAATGTCCTCGATGGTGGCACAGTCGGCCATCAGGAGCACGCCCTCCTCGTGCAGCGGACGGAAGGTGTCCTCGACGGTCTTGCCATCGGGACGCGGGCGATCAGTGGCGTCAATTGCCACGATGTCGGCACCGGCGGCAACGCAGGCGCGAGCATGACGCAGCGTCGGCGTGATGTAGACGCCCTCGTGTCCATCCTTCCACAAGCCGATGACGGGAACCTCGCAGCGGCCCTTAATGGCGGCGATGTCGGCAAGACCCTGGCAGCGAATAGCGGCGGCGCCGCCAAGCTCGCAGGCGCGAGACATCTGAGCCATGGTTTCGGGCGTACGAAGCGGCTCGCCCATATAGGCCTGAACGCTCACGACGAGCTTGCCCTTCAGGGATTGAATCAAAGGATCAACGGTCATGTTCGACTCAACCTTTCTCAAAATAGCCTTCTGAGACACCGCACCTTGACGTTCAAACCGTCGCTCGCGTACCGAAGTACGCTTCGCTCCTCTTTCACGTCAATCTGCGGCACCTCAGAAGGCGCACTTGGTAGTTATGTTTACTTCAACGACGCAAGAAGATGCTCAGCGGCACCGATGAGCGGCGCGTCACCCTCCAGAGACCCGATGAGGATCGGCGTGTCCCGAAGCGGGTCGAGCGCCTGGCTGGCATAGCCCTCGTGCACCGAGTCCTTCCACGTCTGCGAGCGCCAATCGGGACCCTGGTGAATCACACCTCCCGAAAGCACGATGACCTCGGGATCCAAGATGTTGGCAAGCGAGCCCAAGCTGGCGCCCAGCGCAAAGCCGGCGTCATGGATGACCTCGGTCGCCTTTGCGTCGCCAGCACGGCACAGGTCGTTCACGTCGCGACCGACCGAAGGACGGCTGGGGTCAACTCGACCGAAGCGCTCGTCGTACATACGGCCAATCGAGGTGCCCGAGGCTACCGACTCAAGATGACCAGAACGCCCGCAGGCGCAGGGAATGCCGGCGGCAGCCGAGCACTCGATGTGGCCCATATGGCCAGCAGCACCATGGAAGCCCTGCATCACGCGGCCGTTCTCGACATATGCGCCGCCGATACCCGTACCGATGCCAAGACACAAGACGGAGAACTTGCCCTTGCCGACACCCCAGTGGGCCTCGCCCAGAGCATGAGCCTGCACGTCGCCTACAACGGCAACGGGAAGACCGAGATCCTCGCGCAGACGCGGCCCCAACTGAACGCCGGACCAGCCGGGCATGATCTCATTGGCATACGCGATGGCGCCCGTCTTGGGATCGACGACGCCAGCGGCACCGATACCGACGCCAAGGACCTCGACATCGGGATTCGCCTCGAGAGCAGCCTTGATGGACGCCTCGATACGCTGGAAGACGGCCTCACCGCCCTCTTGGGCCTCTGTGGGAACCTCGGCCTCAAAAACGGGATGGGGCACACTACCGTCAGCCGGGTACTCCATGATGGCAGTCGCAATCTTAGTTCCGCCGATATCGACAGAGCAGACGTACTTGTTCTCCATGTCGCTCTCCTTCGGAGATAAAAACAACTACAGGAAATGCGCCGTCAGGCTAGCCGTCACAGCGCAGTAAAGGTTATCCAGGTGCCCGAGATCGCCGAGAAACCGTGTGGCCATTGACCTAATGGATCATGGCCACACGGTTGAGGTGCGAGGTCGGGTGCCTGGGAAAGCTTTACAGGAGACCGTTGTCCTGGAGGACCTTCTTAATAGCCTCAACGTTCTCGCCGGTCATGGCCTTCACCGGGCGCGGCATGGTCGGGCTGTCGAAGATGCCCATGAGGTTCATAGCGGTCTTGAAGGCGCCGACGCCACCGGCATAGCCCTGGACGCCCGAGGTGACATCCCAGATGTGCGAAATCTCATTGAGGCGATCCTGCTCGGCCTTGACGGTAGCCCAGTCGCCGGCCTGAGCGGCCTTCCACTGACGAACGTAGCCCTCGGGCTCAACGTTAGCGAGACCCGGGACGGAACCGTCGGCGCCACCGAGGTATGTGCCGTCGACAACAACCTCGTGACCGGTGAGGATGCTCATCGGATGGCCGTTCTTCTCGTTCTCCTGAACGAGATAGCGGAACGAGACGTCATCACCCGAGGAATCCTTGACGCCAGCAAGGACGCCCTCGGCACCGAGCTTGGCAAGGAGCTTCCAGGGGAGCTTGGTGTGAACACAGACGGGAATGTCATAGGCGAAGATGGGCAGGTCAAGCTCCTCGTGCAGGATGCGGAAGTGCTCCTCGACCTCAGTCATGCCCTGCAGGGCATAGAACGGGCAGGTGGCGACGAGCGCATCGGCGCCCAGCTCCTGAGCGACCTTACCGTGCTCGATCATGCGCTCGGTCTCGGTGTCGATGATGCCGACCAGAACGGGCACGCGGTGGTCGACGATGCGTACTGCCTCGGCGATGATCTGACGGCGACGCTCGTCGGTGGAGAAGACGACCTCACCCGAAGAGCCCAGGAAGAACAGACCATCGACGCCGGCATCGATCATGCGGTTGATGCTGCGCTCAAAGGAGGCAACATCAAGCTGGTGATCTTCGGTGTCGGGAACAACGACGGGAGGGATAACGCCGGTGAATTTCTGAGTTGCCACAAGAATCTCCTTAGTTGTCTGGCGGGCAGCCTTATGCCGCCCACTCTTGTTGGCAGTGTCCAGGCCGCCTAGGCCAAAGAACACGGATAGAACGTTTGGTTAAAGAAGTCGACGACTTCGTTTTCGAACGCATTGATGCGCTCATGAGCGTATTTGGCATAGATGATATGCCTCCGGTCACACTCAAGACCGTTGAATACGGCAAACTGGCCCTTGGGATCGCTCACAGTATCCATAAGCGATGTGCCCATGAGCACCGATCCATGCACCCGAGACGACAGCGCCTCGAGGCCGCCAGGAAGCGGATTGGCAACCGCCGTGCAGGCGAGGCCCCGCTCGTCCAGAGCAGAAACCGCCAGCGCGACTCCGCCGCCAAGGCCCTCGCCCCATGCAAAGATGCGGTCGGGGTCCATGCCATCAAGATTGCGCGCCACCTTCGCCATCGCGCAACCCCAACGGACGCGCTTGACAAAAGCGGGCGAAGCAATCCCCCGCTGCAGGTCGTCCGCACCAGCGACATCGTCATCCAGCGCGAGGACGGCATACCCCATGGCGGCAAATCTCGTCATGTGATGCCAGCCGCGCACAGGCCGATCGATGTCGTGGAACATCAGGCACAGCGGCACGCGCTTAGATACTCGGGCACGACCAACAGGCTCAATCAAGCGAGCGTGGACCGCATCGTCACCGAGCTCAAAGGAAACCTCCGAGTAACGAGCGCAGGGGTTAACAAAGTCAATCGCCGTAATGGCCAGGCCTTGAATCTCAAGATTCGAAGCGCATGTCTCTAAATCAGAAACATCTGGTTGGACATCGCCGTGCCAGTCCCGATATTCTGCAAGCCTTGATGAAACCGTTCCAGGAATTCCCACGAGCCCGGGGACCATCAGCTCGTCAACATTGCTCTCGCACTTAGACATGAGCCTCCCCTCCCTCACAGAAAAACGGAATGATCAGATCGTCAAAATCCTGAATCTCCTCGTGGCCAAAGCCCTCAAAGAACTCATGACGCTTATCGCAGGACAGGTTGTTGTACACCGCAAACTGCGTTGCCGGCGGACAGACGATATCGGCCGTGCCCGTGCCAAACAGCACGGGGCACTTGACCATGGGGGCAAAATTCTTGGAATCGAAGTACGCCAGCTTGGCATAGGCTTCCTCGATACGAGTCGAGTCCTCGTCAAACCAACGCGACCAATAGCGCAGACCCTCGTAGGCAATATCGTCGGCTTCCAGATCCCAAACCAGGCGGAAGTCCGATAAGAAGGGATAGAGGATGGCCGCGCGGTCAACCAAATCACTATTGAGCGCACAGGTCGCAATGCCCAAACCGCCTCCCTGCGACGCGCCGTTCACAAATACGTGGGCAAGATCGATGCCCTCAAGCTCGCGAACGATGCGGCACAGGATGCGAATATCTTGGTGCAAGCGGACATAGTAGAGGTTGGCCGGGTCGCCGTCGATACCGGCGACGATATGGCCCGCGACCGTTGTGCCCTCAAATCCACCAATGTCCTCGGAGGGACCTCCTTGACCGGGGCAGTCGAGGGCGATGAGTGCCATGCCCATGCCCGCAAACGACGCCTGCTCAAACCAGCTGCGGCTTGCACCCGGATATCCATGGAACTGAAGTACCAATGGCACGGGCTCGTCCGAAACCGGCTTGAGATACTTGGCATGCAGGCGGGCGCCACACATGCCGGTATACCAGAGGTCGAAAAGCTGGCAGGTCACAGCATCGGTGACCGAAGCCGCCTCAATCGCGTAGTCGAGCTCGACGGCGTCGGCCTCGGCCATGCGGTCCTTCCAAAAGAGATCGAAATCTGATGGACGGGGCATGGCGCCTCGATATTCACCAAATTGATGTTGTAGCTCCTGAGCACTTGGCATGGCTCGTGAACCCAACCTTTCGAAATCGCAACGGAGGTGCGCCCGGCAAGGGAACCGGGCGCACGGGAGGGAAAGCGAGACTACTCGCCGAGCTTGGGATGCAGCAGCGACGGCGCAGCGCCGAGCAGCATCTTGGTGTAGGGGTCCTGGGGGTGCTGGAAGACCTGCTTGGCCTCGCCCTGCTCGACGATCTTGCCGCCATTCATAACGATGATGTCGTCAGAGATATAGCGGACCGTCTGGATGTCATGGCTGATGAACACCATGGCCAGGCCGAGCTCCTTCTTAAGGTCGGTCAGCAGGTTCAGAATCTGCGCGCGGACCGAAACGTCCAGAGCCGAGGTGGGCTCGTCGGCGATGATGGCATCGGGGTTCAGCGACAGGGCACGGGCAATTGCGACGCGCTGGCGCTGGCCGCCCGAAAGCTGGCCGGGAAGAACCTCGGCGGCGGAGCTGGGCAGACCAGTGAGCTCCAGGAGTTCCTTGACGCGCTTCTCCTGCTCAGCTTCGGTGCCCAAGTTGTGGACGCGCATGGGGTCGAGCAGCTGCTCGCGAACGACCATGCGGGGGTTGAGCGCCGTGGCCGGGTTCTGGAACACGACCGAGATGACGCGACCCATGTGGCGACGGTCCTCGGCGGTACGTTTGGTAACGTCCTTGCCCTTAAAGTAGACCTTGCCGCTCGTGGGGGCCTGCAGGCCGCACATGACGTTGGCGGTGGTGGACTTACCGCAACCGGACTCGCCGACGATGCCGATCGTCTGACCGGGCATGAGCTTAATCGTTACACCCTGGACGGCATGAACCAGGTTGGGGTGCAGAATCGAGCCGGTACGGGTCCTAAAGGTGACGCGGACGTCATCAAGGAAGATGATCGGCTCGACGCCGTTGACTGCGGTCTCGCTCATCTACATCACCTCCACGTGAGGGGTCAAACCATTTGCCTTGAGCACCTCGTCGGGGAGCTCGGAATAGAAATGCTCGGTGCCGGGCACGCGCTTGAAGACCGGACGGGTGTCCAGGCCAATACGCGGATGGCTCGAGCGGGGCGCGAAGCGATCGCCCTTGGGGAAATCGCGCGGGCTCGGAACGGCGCCGGGCACCTGGTGCAGGCGGCCCGAACCGCTCTCGATGGACAGGACGGAACCCAGAAGACCGCGGGTGTACTCGTGGATCGGGTTGGTGAGCAGCTCCTTGGTGGGCGCCTGCTCGATAACCTGACCGGCGTACATCACCGTGATGTTATGGGCGACCTCGGCGACCAGCGCCAGGTCATGCGAGACGAAGATCATGGCAAAGCCGAGCTTGGCCTGAAGGTCGTTGAGCAGCTTGATGACCTGCTTCTGGACGGTAACGTCCAGGGCGGTCGTGGGCTCGTCGCAGATGACCAGCTTGGGGTCGCGGGTAAGGGCCATAGCAATCAGAACGCGCTGACGCTGACCACCGGAAAGCTCGTGCGGATAGCTCTCGAGCGTACGCTTGGGGTCGAGGCCCACGAGCTCCAGGAGCTCCTCGGCACTACGGGTGCCGCCACGCTTGGTGAGCTGCTTCATCTGGGCAGAGATGAGCATGGAGGGATTGAGCGAGGACAGGGCGTCCTGATAGACCATAGCGATATCGGTACCGCGCAGGCCGAACCACTCCTTCTTACTCATCTTGAGCAGGTCGCGGCCCTCCCAGAGGACCTCGCCGGAAAGGTGCTCATCGTCGTCGGTCAGGCCCATGATGGCCAGCGTGGTGATGGACTTACCGCAACCGGACTCGCCCACCAGGCCCATGGTCTGACCAGGACGGACGTCAAAGTTGACATGGTCGACGACGTTGATATCACCGTGATGCTCAAACTGAATGCAGAAGTCACGGACCGAGAGAATCGGTTCGACAGACTCGTCGGGCACATGGCGATCGTCACGCTTGAGCTCGACATCGCGCAGGGCGCCAAGGCGAGCGGAGAGGGACTGGGCCTGCTCCTTGTAGGCGCGAACGGGGTCGGAGACCAGCAGGTCGGCCTCGCGGCGCTTGGAGGAATCGGTCGGATCCAGGGCGGCGGAGGGAGCAGCGGCCATGGCGTCGGTAATGCCCTCGGAGAGGATGTTGAGCGCCAGGCAGGTGATCATGATGGCCAGGCCCGGGAACAACGCCTGCCACCAACGGCCGGCGAGCACGCCGCCGCGGGCGTCGGCGAGGATGTTGCCCCAGGTAGCGGTGGGCTCCTGGATACCAGCGCCGATGAAGGTCAGCGAAGCCTCGAAGATGATGGCGTCGGCGACTAGGGTAACGGTGAAGACCATGATCGGGGCGATGCAGTTACGCAGAACATGCTTGATTAAAATCCACGGAGCCTTGGCGCCGGAAACGATGACCGCGCGGACATAGTCCTCGCCGTACTCGGACACGATGTTGGCGCGCACGATACGGGCAATCTGCGGAGTGTACATAAAGCCGATGGCGAAGATGATCGACGGCACGGAGTTGCCCAGGATGGAGACGAAGACGGCCGCGAGGGCGATGCCCGGGATGGACATGATGATGTCCAAGATACGCATGATCGTCTCGGAGACGGCCTTGCGCGAAACCGCTGCAAGGGCGCCCACGACCGAGCCGCAGACCAGAGCCATGGCAGTGGCGCCAAAGCCGATAATCAGCGAGTAACGACCACCGTAGAGCATACGCGACAGAATATCGCGACCCTTATCGTCGGTACCGAAGATAAATCCGTTGCCGGGAGCCTGGCGAGCCGTAAAGATCTCGACCGGGCTATAGGGGGCAAGAAGGGGCGCCAGAATCGCAGTCAGGGCGACCAGCACCAGCACGACGGCGGCAATCTTAGAAGACAGCGTCATCTTCTTCCAGCCACCGAGCTTGAGCCCCTTGGAGGCAGCCTTCTCGAGCTGCTCGGTTTGCTTCTCTCGAATCTTTACCATAATCTACACCGTCCTGATGCGCGGGTTGATGAGCAGGTAGAGCATGTCAACCACGATGTTGATGATGATGAAGGCAAGAGCAACGACGATAACGACGCCCTGAACCAGGTTCGTCTCGTTGCCCTGAACGCCCTGCAGAATCGCGGTGCCCATGCCGGGGAGGTTGAAGATAACCTCGATGACGACGGCGCCGCCCATGAGGTAACCGATCTTAAGACCGAGGGTGGTGACCGGGGTGATCAGCGCATTGCGAAGAACGTTGATACCGACGACGACCTTCTCGGGAACGCCGGCACCGCGAGCCATACGGACATAGTCCTTGTCGAGCTCCTCGACCATGGCGGTACGCACGATACGAGTCATCTGGCCCGTCAGCGGAAATGCCAAGGCGATGGCGGGCATAATCATGCGGCCCAGATAACCAGCCGGATTCGTGGTGAAGTGAGGCAGAGCACCCGATGCCGGGAGCACCTTAAGGTAGGAAGAGAACAGCAGGATCAACAGAACGGCAAGCCAGAACGACGGGGTTGCCAAGCCGGCGATGGAAAAGACGCGGATCACTTGGTCCGGCCATTTGTCGCGATACAGTGCCGCGATGACGCCGAGCAAAAACGAAACGACCGCACCGATGGCAAGGCCGATGAAGGTCAGCTGCATCGTGACGGGCAGGGCCGTGGAGATGCGCTTGGCAACGGAGTTGCGAGCAGCACCATAGGTGCCCATGTCGCCATGGATCAAATCGCCCATATAGCGCACGTAGCGCACGGGCCAGGGGTCGTCCAGACCATACTTCTCATGGTACTCGGCAACCGCCTCGGGCGAGGCACCGTCACCCAACGCCGTGTAGGCGGGGTCGGTCTTGGAGAACGACATAAGGAAGAACACCAGGACGGTGACGCCCAATGCCATGATCGGCAGCGCCACAAGACGCCTTCCAATCAAACGTAGCAAGTTGTTCACGTTCTCTCCCCTTTCTTTTGTCGGTAGGACCAACTGGTATATGAGTACGGATACTCATTACAAGACCCGAGCGACATCGAGGTCGCCCGGGTCTTTGTTTCAACTATGAGGATACGGTCCCAACGACCGACATCCTGCATACAGACTCAAGCGAGTCTTACGCCTTGACGGTCGCAACGCCCCTGAAGGACATGCTCGTCGTGCCGATGCCCTTGAAGCCATCGAGGGCCTCGCCGTTGGGCGCAGTGGACGGATCGTCCCAGGAAGCGGAGACGGTCTTGACGTGGACAACGGGGTACAGAACGGCGTTGTCGGCAATGATGTCGAAGCACTCGTTCCACTTCTTCTGCTGCTCGTCGCCCTCGGCGGCAAGAGCCTCGTCCATGAGACTGTGGAGCTTCTGCCACTCAGCGGACTCCTTCCACGGGCAACGGGTCTGCATCCAGACGTTGTCGCCGTACCACCAGTTGAGCAGCAGGTCGGGGTCGGCGCCGAAGCAGGAAGGATCGCCAGGGGCAAGGAGGATATCGTAGGCCTCGCCGCCGTCGATGGCAGCGTAGGTGGCCGGCGAGGTATCGGTCTGGATGGTCACATCGAAGCCGAGAGCGTCGAGGTCGTTCTTGACCTGGGCGGCCATGCCCTTAATCTGCTCGTTGTCGGTGGTGCGCAGGGTGATGGCACCCGGGGTGATGCCAGACTCCTCGATGAGCTTCTTAGCCTTCTTGGCGTCGGTCTTGTACACCGTGGAAGCCTCATGATAGTTGGTGAAGCTCTTGGGCAGGTAGCAGCTGGCAGCGGTGGCAAGGCCGGCGAAGGTGTTGCTGACCATCTTCTCGGTGTCGAGCGCATACATGACAGCCTGACGGACCTTGACGTTGTTCCAAGGCTCCTTGGCGACGTTGAACATGATGAAGCGGGTGCCGAAACCCTGAACGTTATCGATCTTGCAGCCGGCGCTCTCGAGCTGGTCGACGGCGTCAGCGGTAACAAGCTCCATAACGAGCGTGGAGCCCTCCTGCTGAGCGGTAACGCGAGCGGTGGGGTCGGTCAGGATGCTGTACTGGATCTTCTTATCCTCGGCAGCATACTCACCGTTGTACTCGGGGTTGGGAACCAGGGTGATCTCGGTATCGGAGATAGAGTCGTACATCCAGGGGCCGGATCCGATCGGCTGCTTGGCGCGATCCTCCTCGGTCTGGGTGGCCGGGGTAACGCGGACGATGGCCAGACGATCCTTGAGCAGGGAGAAGTTGGGGACCTTGGTCTTGACCGTCACGGTGCTGGCGTCCTTGGCCTCGATGGACTCGAAGGGCTGGAAGAACGGAGCATACGTAGCAGAAGCGGCGCAAGCGGTGTAGGAAGCGACGACATCGTCAGCGGTGACCTCGGTGCCATCGGAAAACTTGGCGCCCTTGCGGATGGTGACCTCGAAAGTGGTGTCGTCCACAGACTTGGGATCGTCGGTGGCGAGCTCGTTGAAGGTGCTGTAGTCGTGGTAATCGATGCCATAGAGGCCCTCGACGACGTGCCAGTTAGCACCCAGGCCCACAGCGGAGCCGGTGCTGGCGGGATCAAAGCTGGACGGAGCGTAAGCGGAACCAGCGGTGATCACGCCGCCGCCACGGTTGGCGGAATCGGTGGAACCGGAAGCGGAACCCTCGTCGCTAGAGCTGCCACCGCAGCCGGTGAGACCAAGCCCTGCGACAGCAGCGACGCTGCCGGTGAGGCCGAGGAACGAACGCCTGGACATACCCTTGTTGATGATGGCCATGTCTTCTCCTATCAATAGAGAATCTTACCCGGGAGCACCTAGACGTGCCCCCGCGCAACTTGCGGACGATATATACCTTACCTACCGACGAACCCAAGTGAGGTGCCGCGCTCGGCGACCGATACATACATCCGCTTGAACGGTATTTACTACCGTTCGCCGAATTCATTGACAAATGATTCGACAGACAGTATGTATCGACGAGGTGAGATATCAGTCTTCGTCAACCCGCAGGATAGCAGTGTTATTCACCATGGTTAGTCAAACGTTTTAGCGTTAATAAAACCCGAAATCTGCAGGTAATCGCCGCGAAACAAATGATTGAAAATCGGCCAATCATGTATATCAGTTGTTTAGAAGCACGTTTAGTTTTCGGAACGGTTGGCCGACGTCTGGGCACGCTCGGCATTCCATGCAACAAGTGCCTCGTGGACTGCTTTGGCGACATCGGCCGGAACGCCTCGAACTTCTGCAATCTCCTGCTCGCTTGCCGCGCGCAAACGCTTCATCGAGCCAAAATGGCGCATAATGGCACGTTTTCTGGTGGGTCCCACGCCTGGAACGTCGTCAAGCACCGAAACCGTCATAGCCTTATCGCGCAACTCGCGGTGGAACGTAATTGCAAATCGGTGGGATTCATCGCGAACCTGCTTGATTAGATAAAGCGAAGCGGAGCCGGTCGGCAGCACGACGGGAGTCTCGTCCCACGGCACGAAAACCTCCTCATCGGCCTTTGCCAAGCCACAAACTGGTATATCGAGGCCGAGTGCCTCAAGTTGCTTAATTGCAGCGGTCAATTGCGGCTTGCCGCCATCAACAACGAGCAAATCGGGGCGCGAGCCAAAGCGCTCGTCCGCCATGCGCTCGGGAGCATAGCGACGCCCCAGAACCTCGGACATCGATACGAAGTCGTTCGCCTCGTCCAATTCGGCCTGAATTTTAAAGCGACGATACTGGCCCTTGTCGGCACGGCCGTTGGTAAATACCACCATCGAAGCGACGGTAAAAGTGCCGTGCAACGTCGAGATATCGAAGCACTCGATGCGCAACGGCGGCGCAGGCAGTGCCAGCGCACTTTCGAGCTCCAGAAGCGCCTGATTGGTGCGATCGTCAGCATACCCCGTGCGCATCATGTAGCGCATGAGGGCATGACGCGCATTTTTGGAAGCCATATCGAGCAGGCGGTGCTTTTCGCCGCGCTGCGGCCTATGGAGATGGCAAGAGCGCTCGCGCTTGCCCGCAAGCCACTCCCCCAACGCTTCGGCATCCTCAAGCTCGACAGAGAGATTGATCTCGGCTGGAATATCAGCCGTCTCGTCGTAATAGCGCTTAAGAAAGCCCGATTGAAGCTCTTCCTCGTCGACATCCAGGCCTTTATCGAGGATGAACTCACAAGTTCGAACCGTTCGGCCCTCGCGAACGACAAAGACACAGGCGGCAGAGATAGTCTCTTCGCGATAGAAGCCGATAACATCGATATCGACGCTTGATGGAAAAACGACCTGTTGGCGATCGTCCAGACCCCTAATGACTTCCAGGCGACGCTTGACGCGCGCCGCACGCTCAAAATCGAGTGTCTCGGCTGCCTCCGTCATCTCGGACGTAAGCTCGTCGACGACATCCTTGCGATGACCCGACAAGAAACGTTCGACACGCTTGACGTTCTTGGCATAGTCGGCAGGGGAAATCGCGCCGACGCATGCGCCCGGCCCGCGCCCGACATGGTAGTCAAAGCAGGGACGCCCGTTTTGCGCGCAAATCATATTGACGATGTCTTCTTCGCCCTTATGAGATTCGACGATACGACGACAACGACGCCACTCCGCACAGGAAGCGGAGCAGATGGGGATAACCTTGCGTAGCGTATCGATGGTCTCACGCGCCGCACGGCTATCGGTATAGGGGCCAAAATAGCGCGTTCCCGGTTTATGACGCTCTCGCGTGTATTTGATTGCCGGAAACAAATCGCCCTTGGTGATGGCGATAAAGGGATAGCTTTTATCGTCTTTGAGATCGACGTTAAAGTACGGATGGTACTGGCCAATCAGATTGCGCTCGAGCACCAATGCCTCGTGCTCGGTCTCCACCACGATATAGTCAAAGCTCGCCACCAGCTGCATCATGAGCGGGATCTTTTGGCGCTCGTCCTGCAGCGTCACGTATTGACGCATACGGGCACGCAAGTTTTTTGCCTTGCCCACATAGATGACATCGCCCTTGGCATCTTTCCAAAGGTAGCAGCCAGGTTGCGTGGGAACGCGCGAAACCTGTTCGGCAAGTGTTGGAATGTTGTCGTGACCTGCCACGCGCACCTACTTGCGACGAAGCAGCGCCGAGATCTCGGGCATCTTAAAGACGAAGGCAAGACCAAAAGTTACAGCAAGCGAGACGACGCCTGCAACACAAACGTAGCCCAGGGTAATTAGGATCGAGCTGCCAAGCACTCCGACAAAGTGCTCGAGTGCCCACATGACGCCGGCGCCCGCGGCAGCGCCCAAGCCACCGAACAGTAGGCCGAAGAAACCGCCGTGCAGGATAGACTTGACCTGAAGGCCATGCAGACGACGGCGCAGCCACCACAGTGAGCATCCGACCAAGACCACGTAGTCAACGACGTACGAAAGCGCAATTGCCGGCATACCGTAGCCCAGCACCACGCCAAACAACAGCACCGAACCGGCCTGACCGATAGCGGAGTACAGGCAATAGCGGCTATAAGGTTTCATATCGAGCAGGGCCGAGAAGCTCTTCTGCATCAGCACGACCACGCCGTAGAGCGGCAGGGAAAGTGCCAGATAGATAAGGAACTCCGACACCAGCGCCACACCGGATTCATCGAACTTGCCGGCGCAGTAGATCATGTTGAGCGGACGGGCGAAGACGATCAGGTACAGCGCAAACGGAATCAGGAAAAAGAGCATCTGAGCGACACCGCGCGAAATGCCCGTGCGAACGCTGTCGTAATCCTTCTCCTGTGCATCGTGAGAGAGTTCGGTATAGAGTGCCGTCGAAAGCGAGGCGGCGATCAGCGCATAGGGCAGCGTGTACCACAGGCGCGCATATGCGATGACGGAAGGGCCGGTCTCGGGCTGCACCACCAGCGCGGCGGCATTGGTAATGGAGGTCGAGACAAACATGCATACCGTGGCGAGCAGCGTCGGGATACCAAGCGCAATCGTCTGTCGCAGCGCGGGGTCCTTAAAGTCGATATGGATATGAGGATGCACGCCATGCTTGCCAAGCGCGGGAATCTGACAGGCCATCTGGACAAAGACGCCGAGGGTCGTGCCAGCTGCGATCAAGATAATACCGGCCTGCTCGCCAAATTGTGCAGACACGGGAGCAAAGCCCATAAAGCTGGCGATGACGATGACATTGTTGAGAACCGGGGCAAACGTCGACCAGAAGTAGTCGCGGTGTGCGTTGAGAACGCCCGAAAACACCGAGCCCAAGCCATAAAACAGAATTTGGATAGCAAAGAAGCGGAACATGAACGCAGCAGTATCCATGCTGCCGCCATCGCCCGAAAGGAACGACTGCGTCCAAATAAAGCCGGGAGCAAACACGGTGCCCAGCAGCGAGATGCCGCCCAGCAGCAGAAGCAGAATACCGAGCAGGTTGCCGACATACTCGTTCGATGCCTCGCGGCCCTGCTCGCGCCTCACACCCATATACACCGGCAAAAACGCGGTAACGAGCATGCCGCCCATCACGAGCTCGTAGAGCATGTTGGGCAGGTTGTTGGCAACCTGATAGGAGGACGAGAGCAGCGACATGCCGATGGCGGCCGCCATGGCCCACGTGCGGATAAACCCGGTGACGCGCGACACGATGGTCAGCACGGTCATGAGGCCAGCAGAACGACCAACCGTGGAGTAGTCCGACGAACCCATATCGTCTACGTCGTCCTGAGAGTCCTCATGGGCCTCATCTTGTGACAGTAAATCGTCCACGACGGCAAAGGAGCCGGTCATCGCAAAGGGGTCGTCAACCAAAACGGCGTCATCAGCAGGCGCGGCGTCATCGCTGTTCGGCATGTTGTTACCGGATACGGCATCATCATCGAATATGGCATGGTCGCCAAACACCGTGTCAACTTCTTTGGCGGCGACGGTTCGGGCAGAAAACGACAGAGGGTCCCAGTCGTCATCACCGTCGATGGCCACGCCCTCGACGGGATCGGTCGAACCAAGCGGCGACCATTCGTCATCCGAAAGAAGCGGTTCGCCATCATCATGAGCCGCGGGTTTGGCGGAACGAACGGCAGGGGCGCTCTGCGGCGTGCTCTTTCCCTGGGCCGCCATCAAAAACACCGCCGTCTCATCGGGACGCGGCGCACGAGGAGCCTCGGAGGCGATCGGCATCACGCTGGCGCTCGATTGAGCGGCGGCCAAAAAGACAGCCGTCTCATCGGGACGAGCCGAAGAAAGA
Source organism: uncultured Collinsella sp. (assembly GCA_938033205.1). GTDB lineage: Bacteria > Actinomycetota > Coriobacteriia > Coriobacteriales > Coriobacteriaceae > Collinsella. The sequence continues at coordinate 13,817 of CALHJP010000034.1, read as the reverse complement.
ACCGTACGGGGAAGCACCGTGCCGGCACCGGCGGCACGCAAGTACACGGCCGTCTCGCCCGGGTCAGCGGCAGCAGACCAGGCGTTTCGAATCTCGTTATCGATCGAAGCGGCCTCGGGCGCGGGCGCCTGAGGAGCCGACCCTTTTGCAAAGTGAGCGCCGGACTTTGGTTCTTCCTGCGGCATCGCTCAGTCCTCTCTCGTGATCGGGGCAACCGTCGCCCCGCAAAATGCAACTAAGTCATCGGGAGCAAGCTCAAGCTGATAGCCGCGCTTGCCACCCGAGATAAAAATGGTATCCCAAAGGACGCATGTCTCATCGATCAGCGTCCGGAAGCGTTTTTTCATACCGACCGGGCTGCAACCGCCGCGGACATACCCCGTCGCGGCAAGCAAATCTTTGACATGCATCATGGTCAGCGACTTTTCGCCTGCGGCGCGCGCGGCGGCCTTGAGGTCGAGCTCGTCGGCAACAGGAATGCAGCACACGACATGGTCGTTGGACGGCGTCGTGCAGACCAGGGTCTTAAATCCCTGACCGGGCTCCTCGCCAAGCTGCTCGGAAATCGCGACGCCCAGACCTGACGATTCATCGCCACCGTCTTCGTACGTATGGAGAACATAGGAGATGCCGGCGCTTTCCAGCTCGCGCATCGCATTGGTTTTTGGCGTCTTAACAGCCTTTGCCATGGCACATCCCTTCCCTCGCAGAGCGACACAAAAATTAAGTATAGGGCCAATTCCGCCGCATATGCCATCTCGACACACAGAAGCGCCACCGAATCAGAAGGAATCGGTGGCGCGTCGGTACTACAACGTCTCTTTACTGCGCGTCGAGCTGCGCCTGACGCTCACGGTCACGCTTGAGCAGCGGCGCCAAGAACTTGCCCGTGTAGCTCTGCGAACATGCCGCGACTTGCTCCGGCGTGCCTGAGACCACGACGGTTCCGCCTCCATTGCCGCCCTCGGGGCCCATATCGATCAGGCGGTCGGCAACCTTGATGACATCAAGGTTGTGCTCGATCACCAGAACCGTGTTGCCCGCATCGACCAGGCGCTGCAACACGTCGAGCAGCTGGCGAACATCCTCAAAATGAAGGCCGGTTGTGGGCTCGTCCAAAATGTAGAACGTCTTGCCTGTCTGACGACGATGGAGCTCCTTGGCGAGCTTCACGCGCTGCGCCTCGCCGCCCGAAAGCGTCGTAGCGGGCTGGCCCAAGCTCACGTAGCCCAGACCCACGTCATATAGGGTCTGCAGTTTGCGCTTAATCTGCGGGATATTCCCAAAGAAAGCCAGCGCTTCGGCGACACTCATGTCGAGCACGTCCGAGATTGTCTTGCCGCGGTAGGTAACCTCGAGTGTCTCGCGGTTATAACGCTTGCCGCCACATACCTCACAGGGGACATAGATATCGGGAAGGAAGTGCATCTCGATCTTGATCTGGCCATCGCCCTTGCACGCCTCACAGCGACCGCCGCTTACGTTAAAGGAGAAACGTCCCGGCGAGTAGCCGCGCGCCTTCGACTCCGGCGTGCTTGCAAATAGCGCACGCAGATCATCCCACAGGCCAATATAGGTCGCAGGGTTCGAACGCGGCGTACGACCGATCGGTGACTGGTCGATATCGATTACCTTATCGATGCACTCGATGCCCTCAATCTTCTTGTACGGCCCCACGGGACGCGTCGAACGATGAATGGCATTCGTAAGAGCGGGCGCAATCGTATCGGTGACCAGGGAGCTCTTGCCCGATCCCGAAACACCGGTAACGACCGTGAGCGTACCGAACTCAATCTTGGCGGTAACGTTTTTGAGGTTGTTAGCGCGGGCACCCGTGATCTTAAGACAGCCGCGGCCGGGCTTGCGGCGCTCATCGGGCACGCGAATCATCCGCTTGCCGGTCAAATAGGCACCCGTCATGGAATCGGGGCACGCCATGATATCGGCAGGCGTTCCCGCGGCGACCACGTGTCCGCCGTTAACGCCCGCACCGGGACCCATATCGATTACGTAGTCGGCAGCGCGAATTGTATCTTCGTCGTGCTCGACGACGATAACGGTATTACCGATATCGCGCAAGCGCTCGAGCGTCTTGATCAGGCGCTCGTTATCGCGTTGGTGAAGGCCGATCGACGGCTCGTCCAGAATGTACAGAACGCCCATGAGGCCGGCGCCAATCTGCGTTGCCAGGCGAATACGCTGGGCCTCGCCGCCGGAAAGCGTCGCCGAGGCGCGATCGAGCGTCAGATAGTCGAGTCCGACATCGACCAGAAAACGCAGGCGCTCCAGGATCTCCTTGACGATGCGCCCGCCGATAAACTGCTGACGCTCGGTAAGCTCCAGGCCCTCAAAAAAATCGAGCGACTCGCGACACGAAAGGCAGCAGACATCGTAAATGGACTTGCCGCCCACGGTGACGGCAAGCATCTCGGGACGCAGGCGAGCACCGTGACAGCTCGAGCATGGCTCTTCGCGAATATATTTCTCCAGGCGAGCCCTGGTGTTCTCGTTCGTCGTCTCGTTGTAGCGCTCATACAGGATGTTGCGCACGCCCGAGAACTTAGTGTCCCACTGGCTGCGACGCCCATCGAGCTTTTGATAGTCGACCGAAATCTTCGTGTCGCCCATGCCATCCAAAAACGCACGACGCACCCGCGGGGGCAGGTCCTCCCATGGCGTATCGGCACTCACCTTAAAGTGTTTGCAGACCGCAGCAAAAATCTGCGGATAATAGTTGGAATTGCCGAACAGGCTGCCAAAGACTCCGTCGGCAATCGACTTTGAGGGGTCTTCAATCAGCGCCTCGGCATCGACTGTCTTTTTAAAGCCCAGGCCATCGCACTCGGGACATGCGCCATAGGGCGCGTTGAACGAGAAATCGCGCGGCTGCAGGTCGTCGATGGAATGCCCGTGCTCCGGGCACGCCAGCGCCAGCGAATACTCCAGCAGCTCGCCCTCGGTTCCCTCGGGAGCGTCGCGGTCGGGCAGCATGTACACGTTCACGTTACCGTGCGCCAGTGCCGTCGCCTGCTCAACGGACTCGGCAATGCGACCCAGGGAGTTCTCTCGAATCACGATACGGTCGACCACGACCTCGATATCGTGCTTGAACTTCTTGTCCAAATCGATAGGGTCATCAAGCGAGCGAACCTCGCCGTCGACACGCACGCGGCTAAAGCCCTCGGCGCGAAGGTCCTCAAACAGTTTGGTGTACTCGCCTTTTCGCCCGCGTACCACCGGTGCCAGCACAAACGCGCGGCGGCCCTCCCCCGCCGCCAAGACCTTGTCGGCAACCTGATCGGTCGTCTGACGCTCAATGACACGGCCACATTCGGGACAGTGCGGGGTGCCCACACGGGCGAACAGCAGGCGCAGATAGTCATAAATCTCGGTTACGGTGCCAACCGTCGAGCGCGGGTTCTTGGATGTCGTCTTTTGATCAATTGAGACAGCCGGCGAAAGGCCGTCGATTGAATCCAAGTCGGGTTTGTCCATCTGGCCCAAGAACTGGCGCGCATAACTCGAAAGGCTCTCGACGTATCGACGCTGGCCCTCGGCATAGATAGTGTCGAATGCCAGCGAACTCTTGCCCGAGCCAGAAAGACCGGTAATGACCACGAGTTGGTCACGCGGAATGGAAACATCGATATCACGGAGGTTGTGCTCACGAGCGCCGCGAATAACGATAGAAGAATCAGACATGGAAGCTCCTTGCCTCCTATTGCATCGAATCATACTGCCGATGAGTTTAGCGCACTCGACGCGCACAGATGTTCGTAATACAAGATTCGCAGACCTTTAGCTTTGCGTATCGGGCGCTTTGTTTCTCGAAATGCCGTGGAAAGGTTACAGTAATCTAATACTGAACTTAATTTGCTGTACCAGAGGAACGTCCATGACCGAAGATATCCCCCTTGAAATCACTTCGAGCGACATGGCCAATCTGCCCATATTCATCGCCGTCCTTATCGTGGCCGCCGTCGTCGTGCGCGTGTATTTTTCAATCAAACGCAACGAAAAGCCACCCATTGCCCGCGTCTTTTGGTGCGCGACGCTCCTCATCCCGCTCGGCGTGGTAGCTGCATGGGTTACGAATCAATTGCTCGTAAATGAGGGCAGCTCCCTATGAGTCCTTTCTTATTCGGCGCTCGGTGCTGCCGCCGTCATGCTTCTTGTCGAGCCCTTGGTTTCGGGACTTATCGACCAAACCGACCTTGCGACGGGAACGGTTGCCTGTATTTGCCGTGACATCCTTGTCATCGCCGCTGTTTCAGCGCTCTCGTTCGTTTCACTCGAAATTGCCTGCAACGAAACGTTCTATCGCATTCCCGCCAACTCATTCGGGTTTTCCGTCGGGCTGCTCGCGACGGTTCTGCTCTCCCTTTATTTGCTGGGACAGCGTCATGGAGGCGTCATGGCTCTCGTGCCCGTCGCCTGCTGCATCCTTGGCATTGCCGAGCACTTCGTCATAACGTTTAAAGGCGAAGCCATCCTGCCAAGCGATATCTTGGCCCTTGGCACCGCAATGGAAGTGAGCGAGGGATACGAGTTTACCTTTACCGCCGGAATCGTAACCTCTCTCGCCCTGCTGGAGATTTCCCTGGGGCTTCTTTCGCTCATCCGACCGCGAAAGCTCCGTACGCCCACCCATGTCTTCCCCGCTATCGCCGCTAACCTCTGTGCTTTTCTGCTAGTGACCGTTGTGGGGCTCTCAGGCTTTTCCAACATCGACTTGGAGCAGGCGCTGGATTTTGGATTTGACCGTTGGCAGCCCATCACCACGTATGCGTCTCAGGGTTTTATCACTTCGTTCACCGAAATGGTCAACGAGTTGCCCATTGAGAAGCCCGAAGACTATACGCCCGATGAGGCGCAGAGCATCGAGCAGGAGCTCGCCGCCGCCTACGACAGCACATATGGCTCGAGCGAGCAGCGCGCGGCGGCCGTTGCCCAGTTCAATGAAATCAAGCCGACGATTGTTGCCGTCATGAATGAGAGTTTTAGCGACCTTTCGTGCTTTGAGCAGCTCCAGGCGGCCGGGTACACCGGCCCCGCATTCTACAACTCGCTTCCCGACACACTTGTTCGCGGCACCATGCTCGCTTCGGTCGCCGGTGGCGGAACGGCGAACTCCGAATTCGAATTTTTGACCGGAGCGACAACGGCCTTTGTCGGATTAGGCAAGATCCCCTATCAGCTGTATCAGATGAATGGCGTAAACAGTCTGGCAAAGGACCTTAAAGAGCTTGGGTATACCACTACCGCTATGCACCCGCAAAACCCCGTCAACTACCATCGAGATAAAATCTATCAGCAGCTGGGCTTTGGAGACTTTCTTTCAATCGGCGATTTCGAAGGTGCGCCCTATTACCATGCCGGCGTATGCGACTACGTCACCTACGACAAGATACTCGACCTGCTTAGAACCGACGAAGCGCCGCAGTTCATCTTTGACGTCACGATGCAAAATCACGGCGGCTACGACTATGGCACCGTTCCCGCCGAAGAGCTGACAAACTATTGGGTCGAGGGAGCCAGCGAAGGCGCCAACAGCGCGCTCAACACCTATCTCACCTGCATCAACGCATCCGACCGGGACCTCGAGTACTTTATCAACGAGCTCCGCAACATCGGCAGACCGGTTGTTCTTGTCTTTTTTGGCGACCATCAGCCGAGCGCCGCAACGACTCTCAACGACGAGCTGTACCCTCAGGAAGATACGGCAAGCCACGCTTTCCGTATCTATCAGTCGACATATCTCGTCTGGGCTAACTATGAGATCGCCGGCAATACCGAGCTCAACGTCTACGACACCGTCGGGGCAAACGAGATTGCAGCCATTACCCTTAATAAGATCGGCGCCCCGCTCACCAATTACCAAAAGGCCCTGCTTGCGACAAGGTCAGATGTGCCCACCATCAATGTCGCCGGCTATCTCGGTGCCGACGGGCTGCGCTACGACTTGGAATCGAAAGACAGCCCCTACGCCTCGACGATCGACAAGCTGCAGCGCATGCAATACCTCGAGTTCGCCAGCAAAGTTCAGTAAGCCCGCCCATTCGCTTGGGCCCATCGTATTGCAAGCACGCTCGGCCCAAACGCATCGCAAATGACTCCCGCTCGCAAACGAGGGTACAATGACGCTCGTGTCACATCGCGGGGCCCCGGCCCCAGCATATACAAAGGAGTCATACATGGGTTGCGAACACGCACAGGCCGCCGGCGGACAAACGTCGCCGTCGCAATTTGAGGAGAACACGCTGTCCGAGGTCAAGCGCGTCATCGCCGTGCTTTCCGGCAAGGGCGGTGTCGGCAAGTCATTTGTCACCGGTGCCATCGCCACCGAGCTTGCCCGTCACGGCCACAAGGTCGGCGTCCTCGATGCCGACATCACCGGTCCCTCTATCCCCAAGATGTTCGGTATGAGTGGACGCCACGTCCATGCCCTTGGCAACCTTATGCTGCCCGAAATCTCCGAGCACGGCGTCAAGGTCATGAGCTCCAACCTGCTGCTCCAAAACGAGACCGACCCCGTCCTTTGGCGCGGTCCGGTCATCGCAGGCGCCATTAGGCAGTTCTGGAGCGAGACCTCGTGGGGCCCCATCGACTACCTACTGGTCGACATGCCTCCGGGAACAGGCGACGTTGCGCTCACCGTCTTCCAGTCGCTGCCGGTCGACGGCATCGTCATCGTCACGAGCCCGCAGGATCTGGTCTCGATGATCGTCGCCAAGGCGGTCAACATGGCCGAGAAGATGAACGTCCCCATTCTGGGCATTGTCGAGAACATGAGCTATATTGAGTGCCCCGACTGCGGCAAGAAGATCGAGGTCTTTGGCAAGAGCAAGCTCCCCGAGGTCGCAGAGCGCTATAACCTCGACATCTTGGGCCAGCTTCCCATTAATCCGGCACTCGCCGAGGCCTGCGATAAGGGCGAGGTCGAGACTGCGCTGCCCGATGGCATGTTGCCCAAGGCAGTCTCTGCCGTCGAGGCTATTACCCCGCACGAGACCGACGAGGCCTAAGTGAACGCGAGCGCCCTCTATGACGTCCTGGTAATCGGCGGCGGGGCTTCAGGCCTCGCCGCCGCCATTACGGCCGCACGCGCTGGCAAAAGCGTCTGCATCGTTGAGCGCGATGTCGCCTGCGGCCTCAAGCTCCTTGCGACCGGTAACGGCCGTTGCAACCTCTCCAACGAATCGATTGATCCTCAGCGGTATAACCACCCAGCATTCGTCGAATCCGTCATGGGCCCCCAGCCCGAACAAGAGCTTATGGGTTTCTTCTCCTCGCTGGGCATCATGACAACCTCCGAGGAAGGCCGGCTGTACCCGCGCTCCCTTCGCGCCGAATCGGTGCGCGACGCGCTTCTCAACGTTTGCGACCGCCTAGGTATCACCTTAATCTGCGGAGCCAACGTTGCCTCGGCGCACAAAGCTTCCGAAGGCTGGGCACTCCAAATAGACCGTCCAGCGCGGGCGCTCAAGGCAAAAAAGCACGACGACCGAAAATCGGAGCTCCGCTCGCTTCGGAAAGCGCTCGCCGATGTCCCTCGCAAGAACGAGGCCCTGCAGGCACATGCCGTAATTATCGCTACGGGCGGCAACCCCACCGGTATCGCCGATACGTTTCGCCTCCCCCTCACTTCGCTGCGCCCCATCCTCTGCCCCGTATCGGCAACGGTCGTTGGCGATCGGGCGGCACTCAAGACGTTGGATGGCCTGCGCGTCCGTGCCCGCTTGACGCTCGCCCACAATCATAATGAGCTCTGGCACGAAGACGGTGAAGTGCTGTTTCGAACCTTCGGTATCTCGGGCGTCGCTGTCTTCAACCTCTCTCGTCGTATCCAGCACGGCGATACGATCCTGCTCGACGTTTTCCCCGACCTCTCCAAAGACGAGTTGCTCGATATGCTCAACCGGCGCGTTGAGCTGCTCGGCGGCTTTTCGCCCCGCGATCCCCGTTGGCTCGACGGCATGCTCGCCCCGCAACTCTCCCGCGTCGTCTGCACAGCGTTCGAGCAGTGCCATCCAGGCTCCAACGATGTCATCCACCTGGTCTCGATCCTCAAGCACTTTAAGTTGCTCGTCGAGGGAACAGCCGAGGAGCGCTCAGCGCAGGTCACGCGTGGTGGCATATCTGTCGAGAGCATCTCAACACCCAGCCTACGCGCGCGCAGCGTTGTCGACGCCCCGCTTTACGTCTGCGGTGAAGCGCTCGACATCGACGCCGATTGCGGAGGCTTTAACCTTGCGTGGGCCTGGCTCTCGGGCATTCGCGCTGCAAGCAGCTTGTAGCCGCGCAGTCTATAATCAAAAACACATTCGGGCCGTCTGGGATACCGGACGGCCTCTTTCTTGCCTCTAAGGAGACCTCGATGATCGAAATCACCCAAGTCAACGCGTCGCTCGATGAAGCCGGCGATGAAAATGCCTGTCTCATTGTTGGCAAGCGAGTCGCCAAGCGCGTCCTACGTTGCAAGTACTCCGAGATCAAGTCCATCGAGCTCCACCGCAAGTCAATCGACGCTCGCAAAAAACGAGACGTCCATTTTATCCTGAGCTTTCGTGTTGAGCTGACTAGTCCCCACCTCGAGCGAGAAGCGGTCGACAGCGTTGCCGAGCGTGACCGCTCGCGCGTACGCGCGATAGAAGACGATGAGCCTTCATTCCCCTCCCCCGCCTCCGACGCACCTCAAGAACGCCCTGTCGTTGTCGGCGCCGGATGCGCCGGCCTTTTCGCTGCGCTTACGCTCGCCGAAGCAGGTCTTAAGCCCTTGCTCATCGAGCGCGGCGACCCGGCATTTCGCCGCTCGCAGGCGATCGACCTCTTTCTAAAGGAGCGCATCCTCGACCCCGAGAGCAATATCCAGTTTGGCCTGGGCGGCGCGGGAACCTTCTCGGACGGCAAACTCAATACGGGAACCAAAAATCCCGCCCATCGCCTTATCCTCGAAACCTTCGTCGAGGCGGGCGCGCCCCGCGATATTCTATGGGATGCCAAGCCGCACATTGGCTCCGACATCCTTCCCACGGTTGTCACCGCTATATCCCAGCGCATCGAGCAGCTCGGAGGTGTCGTCCGTTATCGAACGAAGCTCGTCGACATTCGCATCGACGCGTCTGGCGCCATCACCGGTATTGATGTCCAATCGTCCCAAGACGCCGCTTGCGAGCCAATCGAGACAAATCACCTCATCCTCGCCTGCGGGCATTCTGCTCGCGATATTTTTGAGCTCCTTAAGGGCCACAACGTGGCCCTCGCACAAAAGACCTTTGCCATGGGCGTTCGCATCGAGCATCCGCAGCGCGACATCGACCGAGTCCAATACGGAGCCTCGGCGGGACATCCTGCCCTCGGAGCAGCCCCTTACAAGCTCGTCGCCCATCTTCCCAACGGCCGCAGCGTGTTCTCGTTTTGCATGTGCCCCGGCGGGCAGGTTGTCGCCGCCTCTTCCGAGCAGGGCCACCTGTGCGTCAACGGCGCCAGTCTCAATGCCCGCGGCGGACGCAACGCAAATGCCGCCCTGCTCGTTAACGTCACACCCGAGGACCTTCCCAACGATGACCCACTCGCCGGCATCGAGCTCCAGCGTGCCTGCGAGGCGGCCGCCTATCGCCTGGGCGGTTCCAACTGGAACGCACCGGCACAGCTCGTCGGAGATTTCCTCGCAGGACGTGCCAGCAAGGCGCCCGGAAAGGTAAAGCCCACCTATCCGCTCGGTGTGACCTGGACGGCAATTGACGAAGCCCTGCCGCAGCATATCGTCGAGTCGCTCCGCCTGGGACTTCCCCTACTCGGAAAAAAGCTACGCGGCTACGACCGCCCCGACGCCGTTCTTACCGGCGTGGAGACTCGTTCGAGCTCACCGGTCACTGTCACCCGCGATCGAACATGCCATGCCGTGTCGACCCCGGGCCTCTATCCTTGTGGTGAGGGAGCTGGATATGCCGGCGGCATCATGAGCGCGGCCACCGACGGCATCCGTTGTGCCGAAGCCCTGATCGCAGACCTCTAACGCACGAATTCCAGCGCGCAAAAGACACAGGCCCCAAGCTCCACAGGGAACTCGGGGCCTGTTCACTATTTCTTAAACCGTGCACCCTGGCGTTTTCTGCCCGATGCGAACGTGGAACCCTTGCGGGCCTGCGAACGTAAGCGCTCGATCGTCTCGTCCTCAGACGCACCCTCGAGCATCGCTCGAATCTGAACGACGGCATCGCGCAGGCGCGCCGCCTCCTCAAAGTCCATGGCAGCAGAAGCGTTACGCATATCCTCTTCCATGGTTTCGACGATCCGCACAAGCTCGTCATGCGGCAGTTCTTCCAACTGCTCCGCAAGTGTCTGCTCGGGCGCCACCGTTTCCGGCACGCCACCCTCGCCCGACTCATCGGGCGTATAGAATGCGCCATGTCCAAGAGAGTCGCCCTTCGAGCGCCCCTTGGAACCCACGGTTTTTTCGGCCTCGGCAATAAAACTTGAGATGTCGTTGATGGCCTTGCGCACCGTCTTGGGCACAATGCCATGCTCTTCGTTATATGCCATCTGAATCTCGCGACGGCGCTGCGTCTCCTCGATGGCCTCTTTCATCGAATCGGTCACAACGTCCGCATACATGATGACTTCGCCATCGGCGTTACGGGCCGCGCGGCCAATCGTCTGAATCAGCGAACGGCGGTTGCGCAAGAAGCCTTCCTTATCGGCATCGAGAATTGCCACCAGTGAGACCTCGGGAAGGTCTAGGCCCTCGCGAAGCAGGTTGATGCCAACGAGAACATCGATCTTGCCCTCGCGCAGCGTTCGCAGGATCTCGACACGGTCCATCGTCGCTGTATCGGAGTGCATGTAATTGACCTTAATGCCGGCATCAAGCAGATGGTCGGTCAGGTCCTCGGCCATGCGCTTGGTGAGCGTGGTCACCAGCACGCGCTCCTTGCGGGCAACGCGCTCGCGAATCTCGTCCTCAAGATCGTCAATCTGCCCACGAACCGGACGCACATCGATCTTGGGGTCGAGCAGACCGGTTGGACGAATAATCTGCTCAACGTCGTTTTGGCTCACCCGCAGCTCGTAGTCGCCCGGTGTGGCCGAAACATAGATAAACTGGGGTATCCTTGCCTCAAACTCATCGAAACGAAGCGGGCGGTTATCGAGTGCCGAAGGAAGGCGAAAACCATGCTCCACCAGCGTCACCTTACGCGAGCGGTCACCTTCGTGCATGCCGCGAATCTGCGGCACCGTCACATGGCTCTCATCGATGATGCAGAGCATATCCTTGGGAAAGTAATCGATTAGGGTAAACGGCGGCTCACCCGGCTTGCGACCGTCCAGATGACGCGAGTAGTTCTCGATGCCGTTGCAAAAACCCATCGTCTCGAGCATCTCAAGATCATAATCGGTGCGCTGCTGCAGACGCTGCGCCTCGAGCAACTTATCAGTCGCCTTGAGCTCCGCCACGCGCTTCTCGCACTCTTCGCTGATCGATTTCAGAGCCGCCTTGACCTTCGGCTTCTCGGTCACGTAGTGCGATGCCGGCCATACGGGGATGGCCTCGTACTCACGAAGCATCTCACCGGTAACCTCATCGATCTCGGCAATCAGCTCGACCTCGTCGCCAAAGAACTCAAACCGCAACGGATGCTCGGCATAAGGCGGATACACGTCGACAACATCGCCGCGCACGCGGAACGTGCCGCGCGCCAGGTCATAGTCATTGCGATCATATTGAATGTCGATAAGTGCATGGATAAAGTCATCGCGCTCGAGCGGCACCTTCTTGTCGACGTTTGGAGCCAGACCCGCATAGTCCTCAGGAGAGCCAATGCCATAGATACACGAGACCGATGCGACAACGATCACATCGCGTCGAGAGAGCAGTGACGCGGTCGCCTGATGGCGCAGCATCTCGACCTCTTCGTTAATCGAGGAGTCTTTCTCGATATATGTATCGCTTTGCGGCACATACGCCTCGGGCTGATAGTAGTCGTAGTACGAGACAAAGTAGACCACAGCGTTGTTGGGAAAGAACTCTTTGAGCTCGCTCGCAAGCTGAGCGGCGAGCGTTTTATTGGGAGCCATGACCAGCGTCGGCTTCCCCAGGGCCTCAATAGTCTTAGCCATCGTGAAGGTCTTGCCCGAACCAGTCACGCCCAGCAAAACCTGATAGCGATCTCCGTCCCTCACACCCTGCACAAGCGACTCAATGGCCTTAGGCTGGGAACCAGCGGGCTCGTATGGAGACACGACCTCAAACGGCACCTCAGAGCCCTCAACGCCAAAACGTTTGAGCTCTCCTCCAACACGCTCAACTTCAAATTCCGCCATGGATACTCCTAACTCATATATCTGCAGTATACGCAGGCGGCAGGCATAGTCCTATACGAACCGATCGGGATAGAGGGTCTTGTAGCGAACCCAGGCATTATTGACACGAATCAGATACGCCTGCGTCTCGGGAAAGGTGATTGCATTATGAAGCGACGTGCTCTGCTGCGCCCATCCGTCGACATTGCCCATGCCGGCGTTATAGGCGGCAATGGCGCTGTCAGTCGACCCGTTAAAATACGTTAGAAGATACGAAAGATACGCACAGCCAAACTCGATGTTCGTAGCGGGATCGTTAAGGTTGTCGGCGGAATACTCGCTACCATCGACAAGACCCTTGGCAATCATATCCTGGGCAGTCTCGGGCATCAGCTGCATCAATCCCCGAGCGCCTTGATTCGACTCAGCCTCGGGATCCCAATTCGATTCCGACTTTATGACAGCACACACCAGATATGGATCAAGATTGTGCGAAATGCTCGATTGCTTTACATACGCCTCGTAGTCAATTGGATACAAAGGCTTAAAGAAGGCGGCAGGAGCATACGAGTAGACGAGCGAAATAAAGCCGAAGACGAGCACAACGGCAAGTGGCGCAACGCGATACCACGTAAAGAAACGTGTCTTAGGCATCGGCCTCCTCCTTATCCGTTACATCCCCGAAGCCATGGCGCACAAGCCATGCGTCCAGTTGTTCAAAGAGCGAATTATCGCCTCCCGCATTATCGATTACCGTCGTAGCGAGATTGCAAAGCGAAGCCTCATCAGGTTGGCATGCAGAGCGAGCATCAAAATCAGAGGACTCCATACCACGATGAATGGCACGCTCGCGACGAACTGCCAAAGGAGCACTGATAACCAGAATTTCATCAGCCAGGCCAAAAGCATCCTCAAAACCAGTCGGGGCAGAAACCTCGACAACCGCAAAGGGATAACGGGGGGACGAAACCGTACAACAAACCGGATCGAGAATCCTAAGCGAAAGCTGTTCAATGAGAACGGGGTGCACAAGGTCATTGAGCCGTGCGACCGAATCAGGAGAAGCGAAAGCTCGAGAAGCGAGGATGTTACGGCGAACGCCGCCCTCCTCGTCCAAAATATCCCAGCCAAATTCTTCCGCGAGGGCATTGACGATATCGGAGCCTGGCACATACAGCGATTTGGCAAGCTCGTCCAGATCGATAAGCATGGCGCCATGAGATTCGAGATAGCGGCAGGCAGTCGACTTACCCGAAGCAATATTGCCCAAGACAAAAACGGTAAACATCAAGTCCTCCCTAACGCCAATGGGAGTTATTATCGCGCAAATACAAAAGAAGGACTCAAAATACAGCCAAACAGTAAGACAAGCCAAACGAAGGCGAGTGCTTGTATTACGGCTCTCCATCAAACGTAAAAAAGGGGAGGCCGCGAGGCCTCCCCTTTCTTCAAGCCATCAGACGGCTCGGTGCCGTCCACCGGTCAGCGGCGCCCTGGCCTCCCACGGGCTGGCC
>CALHJP010000033.1:0-8809 GCA_938033205.1 uncultured Collinsella sp. | reverse complement strand
CCGGTTGGTATTTGGACATTGGAGGAGCAGATGAAGACATACGTTCTAAAGGTCGAGCCGTTCACGAAGTTCGACGAGCCGAAGGCTCAGGCACTGAAACCGCTGGAGGAGGCTGCGGAGGTGTTCGGGGCGTGGCAGGCGTCCGGGATTGATGGTGCGGGATCCATCACGCCCGAGATGCGCGAGGACATCGTCTACGAGTGCTTCGACGTGATTCAGTCGTGCGTCAACCTCTTGGAGAGCATCGGCACGACGGACGCGGAACTGCGCGACGCAGCCCGCAAGGTATACGCGAACAATGTCGAGCGAGGGCGCTATGAGCCGTACTAGACACGGGGCTTCGGCCCCTTTTTCTCTAATAAAGTTGTTGCAAAGTTGATACACGTTTGGTAAGATATAGCCAAGGCAGATGAAAGGAGCCGGACATGATTCGCAAGTTCAGGGCAGAGACCGAGGACGCCAAGCAGAAGGTCTTCACGACGAAGGCCAAGACGCTCGACGGCATCGTGAGGGCGGGGCGCAAGGCCACCGGGGACGCGAACCTCGACGCCTCGCGCATCTCCCCGGCATGGCGTCCCGGCTGGCACCCGCTGAGCAACCCGTACGTGCGCAAGGCGCTCGGCATCGAGGGGTAGGCGGACATGTACATCGAGTACGTAACCGTCAACGTCCACAAGGTGCTGCACCAGATCCGAGAGGTCGGCACAATGGCGAGCGCGGTAAAGAGGCTTGAGGCCACAGGGTTCACGCGCACGGGACGCATGGGCAACCTCGAATGGTCGGACGGATACACCGACGCGCACATCCACTTTGGGAGCTTGGACGACGCAAGAGCGTCCATCGCCCGATATATTCACGAGTACAGCTTTCTGGACTAAGGAGAAGACATGCACCTCTACGAGATTGACGGACGGATCGCACAGGTAATCGAGAACGGTTTCGCGTTGGACGAGTCGACCGGCGAGGTCTTCACGTGCGACGAGCTCGAGGAACTTGAGGCCAGCCGCGAGGCCAAACTTGAGGCCGTGGGACTGTTCATCAAGGACCTCAACGCCGAGGTCGCTGCATTCAAGGCCGAGGAGAAGGCGCTGACCGAGCGCCGCAAGGCCAAGGAGCGCCGAGTCGAGCAGTTGAAGGACTACCTGGCCTTCTCGATGCAGGCTCACGGCGACAGGAAGCTCGACACGCCGAAGGTTCGCCTGAGTTTCCGCAAGTCAACGAGCACCGAGATCACAGACGAGAAGCTCGTCCCCGACGAGTTCAAGACGGTCGAGACGGTCGTGAAGATTGACAAGAAGAAACTCGGCGCGGCTATCGACAAGGCGATGAAGGACGGCGGCTCCATCAAGGGCGCGGAGCGAATTACGCGCCAGTCTCTAATCATCAAGTAGGGTGGCAACGATGCAGGAGGTAGGCAGCATCTACGTGGGCGACGGCCCGAAACTCATGGGGGGGGGTATCGAGGCCATGACCTACGCGGGACTGACACCGGTGGTCGTGACCGACCCGCCTTTCAACGTCGGGTACCACTACAACGGATATTCCGACAGGATGGACGAGGGCGAATATTACGCGATGCTCGCAGAGGTCACGGCCCAGACGGCTGCGGTCGTCATTCACTACCCGGAGCAGCTCCACCGCCTGAGCATCGAGAAGGGCGAGGCACCGGAGAGGGTCGTGTCGTGGGTGTACAACTCAAACACCCGCAAGCAGCACCGTGACGTGGCTTTCTACGGGGTCAAGCCGGACTTCAACAGGGTCAAGCAGCCGTACAAGAACCAGAACGACAAGCGCATCCGCAAGCTCATGGCAGAGGGCAAAGGCGCTAGGCTCTACGACTGGTGGAACGTGAACCAAGTCAAGAACGTCTCGAAGGCGAAGACCGGTCACCCGTGCCAGATGCCGGTCGAGGTGATGAAGAACATCATCGGCATACTGCCGGACGGGATCGGTGTCATAGACCCGTTTCTCGGCAGCGGTACGACGGCGGTGGCCTGCGCCGAGCTTGGTGTTCCGTTCATCGGATACGAGATAGTCGAAGAATACGCTGAGATAGCAAACGAGAGAGTAAAGGAGCAAAAACAATGACAGATTGCGTACCTACTTGCAGCGAGTACAGTATCGATGTACCGGCACCGAAAGATGCCGAAAACCGCAAAGTTCCGCTCGACACAAAGGTCATGTACGACGCTAGCGGCAACGAGTTCGAGGTCAGATGGCTCACGTACTCAACTGGCCCGTATGGCCGAGGTTGGTCTGTAAAGGCATACGACCGGTCAGATGGAGACCCATCCGACGATAGAGGATACACGCTCCCGCTCGATTCCCTGAACATCGAGAAACCGGACAGCCTCAAGCAGCTCGCGGAAGACCTCAACCGCATACAAACCAAGCACGAAGCAAACGGCTCTCTCTACAGTGAGTTGGCGTGCTGTTATGTTGGACGACTCGGCGCGACGAGCATGTGTAATGGGTGCCGGCTCAATTGCGGAGACAAGAGGTGCTTCGAGGCTATGATGGAGGACATAACCAATCGAGTGAACCGTCTGTGCGGTGATGCGGAATGATTGAGCCACCGAGGGACGCTAATGGCTGTGTGATCCCGCTCGATACCAAAGTGCTGTATGACGAGTGCGGAACAAAGGTAAGCGTGAAGGAGTTTCTCTACAGAACGTCGGTTGAGAATCGGAGAACCGAATGGACGATTGAAGCCGCATACGAAGGCAACTTTTACTACAACAGCTTCAAGCCGAAGGACATGCACCTCACACTGCCCGACACTTGGAAGAGGCTGCTTGAGGACTTGAGCGAGGCAGGTGACGCGCGGTATTACGAGGCTTGCGCCTACTTCCACAGAGACAAAGACGAAGGTGGCTGCGTATCGTGCCCAGGTGGCGAGGACGGCTGCGCTCGAATTGCCATGCGCGACATCGCATCACGCATCCGTAAGCTGAGGGGTGAGGACAAATGACGACGCATGCGCTCAAGGTACTTACCAAATACGTGGCGCTCTCTATCTCCGGGGAGGACGACCATGAACGATGAGCGAAAGCTGCTCGAAGGGTTGAAGCCGTGCCCCAGATGCCATTCGACCGAGCACCTGCACATCGAGATCGTAGACGACTGCCTGCCCGACGAACTGTCAGCCAAAGTCTGCTGCACGGAGTGCCACATCTTCGCGCAGCGTCACTATATCTTCAACGGCACGACCGACGATGAGCGACCGAGCGACGTGCAGTTGACAAGAGAGGTCATCGAGCAATGGAACGAGACATGCGACGACTGGGAGGGGATGTCCGACCATGATATGGCGGCGATGCCGAGTTCGCGAACGGTGGATATTGGGGCCGCGAGCTGTTCAAGGTCAGGTGCGGCCACAAAGACAAGTGCGTGATTCTACAGGAGACAGGCGCTTACTTCATAAAGCAACAAGCGGCAGAAGCATGGAACAGGAGAGTGCAATGACAGATCCGGCGTCGACCAAATACAAGGTCAGCAAGAAGGTAATCAAGCGTTATCTGGCCGACCATGACCTCACGCAGAAACAGCTAGCGAAGATGGCAGGCATCTCGGAGGGTGCGCTAAGCGCCCTTATCCGCTTCCAGCGCGACATGCGCGTTGGTAACCTGTTCGCGCTGGCAGACGCAATGCGGATGAACCCACGCGACCTCGTTGAGAAGGTGGAGGAAGACGAATGATTACCGATGAGGAGCGCCGCGAGGTGGCGGCAGAGCTGCGAGACCAAGCCGAGGCTTGGCGCAACATCATGCCGGACATCCGCATGTCCGACCGCCGGCTCACCGACAGCATCCACATGGCCTTCGGCCTGAATGACAAGGACACGCCGGTACATGAGGCACTTGGCATGCTCGCGGACATAATCGAAGGGAACTAATACGATGACAGACACCGACTTGCCTAAGACCGCGCCCATGCCGGGCATACCGAGAATCAGGTACACGGATGCCGAGGGACACGTCTACGAGGGTTACTACTTCTTCCGCGTGAAGCGGCAGTTGTGCCCGCTGGGCAACGACAAACTGAGGCCGGAGGACTGCCAGCATTGCATCGCCATGGACGAGCCGGCCGATTGGAACATGGAGCGCCGTATCCGGCTCGTCGCCATTGATCCGGACGGCGGTACTATCGAGATTCTGGAGGATTGATAATGGCAAAAGTGGACACGATGCCTATTTACCTGCGACCGCTCATGAGGGGTTGCAGCGTCAAGCTCAACCGGTGCGCGGTGTGCGGGGCGACGTACCCGCTCAACCAGCACCACATCGTGAGGCGCTCGGCGGGGAAGATGTACGACTGCCACGGGGTCGAGCTTCCAAAGCCGACCATCACGCTTTGCGGAAGCGGGAACACCAGCGGGTGCCACGGCAAGGCCCACGCGCACAAACTTCACTTCCGCTGGGTTGACACGGACGTGAAAGACCGCTCGCAGGGCTTCGGCTTCGCTACGATCAGGGGCGGTCACTGGGAGGTCTTGGAGACGGACGAACCCATGCGCGAGTTCGAGGCCTCGCAGGTCGAGGACGGTTGGAGGCCGCTTCGCGGTCAGGAAGACTAGGAGGGATGCTTTGAACGAGTTGAGGGACGTGGAGGCGCAGTTAGTACCGCTGGACAGCCTCAAGGCGTACGACGGCAACGCCAAGCGGCACGACAGCGACAACATAGACGCCATAGCCAACTCCATCTCGGAGTTCGGTTTCAGGAACCCGATTCTGGCTTGGCACAACGAGGACGGGGTGCCGGAGATCGTTGCGGGCCACGGTCGAGCGGCGGCGGCAAAGAAGCTCCGTATGGAGCAGGTGCCGGTAATCTTCGTGGACGACCTGACGGACGCGCAGCGCCGGATGCTCACGCTCGCCGACAACCAGACGACGCTCATGACCGGGTGGGACGACCAGACGCTTCAGGAGGAGCTGGACGCTCTCACCGACGTGTTCGACGTGGCAGGGTTCGGTTTCGACATCGACGAGATTATCGGTGACGACGGCGTCGAGGTCACCGAGGACGAGCCTGACGATGATGCAGAGGACCGCGTGAAGCCTGGTGAGCTATGGCGAATGGGCGGCCATGTCCTCCTGTGCGGTGACTCAACCGACGCAGACGGAATCGCGCGTCTGATGTCGGCCATGCCGGAAGTGGGGGGGGCTGCGGGTGCAGACCTGCTACTGACCGACCCACCGTACAACGTGGCTCTCGGGCAGCATGACAGGCCGAGCGAAGCGAAGCAGCTGCATCGCCGCACCGACGGGCTAGTCATCGCCAACGACAGTTGGGCAGACGACGAGTGCTTCGTAGAGTTCCTGCGCTCGGCGCTCACTAGCGCCATGGCGGCTTTGAGGCCCGGTGCAGCCTTCTATGTCTGGTATGCGTCGGCGCAAAGCGCTAACTTCCTCGAGGCGGCAAAGCTGGCACAGATGGAAGTGAAACAAATTCTCGTCTGGGCAAAAAACACATTCGCGCTCGGCAGGCAGGATTACCAGTGGAGACACGAGCTGTGCCTGTACGGATGGAAGGGAGGCTCGGCGCACTACTTCACCGACAGCCGCAAGGAGTCGACCGTCATTACCGACGACCGCAACCCGGACAGCATGAGCAAGTCCGAGCTCGTCGATTTCGTCTACGACCTTCTCGCTCAAAAGGGCGCGACGACGGTGCTCGAGTTCGACAAGCCAACCCGCAGTGAGCTGCACCCGACAATGAAGCCGGTAAGCCTCTTCGCGTACCAGATTATGAACAGCACGCGTCGCGGCGAGACCGTCTTGGATGTGTTTGGCGGCAGCGGCACGAGCGTCGTCGCGTGCGAGCAGACCGGTAGGCACTGCGCCTGCGTCGAGCTCGATCCGCACTACGCAAGCGTCATCGTCGACAGATGGGAGAAGCTCACCGGAGGCAAAGCCGAGAAAATCGAAGAGTAGGATGGACCTCCCTGTACTGTTGTATTATAATTGAGACAACGAACAGGGAAGGGGTAGCGCGATGAACACCAGAATCAGCCAAGTCTTCAGGGACGCGGACGGCAAAGTGCAGCGTATCGTATGCGGGCAGTTCCCGCAGGAGGTCACCGAGTTCGAGCGCGTCGAGGTCGAGGGCGAACGACTTTTCAGACTTGGGAGGTACGGCAAACACAAGCTGTTCAAGCCGAACAAGAAGACGCGCCACATGGAATACGTCCGCTCCATCTGATACAATAAGGACGCAGGCAACGCTGCGAAAGTGGCGACGGAAGGCCGATGCTCTTTTGGAGTGTCGGCCTTTTGCTTTATAATGCACTCAGCCCGCGCGGGGCTTCACCCGCGCACCCATCCGGCTCGGGAAGGCCGAGCTTAATCATGACTTTAGAAGGGTTGAGGACATTGCAGAACATCGAGGAGATCCTGAAGGCGAACAACATCGAGGGCGACGCCGCGACGGCTATCGCGAAGGCCGTCGGCGAGAACTACAAGACCGTCGCCGAGGTCGAGCAGAAGGCCAAGAAGCTCACCGAGACTCAGGCAGCGCTGGAGACCGCCAACAAGGCGCTCGACGAGGCCAAGAAGGCCGCCGAGTCCGCAGACGTGGACGGCCTCAAGGCCAAGATCGCCGAGTACGAGGAGGCCGCCAAGAAGCGCACCGAGGCCGACGAGGAGGCCAAGAAGCGCGCGGCCTTCGACGAGGAGTTCGGCAAGGCGCTCGGCAAGAAGGCCTTCGCCAACAGCGTCGTCAAGGATGCCGTCACGGAGAAGGCCTACACGCTGCGCAAGGCAAACGCCGACATGCCCATCGCGGACATCCTGAAGCTCGCCGCACCGGACGAGGCCGGAATCTGGGCCAACCCGCAGACCGACCCCCACAAGATGCCCGGGGCAGACGGCGCAGCCGCAGGCGTGTCGCCCATCACATCCCTCGACCAGCTCAAGACAATGTCCCCCGACGACATCAACAAGAACTGGGCCGACGTTCAGAAACTTTTGGCCCAACAGTAGAAAAGAGGTAACGAATGTCTACCGACAAGTTCATCCCGACCATCTGGTCTGCCCGCATCCTCGCCGCGCTCGAGAAGCAGCTTGTCTATACCAAGTTCTTCAACCGCGATTACGAGGGTGAGATTCGAGACGCTGGCGATACCGTCAAGATCGGCCTCGTGGGCGCACCCACTGTCAAGAAGTACACCAAGGGCACCGACATCGCCGCACCCGACGACGTGACCGTTACCGACGCCACGCTGTCTATCAATCAGGCCGATTACTTCAACATCGCCGTCGATGATGTGGACGCCGCACAGTCCAAGATCAACCTCTTGGAGTCCGCTTCCTCACAGACCGGCTACGCTTTCGGTGACGTGACCGACAAGTATCTCGCCGGCCTTCTCGTCACCGGCACCGGCGGCACCATCGGCACCAAGGCCGCGCCCAAGAGCATCACGGACGCAAAGCCCGAGGACGCCTACAACCTGCTCGTAGACCTCAAGGTCGCGCTCGACCGCCAGAACTGCCCGACCATGGGCCGCATCTGCGTCGTGCCGCCCGAGTTCGAGGGCTTCATGCTGAAGGACTCCCGATTCGTGGCAGTCGCAACCAACGACTCCAACCAGCGCCTCACCGAGGGCACCGTCTACAAGTCCGCGGGCTTCGAGATTCACGTATCCAACAACGCACCGCATGAGGATGATGGCGGTTCCAAGGGCGACCAGACCGTCTACGACGTCATCGCCGGTTGCGACCAGTCCGGCACCTACGCCGAGCAGATTCTCAACACTGAGGCATACCGTCCCGAGAAGTCCTTCAAGGATGCAGTCAAGGGCCTCCACGTCTACGGTGCCAAGGTTCTGCGCTCCGCCTGCGTCTACAACGCCAAGGTGTCTTTCTAGGCTCGGAGTCTCTAACCGATAGAGCAGCCCGGGCCGGGTACGCCGCTGTAGACACATCCGTAACCGGTTATTTGGGGAGGGCTTCGGCTCTCCCCTTTCTTTTAGGAGGTCAAATGCGAACACATGTGTTGACGATCGCGGATCGAGACATATCCACCGACGACCGTCTTCTCTATAGGGGTACCAAAGACGAGGACCGCGTCTCGCTCGTCCTCGACGATGAGTGGGACGGCCTCGACATCCTCGTCGCCTTCAAGGGATCCGACGTTGTCTCCGCCCCGGCGAAGGGCGCGGACGGTTATTACGTCATCCCGTGGGAGGTAATGACCAAAATCGGCGACGTGTCCGCCAGCATCGAGGGAACCAACGCCGACGGGCAGGTGCTGTTGCACGCCGCCATGTCCAAGCCCTTCCGAGTTATCGAGACCGGGGCCGGCTTCAAGGGCTACGAGCCGACGTGCGACCTTATCACCGAGGCCATCAAGGAGGCCAAGGAGGCCGCTTCGACTGCCACGGCATCATCCGAGGCCGCTGACGCTTCGGCGGCAAGGGCAAACGCATCGGTCATCACGGACGTAGATGTGACGACACTCGGACCCGGCAGCGAGGCGACCGTCTCGACCGTCAAGGGCGAGAGCGGTCAGACTATTACGCTTGGGATACCTCAGGGGCCGAAGGGCGATAAGGGCGAGAAGGGCGACCCGTTTACCTATAACGACTTCACCGAAGACCAGATCGCGGAGCTTCAGCGCCCGGCGACCGAGGCGGCAGCAAAGGCTGACAAAGCCGCCAAGAACGCCAACGACGCGGCAGATACAGCGAACGCGGCTGCAAAGGCTGACAAAGCCGCCAAGAACGCCAACGACGCGGCAGATACAGCGAACGCGGCTGCAAAAGCCGTCGAGCTTGCAGCCACTGGGCTTTCCGGTGCCCAGATGCGCGCGT
>CALHJP010000032.1:0-113808 GCA_938033205.1 uncultured Collinsella sp. | reverse complement strand
CGTCTATAGGCTCGGGCGCCGGCGTAGACGCGGGCGCAACCTCGGATGCCGGGGCTATGGGAAACGCCGGCGCGGCGGGCTCGGGTGCCGCAAACACCGCAGCGCTCTCGTTGATTGCCGCGGCGACGGGCTCTGCAAAGTGAGCCGGCGCCGGGGTTGCTTCGGGCGCTGTGGGCTGTTCCGCAGCATGTGCGCCGATGGGCGCCGCTACGGCATCCTCTTCGTCCTCGTTATCGGCGAGATCCGAAATATCATGCGTTACTTGCGAAAGAGGCAGGGAGAACACGGTGTCCTCGGGCTCCACGGGTGCGGAGCCCGCCGGAGCGGCGTGGGCCGGCGCAGCTGTGGCGGCGGCCGGTGCCTCGGTCATAGTTGCGGACTTGTTCTCCTCGTCGATCATCGACGGTTCACCTTCATGACCACGTCGCCAATCTGGACTTCGTCGCCCTCACGCAGCGTCGCGGGCTCCACGAGCTGGCGGCCGTTGACGAGCGTGCCGTTAAGCGAGTTGAGGTCCTCGATGATGAGCGCCGGGCCCTGCAGCGAAAAGCGCGCATGCGAGGCCGAGACGAACGGTTCGTTGATGCAGATGTCCGAAGACGGAGAGCGACCGACGATGACGGGGCCGAGCATGTCTACGTGGATGCCGCGGATACCGCGCGGGCCCTTGTCCACATCGATCGTCCAGATAGCCGAGTCGCGGCGCTGCCCGCGCACGAGTCCCACGCCGGTCTTCATGACGGCGAACAGGAAGATATAGAGCAGGGCGACCAGGACGATGCGGCCTGCAAAAAGGACGATATCGATGTTCATAAGCGACTATCCCCTAAATTCAAAGGTACTCAGGCCAAACGTCAGCAGATCGCCGTTGCGCAGCGGGCAGCGCGTAATGCGGCGGTTGTTGACGAGCGTGCCGTTGGTGGAATTGAGGTCCTCGATCGACCAATCCGAGCCCGTAAAGGTGAGCTGGGCGTGGCGGCGCGACACGTTGGGGTCGCGCAGGGCAATGTCGGAAACTGAGCGCTCGCGACCGATGGTCACCTGTGCGGAGGTGATGCTATGGCTCTCGCCGCTCACGACGTCGACGAGCTGGGCGAGCGGGCGCTGCGGGGCGCGAGTGCTCGCCATGTTGGAGGCGATACCGGCTGCGGCGCCTAGGCCCACGGCGGCACCGGTCGCGGCGGCTCCGCCCATGCCGGCAAGCGCGTCGCGCGAGACGGTCTGCGGCACCGGGATGGGTGCTGCGGCGGGGTCGGGGACGCTAGGCGCGAAGGGGTCTGCCACGGCAAGCGGGTCGGGAGCGGCGGCGCGAGGCGTCGGCTGCTGCTGGGGCATGGCGGCGGGGCGCTGCTGCTGCGGGGCAGCAAACTGCTGCTGGCCGGCGCGCGGGGCGCTGGCGGCACGGCTTGCCGCGGAGTTGTTTTGGCCCAGACCGTTTTGATAGGCGCGCTCTTCTTCGTACAGGCGGCCGAGCGTGGGGGCATCGACGTTCTCGGCAAAGACCGAGAACTTGCCGGCGCGCAGCTGCGGATCGATCATAAAGCGCACGAGGGGCTCGCCGACAAAGACATAGCGGCGCTTTTCGGCCTGCGCCTTCACAAACTCGCGGACCTCGCGCGAAAGCTCGGGGTAGAACGGGGCGAGCATGGGATCGTCGTCGGCGGCGATCAGGATGGTATAGAGTGCCGGCGCCGTGTTGACGCCGTTGATCACCAGAGTCTGATCCTCCATGTCGCGAGCGGCCTGCTTGGCAAGCTTCTTAAAGGAGAACGGGGCACGGGTGGCACCGAAGATGCCGGCCACGTGGTCCTCGAAGATGTTCAGGAAGTTCACGAAAGATCACTCTCCGTATAGGTTCTTTGGTATCCGAGCAAATATAGGCATATCCCAACGATTATAGAGGATAGGGTTCCCGCAACCGCCGCCTTGGCGACGACCGCGGCTGCAAGGCTGGCAATTTCCATATGGTGTGCAAGACAGGACGCCGCTGCGCAGCCGATGCCGGCGACAGCGATGGCGGCGATTACGGCAAGGTTTGAGCCCTGATCGGCACGCTTGGCATGGGCGTTGAGCAGCGCAGATGACGCCGCGGCAGTTGCCGCTACCAGCACAAAGGCAGCCCAAAGGAGTGGGTCTCCCAGCGCTGCGGCAACGTTACCGAGCCCCAGCACGCCTCCGGCTGAAAGCGCGACCGTGGCCAGACGGGCAAAAAGTGCGCCCATGCCCGTTGCCGCGGCGGCGCTTGCCGGGCCGAGCCAAAATGACGCGACGCCGGCGGTGACCCCAGCTGCCAGGAAGGTATTGCCGGTCAGACAGCCAAGCGCGAGTGCACAGGTGAGTGCGGCGCTCGCGGCAGCCTCGGTGCGACCCCAGGCGATCCACCAACCGGACATGGCGGCGGCAAAGATCACCGCGACGGGCAACATCGACAGGACGCCCTGTGCCTGCATGGTGGCGTTTGCCATGAGCACCAAAAAGCCCACAGCCGAGATGGCCGAGCCAATCTGGGGGGCCAGGCCGGCCGCCGCTCCGATCGCGATAGCCGCAATGACCAGGCCGGGAAGCGCCGCGACGCCGGCCGTCTGCATCAGCAAAAAGCTAAAGGCGCCGCACGTTAGCGCCGAGATAGCGTGCATGGCGTAGTCGCGCGCATGGCTCCAGCGCGTGCCTGCCCAGCCGAGTGCGGGGTCGACTTCGATGGTGTCGTCCTCGTAGTGCGACGGCTCGATATCGTCGAGCTCCTGCTCGTCATCCGAAAGTTCGCCAACCATTTGCTCCAGGCTGCGACGGCCTTCGCGCACGCTGCCCAGACCGGCAAGGAGCTGGTCGCAAAATGCCTCGATGCTGTTGGGGCGGTCCTGCGGCATGGGGGAGAGCGCGCTCATGAGCGCGGCCTCGGCTCCCGGGGGAAAGTGTGGTATCAGCTCGCTGGGATAGGTGGCGCCGCCGATGATGCGGCCGAGCGAGTCGGCGGGCGTGGCCGCCATAAAAGGAGCGCTGCCGCACAGGCCCTCGTAGATCACACAGGCGAGGGCAAAGACATCGGCGCGCTCGTCGACCGTGCCGGTCTCGATATCGAGCTGCTCGGGCGGCATGTAGCCGATGGTGCCGCCGCGTGAGCCGCCAAAGCCACCGGCGGACGACAGCCGCGCCATGCCAAAGTCGGTGAGCTTTACATTGCCCGAGTGGTCGATGAGCACGTTGGCGGGCTTAATGTCCAGGTGGAGTACGCCATTACTGTGGGCGAAGGTGAGCGCCTGGCCCAGGGCATCGGCAATGGCCGCGGCCTCGTCAAAGGTAAGTGAGTGGCCGTCCGCGCGGTGCAAAAACTCGGCCAGCGACATGCCATCGACATATTCCATAACCAGGTAGGCATAGGCTGTGTCGTGCGTAAAGTCGATAACCTGCACGATGTTGGGATGTTGAAGCATGGCGGCAGTGTGCGCCTCGCGCAGGACATCCATGATGTCGCTAGCGGGCATGCCGGCACCGTTGATAAGGGGGATGCGTTTAATGGCGACGCGGCGGCGCAGGTGCGTGTCGCGGCAGATCTCGATGGAGCCAAAACCGCCGGTCGCAAGTGTCTCGAGCGGCTGGTACCGCTTGAGCAGCTCGCGAGAGCTGGTGCCCTCCAAAGGAACGTCCGGCGAGAACCGGGCGGTATGTTGCGAGAAAAGCGGCATGGCCAACCCTCGTGCGTTTAAAGTTCGTTTGCGAGCGGCGGGCGCGGGGCCGAGCCGTTCGCGGTGGCATAGATGCTGCTAGTGTAGCACGCTCGGGCAGATGGCGAGGATAGCGGGATGCGAGGTGGCCCGATCGATTCGGCCCGTTTCGGCTCGTTTTGAAAGCGCATCTCAGTTTTCAGCCAAATTATGGGATGCGCTTTCCAAATGGGGTGGGCTGCGGAAACTGCATCCCAGAATATTGCCCTGGAACGGGATGCGCTTTCCGAACCGGCGTCCAAAAGGAAACCGCATCCCGCTTTGATGTGGGGACTGCGAACAAAAGCCGGACCGTGATCTGGCGCGGATTGGAGTTCGCCTGAATCATTGATGCTGGCTGGTGTGAGAACAGAGATAAACGAGCGGCTCGAGCGATATAATGACACGCTATGGAGGCCGTATGCTCTTTTCCCGCCGTTCTGCTACATTTGCCTGCGCCATTGCGCTTGTCGTAATGGCGGTCACCCCTTATCACCGGTTTTCATCTTCAATCGGCCTAGCGTCAGGTGCAATGACCTGGCTCGTTATCCTGGGCGCATGCCTCGCGGCGTTTGTTCATGGTGCTGCGCTATGCAAGGGGGGAATGAGAAGGCCGAGGCATCTCGGTGCCATCGGTGTTTTCCTTGGTGTTATTGCAACGGTTCCCGAATGGGCCGACCTGGCTTTCTATGCTCGCGGAGACTCTATTCCAATCGTGTTTGCACCGATTTGGTTGTTACATGGCGTTTCGTGTGTCTCGTGCTTTGTTGGGTCGCTGCTTCTCTCATATGTTATTTGGGGCACGGCGGACTCTCCTTTGACGCAGAGGTCGACACGGACTGACGAAAGGGAAACTCGTCACCCGCAGGACGCGATTTTTACAGAAACAATAGCCGTCATGTCTTGCCTGCTGTTTTGCTGTCGAGTTTCATGGAGAGTCGTTCCCGAGCCATGGGGGATGCCCCCTGTAACGGCCGCGTCAATTGGCCTTGCGCTTTTAATTCCGTTGGTCTATCTCGCATTGACTGTGGCCCCGCCGTTTTGCCGCCCTCGTGCCTTTGGCCATGGGCGGCGCGACGTGTTTGCCTGTTCTGTGCTCGTAGCAGTTCCTATTGGTCTTATTCCGGCTGTTGAGGCGGCATACTTCGCAAGCGATGCCGTGGTCATTGCATTGCTGGCGATGGGGTCCGTTATCGCTGCTGCCTTCGTATGCATGTTGCTAAGGGGGAAACGGGACAACAATTCGGATATCGCCTGTGCGTCCGACACATTCGATGCGGGGGTGTTTTCCCCTGCCCTGTCGCCTAGAGAAGAGCAGTTTGTTCGACTGCTGCTCAAAGGGAAAACGCCGGCGGAAATTGCCAAGGAGACGGATACGAAGCCATCGACGGTGAGAACAACGCTTCACCGAGCATACGGGAAGGCGTCGGTTGCGGGCTCACGCGAGCTCGTGGCGCTGTTTGCGGGTGAGGGCGATACTGTAGGGCATGAGCTACCGCAGCGGCATGCTGACGATATAGTGGCATCAGCTCGAACGCGCCGGCTGTTTCGATACCTGCTCACATTATTCTTTATCCTCCTTGCGGCGGGGCCCTTGGTAATGGCGGATAGCGATTGGGGGTCCGGTGTTTCGCGGGCTGTCGCCTTTTCCCTCTTAAGCTACGCATTGGGTCTCGGACTGCTTCTGTCGCTATGCTACGCGGGTGGAAAAGCGAATCGTGGCGCTGCGCTGGATAGAGCGGGTGAAGCGATTTGGCTCGGAAGCCCGTACGTATGGGCGGTGCTATCTGCTGTGGAATGGTCTTTTATCTATATCGCGGCATTGATGTGCATACGCGTTCCGTTGATGGCTGTGCCGGTCCTGTTTTGCGGCGTGGCGTCTACGGCTTCGCTCGCTGTTGGGCTGCGTCCGTTTAAGGTGCATGCCCATGCTCGGGCTATCGTGCCGTTGGTGTCAATGGGCATGGTTGCCTTAATCTATGCGGTCGCTAGGGGGCGAATCCATGGACTTGCGGTGCTGACGGGGGTGCTGCTCACATATATAGTGATGCGAAGCTGTCCGCAGCGCAAAATGCTTGGGATATGGATGCTTTGCTTCGGGGCGACGGCTCCTGTTTGGGCTGTCTTGCTCAATATGGTGCAGGATCTGACGGTTTTCGAGCCGTTGTTCCTCGCGTCGTTGTTGGGGCAAAGTTCGGCTGTCAATGTCGTCGTGGCAACGGTGATTGTTTGCTGGTCTGTGCCCATGTTCGTTACGCACATCGCGCTCGCCCGCTCGGTTGAGGACGAGAAGGCCGTCTTGGAGTACCGGGCGAACGGGTCCACCGAAACGGCCCGCGTGCGCCAGCTGGCCCTGCTTACGTCGCGCTCCCTTTCTGATGTTCAGTCGCAAATTTTGCTGATGACGGCAGAGGGGGCAACGACAAAGGCCATTGCGGAGGATGTCGGTTACGCTGCATCTACGGTGCAAGCGCTGCGGTCTGCATCTTACCGCCAGTTGAAGATCAAGAATAAGGCGGAGCTAATTTTATTGTTATCGCAGGTAAATAACGTGTAAACGCCTGAGCAATCAACTCAATAGCGGGTGTTTACAGACATCTTTCTCTATTCATGCGAAGGTTGCCGTGCGTCGACGCATTGTTAACCGCTTTTGATTGGAGAAGGCCATGATTAAGCCAAGGAGCGCTATTGCTCGAATCGGAGTCGGCTTGGTGATTGCAGCTTGTCTGTCCCTAGGGGTTCCCGCTGCATCGTTTGCACAAGAGGAGTTTGACACCTCTCAGGTTTCCAGCATTACTCAAAACGCCGATACGGGAATTACGACCTGTACGAACAATGCCGATAAGGCATTTAGTTTTCAATGTGCCGGGACGAGTGCAACTGGCTACCGTCAAAAGGATGATTCCTCATCGCTCTATCTGGATATCCAGGGCCATACGGGAAATCCGCTTCGGTTATATACAGACGGTGCGTATAACACAAGCGGTAGCGGCAGCATGAATTGTACTCAGGGAACGTATCGTTCGAATCACAAGGGACAGTGGGAAATGTATAACCTCGTCCGTGAGAACGGGCGATCTGCGGCGCGACTGACTGCATGGGCGGAGTCTGGCTACGGCACTGTTATTGGCGTATGGAGCCCCGACTGCGTCGGGCATTTCCACAAGCTTCCCGCATAGTTGTTTGAAATGGCTCCCTTCCGGCTTTCTGGGTCGGAAGGGGGAGGAGGACGTATGAACCAAAAGCTCGCAAGATACGAACTGTCGAAAACGATTAGACGTCCAGCTTTTATCCTTGCTCTCTTGATTGCGGTCGCAGTTGCAATAGCTGCCGCGCTGGAGCCGTGGGCAAATTTAGAAAAAGAGCGCCACAACCTTCTTTCTTTTGGTTACGGCGTTGGCGTGCAAGCCGAAAATTATCTCGGTCAAACACGTGAAAGCAGCTTCGGTAACTGGATTGTTGTGAGCGCGAACGCGCCACTGTCTGCGTCGGTGTTTTTCTATGCACTGCCCCTGCTTGCAATGTTGGCTGGATCTTGGTCGTGTCTCTTTGAGCGTTTGAGTGGTTATGACATGCAGATATGCACGCGCGTTTCCAGAAAGGCGTACGTGAACGTAAAGATGCTGTCTGCTTTCCTCTCCGCGTTTACAGTGACTGCCATTCCTCTGCTCGTCAATTTCCTGATCGTCTCGATGCTTTTTCCTGCGTATCTTCCTCGGGTCGATGAGTCGACTTACGTAGGACTTTACCTGCATAGCTACTTCTCCGGTCTATTTTATTCGCATCCTTTGTCATATGTGCTCGCATACACGCTGTTCGATGCTGTCACGCTCGGGACTTTATCCATGGCTGTAACTGGCTTCTCAATTTTGTTTCGTAGCAGAATCAAAGCGATAATTGTCCCGTATCTGCTAATGGTTGCGTGGCATTTTGCAAATGGCTGGATCTTCGGCGTAATGGCTTGTGTGGGGTTTAACTGCAATATCCTCAACAGCATCAGGTCGGAATCGCTGAATAACTGGCCAGACATTCGAGCCGGTTTTGCGGAAATCATATTATTGACCCTTGCTTCGTTGGCTTTTTCTGGGGCGTGGAAAAGACGCGAGGTGGTCTGATGCTGTTTAGGCTGGTCGCCGCGGACCTGAGGACCGTTTTGAAGAAGAACATCATCACTTTTATTGCAATTGCGGCAGTGACCGTTGCGAACTTGGTGTACGCCTACGGATTGTCTTCTGTGTATGGGGTTAGAACGGATACCTTGGGGTTTGCGGATAATCTTGCGCTCGTGTTTGCCGGATCTGCTCCGTTTGAGCCTAGGCCCGGGGTCATGTTTGTGCCTCCGCTAGGATGGCTATTTCTCATTCTGCTTATTCTCTATACAACACTCGACTATCCGACCGAATCGTTGCACGGGTTTGGTTTGCAAGCGCTTGTTCGATGCCGGGCAAGAACCCTTTGGTGGGTCTCGCGTTTTATCTTGGTGGCGGCAGTAACGGCATTTTCACTGCTCGTGGTGGTTTGCTCTGTTGTGATTTGGAGCTTGGTGGTGAGCTCCTCGTTCAGCGCGGTCATTCATGGTGAGTCGCTTCAACTGGCTAATTTGGCGCCGTGGTTTCTCAAAGCTGCCGAGGCAGATGCGCTGCCGTTTTTCATAGGTCTCTTATTTGCTTTTGAGGCGCTTGCGTTTGCGCAGGCAGCGGTTGGGTTTGTGCTTGGGTCGTCAGTCTCGTTTGTGGTTTTAATGAGCTACCTGATCTGCTCGGCATATGCACGACATTGGGCGCTATTGGGTAACGCCTTGATGCTGTTGCGCTGGGGTGGAATTGTCAAAGAGGGAATCGCGGCGGGCTCGAGTGTCTTGTCATCAATTGGGCTTATGTCGTTATGCCTATCGTTGGGTGGACTGTGGTTTCGAAGGGCCGACCTTATAGAAAAGGGGGACAAGATATGAGTGTGATCGTAAGGGGCGTATCGAAGCGCATGGGTAAAAACGATGTCCTGCGCAACGTGTCCATCGAGGTTGACCCTGGGACTGTGGTCGGGCTTCAGGGGATAAACGGTTCGGGTAAGACCATGCTCATGCGAGCGGTTTGCGGGTTGATCAAGCCTACCGAAGGCGAAATCTCTATCGATGGCCAAAGGCTTGGGGCGGACATCTCGTTCCCGCCGAGTCTGGGGATGTTGATCGAGGCGCCTTCCTTTTTGGGATATCTGTCTGGCTACGACAATCTGAAGCTCATCGCTCAGATCAAGGGCGTTGCCACCCCCGAGGACATTCGCTCTGCCCTGCGGCTCGTGGGGCTCGATGCAGACGAAAAAAAGAAGTTCCGAGCATACTCGCTTGGGATGAAGCAGCGTCTGGGGATAGCTGCGGCAATTATGGAGAAGCCGAAGCTGCTTGTTCTCGATGAGCCAACGAATGCCCTCGACGAAGCGGGCGTTGAAATGCTCAAGCGCGTTGTGGCGATGGCGGCATCAACGGGTCGTGAGGTCCTTCTGTCCAGCCATGACGGAGAGGTGCTCGAGGAACTGGCCGATCGGGTTTACTGCATGCGCGACGGTGCCGTTGTGAAAGTTCGGGAAAGGTCGTGAGCGCGATGAAGAAGACCCTGTGGACGAGAAGATCGGCGCTCGCGCTTTTTTGCTGTGCTGCTGCCGGCCTTGCGGGCATGAGGGTGAGCGTCGTTAACGGGAACCGGACGGTCATTCCTGAGAAATATTACGCGGAGGGCGAATGGCTCTCGATGGATGGAGCGTTTCTGGGGTCGAAGGATGTGGTGACTGATGGGTATTCGTTTTGCATAGACGGGGCAGAGTTGCTCACGCCGCGCGAGTATCTCAAACGAGCACATGACGATTATTCAAAATATGGCACCGTGGATACGAAAACGAGACTGAAGGATGCCGACATCACGTGCGTTATCGCCGTAAAGATGCGTGTCAGAAATAGGGATAATATCGACGGTGGAATCAAAGCGTATGTTTGGCATCTGGTTCCGGAGTCTGCGCCAAACTATGATTTTGTAGTCAATACCGATCTGATAACGCAAGCCATGCCGGTCCTTGGCGGCTCTGCTGCGTTTGCCGTGGAGGTTGGGGCAGAAAACGAGTTGCTCGTCCCATTTATGATGCAGAACACCAACGACTATTTCGAAGGTTACGAGACCGTCCGTTTTGAGAAAGCATTTCCCGGGACTTACACGATGAAGATGACCGATCTGCCGGAGCGGAGGCTCTTAAGGTTTGAAGTGAAATAGCTCGAGAGCAAGGCAAAACGGGTCCATTGGCGGTGCGCGCGCCCGATTCCAGGCGCCCCGGCCCGGAATCGGGCGCGGGACGAGGCGCCTTCGGTGTCGGCCGGCCTACCGCTTCTTCTTGCTCTTCTTCTGCTTGCGCTGCTTGCCCTTGGTCTCCTGGGGCTTGTCGCCCTGTTTTGCTTCGGCAGCGGCCTTTTCTGCCTTCATCTTCTTGCGTTTGGTCTCGATGCGGAGTTTTTTGTTGATGCGCGCCTTAAGGAAGGGACCGAACTGCTCGGCATCGCCGCGGACAAAGGTGTCCTTAGGGATCGTCACGCCCTGGTCGGCGAACATGGCCACAAAGATGCGCTCGCCGTCGAGCACGTGGTCGAGCTTTTCAAACGGGAAGAACTGCGACTTGCCGCTCGTGCCCCAAACCATCAGGCCGTCCTCGTTGGCGGCGACGCGGCGATAGCGGCCACCCATGGACTCGTCGGCCTCAACGGCGTCGATAAAGTCGCGGGCGAGGGTGTGGTGCAGGTTTTTGCTCCACCAGGCCAAAAAGGCGCCGAACACGATCAGGACGACACCGAACTTGATCCAGTTGCCACCGGCTACCAGCATGCCAATACCCAGCAGGGCGGCAATGGCGGCGGCGACATACAGGGAGCCGCGGCGTCTGGGCGAGGCGACCAGGCGGGCGAAGTCGGTGACCAGATCGTTTTCGTACTGATACTCGTTGAGGTACAGGATGCCGTCATCGGCTGCTGCCTGCGCCTCGAGCGCGACCTCGACCTGGTCGGCTGCTTCGGAGGGAACGAGGTTGCTCTCTGCGTCTGCCATGCTCTTTGGACTCCTATCGCGGCGGGCTCGCCGTACGGGTTATTATGGATGCAGTATGCCGTGCGACCGCATGGCCGTCGCGGCAACAAGACTTAGTATACCCGGGGGAGCACCCATGGAATCGTTGTACCGAAAGTATCGCCCGCTCACCTTCGACTCCGTGGTGGGCCAGCAGCATATCGTCTCGACGCTCGAGCACGCCATCACCGAGGGGCGCCTGTCCCACGCCTACCTGTTCTGCGGTCCGCGCGGCACGGGCAAGACCACCATGGCGCGTATCCTTGCCAAGGCGCTGCTGTGCCGCAACGCCGAGGCGGCGCGCGCCGAGGGCGCAAGCGGCTGCATGCCCGACGGCACCTGCGAGGAGTGCGAGCTCATCGCCGAGGGCAACCATCCGGACGTCTACGAGCTCGATGCCGCAAGCCGCACGGGCGTGGACAACGTGCGCGAGGAGATCATCAACTCCGTTAACTTTGCCCCGGTGCGCGGCAAGTACAAGATCTATATCATCGACGAGGTCCACATGCTCACGACGGCGGCGTTTAACGCGCTGCTCAAGACGCTCGAGGAGCCGCCGGCGCACGTGATCTTTGTGCTGTGCACCACCGACCCGCAAAAGATTCTGGAGACCATCCTCTCGCGCTGCCAGCGCTTCGATTTCCACCGCATCGGTAACGAGGATATCGAGCGCCGCCTGGCATACGTGTGCGAGCAGGAGGGCTTCGACTACGACGACGAGGCGCTTGCCATCGTGGCGCGCCATGCCAAGGGCGGCATGCGCGACGCGCTCTCTACGTTGGAGCAGCTGAGCGTTTTTGGCAACGGCTCCGTGCATGCGGACGATGCCCGCTCGCTTTTGGGTGAGGTTTCGGACCAGATTCTGGGCGAGTTTGCCCGCGCCATTGCCGAGCGCGATGTTGCCGAGCTCTATGGACTGATCCGTGCGCAGGTCGAGGAAGGAAACGACCTGCTGGAGCTGACGCGCGACCTGGTGGCGCATGTGCGTGACGTGTACGTTGCCTGCGTTGCCGGTGCCCGTGCCGAGCTGTTTGAGGGCGGCTCCGAGCAGGCCGAGGCGCTTGCTGCCGAGGCCGCTGCCTTTGGCGAGCATCCTGCCGACCGCCTGGCCCGTGTGCTGACGGTGCTCGACGATGCCGCACTGGAGATGAGGGGCGCGAGCGACGTGCGCCTGGTGCTCGAGATTGCCTGTACGCGCCTGGCACGTCCCGAGGCCGATTTAACGATTGAGGCATTGGCCGAGCGCGTGGCCCGCTTGGAGGCCATGGTTGCCAACGGCGCCGTGCCGGCGAGCGTGGCTGCTGCTCAGGCCGCCGCGCCTGCAGCATCCGTACCCGCTGCTGCCCAACAGCCGACGCTCATTTCGGGCGCTCGTGCTGCCGCTCCGGCGGCATCCGCTGCCCCCGCTGCTACGTCCGCGCGCCAGGGCGGTATGCCTTGGGACCGTGGTGCTGCTGTTCCGGCTGCCCAGCCTGCGTCCCGTTCTGCGTCCGTGTCAGCTTCCAAGCCTGCAGCGCCTGCACCTCAGCCTGCGCCAACTCCGACGCCTCAGCCCGTTGCGGCTCCCGCGCCTGCCACCGCTCCGGCACCTAAGCCCCAGTCCAACAATGCCGCCCAGGTTGCCGCCGCCGGTACTGCCGAGACGCCCGCGGTCGAGGATGCCGGAGAGCTGCAGCGCAAATGGGCCGAGGTTGTCGAGCGTGTCAAGGCGCGTCAGGCTTCCTACGCGGGGCTTTTGCTCAATGCCCGCGCCACGGCTGACGACGGCTCCAGGCTCACGGTCTCGTTCCCCGCGGGCTCGACCTTTGCCATCAAGATGCTTGGACGCGCCGACACGCAGTCGGTGGTCCTGCCGACAGTCAGTGCGGTCTTCGGTCGTCGTACCGTCGACTATGTCCTGGATGGGGGTGGCACGCCGGCTCCTCAACATGAGGAGCATTCTCCATCTGCACGGGCTGCGGTATCTGCGGACCCGCAACCCGTGTCCTCGGCGGCCCCTGCATCCTCGAGCGCCAGCGCGACGCAGCCAAAAGCAGCACCGATAGCGGCGCCGACCCCGTCGGCGCCTAAGCCCGTCATGGCCAAACCGGCTGCTCCGACACCCGCGCCCAAGCCTGCCTCGCCCGCGCCCAAGTCGTCTGACCTGGGCAAAGCCCCCTGGCTGCGCTCCGACAACCCCGCCGGCGCTCCTGCCACGGGCAAGCTCCCGACCGAGCCCGCGCCCCGAGCGCCCGAGCGCGCGTCCGCTCCCAAGGCTCAGCCCGCCGCGCCGTCTGCGCCATGGGAATCCGAGCAGGTTCCCTACGACGATGCCATGGTTGGCGGTTTTGTTGCCGATGCTGGTGGGGACGATCTGCCTCCGTTCGACGTGCCGGGTGCGGCGTCCGCGCCCAAGTCCGCTGCAACTGCCCCCAAAGAGGAGGACGCTCCTGCAGCTCCCTGGGAGTCCAACTCCGGTGCGGGCGGCCCCTTCGGCCATCAGGGTGCAGCCCCGAGCATCCCGCAGACCGAGGACGAGGCCAAAGCCCTCATCCGCAGCGTCTTCGGCCAGTCCACCATCTTCAAGCCGGTGGAGTAGCTGCGCAGGCGGGTATACTGCTCAAGAAGAGAACCCCTTGCCCGGGCGCATCTGTATTTCGGACATGTGCAACGTGGTGCCGCGTATATCGCATTCGAGCAGACAGGCGCGTGACGGTCGGCCTAGGATGCTGAGGTCGATACGATACGTCGCATGGCTGTCCGTGTACTCGACTTGCTCGGCGTTGACGGTTGCTCCGATTGTAAATAAAGAGCCCAGTTCGGCATCGACAATCTTGGAGTCCTTTATCTTGACCTTGAACTCTTGGTAGAGGGACGGGCTGTTGTAGTAAATGGTTCGGGTTCCGTCGGTGCATTCATCGGTCGTCTCCCATTTGACGACGGGCTGGTCCGAGCTGGCTATCAGCAGTTCTGCTCCAAAAGCTATGGCATGGGTGATGATAACCAGTAATACCCAGACGACAAAGAGATAGAGAACCACATATGCAACGGGGTGTTTTGAGCGGATGTTTTGGAGTACGGCTGGGACATTCACGAGGGCACCTCCAAATCGTCATCTATGACAATCAAATTATACCCAGCCGCCATGCGTGCCGCCTCGAGCAGCGGCTCGGCATTTTGCCATGTAGCCTTGTAGCCCTACGCATAAACTGCCTGGTTCCAGCTCTGCTAGATGTAGCTTGAGATAATTATGCAACCTTGCATAATTCGACCTTGCATAATCTTGGGCGTGCGTCACGCTCAAGGACATGTATATCGACTGAGGTAGCGTGTCCGCCCCGCTTGCTTGCCCCGCGCCGTGGTACGATTTTTGAGTTTGAAAGTCCCGTCGCGCTCCGGCTGCCCTTGCAGCTCGGCGTGCGGCCGCACGTAAAGGAGCCATCATGGCCGGTATGAACATGCAGCAGATGATGAAGCAGGCTCGCAAGATGCAGGAGCAGCTTGCCGCCGCGCAGGAGAACCTCAAGTCCCAGACCGTCGACGCCTCTGCCGGCGGCGGTATGGTCAAGGTGACCGTTAACGGCGAGATGGAGCTCGTCAACCTCACCATCGACCCCGATGCCCTCGATCCCGAGGACGTCGATATGCTGCAGGACATGATCATGGCTGCCGTCAACGAGGCCGTCCGCGGCGTCAACGAGCTCGCCAACAAGCAGATGGGCGCCATCACCGGCGGCCTCAACATCCCGGGCATGCCGTTCTAAGACACGCATATATATGAGTGCGAATCACAGTCTGCAAAAACTGCTCGATGAGCTGGGCCGTCTGCCGGGCATTGGTCCCAAGTCGGCCCAGCGCATCGCCTATTATCTGCTCGAGGCCGATGCCGAGGAGGCCCGCCGCCTGGCCGAGGCCATCCTGGAGGTTAAGCAGGAGGTCCACTTTTGCAGCCGTTGCTTTAACTACGCCACGGCCGACGAGTGCTCCATCTGCCAGGACCCGATGCGCGATACCACTCGCATTTGCGTGGTGGGCGAGCCGCGCGATGTCCAGGCGATTGAGCGCACGGGCAGCTATCACGGTCTCTACCACGTATTGGGCGGCGTGATCAGTCCCATGGACAAGATTGGCCCCGAGCAGCTGCACATTCGCGAGCTGCTGGCGCGTTTGGGCCACGAGGATATCCATGAGGTCATCATCGCCACCAACCCCAATATTGAGGGCGAGACCACGGCGAGCTACCTGGCCCGCACTATCAAGCCGCTGGGCGTTGAGGTATCGCGTCTGGCGAGTGGCCTGCCCGTGGGCGGCGACCTGGAGTATGCCGACGAGCTTACGCTTGGGCGCGCCATTGAGGCCCGTCGCACGATTTAGGTGGCGAGCCTGCTCCTGCCGTATGTTTTCCTGGCGACGCACGGGGCAGTCATAATTTCCCCGTGCGACTATAAGTTTGTTGTGCAACAAAGATACTTTGTATCCGCTTATCGCATGGATGCTTCCACTCGCATCCTTAATTTGCTCATTCGTTGCGCAACCTTTTGGGTTCGCTGATACACTCAAATATGGATTCGAATGAATGCGCCGCTCCCGAGCGGCGTGTTTTTGTTGGAGGAGAACGCATGCGGCCCGGTGGCACTCAGACAAAGCGCGGCGCCGCGGTGCGCATGCGACGCCGACTGGGCTTGGCGCCGCGGGCGTACGCACTGCTGTCTTGCTCGCTGGTGCTGGTCATAGCTGGCGTTTCTGCCTATGGCATGACCGTGCCGTCCATGATGCAGGCACATGCCGCACGCGAACCGCGCGTGGGGCATGAGGTCAAAAGTGATCTGGGCACCACGACTGGATATGCTTGGGCAAGTGTGGTCGCGCATATTGTGTTTGGCACCGACGACGCGGACGGCGCCGAGGCCCCGGACAACGAAGTCACGCTTGCCAATGGCAAAACCATCGTGCTCACCAACACCAAGATCATCGATCGGTTGTCCAACAATAGCGTGGCGGCAACGGTGAATAAGGTCGAGCAGCAGAAGGAACAGGACGCCCAGCAGTCCGGAAAGCCCGGTAACTCGGATACTTCTGGCTCCGGCTCGGATTCGTCGAGTTCGGGCGGCGGTTCTGGATCGGGTTCCTCTGCCGGAGGGTCTGGAAACGGCGGCTCGACGGGCGGCAACACTGACAACGATGCGAACTCCGGTGGCCTTTCCGCTGCTGAGGAAGAGAGCATTCACAGTTGGCTTGTGACCAAGTACAACATGCTCGACGGCTATGTTTCTCGTGCCAATGACGTGGTTTCGACCTATAACTCTACGGGAGATCCCAGGCCGTGCGACAGCCTGGTCGGGGAGATGTTTGTCATTCGAGCCGAGTTCGGTCGTCAGACATTCTCGCCCCGGTCAAAGTGGTATCAGCAGTATGCCAATCTGTGGGGCTGTTACACCAACCTATGTCAATGGGTCGGCCATTACGGCGATGATGACGTTGCGCTCGGTAACTTCAACAATAACATGGCGGCGCTTGCCCTATGATGACCGATCTTGCATCCACCACACCACAATCGCTCGGTCGCGATCCCATGGTCGGCCTGCGCCTGGCGCGTGTCGACGGGTTTGAGCCGGCCATTGCGCTCGGTCAGGACGAACTGCCTGCCTATCTGCGTCGTTTTACGATGCTGTTTGCCGACGATGCCACCATGCGCCGTGGCGGTATCGGCCGCGTGACGCGTGCCGTCAACGCCCAAGGCGAGGCCGTGGCGCTCAAGCAGCTCATCTTGCCGACGCGCGATGAGTTTGACGACGATGCAACTCACGAGGCGCTGGTCGCCAAGTTCAAGGCGGCGTTTCGCGAGGAATATGAATGCCATCGCGCCCTTTCGGGCCTTAAGGGCTTTCCCCGCCTCTATGGCTGGGGCGAGGTCGACGGTGTGCCTGCAATTGTCATGGAATGGGTCGAGGGCGAGACGCTTGCCCGCTTGCGTTCGCGACTTGCCGTGGACGATGCCGGACGCCTGTCGCCGCTTGTGGCGGCGCGTCTGGGTCGCGACCTGTTCGATCTGCTCTGCCGCATGAGCCTGGTGGGGGAGGGCTTTGTCCATCGCGATATCTCGCCCGCTAATATTATGGTGCGCACGGCGCGTCTACCGCTTGACCGGCAGCTTGCCGAGGGCACCTTTGACCTGTGCCTGATCGACTTTGGCTCGTCGCTGGCGCTCGAGCCTGCGTCGGCCGTGGCCGGTACCAGCGGCAAGGCGTCGTTTACGGAGCGCTATGCCACGCTGCGTCGCGCGACGGTTGCCTATGCCCCGCCCGAGATGCTCACCGACGATATTCCCGACCTGCGCGCTTTGCGTATGTCGCCGGCGATCGACGTCTATGCCGCAGCAAGCACGGTTTACGAGCTCATTGCCGGCGCCGCGCCATACGAAGCCGCGCCGAGCACTTCGGGCACCTCGGGTTCGCGCAAAAAGACGCGCGACATCGCCAGCCCCTACCGTCTCAAGATGGACACGCTGCCCGACTATCCCATTGGTGCCCATGCGCCCGGTTGCGATTTGACTCAGCTGCTTCGTCGTGAGCCCGATGTGGCGCTCGCTGCGGCCGAGCAGGCCCAGCAGCTGGGGCTTGAGCCGGATTCCGAGGAGCTACGCGATGCGCTGGCGTTTGTCGATGCCCAGCTGTTCGACGTGGTGATGGCCTGTCTGTCCAGCCATCAAAAAGATCGTCCCGAGCCGGCGGCGGTCGAGGCGGCGCTCTCGGCGTTTTGTGACCACTATGCGCAAAATGTCGGTCGTTCGCTCCGCGGCGAGCCGCTCACGCCGTGCCCCATGGATGCGTCTGGCCGC
Source organism: uncultured Collinsella sp. (assembly GCA_938033205.1). Classification (GTDB taxonomy): domain Bacteria; phylum Actinomycetota; class Coriobacteriia; order Coriobacteriales; family Coriobacteriaceae; genus Collinsella. Next base: position 96,193 of record CALHJP010000032.1, on the reverse strand, counting down.
GCGGTTCGTCGCGCGCTGATGGTCGGCGCGACGGTCGTCTGTGGCGTGGTTTGGGCTGTGGTCGTGGTTTCGGCCGCGCTGCTGGCGTCGGGCGCTCGCGTGACGGCGACTTTGGGATCGCTCGTGTGGTCTGGGTCGCTACCGGGTATTATTGCCGCACTGGCGTTGGCGCTGCCAGGCATAGCCGGCGTTGTCGCGGGGGCACTTGCGCGCAATCGGCGCTCGGGCTTCCTGCAGGGTGTGCTTGCGCTTTCTGCCTGCGAGGTTCCGGTGCTGGTTGTGGCTGCATGCAGCGTATTTTCCCAACGCGCCGTGATGGGCGGCCTTGTTGCCGCTCTGGTTGCAACCTATACGCTTACGTGGTTTTTGCTTGCGATGGGCTTTGCCTTTGAACTTCCCGTTTCGGCACCGCGACGCACAAAAGCCCAGATGGCGACTCCGCTTGCCGGTGGAGCCGCAGCTGCCCGTACTTTTGGCGGACCTGTCGAAGTATCGTCCGATTCTATTTCTACGACCAAGGAGGCCTAGGTCATGGCATCTCAAGTTGAGCTCACCCCATGCGGGGCCATGTTTGACATCTTTAAGCGCGCGGCGCATCTGAGCCATATCGAGCTGTGCGGCTTGGTGCTTTCGTCCCGTCCGCTCGCAGACGGCCGCAGCCCGCAGAGCCGAGCCGCCGATCGCTCTTGGGTTTCCCGCTTTATCGTTCGCGCGCCGGTCGGCACGCTTCAGCAGCGCTACTTTGCCGAATACGGTACCTCGGCTGCGCGTATTATGTCGCAACTGGCCCTGCGCCAGCGCAATCCCATGGACTCCACGGCTGTGATCAATATGGTGTGCGGCCCTGCAGGTGAACCGATGGTACGCGCGCTCGAAGAGTGTCACCAGGACACAAATCTCTATCGCAACGCGCTCGATCGCCTGTCCCAAGCGGCGGAGCTCATGCCCGCCGAGCGCGCCGAGGCCGTGCTGGTGCTGTTTGTCGCCGTCGGTTGTTCGGCGGATGTGCGGTCCTCGGTGAACTATGCCATCGACTACGCGAACGCGACCTGTGGCGGAGGCACATCCACGCCGCGTTCGCTTGGCATGTCGATGACCGCGGGCGAACGCGAACCCGCCCCGGCGCACCCCTTGGGCTTGCTGCGTATACAAAACAGTTTTGTCGTGAGCGCCCCGCGCTGGATTCAGCCGAGTGAGCAGGGTGTTGAGATTGGCGCGCTGGCCACTGGTGAGGGCGATATTACCGACGTCGGCGACGATGTCTCGGCCCGCCATGCCCATATCTGGTGCGATGCTCAAAATATCTGGCACGTCGAGGACTTGTCGTCCACCAACGGAACCGTGGTGGTAAACGGGGCCACGCGTGTCTGCATTCAGGTCGAGCCCGGCCGTTCCGCCCAACTCAATCCCGGCGACGAGCTCAAGCTCGGCGAATCCACTACCTACGCCATCCTCTTCGGTGCCCTCTAGCCAGTCCCGCCAAATGGTCCCTCCGTCCCCAAGGGATCATTTTGCTCCCGGCAGTCACCCGAGGTAAACCTTTACCGCCCGCCTATATTTGCCGAAATTACACTTGACGGCGGGGTACAATAAACCCGCATGCGGATTTCCGTTGCGGGCGCTTCCCATCGCCGGAGCGTGCCCGGGAGCATCCGGCATGCGGCCTTTGCGGCGCTCGGTCATGTGCAAGACGGGCGGTCGGGTCTGTGGGGCGCATCAGTTGCCCCTCGCCTCGGCATGTCTTCTCTCCACGCCACGTACCTGCTGCTGAGCCTGCCTGCCAGATGATTGGAAGCAACAGCGTAAATCCCATCACGCCAACATCCCGGCGATCGCCGGGGCCTGTATACCTATATGAGAGGAGAGGGGTATATGGCGCGTAAGTTTAAGTCTATGGACGGCAACGAGGCGGCCGCATATGTTTCGTATGCGTACACCGAGGTAGCGGGAATCTATCCCATTACGCCGTCCAGCCCGATGGCCGACCATGTCGACCAGTGGGCGGCCCAGGGTCGCAAGAACATCTTCGGCACCCCGGTCAAGGTCGTCGAGATGGAGTCCGAGGCAGGTGCAGCCGGTACCGTTCACGGTTCGCTGGGCGCCGGTGCTCTGACCACCACCTACACGGCTTCTCAGGGTCTGCTCCTGATGATCCCGAACATGTACAAGATCGCGGGCGAGCAGCTCCCGGGCGTCTTCCACGTCTCCGCGCGTTGCGTCGCTTCCCACGCCCTGAACATTTTTGGCGATCACTCCGACGTCATGGCCTGTCGTCAGACCGGCTTCGCCATGCTCGCCGAGGGCAACGTCCAGGAGGTCATGGACCTCTCGCCGGTGGCTCACCTTGCCGCCATCGAGGGTAAGACCCCGTTCCTTAACTTCTTCGACGGCTTCCGCACCAGCCACGAGATCCAGAAGGTCGCCATGTGGGACTACAAGGATCTTGCCGAGATGTGCGACATGGACGCCGTCCAGGCTTTCCGCGACCATGCGCTCAACCCTGAGCACCCGCACACGCGCGGCAGCCATGAGAACGGCGATATCTTCTTCCAGAACCGTGAGGCCTGCAACAAGGTCTACGACGAGCTTCCCGCCGTCGTCGAGGGCTACATGAAGAAGATCAACGAGAAGCTCGGCACCGATTACGGCCTGTTCAACTACTACGGCGCTCCCGATGCTGATCGCGTCGTCGTGTGCATGGGCTCCTTCTGCGACGTGCTCGAGGAAGTCATCGACTACCTCAACGCTCACGGCGAGAAGGTCGGCCTGGTCAAGGTTCGTCTGTTCCGTCCGTTCTCTATCAAGCACTTCGTCGACGTTCTCCCCGAGACCGTCCAGAAGATCGCCGTCATGGACCGTACCAAGGAGCCGGGTTCCATCGGCGAGCCGCTCTACCAGGACGTCGTCTCCGCTCTCTACGAGGCCGGCAAGACGGGCATCAAGGTCGTCGGCGGCCGTTATGGCCTGGGCAGCAAGGACACGCCTCCCGCGTCCGCGTTCGCTGTCTTCGAGGAGCTCAAGAAGGACGAGCCCAAGCGCGAGTTCACCATTGGCATTGTCGATGACGTGACCAACCTGAGCCTGCCCGAGGCCGAGGATGCGCCCAATACCGCAGCCCCCGGCACCATCGAGTGCAAGTTCTGGGGTCTGGGTGGCGACGGTACCGTCGGCGCCAACAAGAACTCGATCAAGATCATCGGCGACCACACCGACAAGTACGTCCAGGCCTACTTCCAGTACGACTCCAAGAAGACCGGCGGCGTCACCGTCTCGCACCTGCGCTTTGGTGATTCCCCGATCCGTTCGCCGTACTACGTGACCAAGGCCGACTTTGTCGCTTGCCACAACCCCAGCTACATCGTTAAGGGCTTCAAGATGGTCCGCGACGTCAAGCCGGGCGGCACCTTCCTGGTCAACTGCCAGTGGAGCGACGAGGAGTTCGCCGAGCACATGCCCGCCGTGGCCAAGCGCTACATCGCGAACAACAACGTCAACGTCTACCTGATCGACGCTATCGACCTGGCCGCTAAGGTCGGCATGGGCAAGCGCACCAACACGGTGCTCCAGTCCGCCTTCTTCGCGCTGGCCAAGGTCCTGCCCGCCGAGAACGCCCTGCAGTACATGAAGGACGCGGCTACCAAGTCCTACATGAAGAAGGGCCAGGCTATCGTCGACGCCAACCACAAGGCCATCGATGCCGGCGCTACTGCTTTCCGTAAGTTCGAGGTTCCGGCCGACTGGGCTACCGCCGAGGACGCCGCCCCCGTCGAGCTCTCCGAGGAGACCAAGTCCGCTATCGCCCAGCAGGTCAAGAACCTGCTCGAGCCCATCGATCGCATGGACGGCGACAGCCTGCCTGTTTCCGCCTTCGTCGATTGCGCCGACGGCCAGTTTGAGCTGGGCGCCTCCGCATACGAGAAGCGCGGCGTCGCCGTGGTCGTTCCCCACTGGGACGAGACCAAGTGCATCCAGTGCAACCAGTGCGCCTACGTGTGCCCGCATGCCACCATCCGTCCGTTCGCGATGACCGAGGACGAGGCTGCCGCCGCGCCCGAGGCTACCCGCACGCTCGACGCCATGGGCCCCAAGGCCAAGGGCATGAAGTTCACCATGGCTGTGTCCCCGCTCGACTGCATGGGTTGCACCAACTGCGTCAAGGTCTGCCCCAAGGGCGCCCTCGAGATGGTTCCCACCGAGCAGGAGATGGACCAGCAGCCCGTTTGGGACTACATGGTCGAGAACGTCTCCGAGAAGAAGGAGCTCATCGCGGCCAACGTCAAGGGCAGCCAGTTTAAGCAACCCTACCTGGAGTTCTCGGGTTCCTGCGCCGGCTGTGCCGAGACCGCCTATGCACGTCTGGTGACCCAGGTCGCCGGCGACCGCATGTTCATTTCCAACGCCACCGGCTGCTCCTCCATTTGGGGTAACCCCGCTGCCACCGCTCCTTACTGCAAGGACAAGGACGGTCACGGCCCGGCGTGGAACAACTCCCTGTTCGAGGACAATGCCGAGCACGGTCTGGGCATGGCCGTTGGCTATGAGGCCGTTCAGCACAAGCTGATCGCCGCTACCCAGGACATCATCGCTGCCGATGGTCCGTCCGATGAGCTCAAGGCCGCCGGTCAGGCTTGGATCGACTCCGTCAACGACGCCGAGGCCTCCAAGACTGCTGCCGCTGCCTACGTTGCCGAGCTCGAGAAGTGCGGCTGCGACGCTTCCAAGGCAATCCTCGCCGACAAGGCTTACCTCACCAAGAAGTCCTTCTGGATCTTCGGCGGCGACGGCTGGGCCTACGACATCGGCTTCGGTGGCCTGGACCACGTCCTGGCTTCCGGCCACAACGTCAACGTCTTCGTCTTCGACACCGAGGTCTATTCCAACACCGGCGGTCAGGCCTCCAAGGCCTCGAACCTGGGCCAGGTCGCTCAGTTCGCCGCTGCCGGTAAGGTGACCAAGAAGAAGTCTCTGGCCGAGATCGCCATGAGCTACGGCTACGTCTACGTGGCACAGGTTGCCATGGGCGCCAACCCGGCTCAGACCCTCAAGGCCATTCACGAGGCCGAGGCCTACGACGGCCCGTCCCTCATCATCGGCTACAGCCCCTGCGAGATGCACTCCATCAAGAAGGGCGGCATGCAGAACTGCCAGGCCGAGATGAAGAAGGCTGTCGAGTGCGGTTACTGGAACCTCTTCCGCTTCAACCCCGAGGCTGCTGCCGGCAAGAAGTTCTCGCTCGATTCCAAGGAGCCCGCGGGCGGTTATCAGGAGTTCCTGATGAACGAGGCCCGTTACGCTTCGCTGACGCGTTCCTTCCCCGAGCGCGCCGAGGAGCTCTTCAAGGAGAATGAGCAGGCCGCTATGGACCGCTATCAGCACCTGCTGAAGCTCAAGACGGTGTACAACGAGGCCTAGGTCTCCTACCGCAGGATCTGAGGGCTGACCTTCGCGGACGTCCTCGGACATGAAAGAACCCCCGCTGCGCACTACGTGCGGCGGGGGTTCTTTCGTCCTGCGGAGTGTCCGCGAAGGTCAGCCCTCAGATCCTGCTACGACTACGTCCTCGGATTGTGTGGGCGGATGAAGGACGTGGTTGTGGGGGCTTTTGTCCCCTTCGCTGTTTCGCGGCGTGGCCGCGAAACCACGCGCCACTTTGGGCATGGAGGGCTAGCTGATTGTGGCCTTCTGCTGCCCCAGTGCTGTTTCGCGCTTTGCGCGAAACATCGCAGCACTTTGGGCATAGTGGGGGAGTTGGTTGTCGCTGCCTTCTATCCCCTTGCTGTTTCGCGCCTTTGGCGCGAAAGGCGCAGTACTTTGGGCGTGGGGGCTGGCTTGCGGACTCAGATGACCTAGAGAGATATGGGTGCAAACGAGAAATCGTTGTTGGGGTCGTCCTTTTCCATAAACTCATCGAGACAGAATGTCATATAGATTGGAACGTAAAGGATCTTGCCCTCTTTGCAAAGGTTTTCGTGGCTCAGCACAACGGCCTCGGGAATTTTGTACTCGCCCACACTCATCAAACGGTCGAGGGCTGCATGTGCTCGAACTTTCTTGCCCGATTTGACTTCGATTGGGACAACATGCCCGCGGGCACCTTCGATTACAAAGTCGACTTCACCGACCTCACGCGTTTGGTAGTACCACGTATCTGCTCCGAGGGCAACGAGTTCCTGTGCGACCACGTTCTCATAGAGGCCGCCGAGGTTGGGGGTTTTCATGTCAAGGTAGACGGCGCGTGCCGTGCTGCCGGGATACCGCGATGCGAGCATACCTGTATCGGACTCGTATAGTTTAAAGGCCGTCGTTTTCTCCGTCCTCTTGAGAGGACTTCGTGCCTCCGTCACCTGGGGGACCATCAATCCAACGCCTGCGTTCACCAGCCATAGGAAATCCTGCTCGTATTTTTGAAGACGAGCTCCCTCGCCTAGAGACGAGACGATAAAGCGATGGGACTCCGCCTCAAGCTGAACGGGAATTTGCTCGAAAATGGAGCGAACGTTAAACGCTCGAGTCGATGCATATTTAGAGATATCGCTTTTGTACTGATCGACTAGCTGAATTTGAAGCTCACGCGTTCTCACGAGCGAATAGCCCGAATCGATATAGTTCTGAACGACCTCCGGCATGCCGCCGCAAACGATATAAGCTCTAAAGTTTTTGAGCATCGCCTCATGAATAAAATTTTCGACGGGACGCCTCTCGACAAGGCAGCTGCGGATGTCTGCAAGCACATTCTCGCTGATGCTGTTTGCCCAACAAAACTCTTCAAAATCCATTGGCCGCATAACAATGTGCTCGACATACCCCACCGGGAAAGAAGAGATCCCCTTAAACTCAGTCCCAAGCATAGACCCCGAGAAGACATAGCTAAAGCGTCCGTCCTCGACCAGCGCCTTCATAAGTGTAACGATCTGCGGATACTCCTGAATCTCATCGACAAAGATAAGCGTATCTCCCTCAACAAGCGGTGCATCCGCAAGAAGGGCCACACGGTTGATGAAGTCAATGGAGTTCTTAGCGCCAACAAGTACGTCTCTTGCCTCGGCATCAAGTAGCAGATTGACCTCATAATACGAAGCGTAGTTGCTCTTTCCAAACGCGCGAATCGCATAGCTCTTGCCAATCTGACGCGCACCGGTAACAAGCAGGGCCTTATGGGAGTTATTCTTCCAGCTCAAAAGCCTATCAGTGACTTTGCGGCGTAGCATTAAAACACCTCATTGACAAAAATTGGCAAATAGATTTGCCCCTAATCATACAAAAATTGACAAATAGATTTGACCCAAATCATACAAAAATTGGCAAATAGCAAAGCTCACTTAGGCCTCAAAGCCAGCGAGCCAGCACGGTACTTTGCGAAAAGGCTGGCGGCGCCGTTGTTGAGGGTGGCCAGGTTGACAGTGGCGCCGTTAGCGTTCTCGGCTGCTTGGGCGCGCAGGAGCGAAAGGGCGTCGGTAGCGTTCATGCAGAAGCCGACGGTAAAGTTCCAACTGCGAACTCGCAGTCGCTTGCCGCGGGGTGAAGCGCGATCGGCTATCCCTTATGTTGGATGAAAAGCCCCATGTTTTTGCAGGGGTGCATACTCAACTTATAAGTGCATAGAATCTCGTATAGTGCGAGTAAGATATTGCGCTGTCCGTTTTGTGTTTAGCAGAGATGTAGTTTGCATAATCCGACATAATCCTCGCTGCATTTAAATAAAGTTGCACGTAAATGGCGTAGATATGCGTGAGCTGGGGTTCTTTACGCTGAGCGGATAAAAACGACCGTTCACCGTTCCGCTATTTTCAAAATGAATAAAATGAGCGATAAAGAGAATATAAACCTTAATAAACTCGCGTAACGCACGGACGCGGGTTATTAATGGGTTGTAGGCCTTTTACAGAAAGGATTCCAGCAATGTCTAAGCCTCTTGGCAAGCCCGATCGTATTGTCGTCGCCCTTGGCGGCAACGCCCTCGGCAACAACCCCGTCGAGCAGATCGAGGCCGTGAGCAACACCGCCCACGCTCTCCTTGGTCTTATCGAGCAGGGTAACGAGATCATCATCACCCACGGCAACGGCCCGCAGGTCGGCATGATCCAGAACGCCTTCGCCGCTGCCCACGATGCCATCGGCACTCCCGAGATGCCGCTGCCCGAGTGCGGCGCCATGTCCCAGGGCTACATCGGCTACCACCTGCAGCAGGGCATCGGCCGCGAGATGCACAAGCGCTATAAGCGTTGGCACGCCGCCACCGTCGTCACCCAGATCGAGTGCGATCCCGACGATCCCGCGTTCAAGAACCCGACCAAGCCGATCGGCCCCTTCTACACCGAGGAGCAGGCCAAGGAGTTCATGGCCGAGGATCCCTCCAAGGTCTTCGTCGAGGATTCCGGCCGCGGCTGGCGTCGCGTCGTCGCTTCCCCCGATCCCAAGAAGATCGTCGAGGCTGACTCCATCCTCAACCTGCTCGACAACGAGTTCATCGTCATCGCCTGCGGTGGCGGCGGCATCCCCGTCGTCCGCGACTACGAGAACAAGGGCTGCTACAAGGGCGTTCCCGCCGTCATCGACAAGGACCTGGGCGGCGAGCTGCTGGCCGAGGACTGTGACGCCGACGTTCTGTTCCTGCTGACCGCCGTTGAGCATGTCGCCATCAACTTTGGCAAGCCCAACCAGGAGGAGCTCGAGGACATCACCGCCGACGAGGCCGAGCGCCTGGCCGACGAGGGCCAGTTCGGCAAGGGTTCCATGGAGCCCAAGGTCCGCGCCGCCATCAAGTTCGCCCGCTCCCGCAAGGGCCGCACCTGCATCATCGGCGCCCTGGACAAGGCCGCCGAGACCATGGCCGGTCTCTCCGGTACCCGCATCCACGAGTAGTCTCTACTCTGTTGCATCTCTCGTGGGCGCCAGGCAAAGCGCCCACAAACTAGCCTCTCTTCATGAGCCCCGCAGTCCGCTCCGACTGCGGGGCTTTTGCTATTCACCTAGTCATTGGGGACGTTCTTAAACGACTAGTCAAACAAGAACGTCCTCAACGACTATTCATTTAAGTTTGTCCCCAATGACTGCGGAAACCCGGCACTTGGGGACGTTCCTTTCCTGCCGGCAGCTTGGGACAGTCCTTAAAGGCCACTGTCGATCAACTGCGGAAAGTGCATCCCAGGATGAACGTCCAAAACGGGATCTAGTTTCCCTTGAGGTCCTCAACGGGAAAATGCATCCCGGAATTTGGCCGAAAAGCGGGATATTGTTTCCCAAACGGGCCGCTAACGGAAAGTGCATCCCGCTATTGAGCTCCAAAATGGGATGCGCTTTCCGTGTCGGCAGTTCCTGGCAGCCTGGGGCTACTCATTTAAGTCTGTCCCCAATGAGTGCAATGAGTGCCCAATGACTAGTAGTAGGCCCACATGGCTTCGATTTCGTTGAGGACTTCTACGACGCCCCAGCGGCGAGCGCTGCGGCTGGCCGAGTTGGGGTCGTAGACGCCAATCTGGTTGGCATCGTCGATGCCGTAGAGCACGATGTAGTGGCCTACGTTGGTAAACGTACCGGGGCGCACTGCGGCGATAACGGGCGCACCCGAGCGAAGTGCTTGGGTAATCGATTCGCGATTGTTATAGAGCTGTGTTCCGTTGAGCCCCAGCTGCCACGCACCGCCTGTCATAAACGACCACTCGGTGGCACCAGTGGGGGCGTAGTTGCCGGCTTCGGCCAGTGCGCATATATCGACCGGCGTCTTATCGGTGTGGCCGGTCTTAAAGATATAGACCATGGTGAGGCAAGTGGGGCCGCAAGCGTTTTCGCGAATAGTGCCACCGGCATAGGGCAGCTCCGACCATGCGGGGTCAATTTGGTAGATGTGGGGCATGGTGCCGGCCTGCCATTGCGAGCGTGGGGTCGAGAACGCAAAGAAGTAACCGGGCGCGACGGGAGCTTTAAGCAGCTTGTCCTCAGCAGTGGGCTCAAGACCGGCTGATCCGTGCGAGATACAGGATCCCAAAAACACAAAGACGAGGCAGGCGGCAATGGAGCAAAGCGCAAGGCGTAGACGGCGGGCTGGAAGTGCGTGGCTTGTGGTGTGCGACGCGGGGCGAGGGGCGGAATTGCCGCGATTGCGTTGAGGTGGCGAAAAGGAGCGCTTAACGTAGTGGTCGGTCGTACGGCAATCGTAGCGGCGCGGCTGCGATGTGTCGGTCTGGCGTTGGCGTGTGCTCGTGCTCACGCGGTCTGACTGCTGCGCGGTACGGCTTTGTTGCCGAGAAGAAGCCCCGGGCTGCTCTTGGGGGCGCTGCTGGTTGCCGTTGTCGGAGGTGCTTCTGGGCGTTGGCGTGGTGCGGCCGGCAAGGCGCACGCTTTGTGGCCGCTGGTCGCCGTCATTGTATCCGTATGCCATTCGAATCACCTTGCCTCGTGTGTAACTTGTCTATCCTACATAAAAAGATGCACGACACATGGGTATGTGCGCCAAAAGCCTGACAAATGGTATGAACGTTGCCGCGCCGCGCGCCAAGCGTCACGGCAACAGGTATTCAAAAGCAGACAAGATGAAAGCGTCCAGGACGAATGACGTCTCCCGCCGTTCGTCCCAAAAACGGTGCCGCTCGTTTTGCAGTTCTGCCTTCGGTCGAGCTGCGAGCGGCGCTGCTGCGCCAAGGCCGTATCTTAAAGCCATGGAATAAAAGCGCGCGGCAAAACGGACCGCGCAAGGGGTGACGCCAGGGGGCGTCAAAAAGGAAAGGAGGGGAACAATGGCGGACAAGAACGCAGAAGTTGCAGTCGAGGACAACGGCGGCATGAAGAAAACGCTTTCGCTCTGGAACTTCTTCACCATCGGTTTCGGTGCCATCATCGGTACCGGTTGGGTTCTGCAGGTCGGCGACTGGATGGTCGTGGGCGGCGGTCCCGTTCCCGCTATGATCGCATTCCTCTTGGGTGCAATCTTCCTCGTGCCCGTCGGAGCTGTTTTCGGTGAGCTCACGGCTGCTATCCCCATCTCGGGCGGCATCGTCGAGTATGTCGATCGTAGCTTTGGCCGTACGATGAGCTACATCACCGGCTGGCTCCTGGCCCTGGGCAACGGCATCCTGTGCCCGTGGGAGGCCATCGCCATCTCGACCCTCGTGTCCGAGATGTTCGGCAGCCTGCCCGGCCTTGAGTGGCTGCGCGCCGTCAAGCTCTACACCATCCTGGGCGCCGACGTTTACCTGTTCCCGACGCTAATCGCGCTCGGCTTTGCAACCTACGTCATCTTCCTCAACTTCCGCGGTGCCAGCTCGGCCGCCAAGCTGCAAGCCTTCCTGACCAAGGCCCTGCTCTGCGGCATGCTGCTCGCCATGGGCGTCTCGCTGTTCACCGGTTCGCCGGAACACGCCATGCCCGTGTTCTCCCAGGTCACCGGTGCTGGCGGCGGCAAGCCCGCTACCGAGGGCACCAGCCTGTTCGCCGGCATCGTGTCGGTCCTGGTTTTGACCCCGTTCTTCTACGCCGGCTTCGATACCATTCCTCAGCAGGCTGAGGAAGCAGCCGAGGGCCTCAACTGGAACAAGTTCGGCAAGATCATCTCCCTGGCCCTGCTGGCCGCCGGCGGCTTCTACATGGTCTGCATCTACTCGTTCGGCACCATCCTCGACTGGCATGAGTTTGTTAAGAGCCCGGTTCCCGCGCTTGCCTGCCTCAAGGGCATCAACATGCTCCTGTACCTGGCCATGCTCGTCATCGCCACGCTTGGACCCATGGGCCCGATGAACTCCTTCTACGGCGCCACGAGCCGCATCATGCTCGCCATGGGCCGCAAGGGCCAGCTGCCCGAGAAGTTCGCCGAGGTCGATCCCAAGTCCGGCGCTCCCAAGCTCGCCTGTGTCGTTCTGGGCGTCATCACCGTCGTCGGTCCGTTCCTGGGCAAGAACATGCTCATCCCTCTGACCAACGTGTCGGCTCTCGCCTTCATCTTCTCCTGCGGCATGGTCGCCCTCGCTTGCCTGCGCATGCGCTTCACCGAGCCCGACCTGCCTCGTCCCTACGAGGTGCCCGGCGGCAAGTTTGGCATCAGCCTCGCTATCGTTGCCTGCGGCACCATCATTGGCCTGCTCGTGATCCCGTTCTCTCCCGCCTCCCTCAACATGGTGGAGTGGAGCATCGTGATCGGCTGGCTGGCTGTTGGCCTGGCCCTCATGGCCTTCACCAATTCCCGCAAAAAATAACGCCTAGCCGGGGCGGATCGGGTGCGCGGAATCCTCTCTCCCGCGCACCGAACCCGGCACCACTTGGGTAGCTTTGTGAGGCCTTAACCCAACACGGCCTCGCCCACTATATGGATCCATAAGGAGGAACCATGTCCACTAAGTATGCAATCGTTGGCGGCAAGCTCATCGACGGTACCGGTGCCGAGCCGGTCGAGAACTCCCTCGTTCTCGTCGACGACAATGGCAAGATCGAGTACGCCGGCACTATGCAGGACCTTCCTGAGGGCGTTGAGGTTATCGATGCCGCCGGCAAGACCGTCCTTCCCGGCCTGATCGACACCCATCTGCACTTCTCGGGCAACCTGACCGACGATGACACCGATTGGGTCATGCAGCCGCTCCTCGAGAAGCAGGCCGTCGCCGTCAAGCAGGCCTACGACTGCCTCACCCACGGCCTCACCACCGTCTGCGAGATCGGCCGCTTTGGTATCCAGATCCGCGACTGCATCGACAAGGGCGTCTTTAAGGGTCCGCGCGTTCTGGCCACCGGACTCGGCTTCTGCCGTGTTGCCGGTCACGGTGACTCCCATCACTGCAGCCAGGAACTCAACAAGGAATCGCACCCCTGGGGCGATCAGGTCGACGGTCCTTGGGATCTGCGTAAGGCCGTCCGTCGTCGCCTGCGCGAGAACCCCGATGCCATCAAGATCTGGGCTACCGGTGGCGGCATCTGGCGCTGGGACTCCGGTCGCGACCAGCACTACTGCTCCGAGGAGATCCAGGCCGTGATCGAAGAGGCCAAGTTGGTCGGCATCCCCGTGTGGAGCCACTGCTACAACAACCACGCCGCTGCCTACGATTCCGTCCGCTTTGGCTGCGAGCAGCTGATCCACGGTTTCGATATCGATGAGCGCACCATGGACCTCATGGCTGAGCAGGGCACCTTCTTCACGCCGACGATCGCCTTCCTGCCCACCTGGTACGCCACCTATCCGCCCGTCTACGTCCCCGAGCTGCACGACAAGTACGAGGGCACCCTGGTCGAGAAGGAGCTGCAGCGCAACTACGACTGCCTGCGCGAGGCCAAGAAGCGCGGCGTCGTCATGACGATCGGCTCCGACTCCTTCTCCTTCGTCACCCCGTACGGCACCTGCTCCATCGAGGAGATGTACGAGTTCGTCGACAAGATCGGCTTCACCCCGGTCGAGACCATCACCTGCGCCACCCTCAACGGTGCCAAGATGTGCCACATCGAGGACGAGACCGGTTCCATCGAGGCCGGCAAGTGCGCCGACCTGCTGGTCGTCAACGGTGACGTCGCCGCCGACATCCACGTGCTCAACACCGACAACATGGACGTCATCATGAAGGACGGCTGGATCGTCGAGGCTGGCACCTTTGGCGAGGCCAACAAATACAGCGCCTAAGATACCGTTTGTCGATGGCTGGATGTAAAACACAGTTTTTGATTGCATAATGCAATGGAGAGGGTCGCTTGCGGCCCTCTCCATTGCTATGGGTGCGGTAGATAAAAGGGGATGACGGTGGATTTAAACAGGCTGATTCTGGGCAAGAGCTACAACTCTACCAAGGTCTTTCGTACGGCCCAGCATGTGGTCCAGGCCATCCTGCTCGGTGTTGTCGTTCCGGCGCTTATCCTGTTGCTTATCTGGGATTTAACCGATAATCCCAATCCCGTTCCGGGCGTTGTCGTTATTGCCGGCCTGGTCATGCTGTGCTTCTTTTTCTCGTATGTCTTTGTGGTCCCCGACGACCTCACATCGAGCGCAACCGACCGTACACTCGCCATCGCATCAAAAATATTCGCCTACACGTCGCGTGGCCTTACGCCCGAAGCTGCCCTGGGCGCCTCCAAAATCATTCTGTCCGAAACTATCGCCTCGGCCATCTGCTTCACCGACGGCAAGCAGGTGTTGGCAAGTTGGGGCGAGGATTCGACAAAGTGTCCCGCCGGCACCCCGGTCGTGCTCAAGACCACGCTCAGTGTGATTGAGACGGGCGAGCAGAGCGTGTTTTCGCGTGACACCTCCAATGAGACGGGTGGCTATTTTCCCCGCCTGCGCGCCGGTATTGTCGCACCGCTTACCGTGCGCGGGCATTGCGTGGGTACGCTCGAGCTGTACTATCCCCGCCTGAGCAGCATCGATATGCGCCAGACGGCGTTGGCCTCGGGCTTTGCCGATCTCATTTCCACGCAGCTCGCCAGCTTTGAGCTCGAGCGCCAGGACGAGCTTACGGCCCGCGTGGAGCTGCGCGCCCTGCAGTCGCAGGTCGACCCGCATTTTCTGTTCAATACCATCAGCACGATCGTGTCGCTCGTGCGAACCGAGCCCGACAAGGCGCGATCGCTGCTGATCGACTTTTCCAATTACTATCGTCAGACGCTTTCTGACTCCGATACGCTCACCACGCTCGAGCATGAGGTGGAACAGGGCACTCGTTATATCAATCTTATGCAGGCCCGGTATGGCGACGGCCGTCTGCGCGTTTCGGTCGACATCGACTTTGAGGTGCGCGACAGCATGGTGCCGCCGTTTATCTTGCAGCCGCTGCTCGAAAACTGCATCAAGCATGCCCAGCGCGAGACCGAGCCGCTTTCTATTCGTGTTGGGGCTTTTGAGACCGATGACGGCTTGGAGATCATCGTCGAAGATGACGGCATCGGTATGAGCGAAGAAGTCTGCGCGCACCTGTTTGAGCAGCATCGCCGAGAGGAGCCCGAGAGCATTACCGCCGACGGCTCCATCAAGCGAGGCTGCGGCCTGGCGCTCTTCAACGTGCTTCAGCGCATCCATTTCTTTTACGGGGAAGATTCTGGCATGCGCGTGAAGTCCCAGGAGGGCGTGGGAACGCAGGTCATCGTCGAGCTGAACGGCGAGCCGCATGAGCCGGCGCCGATGACGGTGTAGCACGCGGTTGGATTGAGAGAAAAAGAGGGGAAGCGCATATGTCCGAGGGATGGAACATCTTGGTGGTTGATGACGAGCCTCCTATTAGGGCTGAGCTACGTTATCTGCTGGAAAAGGATGCACGTGTGGGCCAGATTGCCGAGGCGGGCAATGTCACCGAGGCCGTGGAGTCGATTCTGTCGAACAAGCCCGACGTGTTGTTTTTAGACATTACCATGCCCGGTCGCTCGGGAATTGAGCTTGCCGAGACGCTGCAGAACCTAAAGACGCCGCCGGTCGTGGTGTTTGTGACGGCATTTGCCGAGTATGCGGCTGATGCCTATAACCTCGATGCCGTCGATTATGTCGTCAAGCCGGTTGAGGACGCACGCCTGTCAAAGGCACTCGACAAGATCGAGGCGGCCTTGGGTGTCCGTCGTGTTATCCACGCTCCGCGCCAGCCTTTGCGTCTGACGGTGGACCGCGGGGGCAAAAAGGTGTTCATTCCCGTCGCAGACGTCTGCTACTTTGAGGCGCGCGCCGATTTTTGCAACGCCATCTGCGCCGAGGGAACGTACCTGATCAATGAGTCGATCTCTTCGCTCGAGCGTCGCTTGGACTCCGAGGGCTTTATTCGCGTTCATCGCAGCTACCTGGTCAATTTGGAAGACGTGCACAATGTTGAGATTGGCTCCACGGGGTTGATGGAGCTCAGGCTCGACCGCGTGAACTCGACGGTACCGGTGTCCCGTCGTCGTGCCGCCGAGGTCAAGTCGCACCTGGGGCTTGCGTAAGAGGCTTGCGTGCTGTCGTTTACCATCGCAGGTTTGGCATGGGCGCGCGGTGGGCATAATGGGTGGCATCGAATGAAATCGAAAGGATCATTATGCCCGCGCTTATCACCCATCATCTGTTTGGCGAGGAAAGCATCGACCGTCTTCCGCAGGGCGTCATAACGTCCGATGAAGAGCGCATTGCCTTTATCTTGGGCAACCAAGGCCCCGACCCGTTTTTCTTTCACATTCTGACACCGCGTGTTTCCGACTGCACGCTGCTGGCGCAGGTCATGCATCGGTCGCGCATGTCTCGCCAGTTCGCGTGCCTGCGCGACGGCGTGTCGCATCTGCTGCCGCGTGACGCCAGCTTGGGTCGCGCCTTTGCGCTGGGCCTGCTGTCTCATTACGTGCTCGACCGCAACGCCCATCCCTTTGTCTATGAGCAGCAGTTTGGCATCGTGGAGTCCGATTCAGAGCTTGAGGATTCGAGCAGTCAGGTCCATGCCGTGATCGAGAGCGACCTGGATGTACTGATGCTGCAGCTTAAACGCGATGGCGCTACGGTCGACGATTACCCGCCGGCGGGCGAGATCGTCACCACCGATCGCATCAATCGCGTGGCCGGCGTGCTGATGAGCTATGTTGCCGGACGCGTGTACGGCATTGACATTCCGGCGGGGGAGTACGGTGCTGCCGTTGCCAATATGCAGCGACTTTACCGCGCGATTGAGCCGGCCGGCTCCGCAAAGACGCGCGCGATCTCGCTGGTTGAGGGCTTGGTGCACGACTACTCGCTGCTCGACGGCCTTGCCCATCGCGTGACGACTGAGCTGCCCGAGCGCACCGGTAACCTGGGCCATCTGACATGGAAGAATCCTTTTACCGATGAAGTCTCGACCGAGAGCTTCCCCGAGGTCTTTGACCGCGCGCTGCTCGATTACGAGTGCACGGTTGCCCGCTTTATCGAGACCGGCGATATGGAAGCCGTGACCAACCATGTCAATTACAGCGGTCGCGTGCTCGGCGCCGACGAGGAGTTCGACCGCGAGGAGTAGGGCCCATGCGTGCCCCTTTGCCGAATCCTTACCGGCGCTTCTGGACAATTGGGGTACGATGAACTAACTGCATATCGGGCGAATACGAAGGGTCCCTGTCCATGAAATACACCAAGCTCGAGCGTAACTGGGTCATGTACGATGTGGGAAACTCGGCCCTCGTGCTGCTCAATACCTCGGTGGTGCCCATCTACTTTAACGCCATCAATACCGGTGCTTCCTCGGCAGACCTGGTGGTCGCTTGGGGCAACGCTCAGACGATTGCCTCGCTGGTCATTGCCATGCTCATGCCCATTCTGGGCGCGCTTGCCGATTACGCCGGCAACAAGATCAAGTTCTTCTTGGGCTTCTTCCTCACGGGCCTGGTTCTTTGCCTGGCGCAGGCTATCCCAATGTCCGCCATGGCATTTTTGACTGTGTACGTGCTGTGCACCATCGGCCTCAACTCTTCTATGACGTTCTACGACGCTATGCTGCCCGACATTACCACCGACGAGCGCATGGACGTCGTGTCCAGCTCGGGCTATGCCTGGGGCTACATCGGTTCCACCGTGCCGTTCATCATCTGCTTGGCGCTTATCATGGGTGGCCCCGCTCTTGGCGTCCCCACCATGCTGGCAACGCGTCTGTCGTTTATCATCACTGGTGCCTGGTGGCTCATCTTTACCCTGCCGCTCATTCGCACCTATAAGCAAAAGTACGGTCGCGAGCGCGGTCCCGAGGACACCATCGGCCACATCGTGGGCGGTGTGTTCTCCGAGGTCGGACACACCATGCGCGAGATTGCCCACAACAAGACCGTACTGGTCTACATGATCGCGTTCTTCTTCTACATCGACGGTGTGCACACGGTTATTTCCATGGCAACCAGCTACGGATCGGCTCTGGGCATCGACTCGACCCAACTGGTGCTGGCTCTGCTCGTTACGCAGTTTGTGGCCTTCCCGTCCGCCATCATCTACGGTAAGCTCGCCGGCCGCGTGGGCACACTCAATATGATCATGGTGGCCGTCGCCGCCTATATGGGCATCGTGCTCTTTGCCGCGTTTTTCTTAAAGACCGCCTTTGAGTTTTGGGTGCTCGCTATTTTGGTCGGCCTGTTCCAGGGCGGCGTGCAGGCGCTCAGCCGTAGCTATTTTGGCCGCATTATCCCCAAGGAAAAGTCCAATGAGTACTATGGCTTCTTTGACATCTTTGGTCGTTACGCAAGCGTTATGGGCACCTTTCTGGTGTCGGTCGTCACCTCGCTGACCGGCAACCCCTCGCTGGGCGTCCTTTCCATTGGCGTGCTACTGGTGGTGGGCTTTGCGCTGCTGGTCCGTCTGTCCCGCATGTCTCA
Source organism: uncultured Collinsella sp. (assembly GCA_938033205.1). Classification (GTDB taxonomy): domain Bacteria; phylum Actinomycetota; class Coriobacteriia; order Coriobacteriales; family Coriobacteriaceae; genus Collinsella. The sequence goes on along the minus strand of CALHJP010000032.1, from coordinate 77,947 downwards.
GACGGCAGAGCAGGCCGCATAGGAACCTGCCGGTAATTGCGTCCGCCGCGATACTCTTTTGGGGTTATCCGCAATAAACATTCTGACTTTCGAACAATGATTAGCCCAAGTGGGTATGATGGAGTCAGCTAGGTCGCGGGGCGTCGCCTGTGTTTGGCGGCGTCCCGTTTTTGTGTTGCAGGGAGGGTAAGGCATGAACGCCACGGTCGTGATTCCAACGTATTGGGCGGGCGATGACGCTCGCGCAAACGCTCCTGGCACCTATGACCATTCGACACGACTCAACGCCGACAATCCCGAACTCGACCGCTGCCTGGCCTCGCTTGAGCAGGTACGTGACATCCCGCGCATCATCCTTTTGGTGGTCTGTCCCGTTTCTGCCACAGCCGATGTGTCGCTGCGCGTGCACGAGATTGTCGACGCACATCCCACGCTCAAGGTCACCGTTGTCACCAACACCCAGGCCTCGCGCATCGCAGACCGGGTTGCTCAGATCGCACCCAAGGGTTCGGGCGAGTGCGTGAGCCTGCGAGGTTACGGTGCCATCCGCAACATGGGGCTGGCCTGTGCCGCTGTGCTGGGGCATGACGCGGTTATCTTTTTGGATGACGATGAGACTGTCATCGACGCCGATTTTATGAAGCGCGCGACCTACGCGCTGGGTCAGCAGACGCGTCAGGGCCTGCCGATCTTGGTCAAGAGCGGCTATTTCTACGATCGCGACGGCTCGCCGTTGGCTCCCACGGACAAGGCGGGCATCTGCCATCGTTGGTGGACCAAGCGCATCGAGTTCAACCGTTGGATGAAAAAGGCGCTCTCGGGCACCCGCATCTCGCGCTCCAACTACGTGTGCGGCGGCCTGATGGCCCTGCACGCCCGCGCCTTTACGCGTGTGGCCTTTGACCCGTTTATCACCCGCGGCGAGGACTTGGATTACCTCTTTAACATGCGCATGTTTGGCTACGACGTGTGGTTTGATAACGAGTGGACCGTGCGCCATCTGCCTCCGGAGTCCGAAAAGCGCTCACCGCGCTTTATGCAGGATGTATACCGTTGGTACTACGAACGGGCCAAGTTGACATTCGCCGCGCATCAAAAGGAGCTCATTCCCGTTACGGCGGCATCGCTCATGCCCTACCCGGGCCCGTGGATTTCGCGCGAGCTCGACGACCGCGTGCGCAAGACCGCTATGGTCCGCAGCGTGTTTACTCGCGAGCATGAGGGCTACCTGCGCATCTGGCGCCATGGTATCGACGAGGCAAAGGCCTATGCACGCCAAAACGCTGCAAGCTACCTGCGTTTCCAGAGCTTTTGGCCCAAGATCATGGACGGGCTTTGGCGTGACGCACAACTGATCAGTATCCTGGAGGGGGCCGAATGATCGACCGCCGCGCCCAGCGCGATAGTTCATTATCAATCTTTCGCATCATTGCCGTTGCCTGCGCCATTTGCGTGCTGGTGTACTTTATTTTTGCCCTGGTGACCGGTATCGAGCCGATCGCCACGGTGATTGCCTGCGCGCTGCTGTGCATCTTTCTGTGCATCTTTATCTTTTTGACGCTCAATCCCGATTCGGTGCGCTCCCAGTACACCGAGGAGACGCTCTCGGTGGCCTCGGCCATGCTCGAGGACATTAAGGGCGGTCTGACGCAGGAGTCGGCGCGTTTGGTGTGCCAGCGCATTTTGCCCGAGACGCGCGCCATGACGGTGGCCATCACCGACGAGGACAACGTGCTTGCCTGCGCGGGCGAGTTTGAGGAAAAACTACTGCCAGATTCTCCCATCCACACGCTTGTCACACGCTACGTTATCGAACATGGCATCGTGCAATCGTTCAACCGTATGGTGGATGTCGTGGGCTCGGACGGCTCGCACAACCAAGTCCCCGCCGGCATTATCGCCCCCATCAAGGTGGGCGATCGTACCGTCGGCACGCTCAAGTTCTACTACAAGACCCCGCGCGCCGTCGACCGTACCCAGTACGCGCTTGCCTCGGGCTTTGCCGAGATCTTGTCCACGCAGCTCGCCATCCACGAGCTCGAGGTGCAAAAGGAACTCACAGCGCGCGCCGAGGTGCGTGCGCTGCAGGCGCAGATTAACCCGCACTTCCTGTTCAACACGCTGAACACCATTGCATCGTTTACGCGCACCGACCCGCTGCGGGCTCGCGAACTGCTTCGTGAGTTCTCATCGTTCTATCGCGCCACGCTCGACAACTCGGGATCGCTTATTCCGGTCTCGCGCGAGGTCGCACAGACCAAGCGCTACCTTACCTTTGAGAAGGCCCGCTTTGGCGAGGACCGTGTGCTCGCGACGTTCGATGTGTCCGAGGACGTGGAAGATACGCTGGTGCCGGCGTTCGTGATCCAGCCGATTGTCGAGAACGCCGTACGTCATGGTATGGGCGATGACGACGCCCTGAGGATCGACGTGACCGTTCACCAAGACGGCGAGGATGCAATCTTGATTGCCGTGGCCGATAATGGCGTGGGCATGGATGAGGGTACCGCCGCCAGACTGTTTGACGAGCGCTCTGCCCGTCCCGACGCCAGCTCTCCCCAGGGTGGCGGCGCCGGTGTGGCCATGCACAATATTTCGGAGCGCATCCATCGCTTTTATGGGCCGCACTCCTATACGCGTGTCGAATCGGCGCCGGGCAAGGGCACCAAAGTGCTCCTTCATCTTGATTTGTCAGAGAGCATCTTTGACATTCAAGAGTAAAATAAAAGGCTACGGGCTCAACGTCATGCGACGGATGCCCGGCGTAGTTAGTTGACGAAAGGTTTTATCCCTATGCTGCGTGCGATGATTGTGGATGATGAGGCGCCGGCTCGCTCGGAGCTTTGCTTCCTGCTCGAGCAAACGGGCAAGATCGGCACGATCACGGAGGCGTCGAGCGTCCGCTCCGCCATCGAGATGCTTATGGAAAGTCGCGTTGATGTCGTGTTTCTCGATATCTCGATGCCCGGTGCCTCGGGCCTGCAACTTGCCGAGGCGCTGCATAAGCTCAAAAATCCGCCGGCGATCGTGTTTGTGACTGCGTATAGCGACCATGCGGTCGAGGCATTCGACGTGGATGCCGTCGATTATCTGATGAAGCCGGTCGAGGAAGCTCGCTTGGATCGCGCGATCGAGAAGGTCATGCAACGCGCCAAGCCGGTTACGGACAGCAAAGTGACCATCGAGCGTATCCCGGTGGAAAAGGGCGGCCGCAAGGTGCTCATTCCCGTGGATGACATCCGCTTTATCATGGCAAAGGACGATTACTCCTGCATCTATACCGTCGATGATCGCTTTTTGTCGACGACCTCGCTGGCGCAGTTTGAGGCCAAGCTCTGCGACTTTGGCTTCTTCCGTGTTCACCGCCGCTATATCGTCAACCTAGCGTGCGTCACGGACGTTGAGACGGTGCCCTCGGGCGCCATCCAGCTGGGCATTACGGGCGTCGACGAACGCGTGCCGGTTTCTCGCCGCCGCGTCGTGCCGCTCAAGAAGGCTCTGAGTCTCTAGCACACTGGCCCCGCAGCCCTGTAGACCCATCGTCTGCGGGGCCGTGGGGCCTTTTTTGTATGTATCTGCCGAATCGTTTTTTGCGGAAGGGATCCCATGAACAGCGCAAGCGCCAAGCGCATCGACATCATCTCGGACACCCACGGCTATTTATCGCCTGCGCTCTTGGATGAGCTTGAGGGCGCAGACTTGATCATCCACGCCGGCGACCTTACGTCAGAGATGGACTACGAGCACCTATGCACCATCGCCCCCGTGCGGGCCGTATTGGGCAACAACGATTACTACCGCGACTACGGCCCCGATGTAGACCGTCTTGCGCTCTTTACCTACGAAGGCCTCAAATTCGCCGTAGCCCACTACCGCGAAGACCTTCCGGTGGGATCCGTAGACGTAGCCATCAACGGCCACACCCACGCAACCAAAGAAGCCCAAGTGGGCCGCTGCCTAGTCCTCAACCCGGGCAGCGCCAGCTATCCCAGAGGCACCCGAGGCCCCACCATGGCCAGAATGCTAGTAAAAGACGGCAAGATCCTAAGCACCAAGTTTATTGACCTAGACTAACCGCAACAAAAACGGGGGATGCACAACGCATCTCCCGTTTTCTTTGAGCCAAAGGCAGAGTCCCAACAAGAATCTAAGACAACCCCGCCACGGAGAACGGGGCCGCCGAGCCGCGAAGCGGCGAGCAACAAGAACTGGTTGAAGAAAGTGACGGCAGGGAGGGTCTCCGGGGCTGGGGGCGGGGGTTAAGTTTGTCGCGAGTTCCGCACGCAAAGGAAAGCACTTAATGTGCTTTCCGTCTTGCGCAGGACTGTAGAGCAGCAAACTTAACCCCCGCCCCCAGCCCCGGAGACCCTCCCGGAGGGACCGAAAAATTTTTTCAAAAAAGTTGTTGCGCGCCGGACAGACTTCTGTGTATACTAATCCCCGCAGCGCACGCGAGCGGAAACAAACGCGAACGTCTGCCTGGGGAGTTAGCTCAGTTTGGTTAGAGCGCCGGCCTGTCACGTCGGAGGTCGCGGGTTCGAGCCCCGTACTTCCCGCCAACGCAATTAAAGCCACGTCTTCGGACGTGGCTTTTTGCGTTTGATGCACTTTGTTTCGATAGAACGATCGCCCTGGCGCATCTTCGCCCAGAATCCCCGCCCCTTCGGGAACGCAAGTAAAATCTAATAAGCATATCTGTCTAAACAACAGCTTTGTTGCGCAACACCTGTTCAACGAAGCAGGGGGTTAGGTTATACTAAATTGCACTGTGGGCCGCATCTGATGCATTTCGCTCCAAGCGCGGCATTCAGTGGATATCCGATTTACCATTTGGATGTCCTGCGGTCATTTAGCGTCTCGACACAAGCTCGGCCCTGGAGCTCGTTCGAGCTGTTCGTATTCCTTGAAAGGGGAAAAATGGACATATCGAGGAAGACTGATTACGCCCTTCGTATGTTGGCGATGCTTGCCGAGGATCCGGAGCGTTTGCTTTCTGTTCGCACCGCTGCCGAAGAGGTCAATGTCCCGTATTCGTTTGCCCGCTCGATTCAGCACGGTTTGGTCCAGGCCGGTATTGTGGAGAGCCTGCGTGGCGTCCACGGTGGCATGCGTCTCAAGGTCAGTCCGGACGACGTTACCATTCGTCAGGTCGTCGAGGCCGTTCAGGGCCCTATGGTTATGAATGATTGCACCGCACCCGATGGCGACTGTGCGCGCATGGGCACGTGCTGCTATCATCCCCTGTGGGCCGGAGCTCAAGCATTGATGCGCGACTACCTCGATTCCGTTTCGCTCGGCGACATCGTCGCTCACCGCCAGTTCCCGGCCGTCGATCCCAAGTTCGCCGACCGCGAAGCGTTTCCCGAGTACGCCACCTGTGCGTATACATGCCGGGAGGAATAGCGCCGCATAAGGAGCATAGATATGATTCAGGACCCCTTTCGTTCGATGATTCGTTCGGAAGGGGTCCTGTGTTATCGCGACCTTCCGTGGCGCCGCACGCGCGATCCGTACATCATTTGGCTTTCCGAGGTCATGTTGCAGCAAACACAGGTGCCACGCGTGGAGACGCGTATGCCGGCGTGGCTCGATCGCTTTCCGACCGTGCAGGCGCTTGCCCAAGCCGCGCCTTCCGATGTTTTGGACGCTTGGCAGGGCATGGGCTACAACCGACGCGCTCTGGCGCTCCACAAGGCCGCTCAGCGCGTTGTGGAGGACTGGGACGGTGAGTTTCCGCGCGAGACGCGTGACTTGGTCGCTCTGCCTGGTATTGGCCCGGCAACGGCGCAAGGTATCCGGTCGTTCGCGTTTGACCTTCCAGGCGTGTATCTGGAGACCAACGTGCGCACGGTCTTTCTGCATCACTTCTTTCCCGATGTACCGGCTGTTCCCGACCGCGAGCTGGTGCCGCTGATTCAGGCGGCCTGTCCGGCGGTCCCCGGTGCGGCGACCGACGAGATCGCTCCCTTTGCCGTGCCGCTCGATGATGCCGACACGCCGCGCGCGTGGTATTACGCGTTGCTGGACTACGGCGCATATCTAAAAAAGACGTTGCCCAATCCGTCCAGGCGCTCGGCGGGCTATAGCCGTCAATCAAAGTTTGAGGGCTCACGTCGCCAAAAGCGCGCGCATATCGTGCGCATGTTGCTGGCAGCGCGCGATGGCCAACCGGCGGGGATTACGCTTGCTGATGCCGTGGTGGGCGTTAACGATATGGAAGCGGCGGCTGGGCGCGGGCCGGTCGAGCGCGAGCTTGTCGCGGGCATTCTGGCCGACCTGGAGCGTGAGGGCTTTTGCCGAGCCGAGGGCGATCGCTGGCTGAGCATTTAGCCCGTGGAAATCTGAAGAACAGGATTGTAAGGTTTAGATTTCCGACATGAGGGCATCCTAAAGACGAGGCCGCTCGAAGCCTACGGGCGGCATGCGTTGAAGGGAAGTACACCTATGGATTTTGAGAATTCCCAAACCAAGAAGAACCTCGAGACCGCTTTTGCCGGTGAGTCCCAGGCACACACCAAGTATCGCTACTATGCCTCCAAGGCAAAGAAGGACGGCTACGTTCAGATCTCGAACATCTTTGCCGAGACGGCTGGCAACGAGTCCGAGCACGCCAAACTGTGGTTTAAGTATCTGCACGATGGCGCCGTCCCCGATACCCTGGACAATCTGCGCGATGCCGCCGCGGGTGAGAACTACGAGTGGACCACGATGTACGACGAGTTTGCCAAGACCGCCGAGGAAGAGGGCTTTGCCGAGATTGCCGCAAAGTTCCGTGGTGTCGCCGCCGTCGAGAAGGCCCACGAGGAGCGCTACAACAAGCTCGTCGAGCGCATCGAGTCGGGCGAGGTGTTTGAGCGTGAGGGCGTAAAGGTGTGGAAGTGCCTGAACTGCGGGCACCTGCACGTTGGTGCCGAGGCGCCTGAGGTGTGCCCGGTTTGTAACCACCCGAAGGCGTACTTTGAGGAGCAGGTGGTGAACTACTAGCGCTTGGCGCTGGCTGCTGCGGAGCGCAGGGCGGGAGGCCGGATCGCCTTCCCTCCCCGCTCACGGCTCCGCAGGGTCGCGTTGAGGGAAGGCGATCCGGCCTCCCGCCCTGCGCTCCGGCTTCGGGTCGTCGCGTGCTCGTTACTGAAAAGCTGATTAGAAGTTTGTGTGCCGCCCCTTTTGGGGCGGCACGTTTTTGTGTGGGGTCCCTGTCCCCACAATTTTCGTCAAGCTTTTGGTTAGATTTTGGTCAGTTGGCGTAAGGGTGGAAGGCCAAAAGATTGTTGGCGAAAAAAGCTCAGAGAAAGTGCTGGTAGGGGAGTTGTTGAGGTTTTCGACAGCTTTTGTCAACAAGAAACTTTGCGGCTATTGCTACGGATTGCGTTGCCGTGGCATTGACGGTGCGGGATGCTGGGCGCAAGCGTCGAATGCTCAGATTTTGGAGGCCAGCATGGATCTGTTTCTTGAGACCCCGCAGCAACAAGCCGAGCGCATGTTGCGCCAGCAGCAACGGCTTATGGAGATGCAAATGCAAGGGGCGGCCATCCAACCTCCTGCACAAAACGTTGCGCCCGCGATTTCGCCTGCGGGTGAGGCGACCCCAGAGACCTATTCCGTACAGCAAGATTCATATGCCCAGGAGCTCGCGTTCGATAAACGCCGTGCGCGCCGCCGCCGTTTGGGCCAGCGCCTGCGCACATTGGCGATGATCGTGCTCATCCCGCTGGGGCTTGCGGCCATCTTTTTGGTGTCGTATGCCCTCACGTGCATTCTCAACGGCGCATCGCCCAACGAGGTGCTCCAGCATCTAGCGGCCCTGGGTCAGCGCCTAGGTGACGTCATAACAACCATCCGCGCCGGCTGGGAGAGCTAGCGTTTGTCGCATTAGGACTTCTAGGGTGTAGGGATTATCGCCACGAGTGGAATCCTTGCATCCTGTGGGTCCTGTCGTGCGACTGAATAGTATTATTGAAGATGAATAATATTAGGATTTGCTATGTATAAGCAGGATTTAGAGCAGACTCTTTTGGATATTGACGAAGAGGCGGAGCTGGAAATAGGTCCAAGAGACGATAGGCCGAGCGTTGTATTGGTGGGAGGAAGCGCCTTCATGCTAAACGACGTGACGAATCGGGCAGTTACACATGACATTGATGTGTTTGAGGCAGACAGGTGCCTCCGCGAGATCATAGCTCGATACCCCGAGGTGAATGGTATGGCAGTGGCATATTGCAACCAGATGCCATTCAATTACGAAGATCGCCTGATCCCATTGGAGATTGGGGCGCATTTTATCAGGTACTTTACGCCATCTTTGGAGGATCTGGCGGTGATGAAGCTCTATGCCTATCGTCCGAACGACATCATCGACCTCCATAGTCGAACATTTATCGACCGACTTGATTGGGATCTGCTCGAGCGGCTTATATTCGACGATGGAGAGGCGCTGGCGTCGTCGCCTTCGGAGCGGAGTTATCAAGAGATGGTCTGCGCATACAGGCAATACAAAAAGGAGGTGCTCGGTTGAATCTGACTTTTGAGGGATTTTTGAAAGGCTATTGCCGAGAGCTGTCCGGACAGCAGTCGCTGAGTTTTAGGAAGCTTGTAAAGCAGGCAACAACGGTTGAGCCGCGTGTGGCGGAGCCTCTGTTTTTGCTCGCTTTGGCGCAGGGTAAGGCCGAATACGTTCTGGGTTTATCCGAGGGCTCGTGGATGGAAGAGGGCTATCGAGGTGTTTTGTCTCTGTATGGCCAAGCGAGTAGCCTGGCATCTCTATGCTCCGAGGATATGCTCCCCAATCGTTACGCCAACGTTTGGCGTGCGTATAGAGGGGTGAAAGAAAAGCCAGCGGCCGACAGAAGGGTGAACGCCCTGATGAGAAAGAGAACACTTAAAGCATTGGAGGAATCGGGTGTAACGCGCTACGGTCTCTGCCGCGATTTGAATCTGAATAAGGGAAACGTGTACGCATACTTAGCCGGTGATGACTCGAAGGTGAGCAGGAAGACAGCGCGTCGCATTATGGAATATGCGGAGGAGAGAAGCACCCAAGAAGGGGCCGGGCGCCCGGTGCGTGTGGCGGGGTAAGATTGGTCTCGGTTTTGATTGATATCGATTGGGTTTGTTGGGCGGAAGTCTATGTCTGCTATTGATATTGCGCTTGTTGTGATTGCCTTGGTGGCGGTGGGAGTTGCTGTGGTTTGCGCCCTGCAGCTTAAAGGCCTTCGTGCCGAGCTGCGGGAGCGTGGCGGCAACGACGCGGAGACGCTCGCGGCGCTCGAGCAGGCCAACAGCACGCTCGATGCCCTCAACGTCGCGCTGGCCGAAACCCGCCGTACGGCAAACGCCATTGCGCAGCAGCAGATGACCGATGCCGCTGTAGAGCAGCAGCGTTACCTGACCATCGCGCGCGAGTTCTCGCAGGCTGGCGACCGCATGGACGACTTGCGCCGCGAGACGGTCCAGCAGCTCGGTGTCAACCGCGAAGGCATCGAGCACCGCTTGGACAAGGTGCGCGAGACGGTCGATGCCCAACTGGGCGCCATCCGCAAGGACAACAGCGTGCAGCTCGATCAGATGCGCGCAACGGTGGACGAGAAGCTCTCCCGCACGCTCAACGACCGCCTGTCTGCATCGTTTAAGCAGGTAAGCGACCAGCTCGAGGCCGTGTACAAGGGCCTGGGCGACATGCAATCTATCGCCACTGGCGTGGGCGACCTTAAGCGCGTGCTGGGTAACGTCAAGGCGCGCGGCATTTTGGGCGAGGTGCAGCTGGGCGCGATCCTGGCGGACATCCTTACGCCCGACCAGTATCTGGAAAACGTCGCCACCAAGCCCGGCGCCTCGGAGCGCGTTGAGTTTGCCGTCAAGCTGCCGGTAGACGAGGGAGACCCCGTGCTGCTGCCAATCGACTCCAAATTCCCGGGCGATGCGTATGAGCATCTGCTCGACGCCCAGGAGTCGGGCGACGCGGAGGCCGTCGCCGCCGCGCGCAAGACGCTCGACACCATGGTGAAGCGCGAGGCAAAGGACATCTGCGAAAAGTACCTGAGCGTGCCCGCGACCACCCACTTTGGCATCCTGTTCGTTCCGTTTGAGGGCCTGTACGCCGAGGTCGTCACGCGCCCTGGGCTTATCGAGACCCTGGGCCGCGACTATCACGTCAACGTTGCCGGCCCCAGCACCATGGCGGCCATCCTCAACAGCCTGCAGATGAGCTACCAGACGTTTAAGCTGCAAAAGCGCACCGACGACGTGCTACGCGTGCTTTCCGCCGTCAAGGCCGAGCTACCGCGCTATCAGGCGGCGCTGCGTCGCGCCCAGCAGCAGATCGAGACCGCGGGAAAGACGGTCGAGGGCATCATCACCACGCGTACCAACGTCATGGAGCGCAAGCTCAAGGATATCGACGCGCTGGAAGACGCGCGGGAGGCCGACGAGATTTTGGGCTTGGAGTCCGCAGGGTTACTTGCGGGCCAGGAAGACGAGGACTAGCCGCAACGGACGGCGGCGCGCCGGCGTAAACGCGGGGCGCGGGCGCTTTTCGCATTGCACTTGCCTAAAGCGCACTTTAATGTGCAACAATGGCCTTTCGCCCTATCAGACGCGAAAGGAAGCCCATGTCTCAGAGAAGCACCAGTCCGCTCAAGCGTTCCACCGTGCGCCGCACGCTGCAGCGTTTTTGGGACGTCACGCGCACGCAGCCGTTGATCGTCTTTCTCTCGGTGTTCTCGTCGGCGGGCTACATCTTTTTGCTCACGTTTGCCAACACCTACGTGATGGCCCTCATCGTCGACCGCGTCCAGGCCGGCCCCGTGGCGGGCGACCAGGTGTTTGAGGTCTTTGGCCCTTACATTTTGGCGCTCGTGCTTGTTAACCTGGTGGGCCAGATTCTCTCCAAGCTGCAGGACTACACCGTCTACAAGCTCGAGATCGCGGGCAACTATCACCTGGCGCGCCTGTGCTTTGATACGCTCTCCAACCAATCTATGACATTTCACACCAGTCGCTTTGGCGGATCGCTCGTCAGCCAGACGAGCCGTTTTATGAGCGGCTATACGGGGCTGGTGGACGTGACGGCGTACTCGCTCATTCCCACCATCACCTCGGTCATCTGCACGGTGGCGGCGCTCGCCCCGGTGGTGCCCGCGTTTACCGTGATCCTGGTGGGCATCATGGTCGTCTACATCGCGTTTGTCTGGCTTATGTACAAGCGCATCATGCCGCTTTCGGCTGCGACGTCCGCCGCTCAGAACAAGCTCTCGGGCGTGCTGTCCGACGCGGTCACGAACATCCTGGCCGTCAAGACCTGCGGGCGCGAGGACTTTGAGCGCGACCTGTTCGACACCGCCGACCGCGCCGCATGCGATGCCGAGACGGTCTCGATGCACGCCATGATGCAGCGCAACTTTACGACTTCGGGCCTCATCGTCATCACCATGGCGGTGGTGAGCGTGTTTGTGGCGGGCGGTAACGCGTGGTTTGGCATCTCGGCCGGCGCGCTCGTCATGATCTTTACCTATACGTACAACCTCACTATGCGTCTGAACTACGTGAGCTCCATGATGCAGCGCATCAACCGCGCGCTCGGTGATGCGGCCGAGATGACGCGTGTGCTGGACGAGCCGCGTCTGGTGGCAGACGACGAGAACGCCCCCGAGCTCAAGGTGGGCGAGGGCGCGATTGATTTTGAGCACCTGAGCTTTGCATACCGTGACGCCGCGGCGGGCGAGAGCGTGTTCGACGACCTGACGCTCCATGTGGCGGCGGGCCAGCGCGTGGGCCTGGTGGGCAAATCGGGCTCGGGCAAGACGACGCTCACCAAGCTGTTGCTGCGCCTGGACGACGTGCAGGGCGGCCGCGTGCTCGTGGACGGTCAGGACGTTTCGCGCTGCACGCAGCAGAGCCTGCGCCGCCAGGTTGCCTACGTGCCGCAGGAGGCGCTGCTGTTCCACCGCTCCATTCGCGAGAATATCGCCTACGGCCGCGCGGGCGCCACTGACGAGCAGATCCGCGAGGCCGCACGCCTGGCCAATGCCCTGGAGTTCATCGACCGCCTGCCCCGTGGCTGCGACACCATGGTGGGCGAGCGCGGCGTCAAGCTTTCGGGCGGCCAGCGCCAGCGTGTGGCCATCGCCCGTGCCATCCTCACCGACGCACCGATTCTGGTGCTCGACGAGGCGACGTCTGCCCTCGATAGCGAGTCCGAGGCGCTGGTGCAGGAGGCGCTCGAGAACCTGATGCACGGCCGCACCTCCATTGTGGTGGCGCATCGCCTGTCCACCGTGGCCTCGCTCGACCGCATCGTGGTGCTGGCGGATGGCGAGATCGTCGAGGATGGTACGCATGCGCGGCTCGTCGAGGCGGGCGGCGAATACGCAAGCCTGTGGAGCCGTCAGACCGGCGCATTTTTGGAGGCGTAACGACTCCATACGTGGGACAATCGTGCCCGTAGTTTTGTTGTGCCGCTGAGCCGAGGAGTCGTTATGCCACGCGAGACCAATGCCGCCAAACGCGAACGCGCCGTTGAGGTGTGCGAGCGCCTCAACCGCCGCTATGGACCGGTCGAGTGTTTCTTGGACCACGAGAATCCCTTTAGGCTGCTCATCGCGGTACTGCTCTCGGCTCAGACGACCGACGCGCAGGTCAACAAGGTGACGCCCCAGCTGTTTGCCCAGTGGCCCACGCCCGAGGCCATGGCGGGGGCAAGTGTGACCGACGTGGCGGACACCATTAAGTCACTCGGCTTTTATAAGAGTAAGGCCAAGCATGCTGTGGAGGCCGCGCAGATGATTGTTGCCGACTACGGCGGCGAGGTGCCGGCCGACATGAAGGAGCTTGTAAAGCTGCCGGGCGTGGGGCGCAAGACGGCGAACATCGTACTCAACGTTGGGTTTGGCATCGTGGAAGGCATCGCGGTGGATACGCACGTCAACCGCATCGCGCACCGCCTGATGCTGAGCCCCAAGACGCATGCCAAGGAGCCGCTCAAGACCGAGCAAGATCTGCTCAAGATTTTGCCGCACGAGTATTGGGAGTCGGTCAATCACCAGTGGATCACCTTCGGTCGCGAGATTTGCGATGCCCGTAAGCCCAAGTGCGACGAGTGTCCGCTGGCGGATTTGTGTCCCAGCGTACGGGTGGGCTAGGTTACAAGGGTGGGGCGTCACCACTTTTGCGTATCTCCGGGCGGCACAAATCGAGGCGCGGCCGGTGCCCGCGGCGCTCGCTACGACTCCCGAAGCAAGAACTCTTCTGCCGGCACAACCGATGCGCCCTCGGTATCGTAGCGCTCGGAGCCGTGATATACGACGGCTCGGTCCTTTGCGGGAATGCCAAGTTCGGAACCAACAGAGCGTAGGTATCGAGCAAATGTGTCGCGATAGGTAGCGCCCGATTTGATTTCGAATGCCTGTGGGCGAGCCGGCTCTGTTAGATCGATAAGGTCGATCTCTCGTTTGCTGTCGTCGCGATAAAAGACAAGCGTGGGCTCGATGCCTCTGTTGAGATATGCCTTCTGGCGTTCTGAGACAACGAGGTTTTCGAATATTTCCCCGCTTAGGGGGTGGTTCATGAGGCTGCGCTCGTCGTGAATTCCAAGCAGATGGCAAAGTAGCCCCGTGTCGTAGAAGTACAGTTTTGGCGCTTTGGTAAGCCGCTTGCGCATGTTTCCAGCATATGGCTGAAGTAGGAACACCAAATAGCTTGACTGCAGGATCGAAAGCCACGAGCCGATCGTCGCCGTGGCGACTCCCACATCAGCGGCGAGTCTTGATAGGTTGAGCAGTCCTCCCACGCAAGCCGCGCACAGCCCGATCATTTTTCTAAAGGAGCTCAGGTTGCGCACGTCGAGAAGGCCGCCCGCGTCGCGTTCCACATAGGTCATAAGGTAATTTTGGTAGAACATGTCGATGGGGATGCCCGCATCATATATGCGCGGGTATCCCCCGCGAATCAGGTAGGTGTCAAGCGAGATTTGCGTATCGCTGAGCTCCTGGTAGGAGAGAGGTAAGAGCTTGAGCATGCCGACGCGCCCGGCAAGCGATTGCTGGATGTTGTGCATGAGCAAAAAGTTTTGCGAGCCGGACAATACATACTGGCCGGTCTTTCCGCGTTCGTCGGAGGCGACCTGAATCATGCTGAACAGCTCCGGTGCATATTGGGCCTCGTCGATGATCAGATGATCGGGGCGCCTGCTGATAAAGCCGACGGGGTCATCGAGTGCGGCGCGACGGACTTCCGGGTTCTCGAGGTTGAGATATTCATATTCAGGAAAAACGGCCTTGATGAGAGTTGACTTGCCGCTTTGGCGTGGCCCCGTAAGCGAGACGACGGGAAACCATTCTGACATGTCGCGTAGCTTCTGGGCCATGGTTCGCTCAATCATTTTTAACGCCCTTCGTGTCTAGCATCGCATGCTCGTAGGCATGCTTTTGGTTCGAAAGTCTCGTACCGAGTTTGTCGGTATCTGCCGGGTTGCGTGGCAGGTCTTTGGGATTTGCCACATCGGCAAGGCAAAAAAACCATAATTACTAACTAGAAGTTACCACAACTGTAAAGTAGGAATTGCCATAATTGCAAAGTAATACAGGTAGAAGCTGGTAATTGGTGCTGTCCGATCAGGCTGTTTTGTGCCGAGGGCGTTCAGGCATGCGCGTTTTGGGGTAGCTGTTTGGCGTGCGCTGGCGTGTCCATCTCATGCGCTACCATGACAGGCAATGAAATCCGCCGCATACCCGCCGAGCTTGCCCCGGCGGGCTTTTAGCGTTGCAATGCCGGAGGAACAGCATGCTCATTCACCGTATAGCCGCGCAGCTCTACACTGCCGAGGCGCTGCAGACCGTCGAGGCCGGACTCGATGCTGGCGAGGACGTGACGCTGGCTGTGTCGCAGTCGGGCCGCACGCTTATGGCGGCCGCCCAGTTTGCGCGTCGTCCGCGCCCGACGGTCTATATCGTGAGTGGCGAGGATGCGGCTGATCGCGCCGCGCGTAGCCTTGCCGCCTACGTGGGCCTGGCACACGTGTGCCGCTTTCCCGAGCGCAAGGACTATCCGTGGCGCGAACAGGCGCCCGACGACGCCGTGGTGGCGCAGCGCTGCGAGGCTCTGGGGCGCATCGTGCGCGGGGACAACTGCATCATGGTTGCCTCGGCCCGTGCGTTGCTGCGCTGTGTGCCGCCGGTCGAGAGCCGCTACTGGGAGTCCACCACCTTTGCGGTGGGCGAGGAAATTCCCTTTGACGAGGTTCCGCAGCGCCTGGTGGGCATGGGCTACACCAATGCCGGGGCCGCCGACGCGCCCGGCCTGTTCCGCGTGCACGGCGATACCGTCGAGGTGTTCCCCGCGCAGGAGAAGGCACCCGTACGCATTGAGTTTTTTGGCGACGAGATCGATCGCATCCGTCGTATGGTGAGCTCCACGGGGCAGACCATCGGCAATGAGGACAGCATCGAGATCTTCCCGTGCCGCGAGTTGGCGCTCACCGACGAGGCCGTCCACAACATGCATGTGGCGCTCTACCGCGCCAGCCAGGACGACAGCAAGTTGGCGGCGCTGCTCGAGATGGTGGATGCGCGCATCGTCACGCCTGAGCTCGACCGCTTTTTGCCGGTGATGTACGGCCAGACCGTGAGCCCGCTGTCGCATGTGAGCGGCAAGGCGCTCGTGGTGCTGTCCGAGCCGCGCTCGCTGTTCGACGATTGCCTGCGCGCCTACGAGGATATCGAGGCGCGTGCCGGCGAGGCGGGGGTCGACCGTCTGGATGGCCTGTACGTGCGTGCCCAGCAACTCGACTTTGGCTCCCAGCAACGCCTGAACTATGTGAGCCTCATCCGTGCCGGCGGTGCGGTGACGGCCGAGCTCAAGATTGAGCAGCCTGCCATCGCAGGCTCGGACAACCGTTTTATGACGCGCATCCAGGAGGTCGTGGGCAAGCGCTATGCCTGCGTGTTTGCCATCCCCGACCGCGGTGCGCGCGAGTCGATGGAGCTCACCTTTGGCGACGAGGGCGTTACCTTTGAGGAGTCGCTGACGGCCGCCCCCGAAAATGCCGGCGCTATCGGCGACCGCGTGCGCGTGGCAGCAGCGGATTCCGCCGACCGTGCCGCACGCCAGGAGGCCCATGCTTCCATTCGCGAGCGTAAGGCCGATGCGCTCAATGCCCGCTCGCTCGAGGCGGGCGCCGCGCAGGCTGCCGCCGGCGCCGCCGTGCCCACCATCTCGCGCGGGCGCGTGACCTTTGTGGACGCTGCCCTGCCGCAGGGCGTGGTGGTGCCCGACGCCAATTTGGCCGTGTTCTCGATCGCCGACCTCAACGCCCGCATGGATGCCAACCGCGCGCGCAGCCGCCGCAAGGTTGACATTACGCAGATTACCTTCCCGTTTAAGCCGGGCGACTATGTGGTGCACGCTACCCACGGCATCGCGCTCTTTAGCGAGATCGCGCGCCAGGAAGTGGGCGGCAAGGAACGCGACTACTTTTTGCTGGAATACGCCGATGGCGACAAGCTCTACGTGCCGCTGGAGCAGGTTGACCGCATTACGCGCTACGTTGGTCCCGACGGCGATAAGCCGCGCCTGACCAGGCTCAACACCGCCGACTGGACGCGTGCCACCAACAAGGCGCGCAAGAATGCCAAAAAGCTGGCGTTTGACCTGGTCGACCTGTATACGCGCCGCTCGTCGATTACCGGCATCGCCTGTCCGCCCGACACGCCCGAGCAGATTGAGATGGAGGAGAGCTTCCCCTACGACGAGACGCGCGACCAGCTGGAGGCTATCGCCGACATTAAGGCGGACATGGAGGCGCCCAAGCCCATGGACCGCCTGCTGTGCGGCGACGTGGGTTTCGGCAAGACCGAGGTCGCCCTGCGCGCGGCGTTTAAGTGCGTGGACTCCGGCCGCCAAGTCATGGTGCTCTGCCCCACGACCATTCTGGCCCAGCAGCACTACGAGACATTCTTTGAGCGCTTTTCCCCGTTTGGCCTCGAGGTCGAGGTGCTCAGCCGCTTCCGCACCCCGGCGCAGCAAAAGCGCGCGCTCAAGGCGTTTGCCGAGGGCACGATCGATGTGCTGATCGGCACACACCGTCTGCTTTCGGCCGACGTGAACCCCAAGAACCTGGGCCTGGTGATCATCGACGAGGAACAGCGCTTTGGTGTGCAGCACAAGGAGCAGCTCAAGAACCTGCGCGAGCAGATCGACGTGCTCACGCTTTCGGCCACGCCCATCCCGCGAACCATGCAGATGGCCACGAGCGGCGTGCGCGATATGAGCCTGATCACCACGCCGCCGACCGGGCGCCGTCCCGTGATCGTGCACGTGGGGGAGTACGACCCCGACGTGGTGAGCGCGGCGATCCGTCTGGAAGTGGGCCGCGGTGGCCAGGTGTATTACGTATCCAACCGCGTCAAGACCATCGACGATGCCGTGGCGCGCGTGCACGAGGCCGCGCCCGAGGCGCGCGTGGGTGTGGCACACGGCAAGATGAGCCCGCGCGAGGTCGAGGACGTGATGATCGAGTTCGCGACCAAGAAGATTGACGTGCTCATCGCCACGACCATCGTGGAGAGCGGTATCGACAACGCAACGGCCAACACGCTCATCATCGAGGACTCGCAGCGCCTGGGCCTGGCACAGCTCTACCAGCTCAAGGGCCGCGTGGGCCGCTCAGCCACGCAGGCATACGCGTACTTTATGTTCCCCGGCGAGCTGCCGCTTACCGAGGAGGCCACGGCACGCCTGACCGCGCTTTCCGAGTTCCAGGATCTGGGCAGCGGCATGCGCATCGCCATGCGCGACCTGGAGATTCGCGGCGCCGGTTCGCTCATGGGTGCCGAGCAGCACGGTAACCTGTCGAGCGTGGGCTTCGACCTGTTTACGCAGATGCTGGGACAGGCCGTGGCCGAGGCGCGCGGCGATGACGATGCCGGCGTGGAGGCGGCGAGCGTGGGCATCAACCTGCCGGCCGACTACTTCTTGTCCGAGGAGTACATGCCGGCGGTGGACCAGCGCGTGCTCGTGTACCGCAAGCTCGCGGCGGCTGAGGACCTGGAGAGTGTCGACGAGGTGCAGGAGGAGACCGAGGCTGCGCATGGTGAGCTGCCATTGGCGGGACTCAACCTGTTCAACCGCGCGCGCATCCGCATTCGCGGCGAGCGCCTGGGGCTCGAGAGCGTCACGCTCAGCGGTGGGCGCATTACCTTCCTGGGGGTTGACGTTCCCAAGAAGGTAGCCTTTGAGTTCAAGAATCGCTATGGCGCGGTGAACTTCCCCAAGAGCCGCAAGCTGTCGGTGCCCTACAAGGCGGGCGCCGGCGCGGGCAGCGGCCTGGGTCGCGGCCTCGACGCCAACGACGGCGCCGGCCCCGTAGCTGCGGCGCTCATGCTGCTGCAGCAGCTGGGCGCGAGCGACGATGACTAACGGGTCGACGCTACAAACGCCCCATTTGGGCAATCTGGTTCCATCGAAAGGAAAGCATGTTCGGGTACATCTATAAGAAAGACGCCGCTGCTATCGCGGTTATCCTTGCCCTCTGCCTGGGCGTGGGCAGTTTCTTCGATTATCAGATTTCGAGCGCGCTGTTCAACATCGGCAGCATGTACGGTCGCTTTGTCGAGGCGGCCGGCGAGCTACCGTTTGAGCTGACGGCGAGCATCGCGGGCGTTATGCTCGTGCGCTCGGCACGCCCCGATTCCAAGGCGAGCAAGTGGCTCGCCGCGCTCGGCATCCTCGTCAACATTGGCCTGGCCGGCTACGAGGTCGTTTCGTCCCTGAGGGTTGGCGGCAAACTCATCGCAGCTCAGTTGGTGCTGACGTTTGTGCTGGTCATCGCTGCCAACCTTATCGCCTACCGCCTCACACGCGACACCGATCCCGACGAGCTCACGCGCTGGGCGTTGATGGTGCTTGCCGTGTGGGTCGCTCAGGCCATTATCCTCAACGTGATCGTCAAGCCGCTGTGGTCGCGCCCGCGCATGCGCGTGATCGAGGTCACGCCGGGGCTCAATTTTCAGCCGTGGTGGGTAATCGGCAATCCCGATAAGTGGAGCTATATTGCCGCCGGCGTGATCAAGGACGGCTTTAAGTCGTTCGCGAGCGGGCACACCGCGCACGCGGCGATCGGCCTTATGCTCGCCGGGCTTCCCGCGGCGGCCTTTAAGGAAAGGCCGTCGCGCCGCCGCGTGGTCTTTTGGGCTGCCGCTGTGGTTGCGGCGCTCGTCGCTTTTGGCCGCATCGTGATCGGAGCGCACTTTTTGAGTGACGTGAGCTGCGGCTTTGCCCTGGTGCTGGCACTTGAGTGTCTTGCCGCGCGCATTGCCTATCCCAACGGCGTACAATAGCCCCGTTTGAATCATCTGGCCGATACCCGGTAAGAGAGGATTGCCATGCTCGCGTTTAACAACGACTATTCCCACGGCGCCCATCCGGCGGTGCTGCAGGCGCTCGTCGACACCAATATGGAGCCGCAGCCCGGCTACGGCACCGATGCGCACACCGAGCGTGCCAAGCACCTTATTCGCGAGGCCTGTCAGGCCCCCGATGCCGACGTGTTTTTTCTGGTGGGCGGCACGCAGGCCAACGCGACGGTGATCGACATGCTGCTTGCGCCCTACGAGGGCGTCGTTGCTGCCGAGACTGGCCACGTCGCCTGCCACGAGGCGGGCGCCATCGAGTTTGGCGGCCACAAGGTGCTCACCATCCCCGGCTACGAGGGCAAGATGCACGCCGAGGACCTCGAGAACTATATCCAGGTGTTCTACGAAAACGAGAGCTACGAGCACACGGTGTTCCCGGGCGCCGTGTACGTGAGCCTATCGACCGAGTACGGCACGCTGTACTCCAAGGCCGAGCTCGCGGCAATTCATGCGGTGTGCCAGAAGCGCGAGATTCCGCTGTTTGTGGATGGCGCCCGACTGGCCTATGCGCTGGCAGCCGACGAGTGCGACATCACCCTGCCCGAGCTGGCACAGCTGTGCGACGTGTTCTACATCGGCGGCACCAAGTGCGGCGCTCTGTGCGGCGAGGCCGTGGTGTTTTGCGGCATGCACGCTCCGGCGCATCCCATTCCGCGCATTAAGCAGCACGGTGCGTTGCTGGCCAAGGGCCGCCTGACGGGCGTGCAGTTTGAGGCGCTCTTTACCGATGGCCTGTATTTTGAGATTGGTCGCCAGGCGATCGAAACCGCGCAGGCGCTTCGTCGCGTGCTGCACGAGCGCGGCTACCAGTTCTTCTTGGAGACGCCCACAAACCAGCAGTTTGTGATTCTGCCCAACGAGGACATGGCGCGTATTCGCGAGCATGCCGCGATCGAGTATTGGGAAAAGTACGACGAGACCCACACCGTGGTGCGCTTTTGCACCAGCTGGGCCACGACGCAGGAGGACATCGACGCGCTGGCGGCTGTCCTGTAGCTTGATGTAATGACGAGGGGCCGCCCTACGCCTGGGTTTGGCGCAGGGCGGCCTTTGCTTTTGTGGGGGAGGGGCTGTATGCCCGAGATGTCCGAGCCGACAATTCGCCTGGCGACGCCCGATGATGCGCCGGCGCTGCTTGCCATCTATGAGCCGTATGTACGCGAGACGGCGATAACCTGCGAATACGAGGTGCCGAGCGTTGAGGAGTTCGCCGGGCGCATCGAGCGTACGCTCAAGCGCTACCCGTATTTGGTGATGGAGTTGGACGGGCGTCCAGTGGGTTATGCCTATGTGAGCGCGCTTAACAGCCGCGAGGCCTATGACTGGTCGGTCGAGACGTCGATCTATCTGGCGCGCGACGTGCGCCACGGCGGGCTGGGCCGCAGGCTACACGACGCGCTCAAGCAATGCTTGGCCGCGATGGGCATCACCAGCATGTGCGCGCTCATCGCCGTGCCGCACGATAAGGACGACGAGTATCTGACGCACAACAGCCAGGATTTCCATGCCCACATGGGATACCGCCTGGTGGGCGCCTTCGACCGCTGCGCGCAAAAGTTCGGCCGCTGGTACGACATGTGTTGGATGGAGCTGGTCCTGGCCGAGCGCACGCCCAACCAACCCAAACCAACCTGGTTCCCCGATCTCCCCAAACCTACCATTTAGGGACAGGTTTATTTTGGCAGGTTAGCCGATGGGCTCGGTGTATTTGGCGCGGTCGGTACGTTGGATGCGCTTGGAGACATGGAGCGGGCGACCGTCGGTGTCGTAGACGTAGTCGGTGATCAGGATCAGCGCCTGCCCGCGCTCAACGTTGAGCAAAAACGCCTCGTTTTGCGAGGCATAGCACACCTCAAAGGTCTTATGCCCCTGCGCCGGCGCACGATGGAACTCCTGGCGCAGCGTGGCGTAGAGCGAACCGTTGATATCGCGATCGATGAGCGACCCAAAGCTTGGCGGCAAATAGGTGGTCTCCAGGCACAGTGGCGCATCGTCCAGGTAACGCAGGCGGACAAGTTTGACAAGCTTGCTGCCCACGCTAGCGTCAAAGAACTTGGCCACGCTGCCCATTGCTTTGGCAAAGCCCGAGTCCACCGTGCGCGTGGTGGGCTTCATACCCTGGCCTTCGACCTGCTTGGTATAGCTCGAAAACACCAGGTTGTTCTCGTGGAGCGCCGGCGTGTCAGCCACAAAGGCGCCGCGTCCGCGCTCGGTGCGAACCAGACCCTCGTCAACAAGCACCTTAAGCGCGTGACGCACAGTGCTGCGCGACAGGCCCGATTCGTCCATGAGCTCCATCTCGGACGGCAGCTTGTCTCCGCGTGCGTAGGTGCCGGCGGCGATGCGGTCACGCAGCGTACCCGCCAGACGCTCGTATTGGGCCAAGTTCTTTTTTGACGAAGTGCTCATGCGAACAACCTGTATCTAACTTGTATGCTTGGCTAATCAAGCATGTATCCAATACAACAATAAAATCGCTGGTAACGAGTTATCGAAAACCGCATCAGCAAAATTTCTAAGACAAATATAGCATACAACTAGTCGACATCGTTAAAACATGTATGTAACTTGTATGCCATCGACAGCATCAAACGAGAAGAAAGGCTGATGCACGATGACTACTCAGGAACAGGTTAAGGACGTCGTCTCCCAGGTTTTGGCTGACAAGGCAGACAAGGGCGGCATCAAGCGCGTCGTGTGGATCGGCGCCGGCGGATCCAACGGCGGCAACTATCCTGCCCAGTACTTTATGGAGCACGAGGCCACGCAGGTCGTGAGCTCCAGCTACACCAGCAACGAGTTCGTGCACGCCACGCCTGCCTACGTCAACGAGAACACCCTGGCCGTCGTCGTGTCCATGCGCGGCACCAAGGAGACCATCGTCGCCGCCCAGGTCGCCAAGGACCACGGCGCCAGCACCATCGCCATCTATGTTGACGAGTCCGGCCTCACCGAGGTCTGCGACTACAAGATCCAGTACGACAGCCTGGCCGTCGACGAGTCCTGCATGGGCCGCACCAACTCTGCCGTCGTGACCATGATCGCCATGGAGCTTACGCAGCAGACCGAGGGCTATGCCGAGTACGAGACCGCTATGGCCGCCTTCGACTTGGTCGACCCCATCTATCGCAAGGCCGTCGAGTACACCCGTCCGCTCGCAGCCAAGTGGGCCGAGCAGAACGCCGACAAGCCCTGCATCAACGTGATGGCTCAGGGTCCGCTCTTTGGTGCCGCCTACGTCTTTAGCATCTGCAACGTGCAGGAGATGCTGCAGATCGACTCCTGCACCATCAACACCTGCGACTTCTTCCACGGTCCCTTCGAGATCCTGGACAAGCGTACCTCGCTGTTCCAGCTCATCAGCGTCGGCCGCAGCCGCTGCAACGACGAGCGCGGCATTCGCTTTGTCAACCAGTACGGTGGTGAGCGCGTCTACCAGCTCGACGCCAAGGAGCTCGGCCTCAACGACATCAAGGACAGCGTGAGCGAGTACTTCAACCACCTGATCTTTGCCCCGATCCTCAACAACGTCTACATGCGTGCGCTCTCCGCCGTCACCCACAAGGACTACATGACGCGCCGCTACATGTGGAAGCTGGATTACTAAGGGATAGAGCGGCCTAACAGCCCAATACCCCTCATGAGTTGCGGTGGAATAGTTCCTGTTTGGGGGCGTGAAGCCTCTGTTTGAGAACTATTTCACTGCAACTGCTAGAGCGGCACTTGGGGACGTTCCCTTTCTGCCGGCAGTTGGGGACACTCCTTGTGTCGAGAGATTTCCCGTTCGCCGATTTGTGCCTTGAAAAATGTATATAACGACTATAACGTAGTATGAAACATATTGGAAATATACTGAGGAGGCTGCGTTGAAGAGGAGCAATCTGGGCTATGTGCTGGTGCTGATCGCCGCGCTTATGTGGGGCAGCATCGGAATCTTTGTAAACGGCATCTCAGCCATGGGCGTTTCGTCCCAGAGCATGGCTGCCTTTCGCTTGTTGGTCGGAGCGCTTATCTTGGCGCCGGTCCTGATGTTTATGGGCTGCCGTCCGGGTGAGGGGTCTACCGTGGTTCAGGGTCCGCTGACCCTGTTCAAGGCAAGCCCTAAAGAGCTTGTTTCCTGCGCGCTTGTCGGTATCGTCGGTTTGGCTGCCGCCAACACCTGCTATTACGAGTGCATGCGCGAGGTGGGCATGTCCACGGCATCGGTGCTGCTCTACACGTCGCCGGTGTTTGGCGTCGCGCTCGGCCGCGTCCTTTATCGCGAGGACGTGACCCTCAACAAGCTCGTCGCCATTGTCTTTAACATCATTGGCTGTGTGCTTGCGGTGACCAATGGCGACCTTTCCGGTTTTCATTTTTCGGTTTGGGGCGTCACGTCGGGCGTGATTGCAGGCCTTTGTGGTGCGTCGCTCGCGGTGTTTAGCCGGATAGCAACCAAGACGGTCCACCCGCTGGCTGTCACGTTTTGGGGCTTTGTTTTTGGCGGTGCGGTTATGGCAGCTATCGCGGCTCCGTGGCCGGATGTCGCCGCGGCAATGTCGCCACAGCTGCTGCTGCTGTTCCTTGGCTTTGGACTCATCCCCACAGCCGTGGCTTACATCTTATATATGCAGGGTCTGTCCATGGGGCTCGAGACGTCGAAAGTTCCCGTCGTAATGTCATTCGAGACAGTCGTCACCGTACTGCTGGGCATTGGTGTCTACGCCGAGCCCGCCGGCGCGATCAAAGTTCTGGGCATCGTTTTGGTGCTCGCGTCCATCGTGATTATGAACACCGACTTTTCCAAGCTGCGCAACAGTGTGTTTGTCGGTCATGTCGTTGAGAGCATGACCTTTAAGCCCAACGCGTGGTGGACGGAGAAATCGCAGGACATGGATCTGTTCCGCGAGCGCACGGGCATTGCGCTGGAGCCCACCGTGCAGGAAAGCCCCTGGTACTTCGTGCGATAGGGGGTTGCGCGCGGCGTCCGACCTGGGGTTATCCAGCCAGCGCCGGCCTACCCAAGACCATCGTTTCGATTGCGTTAAACCCGCCAACGGTCGTTTTTCACCCGCGAACGGTTTATATACTAATTATCAATATCCGCAACGTATAAGACGTTATTATGACCATAACGAAAAGGAGGAGGCAAGATGAATCAGATCATTCTCGCATCTCATGGCGGCCTGGCCGCAGGCGCCAAAGACACGCTCGAGATGGTTCTCGGCGACGTGTCGAACGTCCACGTCGTGTCGCTTGCTCGTGACGACAAGGAGCCCATCACCAATAAGGTGGACGCCATGATCGCCACGTTTAACGCGGACGACACCGTCTATGTGCTGACCGATATGCTCGGCAGCTCGGTCAACAACAACATGGTCGAGCTTTCCAAGAACGGCACGAAGTTCACGGTTGTTAGCGGTTTCAACATCCCGCTGGCGCTCACGCTCGCTATGAGCCCCGTCCCCGTCAAGGGTGCCGAGCTCGCGGCCCTCATCAACGAGGCCCGCACCGGTCTGACCAACCCCAACGCACCGGTCGAGGCCGCCGCGGCTCCCGCCAAGAAGGCCAAGGCGTCCCGTCACAGCTCCGGTCCCGCCAAGATCGTCCTCGCACGTCTTGACTACCGTCTGCTGCACGGCCAGGTCGTCTTTACCTGGACCACCAAGGTTCAGGCCGAGCGCATCATCGTCGTCGACAACGCTGCCGCCAACGATGACATCAAGAAGGGCGCTCTTAAGCTGGCCAAGCCCCAGGGCGTGCGCCTGAACGTCTTCACCGTCGAGCGTGCCCTCGCCAAGATGGACAAGCTCAACACCCTCGGCGAGCGCGTCATGTTCGTCTTTGGCAACACGGCCGAGATGCTGCAGTTCTGCCAGGGCTACAAGCTCGACGCCATCAACCTGGGCGCCACCGCCAACCACGACGGTGCCGATCAGGTCGGCGGCAAGGACAGCTCCGTCTTCCTCGACGCCACCCAGAAGGCCGACGTCAACCAGCTGCTCGACATGGGCATCAAGCTCTACGTCCAGCAGACCCCTACGTATCAGAGCGTCGACATCGACGCCAAGCTGTAATCAACCAGGCTTTTGCCTGACTGAAAGGAGAAGGGTATGAATACGTTCATCAGTGCGGTGCTCGTCGGCCTCGTCGGCGTGTTCTGCATGTGGGACTCCCGCCTGCTCGGTCGTCTTAACTTCGAGCAGCCTCTCGTTGGCGCTACGCTCGTCGGTCTGCTGCTGGGCGATGTGCCCACCGGCCTTGCCGTCGGTGCCGCCGTCGAGCTCGTGTCCATGGGCCTGGTGCAGGTCGGCGCCGCCGTTCCGCCCGATATGGTCCTGGGCGGCATCGTGGCCGCTGCCTTTGCGTGCCTGACCGATGCTTCCGCCGAGACCGCCATGACGATCGCCATCCCGGTCGCCGTCCTGGGTCAGCTCCTCGGCATCGTGTTCCGTTCCATCATCGCCGCCCTCACCCATGTGGCAGATAGCGCGATCGATAACGGAAAGTTCAAGACCGCCTACCGCATGCACATCTGCGCCGGCTCCGGTCTGTACGCCGTCATGTACTTCCTGCCGATCTTCCTCGCCGTCTTTGTTGGCACCGACCTGGTTCAGGCCATCGTCAACATGGTTCCCGAGTGGCTGTCCACTGGTCTTAACGTTTCGACCAAGATCATGACCGCCTACGGCTTGGCCCTGCTGCTCACCATGATGATCAAGAAGGGTATGACTCCGTTCCTGTTCATCGGTTTCCTGCTCGCCGCTTACCTCAACCTGTCCGTTATCGCGGTCGCTCTGATCGGTGTGTGCCTGGCTGTCGTCTTCATGGGCTTCAAGTTCAACGGTTCCCATGCAGCCGCCGGTGTCGATTCCGACTACGATCCGCTCGAAGACGACGAAGACTAAGGAGGAACACACTATGGCAACCGCAACCAAGGACGTGTCCCTGAACAAGAAGGTCAGCCAGTTCTTCTGGCGCTCCTGGGCCATCCAGGCCTCTTGGAACTACGAGCGTCAGATGAACATGGGCTTCCTCTACGGCATGGTTCCCACGCTCGATCGCCTCTATCCGGACGAGTCCGACCCCAAGCAGCTCGCTGCTAAGAAAGAGGCTTACCACCGTCACATGGCGTTCTACAACTGCACCCCGCAGACGAGCGCTTTCATCCTAGGCCTCGCCGCCTCCATGGAGGAAGAGTACGCCAAGGATCCCGAGAACTTCGACCCCGATTCGATCAACGCGGTCAAGACCTCCCTTATGGGTCCGCTTTCCGGCATCGGTGACTCCTTCTTCCAGGGCACCATCCGCGTTATCGCCTTTGGCCTGGGTGTTCAGCTGGCTCAGCAGGGCTCCATCATGGGCCCGATCCTGGCCATGCTCATCTCCATCGTGCCCTCCGTGCTGATCACTTGGTTCGCAGCCAAGATCGGCTACCAGGGTGGCCACGAGTACCTGAGCAAGCTCCAGGGCGGCGACCTCATGGAGAAGCTCATGTATGTCTGCGGTATCGTGGGTCTTATGTCCGTGGGCGGCATGATCGCCACGCTGATCGGCGCCACCACCCCGCTGCAGTTCGCTGACGGCACCGTCGTGATCCAGGACATCCTGGACGGCATGATGCCCCAGATGATCTCCCTCGGCCTCACCGGCCTTATGTACTGGCTCATCAAGAAGAACGTCAACACCGGTTGGCTTCTCGTGATCGCCATCGTGGGCGGCATCGCCCTCTCCGCGGCCGGCATCCTGGCCTAGTCGCGACCCAGCGTCTAACCGCTTTCCCCCGGGGGCCTGTCTGGCATCCCATACCCCAGGCAGGCTTCCATCCCTATACGTGACAAAGGACAGTCCCTTTGTCACATCCTCAACGGGCCGGCGACTCGGTCCAAACCACGGTAACCCTGCGAGCGCCCGGCAATGTGGCGCCGCAAAAAATCGAAAGGAATGTGTCAGATGTACGAGATCGACCTTAACCTCCCTAAGCAGATCGTCGCTGACGTCCTGTCCAACCACGAGATCCACAGCGTCGCCTTCGTCGGCTGCGGTGCTTCCATGTCCGACCTTTACCCTGCCAAGTACTTCCTGGCCAACAACACGGACAAGCTGAACGTTCAGATCTTCACCGCTAACGAGTTCAACTACGACACGCCTTCCTGGGTCAACGAGCACACCTTCGTGATCACCTGCTCCCTCGGTGGCTCCACGCCCGAGACCGTCGAGGCCAACAAGACCGCCAAGAAGCACAACTGCCCGGTCGTCTCCCTCACCAACAAGGCCGGCTCCGCTCTGACCGTCGACGCCGACCACGTCATCGTTCACGGCTTCCATGCCAACTACGCTGCCAAGTGCGAGAAGCCTGGCTACGCCATCGCTCTTGCTCTCGAGATCCTTCAGCAGACCGAGGGCTATGACCACTACGAGGACATGATCACCGGCCTCACCAACGTCTTCGATCTCTGCGAGAACGCCGCTCAGCACTGCAAGAAGCTCGCCAAGAAGTTCGCCCAGGACTTCAAGGACGACAAGATGATCTACTTCATGGCCTCCGGTGCCTCCGAGAAGATGGCTTATTCTCACGCCGCCTTCCTGTTCACCGAGATGCAGTGGATCGACGCCGCCGCCTACAACACCGGCGAGTACTTCCACGGCCCGTTCGAGGTTTCCACCGAGGGTAAGCCCTACGTCTTCTTCATGTCCGATGGTGCTACCCGTCCGATGGACGCTCGCGCCCTCACCTTCCTTGAGCGCATGGGCGCCAAGGTCGCTCTGATCGACTCCAAGGACTACGGCCTGGCTGACGCCGTGCCCGCGAGCGTCGTCACCTACTTCAACCCGCTGCTGCACCTCGCCGTTATGCGCGAGTACGGCAACCAGATCGCCGAGGCCCGTCAGCACCCGCTGACCATGCGTCGCTACATGTGGAAGCTTTCCTACTAATCACAAGTAAGTAGACCTTACGGGTTGATTGAGAGGGGATGGGGTTTGCGCCCCGTCCCCTTTTTGCTTTGGGGGCGTGTCCGTTGCGTCATAAAACCCCAGATAAAACCTACCAAAATAAACCTGTCCCTTTTTGGCAGGTGGGAGGAGATGCGTATGATCAAGGCAGTGCTGTTTGATATGGACGGCGTGCTGGTCGATACCGAGTGGTTCTACAACCGTCGTCGCGTGGCGTTTATGGAGGAGAAGGGGTTCCACTTTGACGAGATTCCCGATCTTTCGGGGTCTAACGAGCCCGCCATTTGGAAGTCGCTGGTGCCCGACGATGTTGAGCTGCGCGAGCGCCTGCGCGTGGAGTACAAGCAGGTCTACAGCCCGGACCATCCCGTTCCGTATGCCGAGCTACTCAACGAGCAGACGGAGCCGGTGATGCGTGAGCTGCACAAGCGCGGCATGAAATGTGCCATCGCGAGCTCGTCCTATCGCGAGCTCATTGACGAGCTGGTGGAGATTGCCGGTATCACCGACGTGCTGGACTACACCATCAGCGGTCACGAGTGCAGTGCATTTAAGCCCGACCCCGAGATCTACCTGCGTGCCATGGAGGCGCTGGGCGTTGACCCCGCCGAGTGCCTGGTTATCGAGGACTCGCCGTTGGGCATCGAGGCTGGCAAGCGCTCCGGCGCCCGCGTCCTGGCACTGCGTCCGCATGAGGGCGTCAACCTCGATCAATCGCGAGCCGATGCCGTTATCGATAATCTGACCGACATTCTGGCCGCTTTGTAGCGTCAATCCGCCGCGAGAAGTGCCGATTCGCGCATTTATCGCGGCGGATTGGCTCATTTTGGCTTCAATTTGGATCAGTTTGGCTTCGACTCAGACTAAGTGAGTAGACTTTTTGGCGCATGCCGAGCACAAAGCGTTTCTGCCTTAGTAAAACCGCAGGTCACAGAGGTGGCTGTTATTGGCTGTGCTCGGCAGGTTGCGAAAAGTCTACTCACTTAGAATTTGGGCCTTTGGTTGTGGGGTTACCGGTCCCGTTTTGGTTGTCGAGAGAGGGTGAATTGAGGCGCCCTCTGTCGCTCCATGCTACAATCGCCGACATGCCCCACAACTACATCTGCCTTCGAAGGGAGCCTACGTGGCGAATGCCATCGATCAGCTCACGGACCGCGTGCTCGTGCTCGGCCGCCTTACCATCGTCCGCCGCGCCATTACCGCCGTGGCGGTCACCATTTCCGCCGTTCTCCAGACATTTCTGATCCAGGCGTTCATTCAGCCCGCTGATCTGCTTCCGAGCGGTCTCACCGGCGTCGCGGTCCTGCTCGATCGCGTTACCTCGCTTGGCGGCGTTCACATCGACATCTCGCTCGGTATGCTCGCGCTCAACATCCCCGTGGCGCTCCTATGCTGGAGCGGCATTAGCAAGCGCTTCGTCATCTTCTCGATGATGCAGGTTGCGCTCTCGTCGCTGTTCCTTAACATCTTTCACTTTGCGCCGTTTTTGGGCGACAAGATCATGCTCATCATCTTTGGCGGCGTGGTCTCGGGCCTGGGCGCCGCCATCGCGCTTAAGTCCGGCGCATCCACCGGCGGTACCGACTTTATCGCGTTGTGGGTCTCCAACCACACGGGCAAGACCATCTGGGGCGTCATCTTTGGTTTTAACTGCTTTATCCTGGCGATCTTTGGCTTTATGTTTGGCTGGGACAACGCGGCGTACTCCATCGTGTTCCAGTTTATTTCGACCAAGACCATCGACAGCTTCTACCGCCGCTATGACCGCGTAACGCTGCAGATCACGACGCGCAAGGCCGACGAGGTCATGACCGCCTATATCGACCATTTTCAGCACGGCATCAGCTGCGCCGAGGTCGTTGGCGGATACAGCCGCGAAAAGATGTACCTGCTGCACACCGTTGTCTCGACCTACGAGAGCCAGGACATCATCAAGTTGGTGTGCGACATTGATCCCGGCGCCGTGATCAATGTGTTCCACACGCTTAACTTTGTGGGCGGCTGGTGGGGCGGTCATGTCGACGAGCCCATGCCTACGGCCGTACCCGATCCCGACAAGCCCGCGCGCATGGCCAGCAGGCAGGCCCGTCTGCACGACCAGGAAAGCTTGCAGCAGGACGACGGCAAGTAAAGATTTGCTGTATGCGGTGTATCGTTTTATCAAACTAAGGTAACATATAAAAAGACGTTATATACGTATTAGTTATTTCGATATTTTGATAAGAGTGATCAGATATGCCAGCGCCCAAAAATGCACCGCTTTACCAGCAGATTTACGACGAGATCAAGGAAGCGATCGAGAAAGGTGTTTATGCACCTAAGGAGCGCATCCCGTCCGAGCTTGAGCTTGCCGAGCAGTACGAGGTGAGCCGCATTACGGTGCGTCGCGCCGTCGAGGAGCTGTGCTCCGATGGCTACCTGGTTAAGCAGCAGGGCCGCGGCACCTTTGTCTCCACGCCGCACATCAATCGCCAGTTCCATGCTTCGACGCTGCAGACGTTTACTGCGTTGTGTGCCGACAATGGCATGAAGGCCGGCGCGCACGTGGTCGATCGCCAGATTGTGCCGGCGCGCCAAAACGAGATGGAATTCTTTGGTCTGCAGAAGGATGCGCTGCTGCTGCATATTAAGCGCGTGCGCACGGCCGACGGCGAGCCCATCTTTGAGGAAAACATCTTTGTGCCGTTTGATGCATACCGCGAGCTGTTGACGGCCGATCTTGAGGACAAGTCGATTTTTGCCGAGGTCGAGCGTGTTGGCGGAACACCGATTGTCTCGGTTGGCTACCGTACGGTCGAGGCCGTTCGTGCCAACGCCGAGCAGGCCACCGAGCTGGGCATTGCCCCGCACGATCCGCTGCTCAACCTGCGTGCCGGCTTTATCGGCCCCAATGGCGAGCCGGTCCTGATGGGTAAGCAGTACTACGTGGGATCGCGCTACGTTATGGTCATGTAGGGCTGGTTCCGCCGTTCTGACGAACGACGGACCGGTCGACGCTGCAAGCCCGCCAGAGCGGCAATCTGCAGAATGAGCGTGGAAAATCTCCCGTTTTTGGCTCGGTTACGGCCTCAAAGTGGGAGATTATCCACGCTCATCCGGAAAGTGTCCAAAAATCCACGCTCGTTCCTTTCGGATTGCGCCGCCCGTGGCCGGCAACCGTGGGGCACCGGTCCGCGTGGCGGCGTATAATCGGCGGCAGATGATTCTGACGTTAGGAAACCATGATCGATAGCATGCAGCAGATGGCGCTCGACACGCTCGGCGCCTATTTTGGCTACACCTCGTTTCGCCCGGGACAGGACCGCATGGTCGATGCGATCCTTGCCGGTCGCGACGCGCTGGGTGTTATGCCCACGGGCGCCGGCAAGTCCATTTGCTACCAGGTGCCCGCGCTCATGCTGCCCGGCATCACCTTTGTGGTGAGTCCGCTGCTGTCGCTTATGGAGGATCAGACCCGCGCATTGCTCGCGGCGGGTGCGCGGCCCAGCTATCTCAACTCCAGCCTTACCCCGGCTCAGCAAAACACCGTGCTCAAGCGGGCGCGTGAGGGGCGCTACCAACTTATGTACGTGGCACCCGAGCGCCTGCTCGAGCCGCGCTTTCTGGCCTTTGCGCAGGAAGCTGCGGCGGACGGCGGCATCGGCGTGCCGCTCGTGGCCATTGACGAGGCCCACTGCGTGAGCCAATGGGGTCAGGATTTCCGCCCCGCCTACCTGCAGATTCGCGAGTTCATCGAATCCCTGCCGCACCGCCCCATCGTGGCGGCCTTTACCGCTACGGCGACCGAGCGCGTGCGTGCGGACATTCAGCAGATGCTCGGCCTGCAAAACCCCGCGACGGTGGTGACGGGCTTCGATCGCAAGAACCTCTACTTTGGCTGCGAGGAGATGGGCGACAAGGCCAAGGCCGCGTGGGTGCGCGACTATGTGATCGCGCATTCGAGCGAGAGCGGCATCGTGTATTGTTCGACCCGCAAGACAGTCGATGCGCTGGCAGGCGAGCTTGCTGAGGCGCTGGGCCCCAGCGGCATTCGCGTTGGCCGCTACCATGCCGGCATGGGCAACGACGCCCGCCGCCAAAGCCAGCGCGCCTTTATCGACGACGATATCCAGGTGATGGTTGCCACCAACGCCTTTGGCATGGGCATCGACAAGCCCAACGTGCGCTACGTGATCCACAACAACGTGCCCGAGAGCATCGAAGCCTACTACCAGGAGGCGGGCCGCGCCGGCCGCGATGGCGATCCGGCCAGCTGCCACCTGCTGTGGAACGGCAACGATTTTCGCATGCGTCGCTTTCTGATCGACCGCGGCGATGCTGCCGATGAGGCGCTCGACGACGAGCAGCGCGCGTGGGCGCTCCAGAATCGATATCGCCTGCTCAGCCAGATGGAAGGCTACTGCAATACCACCGGCTGTCTGCGCGAATACATGCTGCGCTACTTTGGCGACGAGGCCGCGGTCGAGCATGCGGCAGCCGCCGCGGCCGAGCATGCGTCAGCGGCTGGTGCGGGCGCCACCGCCACGGACGAAGCCGAGGGCTGCGGCAACTGCAGCAACTGCCTCACGCAGTTCGAGGTCGAGGACGTCACCGATATGGCCCGCGCCGCCGTGCGCTATGTGGCCACGCGTCCCATGCGCTTTGGCAAGTCGCTGATCGCCGACGTTCTTCACGGCGGCAACACCGAGCGCATTCGCCAGATGCATCTGGACGAGGACCGCGGCTACGGTGAGCTGTCGAGCGAATCGGTCGGGCGCATCAAGGACATCATCGGCCAGCTGTGCGGCCGCGGTTATTTGGCCACCTCGCAGGGGCAGTACCCGGTCGTGGGACTGGGTCCGCGTGCCGGCGAGGTCGAGGATGAGGCGTTCGCCTTTACCGTTAAGCGTCGCGCGTCCAAGCGCAAGGCCTCGGCTCGCGCCCGCCGTGCGGTGGATCTGCTGCGCGAGGAGGCTGAGCTGGATCAGCGCCCGCGCGTGGGCGACGATGCCGAGCTGTTCGAGCGCCTACGCGCCCTGCGCAAGGAGATCTCGACCGAGCTGGAGATGGCACCGTACATGGTCTTTTCCGACAAGGCTCTGCGCGGTCTGTGCCGCCTGCGCCCGCAGACGCGCGACGAGCTTATCCAGATCAACGGCATCGGCGAGAAAAAGGCCGACGCCTTTGGCGAGCAGTTTATGGCGGCGATTGAAGAGTTTGAATCCGAGCATGCGCGGGATGGAGCGTAACGATGGCAACCGACGATAAAACCGGCCGCGCTGGCTCGTCCGCCGTGCCGCTGTACCAGCAGGTCATGGACGACCTAAAGGGCGAGATCGCGCGCGGCGTGTACCCTGCCGGTTCGCGCATTCCTGCCGAGATGGAGCTCGCGAAGTCCTACGGCGTGGGGCGCATCACCGTGCGCCGTGCCATCGAGGAGCTGTCGCGCGCGGGGTATCTCCACCGACAGCAGGGGAGGGGCACCTTTGTGTGCGCTCCCAAGCTCAAGCGCAAGATTGTCCAGAAAGGCGACGTCCAGAGCTTTTCCGAGGGTTGCGCCGCCAACGACATGGTGGCCGGAGCGCGCCTGGTGTCGCGCACGGTGGTTGCGGCGACGCACGAGGACGCGGCATTTTTTGGCGTGGAACCCGGCTGCGAGCTCATTGTGGTCGAGCGCGTGCGCACGGCAGACGGCGTGCCCGTCATGCTCGAGAACAACGCCTTTGTGCTCGCCGACCATCCCTACCTGCAGACGCTTGCCGATAAGGACCTCGCCGACAACTCGATCTTCTCGCTCGTTGCCGAGCATTCGGGTCGCGCGCCGCTCAAGTCCGACCCCTGCACCGTGGAGATTGCGCTGGCGGATGCCCAGGCGGCCCCGCTGCTGGAGGTGCCGGTCGGCGAGCCGCTCTTTTATATGGAGGCGTATTTTACCGATGCAGACGAGCGCCCCCTGCTGCTCGGGCGCCAAAAGATCGTGGGCTCGCGCTACGTGTTCGACATCTAACGTCCACAGATAGAACAACATAGAACAAATTTGCCGGGATGACTTCACGGGCGTTATTACACGTGCTATAAATAGGACAACATAGAACGACCGCAGGTACGAGCTGTCGTCGTTCGAAACCGCCACACAAGGAGGGACATCACCATGAACGCACACGATCTGGTTCAGGAAATTATCGAGCGCAAGGGCAAGATTGAGAACGTCTTTTGGATTGCTTGCGGCGGTTCGATGATCGACCTGATGCCGGCCAACGAGCTGCTCAAGCGCGAGGCGACCACGTTTACCTCGACGGTTTACACGGCGCGCGAGTTTTGCCTGATGGCCCCCAAGAGTCTTGGCGAGAAGTCACTCGTCATCGCCTGCAGCCACAGCGGCAATACGCAGGAGGTCGTCGACGGTTGCGAGATGGCGCTCGCCGCCGGCGCCGAGGTCGTGACTATGACCGACTACGCGGGCTCCAAGATCGACAACGGCAAGTGGACCACCTGGGTCTATCCGTGGGGCGAAGGCGTGCCGCAGGCCGAGGTTCCGCAAGGCATCGGCGTCCTGATGGCTGCCGAGCTGCTCGACCAGCAGGAGGGTTACGAGGCGCTCGCCGATATGTACGCCGGCCTTAAGCAGATGGATGCGCTGTTGCCCGCTGCCCGCGAGAAGGTCAATGCCGAGCTGGGCGATCGCTTTGCCGAGCTCTGCCAGCACCACAAGTTCTTCTATATCCTGGGCTCCGGCCCCAACTTTAGCCAGACCTATGCCATGGCCATCTGCTCGCTCATGGAGATGCAGTGGCAGCACTGCTGCTACATCCACTCCGGCGAGTACTTCCACGGCCCGTTCGAGGCTACCGAGCCCGGCGTGTTCTACTTTGTGCAGCTCGGATCGGGCGAGTGCCGCCCCATGGAGGAGCGCGCGCTGGCGTTCCTCAACACGCACACCGATACGGTCATGGTGCTCGACGCACTCGAGTACGGCGTGGGCGACGTGCCTGCCAGCGTGCGTTCGTTCCTGGAGCCAATCTTCTTCTATGCGATGAGCTGCGAGCTGCGCGCCGCCCGCGGCAAGGTCTTCGACCACAGCCCCGAGGTTCGTCGCTACATGGGCATCGAGCAGTACTAGACACCGGGAATTATCTTTTTTGACGGGGTCTGTGCTGCGCGCGGGCCCCGTTTTGCATTGTGGCGGCCGGATTCGTGTCTGCGCGAAAACGAAGTCGAATACTTTTCCGCGAAGTGAACGACCTGTTTTGGACCCCCGAAGCATCCACACTTTTTTGCGACAAAACCGCAGGAAAAACTCGACGAAATCGCAGGAAACGACGTCTGAAAAGTGTCGATGCTTCGGGGGTCCGATTTTGCTCGTTCACATCGCGGAAAAGTATTCACCTTCGATTCGCAAGGGCACTGCGTGAGTCAAAAAAGCGGGCCGCGCCGGGGATTTCCGGCGCGGCCCGCTTAGTATCGCGCTTAGATTCGCAAGGTTGCGGTAGCCAGCGGCCTACTTTGCGTCGTAGGCCTCGGTGTCCCACCAGTCGAGCTGGGCGATGTTGTCGCGGATGTGCTGGCAGCTCTTGTGGAAGCCCTCGAGCTCGTACTCGGAAAGGTCGAGCGTGTAGACCTCCTCGACGCCCTCGGCGCCGATCACGCACGGCAGGGACGTGAAGATGCCCTCCTCGCCATACTGGCCGGTCATGAGCGTGGAGGCGGAAAGCACGGCGTGCTCGTTGTGCAGAACGGCAGCGCAGACGCGCGCGGCGGAGTTGGCGACGGCGTACTCGGTGCACTGTTTGCCCTGGTAGGTTACGTAGCCGCCCTTGCGCGCGAGCTCCTCGACCTCCATGTGGTCAAAGGCGTACTTGTCGGGGTTCTCGGCCTGAAGCTCGTTGAGTCTCTTGCCGGCGATGGTCGCGGCCTTAAAGGCGGCCAGTTGGCTAAAGCCATGCTCGCCAATCATGTAGGCGTCGATGGACTTGGGGCTCACGCCGACCTTCTTGGAGATCTCGGTGCGCAGGCGGGCGGAGTCCAGGCCGCAGCCCGAGCCGATGATCTTCTTGGGATCGTAGCCGGTCAGGTGCCACAGCTCGGTGCACACGACGTCGCAGGGGTTGGAGATGCTCACGAAGATGCCGTCAAAGCCGGCGTCGACGATGCGCTTGGCAAAGGTGCGGGCGGCGTCGGTGGTAAAGAACAGCTCGCCGTCGCGGTTGCTGGCGGCCAGCGCGACCTTGCCGGCGGCGTTGACGATGACGTCGCAGCAGGCCAGCTCCTCGTAGTGGTCGTAGCAGTTGACGATCTTGGTGTTGTACGGGACAAACGAAAGGGAGTCGCGCAGGTCCTGGACCTCGGACGTCACCTTGGCCTCGTTGATATCGCATAGGTACAGCTCATCGGCAATGCCCTGCATGAGCAGGCTGTTGGCGACATGTGCTCCTACGTGGCCCTGGCCGACCACCCCGATCTTACGCGTCTGGTACATATATGTATCCTTTCGGCCGAGTTTTTCGCGTCGAACCATTGTAACGTCCTGCTGCCACTTTGCTAGACTAAAGCGCCGTGATTTTTGGGACATGCCTTAATCTCTGCTTTTGGAGTGATTTGGGCCGCCGACGGCATCGCGGGGCGATGTGCTCGCGCAGATGGGGCCGGTCGTTGTACCATAGCTGCAACTGACTCGTAAGGAGCATCCATGCCCATTCGTATTCCCGACGCCCTCCCTGCAGCCGCGCAGCTCGAGAGCGAGAACATCTTTGTCATGACCGAGTATCGCGCGCTGCACCAGGACATCCGTCCGCTGCGCGTGCTCATCCTCAACCTCATGCCCACCAAAATCGCCACCGAGACGCAAATCATGCGCAAGCTCTCCAACACGCCGCTGCAGGTGGAGGTGGACCTGCTGCGCACCAAGACGCACGAGGCCACGCATGTGAGTGCCGGCCACCTGGAGACGTTCTACCGTACGTTCGACGACATCCGCGACATCCACTACGACGGCTTGATCATCACGGGTGCGCCGGTGGAGCAGATGCCGTTCGAGGCGGTCGACTACTGGCCCGAGCTCTGCCAGATCATGGACTGGTCTACCACGCACGTGCACTCTACGCTGCACATTTGTTGGGGCGCGCAGGCGGGGCTCTACCATCATTACGGTATCCAGAAGCACGACCTGCCGGCCAAGGCGAGCGGCGTGTTCGAGCATCATCTGGTGAAGCCGCAAAGCCCGCTGGTGCGCGGCTTCGACGACCGCTTCTATGCCGTGCACTCGCGCAACACCGATGTGCGTCGCGAGGATGTGGAGGCCGAGCCGCAGCTTGAGGTCGTGGCCGTGTCCGACGAGGTGGGCCTGTACATCGTCAAGTCGACCGACAGCCGCCGTTTCTTTGTCTTTGGCCACCCCGAGTACGACACCGACACGCTACGCCTGGAGTACGAGCGCGACGTGAAGCGCGGACTCAACCCGGAGGTGCCGGCGCATTACTTCCCAAACGACGACCCCACGGCCGAGCCGCTCAACGTCTGGCGCAGCCAGGCTCAGCTGCTCTACACCAACTGGCTCAACTACTACGTCTACCAGACCACGCCCTACGACCTAGCCCGCGCCGGCGAGGAGCACTAGGCCGCGGCCGTGGCTGCCGCTGTGGCGGTGGCAGCTGCTATGGCTGTGGCGGTTGCCGTATCTGTTGCCGTGACCGCTGCCGTGTCTGCTGCGTGATGAGCGTGGAAATCCGGACACACAAGCGTGGATAATCGGACGTTTGCAACGTGAGCGTGGATAATCTCCCGTTTTTGGCTCACAAGGGGTCTCAAAGCGGGAGATTTTCCACGCTCATTTTTTTGCAGCTGCCGTACCGTCGGCATCATCACGCGTTGAGTACATGCGGACTACATCGCAAACTAGGTAGTTTTGATCCACGGCATATTTTCTTTCAATGAAGTCGGTGGCTTTTGAGGCTCAAAATGTGGAGACAGGGACCTCTGGACAACCGCTCTACCTGCAGATATGGAGCATTGGCCTAAAACATCCAAAACCGTCAAGCATTTGGTCAGCTGCTGGACAGCATTTGGTCAGACTTCGCATGAAACCGTCTGGTACGTTGGCGCCGTTCCAAGAGTTGGGAGGCGACATGGCAAACGCGACGGCGAATCAAAGACTTACAGGCCACATTAAAGCGTGCGAGCAGCAGATGAGCTGCGTGTACGCGCGCACGACGGCGGAGGCAAAGCAGATTGAGCGGCGGGTGGCGGCGGGAAGTCTCGAAGTGGTCATGCCGGGACTGTATGCGCGTCCGGAATACTGGTCCGAGCTCAAGTTTCGGCAGCGTTATCTGCATCGGGTGCGGGCGCTTGCGCAAAAGCACCCCGACTGGACGTTTTGCTCCTATACGGCGGCCGTTGTCTATGGTCTTTCGGTTTCGCATGCCAATTTGACGCACATCCATATCGCCGCGATGCCGGCGCAATCGACGACGCCAGGCTCTCAAGTCGTTCGCCATCGGTATGCTTATCGGACACGGGCCAGCGAGATGGATATTGCCGTGACCGATATCGATCAAACGATTGCGGATTGCCTGGTCGATGCATCGTTTGTCGAAGGGCTGATCATTGCGGACTCGGCGCTCCATGAGCAGCTTTTGTCGAAGGAACATCTCATTGAGGCAGTTAACAAGCTCGGCTTGAATCGCCGCGGTGTTGTGACGGCGCGCAGGGTTGCACGGTGTGCCGACGGCCTGTCGGAAAGCGGCGGCGAGTCCAAGGCGCGGGCGCTGATGATCGAACGAGGCTGGCAGGTTCCGGAGCTGCAGGTTGAGCTGTTCGATCCGGTTGAGCCGGGAAGGCCGTATCGCGTTGACTATTTGTGGCGCGTGGGTGACCGGTTGATTATTGGGGAGTTCGACGGATTCGTTAAAAGCGAGAAGGCGGCGGAGGAGGGCAAGCTCGCAAAGGCGCAATTTGACGAGCGCCAGCGCGAGTCGAGGCTTTCGATGCTCGATAACTGCAAGATTGTGCGCTTGTGCTGGGATGACCTAAGGGATCCGACAAAGCTCGATCGCAAGCTCAAGGTTGCCGGCGTGCCGCGTGCATGCTGAGGCGGTGGCAGGGCGTTAGGCTGCACGAGCGTGGAAATCCGGACGGATGAGCGTGGGAATTTAGACGCGATTTGGTTGAGCGTGGATTTTCGGACACACGGGCGTGGATTATCGGACGTTTGAATAATGAGCGTGGATAATCTCCCGTTTTTTGCCCCCGAACAGGCCCAAAGTGGGAAATTTTCCACGCTCATTTTTGTGGGGTGCAGCGTGCCAGCCGTTAGGCGCTGATGATGTTGGGCAGCGGCAGGTCGTGGGCATCGGTGGGAACGTGGTCGACACGCTGCTCGTCAAAGGCGATGCCGATGATTTGGCATGCGGGCGAGAGCATGGGCAGGTAGCGG
This sequence comes from uncultured Collinsella sp., assembly GCA_938033205.1. GTDB lineage: Bacteria > Actinomycetota > Coriobacteriia > Coriobacteriales > Coriobacteriaceae > Collinsella. The sequence goes on along the minus strand of CALHJP010000032.1, from coordinate 38,206 downwards.
TCATAGCAGCCGCCACCGTAGCCCAGGCGCGCGCCGGTGCGGTCGAAGGCTACGAGCGGCACGACGACCATGTCGAGAGCTTCGGCAGGCACAATAGGAAAGCGGCTGCTGTCGACATCCGTGGCTGCGAAGGCCCGCGTAGGGTGGCCGATAAACGGGGCCGCGGATGCGTCGCCAGCAGCGACCGCACGCATGCACATACGCTGGCCGCAGGCAGCAGCTTCGGTTGCCGAGAGCATGCACGGATAGGCCACGCGCCAGCCGCGTTTGGCGGTCGCGGCGGCAAACGCGGCTGGGTTGACCTCGGAGCCCATCGCGGCATAGACGGCAACGGTGTGCGGCGCCGCGGCATCCAAGCGATCCAACAGCTCAACAAGCCGCGCACAGATAACGGCAGACTTCGCCGCCCGCACATCCAAATCAAGAGCGTCACGTCGGGCAATCACCGCCCGTCGCAACTCAGCCTTGTCCATCCATCACTCCTCTAGCAAGCCTGCCAAAAAGGGACAGGTTTATTTTGGCAGGTTTTATCTGGGCAAACGTCAAAACCACCACACAAACCATCGCAAGGGGGCAGTTCATGGACACCTTCGTGGTGGTTTTGACGAAGAGCGGGTGTTCGCGGCGGTTTGTCTCAATCTGTAACAGTAGCTCGGCAAAATTGGACCTAGTTGTTACAGATTGAGACAAAGGGCCGGCGTCATCCGAAAACGTCTCGATTTGTAACATCTGGAGCCAATATTGCCGCCTAGATGTTACAGATTTAGACAAACTGGTGGGACGGGGTGAGCTGCCCCACCCAAGCAGCGCCAAAGAAAAAGGTAGATTTTCGGGCATGTCCCAAAAATCTACCTTTGGTGGTTAGGCGAGCAGGTCGACTACGTTGAAGTCGGCGCTGCTCTTGGCGATGACATCGCGGCCGCCAAAGACGCAGGTCGGCGACTCGGCTGCGACGCGCGTCACGTCGGCGCCGAGCGAGCGCAGCTCACCGGGCGTGGCGGCGAGCATCTGGGCGCGGCGCTTCTCGCGCGCATGGGGATCGAGCCCGGCCAGGTAGGTCGTATTGCGGCGCTTGGTGAGCGCGTACGGCTTCACTGGCGCGTCCATGCCGCTCACGCAGCTCACGATAAAGCCCTCAAAGGCGGCCTCGTCGGGCTCAAAGCTGCCGAGCCATTCGCCTGCGCGCGCCACGCGCTCAATCGAGGGATCGATCGCCGGGTCGCGGTAGGTGTAGAACGCCGTTTGACGCTCGCCAGCCGCGCGGAATCCGCAACCGTATGCGCCGCCCTTCACACGGATCTCGTTCCACAGGTAGTCGTAGGAGAGCGCGTTGGCGGCAACCGCCCAGGCGCCCGTCACGTCGAGTCCCAAGCGACGCGGGTCGCACGCGCTTGCCGCAAAGCAAATGTCGCTGGGGATGACGAAAGCCTCGTGACGGTCGCGCGGCGTCGGCACCGCGAGCGCGTCGCGGCCGGCACCATCGCCCGCACCCAGCCCCAGGTCGCCCGCGGCATCCCAGTACGCGTCAAAGTCCTCATCGCTGCCGGTAAAGCTCGCCGTGCAGCCGTCGGCCACAAAGATGCGGTCTGCCAGCTCGGCAAGCTTGGCGCGCAGATTGTCCAGTCGCTCGTCAAAGTGCTCGAGCAGATCGCGCAGGAACAGGTAGAAGTCCACGCCCGAAAGCTGCTCGCGCACCACGGCCGAAGGCGAGCTGTAGCTCATCGCGCGACCGAGCGCCGCCGAGTGACCGTTGTTGATAAAGCCCTGCTCAAGCCCAATGCGAATCTGCGCGAGCACGTCGCGCACGCGGTCGGCGTCGGCATCGAGCAAAAGCGTGCTCGACCACACCTCGCGCGGCAGGCTCGCCAGCGCGTCGATCTTCTCGGACAGGGCGCCGGCGCTCACCAGCAGGTAGGGGCGCACGCCGTCCACGTCGGGCTGCGTCATGACCTCGGTCGTAAAGCTCAAAAAGCCCAGCTTGCCGGCGAGCAGGTTGTCAAGTTCCTCGGCCGAGTGCTCGCTCGTGGGCAGCTGCTTGAGCAGGCGGCAGAGCAAGGTCACGTAGGGCAGGTCCTCAAACGCGACGCATCCCAGGTCGAAATACTGCATGGCATAGGCCAGGCGGTTGGTGGGAATGCCGTGGCGCAGGCAGGGGATGGGCGCGGTCGTGTCCACGACCAGCGGCGGCTCGGGGCGCGCCTCGCCAATGTCGGACACGCGGAGGCGCGGCAGCGTGGCCTTGTCCTCGGGCGTGTCCTCTGCCTCCTGCGCGGCACGCAGTACGGCCGTGCGCTCGACCACGTCGGCCAGCTCGGCATCGGTCATGGCATCGCGCTTGGCTGCCAGCTCAGCGCCCTCGGCGCCCTCCGCGCCGGAATCGGCATCCACCGGCACCAGCTCGACCAATGCCATGTGGTCGTTTTCCAGCACCAGCTCGCGCAGCAGGTCCTCAAAGTAGCTGCCGTCCAGCTCGCCACGGAGCTCCTCGTACACCGGGCCGTACTTGAGCGCCAGCGTCGCGGCGTCGTCATCGTAGAGCCACGTGCTCAGCGCGTCGCACGCAATGGCCACGCCGTCGGCGATACCGTAGTCGCGCTGGCGCAGGTCGTATTCGTTGCTGCTGATGATGGCTTCCAGGCGTTCGCGCGGAACGCCGTGCTCGCACAGGTCGCGGCAGGCGTCTTGGAACACGCAGCGCAGCTCGCGCGCCACGCCGGGCTGCGCGTTTTGCAGCATGATGAGCTCGTAGGGCTGCAGGCTCTCGGCCGCGGTGTAGCTCACCACGTTGCCGCCCAGGCCGGCGGCCAGAATGGCCTTCTTAACCGGCGCTTCGTTGGAGCCCAGTAGCGCTTCGAACAGGATGTCCGCCGCGATCGTGCGCTTGCGGTCGAGCGCTGATCCCAGCACCAGGCCCAGGCCCACCAGGGCGTTCTCGGGCGTGGTGGCCATCTCGACGCGCTTGTACTCGCAGGTCACGGGTGCCTGCACGCCCAGCGGATTGGGTGCCAGCGTGGACGGGTCCTCGCCGGCGGCAACGGAAGCGTCCATGCGGCGGCTCGCAGCGCTCGGCTGCGACAGATAACGCTCGTCCAAAAACGCCAGCGCGCGGTCCACATCTAGGTCGCCGTAGAGCGTTATATAAGAGTTGGAAGGGTTGTAGTGGCGCGCGTGCGTATCCAGGAACTGCTCGTAGGTGAGCGCGGGAATCGCGCGCGGGTCGCCGCCGCTCTCGTGCGCATAGGCGGTGTCGGGATAGAGCGCGGCGTTGACGGCGTCGTCCAGCACGCTCATGGGGTCGGACAGCGCGCCCTTCATCTCGTTGAACACCACGCCGTTATAGCGCAGCGTGCCCTCGCGCAGGCTGGCGGCGCTGCCGTCGCCGCCAGCGCCCTCCGGCAGGTCCAGCTCGTAGTGCCAGCCCTCCTGCTCAAAAATGGTGGGCTTGGTATAGATGGCCGGGTTGAACACCGCGTCCAGGTACACGTCCATCAGGTTGTACAGGTCCTGTTCATTGGTGGTGGCAACGGGGTAGATGGTCTTGTCGGGGTAGGTCATAGCATTGAGGAACGTCTGCATGGAGCTCTTGATCAGGTCCACGAACGGCTCCTTGACGGGGAACTTGGCCGATCCGCACAGCACCGAGTGCTCAAGAATATGGAACACGCCAGTGGAATCGGCCGGCGGCGTTTTAAAACCAATGGCAAAGGCCTTGTTTTCGTCGTTGCACGCCAGGTACAGCAGGCGAGCGCCCGAGGTGGTATGGCGCAGCACGTAAGCGTCCGAGTCGAGCTCGGGCACGGTCTCGCAGCGCTCGACGGCAAAGCCGTGGCAGGTGGTGCCGGGCACCAGCAGCGCGGCAGCAGCTGCGCGCGGGTCGGTTGAGGCAGTGGACATATGCAGTCTCCTTTGACGCCCCAACGGGGGCGAATCGAGTCGAATCCTCGAGAGTATACCCATATGGGGCCTTCGACCAATCTGCCGGATGAGCGTGGATTTTCTGGCACACGAGCGTGGAAATTCGGACGTCTGCCGCATGAGCGTGGATTTTCGGACGAAATCGGCCGCCAAAAGCCCAAAAACCGTCCAAATATCCACGCTCGCGTGTCAAGTACGTATCTCTCACCTCACATTCATCTCTACGACGAGGGATGAATGTGAGACAGGTAGAAGATAAAAATCAATCGGCTTATCGGATGCATATACCGCCATCAGATTGAAGCTGTATGCGGAAATGGATGGACTCTACACCGTTTACGCAAAATAACCCCTCGTTTGCTAAAACATTATAGGAAATGGCGTGGAGTGCTAAAAAGTTCTAATACAATATAAGTCATTTATCTATAGGCTGCTGATTCCTTGTAAAGGTATGGTTGATATGGTTGAGGCAAATAGCGTTATCCCCCTGTACAAACAGATTGTTCGTGCGCTTTCTGATTCAATCGCCAACGGCACGTACCGCCCGGGAGATAAGCTTCCGACCGAGGCGGAGCTTATCGAGCAATTTGGCGTGAGCCGAATAACGGTTCGCTCCGCAATTAAAGAAATGGAAGATGCTGGGCTTGTTGAGAGGGCCCGCGGCAAGGGCACGTTCGTTTCGTCGGACACGCAGATGTATGCCGCGGACGACCGTGAGAGCTTTACCCATTCGTGCCAGCTTGCGGGCAAACAGGCGTCTACCAGGGTTCTCGAAATGGGCTGGGACTTCCCAAGTCTGCGAGACGCGAAGTTCCTGGGCGTAGACGATACCCAAAAGGTATTGCGTAGCCGTCGTCTGCGCCTTGTGGATGGCAAGCCCACGATGCTGGAAACCAATAGCTATTCCGCTGCGCTTTCTTTTTTGGAGCATGAGTCCCTCGATGATTCGCTGATGGCGGTACTCGATCGCCAGGGAATCAAGATGGGTCCCAACACGCGTACGCTCGAGGTCTGCTATGCGAGCGAGCTCGAGGCGGCATACCTTAACGTGGAGCTGGACTCTTCGCTGCTTCTGTTTGTCGATAGACGTTATGCCCCAAGTGGCGAGCCGCTTTTTATCTCCCGTCAGGTGTACTGCACCGAGCGACTGAAGTTCTATTTGTAAATTAGCGATAGATTGGTCGATTTACCGACCAATTGTTACCGTTCGCGGATTTGGAAAATAGACACACCACGTAGGGTAGATTGCTAATATACTTTGTTATGACAATATAGTACGTCCTATTGGTATTGGAGAACTATGAATAAGATATTGCTAGCGAGTCATGGTTATCTCGCCCAAGGCATGAAAAGCTCTCTGGAGATTCTGATGGGCACCAACGACCGAATCGAGTGCCTGTACGCCTATGTCGATGACGATTCAAGGGACGTCGCGGCGTTGATTGATGCATGGATGGAGACGAGGGACCCTGCCGACTCTTGGTTTGTCGTGACTGACATCTTTGGCGGCTCTGTAAACAACGAATTCATTCAGAGGCAGACCGACGGATCGTTTACGTTAATCGCTGGAATGAACTTGCCGCTGCTGGTGGAAATGGTTACACAGCTGGACTCCCTGGATGCGGACAAGGCCAAAGCCGCGGTCGAGGGATCGCGTTCGTTTATTCAGCTTTGCGAGGCGGCGGACATGCTTGCCGGCGCCGAGGAAGAAGAGTTCTAGTTAGTTCTGGTTCGAGCCCTAGCTAGGGGCCACACCTGTCATTCCCTTTATCACGTGCGGAGATGATAACGATGATTAAGCTTACGAGAGTTGATTACCGACTGATTCACGGCCAAGTTGCCATGTCCTGGACTCACGCTTTGGATGTAGATTGCATCTTGCTTGCCAGCGATGCTGTGGCAAAAGACGACATGAGGAAGGCGGCCTTGAGGCTCGCCCGCCCCAACGGCGTTAAACTCGTCATCAAGGATGTTGACGCTGCTATCGAGGCGCTCAACAGCGGCGTTACCGACAAGTATTCGCTGTTTATCATCACTGAGACGATTGAAGATGTCTATCGTCTCGCTAAGGGTTGCAAAGACATCAAAGAGATCAATCTGGGCGGAACCCGAAAGACCCCTGAGACCACGCTTCATCCGACCCCTGCGATCTTTGCGACCGAGAAAGATGCCGAGCATATCCAAGAGCTCCTGGGCGATGGCGTGGCCATCGAAATCCGTCAGGTCCCCAATGACGCTAAGGTGTTTGCCAAGGACGTTTTCTAGCCGGAAACACGTTGATGCTCGGCATTTATTGAACCAATGCTCTATGCCTATGCCCGTCGATCATTTGATCGGCGGGCTTTTTATTAAAGAAAAATCAAAAAAATCTGAAATAGTTCTTGCATAGTTAGTTATATAAAGTATTATAACGTCATGGGATGAATGAAGGGTTCATCCAAGTGAGTTAGGAGTAAGGGATGTTCAATTTCGATGAGCCTCGTTACGAGAAGGTTGTGAGCGATGCCCTCGCTCTCCGTCCTCAGATTGAGGCTGCCGTGGACGAGGTCTGCGAGCAGGGTTATTCCAACATCTTCTTCATCGGCTGCGGCGGCACCTGGGCCCACACGCTCCCGATGAAGTATTGGGTCGAGACCACCACGGCCGACGTCGATGTCCACTGCGAGATCGCCGCAGAGTTCCTCGCCTGCCCGCCCAAGACCTTCAACAAGGATTCTGTCTGCGTCTTCTCCACCCGTACCGGCACCACCCCCGAGATCATTGAGGCTGCCAAGTTCTGCCAGGAGCAGGGCGCCCGCACGCTGATGTATGTCTCCAACGACAACACCCCGGCCACCGAGTACGCCGATTACAAGTTCTTCAGCTTCGCCGAGGACGACGTTCTGTGCGAGGCCATCTACACCTACCAGATCACGCTGGTCGCCCGCTTCCTCAAGAACGCCGGCGCCTTCCCCAAGTACGACACCTTCATGGAAGAGTTCGGCAACATCGCTCCGTACCTCATCAAGGCCAAGGACGCTCAGGACGAGCGCTGCGCCGCCATGGCCGAGGACTTCAAGGACACCGATTACCACATGGTGATTGGCTCCGGCATGCTCTGGGGTGAGGCCTACGACTACGCCATGTGCATCCTCGAGGAGATGCAGTGGATCAAGACCAAGTCCATCCACGCCGCCGAGTTCTTCCACGGCACCATCGAGCTGTGCGAGGAAGGCACGAGCCTCATCATGCTCTACGGCGAGGACGACACCCGTAAGCTCATGGACCGCGTGGACAACTTCACTCACATGCTCGCCGACGAGAAGGGCGTCAACGTCCGCGTGAACAAGTTTGACACCGCCGAGGTCGAGCTGCCGTTCAGCGACCCCGAGTTCCGCAAGATCGTCTCCCCGATGGTCACCTACACCATCACCGAGCGTCTGAGCTGCCATCTCGAGCACGTCCGTAACCACCCGCTCACCACGCGTCGTTACTATCACCAGATGAACTACTAATCCTCTCAAATTGCTGCGGTTGTCTGCAGGCGAGCTGCGCAGAATGCCTCGCCTGCAGACCTGTTTCTGGGGTTGATCGAAATGGTTGTCCAGTATCTTCTAGTTGCACTGGTCGCATTTATTGCGTCCATGGACGAGCAATTATTTGGCATTACGATGCTTGGTCGTCCGCTGTTTACGAGCCTGTTTGTCGGCTTGATCCTTGGCGATGTCCAGCAGGGCGTTATCGTCGGCGCTGCTTTGGAGTCCATGTTCATGGGCGCCATCATGGTCGGCGCGGCGGTTCCTCCCGAGGTCTATGCCTCCGGCGTGCTTGGCTGCGCGTTTGCCGTCATTACGGGTACGGGCACGGCAACTGCCGTCGCGCTCGCCCTTCCCGTCTCCGTCTTCCTTCAGGTGTGGCGCAACTTCTGCTACGCCGTTCCGGGTGCCTTTGCCTGCAAGAAGATTGAGACCGCTCTGGCAAATCGCGATCTTGCCAAGGCGAATCTGTACCATCTGACCATCGTGCCGCTGTCGATTGGCATTCCGTCTGCACTGCTGGTGTTTGGCTCGCTGTTCTTTGGTGCCGACCTTATCAACAATGCGCTCAACGCGATTCCGCAGTTTGTGATGGACGGCCTCAACGTTGCGTCCGGCGTCATGGTCTGCATCGGCTTCGCTCTTCTTATCAGGACCATGGGCGATAACAAGCTCCTTCCCTGGCTGTTCCTGGGCTTCATTATGGTCATCTACCTCAAGATGGACGTGGTCGGCGTCGCCGCAGCTGCCATTTGCGTCGCGCTGCTCCTGGCCTTCCGCGAGGGCTCGTCCGGTCCGCAGACGGTTGCTGCAGATGAAGAGGAGGACTTCTAATGGCTATCCAGAACACCGACCTCAAAGAGGCCAAGAAGGACGTGATTATGACTCCCGATATGTATCGGAGCATGTTCCTTCGCCAGTTTACGAGCCAGTGCTCGCAGTCGTACGACAAGATGATGGCAATGGGCTTCATGTACACCATTCAGAAGCCCCTGCGAAAGATCTATCCCAACGACGACGATTACTATGCGGCGCTCGATCGCCATACCGAGTTCTTTAACATCACGCCTCATGTGCTTCCGTTTGTAGCCGGCCTAACGGTTTCGATGGAAGAGCAGGCGGCTGCCGATAAGAACTTCGACACGTCCTCGATTAACGCCATGAAGGTCGGCCTTATGGGACCGCTTTCCGGCATCGGCGATTCGTTCTACTGGGGTACGTTCCGCGTGGTTGCCGCCGGCATTGGTATTGGCATCGCTTCGACGGGCAACCCGCTCGGCCCCATCGTGTACGCGCTCATCTACTCCGTGATTAACTTTGCAACGCGTATCGTCGCCGCCCATCTGGGTTACGACTTGGGAACCAAGTTTTTGCAGCAGTCCGAAGAGAGCAACCTTATGTCTCGCATGACGCATGCTGCCGGTGTTCTCGGAATGACCGTTATCGGCGCCATGATTGCGGCACAGGTCTCGCTGTCCACGGCTTTGACCTTTGACGTGGGTGGTTCGGAGATTGTCCTGCAGGATCTGTTCGATTCGATCTTCCCCGGTCTGCTGCCCTTGCTGGCAACGTTCGCTTGCGTTGCCCTCTATAAAAAGGGCGTCAAGACCATTTGGATCATCTTGGGCATCTTCGCAATCTGCATCATCGGAACGGGCTTGGGAGTGTTCGCGGCGGCGTAATGTTGACTGCTATGCTCGCGCGTTGGATAACTAACTGACCGTTTGAAAACGGGGCTCGGCGTAAGGCCGGCCCCGTTTTTTATTTGAGGGATTTTCCGACCGTCCAAAAAATCACACTCGTCCATCACTCACGCATCTCTCGTCTCTCATTTGTCACTAACACGAGAGATAGCTGAAAGATGAGAGATAAATATGAGAGATAGCAATGCTGCAAGATGGCTGAGGGATCGAGGCAAAGTTCCCGTATACATGTGTTTACCTGTGCGAACGTGATTTGATTGAACCGATAACGGCATTTTTGTCTCTCATCTCTCACTCATCTCTAAGCTGAGAGATAAATGAGAGACGAGAGATAATTACGAGAGATAGCTGAGAGATAGACAGACAGACGGTCTGTCGGGAACATGCATCGCTGTCAGATTGATGCCGCGCGCGGAGCAGCTGCACGTTCACCCGCGCCCTGCATCCCGCCATTTCACGCGCTGCACATCGAAACCTCCAGCAAAGCAGGTACAATAGCCCAATGTGCATCGCGCACGACGATGATATCGGCGCCCGCGACTGGGGGAGACAACATGGCAGAGCAACAGATAACGCCGGGGACCAAGCTTCAGGCGGCATTCGACGTGCCCATGGGCCAAAAAACCGACTTCAACATGCTCGCCACGTACAAAGAGAACCTGGACGACGCGTACTTTCTTATGAGCGCGCCCATGCTCGCCGGCAAGCCGCTCATCATGGACGAAAACCAAAAGCTGCTGCTGCAATACAAAGTGGGCGAGGAAACGTTCGTGCTCGCCGGCTACCCCGAGTCAGTCGAGAAAAAGGGCATCCGCACCTACTGGAAAATGCGCAAAGTCGCCGAGCAGCGCACCTTTGTCAAGCGCCGCGACGAGCGTTTTAAGGTCGCCATGCGCCTGACCTACCAGCGCGACAACGAGCCGACCCCCGAGCCCGAGGACGCCATGACCATCGACGTCTCGGCCGGCGGTCTGGCCGTCTACCTCAACGATTATCCCGACGTGGGCGAGGCCCTGGCCGTGCAAATGCCCACGATCCGCCTGCAGGGCGAGCGCCACGAGCTGCCCGAGCAGCTGGGCATCGTGTGCTGGGTGCGCCGCGCGCCCAAGGGCAGCCTGTACCGCAACGTCTGCGGCCTGCAGTTTCGCTACGCCGACGACATGGAGCGCGAGCTCGTCAAAGAATACGTCGGCTACATTCGCACCAAATATAAGATCTGATCGCCATGGCACTGTTCAAGCGTAACGACAACAAAGATCAAACTGCCGAGGATTTGGCCGAGGATTTGCCCGAGGGTGTAGCCGAGGATTTGACCGAGGGTCAGCCCGAGGGTCAGCCCGAGGACACCCCCGGCACCGATCCCGACCCGCGCAAGCGCTTCGGCAAGCCCAAGTCCAAGCCCAAACGCAACCTCCGCGGCGTGGTGCGCATCGAGGAGTTGGAGCAGGCGCTGGCCGACCAGGACCTCGACGACATCGATCCCGACGCGGTCGTGTCCATGTACATGCCCAAGCGCCGCATGGAGCGCATCGGCACGGCGTTGCTGCGCATGGACAAGCTGCAAAAGGCCCTCGTGGTGCTGGCACTTGCCTTTGGCGTGCTGTTCGCCCTGTCGTTTATGCAGGAAAACATGGGTAACTTCACCATCAACCTCAACCGCCTGGAGCTGTTCCGCCGCGGCGTGGCCATTGCCGACAACGGTGACTTTAACAACGCCACCGCGCGCCTGGCGGCCGACGCCGTGGACAACGGCACCAATATCGCCGCCGACGACCTGCCCGACAACCTGGATAACATCGACGGCAGCCACAACGGCAAGAACTACGTGGCGTACACCTTCTATATCCGCAACGCCGGCAAGACCGATCTGGGCTACAGCGCCAAGCTCAAGGTGGTCAGCGCCAGCAAGGGCGTGGAGAAGGCGGCGCGCGTGCGGGTGTATCGCAACGGCAAGCCCACCACCTACGCGGCTGCCGCGGCCGACGGCAATCCCGAGCCCAACACCGAGCCGTTTGCGTCCAAAGACGTGGTGACGACCATTAGCCACGCGAACTTCCGCGTGGGCGACGTGGACAAGTACACCGTGGTCATTTGGCTGGACGGCGACGATCCGGAGTGCGTGGACAAAATCATCGGCGGCGCGGTGGAGTTTGGCTTCGACTTTGATTCGTCCGAGACCGACGATTCGAGTCTGTTCATTAAGTTTGTGCAGGATATTGCCGACACCCTGACCGGCAACGACCCCATTAGCGCGAGCGGCAACGAGGCGCCCGATTACTACAAGGAGCACAACGTGACGTGGAGTAATCGCCGCAACCAAAAGAACTCGCCCGTAGGCGACGGGGACAAGTAGAACGAACAAGCGCCGGGCCGGGATTGTTTCCCGGCCCGGCGCTTTTGTTATGCCGAGGCGTTGTCTTTGGAGGCGGCGCCGTTGCCCGCAGCGGCATCTAGCAGGAACAGTCGCAGCGCGAGCTTGATCGCGTAGCCCGGTTTGATCTGCGCCGCGTCACCCGTGCGTTCGTCCAGATCGCTACAGTAGGCGTAAACCTCGCGAATGAGGTCCGCGCCCGAGAGGGTGAACATGTAGCCCGAGTCCGAAAGCGCGTTGGGTGCTGCGGGCAGCCCCGCAGCCGCACAAAAGCTCGCGAGGTCGGGGCCCATGACGGTCTCGTAGTCAATCGCGTGTCCACCGTCCTGGGCGGCTTGCTCCTGCTCGCGGGTGTGCGACAGCGCCGCCGCCAGCACAAAGCTGGGCGTGGGGGCGTTGACGTCATCGGTGGTGGCGACGAGCTTGCCGGCCGCCTGCGTGACCAACCAGGCGACTTCGCGCTGGCAGCGAACGGCTTTGCGCGTCACCGGCTTGATCGATCCGGCGGAAACGCTTCCCTTGGGTTGAGTGGCGGCAGCCATGGGCCCTCCCAACAAATAGCCCGCTAAGCAGGCAAAAATTACACGTTCCGCATCAGTATAGCGAGTGGGGAAGGGCTAAGGGTAAAGCACGGTAGGGGGCGTATGTATGTGTCGGCATGGCGCTGCGGTCGTAAAGCTTAAGAGAGGCTTATGGCTTTGCAGAAGCGCGTGGCCAAATAAGGTGAACAGAGTTTGCATTGTTCCATACCTAGCCCAAGGTAGGCCCATGAAACTGCCGGAATGTAAGGCCTCGAAAACTCATAAGGAAATCGTAAGAAATGTGGTATTCTCAAATCCAAATTTTAAAGATGGGCAAGCAACATCCAACACGAAAGCACGGGCTCCCCTTCCGGGCTTCTCGAGGGTCATCTGGGACGAATGGGGAAAGAAAGGGGTCCGTATGGATACCAAGGCATTAAAGAAGCAGATGGGCGCCGCCATCGCCATGGTGCTGGTAGCAGCCGTAGCGCTGGGCTCTGCCACGTTCGCATGGTTTGTGAGCAACAACTCGGTTAAGGCGACGACGTCTAACATCGCCGCCCAGTCCAACTCTGCATACCTCGTGATTGATAAGGCGAAGACGTCTAGGACCTCCACTGGTGCTGTTACTTCTGGGGTCGAAAAGAAGGAGCTCTATCCTGCTAAGACTGAGAAGAGCCAGGATGGCAAGGCCGTTTGGAAGTCTGCCTATGCGTCTACCGCTGACGCTTCGACGATGAAGGAGGGTACCGAGTTCAAGATTGGTGACGGAACTGCCGCCAAAGCCGTGGAAGCTAAATATGCGGTTGAGAATACTTTCTATGTGGGTACCGGCACCTACGATGGTGAGTTCACGAACCTGCATATCACGGGCGTGACTGTTACTACCCCTACAACGACGGAAAATAAGAACCTTGGCAATGCCCTTCGCGTTCTTGTTGTTTGCGGTGAGAAGTGGGAGGTCTGGAGTAAGGACGGTATTCAACTCAGCTCCTCTAATGATGACAGGACGGCTAGCGATCTGCTTGCAACTGATCAGGTAATCAAATCTGATGCTGACGCTACGATTAAGGTCTACCTGTACTACGATGGTGACGACGCTAACGTCTATTCCAACAACCTTGAGAAGATCAAGACCACTGCTGGCGACAATGGCGTGACGATCACCTTTGAGGCTACGCCCAAGGAGTACAAGGGTACTTCTAACTAGCTATCGCCGACTTCGTCGTTTTTGAGATTTCAGAATGCCGGGGGCCGAACCGTCGGCTCCCGGCATTTTTACTAGATAGGTCTATCGAATGAGCCAAAGCGTAAAAGAGCTAAAAAAACAGCTTATGGGCGCTGCCTGCGCGGTGCTTATGTCCGCCGTTGCTCTTTCGTCTGCTACCTATGCTTGGTATGTCGCAAATAACACGGTGAAGGCAACATCTTCAACCATCAGCGCAACGACGAATGGTTTCATCCTTCAGATAGATGAACTCAAAAACGGTGCCCAACATGGCGGCGAACAGACGTCGCTTGCGGCTGCAATACAGGGCGGAAAGATAACGCCGTCTTCTACAGACGATCTTAAGAACTGGTTTGTTTGCCAAGGCTGGGGATCCGACGGTAAAGTATCCTCTTACTCGCAGATTAACTTTAAGCAAGGCGGCAAGTCTGGCGAATACGAGGCTGGTGGCGAGACCCACTACGCTTATCTCAAGAGTGAGTTTATTGTTTACACCATTACAGAGTCCGGTATAGCCGACGTGTATCTTGAAGGATCTGACGGAGAGCCCGTAGTTGTTACCGCCCATGGGGCACCAACGACCGATACCATCCCGAATTCTTTACGAGTCGGTATCACTACTCAGGCAATTGATGCTAATGGAAACCCGACCGGTGATGAAACTCTAAAGGTCGTGTACGCTCCCGCTGCAGTTTCTACTACCGAGAAGGGTAACGATAAAAACGCCATTGCTGGATGGTCTTGTGTAAAGGACGCGGTTAGCGGACCTCAAGTGCCTTCCTACCAACATATTGAAGCAGGCAATTGCGCCGGCTGGCTTGCAAACAAGGTTGGAGACGATTATCAGGTTGACGCCGGTACGCACCAGATCGCAAGTCGCGTTGGCTATGATGGCATAGCGGTCCGAATTTATATTTGGATGGAAGGAACCGATGCTGACTGCGTTAACAACGCCGCAGCTGAGGACCTTGCAACATACGATGTGACAGTCAAGCTCGACGGTGTTGCAACGTCGTAATGCCGATGTTCGCTTAAATGCAGATGGTCAAGGGCCTGCTTCGAAGGAAGTGGGTCCTTTTTCGTTTAGCGTCATCATTTCGTAGGCGATAATGTGAGGAACTGTTCTTCCTGGAGGTTCCTTATGGACGGCATCGCTTCTAGTGTTCCGCTGATTGCTCGGCCGAGTTTCGACCGCGCTTGCAGCTTTGTGCCGTCCGAATATGTCCAGGCTTGGGAGTGGTTCTTGCGCGAGGAGCAGCGTGGCGGCTTGTGGGACAAGCTTCCGCATCGCACCAATCCCGATAGCTCTCAATATCCCTTTCGTCTGACGATTGATTCCGAGCTCTTTCCGGTGTCACGCGACTCGGGCATCTTTTGGCCTGGTCGCGGGCGTGTTAAGCATCCACGTGAGAAGACCTTCGCCCTTTCGGTGCACAATTCCAAGCGCGGCGCCTACCCCGATGTTCCCCCGCTATATCTTGAGGACGGCACGTGGGTGCTCAAGTGCTCGTCGCAAAGCGCTTCGGTCGAAAACTGGCGCGACCAGGACTACAACCAAAAGATGATCAACTGCATGGAGTGCGGCGTTCCCGTTGGCGTTTTCTTTGCAACGGGCGCTGGCTACAAGGTGCTGGGCCTCGCATTCGTTGAGCGCTACGAGCCGGAGAACAGCTGGTTTGTGCTGCATGGTCCCGTTCATAAGGGCGGACCCGACGCGCGTTTCTTCCCCGATATGAGCTACATGAAGGAGGCTCCGATCGCGGCGGAGTTTTCCGGCGCTCCCGCGAGCGACGATGATAAGGTCCGCTACGCGTTGCGTCGCGAGCGAATCGGCCAGCAGCGTTTCCGCAATCAGCTCTTTGAGGCCTATACCGGTCGATGCGCCGTCTCGGGCTGCAATGTCGACGAAGCGCTCGAAGCTGCGCATATCGAGAACTACTCGGGTCCCAAGTCGCAAGTTGTCAGCAACGGTATTCTGCTGCGCCGTGACTTGCACTCGCTGTTCGATGCTCATTTGATTTCGTTTGAGCTGGTGCGCGGCGACTATCAACTTTGCAGGTCGTACCTTCTGCAACAAACGGATTATGCGACGTTTGCGGGTTCGGTGCTGCGTGAGCCGGACGAACATCGCTTTCGTCCCAATGCTCGATTCCTCGAAGCGCATCGTGCCGAGTTCGATTTCTCGGAATCGCGTCGTCATGCGGAAGCCGTTGCTCCGTATTAGTTAGGTGCAGCCCATCGCTGTCTAATCATGTCGATTGATCGAATCGCGCTGCGCCGCATCGAGAGCTGCACGATCCTGCCATCCTCTCCTCAACGGTTAAAACGGGAAAGGGGAGCCCATGGGATGGCGAAGCGATATCGCGCGCGGCGCATATGGAAACTTACCGCGAGCGTTAATGGACCGGAGCCTGTTCCCGCTCGTTGAGGCCGGCTGTAGCCAAATCTGCCTGCCCTGCCCTAGCTGCGGCGGAGACCTCCCATGCCTAGACATCAACTTCATCGACATCCGCGACAAACACGTTACCGACCCGCGGATTCGAACAGGACTGCGCCTCCCAATTTATCCTCAACAATGCCCAATCTGCGGATGCGCCATTACCTATGACGATGCGGAGTCATGGCTTCGAAGACTGAATATCTAGTCGGGCAAACCCGGTGATTCGACATTTTCTGCGTTATACCAACAACTCAGCTACCTGCGCATACTCGATTTTCGAGGAATTCCACACTCGATTTCCGAGGATAACTGGACTCGATTTTCGAGTTTTGCCCTACAGGTAAATCCCCTCGCACAGGGTTTTGTGGAACTGGGTGTGGTGGTCGCGTGCCCAGGTGAAGAGCGCCTGGTCAAAGTTGTCCTGACTGTCGGGGATGCCGTAGACGCCGGCGACTTCCACGCGCACGAACTCCAGCGCGGGCAGCTTGTTGATGGCCGTGAGTGCAAACGGCGACGTGGGCTCCTCGAACAGGTAATGGCTGCCTTGCAGCGCGCCGCAGCCGGTACAGGTGCTGGAGAGCGATACGGTCTTAGTGGTGCGCGACGTTACAGGCTTGTAGCCGCAGCGCTCGCGCAGGTAGTCGCGGATCTCGGCCGGCACGCAGCCCAGCGCGGGGACGATGGCTATGGCGTTGGCGCGGGCGGTGTCGATCGCGATGTGGCCCGCGTCGTCCATGGCGGGCGCAGCGCTGGGCGCGGCCTTGCTGCTCGAGTCCTCGGCCGCCAAATACGGAATGCCAAAGGCCGCGACCGTCGTCTGCTCGTGGCACTTCCAGCATTCGCGCTTGCCCAGCACCAGGTAGATGTAGGGCGCGCTGGGGTCGGAGCGATCCACGCCGGGCAGCCACGCGGCAAAGGGCTCGGGGTTGACGCCATCGGGCACGTACCAGATCTTCTTGGCCCGGTCCCACTTGGCGCCCAGGGCTTTGGCCTCGTCTTTGTGCAAAAAGGGAACATCGAGCTCGGTGCGCATGGCGGCTCCTTTGTGCGGCTTGCGGTGCATGTGCTCCAAGGATACCCCAGCGGCGGACGTCCGATGCATGCCGACGGAATTGCTGATGTTCTTGCTGTTGGCCGCGGCTGTTTGCAAACGCGACGGTGCCGTTGGGGCATTGCTATAAGTCAGCAAATGAGCAATTTGGCCGTCCAAGCAGTCGCAAAGCAAAATGGAAGTCCCGCGCCGTCAAGCAGTTTTGCCACTGCTGCACTACATAACCACAGTTAAACGCGGCAATTCGCTCTTGTACAGTCTTAACCGTGATCACACGTCATTAGTAGCTCAGAGGTTAGGGCGGTGACTGAATGGCTCGGTACAAAGGCGAGAATAGGGCATGGGAAGGAGCCGCTCGGCTGCTCGCAAATCCGGCGCGCGGACGTGAAGGTGTGCGAGACCCCCAAGCACGTGGCCGAGATCGGCGGGTGGAGCCTGCGCCAAGTCCAGAAGTGGTGCGCGGACGGGACGCTCCCCGCGATGATGATCGGCGGCACCTGGGCGATCAGCGGGCAGAAAATCTGCGACATGCTCGGCATTGAGGACTAGCGATGCCTATGGAAGCATTCAAGGAAAATGACACCGGTGGCCGTATGCTTGGCGGCGGGGCCACCGGCGGCGAGTGGACAGGCCGGGGGCCTGTCGTGGCTGCATCTTACAGCTCGGTCACGGGGAGCGCCGCCTCGCAGCTCGATTGCGGGGTGAGCCAGCATGAACGATAAGGAGAAGGCCGACTTGGCGTTCCTCTCTATGGAGCCGCCCAAGAACTACGAGACTTGGAAGAACATCGGCATCAGCTACGAGGCCGCTGGAGGCGACCACGACACGTTCCTCAGCTGGTGCTCCCACGACCCCGAGAAGTACGACGAGGCCGTTACCCGCAAGCTCTTCGAGCATGTGGACGAGGGCGGTAGGATCACGGCGGGCACGCTCTTCTGGCATGCGGCGAACGCAGGTTGAAAGAGCGCGGGCGACCATACAAGCGGAGCGCTTTGCACGGCCTCCGGCGGCCAGGACCTCTCCGGATTGCCGTACTTGGAACAGGCGATCAAGCAAATCGAGGCCAAGGCGTTTTACCTGCACTTCTGCTGTTTACGGGAAGCAAACAGCCGTTCGGTGACGTTTTCAAGCTCAGGTCTCCAATCCCTCTGATTGCTGCTAATCTATAAAGTTAGCGAGTTGAATTCTTTTCGAGTTTGTGACGCTCGCATACGGTCATTCTAGGACGCCGAAGGGGTGATTGCGATGAGCGTTGATAGTTCCACGGAGGATAAGGCTCAGAGCGCCTCCATTGGTGCTGTGGATTTGTTTTGCGGGGTCGGGGGTCTGACCTACGGTTTACGCACCGCTGGCATCGATGTGGTGGCTGGGTTTGACCTCGATTCCTCTTGCCAGTACGCCTACGATGCGAACAACGGCAAGGACAAGTTCATCTGCAAGAACATCGCCGAGGTCACCGGGGAGGAAGTCAAGGAGCTCCTGAAGGACTTTGACATCAAAGTCTTGGTAGGGTGCGCTCCTTGCCAGCCCTTCTCGAAGCACCGCAAGGACAAGAAGCATCGCGAGAAGCACAAGGACTGGGGGTTGCTTGCGCAGTTTGGGAGGCTTGTGCGTGAAGTGCAGCCAGATTACGTGTCCATGGAGAACGTGCCCGAGCTCGAGAAGGAGAGCATCTTCTCTGGTTTCTTGAACACGCTTAAGGAGTCCGGATACTCGGTGGAATACAGCGTCGTAAAGGCTGAGGAGTACGGTGTGCCCCAGCATCGGCGGCGATTGATTCTGCTAGCTTCTAGAAATGGGTCCATCAGCTTGATTGACCCTACGAATGATAACGCTCATGCTGTTACGGTTCGGCAGGCAATAGGTGCGCTGCCTGCCGTGAGCGCTGGCGGCTCTTGCAGGGGGGACTCTCTGCAAACGGCGTCGGCGCTATCAGAACTAAACTTGAAGCGCATTAAGGCTTCGACGCCTAATGGCACGTGGCGAGATTGGCCTGAGGACCTGAGGCTTGATTGTCATAAAAAGGCTGCTGGCCAAACGTACCCTGCGGTCTACGGGAGGATGGCTTGGGACGAGACGTCCCCAACTATAACTACGCAGTTCTATATGTACGGTACGGGCCGGTTTGGGCATCCAGAGCAAAATCGAGCCCTAACCTTGCGTGAGGGTGCCGTCTTGCAGAGCTTCCCGCAGGATTACAAGTTCATTAGGCCTGGCGAGAAGATCAGCAAGAAAGCTGTGGCACGGCATATTGGAAACGCCGTGCCACCAAAGCTCGGCGAAGCGGTTGGCAAAAGCATAATTGCCGCTTGCGTACACTAGCCCTCTTCTGATTCGGTCATACCGCGCCGATATTCACCGGCGTTGAGATAGGTCGAAACATCCTTGCGGAGCTGCATCAAAAATGAGTCAACATGATTGACTAGCTCCGCAAGCTCCGATGTTGTCACCTGATTGCTTGCTTCTGCAAACGAAATTGATCCATGAGCTAGGTCATTCCGTCGATTCTTGATGTCTTTAAGCTCGCTCTTAATCTCATCCCTCTTGCAGTTCGCTATATCATCATGAATCGATATTCCGTGGTCATCAAAGAGCTTGAGGATTTTGTCTGCATCTAGATTTCCACCGGCGATGGTGTTCCGAACGCTGAATTGAAGTACGTTATTTTTAACAGCATGATCAAGCAACCTCTTGCTTATGGACTCGGCAGTACTATTGCTGGCTTTTGGGTCGCTCAACCCGTTATACATTTGGGTATGGTGCCAAATCGATTGAAGCTTTTCGGAAACCTCAGCGTAGCCGCAACCCTCGTCCTTTACTCTGTCGTAAATCGCCTGCATGAGATTAGTGACCGAGTACTCAATGATGTTGTAGATCATAAGCTTGACGTTGGAGCGGATGACACTGGAAACGAGGGTCACATCTGGTGTCGATGAGGGCAGGCCACTGGGATTTGCCTTTTCAGCGTTTTCGTACGCTCCTCGCATTACAGCATTGTAGCGCACGCCCTCTGCGCCTTGGTCAAGCGAATCGAGCAGGGTCGCGAGCGTAATCATGCTCTTGGTCTCACCAAGGCGGTCGTTGTAGACCTCTTCGTACCCCAAGTTAAAGTCATTGGAATCCATAAGGTTTACCGCTCCGCCTTCAGCTTGTTGGCAACGAAATCAATGCGAGCTTTCAACTTGGCCTTTACGTTTGCCGAGTCTGACCGCACAAGGGTCTGGAACTCTTCGCAATCAACCCAAGACATGTCTTTGCGCGAAAGGTCCTTGTCCTCCGACAACGCCACGGCAACGCCGACCGCAATAGCTTCGAAACGCGCATGAGGAGTCGTTTTTCCTGTCGGTGTCTTTTTGAAACCCCTGTCTCCCAAGCACTTCTCAACGTATTCCAACATTTCTTTGAAGCGAGCGACGAGTTCATTGCGCTTGTCAGGTGACTCGGCAAGCTCGATGTTCATGCGATTCGTGTATTCATCCAGGTAACTAGCAACGCGGTCTTTGTAACCCTCGAAATCTGGGTAGCCGTCTGCATAGGCGAAGAAACGAGTGACAAGTTCCATGTCATCGTAGTGTTTGCGCGCCGTCTCGCTTAACGGGGCAAGTTTTATAAAGAGCGGATCATTGGAGAGCTCGCTTACTAGTTTTGTAAAACCGCCGCCCATGGAGCCACGGCGAATTTCTTGCGATTTGAGCTGCTTGCCCGATGAATTGATACGACGAAAAATCTCCTGTCGGACGTCAAAGGTGGTCCCTTCCTCAAGGTAAACCACTCGAAAGCTCGCGTTATCGAATCTTCTTTGTACTTCTATGGGAAGTTCTGAATAGGTCTTTCCGTTGACAGATGTAAGGATGTTTAGATTGCACAAGGTTAAATCGCCTCTGGCAAAGTTCACCAAGGCGTTCATCCTTTGCGCTCCATCAACGATTTCCGTTCTGCCATCTTCAGCATCGGCAAAGAACATGTAGGGAATGGGCAGACCAATTAGCACAGACTCAATAAAGTAGCTGCAGTCAACGTCCGTCCAGACGAAGTTCCGTTGATAGTCAAGCGGAATGTAGAATGCATCAGCATTGAACTTATTGATGAGGTATTCCGCAACGTATTCGCGAGTGCTGAATCGCACATCCTTTTTCTTGTCGCGAATCTGTTCGGAAATCTCGATCGTCTCACTTTGTTGATCGGTCAATCGCCTTCACCTCAATCTATAGCAGGACGAAGCCAACTTAGGTCTGACTGGCTGTGGGTTGTGGAGTCCTCTCCCATAACCAATGCTGCACTCTAATGATACCAGCAGATGCCTGGCATTAGAGTCGTGCCCCTCTGCCACTTTGTGACGCCCGTCTAGGCTGCTCGTATCGAGTAACTGGGCGGGCGCCTTGTTGTGCCTGCCGCGATTTGAAAGCAGGATACATGGACGGTGAGACTCATGGCGACGAGGCGGCGAAGGTCGAGCTCGCGGAAGGGCAAGAGGACGCGAGGTCGGCAGAGGTGGCGGACGCCCTTCGCTCGGAGATCGAAGCGGTGGAGGGCGCAGCAGCCGACGAGCGCGTGGAGTACTGAGCTCAGGCTCGCTGGGGCGCGGAGCGTCAAGGCCGCGCGTGCCCTTCTCGACGAACACGGGGGCGACGTGGGCGCGCTCAAGGAGGCGGAGCCCTGGCTCTTCTCGGTCCCCCCGCGCCCGCTGGGATCACGGGGCTGTCAAACGCGGGAGCCGCTGTTTGTGTCGACGACAAACTGAACATTGTGGCGCGACCAAATTGAGCACTTTGGCAAACACGCCGCGTTAACCTATCCCACCGCCTTGCCGAGCATGAGCGTCGCCTCCATACGGTGACTCGCGCCGGTGAACTCGACCAGGCGGCCGTGGTGGACGATGCGGTCGATCATCGCCGCCGCCATCTTGTCGTCCCCCAGGACCGTGCCCCACTTGCTGAACTCAATGTTTGTGGTGATGACCAGGCTGTGCCTCTCGTAGCAGTCCGACACCCCCTGGAACAGCAGCCTCGCGCTGTCGAGGTCCAGCGGCACGTAGCCGAACTCGTTCAGGATGACCAGGTCGTTTCTGGCGATGTCCCTCATCGCCGCCTCCAGCGAGTGCTCGCGCGCCGCCTTTTGGGATACATTTGGGATACAGCGCTATATACAAGAAACCGGTCTATCGCATTTCCGCAGGTAGACCGGTTGAACAATTGGTGGGCGTTAGAAGATTTGAACTTCTGACCTCTTCCGTGTCAGGGAAGCGCTCTCCCCCTGAGCTAAACGCCCGATCAAGGGTGCGCGAGTGCGCAGGGAATAATATAACGGAGCTCCCACCCAGTGGCAAGAACTATTTTAAAAAACTGGTGAATTGTGGCCCCATCGGAGCCTGCCGCAGCGCGAACAGCACGCGAAAAGTCGCGTTTGTACCCCCGATGAACTGCACGTTCGCGTAAAATGTTCCCATTATGGGCAAATGGTGTCCAGGTAGTTTACGATGCGGCATCTGGGGGAGGGACATATCGGACGCGCGCTCGCTGCGAAAACAGTTCAATCGCATGCTCGCCACGTTGCTGGTGGCGCTTGCTGCTGCCGGAGCCGTAACGTATGCTTGGTACATCTACAACGCCAACCGCCACATCACCGACGTCAAGATGGCCGCGGGCACGGGCGTGACCTTCCTTATCTCCAACGAGTACGACGGCGAATACAAAACCAACGCCGGCCTGAGCTTTACGGGTCTGCTCGATCCCGTCTCGACCGACAACGTGCTCAACGGCTTTCAAAAGGTAACGGGCTTTACCGGCGGAACCACCCAGGACTCGCTGTTTGCCAGCATGTTTGGTGCCGCCGAGCATTCCGACTACTACAAAACCTCTCTGTACCTGGCCACCAACTCGGCCGCGACCGACGTGTACCTGTCGGGTATCGACTTTACCGAGCAGGACCCGGCAAACCCCATCTCCACCGCCCTGCGCGTGGGACTGGTTGCCTATGCTCCGGGACAGGGCGACACCGTTACGGGGCAGTATGTCTTTGAGGTCTCGGGCGAGCACAATCCCCAGGCGCGCTACAACACGCTCGACGGCAAGGATGCCGGCGAGAGCGAGCAGAATCACCTGGTGCTCGACAGCACCCGCTCCGATGGAACAACGGTTCATTTTGACCAGCTGACCAGCGCAAACTTTTGCGATTACAACGAAGACACCGGTATCGTGAGCCTCAAGGATGCCACGACCAAGATCTGCAGCCTGCCCGCCGCGGTCGAGGGCGCCAACCGCAGCACGCCCGTACGCGTGGATGTGTACGTGTGGCTGGAAGGCTGCGATCCCGATTGCACCAACAATCTCGCCGCCACCAGCCTGCAATCGCTGGCGCTGCGCTTTGCCGGCAAGCGTTCGTAAGGGGGCTGGACATGAGTACAGCGAACATCAAAGATATCCTAATCTCGCGCCGTCGCATGGTTGCCGCGGCCGCATGGATGCTGGTGCTGGTGGCCGCCCTGAGCGCCGCCACCTACGCCTGGTTTAGCAACTCGCGCTACACCAACGTGACGCCCGTGGCGCACACGGTAAGCGACGAGGGCTCCGACCTGCAGATTGGCCTTTCGGCCAACGGGCCCTGGGACACAACGGCAACGCTTGCCGCCGCCGACAAGACGCTCTATCCCATCTCGACGGCAGACCTTTCCCGCTTTTGGCGTGGCACGTTCCAAAACGCCGCGGGCATCACGACCGACTACGCCGACTGCACCGCGCAGCTGGACGACTACGCTCTCTCGGGCACGCTGTACCTCAAGGGTAGCGATAGCGCGCTCAACGTGTATCTGTATCAGGGCCAGATGAGCGTGACGAGCGATCCGCAGCTGCTGGCCGCGCTGCGCCTGGGTCTGGTCATTACGACCCAGTCGGGCACGCAAACGCATGTCTTTACCTGCGACGACCTGGGCAATACCGCGGGCGCCACCAGTAGGCGTACCACTGCGCAAGACGGCGTGGTTGTGGCGGCTGGCGCCTCGGGCTGGGCCTACACCGCCGATCCCGCGCGCGCCATAAGCGCCTACAGCATGGACGGCACCGGCGACACGCCCGCGGCGCGCGCAGGCGCCACGCCCGTCTGTACGCTAGCCGCCAACGAAGTGGCAAGCGTTCGCTACGTTGTGTACATGGAAGGCTGCGACGCCAATTGCATCGACGAGGCTCAGGCCCGCGATGTGGTGCTGCAGCTTGCCTTTGCCGCGGCCAAGGCATAAGGGGGCGAGTGGCATGCAAGATAAGAAGCAGATGCAGCTAGACGGCAGCGAGGCAGAGACGGCGCGCGTCAACACGGCGGCAACCGCCGCCTTCGAGCCCACCGAGCCCGCAACCACCATCCGCCACCACACCCGCCGCGCGCGTGCTTACATTGCACTCGTTATGGTGGCGCTCGCCGCCACTTTGGGCGCCGCCACCTACGCGTGGTTCACGAGCAACATGAAGGTCAATACCAACTCGGTGAGCGTGCACAGCGACACATCCAAGCTGGTACTGGAGCTCGGCGATGCCGATCTCGGCAGCTGGTCGCAGCAGGGCGACGTTTCCCTGACTTCCAGCGTAAATGGTGCCGTGACGCTCTACCCGGTCTCGACTTTTGACCTCAACGGTTTTGCTGCCTGCGCGCAAAACAACTCGGCCGGCGATGCCACGGTGTTTGAGCAGGCAAAAGACAACGGATCCGCGTTCTACCACGGCTGGATCGACCTGCGCCCCACCATTACCGGAACGGGCGCCAGCAAAGTAAAGGGCAAGGTCAACCTGTATCTGGCCGAATCCCTGGTCCCGCAGGACGCCAACGCCGAGCTGCTGCGCGCAGCCCGCGTGGGCATTAAGATCTCGAGCGGCAGCCAGGTGTTCGCCACCAACATCTTTGAGCTCGACAGCTCCGACGGCGGCCATCGCGACGAGCATCCCGCGACCGTCCCCGCGGGCCTGGCAGGCTATACCGAGGGCATGCTTTTGGGCTGGCAAAACGGTCAGCTCGCTTGCGGTGCCAACGTGACGCGGGACCCGGCCGCCTTTTCGCTGGACACGAGCGAGACAGCCACGCGCCCGCAAAGTACGCTTGCCACGCTGGGGCTGGGCCAGACCTATCGTCTTGATATCTATTACTACATCGAGGGCACCGACCCCGATAGCGCCGACTATCTGTATCAGGATCCGGGCACCTTGCACCTGGCGCTCTTTGCGACCTTGGACGGTGAGTAGCCATGACGCGTAAGCAACCCACCGCCAGCTGCACGCCCGCCACCGGCAAGCCCGCCGGCGCGCAAGCCCCCGCCGACACCGACCTGCGCCGCAAGCTCACCACCACCGTGGTGCTGGTGCTGTTTGCGCTGGTGGCGATAGCCATGGCAACGTTTGCCTGGTTCTCCATCGCCGATAGCGCCAAGACCCGCATGCTCATGATTGATGCCAACGCCGACGGCTCGCTGCGCTTTGACCTGGACGAGCACGCCACGTTCGAAGAATACGTGCACAGCCTGGGCTTCGACCAGATCTCGGCACGCATCGCCAGCGAAAAGGGCGTGGACATCGATGCATCCAGGCTCAAGCCCGTCACCACGAGCGACTACCAGACTTTTACCTTCGAGGACGGCTCCACCGCCGATCCCGCGACCGGCGCCTACCTGGAGTTCACGCTGCACTTTATGAGCAGTACGGACCTGCGCGTTCGCCTGACCGGGCAGGACGGCGACGGTGGCGCGTCCGGCACGCGATTTAGCTCCGACACGCAGGGCATGGCCAGCGCCATGCGCATGAGCTTTACCGCCGACGGTCACACCTGGGTCTACAACCCCAACGGAGGCGGGGGCTCGTCTGGTGCGGCCACCGTCTTTGGGCTCGACTCGGGAGTAGCGAACGCGGCCAGCGACATGTTCGGCCTAATAAAAGATACGGACAAGCCGGTAACCGTTCGCATATGGCTCGAGGGAACGGACCCAAATTGCACTAATATGCTAAAGGGAGCTAACTATTCGGTTTCGATGCGCTTTGAGGGCATCGAGGAACAGTAGATATGCACGGCGGCCATCGGGCCGCGCACGACCTAGTCAGACACGGTAGTAAGGGACATCATGCAATCTGTTAAAAAGGCCGCATCCATCGCACTGAGCGTCGTCATGTGGATCATCATCCTGGTGGCGGCCCTGTACGCGTTCACCACGCTCGCCACGCGCGAGGACGGCAGCGTCTCGGACATCGCCGGCTTCACCCCGCTCGCCGTACAGTCCGACTCCATGGCGCCCACGTTTAACAAGGGCGACCTCATCGTCATCAAAAAGTGCGACACCTCCAAGCTCGAGGTGGGCGACATCGTGACGTTCCACACCATTATCGACAACGAGTACGCGCTCAACACGCACCGCATCGCCGCCATCGACGAGGTCAACGGCATGCGCAGCTTTACCACCAAGGGCGATAACAACGACGTGGCCGATTCGCACATCATCAGCGACGGCGACATCGTGGGCAAGTATGTGTTTGCGCTGCCGCAGATGGGCAAGGTCATGGACTTCCTGTCCAGCTCCATGGGCTTCCTCATCGTAATCGTGCTGCCCATGCTGCTGTTCTTTATCTACCAGGTGTATCACCTCATCGTGGTGGGCATGAACCTTAAGCGCGCTATGGCCGAGGAGGACCGCCTGGCCGCCGCGGCTGCCATCGTGGACGCCGAGGGCAAGGGTGACACCGCCACCGTTGCCGCCGATAACGCCGCCGAGCAGCTCGCCCAGGCCGAGGCCAAGCTCGAGGAAGCCCGTCGTCTGAAGGCCGAGGCCGAGGCGGCGATGAACGCGACCAAGCAGGAGGATACCGACGGTGAGTGAGTTTCTGGGATTTGCCTGGGAGCTGCTGGCAAAGGTTGTCTACAACGTCGTTGCCGTTGTGAGCTCCATCCTTAACCTGCTGGTGTTTGGCTGGGTTGAGTACTTCAACATCTTTATGACCTACTTCACCACGTTTGACCTGGTGGGCAAGATCGGCGCGGTCATTCTGTTTGCCATGCTCATCGCGGTCCCCGTGCTGATCGTGGCCATCCTGGTCCACCGCTACCGCATCAACCGCCGCCTGCATCGCGACGACACGTCCAACAAGGCGCTCTATCGCGAGATCGGCCGCCTGAACAAGCAGGTACTCGACCTCATGGACGAGAAGAACAAGCTGCTGGCGCTCAAGGTCAATGCCATGGGCGGCACCAAGCAGATTCCGTACGTGGGCGCCTCGGCTCTTGCCGACGATCACCTGCCGACGGTGGGCAACGTGGTGGGCGCCGCTGCGGGCGCCGGTGCGCCTGCGGGCGAGGGCGCCGCGGCGACGGCCGTCATGTCGGGCAACGCGTCGCTCGCGCTCGATGGCGCGGGCGTCAAGGATGCCGCGGCCGCCATGGCCAAGGCCACCGTCGAGGCCAAGACCCTTGCCGAGGAAAAAGAGATCGCCCAGGCCAACCGCTTCCCCAAGCTGTCCCTGGTGGACCTTAAGTACCGCGACTGGGAATCACCGGTCTACGACGATGCCATCTCGCTGGAGGACTTTGTCGACAGCTTCCGCGCGTTTGCGTGCAGCCAGATGAAGCTCTACTACACGCCCGAGATCATCCGCCGCTTTGTGGCCGGCATGGCCGCCTCTAAGCTGCTGATCTTGGAAGGCATCTCGGGTACCGGTAAGACCTCGCTGCCCTACAGCTTTAGCCGCTACCTGGACAACCCCGCGACCATCGTGTCGGTACAGCCGAGCTTTCGCGACCGCACCGAGGTGCTGGGCTACTTTAACGAGTTTTCCAAGCGCTTTAACGAGACCGAGTTCCTGCGCGCCGTGTACGAGGCAGGCCTTCGCCAGGACCCGTCCATGATCGTGCTCGACGAGATGAACCTCGCCCGCGTGGAGTACTACTTTGCCGAGATCCTGTCGGTGCTCGAGATGCCCAGCCACGACGAGTGGGTGCTCGACCTGGTGCCCACCCAGTGGGCCGCCGACCCCAAGGCCCTGCACGACGGCAAGCTCACCATTCCCGACAGCTTGTGGTTTATCGGCACCGCCAACAACGACGACTCCACCTTTACCATCACGGACAAGGTGTACGACCGTGCGATCCCCATCGAGCTCAACGAGCGCGCTGACGCGTTTGAATGCGAGCCGCACGAGCGCGTGCACGTGACGGCCGACCACCTGCAGTATCTGTTCCAAAAGGCCAAGGTCGAGTACGTAATCGACGACGAGCTGCTCCAGAAGATGCACAAGCTGGACCAGTACCTGCAGACCCGCTTTAAGCTGGCCTTTGGCAACCGTATCATCAAGCAGATGTACGACTTTATCCCCGTGTACGTGGCGTGCGGCGGCACCGAGCTGGGCGGCATGGACTACATCATCGCCCGCAAGGTGCTCAAGAAGTTTGAGTCCATGAACGTGAGCTTTGTGCGCGACGAGATGAAGGGCCTGATCGAGTACATCGAGAAGACCTTTGGCGAGGGCGGCCTGCCCGATTCCGTCATGTACCTGCAGCGGATCCAGAACTTCTACTAATGGCGTAAGTGCGGGGCGGCGTGATGTCGCCCCGTCCCTTTCCGATCGATCCGACCTATGGAGTAACCCATGTCCGAGACCATTCAGGACCTCTATACCAGCTTCTCCGAGCAGATGGAGCCCATCCAGGAGGACAGCCGCTACTTTCGCTATCTGTTTGAGATGGCGCAGGCCTCGGGCACCACGATCGAGCAGCAGCGCGAGGAGCTCGTCAAGGTGGTGGACGAGGAATGGATCAGCATGATCGAGGACTCGCTCGACGCCATCAATACCATTATCGAAAAGCCGCGCCGCTTTATCACCACCGAGGAAGAGGTGGTGCCGGTCTCGCTCGCCAAAAAGATCAGCGCCGACAGCGTCCGTCACCTGAGCCAGAACACGCAGTTCCTGGCGCCGAGCGACGATGGCAGCGTCCACCCCACGCGCATCCTCAACGTCAATACCGTCGAGACGTACGACCTGTACGAGAACCGCTTTATCTACCATCTGATTCAGCGCTTGCTGACGTTTGTGGATAAGCGTACCGACGTGATCTTTTGGTCGACGGGCAACGAGATCCGCAACCGCTTTAAGATGCACAGCAAGATCGACGATGCGTACGAGGAGATCGAGTACAACGTCGAGATGACGGTCAAGAACCGCCAGAGCTTTGCCGAGAACGACGCCGACAACATGGACGTCTTTATGCGCATCGACCGCGTGCGCCGTCTGGTCATGGCGCTGCGCGGCGCGTCGTTCTGCCAGATCATGAACGGCTGCAGCGCGGTTCGCAGCCCCATCCAGCGCACCAACCTCATCATGAAGGACCCCAACTACCGCAAGTGCTATCAGCTGTGGCAGTTTATGGAGCGCTACGACAAGGTGGGCTACAACATCGACGTGCAGCAGCAGTCACTGGCGTTCGATGACGAGTACATGGTGCAGATGTACACCAACCTCATTAACAACTACGCCGTCTTTAAGAGCCTGACCGACGATGAGCGTAACCTGCAGGAGCTCGAGAACGTGCAACACGCGCCGGTGGCGCCCAAGTTTATTAAGGAGATTAAGGAGGTGCAGGTTGATAGCCCCGACCTGCCCGACGTTGAGGTCCGTCGCGTGTTTGTGGAGGAGGTCACGCAGGCCCAGCTCGATGCCGAGCAGGCGCTGGCCGAGGCGCGCGAGCAGATCGAGGAGCTGCAGGGGCAGGTCAAGTCTTGGAAGGTTCAGGCCCATGCGCTGACCGACGAGCGCGACGACCTGGCCGACGAGCTGGACGAGGCAAAGACGCGCGAGCTGGCGCTGACGCAGCGTGCGCAGATGGCCGAGGCTGATGTTGAGGAGCTGAAAGGTTCGCTGGAGGATGTCGAGGCGGGCAAGAAAGCTGCCGAGGAGGCTGCTGCCGAGGTGCGCTCGACTGCGGCGGCACAGCTTGAGCAGATGCGCGTCGAGGCCGATGCCGAGGTCGCGGCTGCTCGCGCCGATGCCGATGCAAAGGTTGCAGCCGCCGAGCAGGCCGCTGCCGCTCAAGTCGCGCAGGTTAAGAGCGACGCTACTGCGGCCCTGGCTGCCAAGACGGCTGCCGACGCTGCCGAGCTGCAGGCCGCCAAGGACGCTGCTGCGGCCGAGCTCGCCGCCGTGCGTGAGGCCTCTGCCAAGGAAGCGGCTGCACTGCATGCCAAGCTTGATGCCGCCGAGCTGCAGATCGAGGAAGTGCAGCTGACGGCCGAGCGCGATGCCCGCGCCGCGCAGGAGGCGGCAGACGCCGCCGCGGCCGCAGCGGAGCAGGCGCTTGCCGACACCGTTGCCGCGGCCGATGAGAAGGTTTCCGCCGCTCAGCGGGCGGCAGACGCCGCGATCGATGCCGCCCGTGCAGCCGCCGATTCTGCCGTTGAACAGGCTGCGGTGGATGCCAACGAGAAGGTCGCCGCCGCCACTGCCGAGCGCGATGCCGCGACGCGTGCTGCCGAGGAGGCCCGTGCCGACGCCGAGGCGCGTATCGCCGCGGCCGAGCTCGAGGCAGGGGAGCGCATTGAGCAGGAAGTCGCCGCCGTCAAGGCCGCTTACGAGCGCGAGCTCGAAGCCGCCCGCGCGGAGATGCAGCAGCGCCTGGATGCACTGGCGCAAGAACTGGAACAGGCCGAGCGCAATCGCGAGCGTGCCGAGCGCCGCGCCGAGGGCAACAGCCTGTCGCGCTATCTGCTGGCCCGCTTGCGCGGCGAGGCTGGCGAGCCGGGCACGGGCGCCGAGGGCGATGCGGGTGCGGTTGGCGAGCCCGAGCCTTCTGCAAAGGACGCCGACAAGTGATGAGGCACGTGCTCCGCGTGATCAACGTGCTGGCGACCGTGGTGATCCTGGTCGCCTTTGTGGTGCTGCTGCGCACGGTGTTCACGCCCGCCGGCGAGATCCCCACCATCATGGACTATGGCTTTATGCGCACGTTGACCGGCTCGATGGAGCCGGCGATTCCCGTGCACTCGTTTATCGTCGTCGATACCGACAGCAGTCAGGCCTATCAGGTGGGTGACATCATCACTTTCCATTCGTCCGATGATGCGTTGGAGGGTTCGCTCAACACGCACCGCATCGTATCCGTGGAGGCCGCGTCCGACGGCTCGCCGGTCTACCACACCAAGGGCGACGCCAATCCGGTCGAGGACGCCGCGCCCGTGCCCGCCGCCGACGTGGTGGGCCGCGTGGTCTTTGTCTCGGCGGGGCTGGGCGTGGTGGTCTCGTTGCTCACCAATCCGCTGCTGTTCTTTCCGCTCATCGTGGTGCCGCTGATCGTGCTGCTGGTGCTCGAGATTCGCCATATGGTCAAGACCACCCAAGAGGTGGCGCGCGCCGAGGACGAGGCCGCCCTGCGTGCGGCCGTGGAGCAGATTCGCGAAAAGCGCCGCCGCGAGCAGGAGGGCCAGGACAGCGCCAAGGACCAGGGCGATGGCGAGCATGCCGAGGAGCGTGCGGAAGCCGACCCCAGCGCCCTAGGCGATTCCAGCCACTCGGCATAGCCCATCCGCGCCTTTCGTCCCTACATTCTGGGCGCCCGTAGATGTTCCGAATCGTCTGCTTTTTCATACCAATATTCGTGCTACAGTTTGAGCGCTTTGTTGCCAATTGATTTCGGGGGAGTGGAATGGAACAGGAGCGCTCGGCGCAGCGTGCGCGTGAAAGGGCTTCGGTGCCGATGACGGCGGCGTCCGATTTTGTCGTGCCCGAGGGCACCGATGAGCTCAGCCGCAGCACCCGCCGTGCATGGCGCGACCGCCTCAACGACGCCCAGACGCGCAAGATGGCTCTGGGTACACTCGCCGCGTTTGCCGGCGGTACGTTTTGGGGCTTTTCCGGCACCAGCGCCAGCTACCTCTTTGACGTGTGTCATATCGAGACGTTTTGGCTGATGAGCGTGCGCCAAGTTATCGCTGGCCTGCTCTTTATGTTCGTCGTGCTCAGAAAAGATCGCG
This sequence comes from uncultured Collinsella sp., assembly GCA_938033205.1. Lineage (GTDB taxonomy): Bacteria > Actinomycetota > Coriobacteriia > Coriobacteriales > Coriobacteriaceae > Collinsella. The sequence continues at coordinate 6,485 of CALHJP010000032.1, read as the reverse complement.
ACCGCCTGGTCAAGTTGTGGACCACCCCTGCCGATCGCAAGCAGCTCATCCTATTTACGATCTTTGGTCTGCTGTTCAACCAGCTTTGCTATCTGTCAGCCGTGCGCCTGACCAACGCGGGCACCGCGACCGTCTTCCAGTGCCTGCAGCTGGTGGTCGTCATGGGGTATGCCTGCGTCACCGCGCATCGACTGCCGCGCACGCGCGAGGCGCTGGGTATTTTGCTCGCCTTGGGCGGAACGTTTTTAATTGCCACGGGCGGCGACCCCAGTACGCTCAGCATCTCGCCGATGGGCCTGCTCGCGGGCCTTTTGTGCGCAGTGGGCGGTGCCTGCATAGCAATCATCCCTGCCGGAATCCTCAACAAATACGGCAGCTCGGTCGTCACGGGCTCGGCCATGCTTTCGGCGGGAATCGTGATGAGCATCTTTACCCAGCCGTGGGCGCATATGCCGGCGCTCGGCCCCTCGGGTGTCGGCGCGCTCGCGATATTTATTGTGGTGGGGTCGTTCTTCGCCTATATGTTCTACATGCAGGGCGTTAAGGAGATTGGCTCGGTGCGCGCGAGCCTTCTTGGAACCATGGAGCCGGTTTCGGCCACCATCACCAGCGCCCTTATGCTGGGAACGGTGTTTTTGCCCACCGACCTGGCGGGCTTTGCCATGATTATCGCGATGGTGTTTTTGACGGTGTAGATGGCGCCAAGACGGAAAAGGCGTTGTGCCACATTTTCGCCAATTGATGTCCGTGTCTGGAGTTTAGCTGTCGATGCTCAAAATGCCATAAACTAGTAACGTTATGGACTTTTTCATTGCGACTCAATTGCGAGGATTTCTTTATGGCTGGTAATCACTTTAAGGGCAGCGATAGCGGCCGTCCTGCAGTTCCGCCGCGTCCGAACGGGGCTGGTAAGGCCGGCACGCCGGGCGGCGCTGGGCAGGGCGGTTCCGGTAAGCGCGTGTCCCCGGGCGAGACGGCGATGTTTACCGCTCTGTACGAGCAGTCTCAAAAGGCAAAAAAGACCGGCCGTGCAAGAGGGAATGTCTTTGCGGGCGGTGCAACCTCCACGTCGCAGCCGAGCGGGGCCCCTTCGATACCTGCGAACAACGCAGGTGCTGCCAACGCCGCGAATACCGCCGGCAACGTTAATGCCGGCAAGGCCGCCAACAATACTCCCTCTGCCGGTGGCGCGGGGCTTACGGGTAACCTTGGCACGATTTACACCGGCGCCTCCGAGACTGGCACGTTCGCCCGCCTGGATGATAGCGGTGCCCAGTTTGCGGGCTCGGGTTCCAAGGAAGATTATTACGATTTTGGCTTGAACTACGGTAGCGACGCTTCGTCGAGTTCGACCTCTGACGGTCTGGTCCGTCATCGCCATCGCAAGGGCGAGCGCAAAAAGCGTCACACTGGCGCCATTATTGCCGCTGTAGTCGCGGTGCTTCTCGTTGCGCTTGGCGCAAGTGGCTTTATGCTGCTTAACTCGGCAAAGACCGTAAAGAGCGAAGCGAAGGAGGCTGTCGAGATCGTCGGTGGCCTTAAGGACAAGGTCACGTCGGGCGATTTTTCGACGCTGCCTGACGACGCGAAGAAGATCGATGGGCTCTGCGATAGCATGAAGGCGGAGACCTCGAGCCCGCTGTGGACGGTGGCTTCGTTTATCCCGGTGTATGGCAGCGACATCAGTGCGGCCCGCACCATGATTGATGCCCTGTCCGATGTCTCGAGCAACGCGCTGGTTCCCATGGCCGACAACCTTTCGCAGGCCACGCCCGGCAAGCTGTTCCAGGACGGCATGATTAACGTGTCCGCGCTGCAGGCGGTCGCCGATTCGCTTTCCAGCAGCTCGAAGGTATTCAAGAGCGCCAACGAGAAGATCCAGGGTATTGGCGATACTCATATTTCCCAAGTGACCGAGCTGGTCGATAAGGCCAAGGACGGCTTTGCCACCCTCAACGGCGCGGTTGACGCGGCGGAGAAGGTCGCCCCCGTCCTTCCCCAGATGCTCGGCGCCAACGGCCAGACGCGTCATTATCTTGTGCTCGCGATGAGCAATGTCGAGATCCGCGCCTGTGGCGGTTTTCCCGGTTCTCGCGGCGTGATGTCGGTGACTGATGGTAAGCTCGAACTGGGCGATTTTGTCAAAGTCGACATGATGAAAGAGCCTTTGAGCCCGCTTCCCATCACCGATGAAGAAGCAAACTTGTTCACGACCGGATGGGGCCTGACCGGATTCAACACGCTCGGATACACGATGGGTGACGTTACGATGACGCCCGATTATCCGCGTGCGGCTCAGCTTGCCAGCGATATGCAGAAGGCCATTGTCGGAGATGACATCGACGGCGTATTTGCAGTCGATCCGGTATTTTTGCAGTATATGCTCGGCATTGTAGGCGGCACACAGCTTCCTGACGGTACCGTCGTTGATGGAAGCAACGCTGCAAAGGTGCTGCTGCACGATATTTATTGGAATTACCCGGTAGAGGAACAGGACGCCATTTTTGCGGCGGTTGCCGGATCGGCTTTTAACAAGATCGTGGACGAACTGGGCTCCAGCGATATTGCTAAGATTGCTGGAGCCATCGAAAAGGGTGCTTCCGAGGGTCGCATCCTCATGTATTCGAGAAACGATGACGAGGAAAAGGCCGCGAAGGCCCTTGGAATATCGGGCGCCCTCCAAGCCGATACGTCGGAGGCTCCGATCTTGGGCGTCTATGTGAACAACTACAGTTATTCAAAGATGGATTGGTTCCTCGATAAGCGAGTCACCATCGATTCTTCGGTTGAAAATGCCGATGGCTCGACGACGTATCGAGTGACCACCTCGCTCAAGAACACGATGACCCCCCAGGAGAAGGCCGAGATGCCTGGTTATTTCCAGGGCCATAACGGCATTAGCCAGGATATTGATGATGAGGTACTGAGGCTTTATCTCTATGCTCCTGCGGGAGGCAGCATTTCGGACATTAAGACTTCGGGCTCCGGTTCTATCGAGATGAACGAAGCGACGCACGATGGCTTGAAGGTTGCATGGGGCGGTGTCCACATGCTTCTTGGACAAGACATAAAGGTTGAGTACACGGTCACGACTTCGAAGGACTCTGGGCACAAGGAGCTTAAGGTTCGTACCACGCCGACCGCTCAAACGTTCGAACAGGATAAGTAAGATATGAAGTACTTTGGCACCGACGGCTTTCGCGGTGAGGCCAACGTTGGGCTGACGGTAGAGCACGCTTATAAGATTGGCCGTTTTGTGGGCTGGTATTACGGCGCCAACCGCGAGCGCAAGGCGCGCGTCATCGTGGGCAAGGACACCCGTCGCTCGAGCTATATGTTCGAGGCGGCGCTGGTGAGTGGCCTGGTCGCGAGCGGTGCGGACGCCTATATGCTGCACGTGATCCCCACGCCGGGCGTAGCGCATCAGACCGTGGAAGGCTGCTTCGATTGCGGCATCATGATCAGCGCGAGCCACAACCCGTTTTGCGATAACGGCATTAAGCTCGTCAATAGCGACGGTTTTAAGATGGACGAGGACGTACTGGAGCTCATCGAAGACTACATCGATGGCAAGAGCGAGGTGCCGCTGGCAACGGGCAATCACATCGGCGCCACGGTGGACTACATGCAGGGCCGCAACCGCTACATTGCTTCGCTCATCGCCAGCGCGAACTTTTCGCTGCAGGGCGTCAAGATCGGTATTGACTGCGCCAACGGCTCGGCTTCCTCGGTGGCCAAGCCGGTGTTCGACGCACTGGGTGCCGACGTGCGCGTGATCAACGCCGCGCCCGATGGCTTTAACATCAACGTCGACTGCGGCTCCACGCATATGGAGCGCCTGCAGCGCCACGTGGTGGAGCAGGGGCTGGACGTGGGTTTTGCCTACGATGGTGATGCCGATCGCTGCTTGGCCGTGGACGAGCGCGGTCGCGTGGTAGACGGCGACCAGATCCTGTACGTGTGCGGCGTGTATCTGAACAAGCACGGTCGCCTTTCGGGCGGTACCGTGGTGCCGACGATCGCCAGCAACTTTGGCCTGGTCAAGTCGCTGGAGCTTGCCGGTCTGAGCGCCGTGACCAGCGGCGTGGGCGACCGTCACGTGTATGCCAAGATGCGCGAGGGCGGCTACAGCCTGGGTGGCGAGCAGACGGGCCATACGATCTTTGGCGATATCGAGCGCACGGGCGACGGCATTATGACCTCGCTGCGCGTGATGGAAGTGATTCGTGCCGAGCGCGAGACGCTCTCGCAGCTCACGGCTCCGTGCAAGCTGCTGCCGCAGGCGCAGGTGGCCGTGCACGTGGCGGACAAGGACGCCGCGCTCGAGAACATGGGCGTGCAGAACGCCATCGCCGAGGCCGAGGCCGCGCTGGCAGGCGAGGGCCGCGTACTGGTGCGCAAGAGCGGAACCGAGTCGGTGATCCGCGTTTTGGCCGAAGCCCCCGACCAAGCCGCCGCCGACGCCGCCATGAAGCGCATCGCCAACGCGCTCGAGGCTCTGTAGTTACGCGGTTTTACCAAACCGCGTAACTGCTCGACGCTGCAAACGGCCCCAAGCGGCAATCTGACGTTCAATTTCAAGGGCGCGACCAGAAGGTCAGCGCCCTTTCATTTCACGTCACCTTGCTCGCTTAGGGTCGTTTTCGCTGACGTTGCCAAGACATTAGCGTCAACGAACTAGTCATTGGGTACCTAGTTATTGGGTGAAAAAAGGGGACGCTGCGGATTGATCCCGCGGCGCCCCCTTTGCGTCGGCGTGTCGGTTATGCCTTACAACTCGTACAGCGTGGTGAACTTGTCCTGCAGGTAGCTGCAGTAGTAGCGGGCATCGAACGGCATGCCGCAGGCGCCCTTGATGAGTTCCGGCGCGTCTTTGGCGCGGCCCCATTGCCAAATGTGCTCGCCTAACCACGCGCGGACGGGTGCCAAGTCGCCGCTCGCACAGGCACCGGTAAGGTCGACGCCGCCGCGGCACATGGCCGGCACAAACATGGCGTCGTAGGCGCTACCCAGCGCATACGTGGGGAAGTAGCCAAACGAGCCGCCGCTCCAGTGCGTATCCTGCAGACAGCCGCGCGTGTCGTCAGGAACGGGAATGCCCAGGTATTCGTCCATAAAGCGGTTCCAAAGCGCGGGGATATCCTTGGCCGTGGCCTCGCCGGCAAACAGCATACGCTCAATCTGGTAGCGCACCATAATATGCAGCGGGTAGGTGAGCTCGTCGGCCTCGGTGCGGATCAACGACGGCTGCGCGATGTTCACGGCGCGGTAGAGCGTGTCCTCGTCAACGTCGCCGTAGACCTCGGGCGCGTGGCGGCGCAGTACCTCAAGCAGCGGGCCCATAAAGGCGCGGCTGCGGCCCACGGTGTTCTCGAAAAAGCGGCTCTGGCTCTCGTGGATGCCCATGGAGGTGCCACCTTCAAGACAGGTGCGCGCATAGGCAGAATTGACGCCCAGCTCGTACATGGCGTGGCCCGCCTCGTGGATGATGCTGTAGACGTTGGAGATGCAGTCGTCCTCGTAGATGTGCGTCGCGATGCGCGCGTCGCCCACGGCAAAGCCCTCGCTAAACGGGTGCTCGGTAAAGGCAAGCGTGGTGTCGTTCAGGTCCAGGCCGACAAGCTTCATCAGGTCGAAGCTCATGGCGCGCTGGGCGGCCTCGGGCACGCGGGCGTGCAAAAAGTCGGCAGCGGGCTGCTGGCCGCGCTCGCCGATGGCGTGCACGAGCGGCACGACCGTCGCCTTGACCTCATCGCAAAACGCGTCGAAGCTCTTGGCGGAAAGGCCGCGCTCATACTGGTCGAGCCACACGTCGTATGGGTCGCGCTTGGGGTCCATGAGCTCGGCCTGATGCTTGAGCTGGCAGACGATCTTGTCCACATAGGGCTCAAAGCTCGCCCAGTCATTGGTCGTCTTGGCCTTGTGCCACACGGCATCGGCCTCGCAGGTAAGCCTGGTCCAAGCCTCGGCCTCCTCGGTAGGAATGGCGCTTGCCTCGCGCTGGTCGCGGCCGAGTACGCGAATCTCGTCGAGCAGCTGCGGGTCGTCGATCTTGCCGCCCGCGACCGTCTCGCGCGCGAGAGAGCGCACGAGCTCAACAGACTTTTTGCTGGTCAGCAGCTTGTGATGCTCGCCGGCAAGGGTGCCCATAGCATCGGCGCGGGCCGCGGCGCCGTTGGCGGGAGCAATGGTCGCGCCATCGAACTCGGCAATCTTGAGCAGGTACTCGCGAGTCCACAGCTTGCCCTCGAGTTTGCGGAACTTTTTGACGGCCTTGTCGACTTTAGCAGCCTTGACGCCCTTGGCAGCCTTTGCCACGGCGGCCTTGGCCTTCTTATCGAGTTTCTTTCCCATACCGTATCCTTAATCTCGCAGGCCGAGCGCCGCAGGCGGGTGCACGGCCAGTTTGCACAGCTACCTGCCTTGTACCGGTTGATTTCCGATCTCAGCCGAACACATTGAGCAAATAGGCCGTTCCCGCACCT
>CALHJP010000031.1:0-1196 GCA_938033205.1 uncultured Collinsella sp. | reverse complement strand
TTAAGCGCAGAAGGACGAAAAGACCCCGGGACCTTTACTATACCTTGGTATTGGCATTAGGCGCGGATTGTGTAGCATAGGCGGGAGGCTTCGAGGCGGGTGCGCCAGCATCCGCGGAGCCGCAAGGTGAAATACCGCTCTGTTCTCGTTTGATGTCTAACCTCGAACAGTCATCCTGTTCAGGGACAGTGCCTGGCGGGTAGTTTAACTGGGGCGGTTGCCTCCCAAAGAGTAACGGAGGCGCCCAAAGGTCCGCTCAGCCCGGTTGGCAATCGGGTGGCGAGTGCAAGTGCACAAGCGGGCTTGACTGCGAGGACGACGGTCCGAGCAGGGACGAAAGTCGGGACTAGTGATCCGGTGCCGGTGTACGGACGCGGCATCGCTCAACGGATAAAAGGTACCCCGGGGATAACAGGCTGATCATTCCCAAGAGTCCATATCGACGGGATGGTTTGGCACCTCGATGTCGGCTCGTCGCATCCTGGGGCTGGAGCAGGTCCCAAGGGTTCGGCTGTTCGCCGATTAAAGCGGCACGCGAGCTGGGTTCAGAACGTCGTGAGACAGTTTGGTCTCTATCCTCTGCGCTCGTTGGAATCCTGAGGAGGCCTGCCCATAGTACGAGAGGACCTGGGTGGACGAACCTCTGGTATGCCGGTTGTCACGCCAGTGGCACGGCCGGTTGGCTACGTTCGGAAGGGATAACCGCTGAAAGCATCTAAGCGGGAAGCCTTCTCCAAGATAAGGATTCCATGCGGCCCCGAGCCGCTGAAGACCCCATGCAGAACACGTGGTCGATAGGCCGGACGTGGAAGCCCCGCGAGGGGTGGAGCCGACCGGTACTAACGGACGAAAGGCAACACTAACATTCCAACCCCTGGCGGTTGGACCGCATCTTCCTCCTGCAAACGACACCAGACGGCAATGAGCATTGTCTGGCCACAAGACGAAACATCGACATATCCGCGTCCGCTGTCCGGTTCCCAGGCCGCCACAGGCCGGCAGACCCCAGCGTCTGACCGTACAAGAGAAGATTTGCGGCGGCCATGGCCCAGGTGAGACGCCCGGTCCCATTCCGAACCCGGAAGCTAAGGCCTGGCACGGCGATGGTACTGCACCCGACAGGGTGTGGGAGAGTAGCACGCCGCCGCACCACACGTACAGGAAGCCCCTCGGAGCACACGCCCCAAGGGGCTTTC
>CALHJP010000030.1:0-3270 GCA_938033205.1 uncultured Collinsella sp. | reverse complement strand
GCAAAAGCCGTCGAGCTTGCAGCCACTGGGCTTTCCGGTGCCCAGATGCGCGCGTTGGTGAGAACTGGCGACGCTCCGAAGGTGCTGTATCCCGGAGACCTCATCACGGCGGGCTGGACATGGGAGGGCACCATCTACCCAATGCGCATGGCGGTGGCCCATCATTACACGGGCGCGGACGACGCGCACCCGCTCAAGGAGCTCGGGGACGGTCGCACCGGTAACTGCATGGACTTGCAGTTCATCGACGCGCTACCAATCTCGTTCCCGTTCGATACGAGGCAGGCCTTCTACAACAATCCCGAGCTGATGAGCGCGGGCCAGTACACGTTCACGGTATCGGTGAGCGAGATATGGGGAACGGGTGCCTTCGGTACCAAGGGCCAATTCCCGTATACGTTCACGCTGGCCGAGGACGTTCCGGCAGATTCCCAGTGGCTTTGGAACGCGAGCGCTTCGTCCGGCATCACGAAGATTGATATTTATGCGCCTTACGACGGGGCGCTTCTCCAGACCGTCACGGTCGCAGCGGGCGGCACCGGCACGTCGATCGGTACAATCTCGGAGCTTGCAACGGGAGACTTCAACACGTGGGCGCGAGGCTGCGAGGGTTCCAGCTTCTGGAAGGACTCCGCGATGCGTGCTTGGCTCAACTCGGACTCGACCGATTGGGACTCTCGCCGCACGCGATTCACCCGCAAGCATCCCATGGCTGGCAAGCCGGGCTTCTTGGCGGGACTGGAGCAGAGCATCCGCGACGGCATGGCATCGGTGAAGGTGAAGACCGAGTCTCATCAGACCGACGGGGCTGCACCAGTCGAGACGGTGGACATGGTGCGCCTGCCGAGCTCCATCGAGCACTACTTCGACTCGTACCTCAGACAGAGCGCTAATGGCTTCAAGGCTGAGGGCGTGGCGTTCGATTACTGGAAGGCCGTGGCCGCTGCGAACAACCATCCCGACGTCATTGCAGGCGGGCAGACGTACGCATGGCTCATCGCGCGAGATCCCAACAAAGTCGTTCGCGGCGTGTTTACACGTTCTGCCTATCGTAAGCTCACGTACTCGGCCGACGAGGGCATTGTCGGCATCAGGGGCAACGTCTCCAGCATCGGCGCGGCGTTCGGCATTTCATGCCTTCCCGTCCTGTCAATCGCGTAATCTTGTCAATCTAGGAGGGGCCTTGCGCCCCTCCGACTATCCGAGCGCATAAAATGGAGACGTACCATGCGGGCCTTTGGAGGGCGATATGAAGTTAGAACACAACGTGGACATCCTCTTGCGACAGATGGAGGACGCGCAGGCCGCAGCCAAGACCACGGCCTTGCAGGCGCTCATACAGACAGCCCTGCTACCGGATGAGCAGGCGCTTTCCGTGGCGGCATACTATAAGGACTGGACGGTCGGCGATTCGTACCTCTGCGGTGATTGCGTGAACCACATCGGCAAGCTCTACCGAGCCATGCGCGACACGACAGCCGAGCAGACAAACGCGCCGGACATCGACAAGGCGACTTGGCATGAGGTCGGGACCGGCGATGAGACTTCCGGCATCGATACCTTGGAGGAGCAGTAATGCTTGATTACACGGGATACCTCAGCAGGGGCGGAACGATGACCGAGACGCAGTTCCAGAGCGCACTCGGCTCCGTCATGCCCCTGTTCGATGAGGTCACGTGCCACCGGCGACAGCTCCCGGAATGGCAGTTTCTGGAGGACATGTTCGGGGCCGCCATCGAGGACGCCCAGATGCTGCTGGTCGAGCGCCAGCCGTCCATCGAGAGGGCCAAGGGCCAGCAGGCGGACAACGGCGGGTTGGCGAGCTTCGACAACGGCATAACGTCGATGAGCTTCAGGGACGGGGCGGCCGGATCATATACCGTGGCCGAGACCCGGGCGATGGACGACATCCGCGCCTTCCTGCCCATCGACCTAATATCTAGGGTCGGTGGCACATGGTGACGGTTCCATTCGAGAAAAAGGCCTACCTGTACGTGAAGGCGAACGGATACAGTCCGGAGACCATCGAGAGGGCCGTGCTCGTCCGCGACGGCTCGAAGGGGGAAGGGCCTGCCGTGTCGAAGGCCCAGGCTTGGCGCTGCCAGATAGCGGAGCAGTATACGGGCACCGTTCCGAGCGTGGGCGACTTCATCTCCGACGGGATAATCCCGCCTACCAAGAAGGCGCTGCTCATGGCGCAGAACGAGGGGCGCGCCTTCGAGATCAAGAGCGTGAAGGACAGGCGCGACGGGTTCGGGGCCGCGTTGCATCCCTACGGCTCCGTGGTTGAGGTGACATCATGACGAAGGTCAATTTGAGCGGGGTTCCGGGCAAGGTGAGCTCAATATCGCACAACCGGGCGATGGGTCAGGCCATGGCTACCAAAGCCTTGGCGGTGGCCCATCAGTACGTCCCGATGAAGACCGGCGACCTCCGAGGGACGGGCAAGGCCACGCCGTTCAAGGTCACCTGGGGGCCGCTGCCGTATGCGCGGAGGGTGTTCTACGGCAAGGGTCTGCACTTCGTGACCCCGGGCACCATGGCGCACTGGGATGAGGGCATGAAGAGGCATGTCGCGCAGATCGCGGCGGCTGGGAAGGCGGCGTTACGATGAGGACGAAGGCCAAAGAGGTCAAGGCGTGGGCGCTCACGTGCCCGGCGATAAAGGTGCTGAAGACCAACGCCATCGTGAACGACATGGGCGACTCGGCCATCTTCTTCAACACGCAGGATAAGTCGGTCGTTACGTACATCGACGGCTCCGAGGTGCGCGATCTGCTATTCTCATTGCAGTATGTCCTACCGTGGAGCGACGATGGAGACGACATCAACGACGAGGCCTTGGACGCGGTGAACGGCTGGCTCGAATGGGTCAGCGAGCAGTACCCGCACAACGTCCCGGACTTCGGCGGAGACTGTACAATTATGGCAATAGAGCCGCAACAGAACATGTCGGAGCTCGTGCAGGTCGACCAGGGCACGGCGCGCTACTCGGTTGCGGCTTCGATTAGGTACCTAGAGAGAGGTTAGACAATGCCAGCGAACAAGATCACACGCAATCTCATCGTCCCGCTCATCGACACGGCGGGCGTGTGGACGGGCACCGGTACGGATACCGGCGCGAAGTGGGTCCCCATCGACCTTTCGACCACGTTTGAGATGGAGTACAACGCGCAGACCGACACGGCGTCCTACATCTGCTATAAGAACGATTACACCGTCCACACCGGCTATCAGCCCGGAATGGATCAGGAGATTGCCCTGTACGAG
>CALHJP010000029.1:0-4475 GCA_938033205.1 uncultured Collinsella sp. | reverse complement strand
CCATTTGCCTTTTTGGGCAAATGGAATTTCCCATTTCGGCAAATCCTTTTTCCGTTACCGCGTACCACTTCGTTCTATCGTATGAGTTCTTATTGAAGCTTCCTGAAACGATGATCCCAGCTTCTTCGAGCTTTGCCAGAGCGGTTCGTATCTTCTTTTCAGACAGGTACGGATACAAATCATGGAGTGCTTTGATGCTGTTGAACGTGTAAGCGAGTCCGCCCTTTATATTTCGTCCGTTCGCCTTGTTCGACATGCACCAAAACGAAAGACCATTCAGTAGAACGGCCTCTGCCATGCCGTATTTCTCGGCGATAGATACATTAAATTTGTGATCCATAGATGCCCTCGTTTACATGTTTTGGAGGAATATTTCGCTTATGCCAGATTCAACCGATCTTTGCATAAGGGTTTCGTAAAACCTCCGTTGGTTGTCGGCAACGAATTTCGACAAATCGCTAGTGGCTTCGATCATGTCCGACATCAGCATTACATCCATGTTGCACGCTCCGTTTGACATGCCAACCATGAATACATCCTTAATCGAACCGTCTCCTCCGCTTACGATTGAAAGCTCAAGATTTGTCATGGTTTCGTGGTATCGCCTATGAAGCTCCTTCGGTATTGCTATCAGGTTGCTAATTCTGCTGTTCCCACGGTTCATGTCTAGGTGATGAACCTCGTAGCCTTCTGGTATTTCCTCGCAGTAGAACCTCTCGTATTTCTTTCGATAGTTTTTAAGTTCGTACCACTCTTTCATTTTTACCCCAAAACCAAAACCCCCTCGCAGGTAGCAGCTGCAAGGGGGTTTTGATATTCCATGCCCGTATGGGCTTGAAAGCTATGCCATCGCGAAAGCTGCTACCAATCGCTCATATGATTATACCATCAAAACGGGATGTCCGAGGCGTAGATTTCCTGTGCTACCTGCTGCGATAGTGACGGAGAGTATTGCTGCTGACCATTCTGCCAACGGCTCATGAACTCTGGAGCACATTGATAGCGTTCCTGCGGGCTATCCCGCACCAGTCAGCGACGTACTGGGCCGACCCGGTGAACCAGGACTCGCCGTCTTGGGAGAAACCGTAGATGAGCGCGTAGGCGACGAGTTCGGATCCCTTCAGGCCCAACTCCTCGACCATGAACGGCCTGAGAACGACATACGATTCCGTTTGCATGGACACTCCTTAAAAGAGAACAACCCCGCCGGGTAGATTGCGCCTACCTGACGGGGTTGTCGTTTATCAAACCCGCTGGGATCGGGCGTGATAGCTATGTGCGGGCGCAATCCGCGTGTATCAATTATATCACACGGAGGCCCGTAGGGCTAGGCCGCGTGTGGTATGGGAGACTCGCGGCCCGTCTGCAATTATAGCATCAAATGAGGCCGAAGTCGGTGAGGGCGAGCAATTCCCACGGCCTTTTACCGGTTCCCCGGCGATTCAGGATGCGATAGAACTCCACGCCCCTCGTCTTGCCGTCGGGCCTCTTCGAGATAATCGGTTCGGCCCCGGCTTTCAGGCAATAATCGAGGAACGCGTCCCATTCCTTCGCGGAAATGGCCCCGTGGAGCTTGGCTTGGATGAAGTAGGCCTTGCCCCCGCGGACGGCCCAGATGTCAGCCGGCGTCCTCGATGCGTACGACCGAATACAGGTGAATCCCTTGGCCTTCAGCGCCTTGATGGTCGAATACTCGAATGCTCGACCCTTCTCGTACGGTGTCATTGCTGCTCCTTAATCTTGAACGTGTACGCCGCCATGCGGTCATAGCGCGTCCTGATTCCCGCCTGTCGGCTGGCCTGCTCGTACCGGGCTATCTTGCGGTCGAGCTGTGCCTGAAGCCTGTCGGTCGGCTGGCCTCCCGAGCGGAGGATGGACATAGCGCCCTTGATCCTGCGAACGTCGTTCTCCTGCGACCGCTGCCACTGGGTGAACTCGTAGGCGTTCAGCTCGCGCCCGCTCTTGAGCTTGAAGCCCGTCGGCCTCGTGGCGGCGTCGCGGAACTCGCGGAGGCGCTGCTCGTCATAGGTGGTTCCGGCCCCCAAGATGCACGGCAGCACGTCGTGCTTGCAGTTGTAGCCCTCCCCGATGGGTCGCTCCAGCCCGCCCTGAATCTGCTCGAACTTCGCCTTGGGGTACTCGCGGCCCTGATAGGGCAAATGGTCGGGAGCGCACATCATGTGGGCCGTAATCTCGACTCCGTCAGCGCCGAACAGCTCGCCCTGCGCCTGATTGAAGTCGTTCGAGCTCTTGTGCAGGGCGTCTCGCACGTTCATCTCGACCGCGCTCCAAAGCTCACGCGTCTGCCCGGACGGGTACATGACCTTGATTCCTTGACCGGCGAAGCGGTTCACCACGTCGGCGATGGCCTCTTGGGTGCCCATGACCGGAATCTTCGCGATGACCTCTTGGCACAGGTTAAGGTAGCCCTGCTTGAACGGCACCAAGTTGCCCTGATTGTCGTAGAGCATGAACACGGACGTTCGGAGGCAGTCCAGAATCGAGGTATTGACCCGTGACTTACCGGACTTGAGCAAGCCCGTGAGAATCTCGTTCCCGGAGGTCTTGACCGGATCGAGGCCCTTCATGCGGTAGAACTTAGCGGCCCTGCGGTCTGCCTTCTCCGCGGCCTTCGCCACATCGACCGCCGCCTGCTCGCCCAAGCCAAAGCGAAGCGTCTTCAACATGCGGTAGACGACCGCCATGTCTAACGCCGTCCACCTCGCCGCGTCCGCCGGGGTTGAGTCCTCGTCGGCATCCCTCAGCCGCTGGGCCAAGAGGCACAGGACGGCGACCTCGAATGCCAAGGTCGCGCGTCCGTAGAAGTCGTCGCTACTCATTCAGGCCGCCAATCAGCGTCCCGAGGTCGTCGGCGTTGTCTTCCTTGATTGCCGCCACGCGGTCTCTTGCGACCTCCGGCGTCTCGTTGAACACGAGCATACGGTAATCGACGGCATCGGAGCCGCCGAAAGCCTGACCCGCCACGATGGCGTTCAGCTGGTCGGAGAAAGTGTTGATGTAGTCGTTCGACCACTGATATTCGACGTGGTACTCCCCCACGGCACCGATGCCGTAGTAGTTGAGCAGCGTGTCCCAACAGGTCACGAGCTCGCCCAGCATACCCTCGGCCACGTTTCGCGCGGCGTTGACGAAGGCCTGTGTCTTGCGCATGGACTTGCGCACGTTGTCAACGTTCTCGTAGCCGGTGCTGTTCGGGCTGGAGAGGATGCCGTGCGAGATTCCGACGGCGTTCTCGACCTTGCGGTACTGCTCTTGCAAGCCGTCGAGGTACGGCTGGAGCTGGATGGAGGGCGCCCATTCCTTGAGCGTGGGCGTGCCACCGTCGGCGAGCGACTGGAACAAGCGCTCCTTGCCCTTTGGCAAATCGACCACAGCGTCAATGATGTTGCCTTGGTTGTCGCGCTTGTACTTCTTGTGAAAAAGACTGCGGTCTGCGAAGACGGCCTTCTCGCTCAGCTCGAACTCGCTGTGCATCTGCGAATCGAGGTAGTGAATCTCCTTGATGGGTTGAGAGGCACCGAAGCAGATTGGCGTGCCCTTCTGGGCGTTGGGGTTGCGCGGGTCGAGGGCGAATGAACGGTAGCGGGCCACGAGCAACCGAGGCGTGTTCGGCACGATCCACTCGTCCTCGTTGTGCTCAGCCCAATCCGGGAAGTCCGCGAGCGTGAGGCTCGACATCTGCTGGTCGCGCATGATGTATGTCTTGTAGCGGGTCGCCATGGCCTGCGTGCCGTCTACTGCCGTATAGGGTACCAGCTCGACCTTGCGCATGAGCGTATAGACGGTCGAGGTGTTCTTCATGGTCTTCTTGTCCACGACGTAGATAACGCTCGTTATCTCGCGCCCGTTCGCGCCCAAGATGGCGAAGTTGCCAGAGTCCACGACGACGTTGTCGAAGCCGTGCCCGTTCCAACTGGGCACGATGATGGCGTCGCCGCTCAGGAAGGCCATGCTCATGGCGTTGGTGAAATAGTTCAGCACGAAGTCGCGCGCCGTCGCGTCCAGCTGGGCCGCACGCTGCCCGCCCACGACCGGCATACGGAAGTCCGACGTGACCAATGTGGCGAGCGACTCGCAGATTTGGCTCTCGACCGAGCCGACGGTTCCCTTGCTGGCCGCGTCCGAGTATGCCTGCTGCGGCTGGACGCCCTGAATGCGCTTGCCGATGGCGGCTGCCAAACGGTCGAGTGCGCTGTTGAGAAATCCCATATATACCTCCCGTTTAGGTGTCTCTGCAATTATACGGTGCCGTCGAGCTGCTTGCGGTAGATTGTGCGGACGAAGTACCGGATCGCGTCCATGGCGTGGTCGTGCTCCTTGATGACCTTGGTCTCGGCGCTCTTGGAGTCCCAGACGTACTGCCCGAACTCATCGACCGCCTCCCTGCAGCGCTCGCACACCTTGAGCCGGTCTAGCTGGATGAGGTTGTCCACGTTCTGGATACCGGGAACCAC
>CALHJP010000028.1:0-1233 GCA_938033205.1 uncultured Collinsella sp. | reverse complement strand
GTAGCCGTACCGGAAGGTGCGGCTGGATCACCTCCTTTCTACGGAGAATTCAGTCGGATGTTCGTCCGATGGTGTGCGCCCCGCGCGTCGCATGGTGCGATGGCGGCGGGGTTGCTGGTGTGGAAGACGTCGTTGGCTTTGCCCTGCCGGTCGTGCGGTGGGTGCCGGGGTGGTATGGATGCGCTTTTGGGCTCCCGGATCGCCACCCCAGGCTTTTTGCCTGGCGCGATTCGATGCCCGTCGTGCCTGGGGGCCGGCCGTGTGCCGGCGCGATGGCGTGGCGGTGCGTGGTGGCTTGAGAACTGGATAGTGGACGCGAGCAAAACAAGAGTTTTTGAATCTTTGTTTTGCTGTTGATTTCGAATCGAACTCTATTGTTCGTTTCGATCGTTTTGTGATCATTTTTAGTGTGATGATTTGTCGTCTGGGAATTTGCTAGAGGAATCTTGCGGCCATGCACTTTCGTGGTGTGTGTTGCTTGCAAGGGCGTATGGTGGATGCCTTGGCAGACAGGACCGATGAAGGACGTTTGAGGCTGCGATATGCCTCGGGGAGCCGCCAACAGGGCTTTGATCCGAGGATTTCCGAATGGGGGAACCCACCGACCGTCATGGGTCGGTACCGGCTTCGGCCGGGGGGTACGCAGGGAAGTGAAACATCTCAGTACCTGCAGGAAAGGATATTCCGTGAGTAGTGGCGAGCGAAAGCGGATGATGGCCAAACCTTGCGCGTGTGATACCCGTCGGGGGTTGCGCGCGGGGTGTTGCGGGATCGCGTGCGCCGGCTCCGACGGGCCGGCCGGCAGTTGCAGAAAACCATGTGTCAGGGGAACCGGGTTGAATACCGGGCCGCAGAGGGTGAGGGCCCCGTACCTGAACGCGCATGGTCTGCCGATCGCGTCTCCCAAGTAGCACGGGTCCCGTGGAACCCCGTGCGAATCCGCCCAGACCGTTGGGTAAGCCTGAATATTCCTGTCTGACCGATAGCGAACGAGTACCGTGAGGGAAAGGTGAAAAGTACCCCGGGAGGGGAGTGAAACAGTCTCTGAAACCGTGCGCCTACAATCCGTCGGAGCCCTTTTGTGGGGTGACGGCGTGCCTATCGAAAAATGAGTCTGCGAGTCAGTGGCATGTGGCGAGCATAACCCGTGTGGGGTATGCGTAGCGAAGGCGAGTCTTAAAAGGCGTTTGAGTCGCGTGTCCTGGACCCGAAGCGGGATGATCTAGCCCTGAG
>CALHJP010000027.1:0-2101 GCA_938033205.1 uncultured Collinsella sp. | reverse complement strand
GCCGCGCGGCAAGGAGATATATTGCCAGACCGGAGGGGCGCCGGGGGCGGGAATCTGGGCGTACACGTTTCCTACACAATTCGGAATTCTCAGCTGTATTTATCGGTAATAAAGAGGGGACCTCGTTTCCGAGATCCCCTCCTCCGTCTATCTATAGAAATAGGCTTTCAAAGCCTTAGGCCAACAGCTTGCGACCGGATTCCTCGATCGCGTCAAGTGCCGCATCAGCCTCGGCGGCATCCGCGCCCTTGGCGAAGATGTACAGTTTAATCTTGGGCTCGGTGCCGGAAGGACGAACAATACCCTTGTTGCCGCCCTCAAGATCGAACTCAATGACGTTAGCCTTCGGCAGGCCGTTCACGC
The DNA here is from genome assembly GCA_938033205.1 of uncultured Collinsella sp. Classification (GTDB taxonomy): domain Bacteria; phylum Actinomycetota; class Coriobacteriia; order Coriobacteriales; family Coriobacteriaceae; genus Collinsella. The sequence goes on along the minus strand of CALHJP010000027.1, from coordinate 1,738 downwards.
AGGTGTTGTAGTCCACGACGGCCTCAATCTTGGACCAAGCAAGCTCCGCAGGCGGGTTCTCGCACAGACCGGACATGATGCCGGCCATCTTTGCCGCACCCTCAGCACCCGGATAGCTCAGCGAAATCGTCTTGTTGTGGTAGTAGCCATACTTCTCGTACAGCTCGTGCATCGCATCGGCGAGGTTCTTACCCTGGAGCTTGTAATACTGCGCCATCTGGCAAATCAGCAGCGAAGTGCTCACGGCGTCCTTGTCGCGCACGTGGTCGCCAGCCAGATAGCCGTAGCTCTCCTCGAAACCAAAGATAAAGCGATCGACCTCGCCAGCATCGGAAAGCGAGGTAATGATGTCGCCGATGTACTTGAAGCCCGTCAGGCAGCGGCGGAGCTCAAAACCGTACTCGTCGGCCAGAGCGTCAACCATGGCGGAAGAAACGATAGTAGTAACGGCAACCTTCTTAGTGAGGTCCTCACCGCGGGCAGCACGGGTCTTGCAGATATAGTCGAGCAGCAGAACGCCCATCTCATTGCCGGTCAGCAGCAGATAGTCATCGCCATTCTTAACGGCAACGCCAACACGGTCGGCGTCGGGATCGGTTGCAAGCAGCAGATCGGGGTGAACCTGCTCGCAGAGATCGATGCCCTTCTGCATGGCCTGACGGATCTCGGGGTTAGGATACGGGCAGGTCGGGAAATCGCCGTTAGGCTCCTTCTGCTCGGGAACAACCGTGACATCGGTGATGCCAGCGCGCTCGAGCACCGTCGTGACGGGAATGAGGCCGGTGCCGTTGAGCGGAGTGTAGACGAGCTTAAGCGGAGCGCCAGCGATCTCCTCGGCAGAAAGGTTAGTCACGCCGCGGGCGAGAACGGCGTCGTAATAACGCTCGAGGCACGAGTCATCGATCCATTTGACCAGACCCTGCTCAAGAGCCTCATCGAAGTCCATGGACTTCACGCCGGTGAACGTATCGGTCTCGGCGATAGCCTTAGAAATTGCATCGGCGGCCTCGCTGGTGATCTGGCAGCCGTCGGGGCCATAGGCCTTATAGCCGTTATAAGGCGCTGGGTTATGGCTAGCGGTCATGCAAATGCCACCGGAGCACTTAAGGTTGCGGACGGCCCAGGAGAGCGTCGGCACAGGAGAAATCTTGGGATACACGAGGGCAGTCACGCCGTTTGCTGCAAGAATGGCAGCCGTCGTCTTGACGAACAGCTCACCTTTATTGCGGCTATCGCGAGCAATGGCGACCGTCGGATGCTTGAAGGTCGCATTGAGGTAGTCAGCGAATCCCTGGGTCGCACGACCGACCGTATAGATATTCATACGGTTAGTGCCCGCACCGATAGTGCCGCGAAGGCCGGCAGTACCGAAGGCGAGATCCTGGAAGAAAGCGTCGGTGATGGCGTCCTCATCACCCTGCTCCTTCATCATGTTAAGCTCAGCGAGGAGCTCCTCGTCCTTGACATTGGCAATCCAAGTATCAAGCAGCTCATGAACATCTGCCATGTGAGTCCTTCCGTCACAATCAATAAAACGACCCGTGTAAAACAGGACAAGCGCAGCAGTGCGCTAAAGCAAATATTAGTCCATTGAGAACAAAGAACCGACCAAAGAACGGTGAACGTCTATATTCAGCGGTGGATGATTAAATTGATTTAATTGCATAAGGAATGTTTCATGTAAACGCAAAAAAGGGGGAGGCCGCGAGGCCTCCCCCTTCTTCAATCTCGATGACGG
>CALHJP010000026.1:0-180888 GCA_938033205.1 uncultured Collinsella sp. | reverse complement strand
GGCGGCTGATCCGGTCCGACCGGGCCGCGCGGCAAGGAGATATATTGCCAGACCGGAGGGGCGCCGGGGGCGGGAATCGCGCACTCCATATTTTGTTCACAAATGAATAGGTCCCTCAGTCGCATCACTGAGGTTAAAACTGAAGCATTGGCTTCTGATATTGGCGATGACCAGCTGGTTTATAGGTGTTAAGGCATCGGTCATCTCTGGAGCGCCACTTTACTCCAAAAGCATCAGCTTTTTGTTTCCCGTCGGTAAAAGGCAGGTTTTGTTCGCCAAGCGTTCTTATATATCTTATATATAGAGAAGTTCGGGTTCGAACCCGTGGCGCGGCAACAAAAAAGCGACCAGCCGGAGCCGATCGCTTTCTATTCTATGCTGGATCATCCAGAGGGCGCTTCCGAACTCATTTTCTCGCTGCCATTCATGCTTTCGAAGCATCGTTCGACCTCCACAGCCTCATGTTTTGAGGATCTGCCGTGTTTATCACTGTTATTAATGAGTGTGTGGAAGTGATCCTCATACAGATACGTGCGATCCGCCAGAGAACTGAGAAGCATCTCTCTGCAGCCCTCGTTGCCTATCCTCGCATCTCTCAGTTCTTCCGGAAATTCACAAGCAGTCTTAGGGTCAATTTGTTTCCGTTTTCAGAGACTTGTTTGAGAGTTTTTAAAGACAGTTCAAAACAATAAGTGAGACACCATAAAGCAGAGCAAGATGTGCCGGATAGAAAATGTAGAAGAAATATTTGAGCTTCAGCCCTCGCTTACCATTATAAAGATTGATAAGCAGCAACGAAACGACCGCGGCAGCAACATCAGGATTAAATACATTAGCTGTAGCAAACTCAAATCCGCCGCCAACTATATGGCATGACGAAAGGAGCACTGCACATACTGCAGCAAAGAACATCTTGGCCTTGCTGTCGTGGAATAAATAGAATGCAGCCATAAGCATAATGCCATACACACCGCCATCTAGTTTAGTGTATTCAGCTGCCAGTGCTGTCAAAACAATCAGAGCAGTTTCTGCGATGTATCTTTTCCGTTTTGAAAGACTTTGTATCTTTTCCAGAACAATCAAAAAGACCAAGGAAAGCAGGAGCTCACACATAACATTTTGTTGCCGAAGGTCAAATAGTTGCCCGGTTTGGACGAAATCGTATATGGGCTCCGCAATGATTGCGAAGACAAGCATATTTCGCAGGTACTTCTTTAAGTCATGAGTATGCAAAAATCCCTCAACTATCAAAAAGCAAAATAAGGGAAATGCAATTCTGCCAAGAACATGAAGCACATCCGAAGCCTCGCTTAGAATCGCCCACTGTTCGTCTGATATCTGACTGTACGATGCATGAGTCATGATTCCATTGGTCAGGACGATCCTGCTTACATGATCGAGAACCATCGAAATGGCTGCTATTATCTTTAATGTGCTGCCGCTAATTCCGTATCTATTTGTTTTCATTTCGTATTCCTTACTTTGGGTGGGCCGTCAGGGGTTCAGCCTGCGCCGCAGGCGGCCGCTGCGGCGCTTCGCGCCATGCGCGCTGCGCTGGCAAACGCTCACGCGTTTACTCAGCTCCGCGCCCTTTCGGGTTCGAACCCGCGTCGCGGCAACAAAAAAGCGGCCGGTATCCGCCAGTCGCTTTTCCATTCTATGGTGGGCCGTCAGGGGTTCGAACCCTGGACCTTGGGATTAAAAGTCCCCTGCTCTGCCAGCTGAGCTAACGGCCCGCGGGTGGCATTGTACCACGGTCTGGGACTATTCCCAACTCCATTGGCCGTTCTGGAAAATCACAACTTCACGTCCATCAGGCGTAATGCCCGTAATATCGATGTCGTCCGTGCCAATCATAAAATCGACGTGCGTGCTCGAGACGTTAACGCCATGCTCCAGGAGCTCTTCCTTGGACATGTCATACCCACCCTCGATACATTCGGGGAAACCGACACCTAGCGCGAGATGGCAGCTGGCGTTCTCATCATAGAGCGTGTCATAGAACAAAACGCCACTTTCACGGATCGGCGTGTTCTTGGAGATAAGCGCGACCTCACCCAGATGAGCGGCACCTTCATCGGTGTCAATGATGCTCGCAAGCGTCGCCTTGCCCACGCGGGCATCGTAGTCCGCTACGCGGCCGGCCTCGAACTTAATCCAAAAATCGTCGACCTTGTTACCGTGGTGAATGAGCGGCATGGCCGAGTACACGATACCGTCGGCGCGCATACGATCAGGCGAGGTGAAGACTTCCTCGGTGGGAATGTTGGGGAAGAAGGGGTGTCCATCGGGCGTCTTGCCCTTGCCGCCGGCCCACTCGTGACCCTTCGTCATGCCAATCGTCAGATCGGTTCCATTTTCCGCGGTGTAATGCAGGCGGTCAAAACGATTGTCGTTCAGGAAACGCAGGTTCTTTTCGAATGCGGCGTCATGGAGTTCCCAGTCGCTCTCCGGGTCCTGGCCATCGGCACGAGCGGTGTGCAGAATCGCATTCCATAGCTTATAGATTGCAACCTCATCGGCGTCTCCCGGGAACACCTCGTGCGCCCAAGCCACGACCGGAGCGCCGGCGATGCACCACGGATTGATGTTGTAATCCAGTCCACGGCGGAAGACCTTGCACTGCGTATTCCTTGCCTTAGAAGCTGCAGCAGGCTTGGCTGGATCGATGCCCTTGAGGGCTGCAGGATCCGCACCCTCAATAAAGATAAAGCAGGCGCCATCCTGGGCCAGGGAATCAAGCTGCAGGCGCTTCCACTCGGGCGTCTGCTCAAAATAGCTTTTATCGACATGCTCGTACGTGAGCCTCGTCACGGCATCATCGGCCCAAATGACCGTCACGTGGCCAGCGCCGGCGGCATAGGCCTCCGCGACCACCACGCGGGCAAAAAGCGCGCACTCGACCGGAGACTGAACGACAACCTCCTGGCCGGGCTTGACGTTTACGCCTTTGCGGACAACCAGGCGCGCATAGTTTTTAATCTTGGGCTCCAGGGCCTTCATGCCCTCCAGAGCTTCTTCGACCGTCAGGGCAGCTCGAATCATGTGCCACTCCATCTATCTATAGGACAATAATAAGGCGCGCCGCAAAAACGACACGCCTTATATCTTAGCGATAAGTGTGAATGCAAACGCTACTTCTTCTTGGAGTCCTTTTTATCCTCCTCGGCAGCTGCGCGCTCGATAAGGGCGTTGAGCTTGTTCTCGGACATGCCCTCGGCCTGCGCGCGATACATGTTACGCAAGGGACGAATACGAACGAAGTCGTAGATAAAGTCACCCAGGATGATGACATAGGACAAAACGATGCCGACCATCTGAACAGGACTGGACACCGTGCCGCCGGGAGCGAAGTAGAGCGAAGCCCCGATTGCCACGACGAGCACCATGCCGATAGCGAGCACAGCCCACCAAATACGGCGGCGCTTGGTGTAGTCCTCATCCTGCTTGAGAAGGATATTCGACACCGTGTAGATGCGGTCCTCCTTGGCGCGCTGCTTAGCCTTGCGGGCGCGCTTCTCCTCTTTAGAGAGGCCCTCGAGGTTCTCGCCCTTCTCGAGCTCTTTGCGGCGTGCCTTAGACGAAGCCGGCACGACGCGGACAGAGCTCGCTGCCTGACGGGCAGGCTTAGCAGATGCGGCGGACTTGCGCGCAACCCCGGTAACCTCGTGGGATTGCGTGCGCTTGTTCGTGGCGCTACGGGTACTCACTTATGCGTTCTCCTTCATGCTTGTGAACTGGGAGCCCGTGATGATCTGGAAGGCCTCGCGATAGCGCTCGGACGTGCCATCGATGACCTCGGCGGGCAGGTGCGGGGTCTCCCCCGTCATATCCCAGTTGGCCTTGAGCCAATTGCGGACGAATTGTTTGTCGTAGCTGGGCTGGATCTTGCCCTCCTCGTAGCTGGCAGCAGGCCAGAAACGGCTGGAATCGGGCGTGAGGCACTCGTCGATCAGCGTGACCTTGCCATCGATGACACCAAACTCGAACTTGGTGTCGGCAATGATGATGCCACGGGTCGCGGCGTACTCGGCAGCGGCCTTGTAGATCTTGAGGGAAAGGTCACGAATCTGCGTGGCGATATCCTCGCCCACGATCTCGCAGCAACGCTCGAACGAGATGTTCTCGTCGTGGTCACCAATCTCGGCCTTCGTGGACGGCGTGAACAGCGGCTCGGGAAGCTTGGAAGCCTCGGTCAGGCCCTCAGGCAGCTGGATGCCGCAGACGGTGCCGTTCTCGTCGTAGGTCTTCTTGCCCGAACCGGTCAGATAGCCGCGGACGATGCACTCGATAGGAATCGTCTGGGCCTTCTTGACCAGCATGGCGCGGCCTGCGAGGTAGTCACGATACTCAGCAAACTCCTCGGGGAAATCCGCCGGGTCGATGGAAACGAGATGGTTGGGGACGATGTCGGCAAACTTATCGAACCAGAATGCCGAGATGCGGTTGAGCACCTCTCCCTTAAACGGAATCTCGTCGGGAAGAATGAAGTCGAACGCAGAAATGCGGTCGGTGGCGACCATCAGCAGGTTTTCACCGGCATCGTAAATATCACGAACCTTGCCACGGGAATCCGGACGACGCTCCATCGTTGTCACGTGAGTCACTCCTTACCTAAATACGACAGAAATGCGGGTTCTTTCCCGCATGTTTTCGCAAACTCGGAGCGGCAGGGACGCGGCCCCTCCTTCACCGAATAGCGAAAAGCTAGTGCTCCATTGTAGTAGATGCCGCGTCTGCCGTGTGCTCGCGGGGCAGATGAATTGTAAAAGTCGTACCCTTTCCAAGCTCCGACTCCACGGATATGTAGCCATGGTGACGCTCGACGATCTGCTTGGTCACGGCGAGGCCAACGCCCAGGCCGCCAGCTTCGCGGGCGCGGCTGGCATCGGCGCGCCAAAAACGGCCGAAGATGCGCGACAGATCGTCCTTGGCAATACCGATGCCGGTATCAGAAACGGCAATGCTGACGTGCTTGCGGTCACTGAGCACCGACACAACGACCCAACCGCCCTCGGGGGTGTAGCGCATGGCGTTGCTCATGAGGTTGATAACACATTGCGTGATCATGTCGGGATCGGCCTCGACGACATCGTCGTGACCCTGGGTCTCGTCCGCAAAACGCAGGCGTAGATCGCGGTCGACAAACAGGCGCTCCTGGGCATTGACGATGGAACGCACGAAAGGAACCATGTCCACCGGCTCAAGGTTGAGCGGAGCCGTGCTGTTTTCCATGCGCGATAGATCGAGCATCTGCTGCACCAGACGAGCCAGGCGACGCGTCTCGGAAGCAACGGTCTCCAAATGCTCATCGTCGGTGGGATACACGCCATCCTGCATGGCCTCGACCGTTGCGAGCATGGCCATAAGCGGCGTACGAAGCTCGTGTGCAACGTCTGAGGTCAGACGCTTTTCGTGTTTCATGTCCTTCTCGAGCGAAGTGGCCATCTCGTCAAAGGTCTCACCCAGCTGATCGATTTCGTCATCGCCGCGCAAGCCCGTGCGAGCGGACAAATCGCCATCGCGAATTTGTTTGGCCGTGCTGGTAATACGATGAATCGGCTTGGTGAGCATACGCGACATGAACGATCCGATAACGACCGAGATGCAGACCGCAACAACCGCGGCAAGGGCCATGGCGTTAAAGGTCTTCTCTCTAAACGCAGAATCTGCCTTGGTGAGCAGAGCATCGGAGCCGATGGCCCATAGCTTTACCTGTCCGACATGCTGGCCGGAAGGCGTTATGATTTCGACATTGGCCACGCTATCGGAGTCGGTGGGCGCCGACGAAACCGGGCTATGCGAGGCCTTTTTACCGCTCGAGCTGCGAGACGCCGATTCGCTCTCGCGCACATCGGCAGTCGCACTTGCCGAAGGCCACGAGTCGTCATAGACAACAACGCCCTTCTTGTTGACGACCTGCATACTCAGGTCGTCGGACACCAAACTCGATGTCGCGACCGTGCGCAGCTCGCCCGCAGTCCAGTTGCCGTTTTCCTCATACGACGTCGCAAGCTTTTCGGCAGCGGAATTTGCGATTTCGACGATATTGGAGCGCGTGTAATCCGAAAAGACTGTGCCCCACACAACAGAGACCACGCCCACCAGCACCAATACCGTCATGAGCGATGTCAGAGCAAAAGCAAGTGCCATGCGCGAGGGATAGCTCATCGTTGGCCGTGAATCGGAACGAGGCGTGTTCCAACTAGCCTTGGAACCCGCCTCGCTCTCCTGCTTGTGCTTTTGTCCGATTTCAAAGCGCGCAGGTGTCATATGTGATTTCCCTATTTCTCGTCCGACTTATCGGTCTTGGCCGGAGCCTCGAAGCGATAGCCGACACCGTGGACGGTGTAGAGCCACTTGGGCTTCTTGGGATCATCGCCCAGCTTGGCGCGAAGGTTCTTCACGTGGCTATCGATGGTGCGCTCATAGCCCTCAAAGTCGTAGCCGAGCACCTTCTCGACCAGCTCCATGCGGTTGTAGACGCGACCGGGGTGACGGGCAAGCGTGGTGAGCAGCTTAAACTCGGAAGCCGTCAGGTCGACTTCCTTGCCCTCGACCAAAATCTTGTGGCCCGAGATATCGATGACCAGATCGCCGAAGTCGAGTACCTCGACGGCTGGCTCGTCGGCCTGATGGGCACGGCGGAACAAGGCGCGTACGCGCGCGACAAGCTCGCGCGGCGAGAACGGCTTAATCAGATAGTCGTCGGCGCCGAGCTCAAGACCGATAATACGGTCCTCGATCTCGCCCTTGGCAGTCAGCATGATGATGGGGACATCCGAGGTATCGCGAATGGTGCGGCAAACGCGCTCGCCGGGGATCTTGGGGAGCATAAGGTCGAGCACGACCAGGTCAAACTGATGCTTCTCGAACTCCTCGATCGCGGACTGGCCGTCGCCGACACCCACAACCCAGTAGCCTTCGCGCTCGAGATAGGCAGCGACGGCGTCACGGATTGCCTTCTCATCCTCGACCAGCAGAATCTTTTTTGCATCTGAAGCCATAACACGGCCCCCCTGTCTCAATTAGCTAAGAACAAGCCCATTTTAACGCACCTGAGCCCGCCGGATGCCGCTATGACGCGGCAGCTCGGCGGGCGGTACTCACAATTACAACGCGTTTATTCCCCTGTTGGCGCCTTTTTAACCCCTCTAAGCTTAAAGAGAGAATAGGCGGGCCGTGACCGTCTCTGGTATACCCTGGCTGTTGCGCACCGTGGCGTACGTAAGGAATGAGTCCGATTTTCCCGCCGTAGCTGGATAATCGCCATACTCCAAAGCACGGTCGGGCGACAGCAGCGAGCCATAGGTCTTGGCAGAGGTGTCGATCAGGAAATGCGATGCCTGCACCTTAACAAGGTATTTATTCTTCTTGCCAGCCGCACATGCGAGCGGCTCGCGTGACAGGAAGAGGTACGGCCCTCCCTCATTACCGATATACGTGCCCATATTGCCCAAGCTGCCCACGCCACTATAGGTCGCCTCGATAGAAAACACGAAGGTATCGCCCATATATACGGCCTCGAAAGGCGAGACTGACGAGGGAAGGACTAGCTGGGCACGTTTGGTGTTGTTGCCGTCGGTCAGATCGATTGCCGTTATGCCGTAGTAGACACCCTCGTCGTTGCGGACACGCGGCGAGATGGTCAAAATGCCGTCGCTCGCACGCGGGGCCGATGCAAAGCGGCCCGTCGATTTCCAAATTGTCTCGGCCTTGGATTCATCAAGCGAGCGACGATAGCAAAACGAATCACTACTCGTTTTATTGCCGCCTGCCGAAGGCATTTTATACCAGATGACTGATGACCCGAACGCCGTAAACAGTGGCGGATCATAGTCCTTGCCACCCCGATCGAGCTCAACCACGTCGCCAGAGAGCGAAGCGCCCGACAGATTTTGAGCGTAGAGCTTCCACGATGAATTGGCAAAGTTCATCTCAACCCACGCAAACACGCCATCGCCGGCACGGACATCGTAAAATGCATATCCCGTGCCCTCGATAGGATCCTCGATTAATGTGGTAAGCGAGCCGTCGCCCAAGTTGAGCACGCCAAGCGTGTTGGCATGTAACGCAGACTCCGGGGCCATCATCGCCGCGGCGTAATCGCCGTCGCAGTAGTACAGCAGCGTACCCAAGGGCAATGTCCATGTCGCCATGGGCTCAAGATCGATATCGACGGCCTCATACTCATCCGTAATCGAGACAATCTTTGAGTCGTCTTTGATAACTTGTGGCTCGCCGGCAGCATCGTCGCTGGTACCCGTTTTCTTTGAGCATCCGGCAAGCACCGTGGCAGCGCCCGCGGCAGCCCCTCCGAGCACAAAGCCGCGGCGCGATATTCCGTTCTTGACGTGGTCGGCGATACCCATTAGGCGATCTCGGCGCGAGCGGCCTCGATAGCGCGCGTGAGCTGATCGGCGCAGGAGGTCTTCTTCATGCCGCAGGTATTGCCGGCAAGAACCTCGATCACACGGTCGGCAGGAGCGCCCTCGACCAGTTTGGAGATGGCCTTGAGGTTGCCATCGCAGCCGCCGGTAAACTCAACGCCCAGCACCTTGCTGCCATCGTCAGAGAGATTGAGGTGAATATTGCGAGAGCATACACCCTGCGGCTTGTAGTCAAAACTAATCATTGAGATCCCCTCTCAGAAAGAAATTTCAGACGTCTATTATCCCCGCCTGGGCCGACTTATTATCGCAAGCACCGATTCAACATCCTACGATGCATGGACTCGCGGGGGCAAGATTAGCAGTCCGCACCCTGCGCGTGGACCGTGCGCTTCTCCCGATACATATTGTGGTCGGCGACACGATATACATCGGCCAGCGTATTTCCAGCCGTCTCGACGGTCGCCACGCCAATCGATGCGCTGACCGTCAGGGCCTCATCGCTTACCGCGGCAAGACCGAGACGAAGATCCTGTTCCAGCCCGAGCGCAGACTCGTTGTCAGTATGGGGGCAAACCAGCAAAAACTCGTCGCCGCCAAGGCGCATCGGCAGATAATCCGCACCAGCCACCCGCCGCAGCACGGACGCCGTCCGTCGCAGCAGTTCATCCCCCATCTCGTGACCATAGATGTCGTTGGTCCGCTTGAGATAATTGCAGTCCAACATAATCACGCTCACGGGCAAGTCCTCGTTTACCAGGCTATCTCCGCGCGATTCAAGATAGTTGCGGTTGCGAAGCCCCGTCAGTTTGTCTTGATATGACAGCTCCTCGGCATGCTTGACCATCGATATGTTGTGCGTCGCCACGACGACCGACTCCAGCCGGCCTTGCTCATCGCGATGCTGGGGGACAACCTGTAGCGAGTACCAAGCGCCTCGACAATCTCGCACCTCGGCAGCCAAGTACGGTACGCCCTCCATACGTTCACGAAGCGAACTTATATCTACGAGTCCCACAACCGCTTCGCGGCTTTCGGGGCTCACGATATCCCGGCAGACCGTGTCCATAAAGTCATATGCCTCGCTGTGCTCGGCAAATATCTTCGCTATCGCCGGCGACATATTGATCCCCTCGATCTCGAGGGTGTCGAGATGCAAAAGAAAGGTCGAATCGTAGATGGCGCTTATGGCATTGATAATGCCGAGCTGTTTATCCTTTTCGACCAAATTGCGGTGGTCAACGATATTTCGAGCCAACAGCACCACAACCCAAAACGCAAGACACACCAAGACGCCGACGGCGACAAATGAAATCCTGTCAGACATGACCTCAGATTTGGGATATAGCGCAAACAGGCGGTAGTCCTTATATGCCGCACGCACGGCATACCATTCGTCTCCTCGATATTCGATGCGCGTCAGGCCGTCGTCTTTCCACTCAACTCCTACGCTGGTGAGGAGTCGGGCGAGCGACACGTCAGCATCGGCACTGTTGGATGAGACAATCTCCGCATCCTCCATAACAAGCACCGTGGGACCCTGGTGGAAGGTACTGTTCGAAAGCACGTCGGCTATGGCATATGAATAGTCGTCCGCCGTATCGGAAACAAGTGAGCGGTATGCCAGGGCAACGCCGTCGCCATACGGAACAGCACAGACGGCAAAAACGACACCACGGCGCTCATCGACAGTTGAGTAGGTCACTTTGGAACCTTGATACATCGATGCGACCGGCGAACAGGCCAACTCATCTCGCCACAACATGAGCGGATCGCGACCATCGATGTCGTAGTGGGCAGCCATATGGCCATCGGAGTCCATGACCATCAGCCCCGAAAGGTTCTCGGCATGGACAAATTGCTCGATAAGATCGTCGTTAACCTCAACGCGATCAGAGGACAGGAACGTCACAAACGATTCGACCGCGGCGAGCAAATCGTGCGTCGCCTCGGTTTTTCTCCCCTGTTCGTAGCGGTCATATTTTTCGCAAGCGTTCTCCAAAAACACCATGGTTTCTTGGCCAAACCCAAGCGTTTTTTCGAGGCAGCGATGGGTTCCAACCGTATACAACAGGCCTAACAAGACGGCGCTGACAATAACGCTGGCAGCTATGACGTTCAGAGTCTTTCGACTCAAGCGATGCTCATCAGTTGTCATGAATTTCCTCCTTGCCCGCCCGTCGTCGCTCCTGTCTTGTAATTGCCCACAATACGGTCAATCGTGCCATCTCGATCCATGTCGAACAGCGCGGTATTGAGATCCTTTACGACCGATCCTTCATAGCTGTCATCAAACGCGACGCCCAAGTCAACCGTCATAACATTGTCGGCAAACACACGGTAAACGCCGGGATACTGAGCAACGAGTCGGTCAAGCGACTGGACATCCGCCATCCAGCAGTCAACGTACCCTTTGACTAGAGCGGCTTTGCAGAGTTCGGCAGAGCCATATGATTTGATTTGAACGTCCGACGAGACCCCCAGATCCCCCGCAAGCAATCGGCGTTCACTCACCGAACCCGCAATCACCGCAATGGTCTTACTTCCATCGAGATGTGCCAAGGACTTGATGCCACTCGTTTTCTTGGCGGCAACCGAGACCGTCACGGTTAGATACGGCTCGGTCCAGTAATACTTATCCTCGCGATAACAGGGAGAATAGTCACACCACAGGCAATCGATATCACCGTTTTTGAGCAGCCGGTCGCGATCGTTCCAGTCAATATCGACAAACTGTGGCTTGAGCCCCGCACGCTTGCAGGCCTCGCGGGCGATGTCGATATCGATACCGGCGTAATCGCCCGTGGTATCGACATACACATAGGGGTCGTTATCCGTAACGCCGATTTTGAGCACCGGGAGATCTCTATCGGCTTCATTCGAGGAGGAAGAACTGCTTCGAACGGTATACGTCAGGGCGCCCGCACAGACGGCAACAAGGAGTATGAGCGTAAACGAGACGATGGTGGCCCGCTTGATGCGTCTGGGCACGTGCCCCCTTTCATCGAAACAGCAGTCGGAGTTCATTTTATTACCCGGGCGCATATGCGACAGTAAAAAAAGCGCCTCGCCCAAGACGGGCAAGGCGCCAAAGGTTGAAATGCATCCGCAAGCGGTCGAATTAGGTTAACCCTACTCGAAGCTCAGCTGCTCCAGGCGATCGAAGACCGTATCGATGCGGGTGAGGAAGTCCCACGGATCAAAAATCTCGTCGAGCTTCTCCTGGCTGACGGTGCAGCGCGGGTCGGCCTCGAGACGTTCCTTAAAGGTGGGACCGGAGACACAATCCTGTACCTCATGCCAGGTTGCCATGGCGTTCTCCTGCACAATGGCGTACGCGTCCTCGCGGGTGATGCCCGTATCGACGAGGGCCAGCAGCACCTTGGAGGAGAAGATGAGACCACGGGTCTTGTTGAGGTTGGCCATCATGCGGGCCGGATACAGCTGCAGGCCGTCGATAACGCGAATGAGGCACTGGAACATATGGTCAAGCGCGATGAAGCTATCGGCCTGGGCGACACGCTCGGCGGAAGAGTGCGAAATGTCGCGCTCGTGCCACAGGGCGACGTTGTCGAAGGCGACCTGGGCGTTGGACTTCACGACGCGCGACAGACCGCAGACCTTCTCCATGGTGATGGGGTTGCGCTTGTGCGGCATGGCGGAGCTGCCCTTTTGGCCCTTGCGGAAGGGCTCCTCGGCCTCGAGTGTATCGGTCTTCTGCAGGTTGCGGACCTCGGTCGCGATGCGCTCGCAGGTGGCCGCTGTAGTGGCAAGCACGCCGGCAAGATAGGCGTGGTGATCGCGGCTGATGACCTGCGTGGACAGCGGGTCGTGAACCAGACCCAGGTGCTCACAGACGTACTCCTCGACGAACGGCTCGATGGAGCTGTAGGTGCCGACGGCACCGGAGATGGCACCGAAGGCAACGTTCTTGCGAGCATCCTCAAGACGATCAAGGTCGCGCTTGAGTTCCCATGCCCAAGAGCCAAACTTCATGCCGAAGGTCATCGGCTCAGCATGGATGCCATGGGTGCGTCCGGCGCAGAGCGTATTGCGCTCCTCGAAGGCGCGGCGCTTGCAGATCACGCCGAGCTTCTTGACGTCCTCGATAATCAGGTCACACGCCTGAGTAAGCTGATAGCACAGAGCAGTATCACCCAGGTCGGAGCTGGTCATACCGTAGTGAACCCAGCGACTAGGCTTGGGCTCGCCCTCGGGAACATCGGCGTCGATATATTCCTTCATGTTGGTCAGGAAGGCGATGACATCGTGGCGCGTGACCTCCTCGATCTCATCGACCTTCGCCTTCTCAAAGTTGGCATGGTCGCGGATCCACTGGGCTTCGTCTTTAGAAATGCCGATCTTGCCGAGCTCCGCCTGGGCCTCGCAGGCCAGAACCTCGATCTCCTGCCAAATGGCATACTTGTTCTCGAGGGAGAAGATATGTCCCATCTCCGGGCGGGTATAGCGATCGATCATAGCGGCTCCTTTTTGGTTATTGGCACGTTGGTCGTAACTCAACCATTGTACCGTGCGCGGGTGCGAGTATGGGCAGCAGGCATTAACCTAACATTTTGGAATTGGAGCGGGCATGGGGACATCCGCGTATTTGATTCGCAAATCCGCACCGGCTGCGGTCGATCTCCTCGGATTCACGGAGACGACGGGGAAGACTTTGTTGAATTGGCCGTCCCAAGGTCTCCCGCGCTCGATGGAGCGGGCAACGGGACGTCCGCGTATTTGCTTCGCAAATCCGCACCGGCTTCAGGCGCCTGCCGGCGCCTTCGCCTGCTCGCTACAAACGCTTCGCGTTTGTTTTACGCTCGCACCCTGGCGGGTTCGAGTCACGGCGCTTTATTGAAAAAAGCACGGCACCGGAACGGTGTCGTGCTTTTACTTTTTCTGGAGCGGGCAACGGGACTCGAACCCGCGAGTGTCAGCTTGGGAAGCTGATGCCTTACCACTTGGCGATGCCCGCATATGTGGGGGATAGTATAACGCGGTTGTCTTGTTCGATACAAGGGTGGCGATGCTTGTTTTAGCTGTGGAGATTCGTTTGAAAATCGCGTCAATTGTGGAGACGAGGACCTTTGGCTTCCTGTTCACCTTATCTTCTACCTGCGCTTTTGCTTGATTGTTGTATTTGAGCTCAATTTGTCAGGAATTGGGCAAGCTTTTGGTCAGGCTCCGGTACTTACCCGCATGAACCTCGGGGGTAGCCTCATCCTACGCGTCGCAGCCTCCCCGTGCGGCGCACGAGGGATAAGGAGCAGCCATGTCCAACGCACCCACGCACTCTGTCCACAGCGCAATCGCAACAGGTCCGCTGCTCCTGCTCCTCTTCCTGCTTTTCGGCTGCCTGGCACCGGGCGCCGCATTTGCCGTCGATGGCCACGACCAGCTCGGCTTCCGCACTATCAGCGATGATTGTGGGCCCTTCTTTATCGGCAAGTATGAAGCTCAAGACGCCTCGATTGCCTACTGCATGAACCAGGAGCGTCCCGGCCCCACCAAGCCGGGCGGCCCATGGCTCAACTTTGATCAAGGCTGGGTGTGGCTCGACGACGAGTTCGCAGCAATCGTTTGTCACGGATATCCTACCGCCACGTCGTTTGGCGGTTACCATCTTTCACCCGATCGCGCCCGCGCCGCCACCCAGCTTGCCGTATGGATGCTCAACGGCACTACCCATGTCGACGGCACCTACTCCTACACGACCGCTCAGGGCAAAACCAAGAGCGGGCACTTTACCGCCGGCGATGAAGTCGTGGCGGCTGCGCGGTGGCTCCACGACAGCGCAAAATCAGGAAGCATCAAAGCCGCTCCGCACCGCGCGCGACGCTATCTAGGAGCCGTATCGGGCGGCAGCAAACGTCAAGACATGCTCTATGTACTGCCGGCGGTCTCTGTTTCCTTCCAAAAGCAGTCTGCAAACGCTGCCATTACCAGCGGAAACAATACTTATCAGTTTGACGGGGCAACATTCGATGTTTTTGAGAGCGCCAGCGGCGCGCGTGTCGGCACCGTCCAGATGGACAGCAACGGTCAAGCGCAGGCAGCACTTCTGCCCAACACGGCATACTACCTAGTTGAGACAACAGCGCCAGCTGGTTATATCCCCCTGCACGATCGCATTGCCTTTACCACGACGGATAACGGCGGATACGTCACCATTGATGAACAACCCGGCACCATTACCTTGCGCATTGTAAAGCTCGACGCCGCAACGAATGCAGGCCCCCAAGTTGGGGCTTCGCTCGCAGGAGCAGAATTCGTGTGCGTATCGCAATCAACCCCTGGATGGACACAAACTCTCAGGACCGATGAAAGCGGTCGAGCTACCCTCACCGATGTCCCCCTGGGAACCTTTACCATCTATGAATCGAAGGCGCCCGAGGGCTATTTGCCCTCCGGTGACAGTTGGTCTTACACCGTTGGAGCCGACCAACTCGGCGATTCAGGCGTGGTCGAGATCGAATCTCGCGTTTCCGATATCCCCATTGCGTTTGACCTTGAGATTTCCAAATTCAAGGACTACGGCAATAGCGATCAATCCGGCCTGGAGCAGCCGGCAGGAGATGTTGTCTTTGAGGTTGTCAGTAACAGCTCTCAGCAGGTTGTTGGCACACTGACTACAAACATCTATGGCTTTGCCTCCACCAAAGACCAGCCCGAAGCATGGTTCGGCACAGGCAAGCGACCAGCCGGTGTCCACGGAGCCGTCCCATACGACCGCGCCGGCTACACGGTTCGTGAGGTTCCGGAAACCGTCCCCGAGGGTTTTAAACGTGCGGGGGAATGGACCGTCGAGGCCAATCAGATTTCCGACGGCGCCGAGCTTCAATATATCGTGGACAACCACGCCCTGTCGACACATCTCCAGATTGTAAAACGCGATGCCCAAACAGGCGCTTCTGTTCCCCTAGCCGGATTCACCTTCCAACTCCTCGACAGCAATCACAAACCTGTCTCACAAACTTGCTGGTATCCAGCACATAACGTAATGGACACCTTTACGACTGACGCGACCGGGACCGTCACACTGCCCGAATCGCTCGTGCCGGGCACCTATTATGTACGCGAAACCTCGGCCAAAGAGCCCTATCTTGTCGGCGAAGAGATCGAGGTAAACATACCCGCCGACATGAACCTAACGCCCGTTGCAATTGCCTCGTATTATGACCACGCCGCGATCGGAAACATCAGGATCGTTAAAACCGATGCCGTAGACGGCAGCAGCCTCGCGGGCGCCGTCTTTGAGATCCGTGCCTCGGGTGATATCGTGCGCCCCGACGGTAGCATTGCCGCGCTCGACGGTGAGACTGTCGCTACCGTCACGACGGATGAAACTGGAGAAGCACGTGCGGACGACCTCCCGCTGGGATCTGGCACCGCGCACTACGAGGTTGTCGAGACTCAAGCGCCGGCAGGCTTCTTACTCGATCGGACATCCCATATTGTCGACCTTACTTATGCCGACCAGAAAACACCCGTTGTAGAAGCACGGCTTAACGTATCCGACGATTACACCAAGGTTGATATCTCCAAGGTCGATGCAAGCGGAGAGCAGGAAGTGAAAGGCGCACAACTCACCTTATATGGTCCCGATAAAACCGAAATAGACTCCTGGATCTCATCTGACAAGCCGCACCGCGTCGAACATCTTGCACCCGGCACCTACTCGTTGCGCGAAATGATATCTCCGCGGACCTATGACCTTGCCGAGGAGATAACGTTTGAAATAAAGGACACGGGAGAAGTCCAATCCGTCTCGATGAAGGATGCGCCCATCGAGATCAAAGGACAGGTCGACAAGCGTCAGGAGCTTGTCCAACCTATCGAAAAGGGCCTGTTGGCCAACGGCGATGGTAAAAATCGCGCCGCGACGCAAACCAATAGTGATGGGCTTTTCTCCTATACCATCAATGTTCGAAACGATTCCGCTACTTGGGTTGATGAGTTTACGATTACCGATGATCTTGAGTGCGCCAAAGACGGCACGGCGAGATTCATCTCAATCGAAACCCCCGTCGCCATCGGTGACCTCAACGGTCTGTGCAACGTGTGGTATCGCACGACGCCGTTGGACTCGACAGACGTCGATGAGCCGGCAAACGCGACGCTTGACGATGGGCACGAAAATCCTTGGCTTGAGTCCGACGAAGTAAAAGAGAGCCTTGGTGAGGACTGTCGCCTCGTCGATTACGACGGCTGGCGCCTCTGGAAGGCGGATGTCCCGACCACGGAATCCACCACACTCGAGGCGAAAGAACTCGACCTTGCATCCAATACCGTCGTAACGGGCATTCGCATTGAATACGGTGCAGTAGCCGCCGACTTTACGACTCGAAGCGATGCAGATTCCTGGACCCGCGATGATCTCAAAGATGAGCACGACGACCTTGACGATGCCAAAGCAATCCTTGGCACAGACGCTCGGGGCGCAGTCGTGCGCATGCAGGCAACGTCGGCTTATACGCCCCAAACCGCACTCACCAACAGCGCGCGCGTCGATCTTTGCCGCAACGGCGGCGGCGATAAACTTGAGTCACATGACGAGGACTGTGTCATTCAACGCTGTACCCTACCGCAGGACCTACCGGCAACAGGATCAGTTCCCATCACCGCTTGCATCACCGCGCTTCTGAC
Organism: uncultured Collinsella sp.; assembly: GCA_938033205.1. GTDB lineage: Bacteria > Actinomycetota > Coriobacteriia > Coriobacteriales > Coriobacteriaceae > Collinsella. Next base: position 163,849 of record CALHJP010000026.1, on the reverse strand, counting down.
CTCGGGTGCCGCAGCCCTATGGTTCGCTCGCCTTAGGTCGATCCCAAAGAACCGCTAGCACGATGAAAAAAGCGGGCGAGCCAGTCCCCCAGCTCGCCCGCTTTCAATCATTTAAATCGCCGTATCTACTCTGCAGACGAAGATCCACCATCAACGATTGCCTGCTCGGACTCAGGAATCCCATCGGCACCCGTGCTCTGTTCTTGCTCCACCTCTTCGCTGATTGCGGAGGCGGGGGTCGAGCCCTTCGCACCCACGATGTAGGCAGCCCCAAATCCTAACGCAATGGCAATCAAGGTCAAAATCACGTAGACAGGCCAATGGCGCTTAATATACGAAAACACGTTGACTCCTTAGAGCTCTGTCTACGAACGGCGGATAACCTCGGTCACGACCTCGGATACCGTGGCAATGTTCGTCGGGTTGACATTGTGGGGCAGGTCGTCCTCGGTACGAGCACAAGCCAGGCGCGTGCCGTCCACGCCGGCGATGGTGAGGGCTCGGCGGCTCGCCTCGAGCGCGGCATAGGCATCGGTCTTGGCATAGGGCATCTCGAGCGCGCCACAATCGACATGGAACGACTTGCACACCTTGCTGACCAGGTTCATGATGCGGCGATCACCCTTGAGCAGCTGCTGTTCACCCTCAACCGTCACCACCGAAAGCCTACCGGCGCCGACGGATTCAAGATTGATGAAGAATACGCCGCGGAGCTTATCGCGATGCGAAGCCAAGAAGGCCTTCATACCGGCGCCATCACAATCCGAGGCGCCCGTTGCCACAAACCAGATATCGTGACCGAGCAGCTCATCGTCACCCATAGAGGCAACAGCCGAGAGCATATCTTCGGAAGAAGCGCCGTCGGAAGACGTAGCGCCGCCCTTCCAGCCATCGTTATCGTCCTCGAAATTATCCCACGAACCGATGCCGCGACCGGACTTCTTGGCATCGTAATCGTCTTCGACGCCCAGCCAGTCACTCATGCTGTCCTGTTCGTTTTTCTTTTTACGACCGAACAGGCCGCCCAGGCCGCGCTTGCGAGACTTGGGTGCCGCAGGGGCGGGAGCCGAAATGGTCTCGATCGGCTGTGCGCCCGACGCAACGGGCATAGGAGGCGCAACGGGTGCCGATGTGGGTTCGGGACCCTGAGCGGTAGCAAAGGGGTCGTTGACCTGTGCGGAGGGATCGGGAAGGTCGAACAGCGACGTGCGAGACGCAACGTTTGTCTGCTTCATCGACGGCAGCGACGGATCGGGGACCGAAGCCAGCGGAGACGAGGAAGGTGCAGGCGACGGAGCTGACGCCGGATCGGGGACATTCATCTGCGGACGCGGCGATGCCTGGGAGGAAATCTGGGCCATAAGGGAATCGACCGTTTCGTCCTGGGTGGGAGCAACATCGGCAACCGTGGCACCGGAACCACTCGGGGTCGGCATGGTGAAAATCTGCGTGGAGTAAGGCCTCGACTCATCTGTCTCGGGAGCCTCGGAAACCGCAGGCACTTCCTCCTGCTCGACCTCGGTCGAATCATCTTGCTCGGCTGTTGCGTATTGCTCTTCGTCAGAGTTGGCCTCGACGGGCTCGTCCTCGGCGGCATCTTGGATTGCGGCAGCATCAATAGACTCGTCATCGTCTGCCGCATCGCCCCGCTCATCGGAAACAGGAAGGGACTCGGCAATCGCGGTGCCTTGCTTTTCAAACGTTATCGTGGAATCGAACTGCGCGGCATCAAACGACATGGTGCTATCGACGTGCTGCTGAGCCTCGAAAGACGTCGTCGCCTCAACAACATCCGCGGACGCCGGTTGCTGGGACTCAAAGGACGTCGTAGCTTTGGCAGCGTCGACGGGCACGGACTGCACAGCCTCGTTCTGCTCGAACTCTTGCGCCGCGCGCTCACGTGCCGCCTCGGCTGCCTGCTGCTGAGCGATAGCCTCCTGCTCGGCAGTCTCGCGTGCGGCAGCGCGCTTCTCCTCGAAATCGTCGACAAATTTCCTGCCCTTTGCAAGCGCACCCTTAAAGAAGTTGGAAGCGCTGGCGCCAATCGAAGAGAACGCGGATGCAATATCGGCATGGGGCGTTGCCGCGGGAATCTCGGCCGAGAAATCAGTATCGCTCTCGTAAGACACACGCCTCGGCTGTTCAACGCAATCGTCGTCAGACTCGTCCGCAACGTCTTGCGCCGGCGCGGCGGGAGCCAAAATGTCCAGTCCTGCCGCGGGATCGATCGCGGACACTGCCTCGGGCTCGGCAACGGCAGCGGTAACCGCGGCAGACTCATCATCCACGGTGGCAACAGGCGCAGGCGCAGTCACGACGGGGGCAGGCTCGGGCTCAAACGTCGGCTCCTCGCCCTCCTCGTAATCGAGCGTGCAGGACTCGGGAAGCATTCCGAGCGCACGGATGGCATCCGAACCAAAGCGGATGTTGCCGGCGGCATTGCGATAGAGCTTGGGCTCGGGCTCGGCCGCGACAGGCTCCTCCGCCGGCTCGGCAGCGGGAACCTCGTCATTGAACTCTTCGGCCTGGACAGCCTGATTCTGATCCTCGGGCACAATGGCGCCAATCAGCGTCTCGTCGGCAGACGCACCCTCAAAGCCCTCGATCTGCTCGTCGAAAGCCTCACCCTGTTCGGGCTCGGTCTGAGCGTCGGGAGCAGTCGGCTGACCGAACTCGTCCTCGGCGTAGGTAGGCTCTTCGTACTCGATGGTGTTGCCGTAGTCGTTTTGCTGCTGGGCCGCGGCATACTCCGCCGCTGCGCGCGCCATTTCTTCGGCACGACGCTTCTGCTCCCCAAAATAGGTATCGAACGGAACATCGTCGGGAAACTCGTTTTCGCCCTGGAAGGGAGCAACGTTGTCCATGACGCCGAGCATGGCGGCGACAGAAGACTTGTTGCACACCGCGCCGGACGTATAGGGAAGAATGTGGCGGTTAGAGATGATGTTTGCCGCGTTGGCAAGTGCAACGAGGGAAGCGAGGATCGCGACAATCCACAGCAGAACCTTGAGCGCGCCGGGGAGCGGCAGGATACGCAGGATGGCAACGGCAGCGGGGGCAACCGTGGCAACGGGCAACAGCTTGGCGATGAGCGCACGATACGAAGCATAAGGCTCGCGGGCGAGCAGCTCAGCACGGGGAGAGTCGTAGTGTGCGACAACGACCACCGGGCGGTTGCGCGGAGACGCAAGCGGGCCCGAGGCCTTGTGGTAGGCAATGACATTTTGGCTCACGCCCGTCTTACCCAGGCGCGAAACCACGGGGTGGCCCGTGCGCTCGAGCACGTAGAGTACGGCACCGACAATGGCCAGCAAGGTGCCGACCAAGCCGATACCGCCGCCAATGCCCATCAGCAAGGCGCCGGCAAACGCAAGGATACCGGTAACGGCAAATGCCAATCTACTGGGCGCCGGGGCATTGAACTCCTGAACCTCGGGATCAAAGCCGTGGTTGCGGAAGATCTGAGCGATATCCTCGGCAGCCAAGCGCTCTTCTTCGCTGCATGCCGGCGTAATGCCGGTGTTCTGCAGCAGGTGGTTAATATAGTTCTGGGTGTTCGCCATGTGCGCTCCACATCCATAATCCGACAAATAGGCCCAATGCTTGCACATTAGAACCGTATATAGTCGAAAGTATACCCCGAGCGAGCGCAAACGACCGAATTCGGGCCATCTTAACGCCCCGAGCGGACAAGGATATAGCCTAATCTCCATATCGGACTAAAATCATGGCAGCAAACCACCTTCTCATGCGAGGACTCTATGACGGCAAGCGACGCGACCGCGACAATTAAAAAGGGGAATTCGGAGCCAAGTTTCGATAAAACGGCTCAGCGCATCCTCAATCTTTTCTTTGTGCTCAACAGCTCCCCCGAACCGCTGACGACCGAGCAGATCGTCTTGGATTCTGACCTGGGATATGGCTCGGGCAATATCGACTCGGATAAGCGCAAGTTTCGGCGCGATCGTGACAAACTGCTCGAGCGTGGCATCTTAATCAAGGAGGTTCGCCCCGCCGGTGCGCAGGAGACCGAGGAAAGCTCGTGGACAATCGACCGCGAGCACACGTTTGCTGCAGGCGGCCTCATCACCGCAGACGACGCCGATATCCTGCTCAACGCCATCGACCAGACGTTAGCGGCCGGCTCATCCACCTTTGCCGCGCCGCTTGCCGATATTCGCTCCAAGATTGCCTACCTCACCGGCAGGACGACGGCGGACGAAGCACCGATCCGCCGCTCTCCCACCGTCGATGCGGTATGGAGCGCCTTTGCCGAGCGGTGCGCGCTGCGATTTTTATATCAGAACGGACGCGGCGAGCAGAAAGAACGTACCGTCTGCGTCTACGGCATGTTCGAGCGCGAGGGCGTGGCGTACTTCTGCGGCCTCGACAATGTCACCGACGACATCAGGACATTCCGCTGCGACCGTATCGTTCGCGCCTGGCGTCCTTCGAAGGCCTACGCCATTCCCGCGGACTTCAATCTCAACGACTATCTGTTCTTTGAATTCGATTTTACCGACCGACCGCCCGTTGCAGCCACGTTCTCGTTCGCCCCTCAGACGCAGATCGATATGATCAACGGCCTCACGCGCGGGCGAGGTGAGCTCGCACACACCGATGCGGGATGGACCTGGACCGTTGACGTGCGTGACCTTGAAGCCGCCGCCTCATTTTGCATGGCCCACGCCACGGACGGCATGAGGCCCATGGCCCCCAAATCGCTCAAGCAGGCGTGGAACCACCTCATTGAAAGGACGGTGCACGAGCATGCCCGTGCGTAAACTCACCAGCGAGCAGAGGCTCTCGCGCGCCATCGACATCATGGAGGCCCTCTACGCCGCCGGCGAGAACGGCATGACTCGAAACGAGATTTGCAGTCGCTTTGACATCACGGGGGCGTCGCTCGACGAGATTCTCGAGATCGTCTCGACGCTCGCGGACCGAGAATCGGGCGCGCGCATCATCTGCGAATGCCACGGCGAGCGTGTGGTCCTCACCGGTGACGCCGGTCGTGTGCTACCGCTGCGCCTGAGTGCCGCCGAGGGCGCCGTGCTCAACCACGAGCTTGAATCGTTGGGGATCGAGCCGCAGACGGCGGCTCGGATTCGATTTGCTCTTCTACCCGAAGAGCTCGGCTATAACCAGCGCGTCTTTGACACCGTCAACCACGGGTCGCACTGGCAGCAGCTGAGCTGCGCCATTCAGGACGGCGTTCGCTGCCGTATCTCGTATCGCTCGATGGACGATGCACGGCCACGCGAGCGTCTGGTCGACCCCTTGCGCATTACGGCAAACGGCGACCAAACATACCTGATTGCCTGGGACATCGCAGTCGATGAGCAGCGCACCTATCGCATGGATAAAATCGAGGGACTCGCCTTAACGGAAGACTCCGTCGTGCCTCACGCACCGGACGTCGCATCCCTCCACGATTCCCTTGCCCGGGCGCGGCGCAGCGCAAAGCTCTTGATGCCATTCGATATGGCGGAGCATCTGGACTGGGCCGGCATCACCCTAATCAAGCGCAGCGGGACAGACATGGCAACGGTAACCGTACATTACGGCTCCGAGCGTTGGCTGCTGAGCCAGATAATCGCAGCGGGCGGAGCCATCCGCATCTTGGATGACCCCGCCCTGTCAAAGCGTCTGTGCGATATGGCAAAAACCCTCGTCTGTCCGCTTTAGCGCCGCCGCTCGTGGCGTGCACGCCACAGCTGTAGATAGTGCCCAATCTGCGCCGATTCGATGCGCTGGTAGGAGCTCGTGGGCAGCGACGTTAAGAACTTCTTGCCATAGCCCTTCGTCACCAGGCGAGGATCCGCCAAGATCAGCACACCGCTATCGGTCGACGAGCGAATCAAACGCCCCGCGGCCTGCTTAACCTCGAGCACCGCCTCGGGCAGCGAATAGCGCGCCCATGCGCGGTCTTCGCGCAGGTTGCGCTCGCACGAGAGCGGGTCCGTGGGGCTTGAGAACGGCAACTTGGGAATGATGACGCAGCGCAGCGTCTCGCCGCTGGCATCAAACCCCTCCCAGAAGGCCTTGAGCGCAAAAAGCGACGAGGTCGGTTCGTTGATAAACCGGTCGCGCAGGCGACGAGGAGATGAGTTGCGCTGCTGGCAATTGAGCTCCAGACCCGCACGGGCCATCTTGGGCTCAACGCGGGCGTATAGGTCCTCCATGTCGCGCCGATTGGTGAACAACGTGAGCACCGATCCGCCCATGGCAAGATGGGCGTCGACCAGTACGCGCTCGAGCGCCGTAAGATAGCTCTCACGATCGCGCGGATCGGGGATATCGCCCGCAACGACTACAGCCATGTTCGAATCGAAGTCGTAGCTCGAATCCAAGTGCAGCGATGACGACGTTGAAGCACCGATGCGATCAAGGCCGACCGCATGGTTAAAGTGCTCAAAGCTTTTGGACACCGTCATGGTCGCCGAGGCAAAGATAGCCGTGTGAACCTCGGGTAGCCACTCGGTTGCCAAAGCCTCGCCAATGTCGATGCGCTCTGCGGTCATCGACTCTCCGCCGGCACGAAGTCTGCGATTGACCTGCAGCGAATACACGTAGTGCTCATCGGTGCCATCAATGATGAGTTTGAGGTTCTCGGCCAGCTCGTGCAGGCGGCGCGAGATATCACCCAGGTCGACAACAACCTCGGGCTTGTCGGTGCCGACGGCTTGCACCAGCGCGTCGACGCTCTTGTCAGCTTGTTCCAATGCGTCGATGCCAGTGTAGGCCGACTGTAAGAAATCATGCCAGTCGTCTGATTCGCGCAGCTCGGGGCCAATCCATAGATTGGCATTGTCATAACCCCCACGCGCACGGCGGCCGAGCTCGCGAACGCCATCGAACACGTCGGCGATTGCCATGCTCGCGCGGGCAACCGTCGACGTCGCCTTGGCAGTAAGGCCCAGATAGAGCGTAGAGCCCTCGGAGGTTGCCAAATCACGGGAAACCTGGCTTAGTGCGCCGGTGCTCGAGCCACCCAGGCGCTCGAACAGGACGCGTGATTCGTCCGCCGACACCACGCGCGCCCACTGACGGCGCGCCTCGCGCTCGATGGAATGGGCCTCGTCGATTACCCAATGACGAATCGGAGGCAAAATCCTGCCCTCGGCCGCGACGTTGCGGAACAGCAGGGAATGGTTGGTGACCACCACATCGGCATGCGCCGCACGACGGCGAGCACCGTGGACCAAACATTTATCAGGGAAAAACGGGCAGAGGCGACGAGCACACTCGCGCGAGGCCGTCGTAAAGTCGGGACGGTTGACGCTGCGCCACCGAATGCCGAGCGAGTCGAGGTCGCCATCGGCTGATTGGCAGACGTACGCCATAATGACCGCGACCGCCGTGAGCGTGTCCGCCGGATCGCGCTTGGTGGTAATCTCGACCTGGCCGCGGCTCATGCGCTCAAGCTTGCGCAGGCACGGATAGTGGTCATACCCCTTGAGCGCGCAAAATGACAGACCACCGTCCAGTTGCTCGGCAAGTTTTGGCAGCTCATGGTACATGAGCTGGTCGGCAAGATTGTTCGATTTGGTCGCAATACCAACCGTGATGTTGTTACGGCGTGCTGCCTCGGCAAAAGGCACCAGATAGGCCATCGATTTGCCGACGCCTGTGCCTGCCTCAATTACTCGATGAGTGCCCGTGACCAGCGCATCGCGGACCTCGAGCGCCATCGCGATCTGCTCATCACGCGGCTCGTAGGTGGGATACATGCGATTGACTAGGCCACCTGGCGCATAGTCTGCCTCAATCTCCTCACGACTCGGCATCTTGAGAACCGGCAGTTCATCGGCATCCACCCGATCGTCGGCGCGATCGGCCTTGAGAACGTCAGCACGAGCGGCGCTGAGAGAGAAGATAGAACCAGGGTTCTGCCCTGCCAAGAATGAGAAGATAGGACGATAGGACCAAGGCACGTCCGGATGCATGTCGGCTAGGCGCGCCATGAGGCCCTGGGGCAAGTCGGTGAGCGCCACGAGCAACACGCGCCATACGCCACACAGGGCGTCGACGTCGGCATTGGCACGGTGTGATACCGAGTCGCAGCCAAACAGATCGGCCATAAAAGACAGCTTGTGCGAGGTCAGGCGCGGAAGCGCGATGCGCGACAGCGCCAACGAATCGATCCAAATATCGCTCACGTTGACGCCGCCTTTGACAGACTCGATAAACGAGCGGTCGAACGTGGCGTTATGTGCGATCACCGGGCAACCACCGACAAAATCGGCGAGAGCGGCGACGGCCTCAACGGCCGACGGGGCATCTGCCACATCGGCATTTGTAATGCTCGTGAGCTCGGTAATCTCGGCGGGAATCAGCTGCTTGGGATGCACGAAGGTATCGAAGCGGTCGACGATCTCGCGGCCCGAAAGACGGGCCGCCGAGATCTCGATCAGCTCATTGTCCTGCACCGAAAGACCCGTGGTCTCGGTATCGAGGACAATCACATCTTCCTCGATAAGACCGAAGGACTGCGTTTTGGCGCGGTCGGCAAGCGTGGCATAGGAGTCGATGACAAACTGCGGCGTTCCTGACGAAACCGCGTCCTCGATTAGCATGCAATGCCCGCTCGACGAAGGCCCATACGGATCAGGCTGTCACAGACCTGCGGGAACGTCATGTCGTCGGTGTGGCGGATCTCATCCGGATACAGCGACGTATCGGTCATGCCGGGAATGGTATTGGTCTCGAGGATAACGGGGCCGTCCTCGCTCACAATAAAGTCGCTGCGCGAGATACCCAGGCAACCGAGGGCCTTGTGAGCGGCACAGGCAAGTTCCTGAGCGCGAGCGTAATTCTCGGGTGAAATCTGCGCCGGAATGCGATGGATATCCGTAGGGTCGACATACTTCACGTCCAGATCGTAGAACTCGCAGTCCTCGGGCTTACGAATCTCGACAATCGGCAGGGCGCGCACGTCATCTTCGCCGTATACGCCGACGGTGATCTCGGTACCCTCGATGCACTTCTCGACCAGCACTTTGTCGCCGTACTCAAACGCCTTGGCGATTGCCGCGGGCAGCTCGGAGGGCTCATGGACCAGGGAAATGCCGTAGCTGGAACCGTTGACGGCCGGCTTCACAAAGCAGCGCTCGCCACAAACCTCGACGATATGATCGATATCGACTTCATCGCCCACCTCGAGCGCAAGGCCGGGGGCAATGGGAATGCCCGCCTTGGCGTATAGGAGCTTAGAGACCTCCTTGTCGGCACCGCAGGCGCTGGCAAGTACGCCCGAGGCCGTGTAGGGGATACCCAGGGTCTCCATGGCACCCTGCATGGCGCCATCCTCACCGCCGGCGCCGTGCATGGCGATAAATGCCACATCGAATCCGCCGGTCGCCATGGTTACCATAAAGTCATCAGCGGCCGTGTCAAGCAGCTCCACCGAGGTGTAGCCGGCTTCCTTCAGCGCCACCACAACGTTCTTTCCCGAATCGAGCGAGATCTCGCGCTCGGCGGAATGACCGCCCGCCAAGACCGCTACGTGCATGTTCTCTAGGCTTTTACCCGGCATGGGCAGACTCCTCCTCTATAATTTCTGCAGCTGATACCATATTGTAGCGATACCCTCTACGTTTCCCCAAAATCGAAAGGCTTCCATGAATCCCAGGACTAAATCTCAAGACATTCGCGACTTGAGCCAAAACGATATTCGCGAGCTCGTGGCCGAACTTGGCCAGCCCGCCTTCCGCGCGAAGCAGCTCATCGAATGGGTCTTTGAGAAGAACGTTTGTTCGTTTGACGATATGACCAACCTTCCCAAGGCTTTCCGTGAGCAGCTTAAAGAGGCTTTTGCCTTTGATACGCCGACTGAACTCACCAAGCAGGTTTCCAAAGATGGCTCGCGCAAGTATCTGCTCGAGTACCACGATGGCATTTCCGTCGAGACTGTCGGCATGCCCCGTCGTAACAAACTTTCCGTCTGCGTTTCCACCCAGGCAGGCTGCGGCATGGGCTGCGCCTTTTGCGCTACCGGTCTCAACGGCCTCAAGCGCTCTCTGACCGCTCAAGAGATCGTCGACCAGGTGCTTCATGTATCCAACGACTTTGGCGAGCGTGCCACAAGCGTTGTCTTCATGGGCCAGGGCGAGCCGTTTGCCAACTACGACGAGGTTCTCAAGGCATTGCGTATCCTCAACGACCCCGATGGTATCGGTATCGGCGCTCGTCACCTCACCGTCTCTACCAGCGGCGTTATTCCCGGTATTCGCAAATTTGCCGACATCCCCGAGCAGTTCACGCTTGCCGTTTCCCTGCATTCCGCCATCCAGTCGACGCGCAATAAGCTCATGCCCGGTGTTAAGAAGTACACGCTGCTTCGCCTTCACGAAGCGCTTCAGCTCTACACCGAGAAGACTGGCCGCCGCCCGACCTATGAGTATGCCATGATCGAAGGCGTCAACGATACGAATCCCGAGATGCAGGCACTCTGCGACTTCTGCGAGGGAACGCTGTGCCACGTTAACCTGATTCAACTAAACGACATCGAGGGCAGCCCGCTCAAGCCGTCGCCGATTCTTAAGGTTGAGGATCTTCAGCGTCGTCTTGAGTCCCGTGGCATCGAGACCACGATTCGTAACTCCCGTGGTAACGATATTGACGCCGCTTGCGGACAGCTGAAACAGCGTTTCAAAGTTCAGAAGAACGCATAGGGGAGTCGCACTCCAAAACGTTTCATGTGAAACATCGAACGGCCCCTGTTGCATATCCTGCAACAGGGGCCGTTTCATTTTTTGACCTCAATTTTGGACCGCTGCTAGCTTTCCCATTTTTTACGGACAAAATAAGCGGCCCTTGTCTCATGAATCAGACAAGGGCCCCTCAAAATATGCAGGGTAATTGTTAGGTACCTAATAGCCTACATTTTCCCATTGGTTGCTAACCCAACCTTGATTAATCTTAGGATTTTTCGTCACCTGAGCAGTGCGCATGGCAACATCTTCTGTCATAACATCCATTTTCTTCTTGGAAGTATCGACAATATCTTGCGCGCCACGAAGCAAACGACCTCGAAGTTCATCGTCTGTCGCGATCTTATAGCCAGCAAAGGCACCAGCCGCGACAGTCGTCACCAATGCAATCGCAGTTAAAATCTTAGTCCTCATCTTGGCCTCCTTGATCAAACTGAATCATTTCACCAAGAATACGAGAGAGCTCTTCCTCGTCTTTAAACTCAATCTCAATCTTATTCTTTCCACGCGAGCTCTTCACGCGAACGTTGGTATTAAATAGCTGACGAAGTACACGCGCAGCCTTTTTAAAAGACTGAGGCGTTGCAGGCCTCGGCGTCTTAGGCGTCTCTCCGGCAGAAAACAATGGAGCAAGATTTTCTGTCGCTCTTACGGAAAGGCCCTCCGCAACAACCTTCTCTGCAAGTCGAATTCGAGCATCCTCATAGGGAACTGCAAGAATCGCACGTGCGTGACCAGCAGTAAGTTTACCCTCAAAAATCATCTGCTGAACTACTTCGGGGAGATCGAGAAGGCGCAGCGAGTTTGTAATTGCAGAGCGTGACTTGCTTACGGCCTTCGACAATGCCTCCTGGGTCATGCCGCTAGCATCGATGAGCTGGCGATAGCCCTTAGCCTCTTCGACGGGATTCAGATCAGAACGCTGAAGGTTTTCGATAAGAGCAAGAGCCAGCATCTCTTCTTCATTAACATCTTTAATGATGACAGGCAGTTCCTCAAGACCAGCAAGCTTTGACGCCTGGTAACGACGCTCACCAGCGATGATCTCATAGCCGTTTCCATGCTTGCGAACCAAGAGCGGCTGCAAAACACCATGTTCTTGGATTGACTCGCTCAACTCGCGGAGTTCAGTTTCATTAAAGTGAATTCGCGGTTGATTAGGGTTGGGAACGATATCCTCAATAGGTAGTTTTGTTTCAGATGCGGCATTTGAAGCAGATGCAGCAGAACCACCGGTCTCATACTCAGCCTCTGAGACCAAAGCATTGAGTCCGCGTCCCAATCCACCACGTTTCTTTGCACTAGGCACGCTTGATCACCTCTTTTGCAAGGTTCATATACGCTTTTGCACCCTTGTTTTGAGGTGCATAGGTAATTACCGGTTCTCCAAAAGACGGAGCTTCAGAGATTTTAACCGTACGGGGAATCAGCGTCTTAAACGCCTTATCACCAAAGTACGATTGAACTTCCTCAACAACCTGATTCGATAAAGAAGTACGTGAGTCATACATGGTCATAAGCACGCCATAGGTGTCTAAGCCCTTGTTCAGACGCGATTTGACCATCTTCATTGACTCAAGCAGCTTCGTAACGCCCTCGAGCGCGTAATACTCACACTGGATTGGAATCAAAACGCTGTCTGCTGCGGTCAAGGCATTGATAGTAAGCAGGCCGAGCGAAGGAGGACAGTCAATGAAAATAAAATCGAACTCGTCCTGAATCGGCTCAAGCAAATCTTTGAGGCGGGTTTCACGAGCAATTGCGCTTACGAGCTCAATTTCGGCACCTGCTAGCTGAATCGTAGCTGGAATTACGAATACCTTTTTGCAATTGGTATCAAGAACAAGCGATTCTGCCGGCACATCATTCAACAATGCATCATAGATGCATTGATCAAGCTCTTCTTTTTCAATTCCAAATCCACTGGTACTGTTTCCCTGCGGATCAAAATCGACAATCAGTGTCTTACGACCCTGCTCACCCAGTGCTGCTGCAAGGTTTACAGCCGTCGTTGACTTACCGACGCCGCCTTTTTGATTGATGATTGCAATGATACGCGTGTCTCTTGCGCTCTTAGAACGCTTAACGTCGCGAAATCCCACGGTCCCTCCTGGTGTGTATTAAAGCTGTCAAACGGAGGATGTTTCACGTGAAACATTCCGATTCGATATCAACCGCCATGTTTCACGTGAAACACTGCAAGTTGTAGTATCCATTATGTTTCACGTGAAACATCTAGGCAAGCGGATTCTTCTTTGCCATGCCATTTGCACGAGGCAATGAAACGGATGCTGGATGACTCTTCTTAAGAACAATGAACTCCCTGTGGCCCAAGCCCTCAGGCAAATCGATTGCGTCATTCAGAAGCAAAGTGAAGCCGCAAATCTTAGCTGCTGACATACCGGAAGCAAGCTCTTCATCCGAAGGATTACCCTTGGTGATAACAAATAGCCCTCCATCTTTGAGGAACGGAGCCGCATACTCAACAAGAATCGGTAGAGGAGCCAGTGCACGGGCAGTTACAACAGAGAACTGCTTCTTATGGCTTCGAGCATATTCTTCAAGGCGATCATGAACCGCATGAGCATGTTTCAATCCAAGAGCATGAACAAACGAATTGACAGCATCAACCTTCTTACCAACAGAGTCAATATAAGTAGCTTTACGATGTGTGGTTATGGTTAATGGAATACCAGGGAAGCCCGCACCTGTTCCCATATCAAGCAAAGCTCCCTCAGGAGCCTTATTGATATAGGGGAGCAAAACAAGTGAGTCGAGGATATGAAGTACTGCAGCATCTTCTACATTAAGAATACGGGTAAGATTGGTTGTCTTATTTGTTTCCAGAACCAAATCCAAATGCTGAATACATTTCCTCAGCTCAACATCAGATACGCTTAAGGAATACTCTTTGCAATAGGAAGTTAGACGAGTCAACATCTCGTCAGCTTGCTGATCAGTAAGTACTAACAACGAAAGCTCCTTTCTGACAAAAATCAGTGTATCGAGAACTTTTGACAAAAAAAGGGGACGTGGAAACCACGTCCCCTTAGCATAAGCTCGAGTAGATTATCGAGCAACAATCACCACATGGCGATCAGGGTCAGAACCCTCAGAATGAGTATCGACGGCATCATTGCCACGAAGTGCAATGTGAACCAGTCGGCGCTCGTAGGCATTCATGGGCGGAAGCGAAACACTCTTATGAGTGCGGATGGCACGCTCGGCAGCAGACTGAGCCATGGAGGCAACCTTGTCCTGACGGCGGCTCTTGTATCCCTCAACGTCCACTACAACCGGATACCTAAAGCCGAGCTTGCGGCTCACCAGCAAAGAGAACATAACCTGAAGGGCATCAAGAGTGCGACCATGACGGCCAATGAGAACAGCAAGGTCGGGAGCCGTTACATCCAAAATCAGCTCGCCCTCGTCGCCCTCATACTCATCGATAGGAGAGTTGGCGGCATCGAAGTGCGAAAGGATGGAACGCAGGATGGAAATCGCAACATCGGCAATGGTGTCAAGCTCCTCATCGGTCAGCTCTTCACCGGCCTTGTAGCGCTGTGCAATCTCGGGATAATCGCCCGCGACCTGCGGGGCAACCTCCTCAAGCATATCCTCGATGATCTCTTCAGACATAACGTACTCCAAAAGTTAGGTACCTAAATAAGATTGATATCCCACTACTTCTTCTTGTGCGGGCGCGGCTTCTTCTCGCGACGAGTGACCTCAACCTGCAGCGGCGCGTTCTTAAGACGCTCCTCCTCATCGGCCTTCGCCTTGTCGATGACCTTCTGCGTCACAAAAATCTGCTGGATAACCTGCCAAGCAGACGAGACGTCGTAGTACAGCAGAACACCAACGGGAAGGCTCCAGCCCATCCAAAGCATCATGACCGTCATGACAACGGCCATCATACGCATGCTCTGAGCCTGCTGGCCGGTCTGGTTGCGCGACATATAGAGCTGCGGAATCAGGGTCAGGACAGCGAACAGGATCAGGCAGACCAGCGCAGGCAGCGCGACCATAAAGCCATCGGCAAAGGAGGCACTCGGCGTGGTGGTCAGGTCGGGCAGAATATTAAAGAACGAGAACGTGCCATCGTTAAAGTAGTCCGGCAGGTTACGCAGCAGCGTAAATAGGGCGAACAGGACAGGCATCTGAATCAACAGCGGCAGACAACCAGCCATCGGGTTGAACTTGTTCTCGCTGTAGAACTTCTGCATCTCCTCGGCCTGACGCTGGGGATCGTCGGCATAGCGCTCCTGGATCTCGAGCATCTTGGGCTGCAGCACCTGCATGCGTGCCGTCGACTTAGTCGACTTGAGCATAAGCGGCGTCAGCAGCAGACGGATGATGACCACCAGGATGATGATGGACAGGCCCCAGTCGACCGCAAAGGTCTGGATGAGCTTGAGCAGCTCGAAAAGGATGTTAACGATCCAATCCCACATGTAAGTTTTCCTCCGATAGCGAGTGCCCGCTAGGGCACAGGGTCATAACCGCCGACGTGCAGGGGATTGCAGCGAGCGATGCGCCTCACGGCAAGCCAGCAGCCTCTCAAAACACCGTACTTCTCAATCGCCTGGACGGCGTATTGTGAGCACGTTGGGTAATAAATGCAGGCGTCAGGCAATAAGGGCGAAATAACCTGTTGATATATGCGAATAGGAGCGATGGCAACACGTCGCAAAACGTGATTGCTCATCGCTCCTCCCCGGCAACGCCGGCGCGTTTCATAAGCGAACGCAATGCATTGTCCATCTCCTGCGGCGAGGAAACCCTCGTCTTGGGAGTTGCGAACAAGATGATGTCATAACCCGCAACGGGAAATCCACAGCTGCGGGCGGCCTCGCGCATCACACGCTTAGAACGGTTGCGCACGACAGCACAACCGAGCCGTTTAGCACCAACGAAGGCGACCCTTCCGGAGTCGCCTTCGCCAACCGATTCACATATGGTCATTCGAATCAGAGGGTGATTAAAACGACGCCCCTGACTGAACACATGCTCGAAATCTTGCCGAGACTTAATAGTCTTCATGCGAGATGTGTGTATCGCTGCTAGACAGTGAGACGCTTGCGGCCCTTGGCACGACGACGGGCGAGCACGGCACGACCACCCTTAGTGGCCATACGGGCACGGAAGCCATGGGTCTTGGCACGCTTACGCTTATTAGGCTGATACGTACGCTTCATCTTAAGTTCCTCCTGCTGCATTTCGAGTGTCCGCGGGGGCGCGGACGCAGATATAGACACGTGAGCTTGAAGATTGTAGGGAAATCGATGTTCAAATGTCAAGAAATCAAAGGTAAAAGGTTGCGCAGTTCACACGGTTCCCCCATAAGCCGAGCTCGATTTAGCGGTGCATGGCAACTTTTCACGATATTTCATCGAGTTTTCAACAGGTCATGTTGGCAATGTTGAGAACTTTTCGTCCGTTTTCCAAAGTTTTCAACAGGTTTTGAAAAGTTGTCGAAAGATGAGAAACATTGCACGGTGAGCTACTATTTGTTCGAAACCTTTTGAAAGATTGCGAGCGGCATGTCTGACGACTTTTACACCATGGTCGATTCCGGAGACCCGGCACCCGACAACGAGCACATCACCGGCGTGCGCGAAGAGCGTAAGGAAGGCGAGCAGACGACCACGCAGGCGCCAAAAGCCATGTACGCCGCGCGCATCGCCGTCTATGACGACATGCTGTCGACACCGCGTGTGATCGTCATTGATCCGCAAGATGTCCGCACGTATTTGGAAGAGACGACCAACACCGTCTACCAGTGCATGAAAGAACAAGGTGGCCATATCTCGCTCATGGTCATCCGCGAGATTGTCGAAAACTTTATCCACGCGCACTTTGCCGAGCCCATCATCTCGATTCTGGACGGCGGAGACACCATCCGCTTTGCCGATCAAGGACCCGGCATCGACGACAAGGAGCGCGCTTTCGACTTTGGCGTTACCAGCGCAAACAGCAAGATGAAGCGCTACATCCGTGGAACCGGAGCAGGGTTTCCCATGGTGCAGGAGTATTTGGAAAACGCCGGCGGTGCCGTATCCATCGAGGACAATATGGGCAACGGCACCGTGGTTACGGTAAGCCTGAACCCTAAACGCGTGCAGGAAATCGAACGCGCCGGCGGACGCGGCGCTGCCGTGCGGCCCGAGACGGAGCATCCCACATATCCCCTGCCGGGAGCTTTTGCGCAGCAGCCCATGGCAACGCAACAGATGCAGCGCCCCGTGGGACAGATGCAGCAGCCCGGAATGCTTCCTACACAACAGTCCCAGGCGGCATCGATGTCGATGCCGTCAAACGCGCCAGAGGCCATGCCGCTGGCGGATCAGGATGCAGCAGCAATGCAGCAGGCGACGGGGGCACCGGGCGGCCAGCAAATGGGCTATCAGCCGTACCAACAGGGATATCCATATCAGCAGATGCCGCCACTGGGGTATGGCCAGCAGTTCCCACAGCAGTACCAGCAGGGATATCAGCAGCCGTACCAGCAGATGCCGCAGCAGCAGTACAACCCTTGGGCCCAGCAGATGACCCCGCAGCCTTACCAACAGTGGCCTCAAAGTTTTCAACAGCAAATGCCGCCGATGCAGGGTTCTCAACAACCAGCAGCTCAAATGATGTATCCTAATGCAGCAAATCAGTATGCGCAGCCACAACCGGACGTATTCGTAAGCGATCGCGGCAACGCCGCACTGGGCTATCTGGCACAAAATCAAGCGTGCGGTGCTACCGATCTGGCGAGGGCGTTTGGAAACTCGGCCCCCACTTGGTCACGCACGCTCAATGACTTGGCGCAGGCCGGCTTGGTCATCAAGCATGGCCAGAAATACCATCTGACCGAACTCGGCGCCGCTCGCGTGCGAGCTCAGAGCTAAAGAACGGGAGAGACAGTGGACGAGGAAGCAAGCATCATCCTGGGGGATGCCATCGCCTTTTGCCAGCGCGACGGCCAAGATGCACGCCTCATCAACATGCTGGGGCAATCGCGCGCCATAAGCCTAACCGAAGATACGCTCACGATCGAGGCCCCCTCGCGCTTTGCCATCGCGCAGCTCAAAAAGCATCAGCCGACTATTGAGGCCTATCTGGAAGAAATCGCCTTTGCACCGATTGCGCTCGACATCGTGGCACCGCAAGGAGCCGTGGCGGAATCCGCTGCCGCGACGGCGCCTGCCGCGGCTCCCGCTGCCTCCCCGGCGGTGCCGGCCTCCGCAGGCGACGTGCCGACAATCGAGCACCAGCACAGCGATGTTTCCCGTGAAACCATGGCACCGTTGCCTACCGCTGCGGCGTCAACGAACGCACCCGTCACGCACATGCCTATCGCTCACGACGCAGCGGCGGGCGCGGATTCGGGCATTGCAATCAAGAACACGCTCTCGGCCGATGACTTTCGTCGCATGATGAACCAGATGAAGGGCGGAGCGCCGACTAAGTCCACGCAAGCTGCGACCCCCGCTTCACCCATGCCAGCACCGACCGTACCGGCCGAGCAGAATACGGATGGAGCCCCGCTCGCCGCGAACTCAAAATTTACCTTTGAGAACTTTGTCTACGGCCCCGAGAACAGCCATGCCTATCGCTCGGCACTCAAGTTTGCCGCCCTCGCAGACGAGCGCGGCACGTGCACATCACTGTTCATCTACGGCAAATCGGGCCTGGGCAAGACGCACCTGCTGCTTGCCATCAAAAACGAGCTCGCCGAGAAGTCGCCCGAGATCAAGGTCAAGTATGCCAACTCCCAGGCATATCTGGACGACCTGATGACCGAGTTCGACCGTCAAAAGAAGAGCAATGCCCCCATCATGCAGGCATACCACGGCGTGGACGTGCTCATCATCGATGACATCCAAAACATCATCGGCAAGCGCGCGAGCGTGGACTACTTTTTCCAGCTCATGGACGAGTTCATCCGCAACAACAAGAAGGTCGTCATCGCGGCAGACCGCGCCCCCAAGGACCTGAGTATGGACGAGCGTCTGACCAGCCGCTTCAACGCCGGCATGCTCTGCCTGGTCGCAGAGCCCAGCTACGAGATGAAATATAAGATCTTGCAGCGCTATTACGAGAACACCATCGTCGCCGCTCCCGAGGCAGGCGACGACTCGCTGCTGGCGGCCTATGGGGGCGACAGCGGGCACCTGACCGACGAGCACTTTAAACACATGGCCGAGGTCTCGGGCACCAACATCCGCGAACTCGAGAGCTTTTGCGAGCGCTGCGCCGGCGAGGCGGGCGACCGCGAGCGCGAGGGCGGGGAGCTCACCTTTGACGATATCGACGCCATCGCCAGCCAGTACTTCGACACATCGGCCAAAAAGATCAACGTCCAGACGGTTCAGTCCGTCATCGAAGAGCAGTACGGCGTGACGCACGAGGAGCTCATCGGCCCGCGTCGCAACGCCAATATCGCCAAAGCACGCCATATTGCCATCTATCTGGCCATCGAGATGTGCGAGATGACGACCACGGCGGTGGGCGCCGAATTTGGCAACCGCAACCACTCGACCGTCAGTACGAGCTACAAAAAGGTCCAGAAGATGATCCAGGAAGACCGCACCGTCACCGAAGACCTCAAGTCGCTGCGCGATAAAATTACACTGCGCTCGTAGGGAAATAGAGACACCTGTTGAAAACTTGTCGAAACCACGGGCATAAGGTGTCTAAAACCCAACCCGCGGTGATGAAAAGTTTTGCGCAGGTTTTGAACGTGGAAAACCACCCCTGTTGCACACAGGTTGCTGTCGATTCTCTTTCTGGGTCTGACCTGCGTCTTTGGGAGTAATCAACAGTTTCGTCAGTGCTATTACTATTATTAAGATATTTATATCTATAGAAAGGTATTAAAAGATGAAGTTCACCGTCAGCCAGAGCTCGCTTACACAAGCCATCGGCGTCGTTATGAAGGGTGTCGCTTCGGCATCCACCCTCCCCATCCTGTCGGGCGTGCTCGTTAAGGCCCAAGACGGCATCTTGGAATTCCAGACCTCTAACTACACCATCTCGATCCGTCATCGCATCGCGGCGCATGTCGAAGAAGAGGGCGAGATGGTTATCCCCTGTAAGATGCTCTCCAATATCACCAAGACCCTCCCCGATGCCCCGGTCACCTTTGAGCTGTCCGAGCGCCAGGTGCTGATTGGTTGCGAGAAGAGCTCTTTTAGGCTGAACACGCTCGATGCCAATGACTTCCCCGAGTTTCCGGCCTATGCCATCGAGAGTGCCGTGGAGCTGCCGACCAATGTCTTGTCCGAAATGGTCGGCCGCGTGTGGCGCGTCACCTCGACCGACAAGGCTCGCCCCATCCTGGGCGGCGTGCACATGAAGGTCGAGAACAACACCGTACGCCTGGTGGCGACCGATTCCTTCCGCTTGGCCGTGTGCGATACGCAGGTCGAGACCTCGACCCTCGAGGGCTCCTTTGAGCTCAACGTTCCGGCTGACGCCTTTAACGACGCGCTGAACATCATGGCCAGCCAGGCGACCATCATGATCGGGGCTACCGACACCCAGGTCGTCTTCGAGGCCGGCAACACCACCTACGTGTCGCGTCGCATCGAGGGCGTGTACCCCAACTACAAGCAGCTCATCCCCGATTCGTGCGTGACGAGCGTCAAGATCGATGTCGCCGCCTTTAACGCCGCCCTCAAGCGCGTGGCCGTTATCGCGAGCGCCAACCCCGCCGTCAAGTTCGAGATCGATGTCGAGAACGGGCAGATGGGCCTGTCCTCCATTTCCAATGACCAGGACCTTGCGCAGGAGACGATCGATGTCGAGGCTGAGGGCGAGTCGGGTACCATCGCCTTCAACTACCACTACATCTTCGGCTGCCTCAATGCCCTGTCCAAGGAGAAGGAGATCACGCTGGAGCTCAAGAGCTACTCGCAGGCGGGCATCTTCAAGTCCTACGACAAGATCAACTACCTGTACCTGGTCATGCCGGTCCGCATCTAGCGCTGCGCCATGACCATGTTCGCCCGCGATCTTTCCGTCGCGCACTACCGCAGCTTCGATAGCTATCGCCTTGCCCTGGACGAGGGCGTGACGATACTTGCGGGACCCAACGCGGCGGGAAAGACCAATCTCATAGAGGCGCTGCAGCTGCTGACGAGTGGCGCCTCGTTTAGGCATCCGACCGCAGCCGAGCTCGTCCATGACGGCGTGGGCTCGTGCAAGATCGAGCTGAGGCTCGAGGGCGACGGCCGCGTGCTTGATATGGGATTGAGCGCGGAGGACGGTAAGCGCTCGTTTAGTCGCAACGGCAAGAGATGCTCTGCCGCCGGTGTGCGCGGGATTCTGCCGAGCGTGCTGTTTTGCCCCGACCATCTGGACATGGTTAAGCGAGGCGCCAGTGTGCGCCGCGCCGCCCTCGATGACTTTGGCATGCAGCTGAGCGCGCGTTATGCCGATCTTGCGAGCACCTATGGGCGCTGCGTGACCCAGCGTAACGCCCTGCTCAAGGAGACCTGGTGCTGTCGCGAGATGCTCGGCGCGTGGAACGATTCGATTGCTCGCGCGGGCTCGGCCCTGCTCGTGCACCGGTTGGCCCTACTCGACCGGCTGGCGGGCCATGTGCACACTGCCTACGGGCAAGTGGCGTCCGGCGAGGCTGCCAACGTGACCTATGCGTCCACGCTGGGGGATTTGCCCCAGGTCGAGGATCGCGAAGAGCTGAAGGGTTGGGCGTACGAGCGCATGCTGGCTGCCCTTGACGAGCATGCCGACGAGGAAATTCGCCGCGGCGTGACGTTGGTGGGACCGCATCGCGACGAGATCGAGTTCACCGTGGCTGGTCGCTCCGCCCGTTCATTTGCCAGCCAAGGACAGCAGCGCACGCTGGTACTGTCCTGGAAGGTGGCCGAGGTGGCCGTGGCTCGCGATGTCCTGGGCACCGCCCCGCTGCTGCTTTTGGACGACGTGATGAGCGAGCTCGACGGCGAGCGTCGCGGCGCTTTCCTGCGGCTGATCGGCGATGATATCCAGACGGTCATAACTACGACCAACCTGGGGTACTTTACCGATGACCTGCTTGATCGAGCCAAGGTGGTGAGCATGGGTGAGACGTGCTAATTACGAGCGCGAGAGCGAGACAGTCGCCTTCAGTGGATTTTTGAACGCAGAGCGCCAGCGCATCCTGGCGGCTGCAACGCCTAAGCGCCGTGCGCAGATGGAGGCCGCCGAGGAGTCGCGCGCGGTCTATCGCGCATGGAACGCGGTGTGCTCGGGCACGCGCGAGGGACGGCATGTGACGGGGCTGCGCTACCTGCCCGAGTCCAATGAGCTGCTGGTGTATCTCGACTCGCCCTCGTGGACGCAGGAAATGACGCTGTTGCGCGAGATCATCCGTGCGCGCATGGAGCGCGCCGGTGCGCATGTGGACGGCCTGGTGTTCAAAACCACCGCGCCCGGTCACACGCCGCCCGCCGCCAAGGAGCGCCTGCGCCAGGCGACGACCGAGCGACCGCCGGCCCCGCACGCCGACCTAAGTGAGGCCGAGCGTACCGAGATCGAGCGCCAAGTGGCGCCCATCGAAGACCAAAAACTGCGCGAGGCCCTCGAGAATGCCATGAGAGCCAGTGCCGAGTGGGCCAAGGGCGTGCAAAGCAAAAAAGAGCCTTAAATCGCATCTGGTGGCCTTGTAGAGCCAAATACCCTCGTTCCCGAGGGTATTTTTTTACGATAAACTAGTAAGGCTGTACACATTTTCTTGACTGAAGGAGGACGTGTGGCAAACGAAAACGATTACGATGGCGGCGAGATTAAGATTCTCGAAGGTCTCGAGGCCGTTCGTAAGCGCCCGGGCATGTATATCGGCTCGACGAGCGCCAGCGGTCTGCATCACCTGGTGTGGGAGATCGTTGACAACTCCGTCGACGAGGCCATGGCCGGTTTCTGCACCGAGATCCAGGTGACGGTCCACGCCGACAACTCCATCACGGTCGTCGACAACGGGCGCGGCATCCCCGTCGACGAGCACCCTGTTAAAAAGATCCCGACGCTCGAGGTCGTCATGACGATCTTGCACGCCGGCGGTAAGTTCGATAACTCGGCCTATAAGGTCTCGGGCGGCCTGCACGGCGTGGGCATCTCCGTCGTCAACGCACTGTCCAAGCGCGTGGTCGTTCAGGTTCGCCGCGATGGCAACACCTACGAGATGGAGTTCTCGCGCGGCAAGACCGTCAAGAAGATGGAGGTCGTGGGCACCTCGGATTCAACGGGCACCACCGTCACCTTCTGGCCCGACGACGAGATCTTCGAGACCTGCATCTACGATTTCGATACGCTGCACAACCGTCTGCAGGAGACGGCGTTCCTCAATAAGAACCTTAAGATTGTGCTGACCGACGAGCGCGAGGCGACTCCCCACGTGGAGGAGTTTTGCTACGAGGGCGGCATCATCGACTTCGTCAAGTTCCTCAACGAGGGCAAGGACGTCCCCGAGGCCTTTAAGGAGCCCATCTACATCGAGGGCAAATCGGACCCGGACGCGCCTGTGACCAAGATGGGCGAGGTCGAGGTTTCCCTGCAGTGGAATAGCGGCTACGGCGAGAACGTCATGTCGTTCGCCAACGACATCTACACTCCCGAGGGCGGCATGCACCTTGAGGGCTTCCGCACCGCGCTCACCCGCGTAATCAACGATTACGCGCGCAAGCAGAACCTGCTCAAGGAAAAAGACGCCAACCTGACCGGCGACGATGTGCGCGAGGGCCTTTCGGCCGTTATCTCGGTCAAGCTGCCCGATCCTCAGTTTGAGGGCCAGACCAAGGCAAAGCTCGGTAGCTCCTATATGCGCGCGCTCACGCTCAAGATCGTGACCGACGGCCTCGCCGATTACTTGGAGGAGCATCCCAAGCCCGCCCGCGAGATTGTCAAGAAGGCGCAACAGGCCTGCAGGGCGCGCAACGCCGCCCGCAAGGCGCGCGAGGCGACCCGCCGCAAGAGCCTGCTCGAGACGGCGTCCCTGCCCGGTAAGCTCGCTGACTGCTCGGTGCGCGATGCCGAGCTGACCGAGCTCTTCATCGTAGAGGGTGACTCGGCAGGCGGTTCGGCCAAGGACGGCCGTCGCCGAGACATCCAGGCGATTCTGCCCCTGCGCGGCAAGATTCTGAACGTCGAACGCGTTGGTGACCATCGCGCGTTCTCTAGTGACACCATCCAGTCGCTGATTACCGCGATCGGCTGCGGTGTCACGACGAGTGCCGGCGACGGCGGCGACTTCGATATCACTAAGGCTCGCTACCACAAGATCATCATCATGACCGATGCAGACGTCGACGGTGCGCATATCCGCATCCTGCTGCTGACGTTCTTCTACAAGTACATGCGTCCGCTGATCGATGCCGGCTACGTCTATGTTGCCTGTCCGCCCATCTTTGGCATCAAGGTGCGCAACAAGATCCACTACGTGTATCCCAACGGCCGCCAGCCCGAAGACGAGATCCTGCGCGACACCATCCAGGGTCTGGGACTGAACCCCGACGATAACGACGAGGACGGCAAGGCCAAGGACGGCAAGATCACCAAAAAGCGCAAGGGCTATACCGTCCAGCGCTACAAGGGCCTGGGCGAGATGGACCCCAAGCAGCTTGCCTCGACGACGATGGACCCCAAGACCCGCATTCTGCAGCGTGTGTCGATCGAGGACGCCGTGGTGGCAGACCGCGCCGTGCGCGAGCTGATGGGTTCCGAGGTCGGCTATCGCCGCGAGTACATCGAGAAGCATGCGCATGATGCACGCTTCCTAGACGCCTAGCTTTCCCAGGCACCCCATCTTGCCCTTCAGGATTTCGGGCGCCGCACGCAAGGCGTGCGCCCTCATCCTTCAGGGCAACCTGGGGCACCTGGAAAACCTAGGAGGGTTATCCGGCATTCCCGGTAATCCGTCTCCGTGGTAGGGAACTAATGGACCACGCAAACCATGAGGAGGTAACGTGGCAGACGATATCAACAATAACGAGGGCATGGGCGAGGCCGGCGACGCCGGCATGCCCGACGATCTGAGGCGCCTGCTTGCCCGTGCTGAGCAGGGCGAGGACGGCGATCCGGACGCCTATAACCCCGATGCCGATGATGACGAGGAAGAGGACGACGGTGAGCTCGAGGAGAGCTTTGGCGACGTCGACCGTGGCGCCTCGGCCGGCGAGGATATCAATGGCGGCCAGCTCCAGATTTCGGAGTTCGGTCGCGAGATGAAGCAGTCGTTTATCGAGTATTCGATGTCGGTCATCACGGCGCGCGCCCTGCCGGACGTGCGCGACGGCCTAAAGCCGGTGCACCGCCGCATCCTGTACGCGATGAACGAGAGCGGCATCTACCCCAACCGTCCGCACAAGAAGTCGGCCTGGACGGTCGGCGAAGTTATCGGTAAGTACCACCCGCATGGCGACTTCGCGGTCTACGAGGCCATGGTCCGCCTGGCGCAGTGGTTCTCCATGCGTACGCCGCTCATCGACGGTCACGGCAACTTCGGCAACATCGACGGCGACGGCGCGGCAGCCATGCGTTACACCGAGAGCCGCCTGGCAAAGCCCGCCATGGAGCTGCTGCGTGACCTGCAGAAGGATACCGTCGACTGGCAGCCCAACTACGACGAATCACTCGCCGAGCCCGTGGCGCTGCCTGCGCGCTTCCCCAACCTGCTGGTCAACGGCAGCCAGGGCATCGCCGTCGGCATGGCCACCAACATCGCCCCGCACAACCTCACCGAGGCGATCGAGGCCACCTGCTACCTGATCGACAACCCCGAAGCCACCGTCGACGAGCTCATGCAGATCATGCCCGGTCCGGACTTCCCCACCGGCGCCATCATCATGGGCAGCGCCGGCATTAAGCAGAGCTACGAGACCGGCCGCGGCTCCATTACCGTGCGCGCCAAGGCTCACGTGGAGTCCACCAAGACCGGCCGCAGCCGCCTGGTCTTTACCGAGATCCCCTACATGGTCAACAAGGGCACCCTGCAGGAGAAGATCGCCCAGCTCGTCAACGACAAGCGCATCGAGGGCATCTCGGATATGCGCGATGAGTCCAACCAGAAGGGTATCCGTCTGGTCATCGAACTCAAGAAGGGCGTCATCCCGCAGGTCGTGCTCAACAACCTGTACAAGTACACCTCGCTGCAGACGACCTTTGGCGCCAACAACCTGGCGCTTGTCAACGGCGTTCCCAAATGCCTGAGTCTGCGCGAGATGCTGCAGCACTACATCGACCACCAGGTCGACGTCGTCACCCGCCGCACCCGCTTCGACCTTAAGAAGGCCCAGGCCCGCGCGCATATCCTTGAGGGCTACCTGATGGCCCTTGACCATATCGACGAGGTCATCAGCATCATCCGCTCCTCGCAGACCGACTCCGAGGCCAGCAGCCGCCTGATCGAGCGCTTTGGCTTTACGCCCGAGCAGACCACGGCCATCCTCGAGATGAAGCTGCGCCGCCTGACCGGCCTGGAGCGCGACAAGATCCAGGAAGAGCTGGACGGCCTGCGCCGCGCCATCGCCTACTACGAGGACCTGCTGGCGCACGAGGAGAAGATCCTGGGCGTCATTAAGGAAGAGATGCGCGAGATCTCCAAGAAGTTCGGCGATAAGCGCCGCACCGAGATCAGCCATGTCGAGAAGGACCTGGACGTCGAGGACCTCATTGCCGATGAGGACATGGTCGTGACCATCACCCACACCGGCTATGTCAAGCGCATCCCGGTGGCCGCCTACCGCGCCCAGAAGCGCGGCGGCAAGGGCGTGTCGGGCGTCAACCTCAAAGAGGACGACGTCATCGACGAGATGTTCATCGCGTCCACGCACGAGTACGTGCTGTTCTTCTCGAACAAGGGTAAGGTCTATCGCCTGAAGGTGCACGAGCTGCCGGTGGGTACGCGCCAGGCGCGCGGTACCGCGATCGTCAACCTGCTGCCCTTCGAGGAGGGCGAGAAGATCGCGAGCGTCATCAGTTGCCGCGAGTTCCCTGCCGACGAGTACCTGATGTTTGCCACCAAGAGCGGCATGGTCAAGAAGACCGTAATGAGCGCATATGACCGCAGCCGCCGCGACGGCCTGATCGCTATCAACCTGCGTGACGACGACGCGCTGCTGAACGTGCGCCGCGTGCGCGAGGGCGACAAGATTATCCTGGCCACCACCGCGGGCAAGGCGATCATGTTCTCCGAGGAGCAGGTGCGCGCCACCGGCCGCGATACTAGCGGCGTTCGCGGTATCGGTATGAAGGACGGCGTGAGCGTTCTGGGCATGGAAGTCACTAACGGCAACGGCGATCTATTCGTCATCACCGAGCGCGGCTACGGCAAGCGCACGCCGGTCGCGGACTACCCGGAGCAGAATCGCGGCGGCCAGGGCGTCTACACCATCCAAATGACCGAGCGTAAGGGCAACCTCGCGGCCATGAAGACGGTGGGCCCGCAGCACGAGTTGTTCATCGTGACGGAGGGCGCGACGGTCATTCGCGTCAAGACCGATGAGATTAGCCAGACTGGCCGCGCCACCCAGGGCGTCAAGATGATGACCGTCGACGACAACGACCGCGTATGCGCTGTCGCCCGCATGACGGCCGCCAAGGAAAAGCCCGAAGGCGAAGCCACAGAAGACGGCTCTGCCCCCGAAGAAACCCCTGTCGATCTAGGCGACGGCAACGACATGCCAGAGGATCTCCTAGACGAGTAAGAGGCCCTAGCTGGTAAAAATCATCAGACCTCTTATATCGGCGGTCGGCGCACCTGCGCGCCGACCGCTTTTTTGACAAGCTTGGAGCCCCGTGTCAGACGGCTGGGCGAGATGGGTTAGGTTTGTCGCGAGTTCCGCACGCAAAGAAGGCCACTTAATGTGGCCTTCGTCTTGCGCAGGACTGCCCGAGCAGCAAACCTAACCCATCTCGCCCAGCCGTCTGACACACCCCTCAAAGATTTTCAAAAAAGTTGTTGACGCGCGCGTAACGACTCGTCTAACATATCCCTTGCGCGATGGACCTGTAGCTCAGTTGGTTAGAGCGTCCGGCTGATAACCGGGAGGTCACAAGTTCGAATCTTGTCAGGTCCACCACTTTCTTTCGCAATAAACACCCCAGCGAGAGCCGAGTCGCCGCTGGGGTGTTTATTACTGTCTCCGTGGGGGTTTAGCTCAGCTGGGAGAGCGCGGGCTTTGCAAGCCTGAGGTCAGGGGTTCGATCCCCCTAACCTCCACCATGATGGACCTGTAGCTCAGTTGGTTAGAGCGTCCGGCTGATAACCGGGAGGTCACAAGTTCGAATCTTGTCAGGTCCACCATCAAAACTGTGAAGAGCCTCGAGGGTTTCCTCGGGGCTTTTTTCTTACCTGCTGGAGTAGTCAAAAGAGCCCCGTCCCAAAAAGACTACTTTGATTTTGTGTGCTGTGCGAAAGTTTGGGTAGTATAGCTATTCAATGCGGCGGGCTGCCGCGTGTTAACCGCTACGTACCGGAGGTGTTCCATGGTTCGTGTCGACATAGAGACCATCGTCATGGCCGCCGGTCCCGTGCCATCGCTTATCGTGCTTCGTGAGCGCAGCAGCAAATCGGACTCGCCCGCGCCGCTGCGTTCCCTTTCCATTCAGACTGGTTCGTTTGAAGCTGCTGCCATCAGCCGCGGCATCGATAGCGGCCGCGCCGAGCGCCCGATTACCCATGACCTGCTGCTCGATACCGTTGACGCCCTGGGTGCCAAACTCGAGCGCATCGAGATCGTTCGCGCCGAGCCGCCGGTGTTCTACGCGACGATCGTCGTACTGGTCGATGGCGAGGAGCGCAAGATCGACGCCCGCCCCAGTGACGCCATTGCCCTTGCCGTGCGCAGCAATGCTCCCATGTTTGTGGAGGACGACATCATGAATCGCTTGGGCACTGTTTCTACCCACGCCGAGGATGTCGACGACGAGCAGGAGTTCGAGAAGTTCGACGAGTTCGTCCATACGCTCTCCCCCGATGACTTCTAAATGCGGGGCGGCAGAGTTGCGGAGTGTTCGCTGATGGCCGGCGGTATGTCGGCTGAGGCGGCGGCCATTGCGCGCGAGGCCCAGATGCGCTCGGAGGCTTCTGAGGCGGCTCGCATTGCCTATGTGACGCAGGCCCGCACGCTTCGCGAGCGCCGCGGCTCGTTTATCAAGATGGTTGTCGTCTCCGCCCTTGTCGCGGCAATCTGCTCGCGCCTTCGTGGTACAGTTGGTGCGCTTGGGTTTTCGATTTCAACAGGCTTGGTAATCTGGGGCGTGGTCGATGCAGTAATGCTGACCAACCAGATCAAGGTACTCGACAAGCGCGCGATGGATATGATGCGCGCCCGCGACGCTGCCGCCAAGATTGCTGCCGAGGCACAAGAACTGTAACGACGCCGGACTCGATGGGAAGGTCTAAAGATGGCACAGGATATGCAGGACGCCGGTAACGTCTCCGCCGAGCTCGACGCCATGGTGTGTGACCTGATTGGCGCCTTCTTGGACGACCTTGCCGCCGGCGAGAATCCGGGCGTAGTTGTGGCGATCGAGGACGCTGCTTCCAACCGATATCTGGCGGCGCTCGACGAGGACGGCGAAGAGGCGTGCCTCGAGGCGGCCACCAACTTTATCTCCGAGCATAAGATGGGTCTTAAGGACGAGGGTCTGGGCCGTATCGCCCGCTATGCCATCGGCTATACCGGCTGCGTCGAGATTGACGGAGGCTATCACGATGCTCTGCTCGTGAGCTTCTTTGAGACTACGCTCGAGAGCGGTTTTTCGGCATATGTGCTGTATGAGGGCATGGGCGCCGGCGATGGTTTTATGTGGAGCGACCCTGAACCTGCAGGTGAGGAAACCCCTCTCATCTAAAATCGCTAAAATAGACGAGTTTTCGGTAAAAGGCTCAATATTCCCGCTGAGCGTTGTATCGCTGGGCGGGTCGCATACGCGTGCCGTTTGTATATGGATAGAAGATAGGGGAACTACATGCGCGTAGACAATCTGAGGAACATCGCCATCATCGCCCACGTCGACCACGGCAAGACGACGATGGTCGACAAGCTCCTGCGTGCCACGGACGCCTTCCGTGCCAACCAGCAGGTCGAGGACCGCGTCCTGGACTCTAACGACCAGGAGCGCGAGCGCGGCATTACGATTCTCGCCAAGAACATCTCTATCGAGTACAAGGACGTTAAGATCAACGTCATCGACACTCCGGGCCACGCCGACTTCGGCGGCGAGGTCGAGCGCGTGCTGCGTATGGCCGACGGCGCCCTGTTGCTGGTCGACGCTTTTGAGGGTCCCATGCCCCAGACCCGCTTCGTGCTGCGTCACGCTATCGACACCGGCCTTAAGATCATGATCGTCATCAACAAGATCGACCGTCCGGGTGCCAACCCCGAGAAGGCCTACAACGACTGCCTGGACCTTATGGCCGACCTGGGCGCTACCGACGACCAGCTTGAGTTTGCCATGGAGCATGTCATCTACGCCAGCGGCGTCAACGGCTTTGCCCGTCATGATCCCGAGGACGGCAACATGGACATGTACCCGCTGCTCGACATGATCATCGACGACATGCCCGCACCCGAGGTTGACGAGACCGCTCCGCTGGCCATGCAGTGCGTGACCATCGATCACTCCAACTTCGTCGGCCGTATCGGCATCGGCCGCGTGTACTCCGGCACCATCCACCAGGGCGACCAGATCTTGGTCGTCAAGAACGACGGCTCCAGCGCCACCGCTACCGTCAAGCAACTCTTTACCTTCGACTACCTGGGCCGTACCGAGTGCCAGGAAGTCGGCGCCGGCGACATTGCCGCCGTTGTGGGCATCGACCGCACCGATATCGGCGATGTCTACACCGACCCCGAGAATCCCGTCGAGCTCGAGCCCATCGAGATCGACCCGCCGACCCTGTCCATCGTCTTTGAGGCTTCGACCTCCCCGCTCGTCGGCCGCGACGGCGATATCGTTGGCGCCCGTCAGCTCAAGGAGCGCCTGTTCAACGAGGCCGAGAACAACGTGACCATGAAGATCGAGGAGCTCGAGGACAAGAGCGGCGTCGAGGTCTCGGGCCGCGGCATCCTGCACCTGTCCGTTCTGATGGAGTCCATGCGCCGCGAGGGCTTTGAGTTCCAGGTCGGTCGTCCCCGCGTTCTGTTTAAGAAGGACGAGAACGGCAACAAGCTGGAGCCCGTCGAGCAGGCCGTCGTCGAATGCCCGGACGAGTACTCGGGCAAGGTCGTTGAGGTCTTCGGCACCTCCGGCGGCATCATGACGAGCATGGATACCTCGGGCATCGTGACGCACCTTGAGTTCAAGATCCCGACGCGTGGCATCATGGGCCTTAAGAACCGCATCATGAACGTCACCCACGGCGAGGGCGTGTTCTACCACACCTTCCTGGAGTACGGTCCCTACGCCGGCGAGATCGGCAACCGTCAGAACGGTGCCATGATCTCCATGACCACCGAGAAGGCCGTTGCCTATGCCCTGGGCACGCTGCAGGAGCGCGGCCAGCTGTTTGTTGAGCCGGGCACCGAGTGCTACGAGGGCATGATCGTGGGCGAGCGCAGCAAGGCCGGCGACATGGTCGTCAACATCGCCCGTACCAAGAACCTGGGCAACCAGCGTTCCTCGACCTCCGATATTTCCGTGCAGCTGGTGCCGCCCCGCACCTTCTCGCTGGAGGAGGCGCTGGAGTACATCGCCGATGACGAGCTGGTGGAGATCACTCCCAAGAATATTCGCCTGCGCAAGCGTCTGCTCAATGCCACCGACCGCAAGAAGGCTGCCGTCCGCGCCGGCCAGGTCAACAAATAAGCGCTGGGGCTTATAACCGCCAATAAGAAAGGGCGTCGACCGCGATGGTCGGCGCCCTTTTTGGTGCAAGGGGGACAGGTTCGCTTGCACCACCACAAAGGTGCCTGTCCCCTTTGTGGTGGTTGGCGGCTAGGCGGTGGGGAGTTCCGGCGTATTAGCCGGCTGTTGTGACTTGAGGTGAGCGTTGCGCCAGATGATCTGGATAACATAGCCGAGCGTGAAGACAAAGGCCACGCCGCTGATGAAATCGCCTACGAGGGGGATTGCCGTAAGCGCGCCCGCGGCCACGCCGCCCGCGGCTGCCATGGCGTAGCGGTTCTGGTTGTGTCCGACCATGCGGGCGATCGCGGTACCCGTAAATGCCGCCGAGACCAAAGCGATGCCGATGATGCTGCACATGAGGGCTCCGGCGAGCGACAGGCCTGCAATCGAGATGATAAGCAGCAGGACGGCGGGAGCGATGGCGACCGTGCCCAGAAGGCCACTTACCCACAGTGGCATGGGATGCTGATGGAGCATGCCAGCGGCGCTGGCGGTTGCGCGCGGAAAGACAAGCTCAAGCAGGATAGCGACAAAGCAGGTGGAAAGCGCTGCGGCAACGATGCCGCCGATCATGTCGTTGACCGTAGAGGTGTTCTCGTTCTCGGTCCGGTCGATCTTGAGGGCTCCAACCTGAGCGCCCTCGGCCCGCTCGGGGTCCTGTGAGACGTGGGCGTTCACCGTGCCGGTGATGCGGGCGTTTTTACCCAGGATGAGCTTGTCGGCCCAGACTTCAACATTGCCATCGACGGTGCCGTCGATGGTAACGGTGTCGCCGGCAAGCGCCGCCGATTTGGCGGAGCCGCGCAGGGCGACCGTTTCGCCCGCCGCGTAAAAACAGTTGGCGGTGCTGCCGGTGTTGAGCACGACGTGCTGGCCGGCCACCGTGACGCTGCCATCGATTGCGGTTTTGGCGATATCGATGGTGCGTGCTGCCAGACGAACGGCGCCGCCTACGGTGCAATCGCGAATCGACAGGTTCTCACCCGCCGCGATAATATCGCGGCCGATGGAGGCGTCGTCTAGGTTGAGACTTTGGCCGGCCCAGTACAGGTCGCCTTCGATACCGGACGGAGTTGAGTCAACTTCGGTTGCGAGCACGTTTCCCGCGGTGTCGGTGCCGGCGAACGACACCGTGGGAAGTGCGGTGAGCGCGAGTGCAATCAGCGCGAATAGGATGGTGATGCGGGCCTGCGCTTTGTGGCGCCGGATCGACGGTACTTGGTTGCAAGGCATAGTGAATCCTTCGTTAGATACTCGACAGGTATCTAACAGGGTACCCAACGCGTGGGCGCTCTAAAAGAACCTCTCGGTTGCATTTCGAAGGGTCGTGCCGTGCTGTTTACTTTTTACGGTGCAAGAAGCGCGCGATATCTTCTTCGGTGGGGCTTTTGATGTCAAAGCGCAGCGAGAGCCAGCGCAGACCCATGGTCACGACAACGCATACGACCAGCGCGGCGACATTGCTCATAATGCCGCTCATAACGAGACACACATAGCTTGTCGATCCGGCGATGGCGGCGATGGCATAAAAGTTAGTACGTTGGAAAATGCCCGGAACCACGCCCATAAAGCCATCGCGCAACATGCCGCCGCCCACCGCGGTGAAAAAGCCCATCATGATGCACACCGCCGGTGCAAAGCCGTAGACCAGCGCCTTGTCTGCTCCAGTGGCGGCGTAGATGCCGACTGAGATGATGTCGAGCAGGGGAATGAGTTTTTCGGGCTTGTCGACGATTGCCGGGAAAATATAGATGATGGCTGCCGTGGCAATGGAAAGCGGCAGCGCCATTGGCTGGTTGAGGATGTAGACGTTGCCGACCTGGAGCGTCATATCGCGCAAAAGACCGCCGCCCAGACCGCAGACCACCGCGAGCGCGACCGCGCCCACCAGGTCGAGCTTGTGCTCGCGAGCGACCAGCACGCCCGAGATCGATGCCGCGACAACGGCGAACATCTCGAGCCAAAATGGGATAGCGACCATGGCATCCGAGGCGTGTGAAGTAACAGTCATAGCGGCGACGACGGGCAAGATGAGGTCCTTTGATTCTCGGGTTTGAACAATGCCCGTACATAGTACATGGTTGGCGGCGATTGAGACCCTATTGCTCGGCAAACGGTAGGGACTGGGCGCGGGCGTGGCGTTACTGGAATGCCAGGGGTCCAAAACATGTACATCAGCCTCCAAAAACGACATTTTTCGACATCTTTGGAGGCTGACGTACATGTTTGGATTGGGTTCACAGCATGAGTGAGTTGATTTACTCACATCCGGTATATTTCCCCACTTCAACGGACATAAGAGTTGGATACCGGCTCAGAGCGAGAGGCCCTCAATGGATACCCCTGTTCTCATTTCGCATAAAACCGCATGGCTTGTCCATCATGCACCCCAGAATTTGGTTCAGTCTCTTGCGCGGCACGACTACCAGATAGGCGCACAAGGCATCTCCACCCAACAACGCGTTGCGCGCATACGACAGGCACTTATCGACTGCGGCATTCCGTCCGATATGCTCAAGACTATCGATATCTCGGTTGTATTCGAATTCGAGCGAATTCGCACCAAAGGCGTCATTTGCCACATTCTTGGACAAAATCTTCCCTACGAGCATATTAACGAGTTGACGCCCGGAATCTTCATCACCGACGAAGCCTTCACCTTCGTGCTCGCTGCCGAGTGGATGGATAGGATCGAATATCTCGAATATGGCTATGAAGTTTGCGGCGATTATCGCATGAGGCTCAATCCCGCCGACCCTTATACCGAGCAACCAGCCACCACCTCCAAGGATGAAATAATCGAACTGCTCGATCGGCATCCCGGCAAACCCGGTGCCACACGTGCACGGCTCGCGCTCAGGCATATCTACGATCGCTCGGCCTCGCCTATGGAGACCGCTTCGGCAATCGCCCTCTCACTCCCAACAAGCGAAGGCGGCGTTGGCATCCGAGGTATCGAACTCAACAAACCACTCGAGATCCCTCAACGTCTCTGGCATTGCGCCAAAGCTCGAACACTTAAAATCGATGCGCTCGTTACCTACAAGCGTAGGGAGCTCGGTATCGAATATAAGGGCGGTTTTCACGATGAGTTCGAGCGCAAAGGAGCAGATGCGGAGCGAGAGGCCGTTCTCTCCCAAATGGGATATCGAATCGTTACGCTCACTTCGGCTCAGTTCGGCAGCCAACTCGCCTTTCACCGCGCCATGAACAACATTCGCGAAGCACTCGGCATGCCTCGCTGTACCGACACCGGGCACCAGCGAGAGCAAAACGAACTACGCAAGGCTCTTATCCGCAACTGGAAAGGTATGCGAGACGAAGAGGCGCCTTCCGAATAGTGCCACTCCCGTGAGCTCAATCCAAACGTGTACGTCAGCCTTCAAAGATGTCGAAAAATGTCGGTTTTGGAGGCTGACGTACATGTTTTTGAGGGAAGGGCGGGTTCGAATCCCTCCTCCTCCGCCGTATTTGCTTGTAAGGGACTCTAAACAAAAAAGCCCCCGTTTTCGGGAGCTTTCTCAACCAAAATGGCGGAGGAGGAGGGATTCGAACCCTCGTGACCTTATACAGGCCAAACGGTTTTCGAGACCGCCGCATTCAACCACTCTGCCACCCCTCCGCGTGGGGTAAAAACAAAGCAGGCTCGAAGGCCTGCTTTGGAATTAACTGGCGGAGAGTCAGGGATTTGAACCCTGGAGACGCTTTTGACGCCTACACGATTTCCAATCGTGCTCCTTCGGCCACTCGGACAACTCTCCGTTAAATGCGAAAGTCAGTATACACGAGGAATCGCAAAGTGCAAACAGAAAAGTTGGCATTTTTTAAAACGCTTGGCCGTGCTTGGCGCTGCAGTGGGGCTTGAGGTGCCAAAAAACGGCTTCCGACCAGCGTGGTTGATCAACTCAATTGTTCAAAAAAGGGTATTCATAAGCGACTTGGCAATGAATTTAAAAATCTTTGGGTGGTGCTGTGGGCCACTGGTATGCATTTTGCGACCACAGCCTTGTGCCCGTTGACCTGCGGCTTGGCTCAGCTTGTCCCCACGGCACCGTATCTTGTCAACAGATCCGTCAAGCTTTTGGTCAGCATTTGGTTGGAATGCGCATGAAACGTCGTGTGAGTATGGGCATATGTGGAGGTCATGAGGTTGTAGCTGCATATTCTTGCAGCCTAGGAGGTTGAAAGATATTATTACCAAGTCTTTTCCTGCTTCAGGCGCACCTTCACGACCTGAAGCCACATTTGCCCAGAGGAGGTGACAATATGAAGGCTTATGAACTGCTGTTCTTTGTTGACCCGTCGCTCGACCCCGAGACTCGTCTCGCTGTTATGAAGCGTATCGATACCACGATCGCTGAGGGCGCTGGCAAGGTCGACTCCGTTGACGACTGGGGCAAGCGCAAGCTCGCCTACGAGATCAACGACCTCACCGATGGTGACTACACCCTCATCAACTTCCACGCAGATCCTACCCAGATCGCCGAGCTTGATCGCATCATGCGCATCACCGACGCTGTGGTCCGCCACATGATCGTCCGTCGCGACGACCAGGAGTAAGACTGTCGTTTTGGACTGGGCTTGTGCCCCAAGAGGAAGTAGTGAGTTATGAGCATCAATCGAGTGAACATCACCGGTAACCTCACCCGCGATCCCGAGCTGCGCGCCACCGCCGGCGGAACCCAGGTTCTGTCCTTTGGCGTCGCCGTGAACGATCGTCGCCGTAACGCGCAGACTGGCGAGTGGGAGGACTATCCCAACTTTGTCGACTGCACTATGTTCGGCACCCGCGCCGAGGCCGTGAGCCGTTTCCTGGCAAAGGGAAACAAGGTCGCGATCGAGGGCAAGCTGCGCTACAGCTCTTGGGAGCGCGACGGTCAGCGCAGGAGCAAGCTTGAGGTCATCGTCGATGAGATCGAGTTTATGAGCTCCCGTGGTGGCCAGGGTGGCTACGATCAGGGCGGTTACGCCCCCGCAGCTCCCGCGCCCGCAGCACGTCCTGCCGCACCGGTGGCTACGCCGCCCGCGGTCGACGTCTACGATGAGGACATCCCGTTCTAAGGGTTGTTCACCTATTTTTGAGTGAGAGGCTGCTTCGGTTCGCCGAAGTTGCCAAATGAAAGGTATTTTGACATGGCTAATGATTTTTCTGCACGTCAGCCGCGTCGTAAGTACTGCCAGTTCTGCAAGGAGAACACTGAGTTCATCGACTATAAGGACACTCAGCTTCTCCGTAAGTACATGACCGATCGTGGCAAGATCAAGCCCCGTCGCGTCACTGGCGCTTGCACGCAGCATCAGCATGACATCGCCAACGCCATCAAGCGCGCCCGCGAGATGGCTCTCCTGCCGTACACCGTCCCCGTGGTTTCCTCTCGTGGCAACCGCGACCGCGGCTAAGAAGGGAGACGCATCATGAAGGTTATTCTTCTCGATGAGATCAAGGGCAAGGGCGGCGAGGGTGACGTCGTAGAGGTCGCTCAGGGTTACGCTGAGAACTTCCTGTTCCCCAAGAAGCTCGCTGTTGCCGCCACCAAGGGCAACCTCAAGCAGCTTGACGAGCGTCGCAACAACATCGCCAAGCGCGAGGCCGTCCGTCTGGCTACCGCCAACGAGACCAAGGCTGCCTTCGAGGGCAAGACGGTCACCGTTGACGTCAAGGTCGGCGACGAGGGCATCCTCTTTGGCTCCGTTACCGCCGCTATGATCGCTGACGCCATCAAGGCTCAGCTCGGTATGGACATCGACCGCAAGCGCGTCGAGCTCGGTAAGCCCATCAAGGTTGCCGGTGCCCACACCGTTGCCATCTCGCTGTACCGCGAGATCAAGGCCGAGGTTGTCGTTCTCGTCGGCGTTACCGCCGAGGAGCTCGCTGCCGAGGCTGAGGTCGAGGAGGCCGCTGAGGTCGCCGAGGCCGAGACCGCCGAGGTCGAGACTGAGGCTGCTGCCGAGTAGCATTTGCTGCAACGCAACAATCTTGTTCTAAGAAGGGCGCTCTGGGAAACCAGGGCGCCCTTTTGTTTTATTTGCGCTGAGTGAGTGTCATGGCGAACGTTGCGTCGAAGTCCTATACACAGGACCGTTCATCCGTTTGGTTCGGTGATGATTGGCGGCGCGCGGCGCGTTTTGGGACCGTGGCTGATACTATGGATGCTCGCAAGCGATATGAATGAGGATGCTCATGGCATACGACGATAGGGAGACCGGGCTGACGGTTGAGGACCGCGGCTCAAAGTTGGGTCTTCCCCAAAACCAAGATGCAGAGGCCAATGTACTGGCCGCTATGCTGCTATCGCCCGAGGTGGTCGAAGAAGCCCAGGTCGAGCTGCAGCCCGATGACTTCTACCGGCCCATTCACAAGACCATCTATACCGCGATGGTCGATATGTACAACAGCCGCATTCCCATCGACTCCATCTCGTTGATCGATTACCTGCGAAGCATCAATAAGCTCGATGCCGTGGGCGGCGAAGCGTACATTTTGGAGTTGATGGGTCAGACCCTGTCGCTCGTCAACTGGCAGCATCATGCCGCCATCGTTCGCCGCGATTCGATGCTGCGTGAGCTGATCGGCGCCACCAACGAGATCAACGCGCTGGCATATAACGCCCCCACCGATACCAAAGAGGTTGTCGAGCTGGCCGAGAGTAAGCTGCTCAAGGTCACGGCACGCGAGGTCAAGTCGAGCTACAAGACGCTGACCGAGTTTATGGTCGAGGCCTATAACGAGGCCGAGGAAGTGTGCCAGGCCGGTGGCCAGGCTGCGGGCGTGCCCACGGGCTTCCCGTCGCTCGACCGCATGCTCATGGGTTTTCGCGAGGGCCAGCTCATCATCATCGGCGCCCGCCCTGCTGTGGGTAAGACGTCGTTCGCTCTAAATCTGGCGCTCAACGCTGCCGCTGCCGGTTATACCGTCGGCTTCTTCTCGCTGGAGATGTCGGGCAAGGAAATTGCCCAGCGCCTGATTTGCGCCTACGCCATGATCTCGATCAGTGACTTCCGCATGGGCCGCATTAGCCCCGAGCAGTGGGCCAATATCAACGAGGCCACGCAGACCTTGTCCAAGCTCGATATTCTGATTGACGATACGCCTGGCACCACAGTGACCGAGATTCGCGCCAAGAGCCGCCGCATGCTCCACAACAAGGAGAAGGCCATCATCATCCTGGACTACCTGCAGCTGGTGAGTCCTCCGCCGGGACGTCGCTCCGAGAGCCGTACCGTCGAGGTCTCCGAGATGTCGCGTGGTCTGAAGATCATGGCCAAGGAGCTCAAGATCCCGCTCATTGCGCTGTCGCAGCTCTCGCGTCAGGTCGAATCCCGTACCGGCAAGCGCCCGCAGCTTTCCGACCTTCGTGAATCGGGCTCCATCGAGCAGGACGCCGATATCGTTATGTTCTTGGACCGCTCCGCCGACGAGGCCGAAGCCTCGCGCGACGATCGACCCGACGAGGGCGTTACGCGTATCGTCGTGGCCAAGAACCGTTCGGGCCCGATCGGCGACGTCGACCTGATGTTCCTGCCGGCATCCACCAAGTTCTATGAGCTTGATGGGGCACATGCCGAGGAGTAGGACAGGCGCCCGTTGCACGGGTATACTGGGAATGTTTTGTGCTTCTGCGTGCCGGCGTGGCGCGTAGACAGTCCATGAATGTAAGGAGTAAACATGCCGTCAACCGTTTTGGTCGGTGCCCAGTGGGGCGATGAGGGCAAGGGTAAGATTTGCGACCTGGTCGCCGGCGACTTCGATGCCGTCGTGCGCTACTCGGGCGGCAACAACGCCGGCCACACCATCGTCGTCAACGGCAAGAAGTACGGCCTGCACCAGGTGCCCTCCGGCATCATGTATTCCGACCACGTGTCGGTGATCGGTAACGGCTGCGTCGTCAACCCCAAGGTTGTCCTTGAGGAGATCGACATGTTCGAGGCCGACGGCATCACCACCAAGAACCTCAAGATTAGCGGCAACGCGCATGTCATCATGCCGTACCACATCGACCTGGATGGCGCCTTTGAGCAGAAGCTCGGCAAGAAGAACATCGGTACCACCAAGCGCGGTATCGGT
Source organism: uncultured Collinsella sp. (assembly GCA_938033205.1). Lineage (GTDB taxonomy): Bacteria > Actinomycetota > Coriobacteriia > Coriobacteriales > Coriobacteriaceae > Collinsella. The sequence goes on along the minus strand of CALHJP010000026.1, from coordinate 124,225 downwards.
CCGTGCTATCAGGACAAGATGGCCCGCATTGGCCTGCGCATGCAGGATATGCTGGACGAGGCGCTGTTCCGCGACAAGCTGGAGACCGCTCTCGCCCGCGTGAACCCCGAGCTTGAGCTCATCTACAACCTGCCCACCTACACCGTGGACCAGATTTGCGACGAGTACCTGCCCATGGCCGAGCGCCTGCGTCCCTACATCACCGAGACGAGCCTGCTGCTCAACAACATGATCGATGAGGGCAAGGACCTGCTGTTTGAGGGCGCCCAAGCGACGTTGCTCGACATCGACCACGGCACCTATCCGTACGTGACGTCTTCCAACTGCACCGCCGGCGGCGCCATCACCGGCTCCGGCGTGGGCATGAAGAACGTCGACCGCGTGCTGGGCGTCATGAAGGCCTATATCACCCGCGTCGGTTCGGGCCCCATGCCCACCGAGCTTTCCTATGAGTCCGAGGCCGGTCACACGCTGACCGAGGAGGGCTATGAGTACGGTGTGACCACCGGTCGCCGTCGTCGCTGCGGCTGGTTCGACGGCCCCATCGCCAACTACGCCTCACGCGTCAACGGCCTCACCGATATCGCCCTGACTAAGCTCGACGTGCTTTCGGCCTTCGACACCATCAAGGTGTGCGTGGCCTACGACGTCGATGGCGAGCGCTACACCAGCGTGCCCGAGCATCAGGTGCGCTTTGAGCATGCCAAGCCCATCTACGAGGAGCTCCCCGGCTGGAAGTGCGACATCACCGGTTGCCGCAGCTTTGATGAGCTGCCGCAGGAGGCTCAGGACTACGTGGCGTTTATCGAGGATCTGGCACACACCCGCGTGACGTTCATTGGCGTCGGCGCCGGTCGCGAGCAGATCATCAACCGATTCTGGAAGTAATCGGGACTATTTGGTTATTGCGATATACCCCTTTGCAGCCCAAGCGGGCGGCCGAGGGGTATATTTGCTTGCAAAGGGCTCGCGCGGAGCGGGCCATTCATCCATAGAGGAGGCACCCTTGAAGGCGGACACTCAAACCATCGACATCCTGTTGTTGGGCAGCGGCGGCCGTGAGCATGCTTTGGCAGCTAAGCTCGCAGCATCACCGCGCGCCGGCAAGCTCTACATCGCGCCGGGCAACGGCGGCACCGCGAGCTGCGGCGAGAACGTTGTTCTCGACGACTGCGATCCTGCGGCCGTGGCGGCGTTTGCGCAGAGCCACGGATGCGGACTCGTGGTAATTGGCCCCGAGGCTCCGCTCGTGGCGGGTGTGGCCGACGCCGTGCGCGCGGCGGGTATTCTCTGCTTTGGCCCGGGTGCCGAGGGCGCCCAGATGGAGGGCTCCAAGCTGTTCTCCAAGCAGCTCATGGAGCGCGCGGGCATTCCGACGGCAGCCTACGGCTCGTTTACCGACGAGGCTTCGGCTCTCGCCTACGTGCGCGAGCAGGGCGCCCCGCTGGTCGTCAAGGCCGACGGCCTTGCCGCGGGCAAGGGCGTCATCGTGGCGATCGAACTTGAGCAGGCCGAGGAGGCCGTGCGCGAGTGCTTTGGCGGCACCTTTGGCGATGCCGGCAATACTGTGGTCATCGAGGAGATGCTGACCGGCCCCGAGTGCTCGCTGCTCGCCTTTACCGACGGCAAGACCGTGCGCCCCATGGCCACCTCGCAGGACCACAAGCGCGCGCTCGAGGGCGACAAGGGCCCCAACACCGGCGGCATGGGCGTCTACAGCCCGGTGCCCATCGTGACCGACGAGGAGCACGCCACCATGGTGAAGGTCATGGAGCAGACCGTGGCCGAGCTCGCTGCCGAGGGCATCGACTACCGCGGCTGCCTGTATGGCGGCTTTATGCTCACGCCTGCCGGCCCCAAGGTGCTGGAGTTCAATGCCCGCTTTGGCGACCCCGAGACGCAAGTCGTGCTGCCGCGCCTTAAGAACGACCTGGTTGAGGTCATGCTCGCCTGCGCCAACTGCGAGCTCGATCAGATTGAGCTCGACTGGCGTGACGAGTGGGCTGTGGCCGTTGTCCTGACGAGCGCGGGCTATCCCGGCAGCTACGAGAAGGGCAAGGTCATCACTGGTATTGAGGATGCCGAGGCCATGGAGAACGTGACCGTGTACCACGCGGGCACTGCCGTGGTGGACGGCCAGCTCGTGACCAATGGTGGCCGCGTGCTTGCCGTGACCGCTCTGGGTGACACGTTCGAGAACGCTCGCAACCTTGCCTACGAGGCCTGCGAGAAGATTGCTTTTGAAGGCAAGACCCTGCGCCACGACATCGGCCTGCGCGCGCTGCGCGGCCGCGACGCCTGGGATGCCTAAAATCCGAGAGGAATGAGACGGATGGACGAGAAGAACGAAGAGCTCGTGGATGCGCAGATCGTCGAGGAGGACAGCCGCATGTATGGGCACGCCGAGGGCGAGCCTGGTGGCGAGGTCGCTGACGAGCCGGCGCTGGTGTTGGGCGACGACGACCCGCACGATGTCGAGCTGCACGAGAAGATTCTTTCGGAGGAGTGCGCCTGGAAGGGCAAGATCCTCGACGTCCACCGTCTTGAGGTTGAGCTGCCCAACGGTCGCCGCAGCGCCCGCGATATCGTTCGCCATCCGGGTGCGGCGGCCGTTGTGGCGCTGACCGAGAGCGGCAAGATCGTACTGGTGCGTCAGTACCGCACCGCTATCGACCGCGTGACGGTCGAGATTCCCGCCGGCAAGCTCGATCCAGGCGAGGACCCGCTCGATTGCGCCAAACGCGAGCTGCATGAGGAGACGGGCTTTAGGGCTGGTCGCATTCGCTTTTTGACGTCGATTGTCACGTCCTGCGGTTTTTGCGATGAGATCATCCACATCTACTTGGCTACCAAGCTCGAGTTTGATGCGCCCAACCCCGATGATGACGAGTTTGTCAACGTGGACCTGGTGCCGCTGCACGAGCTGATCGACGCCGTGCTCGACGGCAAGATCGAAGACGCCAAGACCGTCGTGGGCGCCTTGGCCTGCGATAGCATCGCGCATCGCCTTGGGGGTGCGGAGCTCTAGGTTACGCGGTTTTACCAAACCGCGTAACGAGTCGACGCTGCAAACGCCCCTAAGCGGCAATCTGCCTTTCAATCGTCGCTCGCGTACCGAAGTACGCGTCGCTCCTCTTTCAAGGCACCTTGCTCGCTTAGGGACGTTTTCGCTGACGCTGCCAGAACATCGGCGTTATGCTTGTTGGGACGCTTTGTTTTCAGCCTGACCGGTTCAACCGGATTTCTCACGCTATTTATTTCTCTTCGAGGATTGCATGTTTAAAAGGTTTCTCTCGTATTACGAGCCCCAGATGGGGCTTTTTGTTGCCGATACTGTTTGTGCTCTGGTGCTTGCTGCCATTGACCTGGCGTTTCCTATTATCCTGCGCAATCTGACCGGCGGGTTGTTTACCCAGGGTCAGGCTGCCATTATGCAGGCGCTCGGTATGATCGCGGTGGGTTTGGTGCTGATGTATGTCATCCGTTGCGCCTGCCGCTATTTTGTGAGCTATTGGGGTCACGTGATGGGCGCGCGCATGGAGTCCAAGATGCGCGAGGACCTGTTCGACCAGTATGAGCGCTTTAGCTTTGCATATTTCGACCGCAACAGCTCGGGTGACATGATGAGCCGCGTGGTCAACGACCTGTTCGATATCTGCGAGGCGGCGCATCACGTGCCCGAGTGGATCATCATCTGCGGCATCGAGATTATCGGCTCGTTTGTGATCCTCTTTACCATCGCCCCGGTGCTGGCGCTTGCCATGGCTGTGGTGACGGCAGCGTTTGCGGTCATCATGTTTTGGCAGAACATGCGCATGCGCGAGGTCTTTAGCGACAACCGCAAAAAGATCAGTGGCATCAATGCGCAGCTGCAGGATTCGCTGGCGGGCATGCGCGTGGTCAAGAGCTTTGCCAATGAGGAGACCGAGCGCGCCAAGTTCCGCGCCTCCAACAATCGCTATCTTTCGTCCAAGGAGAACATGTATCACGCCATGGGCGTCTATACTGCGACGTATGGCCTGCTCTCGGGTGTGCTCTATGTGATCGTGGTACTGCTGGGCGGCTGGCTGGTCGCCCAGGGACAGCTGCAGGCGGTCGATATGGCGACCTTCGCGCTCTACATTTCGCTGTTCTGCACCCCGCTCGAGACGCTTGTGAACTCGGCTGAGACGTATCAGAAGGCCATCGCCGGCTTTAAACGCATGGACGAGGTGCTTTCGACCGCCCCGGATATCCAGGACAAGCCAGATGCCGCGGATCTGCAGGTGACGGCGGGCGCGGTTGAATATCGCGACGTGTGCTTTAGCTACGAGGATGTTGAATTGGGCGAGGGCGGCGCCGACGGGCGCCCTGTTATCGACCATATGGATCTGTCCATCAAGCCCGGCCAGACCATTGCGCTGGTTGGCCCCTCGGGCGGCGGCAAGTCCACAACGTGTTCGCTGCTGCCGCGCTTTTATGACGTGGCTGCTGGATCCATCAGCATCGACGGCCAGGACGTGCGCGACGTGACGCAACAGAGTCTGCGCCGCGCCATTGGCCTGGTGCAGCAGGATGTCTATCTGTTTGACGGTACGATTGGCGAGAACATCGCCTACGGCAGGCCAGGCGCCACGGCAGAAGAGGTCGCCGAGGCCGCTCGCCGCGCCAATATCGATGCCTTCATTGAGTCGCTGCCGCAGGGCTACGACACGGTCGTGGGCGAGCGCGGCAGCCGTCTTTCGGGCGGCCAGAAGCAGCGCGTAGCCATTGCGCGCGTGTTTCTCAAGAACCCCAAGATCCTGATCCTGGACGAGGCGACGAGCGCCTTGGATAACGAGAGCGAGGAGGCGGTGCAGGAGTCGCTCGAGCGCTTGGCGCGCGGTCGCACCACGATCATCATCGCCCACCGTCTCTCGACCATTAAACATGCCGACGAGATTGCGACCGTCGAGCATGGTCGCGTTGTGGAACGTGGTACGCATGAGCAGCTTCTCGCCCGTGGCGGCACCTATGCCCGTTACTATCGAATGCAGTTCGAAGGTGCGCGTGCGCACGAGCTCGACTGATTGATATGACAGGAAGTATATGGCTGAGAAGAACCCTTTGACTCCGGAAGAAGTGACGGAGTTATTCTCCGAGATCGACGCATCCGGCGTTTTGGATCCGACGCTTGCCAAAAAGCGCACCGAGCGCATGCGCGAAAAAGAGGCTGCTGCCAAGCGCGGAGACAAGGCGGCGCTGGCGCAGCTTCGCAGCGAAGATCGCGCAAGCCAGACAAAGCAGATTGACCCGCTGTCCGAGGACGACCCTTCGGGCTCGCAGGTGAGCCATACCATTACGAAGACCGCCATGGCTGTGGTCATCGGCATCCTGGTGCTGATCGTGGGCATGCAGATCGGCTACGGCGTGATGCGCCGTCTGAACACTGCCAACCTGTCCGAGAGCGTTTCGGTCGATACCGTTTCTACAGCACTCAAGGGTGGACTCGAGTGGGGCAACGGCTTTACGCAGTTCCCGCTCGACTTTACCGTCGATGAAGCCGATGAACGTACGGGCACGGTCGAGGTAACGGTGTTGGACACATCGTCTGCCAACGAGCTTGAGCTGCTGTCCAACGGGCAGATCCAGGCCGCGGCACTTGCGACCAACGCGCTGCTCAACGATAAGATCGACCGCGTGGTGTACAACGTGCACGCCTATATCGATGAGGACAGCAATATCCAGCATGATTCCTTCTTTGGCATGTTCCCCGCGAGGGGTCATCAGAGCGCCATTTTGACGTTTGTGTGGACCAAGAGCTCGTCAAATGCCACGAGCATCGACTGGAAGATGCGTATCGTGAGCATGGACGACACGATTGCCGAGCGCATCCAAAAGCAGGTGAACTCGGTGTCGTCACTGATTGAGGACCCGGCGGTAAGCCAGACCAAGATCACGGAGGAAAAGGCCGAGCGCGACTTGGAACATCGCCTGCACGGTCGCGAGATCTTCCGCGGCGGTAAGCCAGATCGCACGCCGTCCGATCTGCTGGAGCAGGATAAATAAGACACCATCATCCCGCGTGAGCCAAGTGCCCGCGCGGGATGATTTTTAATCCCCGTCCCAGAAAAATCATTATGCATAGAAGGTCATAATTATCATTTCGTAAACATTTCGATGAAATTAACGCCATGGAGCATACTTGCGGTTACAATACCGCGAGGCCTAACTACCAACCTTTAAGCCGGTCCTGTGAGACCGGGAAGGAGAATTATGGCGAACAACCATGCTGCGGGCGCTGCCGCCCGCACCTTCGCGCCCAGCGAGCTTTGCCAGCGCATGCTGGCCAAAACCAGCAAGGGCACCTGCGGTCCCTGCATCCTGTACCTAGAGGATGGGACCATTTTTTATGGACGTGCATGCGGCGCCGAGGGCACCGCGACCGGCGAAGTCTGCTTCAACACCTCGCTCGAGGGTTATTTTGAGGTCATGACCGATCCGAGCTATGCCGGTCAAATCGTAACCATGACCTATCCGCAGATCGGTAACTACGGCATCGATGAGACCGACGTCCAGTCGGCCTTCCCCGGTGACGCCGCTCACCCTGCGAGTGCTCCGGCCATGCGTGGCATGATCGTGCGCGACATGTGCGCCACGCCTTCTAACTGGCGTTCTTCCGAAAGCGTGCCGGAGTACCTGCGCGCCCACGGTATCGTCGCTATCGAGGGCGTCGACACCCGCGCCTTGGTGCGCCACCTGCGCGACAACGGCTCCAAGATGGGCGTTATCTCGACCGAGGTCTTTGACGTCGACGAACTTGCCGGGCGTCTGGCCGCAGCCCCCACGTTGGTGGGCGAGAACCTGGTCAAGACCGTGAGCTGCCCTGAGCCTCATGCCTTTGCTGCGAGCGACCTGCCTGCTACGCATGATTTTGCGCTCACCGCCGCCGCCCCTGCCCGCCACAAGGTGGTTGCCTACGACTGCGGCGTCAAGCGCGGCATTCTGGAGGGCCTGGTCCGTGCCGGCTGCGATCTCACCGTCGTGCCGTGGGATACGCCCGCCCAGCAGGTGCTCGACATGAATCCCGATGGCGTCTTTTTGTCCAACGGCCCCGGCGACCCCGATGCCGTGGTGGAGACCTATGAGCAGGTACAGCAGCTGATCGGCAAGGTGCCGGTCTTTGGCATTTGCCTCGGTCACCAGATGATCAGCCTGGCCTGCGGCGCCCAAATGGAAAAGCTTAAATTCGGTCACCGTGGCGGTAACCAGCCGGTTATGAATCTGGTGAGCCGTCGCGTGGAGATCACCGCGCAAAACCACGGCTTTGGCCTGCTGTTCCCCAGTCTGGGCAAACTGATTCCGGAGCTTTCCGGCGGCGAAACCGAGCATGCGGCCGACGGTGACCTGCGCGCCTGGGTGCGTCGCGGCATCGCGCCGGTCGTGATGAACGAGCGCTTTGGTCGCATTCGCCTGACACATGTGAACCTCAACGACGGCACCGCCGAGGGCATCCAGCTGCTCGACGCCCCGTGTTTCTCGGTCCAGTACCACCCCGAGGCTTCGCCTGGCCCCACCGATGCCCACTATCTCTTTACCGCCTTTACGCGACTCATGGACGGCGAGGAGAACTACCTGGACATCGACACCGCGAAGGACCGCCTCGCCGGCTGGAATTTCGCCGAGTCCGAGAACGCTGCGACCGAGGAGAACTAACATGCCTAAACGTACTGACATCAAGCGCATCCTCGTTATTGGTTCGGGCCCTATCGTCATTGGCCAGGCCTGTGAGTTCGACTACTCCGGCGCACAGGCCTGCAAGGTGCTCAAGGAGGATGGCTTTGAGGTCATCCTGGTCAACTCCAATCCGGCGACCATCATGACCGACCCGGGTCTTGCCGACCGCACCTATGTCGAGCCCATCACCGCCGAGTTTATCGAGCGCGTAATCAAGAAAGAGCGCCCGGACGCGCTGCTGCCCACGCTGGGCGGCCAGACCGGTCTGAACGCCGCTGTCGAGCTGGCAAAGGACGGCACGCTCGACAAGTACGGCGTCGAGATGATCGGCTGCGACCTGGCCGCTATCGAGCGCGGCGAGGACCGCAAACTCTTTAACGAGGCCATGGCCGAGATCGGCCTGGAGGTTGCGCGCTCGGGCTATGCCTACAGCGTGGCCGACGCCGAGGCTATCGCCGAGCGCGTGGGATATCCCTGCGTACTGCGCCCGAGCTTTACCCTCGGTGGCGCCGGCGGCGGCATCGCGCATACCCACGAGGAGCTCGTCTCCATCGTGAGCCAGGGCCTTGAGCTCTCGCCTGCCCATGAGGTGCTGGTCGAGGAGTCCATCGAGGGTTGGAAAGAGTATGAGATGGAGGTCATGCGCGACCACGCCGGCAACGGCATCATCGTGTGCTCCATCGAGAATCTCGACCCCATGGGCGTGCACACCGGCGACTCCATCACCGTGGCGCCGGCGCAGACGCTCTCCGACCTTGAGTACCAGCGCATGCGTGTCGCCTCGCTCGCCATCTTGGGGAAGATCGGCGTCGAGACCGGCGGCTCCAACGTGCAGTTTGCCGTGAACCCCCAGACCGGCCACCTGATCGTCATCGAGATGAACCCGCGCGTGAGCCGTTCGTCCGCACTGGCCTCCAAGGCCACGGGCTTCCCCATCGCCAAGGCCGCCGCTCGCCTGGCCGTGGGCTACACGCTCGACGAGATCGTCAACGACATCACCAAGGCAACGCCCGCCTGCTTTGAGCCCACAATCGACTACTGCGTCGTCAAGGTGCCGCGCTTTGCCTTCGAGAAGTTTAAAGGCACTGATCCTACGCTCACCACGCGCATGAAGGCCGTGGGCGAGATTATGGCGATCGGCCGCACCTTTGAGGAGGCCTTCGGCAAGGCCATGCGCTCACTGGAGGACGGTCACCAGGGCATCTGCGCCGGTGGCAAGGAGGGTGCCGACAAGCTGAGCGACGATGAGCTCGCTCAGGCCGTGGCAACCCCGACCGAGCACCGCATCTTCTTTGTGGTCGAGGCCCTGCGCCGTGGCTGGGACATCGCCCACATCCATGCCATCTGCGGTATCGATCCGTGGTACCTCAACCGTATCAACGACATGGTGCAGGTCCAGGAGAGCATCCGCGGCCTGCGTGTGGAGGATATCGACGCCGACGCGATGCGCCTGCTCAAGCAGTACGGCACGAGCGACGCCGAGATTGCCGCGCTGACCGGCTCGGACGAGCGCTTTGTGCGCGCCTATCGCAAGGGTCTGGGCGTGGTTCCCAGCATGAAGACGGTCGATACCTGCGCTGCGGAGTTTTCGAGCGCCACGGAGTACCACTACAAGACGTACGAGAACATCTACCGCACGAGCCCGGATGCCAAGAAGTGCGTGGCTCCCGACGAGACCACGCCGGCGGACAAGCCCAAGGCGATGATCCTGGGCGCCGGCCCCAACCGCATTGGCCAAGGTATCGAGTTCGATTACTGCTGCGTGCACGCGAGCTACGCACTGGCGGCTCGCGGCTTCGAGACCATCATAGTCAACTGCAACCCCGAGACCGTTTCGACTGACTACGACACCTCGGACCGCTTGTACTTTGAGCCGCTCACCTACGAGGACGTCATGGACGTTATCGATGTCGAGCGCCCCGACGGCGTCGTGGTGACGCTCGGTGGCCAGACCCCGCTTAAGCTGGCGCGCATGCTCGAGGAGAGCGGCGTGAACATTATGGGCACCAAGCCCGATGCCATCGACTTTGCCGAGGATCGCGAGCGTTTTGCCGCCCTGCTCGACAAACTGGGCATTATGTACCCGCCGGCGGGTCAGGCCACTTCGTTTGAGGAGGCCGAGGCCGTTGCCGCACATATTGGCTACCCGCTGCTGGTGCGTCCGAGCTATGTGTTGGGCGGCCGCGGCATGATGATCGCCTACGATGCCGAGCATCTGCGCGATTACATGGCCGAGGCTGCGCGCATTAGCCCCGACTACCCGGTGTATCTTGATCGCTTCCTGGAGGGTGCAATCGAGTCCGATGTCGACGCCCTGTGCGACGGCGAGGAGGTCTATATCGGCGGTATCTTGGAGCATATCGAGGAGGCAGGTATCCACTCCGGCGACTCTGCGACCTGCATTCCGCCGTTCAGCTTTAGCGAGAGCCTGCAGGCGAAGCTCCGCGAGACCACGCGCCGTATCGCCATGGCACTGGGAGTCCGCGGCCTGGTCAACGTGCAGTATGCCATCAAGGGCGAGACCGTCTACGTGATCGAGGCCAACCCGCGTGCCAGCCGTACCGTGCCGTTCATCTCCAAGGCCACCGGCGTGCCGCTGGCCAAGTGTGCGGCGCGTATCATGGCGGGCGATTCCATCGCGAGCCTGGGCCTGCCGAGCGATGAGCGTCAGCTGGACTGGTTCTGCATGAAGGAAGCCGTCATGCCCTGGGGTCGTTTCCCCGGTGCCGACGTTATCCTGGGGCCCGAGATGAAGTCGACGGGCGAGGTCATGGGTATCGCCAAGAGCTATCCCGAGGCATACGCCAAGACGCAGCTGGCGATCGACTACAACCTGCCCGACCCGAGCGCCGGCAAGGTGTTCATCAGTGTGTGCGACCGCGACAAGCGCCATATCCTTTCGGTCGCCCGAATCCTGCGCTACCTGGGCTTTGACATCTGCTCCACCGAGGGTACGGCGCGCGTGTTGCGCGGCGGCAACGTGACCTGCGAGATCGTGGAAAAGATCAGCGGCCCGCATGATGGCGAGCGCCCCAACATCGGTGACCTCATCGCCGATGGCAAGATCGCGGTGATTATCAACACGCCGTACGGCCCGGGTTCGCGCGGCGACGGCTATCTGTTGCGTACCGAGGCGGTGCGCCGCGGCGTGACCTGCGTGACCGCGATGTCTGCGGCCAACACGTACGTGAGCGCCATCGAGGCCGTGCGCGAGGACCAGCAAGGTCACGGCAGCGCCAACGACATGGGCATGGACGTCATCGCCCTGCAGGACCTGCAGCAGCACACGGTGTAGTTGACCTGTCCGGCCGGGGCGGAAGGCGGACACTTTCTCTCGGAAACTGGGCTTCGCGAAGTTTTCCGAGAGAAAGGACCGCCTCCCGCCCCGGCCTGCGGTGACTCGGTAGCACCGTGCGCTGCCGAAGGGGCTTTGCGCGATGACTAGGGCTAAATAGAAAATGAGTGTGGGCTCTGCCGTTCATTCGAACGGCAGAGCCCACGTTAATATTTCAGCCAACGTACGTCATGGCAATCCCCGGTAGGTTGCAGGATGGCGGCTGAGCCTTTCCCTCGGGAAACTTCGCGAAGCCCAGTTCCCGAGGGAAAGGTATGGTCTGTGTAATACCAGACAAACAGTACATTTTTGCTAGATTGGTATTTGACTGAAGAACCAATTGGTATGGCTTATTAAGCCCACCTTGCCGTTGACGCTTATTTTGCTGCCGCTGGGAGAATTCCGAACTTGGGTGCGCAAGTGCTCCCATATGTTGATATGACCTAGTAGGTGGCTATCTGGTTACTACCAGTTGGCCCCTTGGTAACGGGTGGCCCCACTGTGCGGAATGTACCGAACATCCCCGTTTGATACGTTTTCCCATGCTGCCGGGGGGGGGCGTCCTCGGCACCTCAGCATCTCGGAAGAAAGGAGACCAGGTGCGCAGGAATTCCATTTTTACGAAACGGTGGGTGAAGGGAAGCGCGGTCCTCGTTGCCACTGCAGCGACGCTCGTGTTTGCCAATCCCCAGCAGGCGATTGCCACGCCACTCAAGGGCGTCGACTCAGCGACCGTGTCCCAGTCTGCCTCGAATGTCGTCGACATCGATTTCGCTGACGGCATCAAGGGCCGTATTACGTTCCTCGAGGACGGTATTTTCCGCTATAACGTCGACCCCAAGGGTGAGTTTTCCGATTACGCCACACCGCGCAGTAAGTCCCACACGGCTAAAATCCAGGCTCAGCCCGATACCTCGGACACCTACAGCAAGCCGAGTGCGACGGTTGCCGACAAGGGCGACACTATCGAGATCACCGGCGGAAAGGCGACCGTGATCCTGGACAAGGCGACTGGCAAGATGAGTATCAAGTCAGGCGACCGTGTCGTGGTTTCCGAGTCCGCGTCCCTCGACCTTGATAAGAAGGGTACCGTCCAGACGCTCGCCAAGGAGAAGTCCGAGAACTTCTTTGGCGGCGGCACCCAGAACGGACGCTTCCTGCACACCAACCAGACCATCGCCATTTCCAACACGAACAACTGGACCGATGGCGGCGTTGCCTCGCCTAACCCGTTTTATTGGACGAGTGACGGCTACGGCGTACTCCGAAACACGTTTGCAGAGGGTTCCTACGACTTCGGTTCCACGGACTCATCGACGGTCACGACTTTGCACAGCGAGAATGAGTTTGATGCCTACTACTTCGTGGCGACCAACGAGGGAGCTTCGAACGTGGCAACTGAGATGCTGCAGGACTACTACAAGGTGACCGGTAACCCGGTACTGCTGCCCGAGTACGGGTTCTACCTTGGTCATCTTAATGCCTATAACCGTGATGGCTGGTCAACGACCTCGGGTCAAAAGAAGTGGGAGACCAAGGGCAGCAAGTCCTCGAGCGAGAAGGGCGACGTTAAGTACGAGTCTGGCATGTCGACGGGCTACAAGCTCGACGGCACACTTGCGGCCGAGACGCTCAACGGTGAGGGCCCTACGGTCGATACCGAGAACATGAAAGCGACCGATTTCGACCGCCAGTTCTCTGCTCGGCAGGTTATCGATGACTATGAGGACAACGACATGCCGCTCGGTTGGTTCCTGCCGAACGACGGCTACGGCGCCGGCTATGGCCAGAACGGTTACTACAAGACCGGCGGCGTCAACTCCGACGGAACGAGCTCGGCTGACCGTCTTAACGCTGTGCGTGCCAATGTCGACAACCTTAAGAAGTTCACCGAGTATGCCAACTCCAAGGGTGTGAGCACGGGCTTGTGGACCCAGTCCAACCTTGAGCCCGACAGCAACTCCGAGACCCCGTGGCACCTGCTTCGCGACTTCGACGCCGAGGTCAAGACGGGAGGCATCTCTACCCTTAAGACCGACGTCGCCTGGGTTGGATCTGGCTACTCCTTTGGCCTTAATGGCATCAAGACAGCTTATGACACGGTGACGACCGGCGCCAACAAGCGCCCCAACATCATCACACTCGATGGTTGGGCCGGCACGCAGCGCTTTGGCGGCATTTGGACCGGCGACCAGTATGGCGGTAACTGGGAGTACATTCGCTTCCATATCCCCACGTATATCGGTCAGAGTCTTTCGGGCAACCCCAACATCGGCTCCGACATGGACGGCATCTTTGGCGGCGACCCCATCATCTCTGCGCGTGACTACCAGTGGAAGACGTTCACGCCCTCTATGCTCGACATGGACGGTTGGGGCACCTACCGCAAATCGCCCATGACACACGGCGATCCCTACACGGGCATCTCACGCTTCTACCTCAAGCTCAAGGCGCAGCTTATGCCCTATATCTACACGAGCGCGGCCTCGGCGGCCAACATCGACACGGGTAACGGCGATGCCGGCCTGCCCATGATCCGCGCCATGCTGCTTTCCGACAACTCCGAGTACGCCGCAAGCACTTCGACGCAGTACCAGTATATGTTCGGTGAGAACTTCCTAGTGGCACCGGTGTATCAGGATACCCAGGCAGACGAGAACGGCAACGACATTCGCAATGGGATTTACCTCCCCAACTACGGCACCGACGAGAATCCCACCATCTGGATCGACTACTTCTCGGGTAAGCAGTATCGCGGCGGCCAGGTTCTCAACAACTACGAGGCTCCGCTTTGGAAGCTGCCGCTGTTTGTGAAGGCCAACGCTATCGTGCCGATGTACGCCGAGAACAACAACCCCGAGGCCGTGAGCGACACCAACACCAAGGGTACCGACCGCAGCCAGCGTATCGTCGAGTTCTTCGCCACCGAGGGCGACGGCACCTTTACGCAGTACGAGGACGACGGCTCCTCCATCGAGAACAACACGACTGAGGATGATTCCTACGGTACGATCGACAATATCTCCTACGGTGAGCATGTGAGCACCGTCTACAGATCCAAGGCCGCAGGCGGCACTGCGACCTTTACCGCCGAAGCCTCGCAGGGTGGCTACAACGGCTACGACTCCAATCGCACCACGACCTTCGTGGCCAACGTGTCCGCCAAGCCCATGAGCGTCGTCGCCAAGAACGGCGGATCCGCGCTCAACGTGGTTGAGGTCGACTCGCAGGAGGCCTTTGACACCGCGACCCCCGAGGCCGGCCAGGCGGTCTACTTCTACAGCGAGACCCCTAACCTCAACCACTACGGCAGCGATGTGGACGGCACCGAGGCCGAGCGGGGCGAGAGCTTTAACAACACCAAGATCACCACGAACCCCAAGGTCTACGTCAAGTTCGCGAAGACCGATGTTGCTGCGGCGGCGCAGACGCTCGAGCTGGGCGGTTTCGTGAACGCCGACGCCACGCTCACAGCCGATCGCCTCAACGAGAACCTCTCCGCACCCACGAACCTTGCTGCCCCCGAGGACGTCACGACCCCAACGAGCATCAAGCTCACCTGGGGAAAGGTCGATGGTGCTACCTCCTACGACCTTAAGGTCGACGGCACTGTGTTTGCCGTGGGTGATGCGGCTGAGTTCACGCACACCGACCTCGCCTACAATAGCAAGCACACCTACCAGATTCGTTCGCGCAACGCCGAGGGTTACTCCGCCTGGAGCGATGTGCTCGAGGCGAACTCCGCACTCGATCCGTGGCGGAACGTCCCCGACGCCGAGCAAATCACCTGGGAGGGCTCACTTTACGGCAGCCATAAGGCCGAGCTCGCCTTCGACCATGAGTTCCAGTCGGGCGACGGCGGTTTCCACTCCGGTGGCAACGATCTGGGCAAGGCGCTTACCGTTGACTATGGACGCGCTTACAAGCTCGATAAGCTCGAGTACTATCCGCGCGATGACGCCGGCAACGGCACTGTGACCAAGATGCGTGTTGAGACGAGTCTCGATGGAGTCCACTGGACGAGCCAGGAGGTCGATTGGGCACGTTCCGCTGATTGTAAGACGGTAGCGTTTGACGGCACCGTGGCCGCCCGTTACGTGCGCATGACACCGCTCGCCTCGGTCGGCAATTTCTTCTCCGCGTCCGAGATTGCCATCTACAAGACCGACGGCACGGATGGCTTCGCCGTGGGCTCCAACCTCAACAAGGCCACGATCTCCGACGGAGACTACTCCAACATGAAGAACTATCTGGGCCTCGAGAATCGCGAGCCCGATACCCCGACGTTCGGTTCGCAGATCCGCGACCACTTCGCCGACCTCAACGATAACGGCGTTTACGACGTGTACGATTACTCGTTCACCATGGTGGGTCTTGACGGCGGCACTAAACAAAAGGGCAAGGTCGCAGGTTCGCTCGCGGTGATTCCGAGCAAGACCGAGGTCGAGGCCGGTGATGAGATCACCGTTGATGTCTATGCGGCCGACGCCAAGAACGTCAACGCCCTGGGCGCTCTCGTCAACTTCAAGAGCGACCAGTTCGAGTTTGTGTCCGAGAGCATCGCGCAGGACGGCTCGACTGCCGGCATGGAGAACCTGTCTCGCGAGAAGGTCCAGTTCGCGGACAGAACGCAGACTATCAATCTCGCCTTTGCCAACCGCGGCGATGGCAAGCTCTACAACGGTACCGGCGCGGTGGCGAGTTTCAAGCTCAAGGCCAAGACCGCCGGCAAGGTCGAACTGCCCTCGACATCTTGGCTCATCGGTCCGGCATGCGACGCACTTGAGTTTGCGAGCGACGGCACGGTGACGATGCCGGATGTTCCTCAGCCAACGGTCGCCGAGTACGGTCAGGATGCCTTCAACATCACGATGACCAACGATGAGCTCACGACCGACGACGGGACCAACGTCGAGAAACTTATCCAGCAGAAGAGCTATAACGCGCTGTTCGATAATAACGAGGGCGACAACGGCTTTGAGTTCCTATGGAACTGGAGCGGCAACTGGGACAGCGAGGGTAAGCTTCCGAGTTACGTGAAGCTTCCCACCACGATGACATTCGCATTTAAGACGCCGTCGAAACTCGATAGTGTCGAGGTCGTTAACCGCAACGGTGGCAACGGAACCGTGCAGAAGATCAAGGCTGTCGTGACGTTCGAGGATGGCTCGACCCAAGAGTTCGCGGGCGGGGAGTACGATTCCTTCCGGGCTCGCTACGCCTTTGGCCTCTCTGCCGAGAACAAGGGCAAGAAGGCGACCAAGGTCGAGGTCACGCCGCTTGAGGCATCGGGTGACCAGATGCTCACACTGCGTGAGGTCAACTTCAACTACACGCAGGGTGTCGAGGCCATCGAGGGTGTCGAGCTAGGCAAGAACCAGACCGAGTTCTTTGAAGGCGACGTTACGCTCGTCGACGCCAAGGCCACGCCTGAGAGCGCCGGCTACCCCTATGTGACGGTCGAGAGCTCCGACCCCTCTGTGGTAAGCGTCTCCGCTGTTCAGGCTGGCGATAGCGTGAGCTACTACCTGCGTGCCAACAAGGCCGGCAAGGCAAAGATCACGGTGGCGTCGGTACTCGACCCCTCCAAGACCGCATCCTATGAGGTCGAGGTCAAGGCTGGTGTCGATACCTCTGCGCTCGTGGCAGCGCTTTCCAAGGCCGCGGGCTACAGCGAGTCCGTCTACACTAAGGATTCCTATGCAGCTCTCACCGCTGCGGTCGAGGCGGCTCAGAAGCTCCTCGACGGCGGCCAAGGCAGCTATAGCAAGAAGGATGTCGCAGGCGCCACAGCCAAGATCGAGAAGGCAATCGACGGCCTCAAGATGCGCCCTGTCGATGAGAAGATTCTCATCAACACGCCCGAGAACCGCAAGAACGTCAAGGTGGCCGGCTTCTCGAGTGAGGCCGACTACGAGGGCAGCAACGCCGTCAACGCTCTCGACGGCGACGAGCGGACGCTTTGGCACAGCGACTGGGCCCATGGGACCGGTATGCCCCAGTATCTGAGTGTCGACCTGGGCCGCGACTACGATCTCACCGACGTTACATTCCTGCCGCGCCAGGACGGCGGCACTAACGGCGATATCTTCGAGGCCGAGATACTGGTCTCCGACACTGCCGACGGTTATGAGATGGGCACCGCCGCGTCGATGGGTACGTTCGCCTTCGACAACGACGGCCGCGTGCTCACCGACCGTGGCGACTGGAAACAGATGAGCTTTGGCGCCGCGCGCGGTCGCTACGTGACCGTCAAGGTGATTCACGCCGGCGGTGGCAACGTTGATGCCTACTGCAGCATGGCGGAGCTCAAGTTCTACGGTACGGCCGTCCCCGATCCGGTGGCGAAGGATGATCTCGCTACCGCGATCGAAAAGGTTGATGCCGAGGTTGCTGCCGGCGACCTCAAGGCCGGTGACTACACCGAGGCCTCCTGGACGGCGCTCGAGAACGCCCTGGCGAGCGCCCGCGCCATCTTGAGCGACGAGAACGCCACGCAGGACGAGGTCGACCAGGCGCTCAGGGCGCTCGAGAGCGCCCGCGGCGCGCTCGAGAAGACCCCGGTGGCCCCGGTCGAGAATCCGACTAAGAAGCAGCTCAAGGCCCTGGTCAAGCAGGCGAAGGAGACTGACACCAGGGGCAAGACGGCCGAGTCTGTCAAGGCCCTGACGGATGCCATTACCTACGCCGAGGACGTCTTGGGTGATGAGAATGCTTCCGACACCCAGCTCCAGGCGGCCTATGACCAGCTCAAGCTGGCTATTGAGAGCCTCAAGGATGCCGATTCCGGCAATCAGGGCGGCTCGGGCAACCAGGGTTCCGGCAATGGCTCGAACGGCGGCAACCAGGCGGGCAAGCCCGCAGGCGACAAGGCCCAGGGCAGCAAGAAGAACGGTTCGGCGATTCCCAATACCGGAGACCAGACGGCGGCGACCGTCGCGACCGTCGGTGGTCTTGGCGCCATCATCGCCGCGATCGGCGCTTTCTTCCATCGTCGCAGCAAGGCTAAGTAGCCCCAGCAACAGCTAAGCAAGCGTGCCCGCCGTCCCACCCAAGGACGGTGGGCACGCTTTTTGAATGTAGGCGGAAAGCTCCGACCCTTCGGCCTTAATCTCGCAAAGCGTTCCATCTCCCGCCGAACACATCAGCATCGGCGGCTATACTTGAATTATTTGCAGTTAAGGGTCGCGGATTCGCCGCGTCACCGCTCTCAACAGGAGGTCTTTGTTTATGGCAGATCAGAAGCCGGTTGTCGGGATCATCATGGGCTCCAAGTCCGATCTGGGCGTTATGGAAGGCTGCACCGCCGAGCTCGAGGCGCTTGGTGTGCCCTATGAGCTCGTCATTGCGAGCGCACACCGCACGCCGGCAAAGGTCCACGAGTGGGCCTCGACTGCTGCTGACCGCGGCATCAAGGTGATTATCGCTGCTGCCGGCAAGGCTGCTCACCTGGGCGGTGTCGTGGCGGCCTTTACGCCGCTGCCGGTCATCGGCGTGCCTATGAAGACGAGTGACCTGGGCGGTATGGATTCGCTGCTGTCGATGGTGCAGATGCCTTCGGGCGTGCCTGTGGCCTGCGTTGCCATCAACGGTGCCAAGAACGCCGCCATCTATGCCACGCAGATTCTGGGTGCTTGCGACCCCGAGTACCGCAAGGTTATCGAGAAGATGAAGCAGGAGATGGCCGACGCCTAGGAGCCTCGCCATTCCGTTGTAATCACAGGGAGAGTCATGTCCGACTATCAGGGAAAACGTTTTTCGGCTTCTCAGATCCCCGATCCATCCAAGTCGGGATCGGCCCGCTCCATGCAGCAGGGTCGGGTATCCTTTCCTCAACAGGCTCGCGCGCCGCGCCCCGTAGCGCCGATGTCCCATCGCCGTCAGGATACGCCGGCTGCGTATCGCCCTTCGTCATATGGCACGGCAAAGAAGCAGTCCCGGACGACGGGGCAGCCGAATGACGCGCCGTCCGGCTACACCGAGCCGCCGCGTAAGAAGCGCCGCTCCGTCATCCCCATCCTACTCATCATCGTGGGCATCGGTCTGATTGTCGCCGCCGCCGCCATCTTTATCAATGCTCAGATTGGCTATAAGCAGGCGAGCGATTCGTACCAGAAAATCGAGAAGCAATATGTAAGCGATAAGGACGCCAGCGGCGTGCCGATTATCGACTTCAATGCGCTTGCCCAGACAAATCCCGAGGTTGTGGGTTGGATTTACGCGCCCGGCACCAACATCAACTACCCCGTGGTACAGACCAACAACAACTCCAAGTACCTCAACACGCTGTTCGACGGCACCGCCAATGCCTCGGGAGCCATCTTCTTGGATAGCGACGACACCGCGCCGGGCATGGTGGATCAGCAGACCACGATTTACGGTCATCACATGAACGACGGTTCGATGTTCAACGTGATTTCGGGTACGACCGATCAGGCGACGTTCGACAGCATAGAATACGTGTACTACATTACGCGCGATGCGACGTATAAGTTGCGCCCACTGGCGACCAAGGTGGTCGAGGACACGTATGCCAAGGCGCGCACGCCCAACTTTGAGGGCGATGACGGACTCAAGAACTACCTGTCCGAGATGCTCGACGGTGCCTCTGCCGTGGCGAGCGATGCCACCAATCGTGCCGCTTCGGCAACCAAGGTCGTAACGCTTGTGACCTGCCGCTCGCTGTCATTTAGCAATACGCGCGCCGTCATGGTGCTCACGCCGGTCGAGGAATAGATTGTTGAGAGTAACCCATTTGGATTGATTTTTCCGGGTGAGGCGACGGGGGTAGCTAAAAAGCCCCGTCCCAAATGGGCTACTCGATGACTGTGAAAGGAGAAATGATGTTTGAGAATGGCAAATCGATGCCTTCGGTTGATGCTTGGCTGCGCGAAGCCAAGGCCGATGTTTCGGCGGCTGATTGTGGGATGTACCTGACACACAACGGCGTGGTGCGTGCGACGCCTAAGTCCGAGGCGCGTGGGGTCGAGACAGATGGTGTGGCGCCTGGACATAAGGTGGGCGGCATGGTGTTTGGCTTCGATGCCGAAAAGGTACAGGCCGCTATCGAGGCAACGCGCGCGATGCCGGGTATCGGCTATGTGCGCGTGTGGCTGGCAAGCGGCGAGCTTGCCGTAGGTGACGACATCATGCTCGTGCTCATCGGCGGGGACATTCGCCCGCACGTGGTCGATGCGCTGCAGGCGCTCGTTGGCACCATCAAGAACGAATGCGTGAGTGAGGTCGAGCGCGAGGCGTAGAGGCTTGCGTCGATAGAAGGCTCGTTTATAAAAACGCCCGCCGGTACGTGTGATACCGGCGGGCGTTTTGCGTTTTGGGTGCGGTGGGTGCTACACGCGCGTCGCATCCTTGGGGCTCATGGTCATGCTCTGGAAGCGATTCTCCATAAAGTCATTATCGAAGTACTTGCCGTAGAACTGCGCAACGGGAATATCCGGTTCCGTGCCGTTGACGCGCTGATACCAATAATCGAGCGACTGCAGCGTCATAACGCCATCGACCAGCATAATGATGGTGAAGATGACAGTAGCCGAGTAGCGGCTCTTCCACGGAATCATGTTGATGAGCTTGAGCAGCCTCGGCAGCAGCAGCTTGATCCAGATGAGGCCACCCAGACCCCACAGGCAGGCGAAGCCTGTGCAGGTACGTCCGCCGGTAAGGACGGCGAGCGGATCGGGCATGCCAAAGAGCTTCATATGCGAGTAGCTCCACGAGACCACGCCAAACGAGGTCTGCATAAACCAGCCCACGAACACCTCAAAGCTTGCACCGAGCAGTGCGCTCACCAAAAAGATAATGATGGGGTTCTTTTTGTAGAAGCGGTTGAGCACCATGGTCATGAGCACAGCGCCAAATCCGTAGATGGGGCTGAAGGGGCCAAACAGCATGCCGGCGCGGTTCTGGTAGACGCCCGGGTCGTCGACCGTCATGTGCCAGATGTCCTCGGCGATCAGGCCGAGTATGCAGCAGACAAAGAATACCCAGAACAGGTTGAAGTAGTTGAGCTTGATGTAGCCTTCGCCGGTTTCATCGCGCCCGAGCATGCCCTCGGCGGCGGCGTCGCGATCGAGCATCTCCTGCAGGCGGCGCTGCAGCTCGCGCTCCTGGCGCAGCGTGGGGTCGACGGTTGCCGAAAGTGCAACAAGGATGCCGAGCTGGATCGCGGGACGCAGCAGGAAGGGCCCGATGCCCTGGAGCATCACGTCGACCAAAAGCTCGACGACGGTGAATGCAATAAGGATGTAGGACAGGCGGGCGGCGTTGCGGCGCTGGTTTTTGATAAGGTCCAGGCCAAAGATGATTAGGATGACGGCACTTGCCGCAGAGAGCATGATGCCGGCGACGATAAGGCCGACTGCGACGAGCGTGTTGTCGCCGAGCTTTTCGGTGGCGTTGCCGTTAACAAGTGCCGTGATGACCTGCCACATAAAGGCAGCGACCGACGGGAGCGTGCCCACGCCGGAAAGGATGCACAGGACGGCGTACACCTTAATGATGAGGGGAATCTTCTTGACCTCTGTGGCGCTGGGGACGCTGGGGTCGAGTTCGTTTCGATCCATACAGAACCTTTCTCGCTTTGTTGTAGGTTATAAGGATACGCCGCCGACCTGCCAAAAGACAGGACGAACGTCCCAATTGCAACTTTGTAATCCCCAACGGCGGACGCGGCGGCCATCTGGGGGCGCGGGCACTTACACTGGACAGACCGATAAAATGTTTGGCAACAAAACTGATTATTAGCTCGGTGGGCTTTTAAAAAGCGCTGCTCATGCGCTGGGGAGCACGTCGCGCCGTGCGTATAATAAGGCGGGTAACGCCAAAAATACGAGGCTCTGAGGGGATACCATGTCTCAAGAAACCATCCGCGCGGCCGAGCGTGCCGCGGGACAGGTGAACACCATGTCGACGTATGATCCGGACTCCGACCAGCTGCATGAGGAATGTGGCATTTTCGGCGTATGGGCGCCCGATCGCGACGTGGCTCGACTGACGTACTTTGGCCTGCGTGCGCTGCAGCACCGTGGCCAGGAATCGGCTGGAATCGCCGTGGGTGACGGCGGCACGGTTATGGTCCGCAAAGATCTGGGCCTGCTCGATCGCGTGTTCTCCAACGCCGACCTGTCGACGCTCTCCGGCCAGCTGGCCGTGGGCCACGTGCGCTATGGCACCGCCGGTGCCAAGAGCTGGGAAGCCTCTCAGCCGCATCTTTCTACCATCAACAGCGTCATTATCGCGCTTGCTCACAACGGCACCCTCGTCAACACCGACGAGCTGCGCCGCCAGCTGATCGAGCTGGGCGTGCCGTTCCTCTCCAACTCGGATTCCGAGGTCGCGACCAAACTCATCGGCTACTTTACCCAGCGTACAGGCCATCTGCGCGAGGGCATTCGCAAGACCATGGAGCTCGTGCGCGGCGGCTACGCCATGACGCTCATCAACGAGCAAGCGCTCTACGCATTCCGCGATCCACACGGCATTCGCCCGCTCGTGCTGGGCAAGCTGGTGGACGAGGGTCTGGACCAGGCCGATGCCGCATCCGTTTCGCAGCTGCCGTCGCAGGACGGCGCCGCGACGGTTGACGTTGCCACCCATGTCACCCGCGCCGGCGGCTGGGTCGTCGCCTCCGAGACTTGTGCGCTCGACATTGTGGGTGCCGAGTACGTCCGCGACGTCCGTCCCGGCGAGATTTTGCGCATCAGCGCCGAGGGCCTTGTGTCCGAGCAGGGCGTGCCTGCCGCCGAGGAGCCTGCTAACTGCATCTTTGAGCAGGTCTACTTCGCTCGCCCCGATTCCATCATGAACGGCAAGAGCGTCTACGCCTGCCGTTATGACATGGGTCGTCAGCTGGCACATGAGGAGCCCGTCGAGGCCGACCTGGTCATCGGCGTGCCCGACTCCGGCCTGCCGCCCGCGGAGGGCTATTCGCACGAGAGCGGTATTCCCTTTGGTGAGGGCCTTATCAAGAACCGCTACGTGGGCCGTACGTTTATCGAGCCTACGCAGGAGCTGCGTGCCATGGGCGTGCGTATGAAACTCAACCCGCTGCGCGACAACATCGAGGGCAAGCGCCTGGTCGTCATCGACGACTCCATTGTGCGCGGCACCACCATGGTGCAGCTCGTAAAGATGCTGCGCAACGCCGGCGCCAAGGAGATTCACATTCGCATCAACTCGCCCGAGGTCATCTGGCCGTGCTTCTACGGTATCGATACCGACGTGCAGTCGCAGCTCATCAGCGCCAACAAGACGGTCGATGAGATCTGCGAGTACATTGGCGCCGATTCGCTGGCCTTCCTTTCGGTCGAGGGCCTGCTGAAGGTCATGCCCAAGGGCGGCTACTGCGACGCGTGCTTTACCGGCCGCTATCCCGTGGCGATTCCCGAGAGCTTTGGCCGTGACAAGTTCATGGAGGGCTTTAAGCCCCGCAACCTGGACAAGCCGCTGTACTTTGACGACGACGCCGTGGTCGAGAAATATGTCGACCGCAGCTGGGAAGAGGAGCACGGCGAGGCCTAAAACCTGCCATGTAGGGACAGGTTTATTTTGGTAGGTTTTACCTGCTGTTTTGTTGATATGACGGCGCGTGCTGTTATGGCGCGCGCCGAAATGGCGCAACTATGAGCACCGTTTGGCGCCTGCTCGTCAGACGGTAGTGGGAGAGGAAGACTCAGATGAGCGACAGCAAGCATGTGACGTACGAGGACGCCGGCGTCGATACCGCCGAGGGCGGCCGCGCCGTCGACGCTATTAAGCAGATGGTCAAGGACACCAACCGCCCCGAGGTCATCGGCGGCATCGGTGGCTTTGGCGGCCTGTTCTCGGCCGCCGCGCTTAAGGATATGGAAGACCCGATCCTGATTAGCGGCACCGACGGCGTGGGCACCAAGCTCGTGCTCGCCCAGATCATGGACCGTCACGAGACGGTGGGCCAGGACCTGGTCGCCATGTGCGTCAACGACATTTTGGCTTCGGGCGCCGAGCCGCTGTTCTTCCTGGATTACGTTGCCATCGGTCACATTGAGGCCGAGCACATGGCAAAGATCATCAAGGGTGTGGCCGACGGCTGCAAGCTCGCGGGCTGCGCGCTCGTGGGCGGCGAGATGGCCGAGCACCCCGGCGTCATGGCTCCGGCCGACTACGACCTCGCCGGCTTTACCGTGGGTGTTGTCGATCGTCCCAAGATGCTCGACCCCGCGAACGTTCGCCCCGGCGATGTGATTCTGGGCCTGCCCTCCACCGGTGTGCACTCCAACGGCTACTCGCTCGTGCGCAAGGTCATCGGCGTCGACGGCATCAAGCCGGGCACGCCCGAGGCCGCCGCTAAGGCCGAGGAACTGAGCCGTCCGCTCGAGGAGCTCGACGGTGCTTCGCTGGCCGATGCTCTGCTGGCCCCTACGCGCATTTACGTCAAGCCGATTCTGGAGCTGCTGCGCGGCGGCGCCAACGTGCACGCCATCGCCCACATCACCGGCGGCGGCATTACCGAGAACCTCAACCGCGCGCTCGCCGACGATGTCGATGCCGTGGTCACCCGCAGTGGCGCCGAGATGGGCTGGGATGTTCCGCCCGTCATCACCTACGTGTCGCGTCAGGCCGAGCTCGCGCCCAACGAGGCATGCAAGACCTTCAACATGGGCGTCGGCCTGTGCCTGATCGTTGCCCCCGAGGACGAGGCTGCCGTGACCGAGGCCCTGGTCGCGCTGGGCGAGAAGCCGTTCCGCGTGGGCGAGTGCGTCGAGGGTTCCGGTAAGGTCGTGTACTCCGATGAACGCTAACGAGCAGATGGCTGCTACCGAGGGCCTGGCTTGGGGCCCGTATACCCGTCCGACCGGCACCGATACGGCCGAGCCGCTCAAGATTGGCGTGCTCATCAGCGGCTCTGGCACCAATCTGCAGGCGCTGATCGACCTGATCGCCGCCGGCAAGCTCAATGCTTCGATTGAGCTTGTGGTCTCGAGCCGTCCCTCGGCCAAGGGTCTGCAGCGTGCCGAGCGTGCGGGTATTCAGACGCTGACCCTTTCCAAGGATGTCTATGCTGACCCTATCGCCGCCGACGAGATTATCGCGCACGAGCTGCTCGAGCGAGGCTGCGAGTATGTGGTCATGGCCGGCTACATGCGCATGGTGCACACGCCGCTGCTGGCGGCGTTCCCCAATCGCGTGGTCAACCTGCATCCGGCGCTGCTGCCGAGCTTTACCGGTGCCCATGCGATTGACGATGCGTTTGCTCGCGGTGTCAAGGTGACCGGCGTGACCGTGCACTTTGCCAACGAGATCTACGACAACGGCCCCATCATCGCCCAGCGTGCGCTGGCTGTTGAGGAGGGCTGGGACGTCGACACGCTCGAGGAGCACATCCATGCGATCGAGCATGTGCTGTATCCCGAGGTCGTACAAATGCTCGCCGACGGTCGCGTCCACGTGCTGGAGAGCGGCAAGGTCGCAATTGATGCGGCGCGTTAGCTCGTGTAAAAGGGTCGCCTAGGTTTCGTTGAGGCGTAAAGTCGTCATTAGAACCAAGAAGTCGGTAAGGGCCTCGTCCGTGCTCGGGCGGGGCCCTTTTGTGTGGCCTAACAGGTTTGCTATACTGCTAGCACGTAGGAAGGAGCCGCTATGGGAACGGCAATGGTGCAGCTCAACACACGAATCGATCCTATGCTCAAAGCTGGTGGCGATGCGGTCCTAACTCGCAATGGGTTGGGGCCGAGCGATGCCATTCGCGCGCTGTGGGTCTATCTTGTCGAGCATCAAACGTTGCCGGGATTTATGGTGGCGGATAAGCGCGAGGCGCCCCGTGCGGAGAGCGTGGCCGAGCAGGGGTGTGGCCTAGCTTTTTCCTCGTTGGGGCTAAGCGCTTCGGATTTTGCGCCAGCTGAATCGTCTGCGGAAGACTGGGATGCCGTACGCGATGATATGTATGACGCGATGATTGCCGACATGGAGGCGAATTGCCGATGATCGAGGCAAAGCACCTGCTTGTGGATACGAATGTGTGGCTTGATTATTACCTGCAAGAGGGGGCATTCCACGAAGCGAAGCGCCTGGTGGAGCTTGCCGAGGCGGGAAAGATTGACCTTCTGTACGCGCCGACGACGGCAAAGGATGTGTTCTACATTTTGCCTCGGCGCCTAGCCCGGCGGAATGCGAATGGGATTAACGTGTCGTTTGCCTCGGCGTCGTGGGCCTGCATTGAGCACATGATGCAGGTGGCGACGGCCTCTCCGCTTTCGTTGGCAGAGTGCGAAATGGCGCGCATGCTTGGCAAGCGCATGCCGGATCTTGAAGACAACCTCATCATCGCTTCGGGCGAGACGGCAGATGTTGACTACGTAGTCACGAGTGACCGACGCATGCTGGAGGCAATGCCCGAGGTTTGCCTGACGCCCGTGCGTGCGCTCGAGATGATCGAGATCCTCGACTAACCTTGCCTGTCTCGTTTCGCTATCATATGGGGCATTGTGAACCTCATGCAACTTTGGAGGACGGTATGGCGGATAACGCCGAGATGCTATTCTCGCCCGAGCTGGTGTTTTTTGATTGGGAGTGTGCGACGCCGGATGAGGTGTTTGCGCAGCTCGAGGACGAGCTCGCTCCGCGCGGCTACATTGCCGAGGGTTGGCTCGACGCCGTCCGCACGCGCGAGGACGCCTATCCCACGGGTCTCGCTATGCCGGCGGCAAACATCGCCATTCCGCATACCGATCCGGGATTTGTGGCCAAGCCCTATATCGCGGTGGTAAAGCCCGCTGCACCTGTGACGTTCAACGCGATGGCGGGTATGGGCGCCCCGGTGCCGGCGCAGATTATCATCAATCTGGGCATTGCCGAGCCGGGCGGCCAGGTCGAGGCCCTGCAAGCGCTTATGAATATCTTTATGGATGCCGACGCTGCAGCCGATGTACTCGGCCAGACCACGCCGCAGGGCATGGTCGACGCCATCCGCCGCCGCTTTTAAGGCCGGCACTTGGGGGCTGTCCCTAACTGTCGGCAGAAAAGGAACGTCCCTAACTGCCAACTGCCAGACCTGTCCCCTTTGCACCAAAATGGTGCAGATTAAACCGTCTCCCATGCACCAGGTGTGTCTCGGGGGCTGCGTTGTGACACAATGGCGTTTGTTCGATTCGTGATGTGAAAGGCCAAACATGGCAAACAAGAAAAAGAACCCCGAGGTCGCGCCGACGCCCGAGCAGCAGGCCCGCGCCGCCTCCAGCTCTCGCAAGAAGCAGCGCAAGACGTACGCGTCCAAGACCGTCAAGATTGTCCTGGTGGTCATCGGCGTGCTGGCGATGCTGCTCTCCGTCTCGGCCATGGCGTGCTCCGGCCTGATGTCGCAGACCGAAAGCGCCAGCTCGGGCTACAAGCTCACCGGCGGCGTTGCCGCCACCATCAACGGCACCAACCTCACCGAGGATACCGTGACCAAGCAGATCATGAGTATGCGCACGTCCTATGGTTATACCAAGGACAAGGATTGGGCGCAGTACCTGGTCAACAACGACCTTACGCCCAAGAAGTACCGCAAACAGCTCATCGATTCCTACGCGCAGCAGATTCTGCTTCAGCAGGCGCAGAAGGAAAACGGCGTGACGGTGTCGGACAAGGAGGTCGAGAAGGCTTGGAAGGACGCGTGCAAGAGCGCGGGCGGCGCCAAGACCTTTAAGAAGACCCTTAAGACTTACGGCTACACCGAGGACACCTATAAGAGCTCGCTCAAGGAGAGCCTGGCGCAGCAAAAGCTCAAGGAAGCCGTGGCGCCCACCAGCAAGCCCAAGGACAGCGAGATCGTCGATTACATCAACGAGAACCTGTCGAAGTACAACGATGCCCGCCGCTCGTCGAACATCCTGATCAAGGTCGATTCCGACGCATCCGACGAGGACAAGGCTGCCGCCAAGGCCAAGGCGCAGGAGTGCCTGGACAAGATTAACTCCGGCGAGCTGAGCTTTGAGGACGCCGTGGAGCAGTATTCCGACGACACCGGCTCCAAGGAGAAGAAGGGCGATGTGGGTTGGGATAAGCTCACTACCTTCGTCGACAGCTACCAGGCGGCGCTCGAGGGGCTCAACAAGGGCGATGTGAGCGACGTCGTCGAGTCGACGTATGGTTACCACATCATCAAGTGCACCGACTACTTCCATGTCGATAATCAGGTCGATGATATCAAGCAGGTACCCAAGGACATCAAGAAGTATGTCTCCAACGTGGTGAAGACGCAGGCAGAGAGCACTGCGTACAGCGAGTGGCTGGAGCAGTACAAGAAGGACGCCGACATCACCGTTAACCCCATGCCCAAGGACGTGCCGTACAACGTCAGCCTGAAGGGCGTCACCAAGAGTTCGACCGACAATTCGTCGACGACTGAGTAATCATGGGGCGGCGCTCGTGTGAGTGTCGCCCGCACTATTGAGGAGGATTTGCAGATGACCAACGAAGAGCTGCAGAAGGAAATGATCGCAGCCATGAAGGCTAAGGACAAGGTTCGCCTGTCCATCATTCGCCAGGTCAAGGCCGAGGTGAAGAATATCGAGGTCAACGAGCGCCGCGATGTGACCGAGGAAGACGTCAACAGCATGATCAAGCGTCTGATTAAGCAGACGAGCGAGACGCTGGAGATGTCCATCAAGGCCGGCACCGACCAGGAGCGTACCGACAACCTGACCGAGCAGGTCAAGATTCTGGAGAGTCTGCTGCCCGCGCAGGTTTCGGGCGAGGAGCTCGAGGCCCTGATCGAGCAGGTTATCGCCGAGCTGGGCGCCACGTCCAAGAAGCAGATGGGCCAGGTCATGGGTGCTCTGGGCAAGGCCACCGGTGGCAACTTCGACAAGCCGGCCGCGGCAAAGATCGTCGGCGCAAAGCTTGCGTAATTTGTTACGCGGTTTTACCAAACCGCGTAACGGCTCGACGCTGCAAACCCGTACACACGGCAATCTGACGTTCAATTTCAAGGGCGCGACCATAAGGTCTGCGCCCTTTCATTTCACGTCACCTTGCTCGCGTGTACGGGTTTTCGCTGACTTATGCTCAACAAGGGCGGTTGGGCGCTCACTGGGGACAGACTTAAATGAGTGCCCAATGAGTGGGCGGAAGGTTGCGGGTTCTTTACGGGGATGTAGTGTGGGCTGCGGAAACGTGGTTCTTTCCGTACAATAGTTCAACTCGTGTAAACGCAGGGAAGGGACATTCATGGCAGACATGATCGAGATCAAGCATCTCAACAAGTACTTTGGCGACCTGCATGTGCTCAAAGATATCAACCTCACCGTCAAGCGCGGCGAGAAGCTCGTAATGATCGGGCCTTCCGGTTCGGGTAAGTCGACACTCATCCGTTGCGTCGATTATCTGGAGGAGCCCACGTCGGGCGAAGTCATCATCGACGGTACGCCGCTCACCAAAAAGAATCACCTGGAGATGGCTCGCAAGTATAGTTCCATGGTGTTCCAGCAGTTCAACCTGTATCCCAACATGACGGTGCTGGGCAACCTGACACTCGCGCCCATCAAGCTGCAAAAGAAGAGCAAGGAGGAGGCGACCGAGATCGCCATCGCCGCACTCAAGCGCGTCGGCATGGCGCATAAGGCCGGCGAGTATCCGCAGAATCTCTCGGGTGGTCAGCAGCAGCGCATCGCCATCGCCCGCGCCCTGTGTACCAAGCAGCCCATCATCCTGTTTGACGAGCCGACTTCGGCGCTCGATCCCGAGATGGTCCAGGAGGTTCTGGACGTTATGATTGAGCTCGCGCAGGAGGACATCACCATGATCTGCGTGACGCACGAGATGGGCTTTGCGCGCCAGGTGGCCGACCGCGTCATCTTTATGGAGGACGGCCGCATCCTGGAGGAGGGCACGCCCGAGCACTTCTTCGATAACCCCGAGAACCCGCGCTGCCGCGAGTTCCTGTCCAAGATTCTGCACTAGGCGCGGTGATGGACATGACGGATATGACGAGGGCGGCTGTATCGCGCCGTCACTTTTTGCAGCTGGCTGGCGCCGGCATGCTCGCGCTGACGGGGACCGCGCTCACCGGTTGCGGCAACTCTGCCAGTGGTGAGGGCTCCGACAAGGGGTCCAAGCTTGCGGCCATCAAGTCGCGCGGCCATCTGAATGCCGGCGTTAAGAAAGACGTTCCCGGCTACGGCTATTACGACACCGCCAAGGGTCGCTTTGAGGGCATGGAAGTCGATTTGTGCTACCAGATTGCCGCTGCCGTCTTTGGCGTGAGCTACAAGGAAGCCCGTGCCCAGGAGCTTGTCGAGTTTACCGACGTAACGCCCAAGACACGCGGCCCGCTGATCGATAACGGCCAACTCGACGTGGTCGCGGCGACCTACACCATCACCGACGAGCGCAAGAAGAGCTGGGATTTCTCGACGCCGTACCGCACCGACTACGTGGGACTCATGGTCAAGAAGCGTTCGGGCTTTACCTCGATTGAGGACCTGGACGGCAAGGTCATCGGCGTGAGCCAGGGTGCCACCACGCAGGGCCTGATCGAGCAGATGATCAAGGACAACGGCTTTAGCTGCAAGCCCGAGTTTAGGGCCTTTAGCGGCTACCCCATCATCAAGAGCTCGCTCGACGCCGGCAATATCGACGTCTTTGCCATGGACCGCTCCACGCTGGCCGGTTACATGAACGAGACCGTTGAGCTGCTGCAGCCCGAGGTCAAGTTTGGCGAGCAGGGCTACGGCGTGGCGACCAAGAAGGGCTGCGACCTTTCGGCCGTGGTCGATCAGGTGATTTGCGACCGTCTGGCCGACGGCTGGCTCGATCAAGAGGTCAAGACCTGGGGTCTTGTATAGGCGCATCGTCCAAGGAAGGAATCAAATGCTCGAAGGATTATTTGACGCCGACCGTTGGTCGACGACATTTCAAAACATGGGGCCCTTCTGGGAGGGCTTTGGCGTGACGCTACAGGTGGTTGTTGCCGGTCTGCTGCTGTCGCTGGTGCTGGGCACGCTGCTGGGTGTGTTCTCTACCACCCGTTCGCGCGTGCTGCGCGCCATAAGCCGCGTGTACGTGGAGTTTTACCAGAACACCCCGTTGCCCGTGCAGGTGCTCTTTATGTACATGGCTGGTCCGCAGTTTTTGCAGGCCATAACCGGTGCCGACCAGCCGGTGCGCATCGCGCCGTTCGTGCTGGGCTTCTTGGGCGTGGGCCTGTATCACGCGGCCTACATCTCGGAGGTTATCCGCACCGGTATCGAGGCGGTTCCGCGCGGTCAGATGGAGGCGGCGCAGAGCCAGGGCTTCACCCGTGCGCAGGCGTACTGGTACATCGTGCTGCCCCAGACATTCAAGATCATTCTGCCGCCGCTGTGCAACCAGGCACTCAACCTAGTCAAGAACACGTCGGTGCTGGCGCTTGTGGCCGGCGGCGACCTTATGTACCGTTCCGACAACTTTGTGAGTCTGTACGGTTACCTGCAGGGATACATCGTCTGCTGCCTTATGTACTTCATCATCTGCTTTCCGCTCGCCATGCTGGTGCAGTGGCTCGAGCGCCGCTCCAAGGAGCGTCCGCGCGGCGTGAGCCTCGCCGAGCTGGGGCTCGACAACGTAGAGGAGGCCTAGCGCATGGAAATCTTCAACGCGACCAACCTGCTCTACATTTGGGGCGGCTTTGTTAAGACGATCGAGATCTCGGCGCTGTCGATCTTTTTCTCGCTCATCTTTGGCACGGTGCTGGCGCTTGTTAAAAGCTATGCGCCCCGCCCGTTCCGTATTTTGGTGAGCGCCTATATCGAGCTGTTCCGTTGCACGCCGAACCTGCTGTGGATCCTGTTTATCTACTTTACAGTGCAGGGTTTGGACATCGTGATCTCGACCATCGCCTTTACGCTGTTTACCAGCGCTGTTATGGCCGAGATTGTGCGCGGCGGCCTCAACTCGATTCCGCGCGGCCAGTTTGAGGCAGCGCAGAGCCAAGGCTTCGGCTTTTTTGCCACCATGCGCTACATCATTCTGCCGCAGACGTTTAAGACAATCATCCCGGCGCTGTTTAGCCAGTGCACGACCGTCATTAAGGACAGCTCGTATCTTTCGGGCATTAACGTGGCCGAGCTCATGTACACGGCAAACGTCGTGATGGCCCATGCGATCGATCTGTCGCAGGTGCTTATGCTCTACGGCCTGGTGTTTGCGATGTACTTTGTGCTCAACTTTGGTATCTCGCTGCTGGTCCGAGCTTACCAACGCCGCATCGTAGCCGCATAGCCTGGCTTTCCCTGGCACCCAACCTTGGCCTTCAAACCGTCGCTCGCGTACCAAAGTACGCGTCGCTCCTCTTTCAGGCCAATCTTGGGCACCAGGAAAACCCAGGTACGGTATCGTGGGAATAAGAGATAAACAGCCCTTTTCTCATTTGTTAGAAAGGAATCGCGATGAGCGATCTGGAGAACAAGAAGAGTCCTGTGGTCATTACCATCGCGCGCGACTTTGGTGCCGAGGGCCACGAGATCGGACGCATCCTCGCCAACGAGTTGGGGATTCCGCTGTACGACAACGAACTGCTGGTGCGTGCGTCGCTGCGTGCGGGCGAGTCGCTCGACAAGATGGCCGCCTACGACGAGCGCCTGGCCGTGGAGAACATGGCGTTTTTGCCCGACCGCTACGACGCCCGTTCGTACTCGGACAAGCTGTTCCAAAAGATGAGCCAGGTGATTTTGGACCTGGGTGAGACCGAGAGCTGCATTATCGAAGGCCGCCTGTCCGATTACCTGCTTCGCAACAACCCCAACCACATTGCCGTGTTGGTGACCGCTCCCTTTGAGGACCGCGTCGAGATTGTGCGCAAGAAGCGTGGCCTTAACAAAAAGAAGGGCGCCAAGCTGGTCAAACAGCAGCAGAAGGCGCGCGAGGCGTTCTATAAGCGCTACAGCGCCGGCAAGTGGAAGATGACGAGCGGTAAGGATATCGTCGTCAACCGCGCCAAGCTGGGGCGCGAAGGCTGCAAAGACGTTATCGCCGCTGCCTACCGCTACAAAGTCGCCCAGCTCGAAGCCTAGCCAATCAAAACCACCACAAAGGGGACAGGCACCTTTGTGGGGGTTTTGTTTTAGGCCGAGGGAAAGGCCTTGGCGGCAGTGCCTATCCTCGGCTTTTGCATAGTCTCGATCTGTAACACCAAGCCAGCGAAAATGGCTCTAACTGTTACAGATTGAGATGCGGCGTGGGCGGCCGGCACAATATCTCGATCTGTAACAACTGCAGGGCTCAACGGACTCCAACTGTTACAGATTGAGACAAAACGATCAGGCAAGTCCAAAACCACCACAAAGGTGCCTGTCCCCTTTGTGGTGGTCGGGCGGCCGGCATAGAAAAAAGTCCCCGCCGGGCGTGTGCTCGACGGGGACTTTGCCGTTTGATGGCTAGCGCTGCGGGTGATTACTCGCCCAGCAGGCTCTTGGTGATGGAAGCGGCGGCCTTCTTGCCGGCGCCCATCGCCAGAATGACCGTAGCGGCACCGGTGACGATGTCGCCGCCGGCCCAGATGCGGGGATCGGTGGTCTGGCCGGTCTCCTCGTCGGCAACGATGTAGCCCCACTTGTTGAGCTCCATCTTGCCGCCGATCTTCTTTGCGAAGGGGTTGGCGTTGGTGCCGATAGCCGAGATCGCGACGTCGCAGGGGATCTCCTCGATGGCGCCCTCGATGGGCACCGGGCGACGACGGCCGGACTCGTCGGGCTCGCCGAGTTCCATCTTCTGGACCTTGACGGCGCACACGGAGCCGTCCTCGCCAGCGACAAACTCGAGCGGGGAGACGAGCGGCAGAACCTCGACGCCCTCGGCCTTGGCGTGGTGCAGCTCGGCGCGACGGCAGGGCATCTCGTCCTCGGTACGGCGGTAAGCGATGATGGCGTGCTCGGCGCCCAGGCGCTTGGCGGTACGGACAGCGTCCATAGCCACGTTGCCGCCACCAAAGACGACGACGTTCTTGCCGTGCTTGGTGGGGGTGTCGTACTCGGGGAACCTGTTGGCCTTCATCAGGTTCACGCGGGTGAGGTACTCGTTAGCGAAGAAGACGTTGGGCAGGTTCTCGCCGGGGACGTTGAGGAACTTGGGCAGGCCAGCGCCGGTCGCCACGTAGATGGCGTCGAAGCCCTGCTCGAACAGCTCCTCGGCCGTGGCCATGTTGCCCACGACGGAGTTGTACTCAAACTTGACGCCCATGTCCTCCAGGCCGTCGATCTCGCGCTTGACGACTGCCTTGGGCAGACGGAACTCGGGGATGCCGTAGACCAGCACGCCGCCGCCGGTGAAGAAGGCCTCAAAGACGGTGACGTCAAAGCCGTTGCGGGCGAGCTCGCCGGCGCAGGTGATGCCGGACGGGCCGGAGCCGACGACGGCGACCTTCTTGCCGTTCTTGGGAGCCATCTTGGGCGTGGAAGCGAGCTCGGGGCGGTCACCCAGGAAGCGCTCGAGCTGGCCGATGGCCACGGGCTCGGACTTCTTGCCACGGATGCACTTACCCTCGCACTGGTTCTCCTGCGGGCAGACGCGGCCGCAGATGGCGGGAAGCATGGAGTCCTCGCGGATGGTATCGAGAGCGCCGCCGAAGTCCTTCGCGCGGATCTGCTCGATAAAGCGGGGGATGTTGATGTTGACGGGGCAGCCCTCAACACAGAACGGCTTCTTGCAGTTGAGGCAGCGCTCGGCCTCAGCCAGCGCCATCTCCTCGGTGAAGCCCTTGTCGACGGGGCGGAAGTCGCAGGCGCGCTCGGCAGCCGGCTCCTCGTTATCGGGGGTGCGGGGCGACTTCATATCGGCAACGAAACGACCGTTAACTAGTGGCATGCGCAGCTCTTTTCCTCATAGGCCTTGAGGGACGCGCCCTCTTCGGAACGGTAAGCGGCCTGGCGGGCACGAAGGTCATCCCAGTCGACCAGGGTGGCATCGAAGTCGGGGCCGTCGACGCAAGCGAACTTGGTCACGCCGCCCACCTCGACGCGGCAGCAGCCGCACATGCCGGTGCCGTCAACCATGATGGGGTTGAGCGACGCGGTGATGGGCGTGTCGTACTTCTGGGCGGTGAGGGTCGAGAACTTCATCATCGGAACGGGGCCGACGCAGAAGACCTGGCTCACGGCCTTGTCCTGCAGCAGGCGCTCCAGCGGAGCGGTGACAACGCCCTGCTCGCCGTAGGAGCCGTCGTCGGTGGTGATGTGGATGTGGTCCTCGTCGAGGAGCTCGCGGAACTGGTCCTCCATGAGCAGGAGGTCCTTGGTGCGGGCGCCCATGATGGCGTGCACCTCGTGACCGGTCTCGACCAGGTGCTTGGCGACCGGGAAGGCAATTGCCAGGCCGACGCCGCCGCCAATGACGGCGCAGGGGCCCTCGGCCATCTCGGTGGGAACGCCCAGCGGGCCCACGACGTCGCGCAGCGACTCGCCGGCCTCGTAGGTGGAAAGCATCTCGGTGGTCTTGCCGATCACCATGAAGATGAACTCGACCCAGCCCTCGTCACCGTTCCAGCCGGCCAGGGTAAACGGGACGCGCTCGCCCGTCTCGTTGGCGCGAACCATGAGGAACTGTCCAGCGTGCGCATGTTTGGCGATTGCAGGCGCCTCGATGCGGAACTTGAACACCTTCTCCGAGAACTGCGTCTTCTCCAGGATCTTATACATAGAACCCCTCTCTTGTTAGGGCCGCCGAACCGTGCCTCCACGGAAATGGACGGTAGCCCGAGTAAAACCGTACGCGCACAGGCGTTGTGCAGACATACGGTGCAAATTATACCCTCATGGACATGCTGTTTACGTGTGTCTTCGACGGTTGGGAAAAGGGTTTATCCACTTCGACCTACCAAATAGGGACGGGTTTATTTTGGTCGGTTTTATCAGGCAAAACGGCAAAGGGGGCCGGCCTCGCGCTTCGTTGAGGCCGGCCCCCTTTGGGGCGCTATGTGTGTATGGCAGTGCGGGGTTTATTGCGATGCGGCCACCGCGGCGTTTCCGTAGATAAAACCTGCCAAAATAAACCTGTCCCTAAATGGTAGGTTTTAGTGCTTGCCGTTGGCGGAGGCGGAGCCGTTGACGTGATCGCGGGCATAGATCACGCCGTGGACGATGGCCAGACCGGCGGCATCTGCGGCGCGGGCGCAGGTGCCCTGGAAATCCTCGGCCTCGCGGGCGCGCAGCTGCTTAAGCACGTAGTCGGCAACGGCCATCTTGCCGGGAGGGTTGCCGATGCCGGTGCGGATGCGGCTGAAGTCGCGGCTGCCCATCTTGTCGATGATGGAACGCAGGCCGTTGTGACCGGCGTGGCCGCCGCCCACCTTAACACGTACGTCGCCGGCGGGAATGTCGAGCTCGTCGTGAATCACGAGTAGCTCCTCGGCCTTGATCTTGTACTCGCGGCAGAGCTTGGAGATGGGGCCACCCGAGGTATTCATATACGACTGCGGCTTGACCAGCACGATCTGGCGCTTGCCGTTCTCTTCCTCGGCATCGTTGATATTAATGAGCGCGACCTCGGCGCCTGCCTGGTTTTTCCAGTACGTGACGCCGGCCTGACGGGCCAGCTCGTCGATTGCCTTAAAGCCGGCGTTGTGGCGGGTCTCGGCATATTCCTCGCCCGGGTTGCCAAGTCCGGCAACCATGCGAATCTTAAGCGGCTGTGCAGCTGCCATAGGCTTCCTTTCGTTACATAAGTAGTTCGTTCAACGACAAAGGCTACCACGCCCGCCGAAGGCGAGACTTCGTTTCAGCGAAATCCCACCAGACAAAAGCGTGGCCGCGGCAGAGCGAGCCGTCGGAACAGAAGAAACCCCCGCGCGACCTTTGCGAAGCAAGGGGGAGCGCGGGGGTTTCTTCTGTTCCGACGGCGATGCGCCGGGTTGCAAGGACGATGCGACTACAGCGCGAAGTCGCCGCCGACGAGCGTGGAGACGGGCTCCTCGTGGTAAACGGCGGAGATGGCCTGAGCGAACTCCTCGGCGACCGAGATAGTCTTGATCTTGCCGCCGACCTCGACGGGGATGGCGTCGGTGACGACGCACTCGACGATGGGGGCATCGTTCAGGCGCTCGATGGCCGGACCGGAGAAGATGCCGTGGGTGGCGCAGACGTAGATGTCGCCGGCGCCCATAGCCTTGAGCTCCTTGACGTTGGCGCACAGGGTGCCAGCGGTGTCGATCATGTCGTCGTTGATGATGCAGGTCTTGCCCTTGATGTCACCGATGATGCCCATGACCTCGGCGGCGTTGTGGCGCGGACGGCCCTTGTGGGCGATGGCCAGGTCGCAGCCGAGCATGTCGGACAGCTTCTTGGCGGCCTTGGCGCGACCCACGTCGGGGGAGACGACAACCAGGTTGTCGGTGTCGAAGTGCATGTCGTTGTAGTACTGGCCAAACAGCGGCAGTGCGGACAGGTGGTTAACCGGGATATCGAAGAAGCCCTGGATCTGGCCCTGGTGCAGGTCGAGGGTGATGATGCGGTTGACGCCGGCGCGCTCGAGCAGGTTGGCGACGAGGCGGGCGGTGATGGGCTCGCGCGGGCCGGCCTTGCGGTCCTGGCGGGCATAGCCGTAGTGGGTGATAACGGCGGTGATGGAGCGGGCGGATGCGCGCTTGGCAGCGTCGGTGGCGATGAGCAGCTCCATGAGCATGTCGTTGACGTTGCCGCCGGCCACGGACTGAATCAGGAAGACGTCGGCGCCGCGGACGGTCTCGTCGTAGCGGGCGTAAATCTCACCATTGGCGAACTGCTTTAGCGTAAGGCCCGAAAGCTCGACCCCAAGGTACTCAGCAATCTTCTGAGCGAGGGGACGGTTGGAGGAACCGGAATACACGCGGATGGACTTGCGCATATTCTCCGACTTCTCGGGATCATTAATCGGCATTACCCTTCTCCTTTATACATCGAATGCCATATAGATGCCTTGTTGCATTGTAACCGCGCGGCGGGGTTTATCGGGTCCTGATAACGTCTTTACCGCCAACGGACACGAACCGACCACTCATCCGGTTGCGCAGGTCACGATAGAAAAAGGAGCCGCCCCCATGGAGCAGCTCCTTTTGTGCTTGGTAAAACGTTATACCTCGTCGTCCTCGTGCAGGCGGCGGCGGTAATCGGCGGCCCAGCCCTCAATATTTACCTGACGGGCGCGGCCCAGACCAAGTGCGTCGGCCGGGACCGGCTCGGTGATGACAGAACCGGCGGCCACGAGCGCGCCGTCGCCGATCTGGGCGGGCGCGACCATCATGGTGTCGGAGCCAATGAAGGCATCCTTGCCGATGACGGTCTTGTGCTTGTGCACGCCATCGTAGTTGCAGGTGATGGAGCCCGCGCCCACGTTGACGCCGGAGCCCATGGTGGTATCGCCGATGTAGGACAGGTGCGGCACCTTGGAGCCCTCGCCGATCGTGGACTTCTTGATCTCCACGTGCGTGCCGGCCTTGGAGCCGTCGAGCATGTGGGTACCCGGGCGCAGGTAGGCGCGCGGGCCGCAGTCGACGCCGTTCTCGATGACGGCCTCAATGGCGATGGTCTCATCGATGGTGCAGCCGCTGCCGACGGTGGTGTCGGTGAGGCGGCTGTTGGGACCGAGCTGGCACTCCTCGCCCACGGTGACGTGGCCGATCAGGTGCGTCTGCGGCCACACGACGGTATCGCGGCCGATAACGGCATCGGGGCCGATCCAGGCCTGTGTGGGGTCGATGAAGGTAACGCCCTCGGCCATCCAGTGCTCGTTGATGCGGTCGCGCGCGATGGCGGTGAGCTGTGCGAGCTGGATGCGGCTGTTGACGCCCAGGCCGTCGCGGTAGTCGTCGCAGTGGAAGATGGAGACAGCCTGGCCGTGGCCTTTGAGGATCTCGAGCATGTCGGGCAGGTAGTACTCGGATTGCGCGTTGTCGTTGCCGATCTCGTTGATGTGGGCGGCGAGCTGCGTGCCGTCAAATGCGTAGCAGCCGGCGTTGCACTCCAGCAGCGTGGCGGCCTGCTCGGGCGTGCAGTCCTTCTGCTCGATGATGCGCTCGATCTGACCATCGGCGCCCAGCTTGATGCGGCCGTAGCCGAAAGGATCGGGCGGGGTCATGGTCATGACGGTGCAGGCGAGCTCGCCGGTGGCGACGGTTTGCGCGAACTTGGCGACGGTGTCGGCGGTGATGAGCGGCAGGTCGCCGTTGAGCACGACGACGGGGCCTTGCGTGATGCCGCAGGCCTCGAGCGCGACCTTTACGGCGTGGCCGGTGCCCAGGCGCTCGGTCTGCTCGACGCACTCGACCTTGGTGGCGCTGTTGGCGTAGGCGCCGTCGATGAGGGCGCGCATCTCGTCGGCGTGGCTGCCGATGACGACCACGACGCGGCTGCAGCCGGCCTTGATGGTAGCGTCGACGATCCACTGGACCATGGGCTTACCCAGGATCTTGTGCGAAACCTTGCAGTGGTTCGACTTCATGCGGGTGCCCTCGCCGGCAGCGAGGATAATTGCGGTTGCGTCCATGTGATCTCCTGTTACGTTATAGAGACGTGTGTTTGGAAACGATACACGGCGCAATATGATACCGCAGGCATATGACGAGCGCGTAACGATTGGTTTGCGGCGGTTGAGGCTTGCGCCGCCGGCGTGGCGTTTGCACTGCGTGCGTGCGGCGTTGGCGGTGCTGCGGAGCTGTCGTTTGAGCGAGGGGACGGGGGTGCCCGTGGACAACATGCGAGAGGAATTTGGCGGCGAGTCCGTCGCGGCGTTCTCGATGTCGCATCCGGCGGCGCCGGCACTCTATATTGTGTTGACGCTGGGGCTCACCATGTTCTCGATGCAGCCGGTGCTGATCGCGCTGTCACTTGCGGGCGGGCTGGCGTATGGATTTGCGACGCGCGGTGCTGCACGCACGCTAGGCGCACTTCGCTGGCAGCTGCCGGTGATTTTGATCATTGCACTGGTCAACCCGCTGTTTAGCGCATCGGGCTCGACGGAGCTGTTTCATATTGGCATGCGCGTGGTGTATTTGGAGAGCATGATGTACGGCCTGTGCATGGGTGGGCTGTTTGTGGCGAGCGTGCTGTGGTTTGAGGCCGCGGCGTCGATGCTCGAATACGACAAGGTGCTTGCGCTTTTGGGCAACGCCGCGCCGGTGATCGCGCTCATGATCTCGATGTGCATGCGGCTTATCCCACAGTTTTTGCGCCGCGGCCGCACGGTGCTGGCGGTGCAGGATGCGATTGATGTACCGGGACGCGCGCCGGCTGACCCCGTGCGCTCGCGCCTGCGGGCGTCGAGCGTGTTGATGGGCTGGGGCATGGAAGATTCGCTTGAGCGCGCGGATGCCATGCGCTCGCGCGGGTGGGGTGCTGCGTCGCGCCGTACGACGTATGCGCGGTATCGGCTGGCGCGCGGCGATGCTGCCGCGCTGGTTGGACTTGCGGTGTTTGGTGCCGCCGCGGTGGCGGTGGCGTGGACCGCGACGACGCAGTATTCGTTTTATCCGCAGCTCTCGGTGCCCGCGCCGTGGCTGGGCTATGTCGTGTATGCTGCCTGGATGGTGCTGCCCTGCGTGTTGCATGCGATTGACGAGAAGAGGTTTGGCTGATGGCTCGGTTGGATAGGGGCCCGGTGTCGGGTGCGGCGTGCGGCCCGGATATGCCGGCGATTGAGGTGCGGAGCCTGAGCTTTGCCTACCCCGGGGCTGATGCTGCGGTGCTCGAGGGGCTCGACTGGTCTGTTCCCCAAGGTGCATTTGCGCTGCTTGTTGGCGGTACCGGATCGGGTAAGTCGACGCTGCTGTCGCTGCTCAAGCCCGAGATCGCTCCGGCGGGCGAGCGCACCGGCGATGCGCGCGTGCTGGGCGAGAACGTTGCCGACATGGACGTGCGCGCGTCTGCGGAGTGCGTGGGCTACGTGTTCCAGGATCCCGAGAACCAGATTGTGTGCGAGACCGTGTGGCACGAGATGGCGTTTGGCCTGGAAAACTTGGGGCTAGCGCGTGACGAGATGCGTCGTCGTGTGGCCGAGACCAGCTATTTCTTTGGTCTGGAGGACTGGCTTCATCGCGATACCGATACGCTTTCGGGTGGTCGCAAACAGCTGCTGTCGCTTGCCGCCGTCCTGGCACTGCGCCCGTGCGTGCTGTTGCTCGATGAGCCCACGTCTCAGCTCGATCCCGTTGCCGAGAAGAATTTTCTGCACGCGCTGTTTCGCGTGAACCGTGAGCTGGGCTGCACGGTTGTTGTGGCTACGCATCAACCGCGGCCGATGCTCGAGTATGCGACGTGTGCGTACCGGATGGAGGGCGGTCGCGTGCGCGAGGTGGCGGATATGGCTTCTTTGGGACGCCGAGAATCGCTGTTTTCCGATGACATGTTGGGGTGGGGTGCCATCCGATGTGCAAAAAACGGAGTATTCAGCAGGCGTGAGGACAATTTGGGCTCTCTGGAGCCGTCCGGGGACGTAGCGAGCGCGAAAAAAAGTTCGGAATTGGACAAATCGTCCGAATTTGTGGCGAAAACGTCACTCGAGAACGGCTCGGAAGCCTTCCCGCGCACGGATGGAGGCAGAATACTCCAAAAAATGCACGGCGGGTCGGCTACCACCCTGTCGGAAGGCTGGTTTCGCTACGATCGCGTTGGCGGTTGGGTGCTGCGCGGGCTCGACGTGACGTTTTCGGCCGGTGCGGTGCATGCGATCGTGGGCGGCAACGGATGCGGCAAGTCGACGATGCTCTCGGTGCTGGCCAAGACCGCCAAGCTGCAGCGCGGCCGCATGGTGCGCGGAGCGGCTTCGGCGGCGCTGCTGCCACAGAATCCCAAGGCATTGCTGGTCACCGAAACGGTGCGCGACGAGCTGATGGAATGGGCTTCGGCCTGCGGATATGACGAGAACTTGGCGCGGGAGCGTGCGGCGCAACTGGGATTGGACGGCCTGGAGACGCGCCACCCCTACGACCTCTCGGGCGGACAGCGCCAGCTGCTCGCGCTGGCAAAGCTGCTGCTGATTGGCCCCGAGCTGCTGCTGCTTGACGAGCCCACGAAGGGCTTGGACCTGGAGAGCCGCCGCATCATCGCCCGCGCCCTGCGTGGCCATGCGAATGCCGGCGGTACCGTCATCATGGCCACGCACGACTTAGACTTTGCCGAGCAGGTGTCCGACGACGTCGCCATGATGTTTGACGGCGAGATTGCCTGCATGGAGTCCCCGGCCGACTTCTTTGCCGACAACGTGTTCTATAGGGCGTGATGGGATGACGGACTGTCGTTTCTCGCGCTTGCTTGCAAAACTGGAGATCCCGCTGCTGCTGGCGGTGCCAGCCGTGATGGCTGCGGCGTTGCTGGCGGGCGTTGAGCAGGCAGCGTTGGCCATGCTTGTCGTGGTGGCGCTGGTGCTTGCGCTGTTCTTTGCGGGTTACGAGGTGTCGCGCCCGGGCCTGCGCCAGATTATGCCCACGCTGGTGTTGGCGGCGTTGGCCGCGGCGGGGCGCATCTTGTTTGGCCCCATTCCCGACTTTAAACCGGTGAGCGCCATCGCCATTATCGCGGGGGCGACGCTTGGTCGCCGCAATGGTTTTATGGTTGGCGCGCTGGCGGCGCTGACCAGCAATTTCTTTTTTGGACAGGGCATGTGGACGCCGTGGCAGATGTATGCCTGGGGTCTGGTTGGCTATGTTGGCGGCGCGCTGGCGCATGCGGGCGCGTTCGACCGTGCGGATGGAACCGTGCGCATGCCGGCGCTGATGGCGTACGGCTTTGCCTCGGGCTTGCTCTACGGCGTTGTGATCAACGCGTATGACATCATCGGTTTTGTTCAACCGCTCACGTGGGCGGGCGCCATAGCGCGTCTTGCTACGGCGGTGCCGTTCGACATCACGCATGGCCTCGCGACCTGCGTGTTCTTGGCCGCTCTGTACAAGCCCTGGTGTCGCCGCATCAACCGCGTCGTCGTGAAATACGGGCTGTAGGGCTGGTTGCGCCGGGGCGGGAATCAATACTGCCGAAGTGCCATTTCAAAACTATGCCGGTTTACGGGGCTAGATTGGCACAGGCAGACCATACCGGCTTTTTTCGAAATAGAGCAAACCGTTTACCTGCGGTTTTATTATTTCGGAATTGCGTATGGTTGGGGGTTTGCGATTTAGCCCCGTAAGCCGGCGTAGTTTTGAAATGGCCGGTTGATATGACGGGCATCATAGCCCTCAGAGGGTCAATTGATCCGTTTTCTTCCGTCCCCAGACGTCCCCAGGGAATCAGTTGACGGCGCTCGCCACGAAACTGGCCCATCTACTACGTTTAGCCCGACACCCCCAAGCACAACCGCGTTTTATGAAAAACCGCAGGCTTTCTACCTGCGGTTTTCTTTTTGCGTTGTTCGCTGTGGTTGAGGATGGCGGCCTAAACGTAGTAGATGGGCAGGTTTCGTGGCGGGCGGGTTGCGCGAACACGCTCGCAAGACGAAAACGACCCGCCTTTCTCCGCCTTTGGGAGATCAGTTGGGCTAGAGCTCCAGGGCGAGCGTGACGGGGCAGTGGTCGCTGCCGAAGATGTCGCCGCGGATGCCGGTGTCGCGTACGTTGCCGGCGATTGCGTCGCTCACCAGGAAGTAATCGATGCGCCAACCTGCGTTGTTCTTGCGGGCATTAAAGCGGTAGCTCCACCAGCTGTAGACGCCCTCGACGTCCGGATTGGCTGCGCGCCAAGTGTCGGTAAAACCGGCGTCGAGCAGCTCGGTAAACTTGCCACGCTCCTCGTCCGAAAAGCCGGCGTTGCCGCGGTTGGACTTGGGGTTCTTAAGGTCGATCTCCTCGTGTGCCACGTTAAAGTCGCCGCAGGTTACGACGGGCTTGCCGGTTTCGCGCTCAAGCGCG
Organism: uncultured Collinsella sp.; assembly: GCA_938033205.1. Taxonomy (GTDB): domain Bacteria; phylum Actinomycetota; class Coriobacteriia; order Coriobacteriales; family Coriobacteriaceae; genus Collinsella. The sequence goes on along the minus strand of CALHJP010000026.1, from coordinate 80,381 downwards.
CTCAAAAAGCCGCGATAGGCATCGTCCCAGGCCATGCGCACGTCGATGCGCGCGAGCTCGTTTTGGGCGTTGGGCGTATAGACGTCCACAAACCAAAACTTGTCGAACTCGAGCGCGCAGACGCGGCCCTCGGTTGCGGCTTGGGCGACGAGCTCGGCCGCCTCGCCCTCGCCGGCGTAGGGCAGCAGTGCATCGGCGCGCAGCACGCGCAACGGTTCCTGGCGGCTAAAGACCGCGGTGCCCGAGTAGCCCTTGCGCTCGGCGTAGCTCCAGGTTTGGTGATAGCCGGCCAGGTCGATATCGACCTGGCCCTCCTGCAGCTTGGTTTCCTGCAGCGCTAGGATATCAACATCGAGTTCCTGTGCGATCTGGATAAAGCTCGGGTCCTTTTTGAGCACGGCGCGCAGGCCGTTGACGTTCCACGAGGCGAAAGTGTAAGTCTGAGGCATGGTGTCCTTTCGACGGGGTTGGCAGGCTTAAGATTAGCGCAACAAGAGCGGGGCGGAGTCCGCGAGTGATAGTGCGAACGCCGCCGTCCCGGAGACACGGACGGAGGACATATATGACGCAGGCAATATCGGATCCCAAGCAGGCCTCCGCCGCGCTGGCGGAGCTGTTCGAAACCCATAGTCACGTGGTCTTCTTTGGCGGCGCGGGTGTTTCCACGGCAAGCGGCATTCCCGATTTCCGCAGCGTGGACGGTCTGTATTACCAACGGTTTGCCTATCCGCCCGAGACCATGCTTTCGCACAGCTTTTACGAGGCGCATCCGGCCGAGTTCTTCGACTTTTACCGCACCAAGATGATCGCGCCTAACGCTAAGCCCAACTGCTGCCACACCAAGCTGGCCGAGCTGGAGCGTGCCGGCAAGCTCGACGCCGTGGTGACGCAAAACATCGATGGCCTGCATCAGGTGGCCGGTTCACGGCGCGTGTTTGAGCTGCACGGCTCGGTCCACCGCAACATATGCCAGGCGTGCGGCGCGGTCTATAGCGCCGAGTGGATCTGCGCGCGCGAGCACGAGGATGCCGCGGGCGTGCCCGTGTGCCCTGCGTGCGGCGGCCGCATCAAACCCGATGTGGTGCTCTACGAGGAGCCGCTTGACGAGCGCGTGCTTACCGGCGCCGTTGCCGCCATCGCCGCGGCCGATGCCCTCATTGTGGGCGGAACCTCGCTCGTGGTGTATCCGGCGGCAGGCCTTACGCGATACTTTACCGGCGATACGCTGGCCATATGCAACCTTGCTCCCACCGATCAGGATGCAAATGCCGACCTGCTGATTTCTTGCGACATCGCGGCCGCGTTTGCGTTCTAGCCCGCGCGCGCGGATACAATAGAAAGACTGATTGCAAAGCGACCCCGCCGCCAGCTCCCCAAGCTCGGCGGCGTGGGCATTTTAGGAGGATGTTCATGGCGAACGACAGCAAGACATGGCGGTGCGGAAAGTACGAGCTCAGCTTTGACCGTCCGCGCATCATGGGCGTCCTCAACGTGACGCCCGATTCGTTTAGCGACGGCGGGGAGCACTTCGACCCGGATGCCGCCATCGAGTACGGCCTGGCGATGCTTGACGCCGGCGCCGACATCATCGACGTGGGCGGTGAGTCCACGCGCCCTGGCTTTACCCCGGTTAATCCCGACGAGGAGGCTCGCCGCGTGCTGCCCGTGGTGCGCGCGCTGGCCAAAGAGGGCGCCATCGTCTCGATCGATACGCGTCATGTGGCGGTTGCCAAGGCGGCCGTGCGCTGCGGCGCCTCGATCGTCAACGACGTGACCGGCTTCACCGACCCCAAGATGGTCGAGTTCGTTAAGACGAGCACCTGCGGTGTCATCGTAATGCACGCCGGCGAGGTCGCCGTACCCGCACGCACGCACGCGACGGTGCAGCTCGATACCTCGGCTGCGGCGTTTGTTGCCGAGAAGGCACGCGAAGCGGCTGCCGAGGCCGCGCGCGAGGCCGAGAAGCCGGCCCGTCGCCGTCGCGGCAAGTTGCTGGGCGAGTCCAAGGTTGAGGCCAAGCTTCCGGGCGGTGTGGTGCAGCCCTCGCTGCCGTTTGGCGAGCCCGAGCCCGCGCCCGAGCCCGTTGACGAGTCAGAGACGCCGGCTGCCGATCAGGCTGCCCCTGCCGCCGCTGCGCCCGAGACCGTGCCCGCAGCTACCGAAGCCGCACCAGAGCCCAGCGACCACCTGGCCGCCATGATGCGCCGCAGTGCCCGCCGTGAGGAAGCCTATGTGCCCACCTCGCAGCTCCGCCGCTTTACCCTGCCCGATTCTGCGCCCATCATGCGCCGCGTCATGGGCTTTCTGTCCGACCAGGCCCGCACGCTCATCCATGCCGGCGTGTCGCGCGACCGTATCTGCATCGATCCCGGCCCGGGCTTTGGCAAGACGGCCAACGAAGACATCGTCATCCAGCGCGAGACCGCCAAGATGGCGTCGCTGGGCTATCCGCTCATGTGCGCCGTGTCGCGCAAACGTTTTGTGGGAGCCGTCTCGGGCGTGACCGAAGCCGCCGCGCGCGATGCCGCCACGTTTGGCGTGTGCCTGGGCGCCATCCAGGCCGGCGCCAACATCGTGCGTGTGCATGACGTTGCGGGCTTTGCGCAGTTCCTGAACGGTTACTGGGCCGTTGCCAAGCCGCAGCCGCGCCGCGCGTTTGTGGCCGTGGGCTCCAACCTGGGGCATCGCTGCGACAACATCCGTGCTGCGCGCGACATGATTGCCGAGATCCCGCTTACCTGCGTGTCCAACTGCTCGCGCATCTACGAGAGCGAGCCGGCCTACGAGATGCGCCAGGACGCGTTCGCCAACGCCGTCATCGAGATCAAGACCGAGCTGGCTCCGCTGGTGCTGCTTGACGAGCTCATGAAGATCGAGGCCGAGCTGGGCCGCGACCGCTCCAAAAAGGCCAAGGCAAACGGCCCGCGCACCATCGACCTGGACCTGCTATGGATGGATGGCGAGACCCACGGCGGCAAGAAGCTGCGCCTGCCGCATCCGCTGATCGGCGAGCGCGACTTTGTGCTGGTGCCGCTCGAGGACCTGATGCACGACCCGGCTCGGTTCTTCCGCTACAACGGCGTTGAGGTCAAGGAGCCCGAGGATCGCGTGGGCCATATCGTGGGCGAATTGGGGCGTATGTAGATGATCGAGATGAATGCTGTTGCCGCCGGTACCGAGCTCGACGCGGCGCGTGACGCGGGCCGCGAGGGCATGTCCGCGGGCCGGTGCGCGTGGAGCGCGGGCGATGCATCGCTGACGTTTTCGCTGGTCGTGCGCCCCGATGTGAACATGCACGCCTTCCACGGTCTGCCGTTTGTGGCCGCAATGGGCATGATGGACGCGCTCGCGGGCACGGCCGCAACGCCGGGCCTGGGGCTTGCCGGCAAGGTGGGCATCCAGTGGCCGAGTGACATCGTGTGCGGCGCGCCTGCGTTTGAGACGTCGCTCGCGCGCGTCGCCGTCAACGGCGGTGCCGGTGCCGCGGGCATGTTTGCCGCGGTGACGGTGGATATTGAGCGTTCGGCACTGGACGAGCTCGGCGTGGATATGGGCGACGAGGTACTGGTCGAGGCATTGGCCGCGGCGGTGCTCGCTCGCGTTGACGCCTGGGCGGTTGCCGCCAACACACCACAGGGCGCTGCCGGCCCGCTGGCCCCGGTGCTGGGCGAGTATTTCGATATGGTGCCGCTGCTGGGTCGTCAGGTCGCGGCGGTGTCGCCCAACGGCCTGCCGCTCGCGGTCGGCGTGTTTGCGGGCTTGGACATCTGGGGCCGTGCGACCATTAAGACCGACGCCGGCGAGCAAGAGTTTCCGCCCGAGGCCGTGCGCATTCGCGGGCTGTAGCGCGCGGCGCCCGCACTCAAAGATAACGATGACAGCAAGACCCTTCTCGGCTGTGCCGGGGAGGGTCTTGCTTGTCTGGGGAATGGGTTGTCAGCACCCTATTCCTCAAAACTGAAAATCTTTCGATTTTGAGGAATAGAATTAAGCCAGCTCGGCCTTTAACGAGGTATATTCGTTGCAGAGTCTATTCCTCAAAACTGAATTATTTTCGTTTTTGAGGAATAGCGATAAAAGACCGCGAGGGGGCCCAATGAAACTCATCAATAGAACGTCATATATGGACACGTTGACGAGCCTTATTGGCGTACCGGACATCAAGGTCATAACGGGCATTCGCCGTAGCGGTAAGTCAAAATTGCTCGAGGCCCTCCGCGATTACGTGGAGGCAAATCTGTCCAATTCGAATGTCATCCATATCAATTACAACCTCGACGAGTTCGAGGGCCTGCTCGAATATCATGCCCTGCTCGCCTATGTGAAAGGGCATCGAGTGTCCGACAAGCAAAACTTCCTGCTTATCGACGAGGTTCAGATGTGCGACGGCTTTGAACGCGCGATCAACAGCCTCCATGCATCCGAGCAGTACGACATCTTCATCACCGGATCGAACGCCTTTTTGCTGTCGAGCGATCTGTCGACGCTCTTTACGGGGCGCACGTTCGAGATCGAGGTTTTCCCATTCTCGTTTGAGGAGTATCGCTTCTATAGTGACGAGGGCGAGGTCGATCGCGACTTCGATGGGTACGCGAGAACCGGCGGTATGTCCGGCTCTTACCCTTATCCACTGCAGGAGCAGCGCTACCAATATCTCTCCAATGTCTTCAAAACGCTCATCGTGAGGGATATCGTGCAGCGGCATAACGTGAGAAACGAATCGGCACTGCTGCGCATTGCCGATTACATGATGGACAACGTCTCCAACATAACGTCGGCACGCAACATTACGGATGTTTTGAACGCAGATGGGCTAAAGATAACGAACAAAACGGTCGGTGCGTACATGGGGTACCTGTGCGATGCGTTTGCCTTCTATAAAGTTCGTCGGTACGACATTCGCGGCAAAAAATACCTTAAGAGCGGCGAGAAGTATTACCTGGCAGACCACGCGTTCAAATACGCACTGCTTGGTACACGTGATATGGATTGGGGACGCGTATACGAGAACATGGTGGCAGTCGAGCTGCTGCGCCGCGGATACGAGGTATACGTCGGCGTGCTCTATAAAAAGGAAATAGACTTTGTAGCAATCAAACGGAGCGAGAAGCTCTATATTCAGGTGAGCGACGACATCAGCTCGGATAAGACATTTGAACGCGAGATTTCACCACTGCTGAGCATTGGCGATGCGTATCCCAAGATGATTCTCGCCCGCACGCATCACGAGGCCACGGACCGCAATGGGGTGCAGATCGTGGACCTGGCGAGGTGGTTGTGCGGCGAGGCTTAGCAAAAGGTCCTATTCCTCAAAATCGAAAAAATTTCGATTTTGAGGAATAGGACCGATGCGTTGCCTAGTTCGCCGCTCGCGCTCGACTTAAACCCCGCCTTACCCCAGCCTCTGCATGCGGCGGTAGATTTCGCAGATGCCTTTGATGGTGAGCTGCCCGTCGACCACGTCGAAGGCATCAGTCGAATCGGCGACGATGCTGGCGAGGCCGCCCGTGGCGATAACGGTGGCGTCCTCGCGCCCCAGCTCGCGCTTCATGCGCGCGACCAGGCCCTCGGCCATGGCGGCGGCGCCCGTTACGGCGCCGACCTTGATGCACTCCTCGGTATCGCGGCCGATGGCGTGCTCGGGCGCCTCGAGCGGAACGCTAGCGAGCTTGGCGGCTCGGGCGGCGAGCGCGTCCATCGAAATGCGGATGCCCGGCGCAATCGCTCCGCCAATGTAATAGCCGTCCTCGTCGATAACGTCGATATTGGTTGCGGTGCCAAAGTCCACCACGATCGCCGGAGCGCCGTAGAAGGTCTCGGCAGCGACGGCGTTGGCGATGCGGTCGGCACCAACGGCCTGGGGACGCGCCGCCCGCAGCTTGGTCACGGCCGCCGTCTGCTGCCCAATGACGATGGCGTCTGCCGCGATGCGGTTGGCCACGGCGTGCCACTCGCGCGAGAGCTGCGGCACCACGCCGGCAAAGGCGATCGCGTCGACCGCGCCGAGCGAGAGGTCGTACATCTTAAAGAAGCCCATCAGGCGCACGTGGATCTCGTCGGCGGTATAGGAGCGGTCGGTGGGCATGCGCCACGACTGCACCAGCTCGTCTCCGTCAAACAGGCCCATGGCCGTCTGCGTGTTTCCCATATCGATAGCGAGCAGCATGTCTACTCCAGGTGTCGGCGTAAAAGGACGCGCACCATTGTATACGCGCCGCCGGCGGCGCTCGGCTGCGATTCGTTCACGGTGATAGGGGCTGAGGAGTTCTAAATATGAAGGAATTATGCTCTACGAGATTTTCCTTGCCGCTTACCGAACTCCCGCGTAATATTCTTTCTTGCGCACATGAGGCGCCCAGACATTGCGGGGTGGAGCAGTCTGGTAGCTCGCCGGGCTCATAACCCGGAGGTCGTAGGTTCAAATCCTGCCCCCGCGACCAAGAACTTGCAGCTCGTCGGCCTGGCCGGCGAGCTTTTTTGTTATTCCGGGACTGTTTTCTCAGTCCAATTTCCAGCCTCTCAAACATAATCTCGATCTGCAACAGGTGGACCCGATTTGGGCGGCTAGGTGTTACAGATTGAGATCTTTCGGCAGGACGGTCTCCGTTTGTCTAAATCTGTAACACGAGGGACGGATTTTGCCGAGTTGTTGTTACAGATCGAGACAAACCGGCAGTCGGTCCCACCCCATCCACCTGCCGCTACCTGCTATCCGCCGATTTCCGTTGTGCTGCTGCACTTCCATGTCATATCCTCTAGACAACTACGCGGCAACATCGCCGCCGCGCCTACAAGAGAGGAATGTCCATGACCGCACCTGCATCCAAGCTGCTCCAGCCCATTACGGTTGGCCCCCTTGAGCTCAAGAACCGCATTATGTTCCCGCCGCTGACCACCGGCTACGAGGAGCGCGACGGTTCCATTGGCGAGCGCAGCCTGGCTTTTTACGAGCGCCTGGCCCGTGGCGGCGTGAGCTACATCGTCATCGGCGACGTCGCTCCCGTCATGACCGCGAGCCCCACGCCCAAGCTGGCGACCGACGCCCAGATCCCCACGTTTAAGGCGCTGGCCGACGCCGTCCACAAGCACGGCGCCAAGGTCGCGCTGCAGCTGTTCCACCCCGAGTACGACGTGCCCGGCGTCGGCCGCATGGTCATGGGCTCCATGGCTGCCGCCAAGGCCGCGCAGGAGGCCAAGGCCGCCGGCGACGAGGAGACCTTTGCCGCCAAGATGGCCGAGTCCAACGAGATCCGCAATCAGGCATACGCCAAGCTGCACCACGACATGCAGCACTTTGTGAACGAGGCGAGCGTAGAGCAGCTCACCCAGATTAAGGAGGCCATCGCCGCCTCGGCCGCCCGTGCGCAGCAGGCCGGCATCGACGCCATCGAGGTCCACGGCGACCGCCTGGTGGGTTCGTTGTGCTCGGCTATCCTCAACCAGCGCACCGACGAGTACGGCGGCTCGTTCGAGAACCGCGTTCGCTACGCGCTCGAGGTCGTCGCTGCCATTAAGGAAGCCGCGCCGCAGCTGATGGTGGAGTACAAGCTCCCCGTGATTATGGAGAACCCCGACGGCACGCCGCGCGGCAAGGGCGGCCTGCAGCCCGACGAGGCCTGCGAGTTTGCCAAGCTGCTCGAGGGTGCGGGCATCGACATGATCCAGGTCGCACAGGCCAACCACACCGGCAACATGGGCGACACCATTCCGCCCATGGGTGCCATGCCCTACAACTGGACGCTGCCCGTGGCCGAGCGCGTCAAGGCCCTGGTCTCCGTGCCGGTGGCAACCGTCGGCCGTGTTGTCTCGGTCGAGGCCGGCGAGAAGATTCTTGAGGACGGCGCGGCCGACATTATCGCCTATGGCCGCTCGCTCATGTGCGACCCCGACATTGCGCTGAAGGCCGCGACCGGCGAGCCCATCCGCGAGTGCCTCAACTGCAACAAGGGCTGCGTCGACGCGATTCAAAACCGCAAGTACATCTCGTGCGTGCTCAACGCCGAGAACGGCGACGAGGCGACCATCGCCATTAAGCCGGGCGAGGGCGACAAGAAGATCGCCGTGGTGGGCGGCGGTATTGCCGGCCTGGAGGCCGCACGCGTGGCGGCCAAGCGCGGCTACGACGTGACCGTCTATGAGGCGAGCGATCACTTGGGCGGCCAGATTGTGCTGGCGGCCGCGCCTCCGCGCAAGGATGAGATTATGCGCTCGGTCGAGTATTACGAGAAGATTCTGCCCGGCCTGGGCGTGAAGGTCGAGCTCAACCATGCCGCTAGCCCCGCGGATCTCAACGCCGCCGACGCCGCGATTGTGGCTGTGGGCGCGCACGACGTGGTCATCCCCGTTCCGGGCGCCGACTCGGAGAAGGTTGTCTCGAGCTGGGACGTGCTGGCCGGCAAGGTGGAGCTTACGGGCCGCGTCGCTGTCATTGGTGGTGGCCTGGTGGGCACCGAGACTGCCGAGTACCTGCTGCAGCACGGCTGCGAGGTGGCGATCGTCGAGATGCTCGACAAGATTGCCGCGGGCGAGTCCGAGACCATTCTGCCGCTGATTATGAGCGACTTTGCCGAGCACAACGTTGAGCAGCACGTGAAGACCCGCCTGACCGCCATTACCGACGAGGGCGTGGAGGCCATTCGCACCACCGAGGACGGCGCCGAGGAGCCGGTGAAGATCGCCTGCGATTACGTGGTGATGGCCGTGGGCTCCAAGGCCAACGCGTTTGACCTGGACGGCGTGACGGTGCCCGTGGCCTGCGTGGGCGACTGCTCGGGCGAGCGCACCGCCGACATCGCGAGCGCCATTCGCACGGCATATCACGCGGCCAACGAGCTGTAGCCGAGAAAGTCATCGCGTATTGAGTGGGCGGGGAGTGCCGTATCGGTGCTCTCCGCCTTTTTGCCAATAGAGCATCACTGACCAGCTGGTTCAGAAAATCCGAATCTTGAGCACCCGAAAATCCGAATCCTCAGAACATGAAAATCCGAATTATATGAACACGAAAATCTGAATCGCAACCACCCGAAAATCCGAATTTGCTACAGTGGAATAGAAGAATCAGAAAGCAGGAACTGGAAATCTGCGGGGGTGGCTCATGGCAGGCGAGAGGCTACATCGGGACGGATACATCCCACGTATCGTGGATGCGCAAATCGAGCGCTACCTTCGTGTCTTTGGCGCGGTCGAGATTGCGGGCACCAAGTGGTGTGGCAAGACGTGGGCCGCGCTTGAGCACGGGGCGTCCGTCTCGTATGTCGACGAGAATCTCGACCTCGCACGTGCCGACCCGGCGATGATGTTGCTGGGAGACCGTCCGCATATTATCGATGAGTGGCAGCGCGTTCCCCAGATTTGGGACTACGTTAGACACGAGGTCGACCGTGCCCGGGGTACGCGCGGCGCCTATATCCTCACGGGTTCCGCCACGCCTGCGTTTGGCTCAAAGGCGGAGGCGCCCGCGCATAGTGGAGCCGGCCGCATCGGTCGCGTCCGCATGCACCCCATGACGCTTGCCGAGACAGGTGAGTCCAACGGCAAGGTGAGCCTGGCGGGCTTGTTTGAGCATCGTTTTGAGCCCTGCCGGTGCAATGGCGATACACCGGGGCTTGTCGAAGCCGCCTGCCGCGGCGGCTGGCCCGAGGCGATCGATATGGTCTCGGCTGACGCCCAGCTCATCGCCCGCGAATATCTCAACACCACGTTTTCGAGCAGCTTCCCGGCGGTCGGTCTCGACCCCGATATTGCTCGTCGAGTCTCCGCATCGATCGCGCGCAATCTGGGACAGGCGACCACGTATAAAACGATTCTTATGGATATGTTCGGTGCCGAGGAGGAACCCGCAGCGTTTGCCGATGAGACTAAGGTGCGCAGGTACTTGGATGCCCTCAAAGGCATGTTCATTCTCGAGGAGGTCCCCGGTTGGGTTCCCGCCGCGCGCGACAAACGGCGCTTTACCGTCAAGCCCAAGCGCTATCTGGCAGATCCGAGCCTTGCTTGCGCCTTGCTAGGTATGTCCTCGCGGGCGCTGCTTGCCGACTGGCAGACATTTGGTCTGGTGTTTGAGAATTTGGTCATACGCGATCTTTCGGTCTACGCACGTTCGCTCGACCTGCTGGATAGCACGCCCGTGCGCTATTATCGCGACGATTCGGGCCTTGAATGCGATGCCATCGTGCAGCTAGCCGATGGACGGTGGGCCGCCTTTGAGATTAAGGTGAGCGAAGATAAGGCGAGCGCCGGCGTCGAGAGTCTCAAGCGCGTTCGCAAGAAGGTCTGTGGAAATCCTCGTTCACGCACACGCGAACCGGAGTTTATGGCCGTGATTGTGGGGGTGGGTGAGTACGCCCGCGAGGTCGAGGACGGTATCTACGTGATACCCGTGCGCGCGTTGGGGCGTTAAGGGGCGCCGCGCCGTGTGTTCTCCGCCCGGCGCTACGGATTGGTACAAGGGGGTCAGGCTTGTTTGCACCGAGTTGGTGCGAAGTAACCTGACCCCCTTGCACCAAGGGTTTGACTTTTAAGACATCATTAAGGCTTGCGCTGTGGAGCAAGCCGCAGGTCAATGCTATTCTTTTACCTTATCGTATGGTGTTGTATTCTGCCTGAATTCTATGCCTACGAGCAATGGATTGAGCACACCCAAGCGGAAAGGATGGCACGCCCGCAAGCAGGGCAAACGTAAGCGATGAGTGGCATGGACCGACATAGCGAGCTCCAGCAGCACAAGACGGCGGCCGAGTACCGCCAGGCTGCCGACGAGCATGTGCGGACCCTCAAGGATTTCTGGAAGGATTTCCTGGTGAGCGGTCTGTTTGTGCTGGCCGCCATCGTTGCCATCTTTGCATGCCTGGCCTGGTTTGCCGCGAATAACCGAGTGAGCGCCACGGGGAGTACGATCGGGGCGAAGGCCGCGCGATATAGCATTACCGCCGCAGGCGAAGGCGAGTCCGGTGCCCACGTGGGATATTACGAGCGCACGGCCGCCGAAAAGCAGGCCATCGATGGCCTGGACACGTCCGACGCCATGACGGTAACGCTGGGCTCCAACCTCAACAACGAGTCCGCCGGCTCTCTGTATCCGGGCGCTCGCGGCAAGATTACGTTTACGGTGACGCCATTGGCGGAGGACCTGAACGGGGTCACGATCAACTTGTCACGCGTGCTTAAAGTCACGGGTAATGTCGTTGTTGAGGACGGAAAAACGCTGTCGTCTGATGCGCAAACACTCCTTGGCCTGGTTAAGGGCCATTTACTGTTCTTTACGAGCTGCAACGATAACGGGTACTACTCGGGGCGCGTGGCTAATGGCCAGATCGTGATTCCCAAGAGCGAATTTTGCGCAGACGGCGTTACAACTAACCCAACGAAAAAGTCCGTCCCCATCACCCTGTACTGGGTATGGCCGGAGTACTTCCAAAACTTTGTCCTTACGGGCAACACGAATTACTACAAGAATCTGTTTGCGCCGGCCGACAAGTCGACCGACTACGGTTACGGCGCTCTGCAGGCGGATATGAACGAGAACAAAACGAACTACTTTTACGGCACGGCAAGTGACGTGCCAGCCGCCAATGCTCCCACGGTTTCGGCCAACATGTCCTCCGGCGATGCCGCCATTTGCTCGGCGCTGTACAACAATGCGGATGAGCAGATCGGCGATAAGGTCGATTACATCCAACTTAGAATTAGCGCTCAGGAGGGCGTGAGCTCATGAGTACCATGCAAACACGCCTTGACGACGCTCGCAATTGGATAGAAGGCCATCGCGCACAAGCCCTTGCGGTTTTGGTGCTCTTGGCGGCAATCGTTCTTGTAATTGGCCTATCGCTCTCGTGGTTTGTGGGCAGCAAAAGTCTGTCTACGGTGGGCAAGATCCAAACGCCGGCACGGCTCAAAGTGCTGGGTCCCAACCAGACGGCCATTGAGCCCATCGAGATTTCGTATGACGAGTCGCGCGGCGATGTGATGAACGACGATGGCACGGTGACCATCCGGCGCGCGTTTTGTGTGCAGAGTGACAATGACGATAATCCCGGCGCTGGCCAGGCGTTTGAGCTGCAGGTGGCAAATACCACGAATATCACGGGGCTGACAATCAACGTGTACCGCGTGACGGTCAACGACCCGTCGACAACGACGGGCGATGTGGTCGGTCTCGACGGGCTCAACCGCACCTACTCATGGAGCAAGAAGGACCCAAACACCCCGATTGCGTTTACTTTTATCAACTCCGCGGACAAGACAAATGCGTTGGCTAAAGAGCTTGAGGCAAACGATCCGACGTACGGCTCGTACGGGAATGTCCAGAAAAACGCCCGCCCGCTGTATCGGTATCACACGTTCGCAAAGAGCAAGCTCGATGGTTACGACGAAAAGAACCAAAAAGCCAACGCCGCCACGAACTTCATCATCGAGTGTACGTGGAATCCAGGCGTTGTGACCAACGCAGATGGCTCCACGGTCTCAAACGTCAAAGAGACCGACATGGTGTATCTAGTCGCTCGCGGCACGAACGCCAACTAACAGCAGGAAGGGAGGGGCGTCAGATGAGGAAAGTCAAGAACGAGCAAAATGAAATCGCAAGGCCTGCCGGCAAGCACTTTGCGCAGGTTGATGATCACGAGGCGAAGTCTCGCTTGGCGGAGTCGGCGCCCCCTGCTTCCAAAGCGCGCAAACGTCTGTGGGCGGTTGCGGTGCTGCTGTGCGCCGTCGCGATTGTGACGGGTACCTACCTTACCTACACGGCCTTTTTGGCTGGCGACTTCCTAAAGTCGGTTGCCGTCTCGGGCACGTCGCAGGCGCTGTTTGCCTCGGACATGCTCACAGGTTACACGAGCGAGAGCCTGGGTGACGGGGAAATTGCCGTCCGAAGCGTCATCGTCGACACCGATACGAGTAAGAAAACCTGCTCCTTTACCTTCCGTATTTACAACCATCTGCTGGGCGACAAGAACAAGGTTAACGACAAGGACGTCAACGCGACACTGAGCATAACAGCGACGGACGCGAAGGAGGGTTCCTGGAGCGTCGCCATCGAGCCCGAGTCGAAGGATGGCACCCTTTCCTTCCCCGCCAACAAGGCAACCATGTATACCTGTAAGGTTACGTTTGCCGAGGAGGACCTCAACAAAGCGTCCTTCACGGTTAAGGCCCGGGTCGGCTCTAACAGCCCCGGAACCAACCTTAAATGGCTTGCGGCCAAGATTGCGCCTGCCGAGCGTGCAGAGGTCGCGGCCTCGGGCGTTTCGGGCGAGTGGGTCGACAAGAACACGGATGATTCGAATGTCAAGGACTTCGATGCCTACAACTACCGCGTGACCGTTACGGGCGCTACGACCAAGGTGAAGCTTACGTGGAAGGACGAGGTCGAGCTCGATCCGTTCTTTGAGAAGAACCACAAGAACGGTGGCGGGCAAGCAACCGTCGACAGCAACTCGGTCACATACGATGCGCCCCCTGGTTCGGAAATCATCACCTTTTACCGGAAGGGCACCTCGAAGCCGGTCAGCTTTGAAGGCATTGGCGTTACGTGTTCGGCTGCGTAGAACAAGCCGCAAGCATAGATTTTGAGACCCCGCACGGGGCATGAGATAGAACGAGGTAGGACCAGATGAGAACGGCAAAGCGCATAACAACCGCATGCCTGACTGCGATCATGATTTTCCAGGCGCTCGCGCCCTCCACAGAGGTGTTCGCGCAAGAGCTCGACGCCGTTATGGAGGCGTCCGTCTCCGCCGCGCGTGCCGCGAACAACACGGCGCGCTCCGTACAGGATGTCGCGGCCACTGCTTTGGAAGACGCCGACCAGGCTACATCTGATGGGTCTGCAACGACTCCGGGCACCGATGCGGGCACTACCGAGGGCGGCAACGGCTCAACCTACGCTGGCGAGTCGCAGGATTCCGCGACCGATGGGGCCAACAGCGGCGATGCCCCAACGGAGGGTGACGCAAGCCAAGACGATGCAGCTGCCGATGACGGCGCCACCGACGAAGATCAGGCGGATGACGCGGACGCAGATGCCGCCGAACAGGCAGATGTCACGTATGCGTACAACACGGTTGAGGACCTGAAAACCGCGGGCGTTACAAATATTACTGAGGAGAACGGCACCGTTACACAGATCGTGTTTGCCAACGAGGCTGACCTCATCAAAATATCGAACACTAATCCAGCTGTTTACCAGTCTGCCGCAATCGTCAGAGATGCAAATACGGGCGGCGAGTTCAAGCTGGATGGTGCAGAGGTTGGAGGATTGAAATTTGGGGGCTTAGGCAGTGAGATCGCCCCCTTCAAAGGCTCGCTTGACATGAAGGGGAGCACCCTTGTCGTGAGCCATACCCTCTTTAATAACATCGAGCTTAGCGATGCTAATAAAGCGGTGGCGGTGAAATGGACGGGTACGGACGCTCAGCCAGTTATCGCATCTAAAATCAATGGCAATAATAAAACGCTCGTTGCCAAAGTAACAGTCGCCAATGAGAATGATGGAAAGGCGCAACTCACGTCGCCGTTGTTGGGCGAGGTGGATGGGGATCTCGCGCTCGAAGCGACTTATTCGGTTGCTGCCGACAAGACCCTTGCGGTGGGTATTAACTCGACCACGGGTAACATCGGCTTGCTGGCGAATACTGTAAAGGCAAATGCGTCCTTTGTCATCAATAAGATTGAGGGATTGCCGTCGACCGGGGCGCAGAGTGTCAAAACCACCAAAGAAGGAGCTAGCGCTGGCGGTCTCATCGGTCTCTGCGAGGACGGCGTGATTGTTTCGCTCGCCAGCCCGATTGACCTCTCTAGCTTCAGCGTTGCCGGCACAGCTACCAGCGGTGGCTTCATCGGCAAGGCAACCAATCTTACGCTTGGTGCGGACAACAAGAAGTTCACCTGCCCTGCTTCTGTTGGCGATGCAAACAGCATGAACACCGGTGGTTTTATTGGTGAGGTGAGCTTCGCAAACTCGGTTAAATTTACCAACAACGACCAAATCGATACGGGCAACGGCGTGACGCTTTTGGGCAAGGGCAGCGAGTCGAACGGCGTTGGTGCTGCTATCGGTAAGTTGAACTTTATTGATTCGACAACGGCCGTATCGTTCAATGGCGGAACTTTTAAGAGCATCTACGGCAATGGAGGAGGCACCGCGGTATTCGGCGGCCTTGTCGGTTCGGTGACGGGATGCGACAAGTCGAAACCACTTCATATCGAGAACGTTACAACGGAGTTTGCGCTCAAAGCTACTCCGACTTTTGCTGGTGGCCTTGTCGGTTGGCTGGGCCGCGGTACGGGTGCGACGCTTGAAGTCAAGAACGCTGAAGTCAACTGCACCAAGCTGCTTCAGTCGAGCAAGGGCTTCGGTGGCGTTGCGGGCTGCATCGACAACAGGAGCATTGCTGATATCAATGGAGTGACCGTCAAAAATGAGGGCACGATTGAAAATGGCGCGGGTATTGCCGCTGAAAGCTGGGGTTCTGCGATTCGTTTGGGCGGCGTGACCGATTTTTCGGGCATGAAGTTTGCTCCTGAAAAGAGCTTTACCAACAAGAAGGCTGTTTCTCAAATCACGAACGTTAGCTCGAGTAACCCGACTCTCGTGTTCGCTCGAGGAACGGGAAGCGATAGTGTTCCTGCAGATGCCGACAACGCCGATTACTGGGCTTATAAGCGTTGTCCTGCGACGAAAATCGATGACTTGGGTAGCGATCAAAACGCTGGTTGCGGCTATGGTGAGGTCGTTAGGCTTGATGGAACGAAGCTGCAAAAAGACCTCATCAAAATCAATATGGACGAGCACAAGCTTGAGGGACCTTCGACTGCGGACTGGAAGTGGCAGATCGGCTATGAAAAGAGCTGGAACAATGGCAACAGAGAGCTGACGATTGCGAACGAGAAGGACTTCGCATGCCTTGCCCTCTCGCTTCAGTTTGGTGCGCTTTGGAACGGCGTGTACGGATTAAACCCTGACAATAGGGGTCAGCTCTTGGGATCCGATGTGACTATCAACCTCAACGCCGACATCAATCTGTCGGGTACGGGCATTGGGGGCCTTGGATTCGATAGCGCTAGCAATCTTCAGATATTTCAGGGAACTTTTAATGGCAACGGCCATACGGTCACCCTTGGCATTGGCGAGCCGTACGGCATGCGCGGTGACAATGCGATTGCGCCCAACGACGCATCCGCCGGCAATGGCAAGATTTACCGTCACAGCCGTCTGGGCCTCTTTGCCGCCATTGGCGGCGCGACGGCGAATAACCAGATCGCGACGGTGAATAACCTCACCGTCGATGGTTCCATTAAGTTTGATAACGGCTTAGGCGTCGACGCCGGTTCGCTTGCGGCAACCATCACGGGCAACGCAACGTTCAGCGGCGTTACGTGCAGGACGACGATCGCCTGCGACGATTCGTTCGGCAGCGATGCGAACATCGGTGGCATTGCGGGCAGCGTATCGGGCGGCGGAACTGTTTCTTTCATTAGCAGTGACACAAGTGGCAGCACGAAGGCGCAAGCGACCGTCAACACGGGCGCTACCCTCAACGGCAACACACGCATCGGCGGTGCTGTTGGCTATGTGGCGGATGTTGTCGCTATCGTCAACGTGGCGAGCCTCAAGGTCAGTGACGCGCCCGCGGGCGAAAACGCGATTACCGCGGGCGACACCGCGAGCAATAAGAAATCTCAGGTCGGTGGCCTTATCGGCTGTATCGCTCAGGGCACTGCGGCGAATACGACTAACGTTAACATCACGGGACTTACGTTTGATTCGTTCAACATGAGCGTTGGAAAGAGTGGCGACGCGAAGAACGGCGCTGGCGGTCTTTTGGGCTATAGCTGGGGCAATACTGTTGTTACTATCGGGGATAGCAGCAAAAACACTAGCGACAGCACGTATGCTCTCAAGACGAACAACGCTTCTATAACCGCAAATAGCTCAAGCGAACTCGGCGGCCTCGTGTACGCAGCCAGTGGTCACTGGATTATTAACAACTATGCCATCGATCTTTCGGGCGCAACCATTAATGCTAAGAGTGCTACAACGCTTGGCCTGCTTGTTGGCCGTGGCAGCAAGGTGGCTTCTGGAGTATACGGCTCGGAGTCCTATACGGGTTTGTACCTAGAAGATAAGGCTTATTGGGAAACTGCATACAAAGTTTCCGGTATTACAGTCAATGCATCCGATAAATTATCGGTATTCGACGAGTGGGTTGGCAATGGCAGGAAGCCAGGCAGCAAGCTAATCGATGGTGAATGGAATACTGTAGTTTCGCTTCACACCAAAGACGACGTAAATAATGGCAGGCTCGACATGAGCGGAAATCCGGGAAGTGATAACAGCTATCACAATCGATCGGATTTCAGCAACTCACGCAACACCAACGCCTGGACGAGGTATTACTACAATCTTGACAAGGCGTATGCGAAAGTAGGCAACAACTCAAAAAATAGTAGTACGAGCAGCTGGATGGACTCGCCGGAGTACTTGTTGCTTTGGTGTGCGTACCTGTATGCGCCCAGTGATATTCGGAGTTATATCATTCCGGGAAACCAACAGATTTTTCTAGGAAACAATATTGGCGCGAACGATGGCGCGCGCGCGTCTATCGACATGGATGGATATAGCTTCTACCCCAGTAATCCCAGCGGCTCCAAGGTAACGGTAAAAAATGCCGACATCAAGTTTCACTATTCCGAAATCAAAGCAGAGCAAGATGGCAACAAGAAGAATAGCGAAGCGACGCAGCACGAGAACATGCATTGTGGGCTCATCCGAACCCATGCGGGCGACCTTACGGTTAACAATGTCACGCTGGGCGGTACCGTGGGCTCCGTTGTGAACGATGCGGGAAGCTCGTCCGGCGCTTTGATATGCCGCTATATTTACGGGTCATCGATCAAAAAGACAACTAGCAAGATCTCTATCGATAATCTTACGCTTGATGGTTTGACCATCGATAGCGTGGCCGATAAAACCAGCTACGCTCCTCTGCTCATCAACGAGATGCAAACGTACGTAAATCTGAGTGCAACGAATATCTCGACCACGAGGTACGAAAAAGGTACTAAGGCGGCTACGTCGCTGTTCGGTAGGCTTGGTGTGGGCAGCGAAGCCGAATGGGTAACGGCAACATTCAGCGCGATCAGCCTCCCCAGCGCAACGGATAACTCGATATTCACCCGCGCAAGCTTGCTCGAGAGCTTCGGTTACGGCGAGGGCAAGACGGGTTCTGCGGTGTATACCTTTGTGAAGGATGACCAGAACAACAACAAAGTCACGTTCGGTAGCGAGATCGACTCGAAGGGTGAGTACTCAGGTAAGCAGCTCTGGTACTACGACGAGGACACCTATGGGACCGGCGCTGGTATCGTCACCGTTGACAACAAGAAGGCAGATGCGGATACTCCGCAATTCGGTGGTTATCTCCCGTACGTGAAAAAGGGCAATGTCAACGAAAACAAAGTCCAATATCACGAAATCAAGGTTAACCAGCGCGTGCCCAAGCTCACGACGGGTTGCGGTACCTATGGTGATCCCTATGCCATAACCAAGACATCGGAACTCAACACCGTTGCCGAGTACATCAATACCCAGAATGCAATCGATGGCTGGGAAGTGACAATCGCCGCCAATCAGGAAACGCTATGTCAGCGTCGTCCGTCCGGTGCGAATACTGAAAACGAAGTGACGTACATCTACAAACAGGCGAAAAAAACGTGGGAGAAGAAGACAGGGGAAGGTACCACTGACCCCAATAACGCGCTTGACGATGTGACGATGCACGGCTATCTCCAAAGCGCCTATTACAGTATCGAGCCGGTTGATAGCGAGGGAAATGGTACCGATACACTTGTGCTCGATACCACCGCTTTCCAGGGTTTGGGCAATCAGAGCAACCCGTTCAGGGGGGTTGTTGTTGGCAATCTGAGAGACGGCGGTTTAGCGACCATCAAGATTAACAAGCCCGAAGGCGCAAGCGCGCTTTCCGGATTGATCCCGTATAGCTACGGCAGCGTTGTGAGCAACCTGAATATTGAATACTCGGGCACGCCAGCCTCAATTGCATATAAGAGTAAGGACACATCTGGTGTGCCTGGCGCGTTTTTTGGCGGCGTGATCGGTTGCATCATGGGCGGTGACAATATCATCGATGGCGTGTCGGTGGATGCGTCTGGCGGCTTTGGCGTTGCTGGGGCAGCAGGCGATAAAGGCGGCGCGCATCTTGTGCCCGTTGGCGGCTACGTTGGTGCTGTTGCGGGTGGCGGCGTCGTCTTCCGCAACTCTTCGGGCGTCGAAGGCGCCCTTAATGCCTGGTATAGCGCTGGTGCTTCTCTCTACGACAACCCGTATGTTGGCCGCGTAATCGATGGCTATGCGTTCAGTGAGCTTGGCGCTGGTAAGAGTCTCGACAACACTGATCGTAACTACAAGGTGAACAATCTTAATGTTTCGGATACGAAATGCATCGTGACGGGCGAAACGCAGGGCCGCTATAGGGGAACTGGCAACAATGACCGCGCCATAACTACAACCGTTAATGACTCGCAGGGATTGCTTGTGCTTTCGGCCATCATCAGCAGCGGTGCGGCCGGCGGTTCAGCGAATACGAATACCACGAACGATGCGTATGGAACGTATGCGGGCTCGCATGCCTACCTGGGCGGCGGCAAGGCGAAGGGAGTGTACCAATTCGGCAACAAGCAATACGGCAAAGTTCGCAACGCGAGCTATACACATGTTGGAAGGCCGGCGAGTGCCGCTGACGACTTTGCTAATGCGAAAAACGATGACATGAAAAGCCCTGGTATCCAGGAGGGCAACGCGCTCGACTATGCAGGCGATGGCTCGGATGTTAACTCTCCCTACCTGGTGTCGAAGTATGCCACGTGGCAGACGGGCAACATCTGCGCCGCGCAGGTGTCGGGTATGGATTTGCAGTTCGTGAACACGGACGAGGATATTGACTATGACATGACGCCTTACGGTACGGGTTACACGGGTCTTTCGGGCCGCTACTACTCAAACGCATGCGCATCCGGTAAGGGCGCCGACCGCGATCGAATCGTGCCGCTTGTTGCGTGCATCAACGGCAACGGTGCAAAAATTAAGGTCGGTAGCAAGGCGGCCAGCAAGGTATATGGGGTCACGGAGTACGCCGACGATAATTACAAACTCACCGGAGTGGGCGCTCTCTTTGGCACCGTAACGTACGCCTCGACCAACGTGTCGGAGAGCATCGGCACCCCGGCAACGGACGAAACCGAAGCTACGGGCAACGGCGGCTATACCGTCCAGAACCTAAAGTTCGACGACTGCAATGTTTCTCTTACGTATACCAATGCAGCCGGCACCCCCAGCGGTGCGGGCGATGAGCAAGTAGGCGTGGGCCTGCTTGCGGGCACTACGGCGAACGCGAACTCGCTGGCAGATTATGGCAAATATGCCGGGATTACTATGGATGGCTGCAGGGTGAACGGCCCCAATAACGTTGGCGGACTGCTCGGCGCATCCGGCTATGGTAGCCGCAGGACTGACAAAGATGCAACGTTGCTGGTGAATCGTAACGACACTTCAGATGCGAACACGCGCCATTCACCGGTCAAGTTATACGATTGCTCTTATAGCAACATGGACATTTCTGGTGTGCAAAACGTCGGTGGCTTTGTCGGCAAGCTGAACAAAAATTCCGTGGGCGGCGTTTGGACAAAGGCGAGCATGTCTATTGCCGGGAATTCCACAATTATGTCAACTGCTACCAACGCAAGGACCGGCGGCATCGTGGGTCTTGCCGGAGGCGGTTTCCTGGTGAACGCCGATGATACTGGAACGCCTTCGCAGGGCGCCGGAAAGGCAAAGATCAGCAATGTCACGCTTAAGCCGGTTGCTCCGGAATCGAGCGCGACCAAGGAACCTGGCGGGACCGGCGGTCTTATCGGAAGGTCCGAAAGTGGAATCGTGTCCGCCTACAATCTGATCATCCAAGGTGACGAGCAGAATAAAACGTTATTTGGATTTAAAGGATCGAATCATCTTAAGAATGTTGCTGGCGCAGTCGGCCAAGCGGCTTCGGGCAGCACGTTTAAGTTCGATAGCTGCGAAATAAAAGACATCTATCTTGGCGCGCGTGAGTGCTCTGCCGGTTTAATCGGTGATCTGAAAGGCGGACTTGCCCTCGAGGTCAAGAATTCAACTATTGCCGGGCTGGTCGTCGATGGTTCATATTCTGGTGGTGTTGTTGGCTCGGTCGGTAGCACAGCGAACTCTGTCACGCTTTTGAATTCGACCATTGGCGAGAATAACTTTACCGGTAGCAAGAACGCTGCATGGAACTCATCGCTGGGAAGTTGTTCTGGTGGCGTGTCTGGCGATGGCCGTGGCTCATTTAGGCTCGTCAATGTGCTCATGGACCGCAATATCTTTGGGGCGCAAACTAGCCAGGGATATTTGTTCGGAAATAGTTCATCCTCTGACCTCGTCAACGTTTTTGTCGCGGGAATTGCCATTAGACCACGCGCTGCGAATGAATCACTTGAGCTGATGCGTGATTCTTCCGGCACCGAAGATCTTAAAAAAGTGCATAGAAAGTCTTACGTTGCGTTTGGTGACTACAAAGACACACCCTCTGAGCCGAATGGCACGCTTTACAGTGACGAAGTTACTTCCGACAATAGGACGGTTGCCGCGTTACCCTATGTCACCACGAGTCCTACGAGTAAAATCGCGGTACGCGTGTCCGAATCCGATACCACTGACCGCTACCTCTTTGGCGACGGCGCGAATGTGAGACTGGCTGAGACTATCAAGAAGGAGGCTAAAGCCGGTCAGAGCGAGTCCGGCAGCTATGCCTATACCAACATCGGTGGCAGCAAAGATTCCGGTGAATACCAGAACGATGTGAGCGGCTTTGATGAGAGATCATCATCCATTGGATCATTCAACGGCAACAATGAAAGCAAGAAGGTAGATAAAGACAAGGACTTCGACGTCCTCGTCCTCTCCGGCGGTGATACCACGACGGTGGAGAGCTATCTCAATATTGTGACGAACGGTGGCTATTCGGATGCGAAGCGCCTAAACCGTGTGACCGCAAATATTGAGACGTTTACGCTGGACAAGAACAAGCATTTTGTGAAAGACGCGACCGCAACGTCTACAGTGTCAATTGAAAATCAGGACACCTCGCAAATGAAATTCCGTGCGAGCGGATCGGCGTGGGACAACGAGAAGGGCCGCTTTAACCTGTTGACCGTTACCTTTACCGAGGCTGGACAGAGCTATAAGGTGCAGGTGCCCATCATCGTCAAGCGTATGCTCGAGATCGACTTTACGGCCACCTTTGTCGAAGGGTCCAACTTTAAGTCGAGCAATTATAGCGGGCGTGGTGCTGACGCGCACGTGCTGATTGGCAGCGGCGAAACCATGACGGGGTACCTCACTTGGACATATGGCCAGGCGTACGGCACACCGACTAGCTACGGTTGGAATACGTATCTTGCGAGTGGCGGCTCCATGGGGCCGTTGCAGAAGAAGATTAAGTTCCTGGGCGATGGCACCAAGGGAACATTGCCGGCTGGTACTCAACTTACGCTGGTGGACAAGGCGAACAACAACAAGGAATATCACTATACAGTTGGTGCGGATGGAACAGATTCAGTGAGTTTGTCCGATTTTGCAGATGCCGATAATAAGAAATACATTGAGCCTTGGTTAAGCGAGGAAGTTGGCGTGACGGTGAGCCAACCCGAAGCCAACGGTTCATGGGTCGAGACGACCATCGACGAGGCCTCCGCTAAGATCGGCGACAAATACTATCGTCCCAAAACAGCCGCCGACGTCAATGCTAAGAAGGATCTGTATACCTTGAGTGTTCCCAAGGAGAGCCCGGTGACTGAGAACTTCTATCTGGTAGTTCGAACGCCGAGTAACTCTGCTAGCGTAAATGGCTACACCGCCACGGAGATTGGCAATAAGAGCGTTAACACGCGCATTAACTACACGTTGCGAACGGGCAACAATGGGTTGGACAAAGACGATCACCATAACACCGCCTCGACATACAGCGTGGCGTCGAACTATACGCATAACTTGGAGGACAAGGAGTCCGGCATTAAGCAGATGACAATGAAAGGCACGACCTATCCTCTCAATATGGAAGTGCGTGACACCATCAGCTTTGGCGAGCAGGAGTACACGGCTTCCGATACGGTTTACTACCAGCTGGATTCCTCGCTGGTTGACTACGTGAACGGCAATGCTGCGGGCGCGCATGGCTACCCGACTGGAACCCAGGGCACGTATTCGTTCTACGTGCAGGTAGGGGATACCTACTACACGTGGAATCGCACTAATGGATGGAAGCCCGCCGATACAAAGGAGCCGGCGGTTGAGGCCAAGTCTTGGTCTTCAAAGACCGGCGGCGACATGTCGCTTGTGCTTGCCGATGGCAGCGGCGCCATCGACCTCTCTGGCATTCGCAAGATCGCCAAGGACAATGGCAACGCCTTCACCATCACCATGAAGGCGACTCTCACCATGACGGAGCCTGCGTGCCAGGCTGGCATTGTTGCCTCGCAGAATGGTGGCGGCGATAAGTACACTAAGCCCAACTACCGCGCGTACCTTTCCACGCATGCTGATACGCTGGCCACGAGCTCCAACTCGGCATACAACGATGGCGGCGCCGGATACTACCGCATGGATGTGGGCTCATCGACTATTGCGCTTGAGGCTTCCAAGAAGTCGCAGCTGGGCATCAACATCGATGACCTCAAGTCTGCTGACGGCGAGATCGCCCTGGTGGGAACGTATGATCTTTCCAAGCTGTCGGGCGGGGACAGTAAGATCAAAGCGGCTGATACGGTGACCTATACGTTGAGCTTGCAGCGCAAAGATGATGGCAAATATGTTGCGGTCGACGATATCTCAAAGTACATTACGGTGCTCGATAGTGACAAACTGGACAAGGACAAGGTTTCTTTGAGCGGCGGCAGCTACGTATTTACCGACACCAAGGCTGGCGACGCGTTCGCCACGCGCGACGGTAGCACCCTTGCCTTTAAGCATGCCTTCCGCGTTAAGGTGAACACCGATGTTGAGACGGCTGGGCAGACCTATGCCAACTATCGCCTGGTGCTAACGGCCCATATGTCCGGTGGCGGTGTAAACGACACGCCGGTTAACGTCAGCAACCTCGATGGCTATACGAACTCCGACTACGTGACGTACACGCTAGCGCGCATCAACACCCAGGGCATTCCCCACGGGACTAACTAGCCACGCAGAGGGGCGGCAACCATCCAGTTGCCGCCCCTTCAACTTCCCACCAGCTTTTCAACTTTCCACTTAACTTAACACCTAAGGTGGAAAGCTGGAAAGTTAAGTGGAAAGCTGGAAAGTAAACGGAAGGTCTGCCACGTTAACTCAGGGGCTAGGGAGGGGTTAATAATTGCACAAACCATACCAAGCTAAACAAAAAGATACCAATCTGGTTGGTAAAAAACCGTCAATGAGCCGCGAGCCAACTAGCTGCGTAAATAAGACCTAAAGAACTGTTACAAATGAATGGCAAATGCCCAGATGCCACCGCTGCAATTTTCAATTAACTGCTACGCGCAAACAGCAAAATGCTACTATCTAACATGCACGTAAGAAAACAGGCAAACGTTTAGGGCTAAGAAGTGGCAGGTATGTCAGAAGCAACAAGGACTCGCACGCATGCGCCCGAGGTTAGGCAGCGCGCCGTCGAGGTCCTCCAAGAGGGGGTCGGTCATCGCGCCCTCGCCGCGGAGCTTGGCATTCCCCAGGCCACGGCTCGTCAGTGGGCCCGCGCGTATGCCGTAGGCGGTGCCGACGCCGTTCTCAACGCCGGTTCGCATCATCACACCTATTCGTACGAAGTTAAGCTCGCCGTGGTCAAGGACCGCTTGGAAAACGGCTTAACGGTTCGCGAGGCCATGATCAAGCACAAGATTCCCAGTGAGTCTTCGGTCAAGGCTTGGTGCCGCCAGTATCGCGAGAGCGGTGAGTCCGCGCTGGTTGATAAGCCGCGCGGTCGCAAGCCGCGCGTTAAAAAGGCGGAATAGCGAACGGGATGGTGCGCCCACAGGGGCGCATTTTTCTTGCCGCGCCAACTTTTTGGACCGTCGTGAGCCTACTGGAACATCCTCCAAAGTGGTTAATAAACCGCGCGCAGTGGCCCGTGCGCCCGCCGCCGCGATAGGGGGAGCGTCGCCTCTCTGCTCCAAAGCGGACAGACTCGTTACCCCGTACGCCTAAAACTCCCCAGTTGACCGAAAACCCGCCGCCGCTACTCCTCAACTGAGCTATAACGTTAAACAATTGCAGCGTTTTTGCATGGGGGAGTGATGGTATGACGCTACTGTATTTCCTTACCCTGTTTCCGCTGGTACCGGCGCTGGGCATGCTGCTCGCGCGCGGTGACCGCGCCCGCGATGCGGTAGGGCTTGTAGGCTCTGGCATCATTATGGCGGTGACGGTTGTAGTCGCCGTCATGTTTTTTGGCACGGGCCCGCAGAGCTTCGAGGTTGCCCCCGGCACCTCGCGTGTGCTCTCGATCATCAGCTCCGTCATCGACGTGATCCTGTGCGCCGTCATCCTGTACAACGCGCG
Organism: uncultured Collinsella sp.; assembly: GCA_938033205.1. Lineage (GTDB taxonomy): Bacteria > Actinomycetota > Coriobacteriia > Coriobacteriales > Coriobacteriaceae > Collinsella. The sequence continues at coordinate 54,757 of CALHJP010000026.1, read as the reverse complement.
TAAATATAAGAGCACGCTCACCACGGTGCTCGGCGTGGTGCAGCTGGTGGGTTCGGTTGCCTTCGCTGCCATGACGCTGCCCGCGGCCGAGGTTGTCACCGCCACGCCGCTCTACCTGGATTACATGAGTGTGATCATGGTGCTTGCCGTCGGCATTGTCGGCAGCCTTATCTGCGTGTACGCCCTGGGCTACATGAAGGACTTCCAGGCCCACGACGAGCACGAGGCAGCGCTGCGCGGGCAGGCGGCGCCCGACCGACGCCCGCAGTTCCTGGCGCTTATGTTCCTGTTCCTCTCGGCCATGTTCGTCATCGTGACAAGCGACAACCTTGAGTGGCTGTTCTGTGGCTGGGAAATCACCACCGTGTGCTCGTTCCTCATGATTGGCTACACGCGCACGCCCGAGGCCATAAAAAACGCTTTCACCCAGATCATCCTCAACATGCTGGGCGGCATCGCGTTTTTGGCCGGACTCATGTACCTGCACGTTAACGGCATGCCGCTGACCATCTCGGGCATGATCGAGCTTTCCGGCGCCGGAACCGCGCAATCCGCGCTGCTGGTGATGCCGGTCCTGTTGCTGTCGCTTGCCGCGCTCACCAAGGCCGCACAGATGCCGTTCCACACTTGGCTATTGGGTGCCATGGTTGCCCCCACGCCCACGAGTGCCCTGCTGCACTCGTCAACCATGGTCAAAGCCGGCGTGTTCCTGATGGTCAAGCTCAGCCCGCTCTATGCCATCTATCCCGTGACTGGCTTTATGGTCACGAGTGTGGGTGCCATCACGTTTTTGCTCGCTGCCCTCATGGCCATCTCGCAGAGCAACGCCAAACGCGTGCTCGCGTACTCCACCATTTCCAACTTGGGCCTTATCAGCGCCTGCCTAGGCGTCGGCGCGCCCGAGGCCGTGTGGGCCGCGATCTTCCTGATCCTGTTCCATACGGTGGCAAAGTCGCTGCTGTTCCTGTGCGTGGGCACGGCCGAGCATCATATCGGCAGCCGCAATATCGAGGACATGGACGGCATGTTCAGCCGCATGCCGCACCTGACGCGCCTGATGATGCTGGGCATTATGGGCATGTTCGTGGCTCCGTTTGGCATGCTCGTGTCCAAGTGGGGCGCCCTGGTGGCGTTTGCCCAGACCGGCAACGTGCTCATGATCATGGTGCTTGCCTTTGGCTCGGCCGCGACGTTCTTCTTCTGGGGCAAGTGGCTTGCCAAGCTTTCGGGCGTCGACCCCACGGCTCAAAACGTTGAGGTCAATGTCCATAAGACCGAATGGATGGCCCTCAATACCATCGCCGCGCTGCTGATTCTGTGCTGCGTGGCGTTCCCGGTTATCTCGAGCGGTCTGGTGTCGCCTTACTTGGCCATGGTGTTTGGCCGCGTGCCGTACGTTATTGGCAAGGATGCCATGTATCTGATGGTGGTTATCGTGGCGTTTATCGCCGTGGTGCTGCTGACTTCATTCCGCGTGAGCAACAAACCGCACGTAAACGTATATCTTTCGGGTGTGGGAACCGACAATTACCACCATTTCCGCGGCTCGATGGGACGCGAGGTGAAGGCCGAAAAGCGCAATTGGTACTCGGTGGACGCCCTTGGCGAGAAGCGTATTGGCCCCGCGGGTAGCGTCGTGTGCTGCAGCATTATCTTGTTTGCGCTGCTGTGTTGCGCGTGGATTGGGCCCGAGCGGCTTGCCATGAGCGCGCCCTCGGTGTTGCGCGGCAAGTATTTTGAAGGTTCGGGTGTCGTGGGCATATTTATTGGCACCGTGGCGTTTGCCCTGCTGGCGCCGCTTGTGGGTGGCCTGATCGACGGCCTTGACCGCAAGCTTTCGGCCCGCATGCAGGGCCGTGTGGGTCCGCGCCTGCTGCAGCCCTTCTACGACGTTGCCAAGCTGCTGCGCAAGGCCCCCGCCAGCGTAAACACCATGGACGATACCTATATGGCGTGCGCGCTCATCTTTACCGTCGTGGGCGGCGGCATCTTTGTGTCGGGCTCCAACACGCTGCTGTGCGCTTTTATGGTGACGCTCGCCGCGATCTTTGTGGTGTTGGCGTCCGCCTCGACGCAAAGCCCGTTTGCCCAGGTTGGCGCCGACCGCGAGCTGCTGCAGGTCATGAGTTACGAGCCCGCCGTTCTGCTGATGAGCGTGGGCCTCTACCTTGCCACCGACAGCTTTGATTCCATCGCCGTGACGGGGCAGTCGGCCCCCATCATCGTGTACAGCGCGCCCATTTTTCTCGCGCTGCTCGCGGTGCTTACCATCAAGCTGCGCAAGTCGCCGTTTGACCTTTCGTACTCGCATCACGCGCATCAGGAGATTGTCCAGGGCGTCGCCACCGAGATGAGCGGCAGCACGCTGGCCAAGATGACCCTTATGCACTGGTGCGAGACCGTGCTGTTTTTGATGTGGGTGGGCATGTTCTTTGTCTGGGACAACCCGGTGAGCTGGGTGGTCGCCCTGGTCGTGATGGTCGCGACGTATTTTGTCGAGGTACTGATCGACAACACCTTCGCCCGCAGCACCTGGCGCAGCTGCTTTAAGCTCGGCTGGGGCGTGGCGCTGGTGTTTGGCCTGCTCAACCTTATGCCCATCCTCGTCGACGTGTTTATTTAGGAGGCGGCATCCATGGATCATAAAATGTCGCGCTCGCCGTGGGTTATTCATTACGACGGCTCGAGCTGCAACGGATGCGATATCGAGGTGCTGGCCTCGCTCACGCCGCTGTTCGATGCGCAGCGCTTTGGCGTGGTCAACACCGGCAACCCCAAACATGCGGACATCTTTTTGGTGACGGGCTCGGTCAATGCCCAGAACCTGCCCGTCGTGCGCCAAATTTACAACCAGATGCTCGAGCCCAAGTGTGTGGTGGCGTGCGGCATCTGTGCGTGCTCGGGCGGCGTGTTCCGCGATGCCTACAACGTGATCGGCGGCGTGGACCGCGCGATTCCCGTGGACGTGTACGCGCCCGGGTGCGCCATTCGCCCCGAGACCGTGATCGATGCCATCGTGGAGGCGTGCGGCATCCTGGACCAGAAGGAGGCCGTGATGCGCGCCGGTGGCGATCCGCTCACCGTGGGCGGCGCCGCCACCTGGGACGGTGGCGTTGAACTGGGCGAGGACGGGTTTGTGGCCGCGGGGGCCGGCGACACGCCCACTGGGACGCCCGCCGCGTCCGTCGCTGCAAAGGAGGCCGAGTAATGCAAGAGGCAATCTATACCACAGTCGGGATCGATGAGTTGCTGTCGCATGTCCAGGCGCTCAAGGGCGTCGGCGCGCGCTTTGTGCAAATGCACGCCGAGCGCAACGTCGACGACGGCACGTATCGCCTGGTCTATACGTTTATCAACGTTCATGCCGCTCGGGAGCATATTGCGCAGGACGGCAGCTATGCGATTGAGAACCTGGTAGTCGAGGGAATCGACCGGTACCAGGAGATTCCGTCCATCAGCTCGTATTATCCGGCGGTATTCCCGTTTGAAAATGAGGTCCACGACCTGTTTGGTCTTGCCATTACCGACATGCAGATCGACTTTAAGGGCTTTTTCTACCAGGTCTCGACTGCCGAGCCCATGAGCGTTATCACGCCCGAGGTGAAGGCTGCGCGAGAGAAAGCCATGAAGGTCCGTGCCGCTGCCGAGGCCAAGGCGCGCAAGGCCGCGGCCGAGAAGGCCGCCGCGGCTGCGGCTGCTTCAGGGGAGGGCGCTGCGAGCGCCGGCGATGCCGCGGGCGTCGCTGCTCAGCCCGCTGCGGCTGCCGGCTCCGATGCTCAGCACGATGAGGCTGCTGCGAAGGCCGCACTCAAGGTTGCCGAGATAGAGGCAAAGCTCGCCGCCATGGATCCCGAGAAAGCGGCCAAGGTCCGTGCGGCGCTTGCCGCCAAGGCCGCCCGCGACAAGCAGAAAAAGGAGGCGTAAGGCCCATGGCACATCGCTCCGTTATTCCGTTTGGCCCGCAGCACCCGGTGCTGCCCGAGCCGCTTCATCTGGACCTGGTGATCGAGGACGACCGCGTCATCGAGGCAATTCCGCAGATCGGCTTTGTGCACCGCGGACTCGAGAAGCTCACCGAAAAGCGCGATATGCATCAGTTTGGCTACATCGCCGAGCGCATCTGCGGCATTTGCGCCGTGGGTCACAGCTACGGCTATGCCAGCGCCTGCGAGCGTATGCTCGACATTGAGGTGCCCGGCCGCGTGCAGTATATCCGCACCATTCTGCACGAGCTTTCGCGCATCCACTCGCATCTGCTGTGGCTGGGCCTGCTCGCCGACGCCTTTGGTTTTGAGGCGCTGTTCTATCGGTCGTGGACCCTGCGCGAGCAGATTCTCAAGATCTTTGAGAGCACGTGCGGCGGGCGCGTGATTCTGTCGATTAACGAGATCGGCGGCCTTAAGCACGATATCGAGGACTCCGAGCTGGCGGGCATTGTCCAGACACTCGATGCCATGCGTCCCGACTACGAGGCCCTGGTGCATACGTTTTTGGACGACGACAGCTGCGGCGAGCGTCTGCATGGCGTGGGCGTGATCAGCAAGAAGGACGCGCTGGAGCTTTCGATGGTCGGCCCGTTTGGGCGCGCCTCGGGCGTGGACTACGACGTGCGCATGTTTGGCGACGGTGCCTATGCGGACCTGGCTGCGTTTGAGCCGGTTGTCGCTACCGATGGCGACTGCTATGCCCGCTGCCAGGTGCGTTGCGCCGAGGTCACGCAGGCTATGGACATCATCAAGGAGCTTGTGGGCAAGATTCCGCACGACGGTATCGGTGGGCGTACCAAGCTCACGCCGGCCGACGGCGCGCGCGGCGAGGTTGTGATTGAGCAGCCGCGCGGCGAGGCGTATTACTATGTGCGCGGCAACGGCACCAAGAACTTGGACCGTTTTCGCGTGCGCACGCCGACGTCGCAAAATCTGGCGGGTCTGACGCATGCGCTGCAGGGCGTGCTCATTGCCAACGTGCCCATGATTATCCTGACCATCGACCCCTGCATTAGCTGCACGGAAAGGTAGGCGCGGCATGAGTTTGCTGACATTTGCCAAGACGGCCTTGGGTTCTATGGTCAAGCAGCCGGTAACGGTGTGCTATCCGCAGGAGAAGCTCGCGGCACCCGAGCGCCTGCGTGGGCACATCGTTAACGACATGGACGTGTGCATTTGCTGCGGCATGTGCGCGCGCCGCTGCCCGGAGGGCGCGCTCGCGGTTGATCGCAAGGGAGGAACGTGGTCGATTGACCCGTATGCCTGCGTGGTATGCGGCGAGTGCATCGAGAGCTGCCCCAAACACTGCCTGACTATGGACACCGCCCGCACTCCAGTCGCGGCGGACAAGACTCCCACGGTAGAAACCAAGCCGGAATAGCACTGGGATGGGGCCGGTGGGGCAAAATTGCCCCACCGGCCCCGCGCTTAAACGCGCGGCTGTGCCGCCGCGAACAAAACTATGCCGGATTACTACGATAAATTGCCTACCCCCAACCGCGCCGCATTTGGCAAAATCAAAACCGCAGGTAGGCGGCTTGCGGTTTTGCGAAAAAGTCACGCGTGGTCGGGGATCTTATTTTTATCGTAGTAAACCGGCATAGTTTTGAAATGGCGCCATATCGGTGACGGCCCTTGATCCCCCAAGGACGGAGGAAAACGGGCCCTTTTGCCCCGTCCATCTTGAGTCGCACCTATTTTCCTGCGAAAACGCCGTGTCTCAACTTTGGTGAGACATTTGTCTCACGCCCAAAACAGAATCTGGAACATGTGTCACCTGCCCTAATTGTGTCTCATTCCGTAACTTTAGGCTGATGCAAGGTCTGAGACCGCGAGAAGGGAGACGCGATGAGTAAGTACACGAGGGGTCTCTTGGCGGTGATACTGGCCGTAGTGCTGGTGTTGCCGGCTGCAGCATTTGCCATGCTGCCCGAGGCCAACGCCAGGTCCAGCACCGGAATGGACGGACCGACGGCGAGCAAAAAGATAGTCGACCCCGACACTACCGGCCGCTGGCAATACTGGGCGTCGGGCGGCGAGCAGGACCAGACGACACGTTATGTAGGCCGAATCTGGACGGACAAGACGGTCGAGCCCGCAGAGGACGAAAAGTCCGACTTTGTGACAACGCTCTCCACGATGTCTTCGACTTCTGACACAACGTCGCTGGTCACTAAACCGCTCGATATCGTGATGGTGCTTGATGCCTCCGGGTCGATGGATGAGAGCATGGGCGGCAACGATCAGACCAAACGCATCACCGCACTTAAGAACGCTGCCAGTTCCTTTATCGACGCCATTGCCGAGCAGAATGCAAAGATCGATGCTTCCAAGCAGCATCAGGTTGCCATCGTAAAGTTTGCGGGAAGTAGGGCTGATTGGGTCGGCAACGACACGTATTGGGAGTCGGGGTATAGGTACAACTACTCGCAGACCATGAAGAAGCTGACGCCCTGCACGGGCGATGACGCGACGAGCCTTAAGAGTACGGTCAACTCCATCAGTCCTAATGGCGCCACGCGCGCCGACTATGGCTTACAGCTGGCTGATGGGGTATTTTCGTCTGGTCGCGCCGACGCCAAGAAGATCGTTGTCTTCTTCGCTGATGGTTCACCTACGAGTTCTAGTGGATTCCAAGCAAGTGTTGCCGATAGCGCCGTCAAAAGCGCCAAGAGTCTCAAGAATAAAGGTGCCGACATTTATACGATCGGCATCTTTAATGGTGCGAATCCCGCTGCCGATCCTACGAACTACTGGACGAGCAACGAAAACAAGTTCATGCACGCCGTGTCGAGCAACTATCCAAACGCCACGTCCTACACAACCAATGAGCTTGGTAAGCGCACGGAGAATTCCGATTTCTACAAGGCTGCGTCGAACGCCGATGAGCTCAAGAAGGTGTTTGATGATATCTCGAGCTCTATCACCTCGGGCAAGGGCTCTCCCACTCAGATCGAGGATGGTTACGACGAGAGCAAGTCCGGCTACATCACCTTTAGTGATGAGCTGGGCGACTTTATGCAGGTCGATACGTTTGTCAGCGCTCAGATTAATGGCGTCCCCTTTGATGAAGTGACCAAGACAACCAAGGGCAATACGGACACGTACGAGTTTTCGGGCGTGGCCAAGGACCTGGTCATCACCGTCGAGCGCTCTGCCAATGCGCAGCAGGGCGATATCGTGACGGTCAAGATTCCCGCATCACTGATTCCGCTGATCCGCTATCACGTGGACATGGAAAACGGGATCTTTGAGCGCACGTCGCTCAATGACATCAAGCCTATTCAGATTAAATACACCTCGAGCGTCAAGGACGCCGCGCGTAACAACCTGTTTACGCCCGATGACGGACTCAAGAAGTATATCGAGAAACATAAGGGTGCCGACAACCAGACGGTCTACTTCCTGGCCAACAAGTGGTCGGGCGGCGAGCTGGGCGATGTTGTCGCCGAGTTTGAGCCCGCCGATACCAACAGCTACTATTACTTCCAAAAAATCACGCCTATCTACACGGACAAGGAATGCACCCAGCGCGCGACGGTAAAGCCGCAGGGCAACGACGTCTATTACTACAAGGACGAGTTTGTGGCGATGGGCGCAAACGGCAAGCCGAAGGACGACTATGCCGTTGTGGAGTTTGAGGGGCACGAGATCGCCAGCTACGACGGCGCTCTGGTCAAAGATGACGGCTATTGGTCCTTTAATAAGGGAACCGCGCGCTTGGCCTATATCGACCAGCTGCATACCACCAAGGACGATGTGGAGGCGAACGGCAACAAGACCGAGACCGCGCGCGACGTGCTTAACCCCAGGTGGAATGACCTTTCCTCCGTTGCGACTTCCACGCACGTGCATTCGCACCTGGGCAACAACGGCAAGATTATCTTTAGCCTTGCAACCAAGCCGACAGCGGTTGATACCAAGACTGACTTTGGTCTGACCAAGGTGCTCGAGGGCCGCAAGTGGGCGGATACGGATGCGTTTGAGTTTGAGCTCTCCGCGACGTCCGACAACAATGCCCCGATGCCCGACCCCGCGACCGTAACTGTGACCAATGCCGATCTCGACAAGGGCAAGGCAGCCATTAACTTTGGCAAGATTACTTATGCCGAGCCGGACGAGTACACCTATGAGGTCCGCGAGGTCAAGGGCGACGCCGGTGGCATTACCTACAGCAAGAACGTTGCCACGTTCAAGGTGACTGTGACGGTTAACGCCAAGGGCGAGCTTAAGGCCGACGTTGAAAAGATCTCGGGCGAGACCGAGTTCAAGAACACCTATAGCGTGAAGCCTGTCGAGGACCAGATCACCGCGACCAAGGTCCTGACCGGGCGCGACCTCAAGGAGGGCGAGTTCTCCTTCGAGCTCGTCGAGGGTAACAAGGTCGTCGCCAAGGGCACTAACGCTGCCGACGGCACGATTGCCATGGACAAAATCACTTACGATAAGCCTGGCAATCACACCTACACGCTGCGCGAGAAGCTCCCCAACGAGGCGGGGCTGAGCAACGGGATTACGTACGATAAGACGAACTACACCATCAAGACGAGCGTCATCGACAACGGCGACGGCACGCTTAAGGTGACCCATGCGCTCGAGGGCACCAAGCCGGCACGCTTTGAGAACAAGTACAACACTGCCCCGAATAAGTCCAGCGTCACCGACCAGATCACCGCGACCAAGACCCTGACAGGCCGCGACCTCAAGGAAGGCGAGTTCTCCTTCGAGCTCGTCGAGGGTAACAAGGTCGTCGCCAGGGGCACCAATGCGGCCGACGGCAAGATCACGATGGACAAGATCACCTACACTGCGGCTGGCGAGCACACCTACATGCTGCGCGAGACCAAGGTCGACGCCGACAACGGTATCACCTACAGCACCGCGGCCTACACCATCGTGACCACCGTCACCGATGATGGCAATGGCAAGCTCACGGTTAAGCATGAGCTGCAGGACGTCGAGAAGGCTATCTTCGAGAATGCTTACAGCGTTACTCCCGTGAACTCCAGTGTCACCGATCAGATCACCGCGACCAAGTTCCTGACCGGGCGTGACATGACCGCCGGCGAGTTCTCCTTCGAGCTCGTCGAGGACGGCAAGGTCGTCGCCACCGGCAAGAACGATGCCGACGGCAAGATCGTCATGGACAAAATCACCTACGACAAGGCCGGCGAGCATACCTATATCCTGCGTGAGGCCAAGGGCGCCGAAGGCAACGGCATCGCCTACGACGATAAGACCTATACCGTCGTGACTACGATCACCGATAACGGCAAGGGCAAGCTCGTGGCGAAGCACGAGCTGAAGGATGCCAAGACTGCTGAGTTCGAGAATTCCTACAAGCCGAACCCCGGCGAATTTAGCGTCACCGACCAGATCACCGCGACCAAGGTCCTGACCGGGCGCGACCTCAAGGACGGCGAGTTCTCCTTCCAGCTCGTCGAGGGCGACAAGGTCGTCGCCACCGGCAAGAACGCCGCCGACGGCACGATTACGATGAGCCCCGTGAAGTACGAAAAGGCCGGAACGCACACCTACACGCTGCGCGAGGTCAACGGTGGAACCACTAGCAAGGGCATTACCTACAGTGACGCCAAGTTCACCATCGAGACGACCATCACCGATAACGGCGACGGCACGCTCAGCGCCCAGCATGTTCTGAAGAACGCCGAGGCTGCAATCTTCAAGAACACCTACAGCGTGACCCCGCTCGACACTGAGCTCGACTTTGGCCTGAGCAAGGCCATTGACGGCCGCGACTGGACGGACGCCGATAAGTTCAGCTTTACCATCAGCGCAGCCGAGGGTACGGACGCCCCGCTGCCCGACCCCGCAACCGTGACCGTGAGCAAGAAGGACGCGAAGGACGGCATCGCCGCCATCAACTTCGGCGAGATACGCTACACGGCTGCCGGAACCTACAAGTACGAGATTCGCGAGAACGCGGGCAATGCGGCAGGCATGACGTATGACGGACATGTCGCGACCGCCGAAGTGACCGTGACTGATAACGGCAAGGGCGTCCTGACCGCCAACGTCACCAAGAAGGAAAGCGGCCGCTTCACCAACACGTACCGCACTGAGCTCGATTACGCCGCGGCCGGCGGCCTTAAGCTCAGCAAGACCCTCTCCGGCCGTCCCATGACTGAGGGCCAGTTTAGCTTTACCGTGACGCCCGCCGACGAGGCTTCGGCTGGCGCACTTGGCCTGCTGCCTGGGGCCAACACTTTCAAATCCCCTGCGACGGCAGAGGCAACGGTCGGTCTGATTGACATTCTGGCGGGCCATGAGGTCAAGTTTAAGCAGGCTGACGCCGGCAAGACCTTCAAATACACCGTGGCCGAGAAGAACGACGGCAAGCCCGGCTACACCTACGACGATGCCGCGCGCACCGTGACGATCGCTATCGCCGACGATGGTGCCGGCACGCTTACCGCTACGACGACCGTTTGCGGCGGCCCTGAGGGCACGCATGAGACGATCTACAAGAGCGGCGAGAACAAGGTTGAGAGCGCTGTGGTCCCGTTCAAAAACAGCTATAGCGCATCGACCGATAAGCCTGCGCAGATTGTCGCCACCAAGACCCTGACCGGTCGCCCGATGGTCGACGGCGAGTTCTACTTTGGCATCGCCTATGCGGGCGAGACGGAAGCCATCGAGGGTACGTGCGTTACCAACGTTAACGGCCAAGTGAGTTTTGGTGCTCTGCATTACACGACCGAGATGCTCGCCGACCTGGTAAGCGCCAAACGCGCCATCCGCACCGACACGGATGCCAAGCTTGCGTGGACCATCAACTACACGGCCTTCGAGTACACGTCTCCGCTCGCAGCAAAGGGCATCACGGCCGCAACGCCGAGCTTTAGCTTTAAGGTCATCGTCGTCGACAACGGTGACGGGACCCTGACGGCGACGCCCGCCTACGACGGCATTCAGCCCTTGTTCGAGAACGTCTACGGCGCCGATGCCGCTGATGCCGCGCTCGCTGGCACCAAGAAGCTCCAGGCAGCTGAGGGCCTGACCCCGGCCGACATCGCGGGTAAGTTTACCTTTACCGTGACCGCTGACGAGGCGGGTGCCCCGATGCCCGAGCGCACGACCGCAACCAACGACGCGGCCGGCAACGTGGACTTTGGCAAGATCCACTTTACGCTCGACGACCTCAACCGCGCCCTGGGCGTGACGGACGATGCGACCGATAAGGCCGAGGCAGACGAAGCTGACGAGGCTGAGGCCGACGAGGCAGAGGCTGAAGAGGCCGACGCCGACGCTGATGCCAACGCCGACGAGCCCAGCGACGAGTCCGAGCCCGCAGCCCCCACCGCCCCGCGCTCGCACACCTTTACCTACACGGTGACCGAGTCCGGTAGCGCCCCTGGCGTGATCAACGACGCCAACGCCACGCGCAAGGTTTCCTACACCGTGACCGATGACGGTGCTGGACATCTGATCGTCAAGCGCGACGGCGGCGACGGTGCGGCCTTCACGTTCACCAACACCTACAGCGTGACGCCTACCGATTCGTCCGTGACCGATCAGGTCAAGACGGTCAAGCGTCTGACCGGACGCGACCTTGCAGCTGGCGAGTTCACGTTTGAGCTGCTCGAGGACGGCGTGACTGTCGCTAGTGGCACCAACGACGTTAACGGTAACGTTACACTGAGCCCGATCCACTACGAGGCGCCCGGCACGCACACATACATGCTGCGCGAGGCTTGCCCCAACGCGCTCGGCCTGTACAAGGGCGTCACCTATGACGGTACGACCTACACCGTCGTGACCACCGTCTCCGACAATGGCGACGGCACGCTGACCGCGACGCACAAGCTCGAGGGGACCACCGAGTCGGCTGGCTTTACCAACAAGTATCACGCCATGCCCACGCAGGTCTCCATCGGCGCCATCAAGGTGCTCGAGGGACGCGAGCTCAAGAAGGACGAGTTTAGCTTTAAGCTCGTTGGCGAGGACATCGAGTCCACCGTCACCAACGATGCCGACGGCAAGATCAACTTCGACAAGTTCGAGTACGACGAGCCTGGTACGTACGTCTACACCATCAGCGAGGTCGAAGGCGACGAGGCCGGTATGACCTATGACAAGTCCGTCTTTACCGCGACCGTCAACGTGGTCGACGACGGCGAGGGCAACCTCAAGGCGAACGTCGCCTTTACCAAGGGCGACAAGAGCGTCGAGGGTATCGTGTTCAACAACACGTACAAGAAGCCCGAGACGCCCGTGCCGACGCCCGATCCCGGCATGCCCAAGACCGTGACGAACATCGTCAAGACGGTCAAGGGTTTCCTGCCCACCACGGGTGACCAGCAGGCCGCTGCACTGCTCATGGCATTTGTTATTGCCATGGCCGGCGTCGGAGCCCTGGTCTGGGGTATCCGTAAGCGCTAGGCACGCTGGCAGCGCCCGGGGCCAAAAGGCCCCGGGCGGCCGGCGGGGAGCCAGAACATAGCCCCACCCCCACCCCCAGCCGCCACGGAGACGTCTCCCTTCTCCGTGGCGGCACTTTTGTGCGCAGGGGAGGAAGGGCCGCCACGAAATCGGCCCATCTACTACGTTTATCCCCTTACCCCCAACCATGCCAAAAAACGCGAAAACAAAACCGCAGGTAGAACGCCTGCGGTTTTCTGGAAAACAGGGGTATGGTCGGGGGTATCGAGTCAAACGTAGTAGATGGGCCGATTTCGTGGTTGGCGCCGCCAAATGATCCCCCGGGGACGGAGGAAAACGGATCATTTTTGGCCCCACGCGGCTGGTGGGTGCGTTCGCGCAGGACCGTTCAAACAAAACTATGCCGTTTTCGGGGCTAAACTCAGGACTCCCATCCATACCCGCGTTTTCTGCAAAATGACGGCTCGTCTACCTGCGGTTTTATTTTCACGAATATCGGCATGGTTGGGGACTCGTGACTCAGCCCCGGAAACCGGCATAGTTTTGAAATGGCATTAAATCGGTGGCAGCCATTTTGCTATGCCGGAGCGGTTGATCGTCGGGCAACTACCCTCGCAGGTAGGCGATGGCGATCTGCGTGCGGTTGCGCAGGCCCATCTTTGCCAGGATCGAGCTGATGTGGTTGCGTACGGTGCCTTCGCCCATATAGGCGGTGGCGGCAATCTCCTTGTTGTCGAGGCCGCGGGCGATGAGCTCGGCGACTTCGAACTCGCGGTCGGTTAGGCTGGCGAAGGCCGCGGGCCGGCGGGTCGTGCCGGCATCGACGCCCGTCCCATCAAAGTTGATATCTTCGATCGCCTTACCCTCGAGCACGCGTTTGCCGTCTATGACTTGCGCCAACGCCGGAGGAATGACGGCGACATCGGTTTTAATCAGGTAGCCGCGGGCGCCCAGTTTGAGCGCCGACACAATGTACTCGTCATCCGAGAATGTCGTCAGAAACACCACGCGCGCCGAAGGGTCGCGCTCAAGGATTTCGCGCGCCGCCGAAAGGCCGTCGCGCCCCGGCATCTGAATGTCGAGCAGCGCGATATCGGGCGCGTGCTCGGCGTAGAGCGCCACCGCGTCGTTGCCGTCGGCTCCGGTGCCCACCACTTCGATCTGCGGCTGGGCGCCCAGGATAATCTTGAGCGAATCGACTACCAAGCGGTCGTCGTCGACAACTATGAGCCTCATCGGGCGTCATCTCCTTGCTGTTTGGGGACGGTGGCAAACACGCGCCAGCCGGGGGCGCCGGCGCGCAGGCCGGCGGTGAAGGTTCCGCCAAGCGCCTCGACGCGCTCGCGCATGGAGACGAGCCCCATGCCTTCTGCGACGTTGCTGCTGCTCGCCGGGGTCGCGTCTGCGCCATCATCGGTAACGATGAGCTGGTAAAACGACGGATGCTCCATGCACCGCACGGTAATGGTTTTGGCATGGGCGTGGCGCATGGCGTTGGAAAGCGCCTCGCGCAGCACCGCCGCAAAGCAGTTGGCGACGTTGGCGGGCGCATGCTCGGTCAAAACCTCAAGCTCAATCTGCGGACCGCTGTCCGAGCGTGCGCCTTCAACGATGCGTTCGAGCTGCACGGAGAGGTTGGTTGCATTGTCGTTGAGCGCGTGGACGCTGGCGCGCACGAGCTGGAGCGCCTCGTCAACGGTGTATTTGACGTCGGCGAAATCGGCGGCAACGCCGGGCTCGTTGGCATGGACCACGCGCAGGGCTTCGGTTTGAAGCGAAGCGCGCGTGAGCTGGTGGCCCACGTTATCGTGGATTTCGCGCGCGATGCGGGCGCGTTCGGCGAGCGTCGCGAGCTCGACTTCGTAGTCCTGGCGGTCGGCGAGGTCGCGGTTGCGTGCCTCGAGTGCCAGGGCGCGTTCTTGCAGCTTGTCGCGGGTGCGACGCATGCGTTCCTGTTCGCGCTCCAGCTGCGCGGTGCGCAGCGACAGCAACGTGGCGGCGACCGAAAGGATGGCGGTCAGCAGGAGCGTTCGGGCGGTGAGCGCGTCGGTGCGAAGGTCCGCGACGAGCGCAAAGACAAAGGTGGCGCCAATGCCCAGCGCGGCCCAGGCGTGCTCACGGCGCGCCCGCCGCGCGATGTCATAGAGGGCGAGAGGCGCAAACGGCACAAACGGCGGCACGAAAACGGCCGCGATGACGTAAGCGCAGCTCGCGGTCTCGCTCGCGCGCCGGGCGCTTTTCCCCTGCGCGAGCTCAGCCAGCGAGGTGGCAATAACGCCAAGGCAAAACGCCGCGACCAGGCGAGCATCCACAGCAAGGCCCGTGGCGGCTGCGATGCAGCACGCCAGCACGATCGATTTGTCGAATAGCCTGTTCATACGGGTATTGTACGCGATGCCGCGCACGGGGGAGGCGCCACTCAGAGCAAGCGTGACATTCCTCCCACGCGGCGGGGCGGTCGCGTCAGCAGGCCACGCGACCAAGCCCCGCACTCGTGACAAAGCTCACTGGTGCGCGCCGGCGGTTCCTGCGATGATGCAATCGTACCGGGCCGCAATCAACAGAAGGGCCGCCTCATGACAGACATCGTCCACGTCGAAAAACTCGTCAAGCGCTACGACGATCTTATCGCGCTCGACCACTTTAACCTGTGCATCGCCCCTGGCGAGATCTTTGGCCTGCTGGGCCCCAACGGCTCGGGCAAGACCACGTCCATCAACTGCATCCTGCAGCTGCTCGCCTACGACAAGGGCACCATCGAGCTATTCGGCGAGCGCATGACGCCCGCCCGCTACGACCTCAAGCGCCGCATCGGTGTGGTGCCGCAGCAGGTGGCGGTGTTCGACGAGCTCACCGTGCGCGAGAACATCGACTATTTCTGTAGTCTCTACGTCAACGACCGCAAGCGCCGCCGCGCGCTGGTGGACGAGGCGATCGACTTTGTCGGCCTGGGCGACTTTACCAAGTTCCGCCCCGGCAAGCTCTCGGGCGGCCTGGCGCGTCGTCTCAACATTGCCTGCGGCATCGCGCACAAGCCCGAGCTCATCTTTTTTGACGAACCCACGGTGGCGGTCGACCCGCAAAGCCGCAACGCCATCCTGGAGGGCATCTGCCGCCTGCGCGACGAGGGCGCCACGGTGGTGTATACCAGCCATCACATGGAGGAAGTCGAGCAGATCTGCAGCCGCATTATGATCATGGACGGCGGCCGCGTGCTGGCGCAGGGCACTAACGACGAGCTCAAGCGCATGATTCAGATGGGCGAGAAGATTGTAATCGAGGTCGGCGAGGTTCCGAGTGCGGCGCTCGGTGCCGTCGCAAGCCTGCCGCACGTTCTGGACCTTTCGGCAACGGCGGGACAGCTCACGTTTTCGTGCGAAGCGAGCCCGCACAACCTGACGGACATTCTCGATGCGCTGCGCTCGCATGACGTGCCGCTCGGCCACATCTATTCCGAACCGCCGACCCTCAACGACGTGTTCCTCGAGATCACCGGCCGCGAGCTGCGCGACTAGGGGGCGGCCATGTTCAACACCATCATCACCACGGTCAAGACGCTGCTGCGCCGGCCGAGCACGTGGGTCTGGGGCGCTCTCTTTCCTATCGCGCTTTCCACGATGTTCATGTTTATGTTTGCGAACCTCAGCTCCGACGGCACGGTCGACCCGGTGCCGGTTGCCGTCGTGGCGGACGAGGCCTGGGATGCCTCGACCTTTAAGGATGTGGCAGCTTCGCTTGCCAAGGCAGGCGACGATCAGCTGCTCGATGTGAGCGAGTACGAAGACTTGGCTGTCGCGCGCAAAGCGCTCAAGGCCGGCGAGGTCGCGGGCATCTATACGGTTGATGCCGCGGGCACGCCCAGGCTCACGCTGCTGTCGAGTTACGACAGCTCGCGCGCCTCGTCGGTGCTCACCGACCGCAGCATCCTTGAAACGGTGGCAAGCTCGTATACGCAAAATGTCGAGCTCATGCGCCAGATTGCCCAGGACAACCCGGCGGCGCTCGCCGATCCGGCGGCGGTTGCGCACGCCCTGTCGCTCGAGGGCGGAACCCGCCGCGTGAGCCTGACTCGTGCCACGCCCGATGGCACGGTCATCTACTACTACGCGCTCTTTGGCCTGGTCGCGATGATGTCTGCCGAGTTTGCCGCCTTGAGCGTCGTCGATTTGCAGCCTAATCTGTCGGGCCTTGGCGCGCGCCGCTGCGTGGGCGGTCTTTCCAAGACGGCGTCGCTGGCCGGCATTTTTGTCGGCTCGTGGCTGGTTTCCTTTGCATCGATGGCGGTTGCGATCGGCTACGTGCGCCTGGTCGTGGGCGTCGACTTTGGCGGGCGCGAGGGGTTGTGCCTGCTGGGCGGGGCTGCATCCGCGCTTGCCGCCACGGGCCTGGGGCTTTTTGTGGGCACGCTTCCCGTTAAGGGCGGCAAGGCATCCAAGTCGGGCATCCTCACGGGCTTTGCCACCACGTGCGCCCTGTTCGCCGGCCTCTACGGCGAGCCGGCGATGGCGCTTGCCGACGACGTCGCCCGCGCTTGTCCGGTCGAGTGCTGGCTCAACCCCGTCAAGCTCATCTGCGACATGTTCAATCGCCTGTATTTCTTTGAGGACCTGGGGCCCTTCGCTGTTCGCGCCGGCGCGCTCGTCCTGATGGCCCTGGTGTTTGTCGCCGCCGCTACGCTGATCTTTGGAAGGAGCCGCTATGAGCACCTTTAAGACCGCGCTTCGCATGGCGCTGGCGCACCCGTTCTACCTGCTCATCTATACGGTGTTCATCTCGCTCATGGGCGTATTCATCGCGGCTTCGGTGAGCTGGAACTCGTCGCAGCTTACCGAGTACAAGCCCTACGACACCAACGTGATCGTGGTCGACCGCGACAATAGCGACCTTTCGCGGGCGCTTACCAAGCACCTGGGCTCACGCTTTGACCTGGTCACGGGCGTCGGCGACGACACATACGACCTTGCCGACGCGCTCTCCAAGAGCAACAGCGCCAAGGGCAGTGCCGATTGCGTGTTCTTTATCCCGGAGGGGTTTGAGGACGATCTTGTTGCAGCCGCCCGTGCGGGGGAGGCCCTGCCCAAGCTCGACGTGACCTATGGTTCCGGCACCATGGCGGCGGCGCTTTCGTCCGCCGAGGCCTCGCGCTGGATCTCGCTCGCGGGCGCTGCGGCGGCGCTTGAACCCGCTGCCTCCAACGGTGACGTCGCACGGGCCGCCGAGCACGCGGCCGCAAAGCGCGCGGAGGTCCAGATCGAGCAGGTCAAGGTCGACTCGACTGCTGCTACCACGCTCGAGTCGTACTTCAACTTTGGCGCGTACGCGATCATCTCGTCGGTCATCGTGTCGGTGGGATTGGTGTTCTCGGGCATGAACGAGCCCGAGCGCGTGCGCCGCATGGATGCCAGCCCGGTCTCTGAGCGCCAGCGTTCGCTCGCTGTGTTCGCGGCCGCCGCCGTGCTCACCGTCTGCATCTGGCTCGTGTCGAGCATGATGGGCGTCGTGGGCTTTGCCAGCGCGGTTGCCGAGGTCGGCGTGGGTCGCGTGTGCCTGGCGCTGGCGGCAACGTTTGCCCTGGCGTGCACGCCGCTGGCTGTTGGCTTTACGCTGTCGAGCCTGGGCGCGCGTGAGGAGCTGCTCAACGGTGTGGGCAACCTGCTCGGCATGCTCATGACGTTTTTGGGCGGCGCCTGGATGCCGCTTTCGATGATGGGCTCGGCCGTGCAGACCGTGGCGCATTTTGTGCCGACGTTTTGGGTGAACGACGCGATCAGCAAGGCGCTCGCCGCGGACCTGACGTCCACCGTGCTGGGCGACATCGCCTGCGATCTGGGCGTCACGGTGCTCTTCGCCGCCGCCATCGCCGCCGTAGGCCTAGCCCTCGCACGCGCCAAATCCCACGCCTAGCCACCTAGTCATTGGGGACAGTCTTTGCCGATTCGCCGGCAGGGCTGGCAGGGACTGTCCCAATGAGTAGGTTGGAAAATAGTTCGCGCACGTCGCTTAAAAATAGTTCGCCCGGGTTTACTATTAGCCTAGAAAAGTAGCAGAAGGCTAACAACGGGGGATAGCATGGCGACAAAGCGTGCCTACGTCCAGGTCAACGGACTCAAGAAACACTATGGCGACGGTGATGCACGCCTGACGGTGCTCGACGGCATCGACACGTCCATCAACCGCGGCGAGATCTGCGTCATGCTGGGGCCCTCGGGCTCGGGCAAGTCGACCTTTCTCAACCTGATCGGCGGCTTGGAGGATGCCGACGGCGGCTCCATCATGGTGGACGGCTGCGATCTCACGGCGCTCAAGCCCGCCGATCTGGGCGAGTACCGACGCCGCGAGCTGGGCTTTGTCTTCCAGTTCTACAACCTGGTGCCCGACCTTACCATCAAGGAAAACATCGAGGTCACGGCGCACCTGTCCAAAAACCCGCTCAATGTCGACGATCTGCTGCGCTCGCTGGGCCTCTACGAGCACCGCAACAAGTTTCCGCGCCAGGTCTCAGGTGGCCAGCAGCAGCGCTGCGCCATCGGCCGTGCGCTCGTCAAAAATCCGGGCCTGCTGCTGTGCGATGAGCCCACGGGCGCGCTCGACTACAAGACATCCAAGGAAATCTTGCGGCTCATGGAGGATGTCAACCGCACCTACGGCTGCACCATCATCATTGTCACCCACAATGCCGCCATCGCGCGCATGGCAAATCGCGTGCTGCGCCTGCGCGACGGCCGCATCGTCGAGGACGAGCTCAACGAGTCGCCCGTTGCGGCCGCCGATCTCGATTGGTAGGCGACGCCATGACACCTCTCGCAAAACGTCTCCCGCGCGAGCTGCGCCGCAATATCGGCAAGTACCTGGGCATCTTTTTGCTTATGTGCGGAAGCATCGCCCTTACCTCGGGCTTTTTGCTCGCGGCGCATTCCATCGGCTGCCTCATTGATGACATGCGCGAAGACTACACGATTGAGGACGGCCGCGTAACTACCTCCTTCGAGGCCACCGACGAGCAGCTCAAAGCTGCCGAAGACGCGGCTGAGGACGTCGGCGGCGTTACGCTCTGCAAGAACTTCTCTATCGACGCCATCATCAAAAAGGCGTCCGGCGACGATGGCACCAAGCGCACCCTGCGCACCTACGCGCATCGCACCAAGGTCGACATTGCGTCCTACTGCGAAGGCAAGCAGCCAAAGGCGGACAACGAGGTGGCTATCGACCGCGTCTTTGCCGCCAACAACGACCTCGCCATCGGCGATAAGGTCGAGCTCGAGGGGCGCACCTACACCATCTGCGGCATCATGACGCAGCCCGATAGCCAGGCGTTGTTCCTCGACAATTCGGACTTTACGGTGAACACCATCACGTATGGTGTCGCCGAGGTCACCGACGCCGGTTTTGCCGCGCTTGAGGACGCCGGCGGCGCGCCTGCCTACACCTACTCCTTTACCTTTACCGATCGCGACCTCCCCACCGCGGATCGCATCGATACGGAGCAGGATATGGTCGAGGCGCTGGCCGATGCCGATGCGCGCGTGGACGATCTGATCGATGCCGATTCCAACCAGGGCATTGGCTATGCGCGCGACGACGTGGACGGCGACTCCATGATGTGGATGACGTTGCTCGACATCATCATCGTGATCATGGCGTTCGTCTTTGTGGTCCTTACCGACGCCACCATCGAGGAGGAGAGCGCCATCATCGGCACGCTGCTCGCCAGCGGCTATCGCCGTCGCGAGATCGTGCTGCACTACCTGGCACTTCCCGCCATCGTGGGCGTGGCCGCGGCGCTTTTGGGCACCGCACTCGGCGTTGTGTTCTTTACCGAGCCCATGCGCGGTCTCTACTACGGCTCGTACAGTCTGCCGCCCTTCCAGGTGTACTGGAGCTGGGGGATCTTTGTGAAGTGCGCCGTGGTCCCCGCCGCCGCGCTCATTCTCATCACGCTGGTGGGCCTGCTCCGCAAAATGGGCAAGACGCCGCTGGAGTTCCTTCGCCATGAGGCGAGCGGCAAATCGGGTACCAAGCGTGGCCTGCAGCTGCCGGAGCGCATGGGTTTTGTTTCCCGCTTCCGCCTGCGCGTTTTCCTGCGCAACCTGGGCAACTTCGCCACGCTCTTCGTGGGCATCGCGTTTGGGTCGCTGCTTTTGCTCTTTGGCCTGGCGATCCTGCCCACGATGACGCACTATGCGGACAACCTCGAGACGAGCCTGGTCGCCGAGCATCAGTACACACTCAAGGCGCCGCTGGAGCTCGAGGGCACTGCCGAGGAGCGCGAGCAGTGGTCGGCACTCGAGCGCTTGCAGTCGGTTGACGGCGCGCTGCTTTCTGCCGCCCAGGATGCCGATGACGAGCTTGACGGCGCGGCCGATGCGGCGCAGACGGCAGCCGATGCCGCGACCGCATCTCCGTCTGCCGAGAGCCTGACCGCAGCGCAGGATGCGCTTGCCAAGGTCCAGGACAAGAAGGGTGCGCTCTACGCACGCCTCGACGATCTTGCCGATGCCCTCGGCTGCGACCGCGATGAGGCTATCGACCTGATCGACAAGGCCTCTAAGATCGACACTGACAACGACGATATCCACCCGGTCAATACGACCGACAACGGCGCGGGCGCAATCGCGCAGGCCGAGAAATACGCCGTTTACCAGCTGCAATACGACCGTGGCGATGGTAATGGCGAGGAGACGATTTCTGTCTACGGCATTTCATCCGATTCGCGTTATTGGAAAGGCCTCGACGTCGGCGATGGGCGCGTCGTCTTTGGCGGCGGTCTGCTCGATAAGTTTGGCTGGAGCGAGGGTCAGAAGGTCACGCTCAGCGACAAGTACGAGGGCGAGCATTATTCCCTTGAGTACGCGGGCAAGGACTGTGCCTGGGGCTCCAAGTCGGACATGAATATCTATATGAGTATCGACGACTTTAACGAGCTGTTCGACAACGACGCCGCCTACTTTAACGGCTATGTGAGCGACGAGAAGCTCGACCTCGATGCTCGTTACTTTGCCGGCGACACCACGCCCGACGACATGCGCGCCGTGGGCGACCAGTTCATCGGCATGATGAGCAAATTGATCGGCATGATGGTCGGGCTCGCGGTGTTTATCTTCCTGCTGTTTATGTATCTGCTGACCAAGGCTGTTATCGACCATAGCGCCCGGTCGATCAGCTACATGAAGGTCTTTGGCTATCGCGATGGCGAGATCTCGCATCTGTACATCCGCTCGATCACGCTGTGCGTGGCGGTGTCACTCGTGCTGAGCCTGCCCGTGATCATTGGTTCGCTGACCGCGATTTTCCGCTCGATGCTGCTCGCCTACAACGGCAATATCGAGATCTACGTGCCCGCTTGGTCCATGGCTGCATGCGTCGGCATCGGCTTTGCGACCTACCTGGTCGTGGCGCTGCTACACACGCGCTCTATCAAGCGCGTCAGCCTGGCCGAAGCCCTCAAGGTGCAGGAGTAGTCATTGGGGACGTTCTTAAACGACTAGTCGTTGGGGACAGTCTTTGCCGGATCGCCGGCTCGCTGGCCGGGCTGGCAGGGACTGTCCCTGACGGCACTCATTTAAGTCTGTCCCCAATGAGTGCCTAACGACTCGGTGTTGTGCTTGACTTCGACCCCGCTTTAACGGGTACCATCCTCTATGTCTGTAACGCCATATAGACCGAGGGGATAGATCTATGACCGCAACCGCACCCGCAGCACCGGCAAAGGTGTACTTCACCAACCTGCGCACGCATGCTCGCGAGAGCCAACTCGACAAGCTCAAGCGCCTCATCCGTCGCGCCGGTATTGAGCAGATCGACTTTGAGAACAAGTTCGTCGCCATTAAGATTCACTTTGGCGAGCTGGGCAACCTGAGCTTTTTGCGCCCCAACTACGCCCGCGCCGTCGCGGATGTCGTGAAGGAGCTGGGCGGCAAGCCCTTCCTCACCGACTGCAACACGCTCTATGTGGGTAGCCGCAAAAATGCGCTCGAGCACATCGACACCGCCTACCAGAACGGCTTTACCCCGTACGCCACGGGCTGCCAGATCATCATCGCCGACGGCCTCAAAGGTACCGACGAGGCGCTCGTCCCGGTCGAGGGTGGCGAGTACGTGCGCGAGGCCAAGATCGGTCAGGCGCTCATGGATGCCGACATCGTGATCAGCCTCACCCACTTTAAGGGCCATGAGCAGGCTGGCTTTGGCGGTGCCATGAAGAACCTGGGTATGGGCGGCGGTAGCCGTGCCGGCAAGATGGAGCAGCACGCCGCTGGCAAGCCGAGCGTCGATACCACCAACTGCGTAGGTTGCCGTGCCTGCGAGAAGATATGCGCGCACAGCGCCATCACGTTTGACGGTACGCGTGAGCGCGAGCTTGCCAACGGCAAAACCCGTACGGTTCACGTTGCCGCTATCGACCACGATCGCTGCGTGGGCTGCGGCCGTTGCATCGCGGCGTGCAACCAGGACTGCATCAAGCCCGACTATGATGCCGCGGCCGACGTGCTCAACTACAAGATCGCTGAGTACACGAAGGCCATTGTTCAGGATCGCCCCAGCTTCCACATCTCGCTTGCCATGGACATCAGCCCCAACTGCGACTGCCATCCCGAGAATGACACGCCCATCGTCAACGACATCGGCATGTTCGCGAGCTTCGACCCGGTCGCCATCGACCAGGCCTGCGCCGACGCCGTCCTGGCGTCCGAGCCGCTGCCTAACACCGAGCTTACCGACAGCGCGGCCAAGATGGAGCATAATCACGAGCATCTGGAGGGCGAGCAGGCCAAGGATCCCTTCTGCATCACGCATCCCGACACCGACTGGCGCGCGTGCATCGCGCATGCCGAGAAGATTGGCCTGGGCACGAGCGAGTACGAGCTCATCGAGGTCAAATAGCGCCTAGCTATTGGACATATCAAGCGCTTTTGTAGCGCAACGTTAGTAAAAACCGCCCGTGAGCACAGCGCCCACGGGCGGCTTTTTGGAAGTGCTAGGGGCCAGATAGACCAGTAAACCGTACTATTTGCTTAAAAATTCTTGTCGAGGAACTCGTCGACCGTATTCCAGTAGAGCTCGGGGTCAACTTGCGCGCTCTTGGCGTGGGTGGCGCCATGGATGGTGAGCTTTTGCTTGACCTTGCTGGCGCACACGTCGTAGTTTTGGTCGAGCATGTCGTACGGCACAAAGGTGTCCTGGTCGCCGTGGATGAACAACATGGGAACCGTCGCGTGTTTGAGTTGCTCCACACTGCTCGCCTTATGAAAGTCGTAGCCCGCGCGCACGTTGCACACCAAGTTTGCTACATCGAGCAAGGGAAAACTGGGCAGGCCAAATACATCCTTGAGCTGCAGGGAAAACTCGTCCCAAACGCTTGTATAGCCGCAGTCCTCGATAATGCATTTCACATTTGCGGGCAGAGATTCCCCCGCTACGTTCATGGCAGTCGCCGCGCCCATCGACTCGCCAAAGACCAGGATGCGCGCCTTGGGATCGGCCGCAACAATCCGCCCGATCCACGCGACGACATCGAGTCGCTCGGGCCAGCCCATGCCGATGTAGTCACCGCCGGAACGCTCGTGGGCGCGGGCGGCGGGTGCGAGTACGTTCATGCCGCGGTCGTGGAATCGCTTGACGTATCGGGCCATACCGATGGGCTCGTTGGTATATCCATGCAGGCAGACGGCGTAGTCGTGCGTGCTCTCCGACGCAGCAAAATACCAGGCGGCAAGCTCGGTCCCGTCATCTGCGGTGAGGCCGCTGCTCTCGCGATTCTCTTTAAACCACGCCCGCGCCTCGGTTCCCTCGGCATCCGGCTGCTCACTTTCTTTGCCGTCCTTGCCGTCCTGCATCATCTTCATGGTGTATGGCGCGCGGGGATTCAGCGCGAAGTCAAACAGAAAGTTGCCGGCAAATCCGAGCAGCGCAATGACAACCACCAGCGCAACGACGCCGGCTATCTTGAGCTTTCGATGGGAACGTGCGTTTTGAGACATAAGAAGCTTTCCTATAAGATGTTAATACATCAACATTTAATGCAAGCGCATTATGGACGTTCACCGTTGATGCGTCAACAGGCAAAGAATGGGTAAACAAAGGGTCACGTATGGTGCAAATTTCGCACGCACCCAGACGCTTTGATATAGTGTTGAGAACTCTTTACGTTGGAGGATGTAACCGGCATGTCCGATTCGAGCGACAGTTCCAAGCCGCGACCCAAGGCCGCGGCCGTTCCGCACTACACGGTGGGCGAGGAGATTATGAACTCCGTCACCCATGGTGTCGGCTGCTTGCTGGGTATTGCGGGTCTGGTGCTCCTGATCGTATTCGCTGCACTGCGCGGCGGTGGCCCGGCCCACATGGCCGCGGCAATTGTCTATGGCGTCAGCATCATCCTCGAATACCTAGCCTCCACGCTCTACCATGCGATTCAACCCGCGCGCGCCAAGCGCGTGTTTCGCATCATCGACCACAGCTGCATCTACCTGCTCATAGCCGGCAGCTATACGCCGTTTTGCCTCATCACGCTCGCAAACGACGGCGGCGCTGCGCTGTTCTTCGCCGTATGGGCCATCGCCATTATCGGCATCGCCCTCGAGTGCTTTATGCGCGAGCGCCAGCCGCACTGGGTAAGCGGCCTGGTCTACCTGCTGATGGGCTGGCTCGTTGTCTTTAAGCTGCCCGAGCTCGTGTCGCTGCTCAACCCCGTGGCACTTGCCCTGCTCGCTGTCGGCGGCGTGTGCTATACCGTGGGCGTGCCGTTCTACATCGCCAAAAACGTGCGCTATCTGCATAGTGTGTTTCACCTGTGGGTGCTCGCCGGCAGCATCTTCCAGTTCATGGCGGTGATTCTCTTCGTAATCTAGCGACCGCGCCTGCGCGCCCGCGTCCTCGTTTGGGCGCCGGTGCAATTGCCGTATCCGTCATCAACGTTTTGACCTGACGTCCCGAATCTTGGAGGTTCGAGAAACTCCCGATGGACATAACCATCTCCCTTATCACTACCCTCGTTTTGACCCTCATCAACGGCTACTTCTCTATGTCCGAGATGGCGCTCACCACGGCCAAGCGCGCCGTGCTGGAGCATGAGGCCGAGGAAGGCGACAAGCGCGCCGAGCGTGCCATTAAGCTGGCTGCCGACTCCGACCAGCTGCTCGCCACCATCCAGGTCGCCATCACGCTCGTGGGCTTCGCCTCGTCCGCCGTTGCCTCGACGAGCCTGTCCGACCCGCTCGCCACGTGGCTCATGAGCTTTGGCATCGCGCCGCTCTCCGCCATCGCGCGCGGCCTGGCGCCGGTCATCATCACCGTCGCCGTCGCCTTTGTGTCCATCGTGATCGGCGAGCTCGTGCCCAAGCGCATCGGCCTTGCTAACGCCGAGGGCGTATCCAAGCAGGTCGTGGGACCGCTCTCCGTATTCCAAAAGATCGCCCGTCCGCTCGTGTGGCTGACTGGCGCTTGCTCCGATGGCCTGGCCCGCATCTTGCGTATCAAGAGTGCCGACGACCGTCAGAACGTCTCGGAGGAAGAGATCAAGTACATGGTCTCGGAGCAGGACGACCTGCTCGACGAGGAAAAGCGCATGATCCACGAGATCTTCGACCTGGGCGACACCGTTGCCCGCGAGGTCATGGTGCCGCGCGTGGACACCACCATGTGCGAGGACGACGAGACGGTCGCCGACGTGTTGTCCACCATGCGCCAGACCGGCTTCAGCCGCATCCCCGTCTATCACGAGGACCCCGACAACGTCGCGGGCATCGCGCACATCAAGGACCTGATCCAGCCCGCGCTCGATGGCAAGGGCGACCAGCCCATCGCCGGCTTTTTGCGCGACGCCACCTTTGTGCCCGACACCAAGGACATCCTGCCGCTGCTGTCCGAGATGCAGACCTCGCACGACCAGATCGTGGTCGTCGTGGATGAGTACGGCGGCACGGCCGGCATCATCACCATCGAGGACATCGTCGAGGAGATCGTGGGCGAGATCGAGGACGAGTTCGACCCCGACAACAAGTACCTCACGCGCCTTTCGCGCCGCGAGTGGCTCGTCGATGGGCGTTTTTCGTGCGATGACGCGATTGAGCTTGGTTGGCCGCTCGAGGAAAGCGATGATTATGAGACCATCGCCGGCTGGATTTTGGAGCTTTGCGACTCGGTGCCCGACATCGGAGAGGTGTTTGAGGTCGCGGGGTACAAGTTTAAAGTGCAGTCGATGCGTGGCCAGCGCATCTCGCTCATTCGCGTGATCGCTCCGGCCGAAACCGATAAGAAGGATTCCGAGTCTTCGGCAGAGAAGCCGGCGGCGTCGGGTGCGGGCTCTGTGGATCCGCACGATGGCGACGAGTAGGACAAGGAAGAGTAGGGGAGAGTTATGGCAGGCCTGTTCAACATCCTTAAGGTCACCGTCAGCGAGGACAAGATCTGTGCGCATGTGCTGGTGAACCCCGGCATGCCGCTCATGACCTCGGAGGACATCGAGGCCACGGCGCGCGTGTACTACCTGGTACCGGCGATTGCCAAGCACCTGTGCCTGGGCGATTCCGGCCGCGAGTTCCAGGACTGCATGGGTCAGACCGAGCTCTGCCACCTGCTGGAGCACGTGACGGTCGAGCTCATGAACGAGACCGGTCTTGCCGGTAGCATCTCGTGCGGCCGCACGCGCGTAAGCGAGCATGACGAGCGTGTCTTTGAGGTCGAGCTTTCGTGTCCCGACGACGCACTGGCCATCGGTGCGCTGTCGTCGGCCACCTTTATGATGGACTGGGCGTACCTGCACGCCGACCAGCCTGCCCCCGACGTGGAAGGCACGGTCGCGGGCCTGCGCAACCTGGTGCTGGGCATGCGCGCCGAGGCCGAGGGCAAGGATCCTCACGAGGCCGTCGCTGCTGCGAACGGCGAAGATGCTGCCGAGGACGAGGGCGCTGACGAGGGCGATGTGCCGGTCGACGCCGAGCCCGTTGCCGATGCGACCGCCGAGCCCGTTCCCACCGAGCCCCAGGGCGTCCCCAACTTTGACGACGAGCCCCAGGTGGCGATTGATACCGAGGGCGCGGTTGCCGAGAACCACGAGGCCTCCGCTGCCGTCTTTGGCGGTGCGGCGACGGTTCCGGCAGGACCTGCGCATGAGGGCGGCCTGCCACTCGTGGACGGCGCCGGCGAGGACCCGGGTGCCACGGTGGCCATGCCGGCTATGCCTCAGGAGTAGGCCTACGCGTTTATCACCATCACGTACCTGCGCCTTTGCCGTACGCAGATGAGCGGAGCGGCAAGTGATGCGCTGCGGGTATAATGGACAGCATTCAAATGGCGGGCACCGACGTGCCCGCAGGAGAGGAATGATCATGGGTAAGACTTTCAGCTTTGTCTCCGGCGCACTTTTTGGTGCCGCTGCCGGCGCTATTGTCGGCGTTGCTCTGGCCCCGCGCTCGGGCGCCGAGACCCGCGCCATGGCTGCCGATATCGCCAATGACGCCTGGGACAATATGCGCGACACCTACGAGCACAGCGCCGAGGAGGCCCGTGCCGCGGTGAATGACTTTGGCCCGATGGTCGACGCCAAGACCGACGACCTGCGCGCCAAGGTCGACCTGGCCCGCGAGCGCATGGACCAGCTGCGCGAGCAGCTCAACGACGCCATTTCGGGCGGCAACGTGACGCCTGCCGCCGACGTCGTGGTCGAGAACGCCGTCGAGGCTGATACCGAGGCTGCGGAGCCCTCGACCGAGGCATAATGCGCGCTGGGGATTTTGTCGGCGCCAAGATCTATCGCAAGCCTACCGAGGACAAGCGCACCAAAAAGGACGGCACACCGCGCAGCCCTAAAAAGCTCGGAAAGATTCACTTTCCGGTCTTTACCCCGGGCGGTACGCGCGTGGTCGGCTTTATGGTCCGCCAGTCCGATATCGCGGGCATGATCGAGCGTCCCGACCGATTCGTAGCGCTCGACGCCATTGGTGTCTACGAGGGCGCCATTGCGGTCGATGACGTCAAGGACACGTACGATGCCGCCGCCGCCAAGCGCCTCGACATCAACCTGGACGATTGCATCATCTGGGTCGGTATGGACGTGCGCACGGAATCGGGCGACGTCGTGGGCTATTGCTCGGACGTTGAGTTCAAGCCACGTTCGGGCATCGTGCAGGCATTCTATGTGACCGCCGGTGCTGCTTCGAGTGTTTTGGTTGGTGACACGCAGGTGCCGCCGACGATGCTACGCGGCTACGAGAACGGCGCGATGGTCGTCTCGGACGAGGTCAAGTCGCTTGGGTATTCGGGCGGTGCGGCCGCCAAGGCCGCCGAGGCCAGCGTCGTGGTGGGCGACAAGGTCAAAAAGGGCGCCAAGGTGCTCGACGACAAGGGATCGGTCGCCGTGGACAAAGGCAGTCGCGCACTGGGCAAGCAGCTCGGCAAGACGCGCGGCATGTTCAAGGCCTTTAAGGACGAATACCAAAAGGCGAGCGGAGGCTCGTCAAAAGCTACAAAATAGCGACGTACCAAATGATGGGAGGCAAGCCGGAGACCTGTTGCTCCGGCTTGCTGTGTTTATGGGGGAGGGCACATGCGCCAAAACGGATCCAACTTAAACGGGCGTTCGGGTGCGCGTCCGACGGCGCGCCGCGACCTGGGGCAGCTGCCCAGCGGTCAGCGCCGTCGCCGCCGTAAGCCCGGCGCGATGTACCTCAACCATAGCCGCGGGTTTAGCGACCGCAGCGCGCGCATCGGCAACGGGCGCTCGCCGCGCCGACCGTCCCGTCTGCCCTATGCGCTCATTGCCGTGGGCTGTGCGCTCGTGCTGTTTATCGCTGCCGTCGTGGGCTACGTCAACCGCAGCGTGGACGTGGAACTCAACGGGCAAAAGACCGCGGTGCGCGTGGGCTCTACGCTGCAGAATCTCATCGACGACCAGGAGTTGACCGATACCTACGACGCAGGCGACCTGCTAGCCGTCGATGACAGCGTGCTGACCCGCCATGGCGGCGAAAAGCTGTCGGTTAAGGTGGACGGCAAGCGCATAAAACAGGGCAAATGGGATAGCCGCGAACTTGAGGGCGGCGAGAAGGTGACGGTCAAGGATGGCCGTAACACCTACGAGAAGCATGAGGTTCAGGCTACGGTTATCGAGCCCAAGCTCAAGGTCGAGGGCACGGGTGCTATCGAGTATGTGCAGACATGGGGTGTCCAGGGCCGCTCCGAGGTGTGGGTTGGTGAGCAGTCGGGCAAGACGCAGGACCGCGGCGAGGTTGTGCCCGCCACCGATTGCGTCGTTGCGTGCGCCAGCGTGGCGCCCAAGGGCAACAAAAAGTACGTGGCGCTGACGTTTGACGAGGGTCCGAGCGGCGCTACCAAGCAGATCTTGCAGGTACTCAAGGAAAAGGGCGTCACCGCGACGTTCTTCCTGTCGGGCGATGCGGTCGAGGCCTCGTCCGCCACGGCCAAGGCGATTGTCGATGCCGGGTGCGAAATCGGATCCAACAGCTACAGCGACGATTCGCTCAAGGGCCAGGACCGTGAGGCGGTACGCGAGCAGATCACGAAAGGCACCGATGCGATTAAGTCGGCGACCGGCGTGAAGACGATGCTGCTGCGTGCTCCCTATGCTTCCTTTGACGAGCAAAACTGGATTGATGCGATGGACCTGGTCTCCGCCGTGGTCTCGTGGAATATTGACTCGGGCGACTGGCTGCTCAACGGTGCCGACGAGCAGGTCTCAACGGTGCTCGATTCGGTGACGCCGGGCAATATCGTGCTGTTCACCGATAGAGACGAATGCGCCGAGCAGACGCTCGAGGCGCTGCCGCAGATTATCGACGGCCTCATTGCCGACGGCTACAAGATCGTGACGCTCAGCGACCTGGTTAAGACGGACACGTCGCTGAGCAAAAAGCTCACCTCGCTGACGAAGGTCACCATGCCCAAGGACGCCGTGTTCCCCCAACTTGCCGAGGACGATGACACCACAGAGTAGTCATTGGGTAGTCGTTTAAGAACGTCCCCAATGGCTATGTCACGGATGCGTCAGCGTTTGGTATGCCTGCAATGTGCAGCGCATAAATTCGATGCCGCAGGGCGATGCTGATGCTATAGTTACTGCGGTTAATGAGGGTCAAGAGAAAGGTTACAGGTGAAATCCAAACCTCGACCATACAGTCGATGACCCCATGCAGGTGCTTTTTGCGCATGCACGGGGTGTAAGCGTCGAGCGGCGTGCCGCCCGCGCATGCGTATACATATCCAGAAGCTCCCGGACGCCGCGCGCGCGGCCGCGTCCGGGGGAATAATGATGGGGAGCACCATTGAATTATCTGAGTGAGATGCTCAAATTGCCGGTCTTGGACGTCGACGGCGAAAAGCTCGGCGTGGTCAACGATTTTGGTATTGCTACCGGCGAAGTTTTTCCGCACGTGACGTCGCTCGCGTTCCGCGGTCCCGGCAAGACGCCGTTTATGATCAGCTGGCGCAAATGGGTCGACCGTATCGACGAGACGGGTGTACACCTTAAGACGTCGGCCACCGAAATCCGTTTTTCGTACCTGCAGCCGACCGAACTCCTGCTTGCCCGCGACGTGCTCAACAAGCAGATTGTCGACACGCAGGGCATGAAGGTCGTGCGCGTCAACGACATCAAGTTTTCCATGTCGGGCGAAAACCAGCTGCGCCTGCTGGGCGCCGAGGTCGGTGCTCGCGGTCTGCTACGCGCCATCAGCCCCGCGCTCGAGCATATCGTCGAAGGCTTTATGAAGCACCTGGGCAAGCCGCTCAGTGAGGACATCATCGCTTGGTCCTACATGGACCTGCTCGACCGCTCGACCAAGAACATTCAACTCTCGGTGTCGCACAAGACGCTCGGCGAGCTGCACCCTGCCGACATCGCCGACATTATCGAGCAGCTCGACCCGCGTCTGCGTGCGCAGGTGTTTGCGCAGCTCGATACCGCCCAGGCAGCCGAAGCTATCTCGGAGTTCGATGACGACGAGCTTATGACCGAGATGCTCGAGGGCCTGTCCGACACGGACGCATCGTCGATGCTGGCCATGATGGACCCGGACGACGCTGCCGACCTGATCGACGAGCTTGATTACGAGAAGGCCGAGAAGCTCCTGCGCCTGATGGGCGTCAAGGAGGAGAAGGCGATTCGTAACCTGCTGGGGTATGAGGACAACACCGCCGGCCGCATCATGACCTCGGAGTTTGTCTCCCTGCCTGCCACGGCAACGGTCGGTGACGCCATCGAGGCGATTCGCGAGCTCGACGAGGACTTCGAGAGCGTCTACTACGTCTATACCGAGGATCCGAGCGGCATGCTGACCGGTGTGCTTTCGCTGCGAACGCTGATCGTAGCCGACCGCGACGCCACGCTGGGTCAGCTGGCCTATCGCGACCTGGTCTATGTGTCGCCCGACGAGGACCAGGAAGACGTAACGGACGAGATGACCAAGTACGACCTGGTTGCCATCCCTGTCTGCGACGAGAACCGTCATATCCTGGGTATCGTAACCTTCGACGACGCCATGGACGTTATTGCCGAGGAGCATCAGGAGGACCTGCAGATCGCCGGTGTCGGCTCGGGCGATAGCGCGTCGGACGACTCGACGAACGTGCTCAGCTGGTTCGTGCATCGCCAGTACTGGGTTGTTGTATGGGGCATCGCGTCGTGCATCATGGCGACCGTGCTGGGAACGGCGCTCGGCTCCGCGCATCTGGTGGTGTTCCCCATGTGCGCCATGCCGCTCGTGCTGCTGGCGGCCTCGCGCATGGTGTCGTTCGTCAAGAACTACTTCCTGGAGTATGACGGTCACGACGATGAGCCCAAGCCGTATCTGGGGTTCTTCTTCCAGAGCACGGGCATGGGCCTGATCCTTTCGCTCGTGACCTACCTGTGCGCCCAGCTGGTGCGCACCGCTGCGTTCCCCGATGCGTCCATGTTTGAGGAGCAACTCTTTACCGGGTGCTTTAACATCGCGGCCATCGTCTGTCTGATTGGCAACATGAGCGCCGTGATTTACCTGATGGTGCTGTTCTGGCGTGACGAGCATGACCTCAACACGTCGGGCACCGCCATGAACGTTATTGCCGTCATGATCTCGTGCGTAGCGTACTGCGTCGCTGCGGTGCTGCTCACCATGTCGGTCATGGGTTAGGTGGTCGCGTGCAAGATACCAAGCAAAAGTCGGGCACCAAGCAAAAGTTGACCATCGCGGCCATCTTTGGCGCTATGGGTCCCGGTCTGCTGGCGGCGCTTTCGGGCAATGACGCCGGCGGCATTGCAACGTATTCCAGCGCGGGCGCCAGCTATGGCTATAAGATGCTCTGGATGCTTCCCGTCATGACTGTGCTGCTCATCGTGACGCAGGAGACCGCGGCGCGCTGCGGCTGCGTCACGGGTAAGGGCCTGGCATCGCTCATTCGCGAGCGCTTTGGCGTGCGCAAGAGTGTACTTGCTATGGCGGCGCTGTTGATCGCCAACACGGCTGTGACCATTTCGGAGTTTGCGGGCATCGCCAGCGGTCTTGCTCTCTTTGGCGTGCCGGCGAGCATCTCGGTGCCGTTGGTGGCGCTGCTGGTATGGATGCTTACCATGTCGGGTAGTTTCCAGCGCATCGAGAAGATTCTACTGCTGGTGAGCTGCGTGTTCGTGACCTATATCGTCGCCGCGTTTATGGCTGGCCCCAACTGGGGTGAGGTCGCGGTCGACCTGGTCGTGCCTAACATTCAAAATGACCCCAGCTACGTGTCGCTCGTGGTCGCAACGATCGGTACCACCATCGCGCCGTGGATGATTTTCTTGGCGCAGAACAACGTGGTCGATAAGAACGCGGGCGAGGACGATATCGTGCTGCAGCGCATCGATACCGTGAGCGGCTCGCTTGCCGCTGATGTCATTGCCGGCTTTATTATCATTACGACCGGTACGGTGCTGTTCCCGGCGGGTATTCAGATTAGCGATGCTGCCGATGCTGCCCGCGCGCTGGAGCCTATTGCGGGTCAGTGGTCTACGGTACTGTTTGCCTCGGGCCTGGTCGCGGCGAGTTTCTTGGCTGCCTGCGTGCTGCCGGGCGTTACGTCGAGCGCTATCTGCGAGGCATTTGGCTGGGAGCGCGGTGCCGATCGCAGCTGGGACGAGGCCCCGGTCTATCGCGGCATCATTACGGCCATCATCGGCATCTCTGCCGTGCTGGTGCTTATGCCCGGCGTCGATCTGTTCCAGATTATGATGACCTCGCAGGTCATCAATGGCGTGCTGCTGCCCGTGGTTCTGGTGTTCCAGGTGGTTATTGCCGCTGACCGTCACATTATGGGCACTAACCGCAACGGCCGCGTGTGGAATGTGTTCACTTGGGCGACTATCGGTGTGATTACGGTGCTGACGGTCGTCATGTTTGTTCTGCAGGCGATGGGTTACAGCGCTTAGCGCCTCCTTTGGACTCCAAACAGGCCGCTGCCATGGGTTGCGGCCTGTATTTTGCCTGTTATAGAGGGTTAGTAATATGCGTGTGGACAAAAAATGCCAAATATGAGTACTGTTGCCTGGATGATAGTATTTACGACCAAGAAAATAATGAACATATCTAAAAATCTGTTCATTAAAAGCGAAGCTCCAAGTCTTAAGCCGGCCATTCTGGTCAACTGGAAGGGTCGCGCGCTACCGCTTGGGCGCCATTTTGGGTGGTTTTGCCTGCTACTAAAATGGTAACAGTACTCATATTTGCCCCTTTTTGTCCACGACCTCTTGGAGCCGGCTCGAAAAGAGTGATTTTGGGTTGTTTGCTGCAGGTGTGGGGCTTGGAAACAACGCTCGGGGTGGCGAGGCGTCCAGAATTCGGTCGCAAGGAGGGCGTTCCTCGGCTGTGTCAGGAGTGTCCCTAGGTGCCAGCACATAAGGAACGTCCCTAACTGCCGGAGGGGGTGTCTGCCGTGGCAGACACCCCCTCCGGATGTGGGAAGTTTGCGTTGCAGGTTACTTGTCGGTGCCCAGCTTGTGCGGCTTGAGAGCGAGCGCATTGACGAGTGCGTCGGTGACAGACTTGACGGCTGCCGGCTGCGGATCGTTGACGTGATCTTCGGGGTGTACGGGCAGGTCCTTTTTGACGGCATCGTGGATCAAGTTGAGGTACTCGGTCACGCCAGTGGTCGATAGGTGCGTGCCATCGCCATCGAACAGGTCGTTGCGGTTGGCGCTGTATCCGTACCAGTCGATAACGCGCACGTTCTTGTAGCGCGTAGCGGCGTTGGCGATGGCCTGGTTGGTAGAGCCAACCCACGGCTGCGGGCTGCGTGTGTTCACAAACACCACAATACGCTTATCTCCCGCATCGGCCATGATGGCGTCGATCTGATCGTCGGTTACCAAGCCGTTGGTGCCCAGCGCAAAGACCACGATCTTGCCGGCAAGGTTCTGCTGGATATAGCCCTCAAATGTCGCGCGGCCCGCATCAAACTGGCGGCCCTTTTCGGCATCGATATGGCTGTGCGGGAACACGCCGTCAAAGGTGTCCACGGCACGCAGCGACACGGAGTCGCCGATCATAAGCAGATCGTAGGAGCCATCGGGGAAGCCGTCGTTGTCCTTGTCGGTGTCGTCGGCTGCCTGTTGGTCCGTTGGCGCGGTGTTCTTGGCTTCCTTGTTGAGGACTTCGGCGCCCTCACCGCTCAGTGCAGACGTCTCGGGCACAAAGACCAGGCCGCCCAGTGCAACGACCAACACGACAGCGCAGGCTGCGCAGACAGGGACGTGCGCGCGCGCCCAGTTGGTGGGCGTGGTGGTGCCGTTGCGGAACTCGGATACGGTGCGCCCAAAGGCGCCCTTTCTAAACGGCGTCTCGATAAAGCGATATGAGCATTCGGCTACGGCGACCACCAACAACACCTGCAAAATGTACTGCCACCACGGCGTATCGTTGATGTTGGCGACCGGGTTCATGAGCAACAGTAGCGGATAGTGCCATAGGTAGATGCTGTACGAGCGCTTGCCAACCCACACGAGCGGCTCGGCGGACAGTGCGCGGGCAACCATTCCCTGGGGCTGCACGCAGGCCGCGATGACCATGAGCGTGAGGATGGAGCATAACAGCGTGCCGCCGCGATACTGGAACGCGGTGTAGCCGTTGGTGAGCGCGACCATGGCGGCAAGGCCAACCAGACCCACGACGCCCAACACATCGATGGATGCAGGTGAGGACCAAAAACGCACGAGCGTACTCGGCTGAGTCGGGACGGTCTCGGCTGCGCCGTCGGTCGTAGCGTCATGCTTGCTTTCGGCGTTCTTGCCGTGCTTGGCGGCGCCAGCCAGGCGATTGAGCCCCAAACGATGAGCGAGACGCACCGGTGCCAGGTCGCAATCGGGGATAAAGGCCATCCAGGCGCCCAGCAGCAGCGAGAACACACGGGTGTCGGTGCCGTAGTACACGCGGCTGGGGTCGGCGGCGGGGTTATAGAGCACCATCATGGCGATGGCGGAGACAGCAGCCAGTCCCAGAACCATGCGGCGCGTGTTGGGCTTGCTCATGTGCATGGATACCATAGCGAGCAGCAGCGGGGGCCAAACCAGGTAGAACTGTTCCTCGATGGCGAGCGACCAAAAGTGCGTAAGCGGCGAGGGGTCGCCCAGGGCGTTGAAGTACGAGACGTTTTGGGCAATCTGCCACCAGTTGTTGAAGAACAGCAGCGACGGCAGGATGTCGGGGCGCATCTTGGTGAGCATCACGTGGTTAAAGATGGTGCACAGCGCGCAGGTCACGAACACTACCGTTACCACGGCGGGGACTAGGCGACGGATGCGGCGAATCCAGAAGCTCTTAAGGTCGATGCGGCCGGTCTTAGCGACTTCGTTGAGCAGCAAGCGCGTGATCAGATAGCCCGAAAGCACAAAGAAGATCGTGACGCCAAGCAGGCCGCCCTGAGCCCACGTGAGGTTGAGGTGATAGAGCACCACCGCGACGACGGCAAGCGTGCGCAGGCCGTCGAGCGCAGGGATGTAGCGGGACTTGGGACGAGCAGGCGTCTGCTCCGCGGCGGGAGTGTTGGCGCGGCCAGCGTTGTTGGCAGAAGCGCGATGGGGGCTCGCGGTGCGTCGCGGTTCGTAGGCGCGGCGCTCGCCCTTCACGCGTTCGTGCGGCGCCGGCTCGTTGCCCGTGCGGCGTCGACCGCGCGAGCCCGATTGCGAGAATTGTTCCATAAAACATCATCCAATGACGAGAATAATCAGCATGTATTCATTGTAGCTGCCTGCCCCTGTGAATGCTTGCTGCTGGCGCAAGCTCAAGCGCGCGTCCACATCAAAGTGGACTAAAGTTATAGGGGGTGCGAGAGTGCACAATCGTTGGTCGACGGTGGGCGCAAAGCCTGAAGACGAGGAGGTTTCCATGGCGGATCACAGCATCGTTGCGGTGTTCGGCAGCATGAACATGGACCTTTCGGTGGCGTGCGAGCGCATGCCGCGCGCGGGCGAGACCGTCGGTGGCAGCGGTTTTATCACCAACGCCGGCGGTAAGGGAGCCAATCAGGCCGTTGCCGCTGCGCGCATGGGTGCGCGCACGTGCATGATTGGCGCTGTTGGGCGCGATACCTTTGGCGATGCGCTTGTGGCAGGGCTCCAGGATGCCGGCGTGGGCGTTGAGTTTGTGGCGCGTCGCGATGACGTGGAGACCGGTACCGCGACTATCATTCGCTGTGAGAGCGACAACCGCATCGTGCTGTCGCCGGGCGCCAACCATGCGCTTGCGGGCGAGGACGTTGCCCGCGCACTGAGGCGCTTGGTGGCCGACGAGCTCGACGGCGATGCCAGCGAGATTGCCCCGGCTGCTGGCGGCGTCTTTATCGCCCAGGGCGAATGCGACCTTGCAGCGACGGCCGAGGCGCTTGCTTGCGCTCACGAGCTGGGGTTCTATACGGTCTTTAACCCTGCGCCCGCCTGCGATTTGCCGGCAGGAGCGTGGCCTGCGGTCGACCTGGTCTGCCCCAACGAGACCGAGTGCCAGGTGCTGACGGGCATTCTGCCCACGGATGATGCGAGTTGCGTCGCCGCGCTCAATGCGCTGCTCGACAAGGGCGCCGGCGCCGCGGTCATCACGCTGGGCGGCGCCGGCTCGGTTACGCTCGGCGATGGCGGTGAGCCGCTGCGCATGCCGGCGCTTTCGAGCGCGGTGGTCGATACGACGGCCGCGGGCGATACGTTTATTGGTGCGCTTGCTGCAGCTCGTCTGGAGGGTCTGCCGCTCTTTGAGTGCATGGCCGCGGGTGCTCGCGCCTCGGCGGTGACGGTATCGCGCCTGGGCGCTCAGCAATCAATTCCCACGCGTGCGGAAGTCGAGCACAAGTTTGGTTTAGACGGTTTGGATGTAGACGGAGAAGCGGAGTAGAACAATGGCAACCAAGAAGCTGATCCTTGATCTGGATATGGGTGTGGATGATGCGATGGCGCTGGCCTATGCCATCGCGAGCCCCGAGGTGGAGCTCGTCGGCATCACCACGTGCTTTGGCAACGTGCGTGTCGAGCAGTCGGCGCACAACTGCTTGGCGGTGCTCGACCTGTTGGGTCGTCCCGAGGTGCCGGTGTACCTGGGCGCCGATCGTCCCATGAAGGCGACCGAACCCTACACGCCGCCGGCGTCCACCACGCTTATCCACGGCAAGAACGGCATTGGCGGCGCAAGCGTGCCCGCCTCGCCGTACGAGCCGGTGGGCGCGACGTCGGCCGATGGCAATGCGGCGGTCGATTACCTGATTGATGCCGCGCGTACCTATGGCCCCGATCTGGTCTACGTTGCGACCGGCCCGCTCACCAATCTGGCGCTTGCCCTGGAGCGCGATGCGGCGGCGATGATGTCCATCGGCCGCGTGGTCGTGATGGGCGGCGCCCTTACCGTGCCCGGCAACGTGAGCGCGGGCGCCGAGGCTAACATGGCGGGCGACCCCGAGGCTGCCGACGCCGTGTTGCGCTCGGGCCGCAAGCTCACCATGGTGGGCCTGGATGTGACGCACCGCGTGGTGCTCACGCGTCGCGACGTTGCCGGCTGGACGGGCTCGGGCACTATGGCTGGCTGCGCGTTTGCGAGCATGGTCGAGCACTATATCGGTTCGTACGAAATGAACGCGCCCTACCTGGGCGGCTGCGCGCTGCACGATCCGCTGGCGGTTGCCGTGGCGATTGATCCCACGCTCGTGGGTGCGCTCGGCTGTAACCTGCGTGTTGACTTGCTGGGCGAGTATCGCGGCCGCACCATCTGCGACGAGCACCGTCTGTCCGATCCGGATAAGAGCGCGCTCGTGGCGCTCACCGTGGACGCCCCACGTTTCCTCGCGGAGTTTAAGGCACGCATGGCTCGCATCCTTGGCTAAACGGTTTCTGTGCCCCGTTCCAGATTAGCTACCGAGTAAATACGCCCGTTGGGGGAATAGTCGCGTCGCTTCGCTTGACAACAGGCTAAACTAGCTATTAAACATTTACTATTCTGTTTAGATTGAATTTGCGGTCGTTTAGTTGTCGAATCACGGGGCGGTCAGGCCACGATGCTCGACCGCGACCGTTACTAGGGGGAACAATGGCCAAAGCAAGTGTTCGCGAGATCAGCCGCATCACCGGTTTTTCGCCTGCGACCGTGTCCAACGCGCTCAACCGCAAGCGCAGCGTGAGCGAGGAGACCGCCAAGGTCATCCTGGAGTGCGCGCAGTCGCTCGGCTACCAGCAGTCGACGCAGCTCGAGAGCATCCAGTTTGTGCTTGCGCGCAAGACGGGCGCCATCCTGGATGAGAGCACCTTCCATCCCGCGGTTATTGAGGGCGTGGAGCGCCAGGCGCGTCGCCACGGCATGAGCACGAGCTTTGTCTCGCTCGACTTTAGCGACCTGGACGCCGTGCGTCCGCAGGTCGAGGGCCTGATCGCCGACCCGTCTGCCGCCATTGTGCTGATGGGTACCGAGCTGGGTGAGGAAGATTACGCCTTGTTTGCCAACGCTGCCGCCCACCTGATCGTGCTCGACGGCTGGAGCGACCGCCAGTACTTTGATGCCGTAGTCATTGCCAATACCGATTCGGTGCTGCGCGCCGTGGACTACCTTATCGAGAAGGGTCACAGGCAAATCGGCTATCTGGCGGGCGACCTTCGTATCCGCAACTTTAGGGATCGCGAGCGCGGCTATCGTCAAGCGCTTGAGGATGCGGGCCTTGAGGGCAACCCGGCATGGCGCGTCACGCTGGGCACCACGCTCGAGGGTGCTTATCGCGATATGGGCGCGTGGCTCGACGGCGTCTCGCACGACGACCTGCCGACGGCTTTCTTTGCCGAAAACGACGTGCTTGCCGTGGGCGCCATGCGCGCGCTGAACGAGCATGGCATTCGCGTGCCCGAGGACGTCTCGATCATCGGCTTTGACGATTTGTCGCTGGGCGCTTTTTCCAACCCGCCGCTCACCACGGTGCATGTTCCCAAGCACGAGGTGGGTGAGATCGCGGTGCGCCGCCTGGTGGGCAACATCCGCAACCCCAAGAGCTATACCTGCAAGACGGCCGTATCGACCTATTTTGTCGAGCGCCAGAGCGTGCGCGAAATCTAGGCGGAGACGGCATCGCCTGCAGCGTGCCAAAGCTCGCTAGGGCAGTAAACATAGCGTCATTCAGAAGAGGATCCTTCGGGGTCCTCTTTTTGTTTCCCTTATATGTTCAGTTTGTTTACATACCGTTTAGGCTGATTTCTCTACCGTCTACGGGTATTTCGCGCTAAACTTCTAAACAGAAGAGTAAAATATTTAGTAAACAGAACAAAACGAAACATGCGTCTGTTTACTGAACGTGTGATTAGGGGAGGACGTACATGGATAAGATCAAGCTCGGTTTTGTGCCCACGCGCCGCAGCATCTTTAGCGCGCCGGACGCGATCAAGTATCGCGGCCTGACGGCGGATCGCCTGCGCGAGATCGGCGTCGACATCGTGGATATCGACGACATCAACGACGAGGGCCTGCTGTTTGACGACAGCCATATCGAGCCTATCGTCAAGAAGTTCCGCGCCGAGGGCGTCGACGGCATCATGTTGTGCCACGCCAACTTTGGCACCGAGTACGTTTGCGCCCGCCTTGCCCGTGAGCTCGGCCTGCCCGTGCTGCTGTGGGGCCCGCGCGACGAGCGCCCCGAGCCCGATGGCACCCGCCTGCGTGATAGCCAGTGCGGCCTGTTTGCCACTGGCAAGGTCCTGCGCCGCTTCCAGGTTCCCTTTACCTATATGACCAACTGCCGCCTGACCGATCCCGAGTTCGAGCGCGGCGTCTGGGACTTTTTGGCCGTGTGCAACGTGGTCAAGACCTTCAAGCACACCCGCATCCTGCAGATGGCCACCCGTCCGTTCGACTTCTGGTCCACCATGTGCAACGAGGGCGAGCTGCTCGAGAAGTTCAATATTCAGCTTTCGCCCATCCCCATGACCGAACTTGTTCAGGCCGTGCGCGACGCCCAGGCCGACGAGCAGGCCATGTCCGCCATGCTCGACCACATTCGCGACAGCTTTGAGATCTGCATCCCCGAGGACAAGGTCCCCGCGGTCGCAGGGCTCGCTATCGCTATGAAGCGCCTGGTCGATAAGTACGGCTGCAACGCCGGCGCCATCCAGTGCTGGAACGCCCTGCAGGACGAGCTGGGCATTATGCCCTGCGCCGCCAACGCCATCCTCAATGAGATGGGTATCCCCGTCGTGTGCGAGACCGATATCCACGGTGCCATTACCGCGCTGATGGTCGAGGCCGCCGACCTGGGCCGTCACCGCGGCATGTTCGCCGACTGGACCGTGCGCCATCCCGATAACGAGAACGGCGAGCTGCTGCAGCACTGCGGCCCCTGGCCCTGCAGCTGCGCGGCCGTCAAGCCCAAGCTCACCTACCCGCTGGCTTTCGATCACCCCGGCGCGCTGACGGCCGAGGCCAAGCACGGCGACCTCACCCTTGCCCGCTTTGATGGCGACAACGGCGAGTATTCGCTGCTGCTCGGCAACGCCCGCGGCATTGACGGACCGGCCGGCATGGGCACCTACCTGTGGGTTGAGGTCGACAACCTCAAGCGCCTCGAGGCCAAGATCGTCGAGGGCCCCTACATTCA
The DNA here is from genome assembly GCA_938033205.1 of uncultured Collinsella sp. GTDB lineage: Bacteria > Actinomycetota > Coriobacteriia > Coriobacteriales > Coriobacteriaceae > Collinsella. Next base: position 13,304 of record CALHJP010000026.1, on the reverse strand, counting down.
CCACTGCGTCGCCATTCACGCCAACGTGGTGCCGGTGCTCTACGAGGCGTGCAAGTACATCGGCATCCAGCCCGACCTATACGACCCGATTGAAGAAGACGTCAAAGCCTACCTGCGAGGAGAGTAGAAATGGCAACTATCGAAGAGCTTGAGTCCCTGCGTTGGGATCTTCGCCGCGATTGCGTCGATATCATCATGGCTGGCGCCGGCGGTCACATCGGTGGCGACATGTCGGTGATCGACGCCCTCATGACCCTTTATGCCAACCACCTCAACATTTCGCCCGAGACCGTCGACGACCCCAACCGCGACCGCTTTGTGCTCTCTAAGGGCCACGCCATGGAGGCCTACTACGCGGTGCTGTGCCACGAGGGCTATCTGGACCTCGACGACGTCAAGGCCCGCTTCTCCAAGTTCGGCAGCCCCTACATCGGTCACCCCAACAACAAGCTCAAGGGCATCGAGATGAACTCCGGCTCGCTGGGCCATGGCCTGCCCGTGGCCGTAGGCATGGCGCTTGCCGGCAAGATGGACGGCCGCGACTACCGCGTCTACACCATCATGGGCGACGGCGAGCTTGCCGAGGGCTCGGTCTGGGAAGGCGCCATGAGCGGCGGCAACTACCAGCTCGATAACCTGTGCGCGCTCGTGGACCGCAACCGCCTGCAGATCAGCGGCAGCACCGAGGACGTCATGAAGCAGGATTCGCAGGAGGAGCGCTGGGCTGCCTTCGGCTGGAACGTGCTTTCCATTCCGGGCAACGACATCCAGGCCATCGATGCCGCACTGATGTTGGCCGCCGAGACCAAGGGCAAGCCCACGGTCATCATCCTCAACACGGTGAAGGGCTACGGCTCGCCGGTTATGGAGGACAAGGCCGCCTGGCATCATCACTTGCCCAACGACGAGGAATATGCCCAGATCATCGCCGATTTCGCTGCCCACAAGGAGGCTATCAATGGCTAACAAGATCGCCAACCGCAAGGTTATCTGCGACACGCTGCTCGAGGCCGCCGAGACCGATAAGGACATCGTCGTCCTGTGCTCCGACTCCCGCGGCTCCGCATCGCTCACGCCGTTCTTTGATCAGTATCCCCAGCAGTCCGTCGAGGTCGGCATCGCCGAGCAGGACCTGGTGAGCATCGCCGCCGGCATGGCTTCGTGCGGCAAGAAGGCCTGGGCCGCCTCGCCGGCGTCCTTTGTGACCACGCGCTCGTATGAGCAGTGCAAGGTCGATGTCTCGTACTCCAACACCAACGTTAAGCTCATCGGTATCTCGGGCGGCGTGTCCTACGGCGCCTTGGGCATGAGCCATCACTCCGCGCAGGATATCGCTGCCATGAGCGCGATTCCCAACATGCGCGTATATCTGCCGAGCGATCGTTTCCAGACTGCCGAGCTCGTGCGCGCCCTGGTTGCCGACAACAAGCCGGCCTACATCCGCGTGGGCCGCAACCCGGTCGAGGACGTGTATACCGAGGACGAGTGCCCGTTCCAGATGGATCGCGCCACCTGGGTGCGTCGTGGCACCGATGTGACGATTGTCGCCACCGGCGAGATGGTCCGCCATGCCGTGGACGCCGCCGACCTGCTGGCCGAGCAGGGTATCTCCGCTACCGTGCTCGACATGTACTGCGTCAAGCCGCTCGACGCCGAGGCCGTAATTGAGGCCGCCGGTGCCACGCGCGCCGTCGTGACCGTCGAGGAGCACAGCCCCTTTGGCGGCTTGGGCTCCATGGTCGCGCAGGTCGTGGGCGAGCATTGCCCTTGTCCGGTTAAGTGTCTGAGCCTGCCCGACGCGCCGGTCATCACCGGCACGAGTCCCGAGGTCTTTGCGCACTATGGCCTGACGGGTGCCGGAATCGCGCAGACCGTCGCCGAGTTCCTTCCCGCAGAGTAATTGGTGCATCGGGGACAGGTTTGCGCCAATCCTTTTTGGTTGAATTTTGAGCAGGCCGGCTGCGCTCTCATGAGCCGGTCGGCCACTCGCTCCTTGTCCGTCGGGTTTTAGTTTTGAATCGACGGGGGAGACAGGAGAGTACATGAGCAAATACATCATCGGAATCGATCAATCCACGCAGGGCACCAAGGCGCTGCTGGTGGACGAGGGCGGCCATTTGATTCATCGTGCCGATCGCCCGCATCGCCAGATTGTCAACGAGGCCGGCTGGGTGAGCCATGATCCAGCCGAGATCGCCGCTAACGTGCTGGCCGTGGCGCGCGCCGTGGTGGAGGAGACCGGGGTCGATCCGGCCGATATCGCCGGCATTGGCATCTCCAGCCAGCGCGAGACTACCGTTGCCTGGAAGCGCACGACGGGCGAGCCGCTGTGCGACGCCGTGGTGTGGCAGTGCGCCCGCGCCCGCGAGCTGTGCGACGAGCTTGCTGCGCGCGAAGGCGTGGCCGAGCTGGTGCGCGACACGACGGGTCTGGTGCTCTCGCCCTACTACCCGGCGGGCAAGATGGCCTGGATCCTCGCGAACGTTCCCGCGGCTGCCGAGGCCGCTGCGGCGGGCGAGCTGTGCCTGGGCACCATCGATGCCTGGGTGGTCTGGACGCTCACGGGCGGCGCGGAGTTTCGCTGCGACTGGTCCAATGCCAGCCGCACGCAGCTCTTTGACCTGCGCCGTGGCTGCTGGAGCGAGCCGGTGTGCGAGGCCTTTGGCGTCGATTCGGCTTGCCTGCCGCAGGTGACCGATTCCGATGGTCTCTTTGGCACGACGGACCTGGACGGCTTTTTGCCCGCGCCCGTGCCGGTGCACGGCGTGCTGGGCGACAGCCATGCGGCCCTGTTTGCGCAGGGTTGCCACAGCCGCGGCATGGCCAAAGCGACCTATGGCACCGGCAGCTCGGTCATGATGAATGTCGGCAACGAGTTTGTCGCCAGCTCGCACGGGCTTTCGAGCTCGCTTGCGTGGCGTATGGACGGTGTGACCGAGTATGTGCTCGAGGGCAACGTGAGCTACGCCGGCGCCGTCAAGACCTGGCTGCGCGACGATTTGGAGCTCATCAACAACCCCGAGGAGGTCACCGACCTGTGCTACGCCGCCAATCCGGCGAGCCGCGTCTACTTTGTGCCGGCGTTTACCGGCCTGGGTGCGCCGCACTGGGCAAGTGATGCCGAGGGCTGCGTCTTTGGCATGACGCGCACCACGGGCCGCGCGGAGTTCGTAAAGGCTGCCGATGAGTCGATCGCCTATCAGATCTTCGACGTCATTGATGCGATGGTCGAGGATTCGGGCGCGGCGCTTGCCGAGCTTCGTGTTGACGGCGGCCCCACGCGCGATGCGTATCTGATGCAGTTTGAGAGCGACTTGGTCGGCTCGCCCATCCGCATTGCGAGCAATGACGAGATGAGCGGTCTGGGCGCGGCTTGGGCCTGCGGCATTGCGCTGGGCATGTACACGCGCGATGTCGTTGACGTCTATGGCGCCCGCGGCATCGTGGAGCCCACCATGTCCGTCGACGAGCGCGCCAAAAAGATCGCCGGCTGGCGCCACGCCGTCGACGCTACAATCGCGTATACCGCCTAGACGGCTGCGCGGCGCCCAAGCACCGCATCTTGCCGTTCAAGCCGTCGCTTGCGTACCAAAGTACGCGGCGCTCCTCTTTCACGGCAACCTGTGGCGCTTGGGCGTCGCTCGCCTTCTGCCGGCTATTCCCTGAATCTCATCTGGCTTTCTGGGACGGGGATTATAAAATCACGGTAGGAGTGCGGCAACCGCCTCGATCAATACCTTTCCATGGCGAAAAGCTCGCGGCTCGCGGGAGGGACGCTGCTTCAATTGTGAGCGACTCTAGCGCCCCGGCATGTCGTCGTACGGGCGATTGGGCGCGCTCGGGAAGGCATCGCTTCCATATTGGAGCAGATACTGCTGAACGACGAGGTCAATTGCCGCGAGCGCCCCGTATTTGCCCGTGTCGTTGGCATTCGACTCGCCGCACTGCATGATGAAGGCGGCCTGATTCCAATATGGGTTCGAGGCGTTTTGCGTGATTGCCAGCACGGAGCACTTGCTATCCCTGATGCTGTTGCAGACATCGACATATCGAATGGGATAGCTGCCCCCAACGCTGCAGATGATCGCCAGGTCCTCGGGCTGGAGGGATTGGGCACATGCAAGCTGGGAGGCTTGATCCAGATACAGGTCCATGACCTTTCCCATAGAAAACAGCTTGTTCTGAAGGTAGCGTCCAGTATCCCAAAGAAAATGATGGGAAAAGAACGCGACTCGGCGGCAATTATGAATTGCATAGGCGATTTTTGGAAGTTCGGCCAGGTTTTTCTCGGAAATGGTCGCGGCGATGTTTTGCTGAGCTTCCCTCGCATATTCAAGAAACGTCGCGTGCGGGTTCGCGGTGAGATTGCAAAAGAAGCGCTGGGAGTAGTCGTAGCTGATGGGATAGTCGACCCCGAGCGCGTCATGCATCTCTTTGAAGCTCTCGTAGCCTAAGAATCGGCAAAAACGCGAGACGGAAGCCTTCGAGACGTAGCACATATCGGCGATCTGCGCGATGGACATGTCCTTGAGCGCGTCGTAGTTTTCCAACATCTTGACGGCTATCTGATAGTTGTTGTCGCGCTGCATGCTGGTGTCTATATAGCTGAGGAGCTTTTCCCCAACAGAGCCCATCGGGTTGGCACAATTCAAGAGTCCACTCCCATCAGACGTTTCAAAACCATTAAATACCAGCGGGTTTCATATCATGAAACTCATGTCTCCATTCTGTAACATCGGTGTCCAGGATGGAACGCAAAACCCTGTGCATTCGTGTTGTACTCAATGGTAACAGGAGCCGGGCGATTAAGCCCGGATGCGGATACATGAAAGGGAGATTGCATGGCACATCAGTCGACTTCGGTATTTCCCGAGACGTTTCTCTGGGGCGTCGCGACCGCTGCGCACCAGGTTGAAGGCAACAACGTGAACAGCGACACGTGGCTGTTCGAGAATGTTGAGGACACGGCGTTCATGGAGCCTTCTGGCGACGCGATGGACCACTACCATCGTTTCCGCGAGGATATCGCCCTTATCGCATCTCTTGGCCTCACCTCCTATCGTCTGAGTGTCGAGTGGTCGCGCATCGAGCCGGCGCGCGGCTTGTTCTCCAAAGCAGAGCTCGCGCACTATCGCGAAGTGCTCCAGTGCTGCCGTGACAACGGTCTCAAGACGATCGTCACACTCCATCATTTCACGTCGCCGATCTGGCTGCTCGCCCAAGGCGGCTGGGAGTCGCCCGAGACTCCCTCCCTTTTCGCGCGGTACTGCGCGCGTGTGGTCGAGGAGATGGGCGATTTGATGGACTACGCATGCACCATGAACGAGCCAAACCTGGCATGGCTCTTGGCTGATGTCGGGGCCACGTCGCGCAACGCCTCCGATCGCGCTGAGGACCCCATGTTCCGCAGCGTCGCCAAGGCGTTGGGGGTCGAGCCGGCATCCCTGGCCCAATTCCAGTTCGCAGCCACCGAGCGGGCGTTCGATGTGAAGCTCGCCGCTCACAAGGCTGCCGTTGACGCCGTGCATGCAATCCGTCCCGATCTCCCGGCAGGTTGGACGCTCGTGGGAAGTCCCTTTAAGGCGGCTCCCGGTGGCGAGGAGCGCGCCGCAGCTGCCCGCGAGGAGATTCGCGATCGCTTTTACCGTGCTTCCGCAGGCGATGATTTCGTGGGTATCCAGACGTACTCGCGCTCGTGGTACGGCGCGGATGGCCCGGTTGACCCGCCTGCCGGCGTGGAGCTCACCCAGCGCGATGAGGAGTTTTATCCCGAGGCCATCGAGGAGAGCCTGCGAGCTGCTTGGGACCAGTCGGGCACGCCTCTGTTCGTCACCGAAAACGGCATAGCTTCCGAGGACGACGAGCAGAGAGAGCGCTTTTTGGATCGGGCTGTCGCCGGTGTGGGGCGTTGCGTCCGCGACGGTATCCCGGTCTTGGGATACACCTGCTGGTCCGCGTTTGACAATTTCGAGTGGGTTTTCGGGTATGGCCCGAAGTACGGGATCATCTCCGTCGACCGCGAGACACAACGCCGCACCGTAAAGCCAAGCGCTACACACCTGGGAAGCATAGCGCGCTGTAACGGTGCCTGCGTCGAGATCGGTGATGCCCGATGAAGCGCCTGCTGATACGCGCCGACGACCTTGGCTACTCTCGGGGCGTCAACTACGGCATCGTCGATTCGGTCCGCGGCGGACTCGTCGGGTCAGTCGGGGTCATGACCAACATGGAATCCGTGGACCACGGCCTCGAATTGCTCGACGGGCTCGACGTGTGCCTTGGCCAGCACACGAACATCTGCGTCGGCAGGCCGCTTACCGACCCTGCGCTCATTCCGAGTCTCTGTGGACCGGATGGCATGTTCAAGCCGAGCGGGGCGTATCGGGACGCCATGAAGCGGGGAATCGACTTCGTGGTGCTCGATGAGGTCGTCTTGGAGATCGAGGCTCAGTATCGAAAGTTCGTATCGCTTGTGGATAGAGAACCCTCCTACTTTGAGGGTCATGCGGTGGCGAGCCCGGCGTTTTATAAGGGGTTGGAGATCGTGGCGGAGCGCCACGGACTGCCGCTGTTCCCGATGGGCGCGCCGGGGGAAGCGGTCACGTTCAAGAGCACGCGTGTCGCTGCGTACATGCCCACAGATTTTCGCGCCTATGAGATGGATCCGTTCTCGGCGGTGCGCGGCGCCGTCGAGAATGCGAACGACGACGCGTGCACCCTCATGGTGTTCCATCCGGGTTATATCGATGCCTATCTCATGGACCACTCGAGCATGATGACGGCGCGGGCGCGTGAGGCGTCGATGCTTTGCGATCCCGCAACCCGTGAATGGCTGGTGAGTCAGGACATCGCGTTGGTGACATACGACGATCTGAGCTAAGGAGAAAGGTGGCAAGTATGGCAAACAGGTTTCCCGATGGATTCCTATGGGGTGCGTCGACGAGCGCATTTCAGGTAGAGGGCGCCTGGGGGGAGGGCGGCCGAGGCAAGTCGACGACCGATCGCGGCTTCGGCATCCCCGGAATCACAGATGGCAGCGTGGCGTCCGACCACTACCATCGCTGGAAAGAGGATGTCGACCTCATGGCCGAACTCGGACTCAAGACGTACCGCATGAGCTTCTCGTGGTGTCGCATTATGCCCGGTGCGACTTGCGAGCCGAATCCCGAAGCCCTGGCGTTCTACGACGGTCTGATCGATTACCTTCTGGAAAAGGGCATCGAGCCCTTTGTGACGTTGTATCACTTCGAGTGCCCCCAAGCACTCGTCGACGAGTTCGGCGGATGGTTAGATCGCAGGATGATCGATGCCTTCGCCCGCTACGCAGAGGTCTGCTTTAGGCACTTTAAGGGCCGTGTAAAGCTGTGGGCGACTATCAACGAGCAGCTTATCGCGACGGCGTCGTCGGTGAACACCGGGGATACCGAGACCGACCCCAAGAGACATCAGGGCAATACCTATCAGATGAGTTACCACATGTCTCTCGCAGAGCACCGTGCTTTCGAGCTTTTGCACTCAATCGATCCCGAGGCGAAGATCGGGCCGGTCTGTGCCATCCAGGTGACCTATCCGCTCAGCAGCTCGCCTGCAGATGTGATGGCGGCGCTCAATGCCGAGGAGATGGAGCAGTTCTACATGCTCGACATGAGCGTGCGTGGATCGTATTCCCCGTATGCGGCGAGCTATCTCAAGCGCGAGGGGTTCTATCCCGCGGTCGAGCCCGAGGACGATGCGGTCCTGCACGGGTCGACGCCCGATTTCATCGGCATTAACTATTACTCCAGCAGCTGCGTCAAGGAGCGCACCGAGCCCATCGTATTCGGTGGCTTCCCGCCTTGGGGCGCGGGCGACTTCGTCCTCTGCGACAACCCGAGGCTCGAGAAGACCGAGTGGATGCCCAACGGCCTCGACCCCATCGGGCTGTCGATCGGCATGCGCAAGGTGCATGACCGCTACGGCCTGCCCATGATCATCACCGAGAACGGCATGGCTTTGAGCGAGGAGCCCGATGAGTCCGGCGCGATTCACGACGAGCAGCGTATCGCCTATCTCTCCGCGCATATCGCCCAGGTCGGCGAGCTTATCGAGCAGGGTTATCCCATCTTTGGGTATTGTCCGTGGAGCTTTGTCGATGTGGTCTCCAGTCATCAGGGCTTCGCCAAGCGCTATGGCCTTGTATACGTGGATCGCACCGATGACGACATCAGGACTTGCGACCGGATTCGCAAGGACAGCTTCTATTGGTATCAGAAGGTCATCGCGGGCAATCAGCTGCCCGAATAAACGCAGGTTTTCCGGTTGGCGCGAAGTCGCCGATGGGGGATAGAAAGAAACGGGAAAGGAAGTACCATGGCAGATAACAAGCGTATCGCCGAGGATATCCTCAAGGCGGTGGGCGGCCCGAAGAACGTGACTTCGGCGACCCACTGCATGACGAGGCTCCGCCTTGTGCTCAAGGACGAGTCCAGCATCGACGATGACGAAGTCAAGGCCGTTGACGGCGTGATGGGCATTGTCCACGGCGGTCAGCAGTATCAGATCATCGTGGGGACGAACGTGCCCAGGGTGTACGCGGAGTTCTGCTCACTTGCCAACGTCAACGAGCTCGAGGCGGTTGAGGACGCCGAGGCTGCCGCCGCCGACGTCGAGCTTGTCGGCAAGAAGAAGCTTACGCCCATGCAGATCCTGAAGAACGTCGTCGGTTACATGGCGGGATGCATGACCCCGATGATCCCGGTGCTGCTCACGGGCGGTCTCGCAAATGCGATCAATGCCCTGTGCGGTCCGCAGCTCCTGGGCCTGTACCCCGCGGAGAGCGACATCTACGTGCTCTTCGACTTCATCTACGATGCCGCCCTGTACTTCATGCCTATCCTCGCGGGCGTCAACGCGGCGAAGCAACTTGGCATCAACGGTATGCTCGGCGGATTTATCGGCTGCATCCTCATGTCGCCGGATTTCGCCGCAATCATCGCCGAGGGTAAGGCGTTTACCGTCTTCGGCATCCCCTGCAACACGTCTGCCGCCTATGCCCAGACTGTCCTGCCCATCATGATGTCCGTTCCGCTGTTCGCTGTTGTTTATAAGTTTGTCGGTAAGCACATGCCCGACATGCTCTCAACCGTGTTCACGCCCATTTTGAGCCTCCTTGTCACCTCGCCGTTCATCCTGTGCCTGCTCGCCCCCTTCGGTACGATTGTGGGCAACGCCATCAGCGGCGGCCTTGCCTGGTTCGGTATGAATACCGGATTCTTCGGTGTCGGCGTGATCGCCGCCCTTTGGGAGTTCCTCGTCATGAGCGGTATGCATCTGGCCCTTATGATGCCCATGATGGCCTCGTTCTTCGAGACTGGCGAGATGACCGGTGTCATGCTCGCGGGTAGCTTCGCCACGTGGGCATGCTTCGGCGTCGCCCTCGGTGCGGCTCTTCGACTCAAAGGTAAGGCGGAGCGCGGCAACGCCTTCGGCGCCTTCGTATCCGGTATCTTGGGCGGCGTTACCGAGCCTGTGCTCTATGGCATCTGCCTGTCTCACGTGCGCTGTTTCGGCGCCTTGATGGTCGGTAGCTTTGTCGGCGGTGCGTATGCTGGTATCGCCAATCTCACCCAGTACGTCATCACCTCTGCGAACTTCCTGTCCGTCCTGAGCTATGTGGGCGGCACCAACGCCAATTTCATCCAGGGTATTATCGCGAGCCTCATTTCCCTGGTCGTCGCAGCTGTGTGCACGTATCTCTTCGGCTTTAGCAAGAAGGAACTCGATCAGGCAAACGCCAAATAGCATTGAGCCCTTGCTCCTTTAGAGGGAAACTCCATGATTGATGCAGCCTGAAATAGCCCGCGCCTCGCTCTCTCGAGTGGGGCGCGCGTCTTGCCTTCTATCACGCATGCGTGGCCGACGGCTATCGCGAGGTGGGTTTCCCTTCGGCCCGTCTGCCCATGGAACGTGGGGCCCTGCGCTGCCTCGACGAACGACAGCGTTTTCGGGTGGTTCGCGCCATAGCTGTCGGGAAAGGCTGCCTGCGTGAAGTCGTGCCCTTCGAACGACTTCACGCAGGGGAATTTCGCCTTCCTGAACAGCCTTGCGCGCTTGGATTCCTTCCGGACCGCCATCTCATGCTCGATGAGCTCGCTCGTCCCGGGCAGCTTATTTGGGACGGGGCTTTTTTGACTGGTATGATTGGTGCGACCATTCGAACCGGCTAAAAGAGTTCCGTCCCAATGACTATCGAGAGGATCTGCCATGGAGCGCATCGCCAGCTTTTCCGTTGACCATCTGCTGCTTGAGCCCGGCGTGTATGTGAGCCGCATCGACCGCGATCCGGCGACCGGTGCTGCCGTCACCACGTTTGACCTGCGCCTGACCACGCCCAACAAAGAGCCGGTAATGAACACGGCCGAGTGCCATACCATCGAGCACCTGGGCGCGACGTTTCTTCGTAACCATGCCGAGTGGTCGAGCCGCATTGTCTACTTTGGCCCCATGGGTTGCCGCACGGGCTTTTACCTCGTCGTATTTGGCGAAGTGACGAGCGAGGAGATCCTGCCGCTCGTGCGTGAGCTGTTCGAGTTTGTCGCCGACTTTGAGGGCGATGTCCCCGGTGCCGCTCCCGAGGAGTGCGGCAACTACCTGGACCAGAGCCTCCCCATGGCCAACTGGCTTGCGCGCCGTTATCTCGACCGCGACCTGGCCGATATCGACGAGAAGCACCTGCACTATCAGCAGGCGTAAGGGCTTTATCGCCCAAAACGCGCGCATTGGGCGCCTTCGCTTATGCGGGGGCGCCTTTTTGTTGAGTGGTCGGGATGGCGTTCAAAATCGCTTATGTTTGTTCTAGAATGTTCGTACTGTCACATAAACGAACAGGAGTGAACATGCATATCTACTCTGTCAACGATCCCGAGTTCAAATCCTATGGCAGCGTTTGGGATAACGTTTCGTCCGAGCTCACGTCGCCCGTACTCGAGGCGCTCTCTGCCACGCCCATCCCCGAGGGCAGCAAGTACGTAGCGAGCGCGCCGGAGCTCGAGGGCGTCAAGGATGCCGACAAATTGGGCTTTCTCATGTTTGGCGGTCGTCCCTTCCAGCTCGGCTGGTGCAACGGCCACAACACACGCCTCAACTGCCTGGAGTATCACCGCGCCAGCGAGTTTAACCTGGGTGCCCGCGATTTTATCCTGCTCGTGGCGCATCGCTGGGAGATCGAGGACGGCAAGCTCGACACCGCATGTGTCAAGGCGTTCCGCGTGCCGGCGGGTACGGTCATCGAGGTCTTCAACACCACGCTCCACTACACGCCCTGCATGGTCGACGACGGCGGTTTCCAGGTGATGGTCGCGCTTCCCGCCGGCACCAACGGGCCGCGCCCCGAGGCTGCAGCCGACATGCCTGCCGCCGGTGACAGCTACTGCTACTGGAAGGCCGACAAGTGGGTCTTCTGCCACGCCGACAGCCCCAAGGCAGCCGAAGGCGGCTACGTAGGCCTCATCGGCAAAAACCTCGACATCAACGTGGACTAGAATCTTCCGTCTCGATCTGTAACATCTAGCGGGCTAAATCGTTACTACCTGTTACAGATTGAGACATACCGTAGAAGGCCGCCCGAAAATCTCGATTTGTAACACCAAACCCGATTTTGACGGCCTAGCTGTTACAGATCGAGATAAAACGGGCCCAAACCACCACAAAGGTGCCTGTCCCCATTGTGGTGGCTGCCTAGAACTGGCTGCGAAGGTAGTCAGCCATATATGGAACGGCGAAGCGCACGTAGCCGCGGCGAGCCTGTTCGATCACGCCGGCGTCAATAAGGCGCCGGCGATACTTTTGCGCATAGTCGGGCGTGACCGACATTCGCTCGGCAATATCGGAGATGCGCGACGCGCCGTCTTTGTCGTCGGTCATCGCAGCGAGAAATGCGACGTCTTGATCAGATAGCGCGGCAAGCGTCGTTTCACAAACATCATTTTCGAAATCGACCTTGGACGCTTCGATGGCTCCGTCGATTTGCTCTTGTGCTACGCGCTCTCCGACCTTGCAGCGAGTGGCGATGTTATAGCCAATAAGTTGCAGCATATAGGGCGAACCTTGGGTCGCGTGAGCGGCGCGGAGGCGAAGGTCGCTTGGAATATCAAGGCCGAGCTCCTCAAAAGCCCGCTGATAATAGGCGTCGACATCTCCGACTGAAAGCGGATCGAGCGTGACCTTGCGAGCGCGGTTGAGAAATGTCAGCACGCGGTCATTGAGTGTTGCGCAGACGGCTCCCGGAAGGCCCGCCATGACGAGCGCGACGTTGAGTCGTTCGCCGACCAGCTCTTGATAGGCGGTGACGAGCTGCCTAATCTCGGGTGAATTTGCCTGGAGCTCATCGATAAGGATGAGGATGCCATGGCCCTGCTCGGTCAGTTTGCGCGCAAGCTGCGTGAGTTTAAACTGAAAGCTCTTGGTCTCCTGCACGTCTCGTGTGAACTCAAGACCGGCTGAGAAGCCGAAGACGCTCAGGCTGCCGCTCGTGAGTTTAGGAAGATGGCGTTTGTTAGCATAGGGCTCGCCTGCCTCTTGGATTTTTTCAACAATGCGCTCGAGCATATCCTCGGAGGCCACGGTGGGCGTGGCGACAACGAAGCCGAGCTTACGAGCGCGATCGGCAAGTTCCCACAGAAGAACCGTCTTGCCGCTGCCTCGCTGTCCAAGCATGAGCATGGCTCGGTCGCGATTGCCCGGTTCCTGCTCAAGGCCGGAGATGAATGTCGAAATTACATTTCCGCGCCCCACCAGATAGGACGGGCGATTTCCAAATGAGGGGGAGAAGATGGGTTCAGTCATAAGTCTCCTTTCCTTTTTTTCCTATTTTTTCCTTTCTTTCCTATTCAGTCAAATTGCCTGCTGGCCGAGGGCGGCTATGTGGGATCGCCGCCCCCCAAACCACCACAAAGGTGCCTGTCCCCTTTGTGGTGGTTGGGTATCAAAAAGTGTCAGGCTCGGGCGGCTGCTGGGCGCCTGTGTGCGAAAAGAAGTGTCGACCTGCGTTGCCGTCGTTGAGCGGCGTCCCGTTTGCGGGGATACTGAAGCCACGACAAACAGCGTGTGAAAGGATCGATGTATGGCTTTCCGTAAAGACTTCCTGTGGGGCGGCGCGACGGCTGCCAACCAGTGCGAGGGCGCGTACAACGTTGACGGTCGCGGCCTGGCCAACGTGGATGTGGCCCCGCACGGCCCCGAGCGCTATGCGGTGGTCTCCGGCCAGCGCAAAATGCTCGACTTCGAGGACGGCTATTACTACCCCGCGCAGACCGGCATCGATTTCT
>CALHJP010000025.1:0-128170 GCA_938033205.1 uncultured Collinsella sp. | reverse complement strand
CGAGCGCGTCCGCGCCTTCCTGACCCGCGGCGTGACCGGCGACACCGACATCAACGTCATCGACACTGCCGAGTTCGCGATCCCCGGCCTTGACGACGAGTTCCGCGTCATCGTCTCCCCGTGGATCCTCTCCTCGCTGATCACCGATCGCCTTGCCGCTTACTACGAGACGGTCACCAAGCACAACCTCAACTACCGTCGCTACTATCACCAGTTCGACTACTAAGAGCAAATAACGTTTGTGTAATCGGGCCTCGCTCCTATATGGAACGGGGCCTCGCTTGGGTTGGAGAGTAATTATGAGCTATCCCCAGCTTGCCGTCATGAATATCAGCCATCGTTATTTTGACCTTGAGGAGTTCTTTTCTTCGGCGTCGGCTTCGGGCTACACGTGTTGCGAGCTTTGGACCGGGGCGATGCATCTGTATGTCGATTGCCATGGATACGATTCGCTCGAACGGGTACGGGAGCTGTCGCAGCGGTATGGGGTTCGGATTGTGGGGCTTTGTCCCGAACAGAACAACCCCAAGCCGTGGAATATCGCGGCGCGCGGGAATGAGGCGCGTGCCCGCACGCTCGCGTACTTTAAGAACGTTGTAGATATCGCGGCGGAACTTGGAGCCGAGCAGGTCATGGTCTCGAGCGGCTGGGCATTTTTGAACGAGCCGATCGAGGACGCGTGGGGTCGCAGCGCCTCGATGCTGCGTGCGATTGCCGAGCATGCGGGAGAGCGCGGCGTGCGACTGGTGCTCGAGGCCCTACAGCCGGTTGAGTCGATGATCGTGAACTCGGCGGCCGACACGAAGCGCATGATCGAGGCAGTTGATCATCCGGCACTTAAGGCGTGTCTGGATTTGGGCGCTATGGCGGTGGCAGGGGATACCATCGACGATTATTTCGATCTGCTTGGCGATGATGTCGCCCACGTGCATTTTGTCGATGTTGCGGCAGATGGCACGACGCATCTTGCCTGGGGTGACGGCGACCGCGATATGCGCGCCGACCTGGATAGGCTGGTGGCGCGCGGCTATCGCGGAGTTGTTTCGGCCGAGACCTATGACTGGCGCTATTTTGCCGACCCCGCAGCTGCCGATGCGCAGGTAATGGCAGAGTATCGTCGTGCGATTGGCGTCTAGGTGGGGTTGGGTTGCGACAATCCGCTCCTATGTTTCCAAATGAATACGCTGTGAGCCGTGAGAGACGATTCTCCCCGCAAGCACTCTAGTATGCTAAAGTACCCAGAAGACCGGCGGAGCTATGCCGGTCTTTCGTTCTATATGAAACACAGCATGAGGAGGCTCACCAGATGACGGCCACACCGTGGGGATTCCGGGACATATTGCCCGAGGAGGCTCAGGCGCGCGAGGAGATTGCACTGACGGTGAAGGGCTGCTTCAGGGAGCATTATTACCTGCCGGTCGAGACGCCGCTGCTCGAGGACAAGGGTTCGCTCGAGGAAGGCGGGCGCATTGCAGACACGCCGTTTAAGCTCTTTGACGACGATGGTCGTCTGCTGGTGGTTCGTCCTGATAACACACTGCCGATCGTGCGTCTGGTTTCGACCCGCATGCGCGCGGCCGACCTGCCCCTGCGCCTGCGCTATGAGGCGCCGGTGGTTCGCGAGTGCCAGCGCAATGCCGGTGGCTCGCGTCAGTTTACGCAGCTGGGCTTTGAGCTTATCGGTGCGGGCGATACCGCGGGCGATGTCGAGATTGTCTCGCTCGTGGCCGAGGCCGTGCGCAAGCTGGCGCTGCCCGATGCGCGCATTATCGCAGGTAGCGTGCGTCCGTTTAAGGAGCTGCTCGCGGCGTGCGAGGATCGCGAGCTGGCCGCCGAGGCCCTGCGCTGCGTGCACGCCAACGACTTTGTGGGCCTCGATGCCCGCGTGGCGGCAAGCGCCGAGTCCGATGCCGTCAAGGCCGCCATTAGCGAGTTGCCGCGTCTGCACGGCGGTGCCGAGGTACTCGACCGCGTGGACGCGCTGCTGGAGGCCGCCGGTATCGTCGCGCCGCTGACGCGCGAGCTGCGTGCCCTGGTCGAGGGCCTGGCACCCGAGGACGCCCAGGTGCTGTCGTTCGACTTCTCTATCATGAACTCTTTCGATTACTACACGGGCCTGGTCTTTAAGGCCTATGCCGGCGGTTTGCCCGATCCGGTCGGTTCGGGCGGACGCTATGACTCCATCTTTACCGGCGCATTTGGCGCCGGTATCGAGGTGCCGGCGGCGGGCTTCGCCTTTTCGCTCGAGCGCCTGGAGGCCGCGCGCACCTCGGCCGAGGATGCCGCTTCCGATGGCGACCATGCCGCGGGCCGTGGCGCCGAGGGCCCGCTGCGCATCGCCGTGCCCAAGGGCTCGCTTAAGGCCGACACGCTCGACGTGCTCGAGGCCGCGGGTCTGGACGTCTCTGAGCTGCGTGATCCCGGCCGTCACCTGATCGTGCGCGGCCGCGACACGCGTGCCGGCGAGGGCGCGGTCGGCGATATCGAGTTTGTCATCGTGCGCCCCAGCGATGCGCCCGCCTTTGTGGGCTGCGGCGGTGCCGATTGCGGCATCTGCGGTTGGGACTCGCTCATCGAGGCCGACCTCAACCTGCTGCAGCTGGTCGATCTTGGCTACGGCCTGTGCACCTTTATCGAGGCGGAGCCCGCGTGGCGCGCTGGCCAGGCCGAGCGCAACTATGCCCGCCGCGGGTCGCTTCGCGTGGCAACCAAGTACCCGCGTATCGCGAGTGCCTGGTATGCTGAGCGCGGCGTGAACGCCGACATCGTCTCGCTGCACGGCAATATCGAGCTGGGGCCCATCGTCGGCATGACCGATCGCATCGTGGACATTACCGCCACTGGTGCCACCCTACGCGACAACGACTTGGTCATCACCGGCCGCATCATGGACTGCACGGCCCGCTTCTTTGTCAATCCGGGCGCCGCACGTCTGGATCCGCGCGTACGCAATCTGGCAGATCGCTTGGCGGCAGCCGTGAAGGACAAGCATTTTGAGCCCGTCGCGGGCTCGGCACAATAGCGCGAGCGCGCACGGGCGCCCCAACGTACGGGCTGCGGGCCGATTGGCGCCGCCGCCCGGCCTCTCGTTTTTCGAACACAATCTCGACCGATAGGGGATACCGATATGAAGACCATCAAGCTTGTTCCCGGTGAGCGCCTCGTTACCAACCAGCTCAACCGCAAGGGTGTGCTGCCGCAAAACATCGTCGACGCCGCCCGCGATATCGTGGCCAACGTGCGCGCCAACGGCGATGCCGCGGTGCGCGATTACTGTCAGCGTTTTGACGGCGTTGAGCTGCAGAGCTTCCGTCTGCCGCAAGAGCAGATCGATGCCGCGCTCGAAGGCCTCGATCCCGCTTTTGTCGCGGCGCTCGAAAAGGCTGCACGCCAGATTCGCGAGTTCCACCAGCGCGAGGTCGAGCAGAGCTGGTTTACCACGCGCCCGGACGGCACGATGCTCGGCGTTAAGGTGACCCCGCTCGCGGCGGCCGGCATCTATGTACCGGGCGGTCGCGCGCAGTACCCTTCCACCGTGCTTATGAATGCCATTCCCGCCAAGGTCGCCGGCGTTGAGCGCGTGGTCATGGTGACCCCGCCGCAAAAAGATGGTCTGATTAGCCCCTATACGCTCGCGGCGGCCAAGCTCGGCGGCGTGGACGAGATCTATATGGTGGGCGGCGCCCAGGCCGTGGCCGCGCTGGCGTACGGTACCGAGACCATTCCGCGTGTCGACAAGATTACCGGCCCGGGTAACGCCTTTGTCGCCGCTGCCAAGCAGATTGTCTCGGGTGATGTGGGTATCGATATGGTCGCCGGTCCCTCCGAGGTCTGCGTGCTGGCCGACGCCACGGCCAAGCCCATGGTGGTCGCGGCCGACCTGATGGCCCAGGCCGAGCATGATCCGCTGGCGGCCTGCTATCTGGTGACCTGCGACGAGCAGTTTGCGCGTGAGGTTGAGGCAGGTATCGACATCCTGGTGGCACAGTCCCCGCGTGCCGAGATCACGCGTGCCTCGCTCGACAACGAAGGCACCATCGTGGTGGCCGCCGAGATGGCGGCTGCCGTCGAGGCAGTGAACACCGTGGCGCCCGAGCACCTTGAGCTGCATTGCAAGGATGCGATGGGCCTGCTCGGCGGCATTCGCAACGCCGGCGCCATCTTTGTGGGCGCTTGGAGCTCCGAGCCGCTCGGCGATTACGTTGCCGGCCCCAATCACACGCTGCCGACCGGCGGCACGGCCATGTTCTCCAACCCGCTTTCGGTCGAAGAGTTCGTCAAGCGCTCGAGTGTCATTTGCTATACACCCGAGGGCCTGCTCTCCGATGCTCCCGCTACGCAGCGCCTGGCCGAGGCCGAGGGTCTGTGGGCACACGCGCTTTCGGCCGCACTGCGCCGCCGCGTGTTGGAGCAGGGCGAGGATGCCGTGAGCGCCGAGTCGCTCGCCGCGGCCGACCTGACCAAGGTTGCCTGGCCGGGCGACGCCGTGGCGACGGTTGCCGAGGGCGTGGACCTGGCGGCTGCAAGCGCGGATGGCGCCGGCGCGACTGGCAAGGAGGCCTAATATGGCCGAACTCACGCCGCGCATGAAGGAGCTCGTCCAGCCCTACTTGGCCGGCATTGAGCCCTACGATCCCAACTTTACGCCCACGCGCATCAACCTTTCGGCCAACGAGAACACCTATCCCGTGCCGGCTGGCGTGCGCGAGCCGGTCGACGCCGCCCTGGCTGCCACGCCGCTCAACCGCTATCCCGATCCCATGTCCAACGATCTGCGTGACGAGCTTGCCGCTTGGCATGGTGTGGCGCGCGAGAATGTCTGCGTGGGCAACGGCGGCGACGAGCTGCTCTATAACTATCTGCTGGCGTTTGGTGGCGCGGGGAGGACCCTGCTCAACTGCCCGCCGTGCTTTAGCGAGTATGCCTTCTTTGCGTCTCTGTGCCAGACCGAGGTGCGCGATGTGTGGCGCGACCCGGCGACCTTTGAGCTCGACCAGGCAGCCGTGCTTGCGGCGGCACCCGAGTGCAACCTGGCCATCGTGACCTCGCCCAATAACCCCACGGGCGACGTGGCACCGCTCGACTTTGTCGCGGCGCTGTGCGATGCGTGCCCCGGCATGGTAATGGTTGACGAGGCCTACGTGGAGTTTGCCGACGATTCGTTTGGCGCGGTCACCACGGCGCAGGGGCTTATCGCCGAGCATCCCAACCTGGTGATTCTGCATACGTTGTCCAAGGCGTTTGGCGCTGCCGGTACGCGTCTGGGTTACGTGATCGCGGCGCCGGAAGTCATCGACGTGTTCGCGGCGATTCGCCAGATCTATTCAGTTAACGTGCTGAGCCAGGCGGCAGCACTTGCCTGCGTGCGTGCCCGTGATGCCTACACGCCCGTGGTGGCACAGATCGCATCTGAGCGCGAGCGCGAGCTGTGCGCCCTGCGCGCAATGGCTGCCGATGGCATGCCCGTGGAGGCATGGCCGAGCGCGGCGAACTTTGTGCTCGTGCGCACGCCGCATGCCACGCGCGTGCGCGAGCGTCTGCGCGACGAGTATTCGATTTTGGTGCGCGACTTTAGCTACGCGCCGGGGCTTGCGGACTGTCTGCGCATCACTGTGGGTACGCCGCAGGAAAACGACGAGGTGCTGGCCGCGTTTGCCGCGCTGGTGAAGGAGGAGATGTAGATGGACCGCTATGCCGAGGCAACCCGCAAGACGGGCGAGACCGACATTGTCGTAAAGCTCGACCTGGACGGATCCGGTGTGTGCGATATCTCGACCGGCGTGCCGTTTTTCGACCACATGCTCAACGCTTTTGGCCACCATGGTCTGTTCGATCTGACGGTGCACGCGGCGGGCGACGTGGAGGTCGATGCGCACCACACCGTCGAGGACACGGGTATTGTGCTGGGCGAGGCGTTTTGCCGGGCGCTGGGCGACAAGGCGGGCATTACGCGCTTTGCCGACGCGGCGATCGCCATGGACGAGACGCTTGTGATGGCTGCTGTTGATATTTCGGGCCGCGGGCAGGCCTACTGCGAGCTGCCCGTGCCCACCGAGCGCGTGGGCAGCTTTGATACCGAGCTGGCCGTCGAGTTCTTCTACGCCTTCGCGCGCGACGCCAAGCTCACGCTGCATGTGCGCGAGTTGGCGGGCGGCAACTCGCATCACATTATCGAGGCCGCCTTTAAGGCCGTGGGCCGCACGATGCGCCACGCCTGCGAGCTCGATCCCCGCGTGCAGGGCATCCCCAGCACCAAGGGCTCGCTGTAACCGCTACAAAGGTAAAACCACTACGAAGGTGCCTGTCCCCTTTGTGGTGGTTTTTGGACAAGACGAGGAGGAGGGGTCGCGTGGGCGAACCGAAGATCGTGGTGGTCGACTACCACAAGGGCAACTTGTCGAGCGTCGTGCGCGGGCTTGCGCGCGCCGGTGCCGCCGCCTGTACATCGGATGATCCGGAGCAGATCCGCGACGCCGACGGCCTGGTCATCCCGGGCGTGGGCGCGTTCTATGACGCGATCGCCTTTATGCGCCAGAGCGGCGAGGCGGACGCGGTGCTCGGTGCCGTTGTCGCCGGAACTCCGCTGCTCGGCATCTGCCTGGGTCTTCAGCTCTTTTTTGAGCGCGGCAACGAGGGCGTGCCTGCGGACGAGGGCGTGGCCGCGGATGGCGGCACCCCCGAGCAGGCTGGCGGCCCCTGGGTCGATGGCCTGGGCATCATGCGCGGTTCGTGTACGCGCTTGGAATCGAGTCGTCTGAAGGTGCCGCACGTGGGCTGGGACCAGGTGCACATGACGCCCGCCGGTGCTGCCGACCCGCTGCTCGCCGGTTTTGCCGAGGGCGCCAACATGTACTTCACCCACAGCTACGCGGTGACCGACGACGCCGATGCCGCTGATGTTTTGGCGCGCACACACTACACGCGGAGTTTCCCGTGCATCGTGCGTCGCGGCAACGTGTGGGGCTGCCAGTTCCATCCCGAGAAATCCTCCGCGCTTGGTCAGCGCATCCTTAAGAACTTCGTCAACATCGTCGAGGAGGCCGGCCGATGATCCTGTTTCCTGCAATCGATTTGATCGGCGGCAAGGTCGTGCGCCTGGAGCGCGGCGACCGGAGCCGCTGCAAGGTATATTCCGACGACCCCGTGGCCGTTGCTCGCTCCTTTGCCGAGCAGGGTGCGAGCTGGGTGCACGTCGTCGACCTGTCCGCTGCCTTTGGCGAGGACGAGGACGCGTGCGCTGCCAACTCGGCGGCGATCGAGGCCATCTGCGGCGTCGACGGTCTGTCGGTGGACGTGGGCGGCGGCGTTCGCTCGCTCGCGCGCATCGACGAGCTGGCCGGCTACGGCGCGCGTCGCATCGCACTGGGCACCGTGCTGGTGACTGAGCCGGGTTTTGCCGAGGTGGCGGCCCAAGGCTTTGGCGAGCTGCTGGTGGCAGATATTGCCGCCCGTGACGGCCAGGTCAAGGTGAACGGTTGGCGCGACGGTGCGGGTGTGGCGCTCGACGATGCCGTGGCGCAGCTCACGGAGCTGGGCTTTAAACATCTGGTGTATACCGATATCGCGCGCGACGGTATGCAGACGGGCATCGACGTGGCAGCATATCGCCACGTGGCCGAGGTCGCGGGCTTTCCCGTTGTGGCGTCGGGCGGCATCTCGACGCTCGATGATATCCGTGCGCTCGCCGCGGTGGGCGAGGGCGCTATTGAGGGCGCCATCACCGGTCGCGCGCTCTACGAGGGCAACTTTACGCTGGTACAGGCGTTGGCCGCCGCGCGAGGGGAGGAGTAGCCCATGCTTACCAAACGCGTCATTCCCTGCTTGGACGTTAAGGACGGCCGCGTGGTCAAGGGCGTCAACTTTGTGAGCCTGCGCGATGCGGGCGATCCGGTGGAGCTTGCCCGTGCCTACGATCGCGAGGGTGCGGACGAGGTCGTGTTCCTGGACATCACTGCCACGAGCGACAACCGTGCGACGACCATCGAGATGGCGGCGCATGCGGCCGAGGAGCTCGCCATTCCCTACACCGTGGGCGGTGGCTTTCGCGACCTTGCGGGCATGCGAACGATGGTGGCGGCCGGTGCCGACAAGGTATCGCTCAACTCTGCCGCCGTGCGCGACCCGTCGCTGATCAGCCAAGCTGCCGCGGCGTTTGGCAGCCAGGCCGTGGTCGTGGCGATCGATGCCAAGCGCGTCGGCCTGCCTGGGCAGCCGGATGCCGACAAGTGGGAGGTCTTTACCGCGGGAGGCCGCAATGCCACGGGTATCGACGCGGTGGCGTGGGCCGAGGAGGTGGCTCGCCGCGGCGCCGGCGAGATCTTGCTGACCAGCATGGACCGCGACGGCACCAAGGCCGGCTTTGACCTGGCACTCACCCGCGCCGTGGCGCGTGCGGTGCCGATTCCCGTCATCGCGAGCGGTGGCGTGGGCACGCTCGAGCATTTTGCCGAGGGCGTGATCGAGGGCGAAGCCGACGCCGTACTGGCGGCCAGCGTCTTTCACTTTGGAACTTTCAGCATTCGCCAGGTGAAGGAGTATATGGCCAGCCAAGGCATCCCTGTGAGGCTGGACTTCTAGTGCTGCGGCTTGCCCAGGCACCGCATCTTGCCGCTCAAACCGTCGCTCGCGTACCAAAGTACGCGTCGCTCCTCTTTCGCGGCAACCTGCGGCACCTGGACAACCCTCGCCGACCTGTGGGATTTCGTTTGTTACTTGGGAGAAATGATGACTGAGGTAATAAATGCTACCGAGCTTAAATACGACGCCCGCGGGCTGATTCCTTGCGTGGTTCAGCAGCATGACACCGGCGAGGTGCTTATGGTTGCTTGGATGAACGAGGAATCGGTGGGGCTGACGCTCAAGACCGGGACCACGTGGTTTTGGAGTCGCAGCCGTCAGGAGCTCTGGAACAAGGGCGCGACGAGTGGCAACATGCAGGAGGTCAAGGAGCTCTGGGCCGACTGCGATAGCGATACGCTGCTGGTCAAGGTGGACTCACCGGGCCCGGCCTGCCATACCGGCAACCGTACCTGCTTCTTTAAGCGCGTAAAGGGGGGAACACGATGAAGGTCGTGACGCCGTTCGAAGTCGCCGACTGCAACGCCGAACTCCTCCGCGCGGGCGTGCCATGCCGCGTGCACCTGACTGATACCTGCGGGGCGCAGTCGCTTTGGCTCGAGGCCGAGAAGGAAAGGCTCGATGAGGTCCATGCCGTCATCGTCGAGTTCTTTGAGAAAAAGGGCGCAAAGCCTCGGTTCGATGAGACCGGTACCTACTTTACGCTGCAGTAACGAGAGGAAATAACCATGGGAGTCAGAACAGCTAACGTGCAGCCGGGAAATATCGGCGAGACGCTGACGGGTCTGGCCGAGGTGATTCACGGTCGTCGCGATGCGTCGCCACAGGAGAGCTACACCGCCCGTCTGCTGACCGACGTCGAGGACGAGCTGCTCAAGAAGCTTGCCGAGGAGGCGAGCGAGGTGATCATGGCCTGCAAGGATAACGACCACGATCACATTCGCTACGAGGCCGGCGACCTGATCTACCACCTGCTCGTGACGCTCGAGCGCTACGGCATTACCCTCGACGAGCTGGCCGGCGAACTCAACGCCCGCCGCCACTAGTCATTGGGGACGTTCTTAAACGACTAGTTAGGCGAGGGGCGTGGACTCCCATTCGCTGGTGGCGTGGGGGATGTCGAAGGTTCGATAACCGCAGTCGTAGGCGTGGGCCTGAGCCTCGCGAATGTTCCAGCAGATGTCGCAGGCGCGGTGCGCGTCCGAGCCAAAAGTGATTGGCACCTCGGCGTGGGCGAAGCAGCGCAACAGCCCCGTCGAGGGGTAATAGTCGTCGAGGCCCTTACGCGGCGCGGCGGTCGAGACTTCGACACGGCGACCCGTATCGTGCGCGCACTCGGCCATCTGCCCCCAAAACGGCGCCGGGTCAAAATCGGGCGCAAAGCCCTCCTTCGAAAAACGCATGACCAGGTCGGGGTGGGCCATCACGTCAAGGTTAAGCGAGCTTTCGCAAGCACGGCACCAGTCGTCGACGTAGCGCTCCCATACGCCGCGCACGCCCAGGTTTTCCCAAACATGCAGGTTGGTATCGTCGTCGATCCAGCCACAAAGCGAATCGGGCGTATCGGGACGAGCGACGTCCTCTGTCCCTGCCGTGCCCGCGGCGCCTGCCGCAATATCGTCCGGGTTGCCAATCCAGTGCACGCTGCCCAGACGTACGACGGCGCCCTGGGACCAGTGCTCTACCAAGGGCTCGCAGCCCTCGTACCAATCGCATTCAAAACCGTAGATAAAGGTGAGCTCCGGCGCAATCTGCGCGGCAAGCTTGCGGGCATCCTCAAAGGCCAGGCGATGTGCCGGCAAGTCGCCCTCGACGACCTGCACCTCGCAGTTAGCATCCATGCTGGCAGGCAGGGTGAGGTGGTCGGTCGAGACCATGACGCGGCAGCCGGCGGCAGCAGCGGCACGGACGTTGTCCTCGAACGAGGCGTGCCCGTCCGAGAACGAGGTATGAGTATGGCAATCGACCAGCGGGCAGGCGGGCATGGTGACTCCTTTGCGTCAAGCGAATCCGCTTCATTGTAATGGCGCAGCTCTCAACACGCCGCGCACGCCGGGTGCCGAAATCGAGTGGAAAGGCGGGGCGGCGCGTGCCGGCGCCGGCGACTACTTGCTTCGTGCCGCCGCGTGTTTGGCCTGCACTGTTACCATCGCGTGTCTCACGGCGGTGATGGGGCGATAGCGGATCATACGCGGTCCCGACCAACGCATAACCTCGCGGATCTTCTCGCGCATGGCAGGCCGGTAACAATGCGAAGGACATGCCGAGCAAAATGTCTTGGTGCCTATGTGCGGGCAGTGCTCAATGCGCGCGATGGCGTATTTCTGCAGCTCGGCGCATTCGGGGCAGAGCGTAATGGTTCGAAGGCCGAGTTTCACGCGCACGGACTCATCGTCGCCAGCCTGTTCGACCACATGCCCGCCGCCATGATGCCCACGACACCACAGCGCAATCATCTGCGACACCATTTGGGCCTCACGCTCACGTTTGCGTGCTAGCTCCGGTGTGTCGACTGGGCGCGCCATTAGCTCAGCCTCCCGTGCTCGACCGAAAGCGAGAAATCGGCAAACGCGCAGGTGCCGGCACGGTGGCTCACGAGCACAATGGTCTTGCCGCGGCGCTTGAGCTCGTCGATTGCCTGCATCACGGACGCCTCGTTGAGAGCATCGAGCGCGCTGGTGGGTTCGTCGAGCAAGATGAAGGGTGCGTCGTTGAGGAAGATGCGCGCAAGGCCGATGCGCTGGCGCTCGCCGCCCGAAAGCGAGTCGCCCAGCTCGGCAACGGGCGTGTCGAGTCCCTGCGGCAGACGGTCGATGAGCGTGGTGAGTGAGGCGGAGCGGCAAGCGTCGAGCAGCTCGGCATCGGTGGCGTTGGCGTGCGCGACCAGCAGGTTCTCGCGTACGGTGCCGCAGAACAGATGCGTGTCCTGGGTCATATAGGACTCGTGGCTGCGCAGGCTCGCCGTGTTGATGTGGCGGGCATCGACGCCGCTCACCGTGATGGTGCCGGCTGCGGGGTCCCAAAAGCGCATAAGCAGCTTAAGCAGCGTCGACTTGCCCGAACCCGAGCGCCCCATGATGCAGGTCATGGTACCGGGCGCAAAGGTGCAGGTCACGTCGTCGAGGATGAGACTCGCAGCGGTGTCGTTCGCGACCTGCTCTGTGGCGCCCGCACCGCCCGCGTCCACGCCGCCCACATAGCTAAAGCTCACATGCTCGGCTGCGGCGCCGGCAAACTCAACGTTCTGTCCATCGGCGACCTCGGCGCACTGGGGCTGCTCGTCGAGCAAATCGAGCACGCGCGCGCCCGAGGCGAGCGTCTCCTGCAGTGAGGCACCCAGGCGGCTCACGGCCATCACCGAGCCAAACGACGACACAAAGGTAAAGACGGCGACAAACGCTGCGGCAAAGTCAATCGTTCCCGCAGCCACCAGCTGCAGCGCACGCCCGAGCATCACCAGATTAGCCACAAGAATAAGCGCATCGGCTACGGCCTCGCTGACCGCCTGGCGGCGCTTGAGGCGCGCGTCCACGGCGCCGACTTGCTCGGTCAGCTTGCCCAGGGCACGGCTGCGATCGGTGCCACCGGCAAACTGGATGGTCTCGCCCGCGCCGCGCAGACTGTCGAGTACAAAGGCGCCCAGCTTACCGGCGCCCTCGCGGCTCTGGCGGCCGGTGGTGCCGCATGCCTTGGCCGAGGTCAGGGGCAGTAGCACGCCCAGGACCGCGTAGGCCACGAGCGCGATGCCCGCGAGCTCGGGGCTCACAGCCAGCAAAAAGCCCTCAAACACAACGGTGCAGACCAGAGCTATGGCAATGGGCGAGATGGTGTGCGCGTAGAAGACCTCGAGCAGCTCGATATCCGAGGTGACCAGGCTCACGAGCTCGCCCTTGCCGCGGCCCTCGAGCTTGGCGGGGGCGAGCTGGCGCAGGGCGCCAAACACCAGGTCGCGAACGTGCGCGAGCAGACGGAATGCGATGTAATGGTTGCAGAGCTGCTCGCCGTAGTGGAGCGGCCCGCGTGCGATGCCGCAGGCGGCGCAGGCCGCGCATGCTGCGATCAGACCAAGCCCCAAGGCGTTGCGGCCCAGCGCGGCCATAAGGCCGAGGGTGCCAAAGGCCGGCACGAACGCGGCGGTGAGCATGCCGATGCTGCCCAGCGCGACGGCTAGCACAAGCCAGCCGGCAAGCGGTCGGACGAGCCCCATCATGCGCCACATGATGGACGGCGCCGAGCGACGGGCGCGGCCGGAGTCAGGCGCCGCGGCAGCGGAAGACGAGCCAGCACCGTTGAGGCCATCGGTACGGGCGGTGCTGCCGTCAACAGCCTCAACCGCGCCGGCATCCTCGGCATCACCCTCCGCATACGCATATGCCGAGAGCTGCTCCTGGCTGTTCCACATGCGCGCATAGGCGCCCGCGCCAGACAAGAGCTCGCCGTGAGTCCCGTGCTCGGCAATGCGGCCGCGTTCCAGCACCAGGATCTGATCGGCGTCCACGATCGTCGACAGGCGGTGTGCCACCACAATTACAGTGTGCCCGCCGGCAAGCGACGCGATGACCTCGCCGATCGCGGCCTCGCTTGCGGCATCGACGTTGCTCGTAGCCTCGTCAAACACATAGATCGGCGAGTCGTGCAGCAGGGCGCGGGCCATGCACACGCGCTGGCGCTGGCCGCCCGAAAGGTTGGTGCCACCCTCGTTAATCACCATGTCGAGCCCGCCGTTGGCCCGCACAAAGGCCGCCACGCGCGTGCGGTCGAGCGCGCGCAAAAGCTCGGTGTCGGTGGCGTTGGGCTGGGCGAGCAGCAGGTTGTCGCGCAGGGTGCCGGCAAACAGGTAGCCGTTGGTGGGCACCAGCGTGACGGCGCGCATGAGTGAGGCGGCCGTGACATCGCGCAGCTCGACGCCGCCAATGCGCACGCTGCCGCGGTAGGCGTCCTTGCGGCCCGCGATAATCCCCGCGAGCGTGGACTTGCCGCCGCCGCTTTCGCCCACGAGTGCCACGAGCGAGCCGTGCGCAATGGTCGCGCTGGCGCTGTCCAGCACGGTGCGGTCGCCGTAGGCATAGCTCACGCCTGCGAGCTCGATATCGCCGCGACCATCAAGCTCAACATCGCCGCGCTCGGGCTCGGGCGTATCCAAAATGCCAAACATGCGGCGCGAGGCGGCCATGCCGTTCATGGCCGTGTGGAACAGCGATCCCAGGCGGCGCATAGGCAAAAAGAACTCCTGTGACAGAAAGACGATGAGGAAGGCAGCCTCAAAGCCGATCTTGCCCGTGGCGAGCTGCAGCGCGGCTACGATAATGCCGAGCGCGGCGCCCATATAGACGACCAGGTCCATAACGCAAATGGAGCGCAGCTGCATCACCAGCAGGCGCATGGTCGCTGTGCGGAAACGCTCGGACTCTGCGTTGATGCGCTCGTGCCAGCTGCGATCGGCCTGGTAGACCTTAAGGGTGGTGAGACCCTGCACGGCCTCCAGGAACATGCCGCCCAGATCGACATAGCTGCCCCAGTACTCGGCACCGATCTTTTTGGCGTTGCGCATGACCATCATGATGGAGACGGGGATGACCGGAACGCAGGCGAGCAGCAGCGCGGCGGGAAGACCCGCCTGGCCCACGAGCAGTACAAACAGCGTGATGGGTGCCAAGCCCGCAAAGAAGAGCTGCGGCAGGTAGCCGCCAAAGTACACCTGGAGTTGCGTGGCGCCCTCGACGCTGGTCTGGACGGCCTCGGCGGTGGGGACGGTCTCGGTGTAGGAGGGGCCGAGTGCGGTGAGCTTGTCGTAGACGAGCGAGCGCACGCGGCGGACGGCTTTGAAGGCGGCCTTGTCACCGGAACGCTGCGCCAGATAGATGGCGGCGGCGCGCACGATGATGGCGCCGGCGAGCGGCGGAGTTGCCTGCGCGAGCGCGTCGACGGCGAGTGCAGCCGGCAGTCCGCCGGCAACGATGCCGCCCAGAATGCGCGCGAGGATCCACATCACCGTGATGTTTGCCATCAGCGCGATCCATTTAAACAGGACGCTCGCCACAATGTAGGGCGTTGCCTGCGGAACCAGGGAGAAGAGCCGCTTCTCGAACATGAAACCTCCTATGCCGTAACGGTGCCGGGCTGGGTCCTCGGCAGCCGCTTAGTTAGCCAAATGCAACTAGAGTAACATCGTGCAGCGGGTAAGTATGCCGAGGGTAATTTTTAGCCGATGAACTGCGTAGAAAGTTCAAAATTGTTGAGTGCGGCGAACTTTGTGGTGGACGGAATGCGGGCGCAATTTTGATCGTGTGCGGCCCGCTCCAAAACGTGTACGTCAGCCTCCAAAACCGACAAAAAATGACATGTTTGGAGGCTGACGTACATGTTTGGATAGGGGCAAGGGCGGCGACGAACGAAAGTCACGCCTGTGCCACGTCCGATGTGCTAGCGTTTGGGTGAATAAAACGAGCCCGTGCGGAAAGGATCCGGACCGTATGCAACGTGGAAGTACATCTCCGCTGTCCCGCGAGACCGATGCGCCCGAAACCATCGTCAAGCTGGAGTGCGACATCGACGATGCGTCGCCCGAGGTGCTCGCCTATGCCGCCGACCGCCTGCGCGAGGCCGGCGCCCGCGAGGTGCACTGGCTGCCCCTCTACTGCAAGAAAGGCCGCCCCGGATGGCAGTTGCAGGTGATCTGCTCGCACGAGGATATTGAGCGCCTGCAGACGATTATCTTTTTGGAGACCACGACCAACGCCGTTCGTCGCCAGGTGATGGAACGCGTTTGCCTGCCGCGCCGATTCGAACAGGTGACAACGCCTTGGGGCGAGGTATCCGTTAAGGTGGCGACTCTGCCCGACGGCAGCGAGCGCGCGGCACCCGAGTACGAGGATTGCGCCCGTCTTGCCCGCGAACATGGCGTGCCGCTCCAACGCGTGATGCAGGCGGCTCAGAGCGCGGCGCTGCGATTCGAGTAACACGGTAGATGGGCTCCACATCCGCCGGACCCCGTATACAGCCCCCATCAACTCCGCTTCGAAAGGACTCCCCATGAAATACCTCATCGCCTCTGACATCCATGGCTCGGCATACTGGGCCGAGCGCCTCTGCACTGCCATCGAATCCGAACAGCCCGACCGCATTGTGCTGCTGGGCGACCTGCTCTACCACGGCCCGCGCAACGACCTGCCGCGCGACTACGCCCCCAAGCGCGTGATTCCGCTGCTCAACGCCCTGGCCGACCGCATCATCGCGGTGCGCGGCAACTGTGACGCCGAGGTCGACCAGATGGTGCTCGACTTCCCCGTCATGGCCGACTACGCCACCTTGTTTGACGAGGCCGGCCGCGAGCTGTTCCTGACGCACGGCCACGTCTTTGGCGCTGGCATGCATAACAGCGTTGACCACGCGCCCGCGCTGCCCGAGGGTTCCGCGCTCGTCTACGGCCACACGCACATCAAGGTTAACGAGGAAAGCGCCGCATACCCGGGCCTGTGGCTCTTCAACCCCGGCAGCGTGAGCATCCCCAAGGACGGCACGCACAGCTACGGCATCTACGAGGGCGGCGCGTTCCGCCATGTGATCATGGAGGAGGACTAACCATGGCCGAGCATATGGCTCAGCAAAATGCCGAGGGTTCGCGCGACCTGTCCACGCTGGTAGACGCGTCGGCCGAGCTGCAGCATCTGGTGCAGACCATCTGGCGCCTGCGTCAGCCCGACGGCTGCCCATGGGACCGTGAACAGACGCATCAGAGCATTGGCAAGAACATGATCGAGGAAGCCTACGAGGCGCTCGATTGCATCGAGGCGGACGACGTGGCGCATCTGCGCGAGGAGCTGGGCGACGTGCTCATGCAGGTGGTGCTGCATGCGCAGATTGCGGCGGACGCCGGTGAGTTTACGCTGGCCGATGTGGCGCGCGATATCGACGCCAAGCTCATCCGTCGTCACCCGCACGTGTTTGGCGATGCGGATGCCGACAACCCCGACGAGGTGCTCAAGATTTGGGACGAGGTCAAGCTTGCCGAGAAGGCTGCCAAGGACAAGGCTGCGGCGGCGGGCGAGGCTGCGCCCGAAGGCCTGCTCGACGGCGTGCCCACGCACCTGCCGGCGCTGATGCAAGCTCAAAAGGTGTCGCGCAAGGCGGCGGCCGTGGGCTTTGAGTGGGAGACGGTCCAGGATGTGTGGGACGAGGTCGCCGAGGAGCGTGCCGAGTTTGAGGCCGAGGCTCCCGGCTCGCCCGAGCGCGAGATGGAGTTTGGCGACCTGCTCTTTGCTCTGGTCAACGTTGCGCGCAAGGAGGGAATCGACGCCGAGAGCGCCCTGCGTGCCAGCACGGCAAAGTTCCGCCGCCGCTGGGCCGCGATGGAGCAGATGGCGGCCGACGCCCACGAGGATCTGGCCGAGCTTTCGACCCACGGCCTCAATGACCTCTGGGATGCCGCAAAGGCAGAGGAGTAAGACTGCGGGGGCGACGGGACGGACTTGTCCCATCGCCCCCATTATTTTTTAAAAAGATTGTATCCCTTGGCTAACTTAGGGCATAATGCAAAAAGTGCGATAAGGCTAACTTATGAACCTGCGCGCCGCTGTAGCGTGCAAGCCGTGTCGCCAAGCATTCAACCCGTTTCCAAGTGAGAGGGAGACAACATGAGCGATATTTTGGATGTCTACGGTCGCGAGGTGCTCGACAGCCGCGGCAACCCCACCGTCGAGGTCGAGGTCGTGCTCGAGGACGGCAGCTTCGGCCGCGCGATGGTGCCTTCGGGCGCTTCGACCGGCGCCTTTGAGGCATGCGAGCTGCGCGACGGCGACAAGGGCCGCTACCTGGGCAAGGGCGTCTCGCAGGCCGTCGAGCACGTCAACAACGAGTGCGCCGATGCCGTCGTGGGCCTCGATGCCTTCGATCAGCGCGCCGTCGATGCCGCGCTGATCGCCGCGGACGGTACCCCCAACAAGACCAAGCTCGGTGCCAACGCCATTCTGGGCGTGTCGCTGGCCGTTGCCCGCGCCGCAGCCGAGTCGGCGGGCCTGTCGCTGTACCAGTACCTGGGCGGTGTCAACGCCCATCTGCTGCCCACACCCATGATGAACATCCTCAACGGCGGCGTGCACGCCGACAACAACGTCGACTTCCAGGAGTTCATGATCATGCCGGTGGGCGCCCCGAGCTTTGCCGAGGGTCTGCGCTGGTGCGCCGAGGTCTACCACACCCTCAAGGGCGTGCTGCACGAGGCCGGCTTGGGCGGCGGCGTGGGCGACGAGGGCGGCTTTGCGCCCAACCTCAAGACCAACGCCGAGCCGTTCGAGTACATCACCAAGGCCGTGGAGAAGGCCGGCTTTAAGCCCGGCGTCGACTTCATGTACGCCATGGATCCGGCCTCGACCGAGTTCTACAACGCCGAGACCGGCATGTACGAACTCAAGGGCGAGGGTGTTGAGTACACGAGCGCCCAGATGGTCGATTACTGGGAGAAGCTCGTCGACACCTATCCCATCATCTCCATCGAGGACGGCATGGCCGAGGAGGACTGGGACGGCTGGGTTGAGCTCACCCGTCGCATTGGCAACAAGATGCAGCTGGTGGGCGACGACCTGTTCGTCACCAACACCGAGCGCCTCAAGAAGGGCATCGAGCTGGGCGCCGCCAACGCGATCCTGGTCAAGGTCAACCAGATCGGCACGCTCACCGAGTCGCTCGAGGCCATCGAGACCGCCAAGGAGGCCGGCTACGCCTGCATCGTGAGCCACCGTTCCGGCGAGACCGAGGACTCCACGATCGCCGACCTGGTCGTGGGCGTCAATGCCGGCCAGATCAAGTCGGGCGCCCCGTGCCGTAGCGACCGCATCGCCAAGTACAACCAACTCATCCGTATCGAGGACGAGCTCGAGGGTAGCGCGCGCTACGCCGGCAAGTCTGCGTTCTACAACATTCGCTAGGCAGCGGCGTGTGCGGGGGCGTGGCTGACTCGGATTCGCCTCGCTTCCGCCGGGCACTGTTGAGCACCATTGGGCGCTGGGCCATATGGCTCAGCGCCTTTTTTATGTCGAGCAAGGGCCGCCGAAGGCGGTGCGCGCACTCGTGCTATAACTAAAAGACTTAGCGCAAACAAACCTCAACCGCACAAGGCGCACATGGATCAGATTTACGACAACAGGTACTATTCCGCCGGTTCGCGTGAGCCGTCACCTCGCCGTGCGCGCACGGTGCAGCTCGGTGGGTCCGATTACGCCGGTGCCGACCGCTCCATGCAGCGACCGACAAGTGCCTCACGCTCCCGTGCTCAAATGAATACACCGACGGACCGTCCGCCACGTTCGGTGCGCCCGGCGCATTCGGAGCATGCTCAGCGTTCCTCGGCTCAAACGAATGAAAAGCCGAGTAGGCCCTCGAACCGTCTTTCGGGCTCGGACTTCATGCACTACGCCAACGACAATGCGGTGGTCAAGGCAATCTACGACTTTACCCACGGTCCCCAGCGAGGGCTGTTTGTTGGCATTGTCGTCGCCCTGGCGCTCGTGAGCCTGTACTTCCCCGTGCGCGACCTGTATGTGGCAAAACGCTCGAGCGACATCTTGGCCAAGCAGGTCGAGATTCGCGAGCAATATAACGACGACCTGCAAAAAAGCGTCGACAAGCTGCTCTCGGAGGAGGGTATCAAGGACGCGGCATCCGAGGACCTGGGCCTGGTGATGCCCGGCGAGAAGAGGATTGAAGTGCAGGGCCTGGACGACGATTCGGATGTCTCGTCGAGCAAAAAGTCCTCAAACGCCAAGAAGGCCAGCGAAGTGGCCAAGGAGATCGAAGAAGTCGGCAAGGACGCGCCGTGGTACATCCAGGCGCTCGACATGCTGTTTGGATTTAACGGCGTCGAGGGCCAGACGGTCGTGTCCAACGGCAAATAGCGTCCGGAGGGGAGTCCGCAATGGCAGATTGCAAACGATATAAGGTGGCGGCGATCGACCTGGGGACGGTGTCGTCGCGCCTGGTGTTGGCCCAAGTCGAGGGCGGAGCGATCGTGGACTCGTCCAAGCATACCGAGATTACCGACCTGGGTGAGGGCGTGGACGCGACGGGCCGCTTTTGCGAGGCGGCCGTTGAGCGCGTGCTCGCTGCGTGCCGAATGTTTGTGGACGAGGCTCGTGCCTTTGGGGCCGCGTGCGTCTGCACCACCTGCACGAGTGCCGCGCGCGATGCGTCCAATGCCGCCCTGCTGCTGGACGGCCTGTGCGAGCTGGGGCTTGAACCGCAGGTGATTCCGGGCGAGATCGAGGCGCGCCTGACGTTTTTTGGCGTGGCGCACGACTTTGCCGGCGAGCGCATCATTGTTGCCGATTCGGGCGGCGGATCCACGGAGCTCGCGACGGGCGTCTATGCGCCGGAGCGTGGCGTCTTTGCGCTGGAAGGGACGCGCTCGCTGGACATCGGTTGTCGCCGTGTGACAGAGCGGTTTTTCTCGGCGCTGCCACCCTCGCGCGGCGAGCTTACAGCCGCTGCCACGTGGGCAGGCGAACAGTTTACGGGCTACTTTAAGAGCTTGCCTGTCGATTTTGAGCGTGCCGAGCGCCTGGTCGCGGTGGGTGGCACCGTTACCACGCTCGTTGCGCTCGTTCACGAGCTGGAGCCGTATGATTCGAGCTTTGTGCACCTACGCGAGCTGTCGCTGGAGCAGGTCTCGGCCGCTATCGAGCGCATGTCCGCGCTGGATGTTGCGGGCATCGCCGCGTTGCCGGGCGTGCAACCCAAGCGCGCGGGCGTGATCTTGGCAGGCGCCGTGGTGATTCGCGAGCTTATGCGAGCCGGCGGCTACGACGCGCTCGCCGTAAGCGAGAACAGCCTGCTTGCCGGCATGGCCGCCACCATCAACGAGGTTCTCGACGGCGCGACCCCCACCATCGCCTGGACCCCGAGCCTGAGCACCCTCTAAAACTAGTCCTTTTGGGACGGGGCTATTTTAGCTACTTATGCCAGCCTGTCGATTTGCCCAATCTCCCAAAGCGGAATATTGACGAGCGTGCCCTCGTCTCTATATGCCGCCAGGGAGGTCCTCACGCAACGCATGAGTTTGAATTTTTCGCAGGCTATTTTCAGACTCTTCGCTTTAAGGTTCTCCGCCGCCTTGACCTCAAGCGGAAGTACAGTCCCCATGTGATCGATGGCAAAATCGGTTTCGGCATTGCCAGAGGTAGAGGACCAGTACGCGGGGCTTTTGCCTTGCAGCAAGAGTTCCTGTGCGACATATTGCTCGGTGAGCGAGCCCTTAAACTCGGTGAAAACAGCGGAGCCGTCCAGGACGATGGTCGGTGGGAGGTTGGAGAGCGCGCCGAGGATGCCGGTGTCGATGCAAAACAGCTTGAAGCCCGAGAGGTCCTCATGGCTCGAAAGCGGTGCCCTGAGAGCGGAAACGCGCGGCACCTTATGAACGATTCCGTAATCCATGAGCCACTGGAGACTCTCTTCGAAATCGCGTGCGCGCGCCCCGGGGCGAAGGGCTCCGTAGATGAACTTTTTATTTTCCTTTGCAAGCTGGCCGGGGAGGGATTTCCAAACCAGCCTCATGCGCTCGACAATGCGGGCGGGCGCATGTTTGCCAAAATCGGATTCGTAAGCCTCGATGATTTGTTGCTGAAGCCTGCGGGCTTCGATGAAATCGCGGGTCGCGGCGAAGGCGGAGACGACTTCGGGCATGCCGCCGACAACGAGGTATTCCTTGAGCAAGTGCTCGAGCTTTTCGGTAACGTTTGCCAGAAGATTCATGTCTGCGGCAAGGATGGCGTCGGCGAGCGGGTCGCCATCGACGGCGCGAACGAACTCGGTAAACCCCATGGGACGCATAGTGAGCTGGTCGATTTTGCCGACGGGAAATGACTCGTTTTCGCGCCGGAGCGCGAGGCCCATATAGGAGCCGGCTGCGACGATATGGTATTCGGGCGCAAGCTCGTTGAAGTACTTGAGCGAGGTGATGCCGCGCGGTGCCTCTTGGATCTCGTCAAAGATGATGAGCGTGTCTGCCGGAGTTACGGTTTGGCCGCGAAGAAGCTCTATCTGGGAGATGATGTGCTTGGGGTCGAGGTCTCCATCGAACAGCGAGCGTGCGCTCGGTTCGAGCATAAAGTCGAAACGAATGATGTTTCGATACTGTTGGCTCGCGAATTCGTTAAGAAGCCAAGTCTTTCCTGTCTGGCGGGCACCCTTAAGCAAGAGGGGTTTGCGATTCGCTCTTGATTTCCAAGCGATAAGTTCACTCATAAGCTGTCGCTGCATATTGCCTCCCAACTCTCTTGGCTAGTATAAGGTCATTTGGGCGTTTCCCTTGGAAAATGTGCGAGACAACCACGTTTTTTCATCGGAAAATGTGCGAGATAACCACGTTTTTCCATCGAAAAATGTGGGAGTGCCAATCTGAGTTGCGGTGAAATAGTTCCTAAATGGGCCGGTAAACGGCCAAAACAGGAACTATTCCACCGCAACTTAGAGCCTCATCGGCGTCCAAAAGAAACGGGCCCGCATCCCTTGGGGACACGGACCCGAAAGCTCCATGTGGTAGGGGCGGTGGGACGTCCGCGTATTTGCTGCGCAAATCCGCACCGGCTTCGGCCGCCTGCCGGCGCCCTCGCCGGCTCGCTGCGGACGCTGCGCGTCCGCTTGACGCTCGCCCCCTCGCGGGTTCGAGCCCCACCGGCACCTAAAGGAAACGAGCCCGCATCCCCGGGGGACACGGGCTCGGAAGCTCCAAATGGTAGGGGCGGTGGGACTCGAACCCACAATCCTTGCGGCGAGAGATTTTAAGTCTCCTGCGTATGCCAATTCCGCCACGCCCCCGTGAGACTAGAAGTCTAGCACAAGCCGCCCGTTACGCGTTGACAGCCATCGAGTGCCGGCCCGACTTTTCCAAGTACTCGGCAAACTTGGCCTCGTCGCCCTTGTTCTTGTACTGTAGGGCCAGCAGGTACTCCAAACGGCAACCCTTAACCTTATCATCGCCGGCCTCCTCGAGCATGCGCTCCAGCTCGGGAATATCGTTGTGGCGCTTCAGGATCATCGTGTCGTACATCAGTTGGCATTCGTGCGCGACTGCCTCGGCCTGGCCGCCCTCAAAGCCCTTGATTTCGTGCAGCAGCTCCTTAGACTTTTTGCGGTCCTCCTGGCCAACGTAGTAGTTAAAAGCTTTGATCACCAGGTCGACGCGCTGCATTTTGGGCAGGTTAAGCCCCAGCAGCAAATCGAACATCTCGTCGGCGCGCTCGTGGTCCTCGCGCAGCAGATAGGAGTTCAGGCGCAGGTAGTCGCGGTTGTAGCGCGGGTACAGCATGCTGGTGAGCTTGGCGTCGAGCAAACGATCGAACTCGTCCCACTGCTTAGCGGCCATAAGCTGCTGCAGACGCTTGAACGTGGTGCGTTTTTTGACGCTAAAGAACACCGACACGCCGATGCAGATGATAACGACGGCGGTCCAGAGGGTGCGGGAATCGGGCATATTGGGATCCTTAGTCACTCATATAGCGAGCGGTATGACAACACGTACTAGATGTATTATACGCAGCGCGCAAGCAAACTGGCATAAAAGCTCATCGAGGCTGAGTGCCATCGCTCGCTGCGGTACACTTACCTAAAGTAAACCATGAAGGGAGACATTACCTATGAAGAAGATCGTTTTGGCTTGCGGTGCTGGCGCTGCTACTTCCACGCTCGTTGCCCAGAAGGTCGCTACCATGCTCGACGCCAACGGTTATGCCGGCAAGTATGAGATCGTGCAGTGCGCCATCTCTGAGGCCAAGGACGCTTGCGACGAGGGCGCCGACCTGCTGATCGCCACCACCGTTGCTCCCGAGGGCCTCACCTGCCCGTACGTGAGCGGCGTGCCCTTCATGACCGGCATGAACCGCGTCGCTGCCGAGAAGGCCGTCCTCGACGTCATGGCTCAGTAGGCGCTGACTGTATGAGTGAGCAGAACGCCAATCCGGTCGAGCTCTTTGGCATGCGCGTTGCCCATGTGGGCATTAACGCCACCGACCCGGCAGATGCCCTGGGGATCGCGGAGCTGTTCTCGACGATGATGGGCCTGCCCGTTATCGAGACCCCGGTTTCGTACTTTAACGATTCGCTGATCGAGGTCATGAAGCAGAACGGTCGTGGCACCAAGGGCCACATCGGCTTTGCCGTCAACGACATCGACGCTGCCGAGAAGTGGTTTGCCGAGCGCGGGCTCGAGGTCAACGAGGAGTCGCGCGTGCTGCTGCCCGACGGCGGCACCAAGCTCGTGTACTTTAAGCGCGAGTTCGCCGGCTTCGCCGTGCACCTGTGCCGCGAGTAGCGCATAAGCTGTCATAGCTAGCAAAAAGGGATAGGGCCGTGTGGCCCTATCCCTTTATTTATGCCGAGGGATCGACTTTTGCAACGGTCAAAAACCGAAGTCTAATACTTTTCCGAGAAGTGAACGAGACAAATCAGCCCCCCCGAAGCATCGACACTTTAAGGTCATCGTTTCCTGCAGTTTCGATGCTGGAATCCTGCGATTTTGCGGCCGAAAAATGCGGATGCTTCGGGGGTCCGAATATGGTCGTTCACTTCTCGGGAAAAGTATTAGACCTCGATCCACGAGGGGGCATCCCTACCGTGGCAGGCGAATCGTAAAGCGGCTTCCGACGCCCTCGACCGAGGTCACGCCGATGACGCCGCCGTGGCTGTCGACGATCCACTTGGCGATAGCGAGCCCCAGGCCCGAGCCCTGTGCGCCGGCATCGCGTGCGTTGTCGGCACGGTAGAACCGCTCGAACGCGTGAGCTGCGGATTCCTGGTTCATGCCGATGCCCTCGTCTTCAACGGCTATGTCGATCGTGCCCGCGCCCGCATCCGGCGCTACGCCAAACGAGATGGGCGTGCCCGCGTCCGAATACTTGGCGGCGTTTTGCACGATCACGCGCAGTGCCTGCTTCACGAGTGCCACGTCAACCGATGCGCTGCAGCGCGGGTCGCTGGTAAGTGCGGCATCGTACGCCAGCCGATATGTGTGCCCGGCATCGATCATCTGTGATTCTTCGCAAACCTCGCCGACCAGTGCAGCCAGGTTGGTATTCGCGCGCCGCAGCACGGTGCGACCGGCATCGCCGCGTGCCAAAAACAGCAGCTGCTCCACGAGCTCCTGCATATGCTCGCTTTCGGCTTTGAGCGAGGCGATGGACTCTGCCAGCACGTCCGGGTCGTCTTTGCCCCAGCGGTCGAGCATGTTCACGTAGCCCTGAATCACCGCGATGGGCGTGCGCAGCTCGTGACTCGCATCGTTGACAAAGCGCATCTGCTGCAGCTTGGCCTCTTGCATCTGGCGCAGCAGGCGGTTGAGCGCGACCTCGATACTCGCCAGATCGGCGTCGCCGGTGGTGACGCTCGGCGAGTCGACGCTTGCGCGCTCGATGGCCTGCTCGAGCGTTTCCATCTTGCCGCCGGCGAGCTGCATGCGGCCGAGCTCGTCAACGCGCAGGGCCAGGTCGTTGAGCGGTGCCATGGTGCGGCGCACGCGGCGGGCGCCGCCGAGCATGTTGAGCACGCTGATGACCTGCCAGCCCGCAACGATAAGGTAGAGAGGCCATAGCGCGACGAGGTCCTGCGCGAGGGGGAAGGTCTTGGTGGTACGCGCAAACTCGACGGTATAGGTGAGCGTTGTCA
Source organism: uncultured Collinsella sp. (assembly GCA_938033205.1). Classification (GTDB taxonomy): domain Bacteria; phylum Actinomycetota; class Coriobacteriia; order Coriobacteriales; family Coriobacteriaceae; genus Collinsella. The sequence continues at coordinate 102,946 of CALHJP010000025.1, read as the reverse complement.
GGTCCCAGCCGCGCGCGGGCGTCAGTGACATGCCGTGAACGCTAGCGCTGGGGATCCATCCCGCGGTAAACGCGCCATCGGGCAGCGTCTGGTTGTAGCCATAGACGAGGATCGCCGCCGCAACAAGCAGCAGTAACAGATCCAGCCAGACGTAGCTCACCAAGCGGCGCCACATATAGCTCCAGTTGATGGCGCGGGCGATGGAGGTGACGCGCTTAGCCTCGTCGTTACGCGCGGCAGACATAGCCCACCCCGCGCACGGTCTGGATGATGCGGGCACTGCCGGCGTCTTCGATCTTGGCGCGCAGGTGCGCGATGTGCACGTCGACGTTGTTAGTGTCGCCCACGTAGTCGTAGCCCAGCGCCTCGTGCGCGATGCGCTCGCGCGTGAGCACGGTGCCGGCGTGCGCCATAAGCAGGGCGAGGACGTCGAACTCGCGAGCGGTCAGCACGATGGGCGAGCCGCCGACCGTGACTTCGCGGCGGTCGGGGTCGAGCGCAACCGAGCCCACGGTGAGCGCGGTGGGGGAGGGCGAGGCAGAGGTCTTGGCCGAGTCGCCAGCCGGGGGTATCGCAACGGCGCACCCGCCCGCACCGCCCGCCCCAACGCCGCCAACGCCCGAAGCCGCCCGCACGGCCTCCGAGCGCTTCAGCGCCACGCGGATCCGTGCGAACAGCTCCTCAATCGCAAATGGCTTGGTCAGGTAATCGTCGGCGCCGGCATCGAGCCCGGCCACCTTGTCCATCACGGCATCGCGCGCGGTGACCATGATCACCGGCACATCCTTGTGCTTGCGCACGCGCCGCAGCACCTCCATACCGTTGAGCTGCGGCAGCAGCACGTCGAGCAGAATCAGATCGTAGTCGCGCTCCAGCGCCAGGTCAACGGCGGCGCGGCCGTCGGCGGCGTGCTCCACCTGGTAGCCCTCGTGCTCCAGCTCGAGCGTCACAAAGCGGGCGATTTTCTCCTCGTCCTCTACAATCAGGATCCGTGCCATACGTGCCCCCGTCTGCGATTACTTGTCGTCGTTCAGATTTTGCTTGATGTCGTCCGCGGCATTGGCAGCGCTGTCCATCAGGTTGTTGATGCTGCCGGGCACGTCGCCGTCGCTATCGATGCGGTAGCGCATGCCAAAGAACAGGCCAAGCAGCATCAGCCATATCGTGGCGCCCCAGGCAAACAGGGCGACGATGGGAATCAGGATGGGGATGTTGAGGATGATCGCGTCGCGGCGCGTGGCGATAAACTTGGTGTCCAGGCTCAGACGGAAGAGCTTTTTGAGGTACTCCCACACGCCGTCCATCTTCTTGGAGAAGTCGGTCTTTTCGCTCGACTTTTCGTAGGCGACCTGCGCGGCGACCATCTCGGCCGAGGGCTCGTCGGCCGGCGCGGACTCGGTGGCGGCGTGCGCCGACGTGGTCTGGGTCTTGCCCTGCGACTCGAGCCAAATGATGGCGTCCAGAACGTTGCCGTCGGAGGCGTCGAGCGCGGCCTTGGCATCGGTATAGCTCACGTTGCACTTGGTGCGGATAGTTTCAACTTTTTCGAGGTCGTCCATGACCTTTCCTTTCGTTCGATGGGCGCGACGCCGGGCGATCTACCCAGGCGCGAGCGTTGTGTTCGGCGGCCTGCGTTGCACCGCTCCGCCCTTGGTCGAACTCTATAGTGCAGGTTATAGATTAAGCGATTCTTGAGCCAAGATTAATGTTGGATGAGTTTTTGGGTGGCAGTGAGGAAGGGAGAGGTGCCCTTCTAGGTGGCTAGCAGCGAGGTCTAATACTTTTCCGAGAAGTGAACGAGCTAAATCGGACCCCCGAAGCATCGACACTTTGAGCGTGTCGTTTCCTGCGGTTTCGATACTGGAATCCTGCGATTTTGCCGATGAAAAATGCGGATGCTTCAGGGGTCCAAAAACAGACGTTCACTCCGCGGAAAAGTATTAGACCTCGATAGCGGGAGATGGGGTGCCGATAGCAAGCTGGGGCCAGAAATGGGATAAGCAAGACGTACGGATCGCATGAATCAAAATCACGTTGCAAAAGTATGAAAATATCCTACAATTGCAACATGAAGTACTTTAGCAACATAACGGCGATAAGCGAGCTTTCCGAGAGCGAGGGCGTGTTTACCACAGCCCAGGCGGCTCGCATGGGCATCTCTCGAGATGCGCTGGCACATTCATGCCGCGCAGGGCGTCTTGAACGGATATGCCACGGCGCCTACCGGATGTCCGGAACGCAGCGCCGGGACACCGACGAGCTCAACGCTTTTTGGAAGCTCACCAGTCCCTCCCTTTGCGCGTGGGAGAGAAAGCGCCAGTGGGATGGCATCGCCGTGAGCGGTACGACTGCGGCGAATCTGCAGCAAATGGGCGATTTCTATCTGTCCCCCTACAGGATGACCGCGCCCACGCGTATCAATACAAGAAACGAATCCCTTTCTTTTGTAAAGCGCGAGATTGCTGAGCGGGACATCGTTTGGCTCGACGGCCTGCCGGTAACTAAACCCGAGCGCACGCTTGTCGATCTTTGCCTCGATTGCGAGGATCCCTCATTAATTATCGATGCCTATCACGACGCGCTTGGACGTGGACTCGATATACAACGGCTGAAGGATCTTGTAGAAGAGAACTCTAAAACCGCCAAACGACGCGAGCTGATGGCGCCTTTGCTGATGGTACTGAACGGGTAATGCGAAACGGAGGACATGGTGAAGTACAAAACGCCTGCCGCATTGGAGATGGCTGTTAGGAATGCCGCAAGAGAATCACCAATGGATACTAATCGGGCAATCGTTGGTTTCTACTTTCATCGCTTCCTATGTCGCGTTTTTTCAGAAGATGACTGCCGTTTTGTGCTTAAAGGTGGTCAAAGCGTCCTGGCGCGAACGCTCGATGCGCGTGTCACAAGAGATATTGACTTGGTTGCTCAAGAGGAGAGCCTCGAAGAGGCTGTTGCCGATCTGGTGCGGGCGGCTTCGATTGATCTGGAGGATTTCGTTTCGTTTGTCTTTGATCGTGCAGAGCAGATCAAAGAAGAAGATGAGTATCGGTGCGGTGCTAAGGTATGGTTCACCCCCTTTATGGGAACCAAGAAGCTACAGCCAATTTCAATTGACTTGGTAATTGATGAAGTGCGGGGACTTGAGCCTGAGGTTCTCGCGCCGATCGATCGTTTGAATATCGAGGGGCTCCCAGTCTGCGACTATCGAGTATGCCGAGTGGAGAGCGCCCTTGCAGATAAATTGCTCGCAATGATAGAGATGCATGAGGGCCGTGCCTCTTCGCGAATCAAGGATATAGTCGACATCTTGGTGTACGCGAAAACTTGCTTCATCGATGGGGCTACACTTATCGAGAGAGTCGAGAAAGAAGCGTCTGTCCGCAAGGTGGCAATGCCGGAAGAGTTCGTGGCGCCTCTCTGGTGGAAACAAAATGGTTCTGCGCAGTATGTAAAGATGGCTAGGCAGGCGGGGGTACTTGATCTCGCGGGGAGTATCACTGGAGCAGAAGAGGTCGTCAATCGGTTGTATGCTCCGTGCTTCGATCGTTCGGAGAATGTGCGCAAATGGAATCCCCAGACTACGGGATGGGAGTAGCCCAGACAGTTAAGCCGGCGGCAGGAGCTGGTCCCGCCGCCGGCTTGGGGCGTTACTGCTGCCTATGTGTTACTCGCAGATTTGGTCGAGCACTTCGGTGATGGTCTTTTTTGCGACTTCGAGGTTGCGCTGGGCTTGGGCGACGGCAGCCTCGGCTTGTTTCTTTGTTTCTACGACCTCGGCAAAGCGATTGATGGATTCGCTGTACTCGCGCGTGCGCGGGTCGAGCGCTGGCGGGACTTCGATCTCGAACAGGTCGTTAGGGCGGATGGCGCGGATGCTGGCTGCTTCGGTTAATGCTTGAATCAGCTGTGCCCCATGGCCTTCGGTAAGGTATCCAACGATTATCTCCGAAAACACTACGCGCTCCTCTTCGGTCATCGTTTGGAACGACGGGCGAATGACGGTGGTGTTATGCGAAGCAACTAGGTGTTGCTTCGCGTCATCGGCGCTGACGACGAGCAGGTTGGACGCGCCGTAGCGACCCAGCATGCGTGGCATGACGATATCTCCAGCGCGGAGCTCATATCGATCGAGAACGCTGGGGTTCACCTTTACGATTTTGGAATCCGAGCTATTTGCACTCTCTACAGCATATGCGGGTAGAAGGTTGCCATCTTGAAAATCCTGAGATGAGATGCGGCGTACCTCGATTGCATCAATGTCGTTTGATGTGGTGCTCTCGCGGGGCATAAATGGAGCTACTCGCGTAAAAGCGTCACCGAGCGTAGCCCTGTAGTTTCGGGTGAGGCTGATAAGGCTGATTTTGCCTTTTGAGAGGGCTGCGCGATGCAGCAGCAATTCACGCGTGGCAAAAGTGGACGTTTCGATAGGCGTTGATCTGGGCGTATTGGTATCAATGCGGGCCCAGTCGGGGGAGATGGAAAAGGTGATATCTGAGTAATACGATGTTTCTGTCACATATCGAAAACGCGGCCCGGATTCGATTGCGCTGCGAAATGCAACGCTGCGATTTCCTGAAGACAATATGAGAAGCGCGCTTGTCATGTAGGGCCTGGGTTCAGAAAGTGGCAAATACACGACGCTCTCGATGAGTCCTTCGCGTATCAGGATCGTGCGCGCCTGCTCGGCTTTATCGAGTAGGTCGGCGGGCAGCACTACGGCTGCGCGAGTGCGATTCGAAAGGGCGAGCGCATACAGACACCAAATAAAGGGACCCCAGTCACAGAAATCGAGGTAGCCGGGCTCTAAGTAATCGATCAAGGCGATACATTCTTTTTCGATGTCGTGTTTGCCCGTACGGTAATACCCCGATGCGTCGATAAACACCGGAGCCGCATCGCCATTGCCCGCGCCCTGCCTGCCGGGTTCAAGCTCGCAAATATCGGGTACGCCGTTGCTGTTCAGGCTGAAACATTCACGAAGCGCCTTACAGTCGATGGCGCCAGGCAGACGGACGGTGAGTAGACGGCTGCCCTGCTCCAGATTAAGCGCGCGTGAGAGGGCGGCGGCGGTGAGACGTGGCAATGATGTTGTTTCACGCATGTATAGAGCCCTTTCTTCTTAGTGGGTTATATATTAGCAGAAAATTTTGATAATTTCTAATGACGAGAACAGAGCACTGTGCTATTCTCGAAGTAATCCAAAACCAACTCAATACAAACTGCTTGATGCAATCGCTACACAGCCTTTAGGTAAACTGCGCTATCAAGCAGGGTGATTTCACTAACGAAGCTACAGGTTAGGTCGATTGTCATCGTCCATGCCTCAGACCATTCTAAAACATAGAACAGACTTATCGACAAACATCCGCAACCGGATAGGAAGAAGCATTCATGAAGAATGAAGACAGCATTTACGAGGTGTTCCTCAACACGATCGACGAAGATCTCCGCAGCATGTGCAAAAAGAACGGGAAGGCAGAGATGCCGTTTCCGTATCCGTACTGCGGCGAGCAGGATACCGAGCGCTTGGCCAAGGCACTCGTTGACGTGCTGGAAAAGCACTCGCCCGATATTCCCGGGCTGGTGCCCGAGCAGTATCGAGACGATGTGCACGAGGCCCGCGAGCTTTTGGCCGCAGCGTCGCTCGCTTTGTTGTCGCTGTATTTTCCCCAGCGCGATAACTGCGCGCACTGCATGGCCATCTTAATTGGCATGTTTGAGCACGGAAGCAATCCGCGCTTTAAGTCGAGCGGTGTGCGCATGTTCGAGCAGGTTACGACAGGTATGAAGTACTCGTCTGAACAAGGTGGATATATTCTGTCTCGCTTTGTGCGAAGCATTGACTACAAAAGACCCTGCGACCACGTGCATCGCGATGGCTCGCGCGGTTTTACGGCGGACGAGGACGATGCCGTCATGTTTTATAAGCGCTATCTCAAGGTGCAGAGACACGTATTCGATACCAGTCCGCGTTTCAACTTTGAGCTATGCGTCAAACGCCCGTTTGAGGCTCTTTCGGACAATCGGGAGAACTTTTATTGCATGGAGGAAAAGATGGAAATCGATTTGGCAACTAAGGTACGGGAGCTCCAGGACCGCTACACCCTCAACTTCGCTCAGGCCAAAGAGTATGACCTGCTCGACAAGCTGATGATTGATGCATTGCTTGCATATCTGCGCGACGGGTCAGTCTCAATCGCGGCGCGCGAGAGCTATGTGGCGCAAACCGAGCGTCTGATTGACGGTGCGGTCAAGTTGCCGTGTGCGACGAGCCCCAAGGAGGGCGCAGACGTCGACCGTATTTCCTAGCAATCACGCAGAACTATCGACAAGAAAGGGGCCGTGCAATGTCGGTCATTAAGATGTACGGCTACGAGGCCGCGCAGCAAACGGAGTATCAGACCAAGAAGTGGGCGACCAAGGAGGAAATGCAGACGCTGTCATCCGGCGATGAGCAGCGCGATGTGATCTTGGCGCAAGGTGCCACGGTGGCTTTCTACGAGGGCGACAAGCACTGGGAGACGAGCGTGTCCAACAATGTGTTTGCCTTTGGCGGTACCGGCAGCGGCAAAACGGCGAGTTTCATTTTGCCCAACCTGCTCAATCACCACGAGTGCTGCTATGTGGTCACGGACACCAAGGGCGAGCTGCTGCGCCGTACGGGGAAGGGCTTCGAGGAGGACGGCTACGAGGTAACGGTTCTCGACACCATCAATCCCGAGCAGTCGTCCGGGTACGATCCTTTGCGCTACGTGATGGATGTCGAGGATATCCCCACCACAGTGGCGTCAATCATGGAGGGGGTCGATCCTGACAGGCGTAGCTTTAGGGACGATCCGTTTTGGGACAATGCGAGCGATCTGCTACTTCGAGCGATTATTGGAATCCTGTTCCTCTTAGAGTGCCTTGCCGGCACATTTGCGCCGGACGGGGATCCCGCAGCTCCGCGACGCTATCTTAAGATGAACAACGTCTTTAAGCTGGCGGCACTCATCAAGGTTACGGGAGATGGCGAGGGACGATTTCCGCTGGATCACCTTGTGGAGCAGGTGGAGTCCAAGGAATTTCTTGGCAAGTATGATTCTGCGAACGCGGACCTGTATGGCGTTGAACAGTATCGTGATTTTCGCGGGGCAGCCGATAGAACGCTTAAGAGCATTCTGATCACGCTTAACGCGACCATCTCGCGGCTTAAGACCCCCCAGCTCATGCGCGTCTTTGAGAAAGACGAGATGCGCCTCGACCGTATCGACGAGGGCAAGCGCGTAATCGATCTTAAGGTGAGCGACAACGACTCGACCAATGCATGGCTTGCGAACGTTGCCCTTAAGCAGCTGTTTAACCTGGCCCAGCGCCGCGCTGATTCCAACCCCAGCGGGCATTTGCAGCGCCACGTGCAGTTTATTCTGGATGAGTTTCCCAACGTGGGCCGCATTCCCGATTTTGAGCGGAGTATTGCGACCGTGCGCAGCCGTGGCATTAGCTTTTTGATGTGCGCGCAATCGCTGAGTCAGCTCGATGGTGCGTACGGCAAATCCGCAGCGCTTACCATCCTCGATAACTGCGACAGCTTGATCTATATGGGCGGCGGCAGCAACATCGCGACACAGGAGTACATAAGCAATCTGTGCGGCGAGTCGGTTCTGGGCACCAATTACGTGGGCGCCGAGCGTACTGCCGTCGATGTGCGCGGTTGCGTGATAACCCCGGGCGAGGTGGGGCTTATGCCGCGTACCGACTGCCTGGTCAAAGTAACCGGCATGCGCCCCTTCCGTGCCAAGAAGTATTTTTGCGGCGACCATCCCAATGCGGCCAAGTGGCTGAGGGATTAGTCCTTGCAGCTTCGCGCGCTCCATCTTGCCTATTTGACCGCACGGCTTCCATTGGCCGCTAGCCGTGCGGCCTCGTTTTACTTCCTTACCGATTCCGTTTAGAAGGGAATTACCATGTCCGTTATGTATCGTGAGCCTAGCATTATCAAGAAGTCCAAGGACGGTCGCGTTGCCGCCGTCGATATGGCAAGTGAGCTGCTTAACAGCCGCGTGCTGCTGCTGGAAGGCGAGGTCAACGATGTGACCTGCAATGGCCTTATTAAGTCCATGCTGGTGTTGGAGCATCAGAGCGCCACCGAGCCCATCACCCTCATCATCAACAGCCCGGGCGGTAGCGTTACGGCGGGGCTGGCGCTCATCGACACCATGCAGTCGCTCGACTGCCCCGTGATCACGGTGGGCGAGGGCGTCGTGGCCTCGATGGCCGCGGTGATCTTGGCCTGCGGCGACCACCGCCAGGTATACCGCCACACGCAAGTGCTCATCCACCAGTTGATGGGCGGCACGGGCATGGCGCAGCAGACCGATATCGAGATCGTGGCCCAGCACACGGCGGCCATGCGCGCCGAGCTGGACGAGCTGCTGGCCGAGCATGGCAACCTGAGCGCCCAGGAGTTCCACGAGCTCACCGAGCGCGACTGCTGGTGCAACGCCAGGCGCGCTCTGGAGTTGGGTCTGGTGGACGAGGCGATTGCTCCGAGTAAGAAGGCGCTCTAGCGGGGCTCATGTCTTGTGGGCATATAGAGCGGGGCGAACGATCGCGTAGTTTAACGGCCAGAAAGAGGTTGAACATGAGCAGGATTTGGGATGTCGACGGCATTGAGTGGGAAGACCTGCCCACCGTGAGCGACCTGCTGTGCGCTGCGGACACAAAGATCCTGGCGCGCGAGGTTGCCCTGCGATACGGCGGCAAGCCGGACGGCCGCGGCCGTGTCGATAACGAGCGCAGCTTAAAGCGCGCCCGCCGCAAGGTCAAAAAGCTGCGCAAGGTTGACCCCGAGCCCAGCGACAATATCGTCCTGCTGCCCAAGCACGTCATCAATCGTCGTGGTGCAGGCCACGGCTTTGGCTATTACGACGTGGAGCCGTGCATCTTTACACGCGGCGGCGTTCAAATGCTAGGTGAGGATGTGCTCGCCAAAGTACGTCCGTGGGAATTGATCTTGATGGATGATGAGTCCGCGAGCGAAATGCTGGGCTATCGCGTATGGCTCGGCGGCGAGTGGGACCTGTGCGAGCGCTACCGCTTTTTGGCCGTGGTGTGCGTTCGCATGCTGAACAGCATCCGGGCGCAAAAGGAGCTGCGCAAGTGCCTCGTGCAGGGCGAGACAGCCTGTGATATGGACGAGGACGAGGCGATCGAAGGGATTCGCCGCGACGTGCTGTATCCCGAGGAAGTGATCAACGCCAAACTCGGCGGCTATTGGGATGCGAGTTTGGGACTCAACCTGCCCTGGAAGAACGAGCACCGGCAGACTTGCACGCGAATCGACAGGGCTATCGATGACCTGTTTTCTAAGGAAACGAAGCGCTGCGCTGCCGAGCTTGGGAAGAAACTTGAGCGAGGGTATGAGGAGCGCAGGGAGGTGCCGTTGTTTCAATCATTCACCGACGAATGAGAAAAAGGCGGCGGCCGCGGTCCCCCGCGGGATTATCCTGGACCTATTACGTGAGCGGTGCGCGGGCGAGGAGCAATCATGGCTGGTCGTGGAAGCAAATGGTCGAGGGAAGAAACCCTTGCGGCTCTGTTTCTGTACCTCGCCCTACCATCGAAAAAGGTTGATGATACAAACGAGGATGTCCAGGCGCTAGCTAAGGCCATTGGCAGAACGCCGGGCGCGGTTGCTCTAAAAATCTGGAACCTTGCATCATTCGATGAGCGTCGACGTGCTCGCGGCAAGGTTGGAATGACCCATGCAAGCAAAATGGACAAGATGGTTTGGGCTGAGTATTCCTCTGCTGGTGATGAGCTTGTCGAGGAGGCGACTGAGGTTTTCCTCAACCGTTTCGATTTTAAAGAACCGCTAAGTGATGAGCTGAAAGAGACGATCGGCTTTGATTTGCCAGAGGGCAAGGAGCGCGAGGCAATTGTTTCGATGCGGGTGAACCAGGAGTTCTTTCGAAATACCCTGCTCGTCAATTACGATTCAAGATGCTGCTTGACGGGGCTAACGAACAAGGCTCTGTTGGTTGCTAGCCATATCAAGCCCTGGAAAGTCTCTGATCCAAAGACGGAGCGACTCGCGCCCGACAACGGCTTGCTTTTGAACGCATTGCACGATAAAGCGTTCGACCGGGGACTAATCACCATTACGAAGGACCTAAAGATAGTGGTGTCTAGCGTGGTCGAGCACGAAACTCCTGAGGACGAGTACTTGTGGCGCTACAACGGAGAGCCGATTACGCTTCCGAAACGATTCGCCCCAAGAGCTGAGTTTATTGAATATCACAACGATATGGTGTTTAAGGGGTAGGGGTCCGTATGGAAAGCCCGAGTTGAAAGCGATTGTTGTTAAGACGTTGCTTAAGCGTCCTCGTTATCCGGAGACATTTTTAGTATTTGAGGGTCGTTATTAATTATTAGGAATGATTTTCGAAGAGTATTGGCTTTATTTGGCTTAACGATGGATATGGGGGTGCGTGCCATGCTTCGCTGCCGATTCTTGGGTTGAGGAAAGGGATATTGATGTGCGCAACGTGTGTTGTGTCCCAGCTAGCGTCTAAACTAAAATCCTTGAGTCTGAACATGGACGGCGCATCGGAGGTTTGATGTCGGTAATTGTTCCCCCCATTAAATGCCAGGGAATTAAAACGAAGCTAGTCCCCTTCATTGAGGAGACAATAAACTGGGATAAGCAGCAGGGGATATGGTACGAGCCGTTTTTGGGGAGCGGGGTTGTGCTATTTAACGTTTGTCCACAGAGAGCGGTGGTCGGTGATCGCAATCAACACATTATTGATTTTTATAGAAGCGTGCAGCGGCATGAAATAACATCAGAGTCTATGCGGGAATACCTTGAACGCGAATCTGTGATGTTGCGTACTGGTGGAGCGGAATACTACTACGAGGTAAGGGACAGATTCAATACAAGTCATTCACCGTATGACTTTATCTTCTTAAATAGGTCCTGTTTTAACGGCGTTATGCGTTTCAATAGGAGCGGGATGTTTAACGTTCCATTTTGCAAGAAGCCCGAGCGTTTTTCCAGGTCGTATATAACTAAGATATGCAATCAGATTGATAGGGTGCAGGCTGCCATGGAAGGCAAAGACTGGGAGTTCAAATCTTGCGATTGGAAAGAGATTATGCGGGCGCCAAGAAAAGGCGACTGTGTTTATCTCGACCCTCCTTATATCGGCCGCGATACAAATTATGTGGGTGAATGGCCAGAGTCTGAAGCTGTTGCTCTGGCTGATGCTGCTCATGCGACTCAGGCGGATGTCTATCTTTCCATGTGGAAAGAGAATAAGTACAGGGTGAATGAGCATATTGAAAACTGTTGGAGTGATTTTGAGTGCTTTGAATTCTCCCATTTTTATCACGTCGGCTCGAAGCAGAGCTTACGCAATTCAATGATCGAAGCGCTTCTCGTGAAGGCCTAAGAAATAACTCTTACTTGGTTCATGTGCTGGAAATGATGATATAGAAGTAGATGGAATAACGTCCCCTAGTCCACCTTTAATCTCGTGTTTCCCTTTCCTTCGTCCACTTTTCTCCTAATAGCCGTTACTTTCTGTCGCCCCGGCTGTCGTTGACGACATCGCCATAGGAGAGAATTCGATCGCGTAGGCTTGAATCAATTTCAATAACGTTTGTTTCGACCCATCTTCTGAATCCCTGAAAGTCGGTGTAACTCTTTTCTTTCGCTGTATATTTTGGATAGTTTCGCCAATAAAGTTCGAATGCATCGTTCCCCATCTTTGAAAAAGGCCCTGAACCCTGAGTGAATGGGCTGATTGAATTCGAGGAAATAGTTCCGATATTTTCGGTATTGCCGCTACCGGTGGTGAAGTCTGAAATGCGGTATTTCTCTTGAATAAAGAATTCAACATTGCTGTAGGGTTCGGGTATTTCTTTTAATTGGTTAAGGGGGTAGCAGGGACGTGCGCTCTCTATTTCGTCGTTTCGGTCGTAGACGAATCCGATTACGTAGTGTTTGCAGAACTGATTATAGGGATAGAGGATGTTCTTCCTCCCATCGCGCAGAAAAGATGCATATGATCCAAGTGTAAATTTATATGGAGCAATGCCTCCTCTCTTTAGGTGCTTTCGATAAGTTGATTTGACATCGACAGCAATTCGATTCCCCTCTTCGTTTTGAGGGGTTAGTACAAAGTCCGGATAGTAGTTTTGTTTGTCTGGGGTCGTTAGCGTAAACCCGAAGTCGTCGGCAATCTCCTTGAGCAACGGCTCGGTAAGCATCTCGAAAATTCTTCCGAGCAGTTTCGTGTCATATCCGATTGGATAGATGGTTTCGTCGCGAAAAGCAAATCCCTTAGCAACCCAATCGACATTATGCTCGGCTACAGTTTTATTGAATTCGCTAATTAAATCAAACATTGTTGTCTCTATTTCAATCGATGCCTGCAGAGAAATATCGATGGGTCGGTTTGCGTTGATTGTAGCTCGCCAATGAATAAAAACAAGGATGCATTCGGTCGCCTTCGGCTCTGCTCGAGGTTGCCAATCAAGGTGATTCAAGTTTGCTGCGAGTGCGCCCTAACAGTCATTACGTCGTATACGAGTTGTGCTAATCTATTTGTGAACGGCGGAGCCCTTTATGGATGGCTTCGCCGTTCACCGTTAAATAGCGGCACTTTCAATCTCTTGGTCATATCGACTGAGTAAAATGTTGATTGTTCAGATTGGAGGCGGCTATGGTTCAACCGAAAATCCAGGGAAATCACCGAGCATATCCAAAGGAGCTGGCGATATATGTCGAGCGTATCCTATTGGAGGAAACTGATGCTGGGCTTGGCAAAGGGTTGAGCGTTTCTGACATAATGGCGGAGCTTAAAGCCCGTTATGGCTATGAAGTTAAGCGCGACACAGTGCAGGGCGTATTGAACGCACTTGTTGATTCTGGATCAAAAAAGCCTTCGCTCTGCAATAATGCGGGCGCCAGTCCGTTAACCGAGATGAATAGTATCGATCTCGACAACAGTTGTCTGAATCCGTTCTACACGGTGATTGCAAGTCGATTGGCTTGTAAGGGCGAGCGGCTGACGAATGGCGATGGGGAATCTGCACCTAAAAATGCGAAGCGCCTGTACAGCATAGAGCGTCAAATTGATAGTGCGCAAATTGAGCATCTGTGCCGTCTCATTGAAGCCTCTACGGGCGTGGGTGGAGCCGACGTACTTGAGCATGCAGTTCTTCGCCTACTGTGCGGCGAAGAAAGACGGCAGATCGAAGATCGTTTGGCTCAAGAAAATGCTCTGCTCAAAAGCGGCAGAATTGCAAATATGGAAGCAACGCTTGCAAATTTGAAGTTATTGGAAAAGGCCATTAGCCAAAGGCAGAGAGTCCGCTTTCGAACTTCTGATAAGGGGCGATTGCATAGTCATACGCCATATCATCTATGTATGCACGATGGCTACTACTACCTGTTTGTGGGCCACAAGGGTGCCGCGAGGTCTTTTGACGCAATTCGAGTTGATAGCCTGCGGGATATAACCATTGCTGGACCATCGGACGATGCAAAAGGTCATTTTGAGGCGATGGCCGAAGAAGCAAAAAGGTTCTCTTGTGCTGGCGTGAACAGGATGTTTAGTGACGACATCGTTACGGTTCACGTAAGGTGTCATAACCAAGCAAAGGAGAAGTATCTTTTAGCCGAATTTGCCGGAAACGATGGGTTTCGGCGCGAGACACAGGACGGGCATCCAAATCCAGAGTATTCGTTTATGGCGTCGTATGATGGCATGAAAACATGGGCAATGAAGTGGCTCGATGTGTTTGAGATACTTCAACCAAAGAAATTGCGCGATGACGTTGTGGACATTATTGGACATAAATGTATCTATGTGAGTGCGAGGACTGATTCAAATGACCCCTGCTGAGAAAAAGCAAGCAATTGGCGATGCGTTAGATTACTGGTATTTGCTTGATTTTTTGAGCCAAGGCGACCAACCCGAAGAGAAAAAGGACCCGCCTAGGCCCAGAAAAGGAATGCTTGATGACTGCTTTGTCCCTGAAGAGCGGGACGACCAGGAGCTAAGGACGCCTTCTGAAGAAGCGAGAGAGCGTACGGATAGTGTCACAAACGGCGAAAACTGGCCGATCTCAACGATTTATTGTCACCTGGGCTCCGTTCCACGCGAAGCGGTCATGACTTATCTTGCAGAAAAACCGGGGAATGAAATCGAAAAAGAGGATGAGTGCATGACGGTTGCACTATTAGGTGTGAGTCCTGATGGTCAATTTGTCAGCTTCGAGTTGTCCTCCTTATTTTGGTGGTTGAAGAGGAACGTCGGGAATAGCCTAAATGCCATCGGTAGCTTTGAGAAAGAGCAGGACGATATTTGCAAGAAGCTCAATCAAGAACTCGTTGGAACAAAGCTGACATATGGTGTCATTAGGGGCATTGTCAATAGTTGCGTCCGGCCAATGATTAAGGGGATAGCCAGCTGCCTTCCCGACGGTGACGGGGCTAAACGTATCAGCGAGTGGTGTTCAAGGCTGCTTGTCGAATATAGAGCAATGAAGCCAAAGGACAGCGGGGACGATGCGTGTCCAACGTTCGACCAATCACTCTGTCACTCATTTTTCGCAAAAGACATTTCCATGATAAATGAGCTGTGCAACAAGTCAGGGTCTTTCGACGATCTTCGTGAGGGATCGCTGTCTCTTGTCGCCGCATACCTTGAAGGTGGCTTGAGGAATGAATCTGCCTGCGGAGAGATCGATCTTCTGGACGGCGAAGACGATGAAGATCTGGCTGATCGTGCAGACTTCTTTTCTGAAGTGTTGGGAGCCGGCGCTACACCTATCGGTCGCTGGCCGAGTAAATACTCCTTGAGTTTGATGCAACAAGTGGCGGTAAATCTTGCGGTTGGTCGTGGCGGTTCGACACGCAAATACCCGGCAAACGACGTTATGTCGGTTAACGGTCCTCCGGGCACGGGAAAAACAACCCTGCTCAAGGATATCGTTGCGGCTAACGTTGTCGAAAAAGCCCGTCTGCTGTGCGAATATGACAAGCCCGATGACGCCTTCGAAGAGGTAGAACTTAGCAAACGGTATCTCAAGTACGCCAAGAATCCTTATCGCTTCAAAGAGGGCAGAACGGGAGATGCGATAAAAAGTCTCAGCATCTTGGTCTGCTCGACAAACAATGCAGCAGTTGAGAACATCGCCAAAGAGCTTCCTGATGGGAAGGCCTTTTTGGAGGGTATTGACGAATCTGAGAAAAAGGAGTTTCTAGAGTCAGATTTGTCCAACATTGTTTGGGGAAAGAAAAACGAGCAGAAACCGGTGGATGATCTCTATTTCTCTTCGGCGCTCGTTGACAATAAAGGCAATCTTCGCGACCCTACGCATCCTGGGCTTATGGTTGCGGCATGTCTGGGAAACCGTAGGAATATTAATAACTTCAGAGATTGCGAGCTTTCTTCGCTGCAGTTTAACGGCGGGCTGGGAAAGGGCGGACGGTTTTCTGAGGCGAAGAAGCTGTTTCTTGCTCAATACAAAAAGATAACCGATCGATTCAACAGAATGGAGGAGCAAGCAGCCGGGGAGCGCGAACTTCTGAACCGCAAGAAGCATTTGTCCCAATTGAATTGTAGGTGTCAAAAGGACGAGCGAGAGATAGTTGAAGAACTGACAACCGAAACGGTATGTCTGTCTCGTCCTTTTGAAGGCAGTTCCGCAGGTGATGTCCGGAAATATCTTGATGACATTGCGAAGGATACTGCTGATTATGAGGCGAGAAGGAATAGGCTTGAAGCAGAATTGCGCGATGCGGAAGAAAAGGCCAGTGGGCTGATCGGGAGCATCTTCAATAGGGGCCGTTTGTCCGATAGCCGCGAGAAGCTCGATTCCTTTATGCTGCAAACCGCACCGGACCAGAGGCTTGTTGCGCTGCGTACGAAATTCGAGAACAAATACGAAAAACTAGAGAATGAAAAGAAGGAACTATCCTCTTTGTGGGTGAAGATCCAAGGTCAAAAGCGCAACAGAGTTGATGGTGCTGAATCTGTTGAGACGATTAATGGGCATTTTGTCGAGTGCATCTCAAAGGGGGATAGCGAAAGCCGAAAAAAGACTCATCTATATAATCCATCCGATGACCCTGACCTAAAAAAGGACCGCAACCTGCTATTTCTCTATGCATTGCAGGTGACACGCGAGTTCATCCTTGAATCAAAATGTATGCGGAATAACATTGCGCTTCTACGAACATACTGGGGAGCCAAAGACAAGGGCGTCGATTCTGGTAAAAAGGAGTTAATAGAGTTCACGCAAGCCGATAGAAGGAGTATGGCCCCTGCGCTCTTTCAGACGCTCAGTTTGCTTACCCCAGTGATTTCTTCCACGTTTGCGTCGATTGGCCGCAT
This sequence comes from uncultured Collinsella sp., assembly GCA_938033205.1. Lineage (GTDB taxonomy): Bacteria > Actinomycetota > Coriobacteriia > Coriobacteriales > Coriobacteriaceae > Collinsella. Next base: position 86,552 of record CALHJP010000025.1, on the reverse strand, counting down.
GTTTGAGGACATTCAGATTGGGAAAGACCCTTTATTTGGCCTGCTGATAATAGATGAGGCGGGACAGGCGGTGCCGTATGCTGCTTTGGGCGCCCTTGCTCGCAGTCGACGTGCAATGATTGTCGGTGACCCCTCTCAGATTGAGCCTGTGATCACAGGGGATGTTAAGGAGCTCCGCGCTGTCCTCGGTAAAAAAGTATTACTACCTTATAAGGGGGATATGGCTTCGGTCCAGCGACTTGCCGACGCCGTTAACCCCTATGGCCACCTGCGCAGCAACGGCGAGGATGATCAATGGATTGGCTGCCCGCTTGTGGTTCACCGTCGCTGCATATCACCCATGTTCGATATTTCAAATGAGATCTCGTATCAGGGCTCCATGCTTAACGAGACGGCTAGCCCAAAAAAGGATCTCGCTGACAGCTTTTATCTAAAGTCCTCACAGTGGATCAATGTTACGGGATTTGAACGTGGCAATCGCGATCATTATGTTGATGCCCAGGGCGATAGAGTGTTCGAGATTGTCAAGGACGCTTTTGATAAGGCCGTAGCTACGGCTGAGAAAAAAGCTTGCGAATCGGGCAAGTCCGAGGGAATTGTTATTCCAAGTCTCTATATTATTTCTCCGTTTAAAACCGTTGTCAGGGGGCTTCAGGACCGGCTGTTAAGTGCTAGGACTGAAGTGGCTGACAAAGATGCATGGCAATATTTCGCAAAGCATAATATTGGTACGGTTCATACGTTCCAAGGTAAAGAAGCCCATCAAGTGGTATTTGTCTTGGGGTGTGATACAAGGCGCAATTGTGAGGGCGCAATCAAGTTTGTAAACCCAAATATCGTGAATGTTGCGGCAAGCCGAGCCAAGTATCGCCTCTACGTAATTGCCGACTATGCAGCGTGGAAGATTAACGAGAACGTTGCAACGATGAAGCGCATTCTCGATACGGCATGGGTTGTGCATTGGGAAAATTACCAGAAAACCGGCGCTATTGAGGAACTCAATGCAGCCAAGGATATGCTGCCGCGAGGAGAATCTCTTCCAAGGGAGACAGCTGGCGCGGACGAGGAACATATCAATGAAGACGACAAGAAAGATGACAATAAAGATGTTTGGTGCCCTGATGTAAACACCGATTCCTATTTGGACAACGTGGGCGAAGCGTTCAAAAGCTTTAATCTGGATGCAGAAGACTGTCGAATCATAGGCTTTTCTTCGCGCGAAGCTCTTCAAAGCGCATTCGCTGATTGCGAGTGCGACCAAAATGGCAAAAATAGGGTGCTTGAGAATATCGAGCAGGGGCTTCTTCTGTGCAAGATATTTGGCATTGGCAGTGTTGGCACCGATAGCGATTCAGATTGCGCATTTTGCCTGCTAATGTTCTGCCGTGCGGCGGAGAGATACTTGCGTTTGAAATTGCTGCCGACCTTGAAGGCCATTGCTCCCGATTATGTTGTTGCAAGAAAGCCACTCAAGGAGCTTGAGGGCCTTAACCTCGGTCAATACAAAAGGTTAATTGAAAAAAAGAGTGAGCTACTGGCATCCTCTGTTCGAGTTGAAAATGCTGAATTGACGCAGGCGTCAAAGGGGGACTGGTGGAGGACACTCGGCGAAACACTGGGTCGATTTACTGAATTTCGTAATAGCGCCTGTCACACCGACCGAAAAGAGATGGTTAGCGCGGGCGAGGTCTGGCTGGCGCTTCGATGCCTTTTCGTTGCTTTTCAGCTTGATGAATCTGGTCATAAGAGTGTGGAAATCATGCGAGAGGGTATTGCTTACGAAGCGGCTTTTGCGGGGGCCGAGCGTTTGCCGGTCTGTTACTCAATGGATCAGGCAAGCGCTAAGGGCTATGCCTCGATTTCGAAAATACTGAGAGAGGGTGGCTCAGGGATTAGGGCTGAAGATGCCAACACTATTCTGATGGAACAAGGGTATCTGCGACTTTTCGATGAAGGCGAAGAGAGCGTACAACAATGCAAAGTTCCGTCCGCTAAAGGCTTGGGGCTGGGCGCAGTCTTTGTGTGCGGAGAAAAGAACGGCGACGTATTCTACTACGCGCAGTATCCCCTGGCGAAAGCCAAAGAGATATGCGACCTATTTGAATCTAAGTCGTAATTTGGCCCAAGGCTAAGTGCGCTTTATGGTTTAACCCGCAATCTACCGCTATATAGCGGTAGATTGCGGGTTGCTTTTTATCTCTTTTCACTATTCTGCAGGTGTCAGTTGTTCGAAGGGAGATTCAAAGATGCTTGAGTCCGATTGTATTTATATTTGCGACGAGTCGAGTGAGGCGGATCTCACGTGCACGCTTTTGCAGATGAGGCAGATAGTTGACGAGGCAATTGATCTTGCCTATGAGCTCGAGGACTCCTCTGTTGCTTACAAGGGAGTTGTTGACGGCTTGTTGGCCACGTGGGAGTCGTTGTGCTACCGCAATGCCGCTGTCCATGAGCTTATTCAATCTGTTCTGCTTGAGCGTAATGAGATCCTGCGATTTGATGAATTACAGATGCGTAATGATGAAGTACCCGAGCGGCCAATATGCCGATAGCAACGTTTGTTTGTCTCTGAGGGCAACAGTCTTGTTCAATCCCTCGAAGACAGTGTTTTCTTACATTAGCTTGCGAACGTAGCCTTCTTTGAAAGGAAGATCATGAACACTTCTATCCAAATTTCGGCCAGCACCGTTGAAGCTTCACCCCGCACCGCCAAGGGCGAGGTCGTCAAGCTCGTGCAGGGCGCACCGCTTATTGTCGTTGCTGCGGTTGCCGTTGCCGGCATCGCCTCCGTCGCCGCTCCGTTTTGTGTTTGGAAGGGCGAGGTCGCGCTGTTTCTGAACGAGTCGTTCCACACCAACTGCTCAGTTTCTGCGATCGCGGAGTACGCGTCAGCGGCACCCGGGTCCGATTGGGCGTCGCTGCTCGTGGCCGTGCTCATCGCGGCCTACCCTGCCTACCATGCCGTCTGGCGCGTTCGCGAGGGGTTTGGGCTCAGCTGCAAAGCTCCGGTGTTCAGCAGGCGCGTGTCGCGCTCTCTTGCCGCGGTAAGCGCCTGCCTGCTGCTGGCGATGCTGTTCATGGGCTATGGAACGAGTTGGCTCATCAACGGCAGCGCGATGGGTGACCAGAACCTTGTTGAGTCGGGGCACAATGTATGGACCGTTTCCATCATGATCATGCTGGGCTGCGCCCTGATGTGCCTGTTCAAGTGGTTCCTTGCCAAGGGCCCTGGCCGTAATTTCGGCAGCGGCTTTGCCGTCGAGCTTGTCCGCCTTGCCGACGTCCTGCTGAAGCGCGCGAGCTCGAACCTGGTGTTGTGCTACGTGGCCGAGCTGCTTGCCTGCCTGCTGGCGCTGGCCTTCATTGCCGTGGCCTATGTCGTCGCGAGCGTGGCCATCGCGCTTGCGTTCGCGGCCGTAGCCTTGGTGGTGTGCCTTGCCGGGATTCCCATTATCCTTGCTGCCTCGTGGCGCAGGTAGCGGGGCGATCATGCGAGTTCTTATCGCAGCGTGAGAAGAACTTGCAGAAATCGCAAGTTCTTTTCACGCGATGAGAAAAACTTGCAGATTGGCGCGAGGACGACGTCCCTCCGCGCGAGCGCGGTTTCGATATTGGTCATTAATGTGTCCGAACGATTGATTGGAGACAAAATGTATCCGGACTATGAGTGCAACAACTACCCCATGAACGTTACGGATGAGGATGGTCCGTTCCTGATCATGGAGGCGGAGCTGTCTGGCGATGTCGAGCTCAATGATGAGTTTAAGAAAGACGCCAGCTATAGATATTCGTGTGCGACTGTTTCTGCGGCGATTGATCTTTGCAAGTCAATGACGGACGGCGATGCCGATCCTTGGTATGAAAGTTGGGAGAAGGCGGTTGAGCGTTATCCGCTCGAGAAATGCGAGGATGCGACAACGCTGTATTGGATTGAGCCGACCGATCCGCACAAGGCGCTGTGCGCCTTCCATCCCCATCCCGATCTTGAGCGGTACGTGGCTGAGGCAATTGGCGCCGTTGACACCTATCTGCTGGAGCGCGAGTACTGTCCCTTTGCGGTCAGCCACTTAGATCTAAAGGATGTTGACGTCCTGCTCAGCGCCGCTTGGGGATTGGCTCGAGTCCTTAAAGATATTTGGGGAACTTGCGACCCTGATGTTATGGAAAAGATTGAGGATGCTACGTACGGTGCGCATATAACGGTTAGGGACCTGATCGCGGGCGAAGAGGCAGCCAAAGCCAGCGCAAAGTCCGATGACAATTTCTAGCCGCCGCGCTGAATGGCGCGCCTGATTGACAAGCCGTCGGAAAAGTCCGGACAGTCTGCCAATCTCGGTCGCTACATCGTTCCCTTGCTCGCAGCGTAATGTTCCGCCTGCTTAAGGGCGTCCTCGTAGGCGCGCTGCTTTGCTTCGTACTCTAGCGCGTAGCGCTCCTGCTCCGCTCGCCCGGGAACAGGCACGGTCATGCTTCGCAGGTCCATTGGGGCAAGTTGCACAAGCGCGTCTCCGTGCGAGGTGTCCGCCAGTTTCTTCTGCCCCTCATCGGACGACAGGTATGCCAGGACAAACTGGGCAAGCAGCTCGTCCTCAAAGGTAGCGCAGAACATGGCGTCGCAGGGGACAATGCTCTCAAACAAAAGACCGCGCTCCACGGGGCGCTCAGAACCGACAGAAAAGTGGCCTGGCGTGATGAGGGCAAGCTTGAATGGAGGCCCGACGCGTGATATGAGAAGGCTCGCCTCGCGGGCGTCGATCGGTTTGGCCTTCCGAAAATCTTCGTAGTCTACACGGCTTACATCGTAGATATCTGTATCGGGGACACGCTCAAGTACATCTTCTGCGGCAATGATTGCGCCATCATGAAGATGCTTTAGCGACAGGTAGTAGCAGTCGTGCTGTTGGTAACTGTCTGTCGGATCTGATTCGGGCAGTTTGGTTACAACGCTGCGGGCGGTGCCGCGGTAGATTGGCGCTAGCGACCCAAGGGGGATGAACATTCTCTCGTCGAACGATCCGCTCTTTGTATTGGGTAATAGGGGATAGATGCCGTTGCCCTGATCCTCGAGCCGATGCCAATAGACTGGATTCTTTTGATCGCCGTAGGCTCGGTCGACGGAATCGAGGAGCTGGTGCAGAATCTCATCGGTCATTTGCTTGTCGTCAAAGCTCCTGCCGTCAAAAAGGAAATACGGATCATTGGGCTCGCCGTCGCCAATAAAGAGCAGCGCGCGACCCTCGGCCTTTTTGGCAATGGTGTTGGGAAGAAGCACAATGCTCTTTAGCAGGCCGAGGTCACAAAGAAGGCGACGTCCATCTACGGCTCGCGCCAGATTGAACAGACGGTTCGAAATCTGAATGACGGCCGTGGCATGGGACTGAGAGCAGGCAATGGATGCCGCAAGAAAGATGTAGTACCACTCAGTGACCGAAAGCAGATCGGGGATGCCTGCGCTGCGTTGCAGCTGCTTCGAGCGCGTTCTGAGGAAATCCAGGACTCGCGCATTTGCCGCATCGATAGATGCCGGGAATTGGGATAGCGGTCGTAGCTCGGGGGGCCTGCAGTAAATGAGTGCTGATTCGTACGTGTGAGAGGCTGCGTCCTGCTCGTAGTCGTATAAAAAGATATTCTCCTCGATGGCAGTAAACGTCGACGTCGGGACTTTGACTCGGTTTTTGCAAACGCAAGCGGGCACATAATCCCATTCGTCGGTTGCTTCGTTGTAAACGCGGTCCTCAAACTCAAACGAGGCGGCCGAAGGTCGCTTGAGGTCAATCCCCAAAACAGACCACGAGGGGCCATCGACGTGCTCGCTCGAAAACTCAAAATCGCGACAGCACAGTTCAATGAGCCTTTTCGTTCTCGACGAAGGCTGATATTTCTCGACCATATGAGACACAAGATCCGATAGATATCGGCTCATATATGGCTTGAGATCTTCGTTTAAGCGAAGAGTTGCAAATTCTGCTTTAGTTTTGAGCATGCGCACCTCCTGCATATTCCCTATATTGCGCGGTTCGCTGACTGGCCCGTCGCGGCTCAATTGCCTTCAGTCTACAAGAAGAGCAGTTGCGGCGTTTTTCAGACGGGGCACTCAAATGAAAAAGAAAAAAATCGAATGGTGCGTATGAGGCCGTACGCATTGGGTAATATTTCGCTAGATACTAACACTAAGAGATTTGCATATCTCCTAGTTGTATCAAGCTACAGTGGATAAACCAACTAGTTGTTTCAGCAACGAAAGGACAGCTAATGAACGGATACGACATGTACAGAATCGAGCCGGACGCTCCCAAGAAGCCAACGGCGATGAATATTTTCGGCATGATTCTGCAAACCGTCTTTGCGGTTGTACTCTACGTGGTCGCCATCGACATGATGTGCTTGCTGACGACGTGGCTCGGCGGGTTTATGTTCGAGATTAGCGAGAGCAACACGGTGATCCCGCTCCATTCATGGCGCCTGGTGGCGTTTAGGGTGTACTGGGTTGTGCTGGGCGCGGCGTTTGTTGCGGCGCTTGCCCACAAATGGATCGTGCTGTTAACGGGAGGGCGCGAATCCGACATGTGCGAGCTGCTCGGTGCAATCGAGAGCGCGGGCGCATTTGCATCCGTCGTCTGCGCGATCGTCTGTTTGCTGGGCTATACCGCGGCATTTGATTGTTGGGCTGGCGTCACCGGAAAGATGGCTTCGGATTCCCGTGCAAATGATTACCTGCTTTGGGCGGTTGTCTTAACCATCGGAACGATTGTCGAGTGGCGAATTGTCGAAGGGGTCCTTAACGCTCTATTTCCCGATGAGCACAAGTTCCACGGGCTTCGCTTTGCATCCGCCTGCGTGGTTACTCCTCTGCTTGCGCTTGTACCCACCACGCTGGTCATCATCGTGTGCGCGCTGGTGGTGGGCCTTTTTGCCGGGATTCTGTTTGCATCGCTTGCGATCCCCGTGGTTATCACGGTTATTGGCATTGCCATCGCTATGAGTCGCTAACCCACAACGCAATCCAAATATCTCGCATGAAGAAAGGAACGACCATGTCGGTATTCTCTAACGCTCAAAAGCTTCTGCTGCTTGCCATACTTACCGCTCTTATGGCTGGTGCCCTGATGTACGAAGTGTTGCATCCCACACTGTTTCCGCTGCTCAAGCAGGGCATTTTGCAGCTGCTCTACCACATTCCGGTCTTTACCCAGCCGGGCAACGTGATCTATCTGGAGTCGGCGACATCGCTGGCACTGTAGTGGTTTAAGGGCTCGGCCCACATCGAAGGAAAGAAAACCAATATGGAAAGGAAGGCGCCCATGACTCAGAAGCAGTATCGAAACATCGATCGCTACCAGGACTTGCTCAATCGAATTGCGCCTACGCGTCTGGTGGAGCAGACGCGTCAGAGTGTTATTGGCCACGAAGGAAGCTTGGAGGCCTTTGTGACGGCGCTGAGCTTTGAGGTCAACCGCTGCGTGATGTTGGCACGCGGCGCCGACCCGCGCGACGTTCTTTCGCCCGCTGCCATTTTGGTGATGGGCTCCACTGGCACGGGAAAGACCCACACCATCAAGGCCGTGGCGGATGCCGCGGGGCTCAAGCTGTTTGTGTTCGATGTCTCCACCATGACGGGCGAGGGCTGGCGCGGTGCCAGCATGAGCAACTGCCTGTCGCAGGTCGCGGACTATCAGGCTGCCAATCCCGGCGATATCTGTTTGGTGCTCTTTGACGAGTTTGACAAGGCAGTTCGTGCCGAGCCCGATGGGGGCGAAGTTGCATCAAGCTTTAGTCCATCGCAGTCGTTCCTTAAGCTCTTGGAAGGCGGGGAGATGCCGTTTGAATGCGATACCTCCAAGAGTGCGGCCATTAAGACGCTCAACCTCGATCAGGTTGTTTGCATTTTGGGCGGCGCCTTTATGGGCTTGGATGCTCTGGTGCGCAAGCGCCTGAGTGACAAGTCTGGCACCACGGTCGGCTTCGGATCCTCGTATGCCGCCGTGTGCACCGCCGCAAAATCGGCAAACGAGCTGCGAGACAGTGCGACCATCGAGGATGTTGAGACTTGGGGTATTATGTCCGAGCTGTGCGGGCGCATTGGCTCGGTGATTAACTTTAACGCCTTGAGCGTGGACGATCTGGTCCAGATTGCGTATGAACAGTACCTGCCCAAGTACAACAACATGATGGGAAATGGCGCCAAGATGGAGCTGATGGCAGATGCTGCTCGCCTTGCGGCGAAGCGCGCGGTTAAGGAAGGTGCCGGCGCGCGCGGCATGCTCCGTCAACTGCGTCCCCTTATGATGTACGCCTGGAGGGACATGCGGGAAGATACCTATATTTCCCGTGCGACCTTGGTCGTGAGCGACGGGGAACTTGCGGTTGCGTACGAGCGCTCTCATGAGCCGCGGGGCTTTTTGCAGGAAGAGATGGGGGAGAATTCGCCCTTTCTGAACGGGAGAGAGATTGAAGCCCTGGCGTTGGTAAGCGACTGGATGGAGCATGAGGACGAGGACGAGCATAAGCCGTATCAGCCTGAGTTTGCTTGGCTGGCGGATTTGGTGGACGGTTCGGCGCTCGACAAGATCGTGCAGGGCGGCAAGGCATTCGATCTTGCTGGGGTGTTGTTGCGCGGCGTTCCGTTTGATGGGCCGGAGCGCATTGCCGCCCACGAGCTGCTTAAGGCGTGCGCCTGCTACAACGACGTGCTCTATGCCGACAAGGAACAGTATCGCAACCTTGCTCAGGTGCTTACGCTCACCAAATTGGTGTACAAAAAATCGCCCGATTGCTTGCTGAGCCCGCTCGATGTGGTTATGAACGGCACGACTACGGGCAACGGTTTTCAGGGTCTTGGCGAGTGGGTCGATGCCATGAGCAGGTCCGAAAAGCCTTCGTTGGAAAAGTGGCAGTACCTGGCGGCCGGGGAGGCCCTGCGGATTTACGACCACTTTAGCAAGCGTCCCGACCAGGTAAAGGAGCTTGCCGCCGATGTGTCCCTGATGCGTGTCGCCCTCGCGGTGATCGACGCTGAGGAGCGCGAGGCGTTGGAATGCGATCTTGAGAAGCTGCTCGCTTCGTGCGAGTAGTCGCCGACTGCTTCTCTTTCCTTTCTTTTCTCAAGCGGCATAGATGCCATCGCTCAGCCGCCCTGCGTGAGTTTTTGTCCGCACGGGATGGTATTCAACACATGCAACAACTAAATCGGAGGTTTGACCATGGCTACGTGGAAGCTGAACTGTCAATCGAATCCGTCGTCTGCGGGCGACAAGGAGCTTTCTCCCTATCTTGCGCGCCAAAAGGCGATGCGCGAGTTTTTTGAGCGTGCGCTGTTTGTCCCCAAGGATCAGGACAACAACGGCCTGTACTTTTTGGGCGCCACAACGGGCTCGGGTAAAAACTACACGGCCGAGCAGGTCACGGCAGACCTGATTGCCGGCGGCTGGGATGAGTCGGGCTGTTTTAATAAATGTCCCGGTCGCCGTACTCTGGTGTTTGTGGTTCCGGGTAAGGACAACCGCGACAACTATGTTGCAAACGTGCGCGAATTGTTGGTTGAGCAGGGCATGAGTGACGATGATGCGGAGCGCATGGTGTTCGATCTTCCGCGAGCGGGCGAGAACATCAAAAACTGGATCGACGCCACGTTTGACAAGGGCAGCGTAAGGCCGCGCGATATTCCATGCCCCTTTGGAGCAAAGGACGAGGCCGTTCTTCGCGATATTGCGCACGCGTGGCGCGGTGTGATGGAGGTCGCCGATGACCTTTTGGGCCTTTTGGACAAGAAGGAGCGTCTGGGAAGCGTTGTCGACCGCCTGACTCCAGGGCTGTGGGATAAGCTGGCGTTGGCAGACGCGAGCTTGCGTCGAGCGGTGAGCCGTGGACGCCAGAGCATCACGCGTGGCATTGAGGAGATTCCCCGGATTTGGCCCTCGGCATTGCTTAACGATAAGCGCGCGCCGCATGTAATTGCATGCACGCCGCAAAAGCTCGTCAATAGAATCGATACGGTGACAGAAGCGGGCGTTGTGTTCTTTAACGCAGCGGTTGCCGACGAATGCCTGTTTATCTTTGACGAGATCGACCATGCGAAGGCCGATATGCTGTCGATGCTGGCGGCGGGACATATGAAATTTCAGCCCGACGAGATGCTGCGTATTCTTGACCGTCATTTTAATGGCGGCGTGGTTGATCCTCTGCTGCTGGGAAATCGGGACCAGTGGATGGCGGTCTATACGCATGCCTCGACCTCGGGCGAGCACGAGGGGTCAAACGCGGCAACGGGCAAGGTTTCGCGCGCAAGTGTGGAGACGGCTGCCGAAGAGATCGCCAAGGGTGCCAAGCGTATTCAAAAGATGATCGCTGCGTGTATTCAGGATATGGAGCTGCAGCAGCCTTTTGCCCTGTCTGACAAGGCGAAAGACGAGCAGCTTGCCGGTCGTCATCTGTTTGGCAGCGACGATATTTCGGTGGGCGATGGCCTGTCGAATCCCTTGCGCTATGAGCTCGATACTCGCCGCAACCGCAACATGATTACGTCTTGTGGGACGGACGAGCAGCAGACCGTCAATAAGGCGGTGCGCCGTGCGCGCGGCCTTGTCAGGATGGTGGTGGGCCATCTTGCCCGCTGTGCCACGCTTATGGACAAGCTGTACTACGGCAGCATTTCGTACAAGGACGATCTTTCGCGCAAGAATATCATCGATGCCCTGGGCATTAGGAACGACCAGACCAACGAGAAATACTTCTGGAATTCGTTGATGCTGGCGCTGTTCTTTAAGGACCGCAAGAACGATGAAATCGATGCCGTTGACGACTCGATGTATGCGCGTGGTGTTGACTACCTGGTGATGGAAACCACCATCGACCATATGTTTACCACGTACCTGACTAATCACGGCATTGAGCGCATGCCCGAGGCGTATCTGGCATCCATTGCCGCCAAGGCTCCCTGTGTGTGCATGAGCGCCACCTGGAATGCACCGACTATTAAGAACTTTGACCTGGATTACCTGGACGAAGTGCATGGCGTGGTTCGTAAAGATGCCTGGATTGGCGAGCTCAACCAGGAGATCGTGCGGCAGACCAGGCTGTTCAACAAGCAGGCGGCAACGATGTACGCCGTCGACGTCGTTTGGGTTGACGAGTCCAAGAAGCTTGCCGGCATGGCGGCCGTGGCCGGCGGCGCCTATGGCGGCGGTATCGTGTCGCCCGACGAGGTGTACGAGCATGTGATGGGATTCTTTGACCAGATTGGCGTGAGCGAAGGGCTTGCGGCGTGCCTGCGCCGAAAGATTGCCGACAGGGTGACCACGAGCGATGCCGAAAGCATCGAGTTTGAACTAAAGCGTCTGAGCAAGACGCTCGTTGCCGTGAGCGCCTGGGCGCGTGGCGTGGCGCGCAGTGAGCAGCAGGCGGGAGCCATCTTTACGACACGACACATGGGAAACCATGGCGACTTTAATAGTTTGGCGCTGGATCTTGCCCGCGAAATCGTTGCCGAACTGGTGATTAGGAACGTTAAGCATCCCGAGGCTTCGTACGAGAAGTCGCTCGAGGAGGCAAAGGATATGGTGCCGTGCTTTAACGCTGCGGGATGGGAGGAAGGTTGGCGCGGCGCTCAGGAACGTCTGAAGGACGGAGAGCCGACCCTGATGTTTATCAACCTTGCCGCTGGTGGCTTTTCCAAGAACCTTAAATACGAGGTGCCGGAGAGCCTGCGCAACACGGTGCGCCAGGTCGATTGTGGTTTTGGCAACGATGGGCGACATCCCAAGATGGACCTCGATTTTCTGTACGTGGAGTCGCCCACGAGCCGCTTGGCTTGGGGAGTCGATATGAGCTCAAAGAAGTTTGACCAGCAGGCGCTGCTTGGCGTGGTCGAACAGGAGGAGCTCGTGACGCGCGGTGAGATTCCGTTTATCCAGAAGCGCCATCGTGTGCGCACGGTACTGGCGGGCGCCGGCGGAAAACTGCCGGTGCGCGACACCCTCTCGTACCAGGTCGAAGGCGCTCGCATCGTGGCGCAGGCGGTGGGCCGCTTGATGCGTACGAGCGTAAAGATGCTCCATGTGCAGGTAATGCTCGATCGCGAAATCGCCGCCGATTGCGATTTTTCGTTCTTGCACGATTTGCCGATGGGCTACGAGCTGGAGCAGGTGGTTGGCGCCTGTGCGGCCGTCAACAATCACATGGCGGACAAGAAGCAGCACGCTGCCAGTAAGCAGCAGAACCTTGCTGCCTTTAGGAACAACCTGGCGAAAGAGAAGCACGAAAAGCTGGCGTGGAAGGTTGCCTCGCTCGATGCGCGCGAGGAAGATCTGGCCGCTTTCGATGACGAGCGCAATTTTTATCTGCATCATTTTTGCCTGCCGTGGGAGGAGCTTGCGAGCTATCCTGCACGCAAAAGCACCGCACTGCACATGCCGTTTGCCGCGAGTGGCTATGCGTATGCGCAGGGCGGAGCGTGTAAGGTGCCGCATTTTGAATTTCCCAGCTACGATGGCGAGCCTGTTGAGCAGATTGCCGCTCGCCTGGAGGAATGTTGCCGCTACGACAAGGGATTAAAGGGCGCGACGGTTCGTCAGATAAGCCAAGCGGCGGCGCGCGTACCCGAGCTGCTTTCGATTCGCGAGGTGCGCGAGCGCTGGTCACGCGACGGGGTGCCCGCGACGCTGCAGCCGGCGGCGACGGCACATATGACACCCTATATGTTTCAGGCGGTATACCTGGGAGAACTGGGAGAGTCTGCCGGCAGGGCCATCTTCGAGGCGTATTACGACGGTCGCTATTCGCTTACTCGTGGCGATGCAGCCCATGCCGAGACGGGCGGCGATTTTGAGGTGCTCGATGCCGCTGGCAACAAGACCGGCGTGTGGATCGATTTTAAGCACTATCGCATCGGCGCCTACGAGGCCTACAGGCGCTCCGGCGGCGAGACTACGGACGCAGAGCGCTTTAAGGCAAAGGCTCAAAAAGTCGGGGCGAAGCGGCTGCTGATCGTCAATGTTTTGGCTGACGAGGCGGCGCTGGAGCTCCGCCAAAAGCCAATCGATGACGAGGGGATGGTGTTCTCCTTCCCCTATATGGCAACTGATGGAGCAATCAACCTGGAGATGATGGAGACGATCGGCCGTGCAATCGAAGCATAACCAGCCGTGTGGTCTGGGAGACATCGCTGTGTCCGAGCTTGTATTGCAGCTCGATGCCGCGGCTGCCGAGAAGCGCTACTCGGTCTTTTGGTGCAACGTCGGCGATGCGGACAAGCATGCCGTGGCAAACTTTATGGCCGATGTGTGCCAGACAGGTAAGGTCGTCGCGCTTACGCAGCTCGAGGACAACCGCGTCTTTCTGATGGTCAAGGCGGGCGCGCAGACGGGTGACCTGAGCGCTTCGCTCGACCATGAGCAAATGGTTCCGATTAAAACTCATTGGAACGAGCTGGATGATTACATCGCATTGCGTCTGCTGTTCAACTCGTGCTCGCAATTTGAGGGGATCGAGGACGAGATTCCCAATGATACGGGGCACTTGTATGTTGTAAGCGCCAAGGGTGCTCGCCGCGACGCCATTGAGGAAGCTGGAACGGGCCCTGCCAAGATTGAGACGGTCGAGACCGTTATCAACGAGGATTGCACCTTCGAACTTAAGATCCGAACGTTTACCAAGCGACGGGTGCTCATCGGTCGTGCGGCAGGCGACAAGAAGGAGCTCGAGAAGATTAACAGCCAGGTTGGTTACAGGCTGTCGCCCGTGGCTTCGGTGGTGCTGGCTCACGGACAACGTGACGAGTACATCCTGCGCCGCGCCAAGGGCGATGAGCCGTCCAAGCGCCGTGATCTTACGTTTTCGGCCCAAGCGGAAAAGGTCGCCTATACCAAGAAGGGCATCCTGTACCGAGAGCTGCAGATCCTCGAGCGCCGGTACGGCGACTTTGCCCGGGTGTCGCTCAGGGAGTATCCGCGCAAGAGCTTCTACGAGGTTTTGAAAAGCGAGCGATATGCCCGCGTGGTTGCGGAGCGCGCGGTGGGACAGCGGGTTGTGGTGTCGTTTGCGCACAAAGGGCTTGCTGGGGTGGCGCGCCAGTTGGTCGATCGACTCAACGATTCCTCGTGGGGCGTGTGCGCGTCGTATGGCGGGAAGGATGTGGATCCGCTGGCGTGGAATATCGTCATGGTGCCCAACGAGGTCGCCGAGAACGATGGCTATGCCCTGCACGCTGGCGTGGTTGAGCAGCATGTGACGCCGGACGTGTGCGAGCCGCTGTTTAAGGCGGCGTCGAATGCAAAGGTGTGCGGCGCACAGGAGGGAATCCTGGGCGCCATGCTCAAAGAGCTGTTGGTTAAGCAGGATGTTGCCGACGGCCGGGTGAAGGCGTTTGACCTTGGCTCTTTTGGCGTTGGGTCGGTGACGGTCTGTGGCGTGGTCAATGTCCCGCGCAAGGAGAAGGATAAGGTTGAGCTGGATGAACGCCTCGCAACGCTAACGATTGGTGTCGACGGGACCATGGACTACACCTCGCATCCCATCGAGGACGGTCCTGTGGACGAGATGGAGCTTGAACTGCTGACGTCGGACGGCAAACTCGACAAGGATGCCTACATCTTTGACGTGCGGGCAGGCGAACGATCTATGTTGGCACGCGTGCGGGACACGGGCTTGACGACCTTCTCCAACACTTTTGTGACCTTGGTGCGCGATTACCAGCTTACGGGTAAGGCGGGTCGTAAGAAGGAGTTTTTCGAGAGCTACAACTCGCCCTATTACGGTATTGGAACGTTCGAACGTGCAGGGTTGACCTGCTACTTTGTGGGCGTCAACAACGGCACCAAGGAGGATCTGGCAACGTCGATTCATGTGCGCTCGGTCGAGGTGCTCGAAGGCGACGATCTGTCCGAGCTGCTGGTTCAGCTGGTCAATGAGGGGCTTTCGCGCCACGGGGCTCCTTCCAGGTGGCCGATTCCGGTGAAGTATCTCAACGAATATGCCGCGCGTGAGGGCGCGGCGGGGGAGTGTGGTATTTGCTCGTGAGGAAACAGATTAGTTATATGTGCTAGAAAACTAAAATTGTTCTTGCAACATACAAGCGGAGCGCATATACTGCAGTCATAGCGTATGAGATGGGGTCTCTAAAAGAGGCCAAGCACAGCAATTTGAGTTTATGTAGACGGGACTTGAGCATGAACACCAGCAGTTTCTCCTTTAACAACGATAATAGTGGTTACATTAATCTCGAGACTATCTTTGGTTGCACTGTCGGTTCTCGCGCAGAGAACGGGATTGTATTTCTAGATGAAGAGAAGCCATGCGGCGAAGAACTCGAGTATTTAGATGAGATTGAGCGCGAGCGGAACTATGAGTTTGGTTTTTGCGGAGATCAGTTTCATCACGATTCAATTCGCTCAATTTAATTACCCCGTTATCACCTCTTTTTAATGGGGCAAGTCAGATCGACTATCTGTGGCAAACAACGGCTCACCGTGGGAAGGAATCGGCAATGAGCAAGAACATGAACAAGGACATGAACGGCAAGGCTTTGGGTAAGGCCAAGGCGGCTGGACGCGTGGCGACAGTTGCTGCGGCGACGATTGCCATGACGGGCGGCTCGCTGCTGTCGCCCCTGGCCGCGGCGGCGCAGGGTGCGGATGGCATTGGCGCTGCGGGCGCAACGGCTGCGGTGATGTCGCCGCTGACGAGCGCTGCGGCCGCCGGTGCTGGCGCGGGTGCTGTGTCTGCGGCGCAAAAGGTCGCCGACCTGCAGGCTGCAGTTGATGCGGCGCGTGCCAAAGCTGCTGCTGCCAAGGCCGATCTGGAAGCGGCTGCTGCTCCCTACGATGCTGCTGCCGCCAACCAGCAGCGGGCGCAGGGCGTCTATGACGCGGCCCGCGGTGCAAGTGATAGCGCGGTTTCCGCTGCCTCGGCCGGGCTGGAAAAGCAGCTGGGCGCTGCGCAGGACAAGGCCGATTTGGATGTCAAGACGCTTGAGGACGCTCAGGCTGCGCTCGATGCCGCCAAGAAGAACCTGACGGACAAGGACGAAGCCCTGGTTGCCGCGCAGAAGGCGGCCGCCAATGCCCAGTCTGCGCTTGAGACCGCACAGGCTGCTGCATCCGACGCCACGCCCGAGGCCGTAGCCGCCGCTCAGGCGGCCGCAGAGCAGGCTGCGAGTGATTTGGAGCAGGCAAAGCAGCAGGCCGCTGATGCGCAAGCCAAACTCTCGGATGCCCGGGCGGCTGCCGATGCCGCCGCTGCCAAGCAGCGGGAAACGCAGGTCAAGCTTTCGGCAGCTCAGCAGGCAAAGACCGCGGCAGATGCGGACGTGGACGCCGCACAGGCGAGCTATGACGCGGCCAAGGCCGATCTGGATCGAGCCGAGCAGGGCGCTGCGGGCCCGGAGTACGAGGACGCCAAGGCAAAGGTGACTGCTGCGTCCGAGGCGCTGACGGCCGCCAAGGCCACGCAGGCGCAGCGCGAGGGCGAGCTTGCCGCCGCCGAGCAAGAGGCGACTGCCGTCGAGGGCGAGGTGCAGACTGCCCAGCAGGCAGTTGCCAATCAGCAGCAGGTTGCCACCGATGCCCAGACCAAGCTGGATGACGCGGCTGCCGCCAAGACGGCAGCCGATGCCGCCCTTGACCAGGCCAAGGCCGATCATGCCTCCGCGCTTACGGAGTTGGCCGACGCCCAGGTCAAGCTCTCGGCAGCCAAGGACGAGAAAGACGCTGCAGACAAGGCGCTCAATCAGGCGAAGGCCCAAAAGCAGCAGGCCGATCAGGCTGTGGCTCAGGCCCAGGCCAAGCTCGATGCCGCTCAGGCAACGGCGAACGCGTCGGCGGAGAATTACCGTCAGGGTGCTATCGCGTTCTTTAAAAGTGTGGGCGCCAACGATGCGGCGAATATCATCCTCAACTGCAAACTCGCTAACTACAACAAGGTGGGCGAGGAGGTCGACGCGACAAGCCTGACCAATATGAAGCAGGCGGTCGTGTGGCTCAAAGCGTGCAACGAGTATCGCGCAAGCGTTGGCCTAGGCGAGCTCAAGGTGACGTATGCCATGATGGCGACTGCCATTGCCGATGCGAACTTCTCGGATACGAAAGTCGCGCACGCTCAGCAGTTTAACGTGGGCGAGAATGTGGCGTGGAACTACGGAAGCAATCCGTTTAAGCAGTGGGTCGATCAGGAGAAGGCCATCTTTGATGCTGCCGCCGCCTCGCTGGGCGCATCGGGCCTTACGGGAAAGGCCGCTTACGATTTCTATACGGCGCATAGCTCCCAGATTGATAACTACGCCGCACTGCACGGTGGATCAAGCCCCTCGGTCGGCCATTACATCAACGTGATCAACCCCGATTACACCGTGACGGGCATGGGCGTTTGCACGCGAGGGACGCTGTACGGGAGTACACAGGCGCAGACATTTGTATATTCTGGTCAATGGTACAAGCCGTATAACCTCAATCCGATGACGGTTGCAGAGTATGAGGCTGCGTTGAACGCGTGGTGTGACGCTCTGGCAAATCCCGAGCAGGGCGTGGACGCGGTACGCAAGGAGCTTGCTGCGGCGCAGGGCGTTGCCGAGGATGCGGGCAACAAGGTGAATGTTGCATCGCAGGCCGTTGCGGCAAAGCAGGCCCAGGTTGAGCGTGCTGCCGCTGACGTCGATACTGCGGCTGCCAAGGCCTCTGATGCCCAGGCTGCTGTGGAGCAGAAACAAGCTGTAGCTGATGCCGCCGCGCGTGCCGTGAGCGATGCCCGCGCCGATTTGAGCGCTGCCAACGCCGTTGTTGCGGCGGCACAGGATGCCGTGGCTGCCAAGTCTGGCGAGCTCGACATTGCCAAGGGCAAGGCGGCTGCTGCCAAACGCGCGCTGGACGCCGCTCGTACCGGTGTTGACGAAAAGCAGGATGCACTTGCCGCGGCCCAGGATGAGCTGGCGGCATACTCAGCCGATATCGCCGCTGCTCAGCGTGCGTTTGATGCGGCATCGTCTGCACTCGAAGACGCTCGTGCCAATCAGCGCGTGGCGGAGGCCGAACTTCTTGCCGCCCAAGGCGATGCCGATCAGGCAGGCATCGATGCTGCTGCCACTCAGGCGGAGCTCGATATGGCCCAGCAGGCTGCGAGCGATGCCGACGCCGTCGTGGCAACGGCTCAGGCAAAATCTGATGCAGCTGCCGGGCGTGCCTCTCAGCTTAAGAATGCCGCTGCGGCACTTGCCAGGGCCACAGAGGGCAAAGCCACTGCCGATGTCGCGCTCGATGCTGCGGAGGTGGCCGTGAGCGATGCCGAGTACGACGTGGTGGAGGCTGGCGATGCCGTGGCGAATGCAACTGCCGCCCGCGATGCCTCTGCCGCCGCGGTTGCCCGCCTGCGCAGCGTCAATCTTGCCGAAGCCATCGTCAATGGCAGCGCTGACGATGCGGACGAGGCGCTCAACGCCAAGATCGCTGCGGCCCACGATGCCGCCGAGCGTGCCGCGACCGCCAAGGCCGAGCTCGATGCCGCCGTGGCTGCGACGGATGCCGTGGCGCCGGCATACTTGGAGGCGCTTGCAAACTACACCGCCGCCAAGGCCGAGCTCGACCAGGCTATTGCCGAGCTCAACGCCGAGATTGCTCGCCAAGAGGCCGCCGAACGCGGGAATGGCGAGCAGGCTCAGACCGCTACGCAGGTGACGTACCAGGCCAAACATGCGGTGGCAACAACCGAGATTGCGACGCAGCAGACGGCGATGCCTGCCACGGGCGATGCGTTCGACCTGCTGGGCGAGACCTTCGTTATCGGCGGCACGGTCCTGGTAGCCGCCGGTGTCTTCCTGTCCGATAAACGCCGCCAGCTGATTCGTTAGGGACAGAAGGGACTGCGGGCCATTTTCGGCGCGTACCGTGGGGGGTGATGAGGCTCCATGCGGCGCGCGCTGCCTTGTTCTTTAAGAGCGATTAAGGAGGGACATATGCAAATTAGGGGAGAGGCCGCGATCGTCTGTGGATTCATGGCGGGCCTGGCAACGGGGCTGCTGTTCGATGGATGTTTCGACAGCTATATCAATCGGTTCTGCGATTCTGGTTTTTCGAGAGGCAAGCCTTGGAAAACAGCGTCGGCTCATCGAGAAGCGACCGCGCCCATCGAGCCCCGCAGTGTGGATACCTCAAAAATCAAGGTAATCGTCACTAAGAACGGCAAGATTTATCACCGCTCTGCTGGATGCAAGAACCTTCCTCAAAACGCCATCAGAACAAGCGTGCCTTTGGCGACCGCGCTCAAGCGAGGAAAGATCCCCTGTTCAGCATGTTGCCCGTCGGCGGTTTAGGAGATTCTTCAGGGCTGCTCTGCAAGGATATGGGTCCCTGCGGACGCGTGGGTTTAAAAACGTGTCCGCACGACATGTGACACTTAACCTGCCGTCATGCTCCGTCGCGGCGGCATGCATCTGAACAGCGACCCTCTAAGGAGTTCGATATCGATGAGTGACAACACCAAACATCTCGCAAAGAAGTGCGTCAAGGACGCGGGGCCGTGTCTCGCGCTGTGCGCAGCCGGCGCAGCGATCGCGCTGCTGGCTGTTCTGGGGCCATTCGACGTGCTCCGAAGTGCCAGTTCCCTGCACGTCATCATCGCCCTTGCCGGTGCCATGATGACCGGCGGCGTGCTCGATCTGATCTTTTGGGTGTTTGACCCGTTTGGATGGAAGAACGAGGGGTAAGCCCTAAGGGATGCAGATGCCGGGGCAGACCCGCAATTTCTGCTATCGATTTGTCCAGAGCCGCACAGCGCGGAGGTGTTGTTTGATGTCCATTTTCGTTACCGGAGACGTTCACGGTGTTGCCGAGTACGGGGCGAGCCGCTTCTCGTCGCGCGTTTGGCCATTGGGTCGTACGCTGACGCGCGATGACGTGGTGATCGTTGCCGGTGACTTTGGCTTTATATGGAGTGGCTCAAACACCGACAAATACTGGCTCGACTGGTTTGAGTCCAAGCCCTGGACCACGTGTTTTGTCGACGGTAATCACGAGAATCACCATTTGCTGGCGGGGCTGCCGATCCGAGAGTGGAACGGGGGCCTCGTTCACGAGGCTCGCCCACATGTGCTGCACCTGATGCGCGGCGAGGTGTTCGACATCGCGGGGAACACGGTGCTCGCCATGGGTGGAGCCGCGAGCCATGACAAACAGTGGCGCCGGGAGGGAAAGACGTGGTGGCCCGAGGAAATGCCGAGTGAGAGCGAGGTGGAATACTGTCGCGCCTCGCTCGATCGTGTGGGCTGGAAGGTCGACTATGTTGTGACTCACGAGGCGCCGGTCGATTTGGCAGACGAGCTGTGCATGGAGTGCAATCGCGAGTTCTACGACGATTCGCTGCAGGCCTTTTTGGGCGAGCTCGATGGGCGACTCGACTACCGCACCTGGTTCTTTGGCCATTACCATGACGATGAATGGCGCGATGAAAAGCATCGCCTTATCTACCAAGATATCGTGCGGATCGAAGCGCGATGTGCCGACGGATTCGGCGAGACGACGAGCAACTATTCCGAGCAAGAGCGTTAGGAGGTCCCCGTGATCTGGTTTACCAGCGATACTCACTTTGGACACGAGAACATGCTACGGCTTAGCGATAGGCCTTGGTCGACTGTTGCGCAGATGAACGACGCCATGGTCGCCAACATTAACAGCAAGGTTGCTGTGGACGACGAGCTCTACATTTTGGGTGACTTTAGCTTTAAGATGACGGTCAAAGAGGCCTACGAACTGCGCAAAAGCATCGTATGCAAGCGCGTCCACCTGCTGCCCGGCAACCACGACAAAGACTGGACGCAGCCTGCGGTGGCGGATGCCTTTATCGTCGAGCCGTCCATTTGCGTGCTCAAGATCGACCGCCAAAAAATCGTGCTGAGCCACTATCCCATGGCTGACTGGCAGGGCATGTCGCACGGCAGCTGGCATTTGCACGGGCATATCCACAGTTGCGGCGGCGCGTACAACAATTTCAACTGCAGGCAGGGACTGCTGCGCTATGACGTGGGTGTCGACGCCAACGGCTACGCCCCGGTGAGCCTGGGGGAGCTCAAGACGTGGTTTGCGCAGGTCGACGAGCCGACGTGTTGCGTTAAATGGCCGTGGTGGGTCAACGCCACGGGCGACGAGCAGGTCGAGCGCGATCTCGAAGCCTATAAGAGGGAAGTGATGATCCGATGACGGTCTATGTGACGGGTGATGTCCACGGTGGTCTCGACATGCAAAAGCTGCGCGACTGGGATCTTGGGGATAGCCTGACGAGCGACGACTATCTGATTGTCGCGGGCGACTTTGGCTTTCCGTGGGATTTCTCTGCCGAGGAATGCGCCGACATCGCCTGGCTGGAATCGCGTCCCTATACCGTGCTGTTCGTCGACGGCAATCACGAGCGTTTCGATTACTGGGCGGAGCGCCCCCTGGAGTTGTGGCACGGTGGACTGACGCAACGCCTGTCGGACACCTCGCCTATACGGCGCCTGACGCGCGGCGAGGTTTTTGAGCTCGGTGGGTCGACGATCTTTACCATGGGCGGCGCCACGAGTGTGGACAAGGAATACCGCATCCCGTATTCCAGCTGGTGGCCGCAGGAGCTGCCGGGCGAGCGCAACTTTGAGGAGGCGCGGGCAAAGCTCGATAGCGTGGGCTGGAAGGTCGACTACGTGATCACCCACACCTGCTCCACGCGCATGCTCTCGCCCACGCTCTATCCGGCACCTGGCTGGAATTATCCAGCTGTCGATCGGCTTACGGCATTTTTCGACGAGCTGGAAGATCGCTTGGACTACAAGCGCTGGTACTACGGGCATTTTCATCGGGATGCCAACCCGGCCGAGCGCCACACCGTGCTCTACGACTGCATCGTTCGCTTGGGCGACGAACTCCAGTCCTGGGATGTTGCGTAGAGGCGGGGTGGCTGGCTACTCGACCGTTACAGTGATGTTCTCCCGATGCGCGCGGATGACGTCCCAGCTAAAGTGCTCGACCAGCTGCTCGGCGGTACGCGGCGTGGTGTCCGGCGCGATGCCTGTTTGCCCGGCGAGCCATCCCAACAGTGCCTCGGGTGTGCCAAAGCGGGTGCGGAGCTCGCCCAGGTCCAGATCGCAATCGCGCTTGGAAAGGCGGCGGCCGTCCGGCGACATGAGCAGCGGAATGTGCGCGTAGCGCGGTGTGGGCAGTCCCAGCAGATGTTGCAGATAGATCTGGCGCGTCGTGGAACCAAGCAGGTCGCATCCGCGTACGATCTCGGTGACGCCCATGGCAGCGTCGTCGACCACCACGGCCAGCTGATAGGCAAACACGCCGTCGCTGCGGCGCACCAAAAAGTCGCCGCACTCGGTGGCGAGTGCCTCGCATTGGGCTTCGTACGTGCGGTCCACGAATTCGATCACGTCGCCGGCGAGGTCGTCGACGTCGGGCACACGCAGACGCGTGGCCGGAGCGCGCAGGATGCTGCGGCGGGCAACCTCCTCGGCAGAAAGGCCTCGGCAGGCGCCGCGGTAGATGGGCGTGCCGTCGCTCGCGTGCGGCGCGCTTGCGGTGTGGAGCTCGGCGCGCGTGCAAAAGCAGGGATAGGTGAGGCCGGCGTCTTGCAGCTGGTGCAGGGCGTCCTCGTACAAGTCCAGGCGATCGTGCTGGTAGTAGGGGCCTTCGTCCCACTCAAGCCCCAGCCAGGCTAGGTCGTCAATCAATTGGGCGGCAAGTTCCGGGCGCTTGCAGCGATCGTCCAGGTCCTCGATGCGCAACACGATGCTGCCGCCCTGGCTGCGGGCCGAAAGCCACGCGCACAGGCAGCTGAACACGTTGCCCAGGTGCATGCGGCCCGAGGGCGACGGGGCAAAGCGGCCCACGACCGGCGCGAGGGCGGGGGCGAGCTTGCTGTTGGGCGCCGTCGACATGGCCACGGCGGGTGTTGCTATGTTGCATGCGTTGATATCCATGCGGACGAGTATAGCGCGGGGTGAGGTGAGGGGGCGTCGTCGATGCTCGCGAGTTGCCGAGGCTGCGTGTTGTGCGCGGCGGGCACCGACTGAACACCTCGATTACCGCCCCAAGCTCAGCCCCTTCAACCCCTCAAACGACAGAAACCCCGGCAGCTCTTCGCAACTGCCGGGGTTTCCGCGGAAAAGGGGGACATGATCCTCAAGCGAACGGCAAAGGGGCAAACCGTTTTCGCTCAACTGCTTTATGCCCCTCGCTCGCCGGCTTAATCGGCTCACGCCGCGCCCACACAAAGCCGCTACACCTGTGACGGAGCTATGAAGTGGTATCTATGCCGGAGCGGGCTATGCCAAGGAGTGTCCCAGATTGCCGGCAGATAAGGAACGTCCCCAGGTGCCGGTCGCGGGCGTGACTTTCGTCCCGTTTAATACTCCGCTGACCTAGATGTTCGTCACATGAACCCGCAAACGTGGGACAATGACGCTACTGGTATCACAGACAAAGGATGTGCCTATGAACGCCCCCGTTGCCAAGACCTGTCGGCAGCGCTGCCCGTTTGCGCGATTTGCTTACATTTGCGCGCTCGTCGCGTGCGCGCTGCTGCTGCTACCCGCCGTTGCACGTGCCGACGGCTACTCCATGACCCAAACCTATATCGGTGCCACGGTCGAGGCCGATGGATCGCTGACCGTTGTCGAGGGACGCCAGTTTGATTTCGACGACGACATCAACGGCGTGTTTTGGGAGATCAATACGGGCACCAACCAGCAGGGCGGCACGGCGGGCGTTGACGTGCTGAGTGTCGAGGAAGAGGACACCGCGTTTAACAAAGTCGATAGCGCGAACAAGGGCGATTCTGGCGTCTACACGGTCGAGCAGGCCGGTGACGGCGTAAGGATTAAGGTGTTCAGCCCCCACGAGAGCGGCGACAGCGCAATCTACTACGTGAGTTATTCCATGACCGGTGCGGTTATGAACTGGGCCGATACCGCCGAGCTTTACTGGAAATTTGTGGGTGACGGCTGGTCGGCGGATTCCGATGACGTCGAGATGGAAGTGTATTTCGCAAATGCCGCTGCCGGGACGGCTGCCGTCAAGGGCGATAACTTCCGCGCATGGGGCCACGGTCCGCTGACGGGCGACGTGTCGCTCGATGAGGACGAGCCCATGGTCACCTATACCATTCCCTGCGTGCATCAGGGCGAATTCGCCGAGGCACGCATCGCCTTCCCCAGCGACTGGGTGCCGCAGCTTGCCGCCTCGGGCGAAGAGCGCATGTCAACGATCCTGAGCGAAGAGAAGGAATGGGCCGACGAAGCTAACGCCCGCCGTGAGCACGCGCGTGCGGTTGCCAGCGCGATTGCCGTGGTGTGTGTTGTCGTGGCGGTTGCCTATACCGGTGTGATCGTGATGCTTAAGCTGCGCAGGCCCAAGCCCAAGCCGCTCTTCCAGGACGAGTACTTCCGCGATGTGCCCTCGGCCGACCATCCCGCGGTGCTTGCAGCTCTCATGAGCTGGAACGACGTGCCCGATCAGGCATATATCGCCACGCTTATGAAGCTCACCGACGACCGCGTGATCAAGCTGGAAGAAGCGACCGAGACCAAGAAGAAGGGTCTGCTCCGTCGCGAAAAAGAGGAGCAGACGTATCGCATCACAGTGACCGACGAGGCCTGGAAGGCTGCCAAGAAGGACGGCATCGATCGCGATGTGCTCAAGGTCTTCTTCGCCGGCGTTAAGCCCGATAAAGACGGCGTCCGTTCACGCACGTTTAGCGAGCTGGAGGAGTATGCCAGCGAGCGTACTGAATCTGTTGGCGACAAGCTCGAGGACTATCAGAGCACGGTTAAGGGCAAGCTGGAGACGCGCGAGCTTATCGCCTCGGACGGCACCATCGCCCTGGTTGCCGGCTTGGTTCTCGGCATCATCATCGTCTTTGGCATTCTGGGCTCTCTGATCTATACCGACTTTGCGGATGCCAATGTCGGCGCCGCTATGATCTCGATCCCCGTCACGATCGTGGGCTTTGTTCTGAGCTGCACCTTCCGTCGCTACACGCCGGAGGGCGCCGAGGTGGCGGCTCGCTGCAAGGCGCTCAAGCATTGGCTCGAGGACTTTACGCGCCTGAAGGAGGCCATTCCCAGCGACCTGATCTTGTGGAACAAACTGCTGGTGATGGGCGTTGCTCTGGGCGTTTCGAAAGAAGTGCTGCGACAGCTGGCCGAAGCCGTGCCTGCGGACCTGCGCAACAGCGACGATTTCTACGACAACTACCCCTGCTACTGGTGGTATTACCATCACTACGGCAACGAGTCCCCACTCGATTCGTTCAACGATGTGTACCACGAGACCATCCGCGAGCTGGCTTCGAGCTCCGACAGCTCGAGCGGCGGCAGCGGCGGCGGCTTCTCTGGCGGCGGTGGTGGCGGCGCCGGCGGAGGCGGCGGCGGAACGTTCTAGCGAGCGCTTGCTTTGGGGTGGATCTTTCTGGGCGGTTGCCAGGGAAGATTCATCCCATTTTTGTGCATCGAAACGGGTCAAACTTTCCGCTGAGGACCTTCGCGCAAGGGGCAGTGGACAAAAAATGCCAAATATGAGTACTGTTGCTGCGTTGGTCACATATGTTTGCACATAATAATGGGCTCCTAATGAGAGTACTTCTCGTTAGGAGCCCATTTTATTGAACATTTGGGGAGTTACGTCAGCTCGTGCAGCTGGTCGTCATGCCTATAAGCATCAAAAATGCCCCGAATCGCTGCTACTAAAAAGGTAACAGTACTCATATTTGATGTATTTTGACCACGGCTATCTACAAACCCCCTAGGCCACTCATTAGGGACAGACTTAAATGACTAGTTGTTGGGGATCAGTCATTGGGGACGTTCTTAAATGACTAGGTGTGGCTGCTTGGGCTAGGCTGTTAGATCGAGTTCGTAGAGGAAGCTTTCGCGCGGCATGGCGTGGCGGCGCTCTTCGCGGTTGGCGCGGTGCGTGGCCGTGCGCTTAAAGCCGTGCAACTCGTAGAACTTCCACGAGCAGTTGGAGTCGGTGTACAGGTGCGCCCTCGTCGCTCCAAGCGAGGACAGGTGCGAGACTGCGGCATCGAGCAGAACCGTGCCAACGCCCAGGCCATGGACATCGCGATCCACGGCAAGCAGCGTGACCTCGTTGTCGTGCGGCAACGGGCTGCTCTCGAGCAGACGGTTGTTGGTTCGGATGGTTGCGCGTACAAACGAGAGATACTCGGCGCAGGCATCGGGCTCCAGCTCACGCATCTGCGATAGCAGCGCGCGTTCGGTATCCATCCAATGTTCCTTAACGGTGGCGCCGGAGCTCTGTCCCGCACGCGCGAGCGAAATGCCACGCGCCTGACCGTCAATCACCGCAACCTGCGAAAACGTCGACGACGAAAGGCAGTAGGCAAGGTCGCACGCGGCTTCGAGGCGGTTGTACTCATCGTTATCCGAGTTGTTGTGCCAAAGCTGCTGCAAGATCAGCGCGATGGCGTCGAAATCTTCGGTATCAAACGGTCGGTAGAGAACCCGCGAGACCATGGTGCCTCTTTCTATTGCGGATACATATCGAGCACAGTTCTACCACGCCATTGGCATCTAATTATGGTGCCCCTGTGTTCCATCAACTCACCGTGCCCAGCGGCGCTCTTGCAACCCCCCGCTCGCAAACTTTTTCTGCACAGCCGTGCGTTGCGGGATGCAACGTCGCGCTCGATGCGCTACATTGAATCAGTATTTTCAATGCCGCTGCGCGAGCGCTGCAGATCGACGTATCACCGACTCACAGAGCACGGCGGCGTACCAGACAGGAGGACTGCATGGGATCTGATGTGAAGATCGCACGCGCGTTGATCTCGGTTACCGATAAGACGGGTGTCGTCGATTTCGCACGGACGCTGGTTGATGACTTTGGCGTCGAGATCATCTCTACGGGCGGCACGGCTCGTGCCATCGAGGACGCGGGCGTTCCCGTAACCCCCATCGAGGAGTTCACGGGCTATCCCGAGATGATGGACGGCCGCGTTAAGACCCTACACCCCAAGGTTCACGGCGCGCTGCTGGCCCGCCGCGATTCCGAGCAGCACATGCAGGAGGCCGCCCAGCACGGCATTAAGCTGATCGACCTGGTCGTCGTCAACCTGTACGAGTTCGAGAAGACCGTCGCCAACCCCGAGGTCACCTTTGCGGATGCCATCGAGCACATCGACATCGGTGGCCCCTCCATGTTGCGCTCTGCCGCCAAGAACGCCGCGAGCGTTACCGTCATCTCCGACCCGGCCGACTATGATGCCGTCCTGGCCGAGATGCGCGAGACCGGTGGCTGCACCACGCTTTCCACCCGTCGTCGCCTGCAGGTGAAGGTCTACCAGACCACCGCCGCCTACGACACGGCTATCTCCCGTTGGCTTGCCGCCCAGGCAAGCGACGTGGCGGACACCTCTGCCAAGCTCGAGATTTCGCTGGAGAAGGTCGACGACCTGCGCTATGGTGAGAATCCTCAGCAAAAGGCTACGGTCTACCGCTTTGCCGAGGGCTGCGAGAACACCGCGAGCTCTCAGTTCCCGCTTGTGGGCTCCGAGCAGATCCAGGGCAAGCCGCTCAGCTACAACAACTATCTGGACGCCGATGCCGCCTGGAACCTGGTCCGCGAGTTCGACGAGCCGGCCTGCGTGATCCTCAAGCATCAGAACCCCTGCGGTTCCGCCGTTGCCGAGGACATCACGGCCGCCTACGACCGCGCTTTCGCCTGCGATCCCAAGAGCGCCTTCGGCGGCATCATCGCCTGCAACCGCGAGGTTCCCTTTGAGCTGGTTGAGCACTTCGCCGACCAGAACAAGCAGTTCGTCGAGGTCATCATCGCCCCGAGCTACACCGATGGGGCGCTCGAGCGCATGGCCAAGCGCCCCAACCTGCGCGTGCTGGCTACCGGCGGCGTGGACCACGGTGCCCAGGTGGAGCTGCGCTCCATCGACGGCGGCATGCTGGTGCAGGAGGTCGACCACGTGACCGAGGATCCCGCGACCTTTACGTTCCCCACCGACCGCAAGCCCACCGACGCTGAGATGGCCGAGCTCGAGTTTGCCTGGAAGGTCTGCAAGGGCGTTAAGTCCAACGCCATCCTGGTCTCCAAGGGCAAGGCCGGCATTGGCATGGGCCCGGGTCAGCCCAACCGCGTTGACTCCGCACTGCTCGCCTGCGAACGCGCCGAGGACTTTTGCGAGCGCGAAGGCGTGGAGAAGGGCGGCTTTGCCTGCGCAAGTGACGCGTTCTTCCCGTTCCGCGACAACGTCGACGTGCTTGCCGCACACGGCGTGACCTGCATCATCCAGCCCGGCGGCTCCAAGCGCGATGACGAGAGCATCCAGGCCTGCAACGAGCACGGCATCGCGATGGTGTTCACAGGTGCCAGGCATTTTAGGCACTAGGGCTTTCCCAAGCACCCGACCTTGCCCCTCAAACCGTCGCTTGCGTACATTTAGTACGCGGCGCTCCTCTTTCGGGGCAATCTCGGGCACTTGGAAAACCCTTAATGGGATGTTGTTCTATCCCATTAAGCTGATCGGTCGCCTGACCATATCGTCAAAATAATCTCTGCAAAAGACGGTCGCTCCGTTTGGAGGGCCGTCTTTTTGGTATAAGAGGACGGAATGACTAACACGAAAGGTACAACCATGCCCCAGATTGATGATGCCGAGTTGTTTGGCAATGCCGAGGATCAGCGTGCGTACGAGGACTTTTGCGCCAATCAGGAGGCGGTCGAGAAGTTCACGCTCGACAAGCCCGCGCTTATCTGCCGCTGGCGCATGTCCACCAAAAAGGTGCCCATGCTCAACCGTCACATCCGCGCGCTGTCCGAGCGTCTGGTGCAGGGCGAACCGCTTACCCATAACATGCTCAGCTGGGCTAAGCAGCACGTTGAGTGGTCGCTTGCCGAGGGCGATTACACCGCGCACGACGGCGTGCTCATGCTGGTGATCGACGTTAACGGCAATGCCGCCATGACGGTGGGTGAGTACGCGCCGCTGGCCGATACTTCGGCCAAGGCGCTGCGTGCCCGCTCCGCCGAGGCCCGCTCCGAGGCCGACGAAACCGGCGTGGCGCCCGAGCTGCTCGCTGCCGTCAACAACGGCGAGCTGGCCTTTGTGGCGCCGGCGGACGAGTGCCTGTGTGGCACGGCGACGCTCATAGAGCAGCTGGCCCAGACCAAGGGCATCCCGGTCACGCGCGTGGACATTCCCGCACAGCTCAAGGGCGCCTTGTTCCTGGTAAGCGACGAGCACGGCGTGGTGCCTGCCACCGACGCCGACGCCGCCGAGTCTGATGCCGCGACGGTCGCCTTCTTTGCCGACGGCTACGAAAAGCTTCGCGCCCGCCGCTAAATGATTATTCTGGGACGGGGATTAAAGAATCATTTTGGTTCCCGCCACCGCTGCGAGTGCGAGGCGGACAAAACGCCCCCGCTCGCGAACAGTTCTGTCACCTTGGCGACGTGCGTGGCGCGCACCTGCAGTTTCGCAGCCATAATGGTGGCAAGACAATCAAGAGGGGAGCGGAATCCATGGCGCTAATCTATATCGTTGAGGACGACGAGCCCATTAGTCGTGAGCTTGTCGACATCCTTGCCCGCGCCGGGTTTGAAATCGAGGCCTGCGAATCGTTCGAGCATGTCTCGCGCGATATTCTCGCCGCCGCGCCCGACCTGGTGCTGCTCGACCTCACGCTTCCCGTCAAGGACGGCCAGCATATCTGCCACGAGGTTCGCCGCGAATCCGAGGTCCCCATCATCGTCCTCACCTCGCGCACGACCGAGATCGACGAGGTCATGGCCATGACGCTCGGCGCGGACGACTTTGTTCCCAAGCCCTATAGCGCGCGCGTGCTCGTGGCGCGCATCAACGCACTGCTGCGTCGCACCGCGGCGTCAGGCGAGCGCAGCACGCTCGTCCACAAGGGGCTGGAGCTCGACCTCGCCCGCTCTATGGTCACCAACACGGCGACCGGCGACAGCACCGAGCTCACCAAAAATGAACTGCGCATTCTCTCGCTGCTCCTGAGCCGCGCGGGCAAGATCGTCTCGCGCTCGGCCATCATGCAGGACCTGTGGGACTCCGACGCCTTCGTGGACGACAATACGCTCACCGTCAACATCAACCGCCTGCGCACCACGCTCGAAAAAATCGGCATCAAGGGGTATTTGACGACGCATCGCGGCCAAGGCTATTCGGTCTAGGGGCCGGCTATGTCGTTTGGCAAGTTCTTTAAAGATGCACTGCTTCCCGTCGCCGTGTGGACGTGCGGCGTGCTGCTGAGCTGCTTTGTGCTGACGGTCGCCGGCGCACCCGTTTCTATCGTGGTCGTGGCGGTTGGCGTGTCCTTTATCTTCGGTATGCTCGGCATCGTGATCGAGTACGCTCGCCGTCGCCGTTTTCTGCGTCAGTTGGAGCGCGCGGCAGAGGAGCTCGAGAGTCCCGCATGGGTGCAGGAGATGGTGCAATGCCCAACCTATGCCGAGGGCGAGCTCGAGTACGAGGTCCTGTGCCGGGTGGGCAAAGCCGCCTGCGACGAGGTTGCCGAGGGCCGGCGTCAGACCGAAGACTATCGCGACTATATCGAGAGCTGGGTCCACGAGGCCAAGCTGCCCCTGGCGGCGGCTCACCTGATTCTGGAAAACCTCGACGGCGGCGCAGATGACCCAACACGTGTCGATGACCTGGGTCGCGAGTTGGCTCGCGTGGAACGCTATATCGACCAGGCGCTGTACTACGCGCGCTCGGAAGTCGTGGAGCGCGACTACCTGATTCGCCGCTGGGACCTTAAGACCTTGGTGACGGGTGCGATTAAGGCCAACGCGCGCGAGCTCATTGCGGCGCACGTGGCTCCGGTGTGCGAGAACCTCGACTTCGAGGTCTTTACCGACGAAAAATGGCTCGAGTTTATCCTGGGCCAGCTCATTCAGAACAGCATTAAATATGCGCGCGAGGACGGCGCGAAGATCGTGTTTTCGGGCGCGTTACTGGACGAGGGCCTGGCGAGCGAGCGCATCGAGCTCACCGTTGCGGACAACGGCTGCGGCGTGTGTGCGGCAGACCTGCCACGCGTGTTCGAGAAGGGCTTTACCGGCGACAACGGCCGCACCACCAAGCGCGCAACGGGCATCGGCCTCTACCTGGTGGCGCGCCTATGCTCCAAGATGGGCATCGACGTCACGGCGGCATCCGACTCCGGCGAAGGCTTTGTCGTAACGTTCGCCTTCTCGACGAACAAGTTCCAATACTTTGAGTAGCCGGGCCGTCTTGCGCTGCGGACGGCTATGTTCCCGAACGTGAACTTAGCTAAGGCAACTGGCGTTATGTTCCCGAACGTGAACATAACTATGAGGCTCAAATGGATCTCCCAAAACAAAAACGTGCAGCCCAAACAAAACGTGCCGCCCCAAACGGGGCGGCACGCCATCTTTTATCAGCCAACTCGCTGAAGTAAGGCTGCGAAGGCCGCGAGGCCGGGAGGGGTTTCCTAAGGGCACATCCCGCAGCCGCAACGCGGCGAGGACGTGCCCGTGGAAACCCCGCAGGCCCCGCGGCCGGTGGGAGCAACGCTACTTTACGACCAAAATGTCGCAGTCGGTATTGCGCAGCAGGAACGTCGAAATCGAACCCAGAAGCGCATACTTGATCGAGGACAGGCCGCGAGCGCCGCAGAGCACCAGGTCGGGCTTGACCACGTCGAGCATCTCGTCTTTGAGCGTCTCGCGAATACGACCGGCGCGTATCATGACCTCGACCTCGGGAATATCGGGATTGGCCTTGGCCTCTTCGAGCTGCTTTTCGATGGAGTTCTTAAATGCCTCCTCTAAGCCGTTGACCAGATCGACCGGATAGGAACCGGCGCTCTCGAGTGCCGTGGAATCGATAACGTGGCCGATAATCAGCTTGGCGCCGTTGTTCGCGGCGACCTTGATGGCGCGTGCGAGCACAAAATCCTGCTGCTCAGTACCGTCGAGTGAAACAAATACCTTGGTGTAGCCCTCGTTCATGGTTTCCTCCTTGGTCTATCGCACGGGCGCGGGGCTCGTGCGTCGGGCGGGCGCGGGTGCGTTGACCGCCGGACACTTTATCTTGTTGCAGTTATACCCAAGGATTTGGGTTTAACTGCTCGCAATTCTGTGAACGGGCGAGTTTTTTGGTAAGGGTAGGCGCGGTCGCACCGCCAACGGTTGATAATGGGACATCGCCCGCATCGTCCGCAGAACATCTACCGGCGGGTGTCTAACGAGGGGGTCCCTTTGGATATTATCGAGCTTCTAAAATCTGCCTTCATGGGCCTGGTCGAGGGCATCACCGAATGGCTGCCCGTTTCGTCGACGGGTCACATGATCTTGGTGGACGAGTTCGTCAAGATGAACGTGAGCGAGACGTTCTGGAATATGTTCCTGGTCGTGATTCAGCTCGGCGCCATTCTGGCCGTCTGCGTGCTGTTTTTCCACGAGCTCAACCCGTTCTCGCCCAGCAAGGGCAAGGAGGGCCGTCGCGACACCTGGGTGCTGTGGGGCAAGATTGTGCTCGGTTGCATTCCTGCGGCGGCGATCGGCCTGCCGCTCAACGACTGGATGGAGGAGCATTTCTACAACGCTCCCGTCGTGGCGCTGGCGCTCATTGTGTACGGCGTGCTGTTTATCGTGATCGAGAACTGGCGCGCGAGCAAGCGCGAGGAAATGGCCGTTGCCGGTTCGTTTGGTTCGCGTGCTGTGGTGTCGGGTGGACGTCCCGCCGGTGCGCACTTTGCGGCGCCCCCCACGGCTACCGCTGAGGATGAGGACGATGACGAGAATCTGGACTTTGGTTCCATCGCCACGCTCGAGGACCTCAGCTGGAAGACTGCGCTGGGTATCGGCTGCTTCCAGGTGCTTTCGCTGGTGCCTGGTACGTCTCGCTCCGGTTCTACCATCATCGGCGGCCTGCTGCTGGGCTGCACGCGCTCGGTGGCGTCTAAGTTCACGTTCTTCCTGGCCATCCCTGTCATGTTTGGCGCGAGTGCGCTCAAGCTGGTCAAGTACTTCATCAAGGGCGGCACGTTCGGCACCAACGAGATCGCCATCTTGGGCGTGGGCTGCGTTGTTGCCTTTGTGGTTTCGCTCATCGCCATCAAGTGGCTCATGGGCTTCGTCCGCCGTCACGACTTTAAGTGCTTCGGTGTTTACCGCATCATCCTGGGCATCGTAGTGCTCGCATACTTCTTCGTTCTGGAGCCCATGCTCGGCCTCTAACTTAGTCGACGCTGCGCGGCGGCCAGAGCGACAGCTTGTCATTCAAAGAGGGTGGCATGACCAAAAGGTCTATGCTGCCCTCTTTTTTGGGCGATGGGGTGGGTCCGATGGTGGCGCACGGAGTCGTGGTGTGATTTGCGTCGGTGTCCGCGCGGCTCGGTATACTGGTACGGCTCAAACTATGGCGCTGCCCGCAGGCGCGCCGTCCGTCAGATGAGGAGTCGCCCATGACCCAGCCCCTGCCCTGGGAAAAGAACACTGCCGCGCCCGTGCCGCCCGCGCCGGAACCCGTGCCGCTCGATGCATACACCGCCCCCGCTGCGCCGGAGCCCGAGCTCGTTCCGCTCGACATCTACGACGCTCCCGCGCCGGCGCCCAAGCCCGCCAAGCCGCTCGTCGACATCGACAGCCTTAATCCCGCCCAGCGCGAGGCGGTCCTGTCCACCGAGGGCCCGTTGCTGGTGCTCGCCGGCGCCGGCTCGGGCAAGACCCGCGTCTTGACCTTCCGCATCGCACATATGCTCGGCGACCTGGGTGTTAAGCCTTGGCAGGTTCTTGCCATCACGTTTACCAACAAGGCTGCGGCCGAGATGCGCGAGCGTCTGGCGGCACTCATTCCCAGCGGCACCCGTGGCATGTGGGTGTGCACCTTCCATGCCATGTGCGTGCGCATGCTGCGCGAGGACGCCGACCTGCTGGGCTACACCGGCCAGTTCACCATCTACGATGACGACGACTCAAAGCGCATGGTGCGCGACATTATGCAGGCGCTCGGCATCGAGCAAAAGCAGTTCCCCATCAACATGATCCGCAGCAAGATCAGCTCTGCTAAAAACGCCATGATCGGGCCCGAGGACATGCTCAAGAGCGCCGATAGCCCCAACGACAAAAAGGCCGCGCAAGTCTACCTGGAGCTGGAGCGCCGCCTGCGCGCCGCCAACGCGATGGACTTCGACGACCTGCTCGTGCGCACGCTCGAGCTACTGCGCACCCGCCCCGAGGTGCTCGACAAGTACCAAGAGCGCTTCCGCTACATTAGCGTCGACGAATATCAGGACACCAACCACGTCCAGTACGAAATCGCCAACCTGCTGGCCGCCAAGTACCAAAACCTCATGGTCGTGGGCGACGACGACCAGTCCATTTATAGCTGGCGTGGCGCCGACATCACCAACATCCTGGACTTTGAGCAGGACTTTAAAAACTGCAAGACCGTCAAGTTGGAGCAGAACTATCGCTCCACGGGTCACATCCTGAGCGCCGCCAATGCCGTTGTTCGCCACAACTCGCAGCGCAAGGACAAGCGCCTGTTTACGGCCGAGGGCGATGGCGAGAAGATTCAGGCTTTCCAGGCAAGCGACGAGCGCGACGAAGGTCGCTGGATTGCCGGCGAGATCGAAAAGCTGCATGCCAAGGGTACGAGCTACGACGATATCGCCGTGTTCTACCGCACCAACGCCCAGTCGCGTATCCTCGAAGATATGTTCCTGCGCGCGGGCGTGCCCTACAAGATCGTCGGCGGCACGCGATTCTTCGACCGCGCCGAGATTCGCGACGTCATGGCCTATCTCAAGATGATCGTGAACCCGGCCGACGAGATGAGCGTCAAGCGCGTCATCAACACGCCGCGCCGCGGCATCGGCTCCACCTCGATCCAAAAGATCGAGCAGCTGGCGCGCGACAACCGCTGCTCGTTCTTCCAGGCCTGCGAGATCGCAACAGCCGAGACTGGCATGTTTAGTGCCAAGGTGCGCAACGGTCTGTCGAGTTTTGTGGCGCTGGTGCGCGAGGGCCGCCGCATGGACGGCGAGCTCAAGGATGTCGTCGAGATGATTGTCGATAAGACGGGCCTGCTGCAGGCGTTTCGCGCCGAGGGCACCATGGAGTCCGAGAGCCGCGCCGAGAACATCCAGGAATTCCTGGGCGTCGCCGCCGAATTTGAGGAGACGCACGAGGATATCGAGGGTACGCTCGAGAGTCTAGAAGAGCTGCGCGCGGCCGGTGTTGCCGACGTGCCGTCCGTCGCCGAGTCCGAGTCCGTCGTGGTGAGTGCGCCCGCGTCCGAGCCGGGGCCGTCCGCTCCGGCATCCTCGTTTGAGGCACTTGTCGGCGCTCGTGACGCCGCGGGCTCCAATCCGCTCGATAGCCTAGCCGCCCCGGCGCTCTCGCCGCAGGATGCCCTGG
Organism: uncultured Collinsella sp.; assembly: GCA_938033205.1. GTDB lineage: Bacteria > Actinomycetota > Coriobacteriia > Coriobacteriales > Coriobacteriaceae > Collinsella. The sequence goes on along the minus strand of CALHJP010000025.1, from coordinate 51,159 downwards.
CCGCCGCCATCGCGGGCAACGCGTATGCCGTGCCAACAGAGCTACCGGCGGGCGCCGTGCATGCCGACGAGATCGAGCGCACCTACGGTCCGCTCACCTGTAAGGCACTGCCGGCACTCATGGAGTGGCTGGCCCTGCGCTCCGACCTGGATTCCCTGGCCGGCGAGACGCATGCCATTACCATGATGACCATCCACTCCGCCAAGGGCCTGGAGTTCCCGGCGGTGTTCGTGGCCGGCATGGAGGAGGGTATCTTCCCGCACGTGCACGACTTTGGCGGCAGCGATGACCCGGGCAAGCTCGAGGAGGAGCGTCGCCTGGCCTACGTTGCCATCACGCGTGCCCGTAAGCGCCTGTTCCTGACCTATGCGGCCACGCGTCGCACCTACGGCTCGACCTCTGCCAACCCGCGCTCTCGCTTCCTCAACGAGATTCCGTTTGAGGATATCGAGTTTAGCGGTATCGGTTCTGCCGGTTTTGAGGGCACGGGCTGGGAGAAGCGCGGCGACCGTCACGGCACCTTTGGCTCGGGCATGGGCTCGGATATGTATGGCGGCAAGGTGTTCGGTTCGCATACGCGCTCGACCGGCGGTTCCGGTTCGCGCGGCGGATCGAGCTTCGACGATTTCTTTGGTGGCAGCACCTATGGCACCGAGCGCCATCGCGGGGTTTCGCCCGACGCCGGCCGTGTTGCCTCGACCTTTGGTTCGGGCGCGCCGCGAGCTAAAAAGCCGTCGTTCAAGGTGTCGCCGACGGTGGAGCGCAAGGTCGATCGCGCCAGCGCGTCGCAGGACTTTGCCGCGGGCGATACCGTGAGCCACAAGACCTTTGGCACCGGTACCGTGATCTCGGTCGCCGGAGACATGATCGAGGTTCAATTCGAAAAAACCGGCCAGACTAAAAAGCTCATGAAAGGTTTTGCACCGATCGTCAAGCTGTCGTAATCCCGGCGGACCTGGGAGGGCGTATAGGGCAACATCGCCTGCTCGGGCAGTCCTGCGCAAGACGGAGAGCACATTAAGTGCTCTCCTTTGCGTGCGGAACTCGCGATCGATGTTGCCCCATACGCCCTCCCAGGTCCTTTGATAACGCCGCTTGCGAACGTCGCTTTGCTCGTTCGTTTTTTGGTCTGGAGAGCCGGGTGGGCTGATAAATAGATGTGAGTAGGGGCTCTCCCGTTTGATGAGCGGGGGAGCCCCTTGTTTCGTTTTGGTTGTTGTTGCGACCTAGAGGTGGCTGATGATCAATTCCATTTTGCCTTCGAGGTCGATGGAGCTGACGGTGCTCGGGGCTAGCAGGTGGCTTCCCTTGTGGACGGGGTCGCCGCAGACGGTGCCTTCGCCGTCGATGACCGACAGACACATGAAGGGCCAGCGCTGGTCGAGGGTCTTGCTGCCGTCGACACGCACGCGATCGACGGTGTAGCAGGAGTTAGACTCGAGCTTGGTCACGCCGTCGACCTCGGGCGCGGTCACCGTGCCGTCGGTCGGAGCTTGAGCATCAAAGTCGATGCAGTCGAGGCTCTGCTCAATGTGCAGGGGACGCAGTTTGCCGTCGGTGCCGGGACGGTCGTAGTCGTACAGGCGATACGTCACGTCGCTCGACTGCTGCGTCTCCAAAATGAGCGTGCCGGTCTTGATGGCGTGGACGGTACCGGAATCAATCTGGAAAAAGTCGCCCTTGTGAATCGGCAGCACGTTGAGCATGTCGTCCCAGCGGCCGTCCTCGATCATACGCGCGGCCTCGGCGCGGTCGTGCGCGCGCTGTCCGACGATGATCGTGGCGCCGGGCTCGCAGTCCAGTACATACCAGCACTCGGTTTTGCCCAGGCTGCCGTTCTCGTGCTCGGCGGCGTACTCGTCATTGGGATGGATCTGGATCGAAAGGTCGTCCTTGGCGTCTAGAATCTTAATGAGCAGCGGGAACTCCTTGCCCTCGCAGTTGCCAAAGAGCTCGCGGTGCTCGGCCCACAGCCATGACAGCGTGTGACCGGCGTACGGGCCCTCAGCGATCTGGCAGTCGCCGTTGGGGTGTGCCGAGATGGCCCAGCACTCACCGATGGGACCCTCGGGAATGTCATAACCAAATACGGTTTCGAGCTGGCGGCCGCCCCAGATCTTCTCGTGAAAGATCGGCGTCAGTTTAATCAAATCGGACATGTTCATACCCCCATGGTGTTGCGCGGCCGCCCACTCTAAACGAGCCGTAACGAGCGCCCGCATGACTACAAAAACCTATGCCAACGTTACGTTGTGCAGCTCAAAGCGGTCACCAACGTTGCGCGAGATCGAATGCTCAAAGGCGGTGCCGCTATCCAAAAAGCCAATCTGGTTGAGCTCGAGCAGGGGAGAGCCGGGTTTGGTGTCCAGGCGCTCAGCCTCTTCCTCGGTTGCCGCTACGGCGCGAATGGTGCGGTGGAAGCTCGAAATCTTCAGCCCGCATTGCTTGCGGATGAAGCTGTAGACCGATCCATACAGGTCTTTCTTTTTAAGGCCCGGAATCAGCTCGAGGGGCATGTAGGTGTACTCGATAACGATGGGCTTCTCGTCGACCTGGCGCACGCGCACGATGTGATAGGCAAAGTCGTCCTCGGCAATTCCCAGCTGGGCAGCGACGTCTGCTGGCGGATTGACAATCGAGAAATCGTAGACCACCGAGGTCACCTTCTCCCCGCGGTGCTCATACGAAAAGCCCTGGGAGCGATTGTTCTTGCCCTGGAAAAACGCCTGGCCGGGAAGCCCCGCCGTGTCCTTAACGTAGGTGCCCGATCCGCGCCGGCTGGTAACAAGACCTTCATCGGTAATCTGCTCAATAGCTCGTTTGACGGTGATTTTGGAAACGCTATAGAGCTCGCAGAACTCAACGACGGTGGGCAGCTTGTCGCCCGGCTTTAGAGCGCCGTCCTCGATGCTTCGACGGATATCTGCAGCTATTGCCTCGTATTTGGGAATCATGGAACCTCCTTTCCGGCTTGATTGAGTACAAACGAAAGTATAGTCCACGCCTAAGCATCCCTATTGCGTTTTTGAAAAGTTCGAGAAAGATATAATCAAAAAACGCTTTTCTATATCAACTAGAGCGCTCTAAATGAATATGCATTCGAATAATGTGGTATTGAGCAAATTGATCGGCTCGAAGATGGGGTTGGGCCGTTTTGCCGCCCAGCGAACCAAATCTCATGCCTTGCGTTTTCCCAGATAAAACCTGCCAAAACAAACCTGTCCCTTTTTGACAGGTTTTTGCCTGGGGAGCGGTACCATACAGGCAATGTTTAAACGAGAAAGGTGGGCTCCCATGGAACCTAAGCAGTACTACATCGGCATCGACGTTGGCGGCACTTCGGTTAAGGAGGGCCTGTTCGACGAGGACGGCAACCTGCTTGCCAAGGCCAGCGTGCCCACGCCTCCCATCGTTGACGCTGCGGGCTTTGCCGCGGTGACCGAGGCTATTGACCAGGTGGTCGCCAAGGCGCAGATTCCGCGCGCCTTTGTGGCGGGCATTGGCCTGGCCGTTCCGTGTCCCATCCCGGCTTCGGGCGACGCCAAGGTTAAGGCCAACATTGCCATTAACCTGCCCGAGCTGAGGATCGCCATTCAGGAGCACTGCCCCGACGCGGTCGTTAAGTACGAAAACGATGCCAACGCCGCTGCCATGGGCGAGGCCTGGCTCGGCTCTGCCAAGGGCGTGCAGAACGTCGTGATGGTCACCATCGGTACCGGCGTGGGCGGCGGCGTTATCGTCAACGGCGATGTGGTGTCGGGCGTCGTGGGCGCCGGCGGCGAGATCGGCCACATGTGCCTGAATCCTGCCGAGGAGCGCACCTGCGGCTGCGGCGGCCATGGCCACCTGGAACAGTATTCCAGCGCCACCGGCGTGGTGAGCAACTACCTTGCCGAGTGCGAGAAGGCGGGCGTCGAGCCCATCGAGCTCACCGGCCCCTCCGATTCCAAGGACGTGTTCCAGGCCTGCCGCGAGGGTGACAAGCTCGCGCTGGCCGCGGTCGATACCATGGCCGATTATCTCGGTCGCGCTCTGGCGCTTATCGCCAACGTGGTCGACCCCGAGATGTTCCTGATCGGCGGCGGCGCATCCGCCTCGGCCGATGTCTACCTCGACAAGGCCCGCGAGCACTTTAAGCAGTACGCGCTTTCTGCCTCGCGCGAGACGCCCATTAAGGTCGCCTCGCTCGGCAACGACGCCGGCATCATCGGTGCCGCCTACGTAGCCCTGCGCGCCGCCGGCAAATAGCTAGTGCAAGGAGGCCAGGTTACTTTGCACCAACATGGTGCGAAAGGGATAGACTTTGCTCCAACGCCTGCTCCAAATTGTGCCGCGGCCCTTCCGTGCCCAAGGGTTCGGCGTCAGCGTGCTACCATAGCTACGTCCAAGTACACATATCAAGTGGAGGATATCCATGGCAAACGTTCTTGTCTTTGGTCACCAGAACCCCGATAACGACGCCATCATGAGCGCCGTCGTCCTGTCCCAGCTGCTCAACCAGGTTGAGTATGCCGGCAACACCTACGAGGCCTGCGCCCTTGGTCAGCTTCCGGCCGAGTCCGCCAAGCTGCTTGCCGACGCCGGCATTGCCGAGCCCCGCGTGATCGAGTCCGTCGAGGCCGGCCAGCTCGTCGTCCTCACCGACCACAACGAGTCCGCCCAGTCTGTCGCCGGCCTTAAGGACGCCACGGTCTTTGGCGTTGTCGATCATCACCGCATCGGCGACTTCGAGACCGCCGGCCCGCTGCACTACATCTGCCTGCCCTGGGGCTCCAGCTGCACCATCGTCACCAAGCTCGCCGGCGTGCTCGGCGTTGAGCTTTCCGACGTCCAGGCTAAGCTGCTGCTCTCGGCCATGATGACCGACACGCTCATGCTCAAGAGCCCCACCACCACCGATGTCGACCGCGCCGTCGCCGCCAAGCTCGGCGAGCAGGTGGGCGTCGACCCGGTCAAGTTTGGCATGGAAGTCTTCCTCACCCGCCCGTCCGGCTCCTTCACCGCAGCCGAGATGGTCGGCAACGACATCAAGATGTTCGAGCCCGCCGGCAAGAAGCTGCTCATCGGCCAGTACGAGACTGTCGACAAGACCCGCGCACTCGGCATGATCGACGAGATTCGCAAGGCCATGCGCGCCTACGCCGCCGAGAAAGGTGCCGACGGCATCGTCCTGTGCATCACTGACATCATGGAGGAGGGCTCGCAGGTCCTGCTCGAGGGCGAGACCGAGGCCGCTCAGAAGGGCCTGGGCATTGCCGACGAGCACGACGGCGTCTGGATGCCGGGCGTCCTCTCCCGTAAGAAGCAGGTCGCTGCCCCCATCATGGCCGCCTGCTAGGTTTAGTTGACCAAACGCCACGACCGGACCGCGGACGCCCCGCGCTCCGGTCGTTTTTTGTGCACGGCGCCGCGTCGTCTCTTGGACAGGTATGCCCGTGCCGTTGAACAAATAATGTTCAACCTGTGGTTCCGCTTTTCGGCCACGCCTGCGTGCTTGTCGTGCAGGGTAGGCTAGATGCAAGCGTAATACGTTAGAGCGCGGCGCCGCCACTTGGGCGGGCCGTGCTTTTTTAAGACGGGAGCTTTCCCGTGAAAGGAGCCGCCCATGGCAGCAACTGAGCAGCTGTTCAACGTTCGTGAGCGCAAGCGCTTTGAACGTCACGACATCTGGGAGCGCATCGCCGAGAACGGCACGATTTCCGCCGCCGTCATGGTCTTCGCCGCCATCGCCGCCGTCATTTGCGCCAATACCGATGCCTACGAGGCCGTCCATCACTTTTTGGAGACCCCGCTGTATGTGGGTCTGGGAAACCTTACGGCCGGTCTCACCGTTGAGCTTTTCGTCAACGACTTCCTCATGGCGATTTTCTTTTTGTTGGTGGGCATTGAGCTTAAGTACGAGATGACGGTCGGCGAGCTCAAGAATCCGCGTCAGGCCATGCTTCCCATGCTGGCGGCCGTGGGCGGCGTTGTCGTTCCCGCCTGCATCTACCTGATCTTTAACCATGCCGGCGCCCGCAACGGTTGGGCCATCCCCATGGCAACCGATATTGCCTTTGCGCTGGGCGTGCTGTCGCTTTTGGGCAATCGCGTGCCCAACGGCGTGCGCGTGTTCTTCTCGACGCTCGCTATCGCCGACGACCTCATCTCCATCGCCGCCATCGCCATCTTCTACGGTCAGAGCCCCAATCCGTTTTGGTTGGGCGCCGCCGCGCTTGTGACCTGCGCGCTCGTGTGGCTCAACAAGACGCAGCACTACCGCCTTGCCCCGTATTCGGTACTGGGTCTGCTGTTGTGGTTTTGCATGTTCAAGAGCGGCGTGCACGCTACGCTTGCTGGCGTCATCTTGGCCTTTACCATCCCGGCCAAGTGCGGTGTCAAGCTCGATAGCCTCACCGATTGGCTGGGCGAGTGCCTGCCGCTGCTCGATGATCGCTACGACGACGAGGCGCACATCCTGGGCCAGCATGACTTTACCGTCTCGACCACCAAGGTCGAGCGCGTCATGCACCGCGTAACCCCGCCGCTCATCCGCATGGAGCGTCTGATCTCCACGCCGGTCAACTTCGTGATCCTGCCGATCTTTGCGTTCGTGAACGCGCAGGTTCGCCTGGTGGGCGTGGACATGAGCACGCTGCTCACCGACCCGGTGACGCTCGGCGTGTACTTTGGCATGCTGCTGGGCAAGCCGATCGGTATCTTTGGCATGACGTTTGCCCTGGTTAAACTCAAGATTTCCGAGTTGCCGCATAATGTCAACTGGCACATGATCGCCGGTGTGGGCATTTTGGGCGGTATCGGCTTTACCATGTCGATCCTCATCAGCGGCCTCGCCTTCCCGACGGCCCAGTTTGAGGTTCTTGCAGCCAAGGCCGCTATTCTCGCCGGTTCGGTCACCGCAGCCGTGCTCGGCATGATCTACATGAGCGTGGTCTGCAAGCATCCCTCGCCCAAAGACGAGTAAGAGCGCGAAAACCGGCTCCAGAACCGATTCAGGCGCGTCCAAAATGCGGATTCTGGCGGTGCTTGCCGCCTGCCAGACACGCCAGTGGTCAAAAAACGCCGTTTGTGAGTACTGTCACAAACGGCGTATCATTTTAGGTGCGGAAAATAATGAACAAAGTTATAAGAACTGTACGTTAATGAGTGACCATCGACTTCCAATTTGGCGCTAGCTGACGGTGATTAGGAAGTTTCAAGTCGAGTTTTGCCGATTTCGACCAAAAATCGCTGCTACTAAAAAGGTAACAGTACTCATATTTGCCCTTTTTTGGCCACAAGCCCTAAAACAAGCCTCGCCAAGGTCGGGAAGCGGGCCAAATTGCCGGCCTCGAGGCTTATTCCACCGTTCCGTAGACGGCGCCCCAGCCGTGGGCGGCCAAGGCGGAGTTGAGCTGGTCGCAAAGCGATTGGCGGTCGTAGTAGCCGGGCGGTAGCAGGTTGACGATTTCCATGAGATCGGGCGCCAGGTCCAAGATTTCGGCCTGTACGATCAGGTCCAGGCGGTCGATGGCATGGCGGTCGTAAAACAGCCCGTCGACCAGGCGCTGCAGGTCGCCGAATTCCTCGGCCCTAAACGATCCGTACTCCATAGTGCCTCCTTGGGCGCCCCACGCCGCCATGCGCGGCGATTCGTAATTCATTGCGATGAACTTAATCTATCACGGCTTCATACCGTTGCGGCGGTGGCGGTCTATACTTAGACGAACTGCAACGTACCGCTTCGCGAAAGGTCGCACCCATGCAGACGATCTACCAGAAGATGGAAACCACCGAACTCGATGCCGCCATCGAGGCGCTCAAAGCCGAGGTCGCCGAGGTCAAGGCCAAGGGCCTGGCGCTCGACATGGCCCGCGGCAAGCCGTCGCCCTCCCAGGTGGACATCTCTCGACCCATGCTCGATATCCTCAATGCCGATGCCGATCTGCACGACGGCAACGTTGACTGCTCCAACTACGGCTGCTTTGAGGGCATTCCCTCGGCACGCAAGCTGGCGGGGGAGTTTTTGGGTTGCCCCGCCGAGCAGACGCTTGTGCTGGGTTCGTCGAGCCTTTTGATTGAGCATGACATCGCCGGCATGTTCTGGCGCTGTGGCTCGTGCGGCAGCGAGCCCTGGGATGCCTACGAGGCCGCGCACGACGGCAAGAAGGTCAAGTTCCTGTGCCCCGTTCCCGGCTACGATCGCCACTTTGGCATCACCGCCGATCTGGGTATCGAGAATGTCCCCGTTGCGATGACCGACAACGGCCCCGACATGGACGAGGTCGAGCGCCTGGTTGCTGCCGACGACTCCATCAAGGGCATCTGGTGCGTGCCCAAGTATTCCAACCCCACGGGCATCACCTTTAGCGAGGACACCGTGCGCCGCCTAGTCGAGATGCCCACGGCCGCGCCCGATTTTCGCATCTTCTGGGACAACGCCTACTGCGTGCACGACCTGTACGACGAGACCGACGAGCTCGCAAACATCTTTGACCTCGCTCGCACGGCGGGCACCGAGGACCGTGTGGTGGCCTTTGCCTCGACGTCCAAGATCACCTTCCCGGGCGCCGGCATCGGCTTTATTGGTGCGAGCCCCGCGGTTATCGCCGAGTTCTCCAAGCGCCTGAAGGCCGGCCTCATCAGCGCCGACAAGCTCAACCAGCTGCGTCACGTGCGCTTCCTTCCCACCATCGAGGCGGTTAAGGAGCACATGAAAAAGCATGCCGAGTTCCTGCGTCCGCGCTTTGAGGCCGTCGAGCGCAAGCTCACCGAGGGCTTGGGTAACACGGGTTGCGCCACTTGGACTCATCCCCATGGCGGCTACTTTGTGAGTTTTGATGGCCCCGAGGGCTCGGCCCAAAAGGTCGCCGCGCTTTGTGCCGACCTGGGTGTCAAGCTCACGCCGGCTGGTGCCACCTGGCCTTATGGCAAGGATCCGCGCGACACCAACATCCGCATCGCGCCGAGCTATCCCACGGTCGAGGACCTGGAGGCCGCGCTCGATGTGCTGGTGCTGGCTGTCAAGCTCGTCGCTGCCGAGCTTGCGCGTGCCGAGCGCGCCTAACGCGCAGCTTCCCGTACTATCCGCACTTTCGATACGTAAAGGAGCGTATACATGGATTTGGGTATTTCCACCAACCCCACGCCAGAGCTCTACACCATTAAGGTAACCGGCGAGATCGATATCTCTAACGCCGATAGCCTGCGCAATGCCATCGACCTGGCGCTCGAGCAGCCCACCGAGGCCGTTGAGCTCGATTTTGCCCAGGTGAGCTACATCGATTCGACGGGCATTGGCGTGCTCGTGGGCGCCGCGCACCACGCGGTTGACCACGGCAAGCGCTTTAGCTGCACCAATGTGCAGCCCCCGGTGATGCGCGTGGTTCAGCTGTTGGGTGTCGACCAGGAGATTTCGATCACCGCTGCATAATCTTTGCCCCCAAAAGGGCGTGCCGTTTGGCATATGTTTGTGATGCGCTCGGACGTTTTGGCGTCCGGGCGCTATACTTGACCGAATGAATAGACGAGTTCCGGCCGAATGGCGCGGTGCGGGCTCGACTCACATCGAGCCTTGGAGGTATGTGTGTTTGGTATTGGAGAGGGTGAGCTCGCGATCATCGTGGTCTTCGGCTTTTTGCTGTTTGGCCCGGATAAGCTCCCGCAGATGGGCCGCACGATCGGCCGTGCTATCCGTCAGTTCCGCGAGACGCAGGAAAAGATGACGGCCGTTGTTCAGTCCGAGATTATCGATCCGGTGAGCGAGGCCGCGTCGGCCCCGGTCAAGCCCAAGAAGACTGCTGCGACCGACGACGATTCCGATGCGGACGAGGATGCCGCCGAGACGGCAGCGCCCGCCAAGAAGGAGACCTTTGCCGAGCGTCGCGCCCGTCTTGCTGCCGAGAAGGCCGCAAGCGAGGGTGCTGCTGAGGGCGAAGGCGCTGTTGATGAGGCCGAGGGTACAGAGCCTGCTGCTGCCGTCGAGCCCGAGCCTGCTGCAGAGCCCGAGCCCGAGCCGGCAGAGCCCACGACGGCTGACCTCTACGCCCGTCGTCCCCGCAAGCGCAAGGCCGTCGTCGACCAGCTCGCTCGCGAGCTCGAGGTCGAGGACGATGCCGAGGCTGCTGCCGCCGACGCCCCGAAGGGAGGCGATGAGTAATGCCGATCGGACCTGCGCGCATGCCGCTCTTCGATCACCTGGGAGAGCTCCGTCGCCGCCTGACCATCGTGGTCGTTTCGGTGTTTGCCGCCGCCATCGTGCTGTACTTTGCCACGCCCGTGGTGCTCGATATTCTTGAGGACCCCATCCGCTCCTTTGTGCCGGACGGTAAGTTTTACATCACCACCACGCTCGGCGGCTTTGGCCTGCGCTTCTCGCTTGCCATCAAGATGGCCGTGGTCATGTGCACGCCCATGATCATCTGGCAGATTCTGGCATTTTTCCTGCCGGCACTGCGCCCCAACGAGCGCAAGTGGGTTGTGCCCACGGTGCTCGCCTCGACGGTGCTGTTCTTCCTGGGTGCCATCTTCTGCTACTTCATCATCATCCCGGCGGGCTTTGAGTGGCTCATCGGCGAGACCTCGGCTGTCGCTACGGCGTTGCCCGATCTGGAGAACTACGTCAACATGGAGCTGCTCTTTATGATCGGCTTTGGTGTGGCGTTTGAGCTGCCGCTCATCATCTTCTACCTGTCCGTTTTCCACATCGTGTCCTATGCGGCCTTCCGCAGCGCCTGGCGCTACGTGTACGTAGGCCTGCTCGTGGGTTCGGCTGTGATTACGCCCGACGGCTCGCCCGTTACGCTGGGTCTCATGTATGGCGCCCTGCTCTCGCTCTACGAGATTTCGCTCGCCATCGCTCGCGTGGTCATTACCGCGCGCGAGGGCAAGGAGGGCCTGTTCGTGAGCCGTCTGGACCTGTTCTCGGACGACGAGGACGACGAGGAGTAAATCGGTATGCACGAGGTTGGCATTGTCAACGGCATACTCGATACAGTGATTCGCGCGGCGCGTGGGGCGGGGGCCTCGCGCGCCGTTTTGGTAACGCTTCGTATCGGGGATATGACCGAGGTCGTGCGCGAGGCACTCGACTTTGCGTGGGAGACGTTTCGCGATGAGGACCCGCTCACGCGCGGCTGCGAGCTTGCCGTGGAGGAGGTCCATCCACAAAGCGAGTGCCTGGACTGCGGCGAGGTCTTTGAGCACGACCGTTTCCATTGTCGCTGCCCCCAGTGTGGCGGCGCCAACGTGCGCCTGCTGCACGGCCGCGAGCTCGATATCGCAAGTATCGAAATCGAAACCCCCGACGATTAGCCCGCTAGCCATCTAATGATGGGGTATAAAGGGGCCAAAGTAAGGAGCGCTAAGTATGGCCGAGAAAACGATTGATATCGCGTCGCCGATCCTGTCGCGCAACGAGCGCCTGGCAGATCAGCTGCGTCAGCGATTTAATGAGGCAGGCACCTACGTGATCAATGTGCTGTCGAGCCCCGGCTCGGGTAAGACCACCACGATTCTGGGCACCAACGAGCGCCTGCGTGACAAAGCCGGCCTGCGCTGTGCCGTCATCGAGGGCGATATCGCCTCGGATGTCGATGCCATCACCATGAAGGAAGCCGGCATGCCCGCCATCCAGATCAACACGGGCGGCCTGTGCCACCTCGAGGGCAACATGATCATGGAGGCCGTCGACGCCTTCGACCAGGCTGTGGGTCTGGAGAACATCGACGTCATCTTTATCGAAAACGTGGGCAACCTGGTCTGCCCGGTCGACTTTGACCTGGGCGAGAACCTGTCCATCATGATTCTCTCGGTGCCCGAGGGCGACGACAAGCCCATCAAGTACCCGGGCATCTTCCAACACGCCGGCGCGCAGCTGCTCAACAAGGTCGACGTGGCTCCGGCTTTCGATTTTGACATGGATAGGTATACTAAGACACTCGATGACCTCAATCCGCAGGCGCCGCGGTTTGCCGTGAGCGCGCGCAAGGGCGAGGGCATGGATGCCTGGTGCGATTGGCTCATCGGGCAGATTGAGCAAGCAAGGGCGTAAATCGGCCGCCATACAGGTGGGCGTAGCCGCAGAGACATGAGATAGGAGCCTCTTTTGAAGCTCATCATCGCCGAGAAAAACGACGCCGCGCGTCAGATCGCCGAGCGGCTGTCCACGGGTAAGCCCAAAAAGGACAAGGTGTACAACACCGCCATCTACCGTTTTGAGTGGAAGGGCGAGGAGTGCGTGACCATCGGCCTTGCCGGTCACATCCTGGCGCCCGATTTTTGCGACAGCGTGCTGTTCGATAAAAAGCTGGGTTGGTATTCGGTGACCGAGGACGGTGAGATGTTGCCGGCCGATATGCCCGATGGCCTGGCCCGTCCGCCGTACGACACCAAGCGCAAGCCGTTCCTTGCCGATGGCATTTCCATCAAGGGCTGGAAGCTCGAGAGCCTGCCTTACCTCACCTGGGCGCCCGTCATTAAGCTACCGGCCGAAAAGGAACTCATTCGTTCGCTCAAGAACCTTGCTAAAAAGTCCGACAGCGTCATCATCGCTACGGACTTCGATCGCGAGGGCGAGCTGATCGGCTCGGACGCCCTCAACAAGGTGCGCGAGGTTGCGCCGGACTTGCCGGTCGCCCGTGCCCAGTATTCTTCGTTTACCAAGGCCGAGATCACGCAGGCCTTCGATAATCTCGTCTCGCTCGACCAGAACCTGGCCGACGCCGGCGAGAGCCGTCAGCACATCGACCTTATCTGGGGCGCGGTGCTCACGCGCTATCTGACGCTCGCCAAGTTTGGCGGCTTTGGCAACGTGCGCTCCGCCGGCCGCGTGCAGACACCGACGCTTGCCCTGGTGGTCGAGCGCGAGCGCGAGCGCATGGCGTTTGTGCCCGAGGACTATTGGCAGATTCGCGGCATGGGTGCCGCGCAGGGTGCCGCCGAGGACGATCGCTTTAAGATCGCGCACAAGACAGCGCGCTTTACCGACAAGGATGCTGCCGTGACGGCGTACGGCCATGTTGACGGCGTTGCGACGGCAACCGTTGCCGCGGTGACCAAGCGTTCGCGTAAGCAGCAGCCGCCCACGCCGTTCGCGACGACCTCGCTGCAGGCTGCCGCCGCGGCCGAGGGCATCTCGCCTGCGCGTACGATGCGCATCGCCGAGTCCCTCTACATGGCGGGTCTCATCAGCTACCCGCGTGTCGATAACACCGTGTACCCCGCGACGCTCGATCTGGGCGCCGTGGTAAGCGACCTGGCAAAGATCAACCCGGCGCTGGCGCCCGTGTGCAAAAAGGTGCTCGCCGGTCCCATGAAGCCCACGCGCGGCAAGGTTGAGACCACCGACCACCCGCCTATCTACCCCACGGGCGAGGGCGATCCGTCCACGCTCGACGGCGGCCAGCGCAAACTCTATGACCTCATCGCCCGTCGCTTCCTGGCAACGCTCATGGGGCCCGCGACCATCGAGAACACCAAGCTCGAGCTCGACGTCAACGGCGAGCCGTTCGTGGCTTCGGGCGACGTGCTCGTGACTCCGGGTTTCCGCGAGGCGTATCCGTACGGACTCAAGCGCGACGAGCAGATGCCGCCGCTTGAACAGGGTGATACGGTCGACGTGTTCGACATTAAGCTCGAGGCCAAGCAGACCGAGCCTCCCGCGCGCTACAGCCAGGGCAAGCTCGTGCAGGAGATGGAGAAGCGCGGCCTGGGTACCAAGTCCACGCGCGCGAGCATCATCGAGCGCCTGTATGCCGTACGCTACCTTAAAAACGATCCCGTGGAGCCGAGCCAGCTGGGCATTGCCATTATTGATGCGCTGTCGCAGTTTGCCCCGCGCATCACGAGCCCCGATATGACCAGCGAGCTCGACGGCGACATGACTCGCGTGGAGCGCGGCGAGGATACCGAAGAGCATGTCGTGACGCATTCGCGTGCGCTGCTGGCCGGCGTGCTCGACGAGCTGCTCAAGCACACGCAGGAACTGGGCGACGCCATCAGCGACGCCGTCACGGCCGATGCGCGCGTGGGTGCCTGCCCCAAGTGCGGCAAGGACCTGGTTATGAAGACGAGCGCCAAGACCCGCGGCAGCTTCATTGGCTGCATGGGCTGGCCCGACTGCGATGTGACCTATCCGGTGCCGAGTGGCGTCAAGGTAAGCCCGCTCGAGGGCGAGGCGGCCGTGTGCCCCGAGTGCGGTGCGCCGCGCATCAAGTGCCAGCCGTTCCGCCAGAAGGCCTTCGAGATTTGCGTGAGCCCCACGTGCCCCACCAACTACGAGCCCGACCTTAAGGTGGGCGAGTGCAAGGTGTGCGCCGAGGCAGGACGCCATGGCGACCTGATCGCGCACAAGAGCGAAAAGAGCGGCAAGCGCTTTATCCGTTGCACCAACTACGATGACTGCGGCGTGAGCTATCCGCTTCCGGCGCGCGGCAAGCTCGAGGCGACGGGCGAGACCTGCCCCGAGTGCGGCGCCCCCATCGTTGTGGTCAACACGGCGCGCGGTCCGTGGCGCATCTGCGTGAACATGGACTGCCCGACCAAGGAGAAGAAGCCCGCCCGCGGCCGCAAGACCACAACCAAGGCGAGCACGGCAAAGAAGACGACGGCGGCCAAGAAGACGACGGCTAAGAAAGCCACTGCCGCCAAAAAGACGACCGCGAAGAAGTCGACTGCCAAGAAAACAGCCGCCGACAAGTAACGGCGCAGTCGAAACATTGCCCAAAAAAACGAGCGAGGACCCCGCGATCCTCGCTCGTTTTTTTGACCGGCAGTTAGGGACGTTCCTTTTTCTGCCGGCAGTTTAGGAACGTCCCTAACTGCCGGCTCGGGAACGACAAAGCGCTAGTTCACCTCGACAGGCTTGGCGCCGGGATAGCGCTCCTCAAAGTCTAGGCGGTACTTATTGTCATTGGTGCCCGCCACGTTGTCGCGCGACAGCGGCGCCACGATCTCATTCTTGTGGTCCGCAGGCTTGGCGTATTTCAGGCTGATCTCCCAGGCATCACAGATTGCGTCAATGCGGTGATCCAGGTCATCGTACAGGGCGATGATGTCCTTCCAGGAGCTGTAGTTTTTGGAGCTCGTCGGGACGTCCAGGTCCTCGACGATGTCGTAATACTGCTCGATGGTGTCCTCCGTGCGCTCGGCGACGTCGGCGAGATTTTGACGGGTGGTTCGATCCTCTTCCAGATAGTTGCCGTTGAAGTTCTGCGCGCAGCCACGGACCTGGCTGTCGAGATCTTCGAGCAGGTCGTAGTATTCGCTCAGGCGACGGTAGAGGTTCTGCTCAGAGAGCGTTGCTTCGCCGCCATCCTCGTCGTCATCGTCATCATCGTCGTACAGGCTGTTGGGATCGCCGAGAGGCTTTAGGTCATCGTCGTCGACGTCATGGTGCAGCTTAGCTACCGCGGCAGTCGTCTGCGCGGCGGCGTTGTCGAAAGGCTTGATCACAAAGAAAACGACCAGGGCGATGATGATCGCCACCAGCACAACAATAACGGCGATAAGCGGCCCGGTGCCGCTCTTTTTGGGAGCGGGGGTCTGTGGCGAAGCGGGCGCGTATGCGGGAGCCGGCTGCTGTTGGGGCGAGCCGCTCGCGACGGGTATGCGCTGCGTGGTCTCGACGGCCTCGGTCCCTACGGCGGGGTCGGGGCTATAGGCGAGGGGGTCGTCCGCCTGGGCTTGCGGCGTATCAAGGGAGCCGGTCTGCTCAAAAGCGGGCTGGCTATCGCTCGCGGCTGTTTGCTCAACGGGTGCACCGCACGAGGTGCAGAACTTGGCATCATCTGCAAGAAGCTTGCCGCACGAGGCGCAATACCGAGACATTGCCACTCCTTTCGCCACATTTCAATGCAATACGACGATTATACCCAGCACCCCAAAAAGCCGGCAGTTGGGGACGATCCTTTTCTGCCGGCACTTTAGGAACGTCCCTAACTGCCGCCCAATGACTAGGTCGTATTTGGGGCGCGCCGAGCGCTGGGGTATCATGACGTGGTTGCTATAACTCGCATTTCCGCGCCTTGTAGGAAGGGGCTGCGTCCATGGCTTTTGAGCCCGCTCAACATAGCTTTATCACGCTCGAGGGCGTCGATAGCGCCGGCAAGTCCACGCAGGCGCGCCTGCTGGCCCGCGCGCTTGACCTTGCCGGTTACCAGGTCGTGGCCCTGCGCGAGCCGGGTGGCACCGCCATCAGCGAGAAGATTCGTGCTCTGCTGCTCGACCCCGCCAACACGGCAATGGGCGATACTTGCGAGCTGTTGCTCTACGAGGCCGCGCGTGCCCAGCTAGTGCACGAGGTTATCGCGCCTGCCCTCGCGGCCGGCAAGGTGGTCCTGTGCGATCGCTTCTACGATTCCACGACCTGCTACCAGGCGTTTGCCGACGGCCTCGATCGCCAGATGGTACGCGACGCCAACAACCTGGCCGTTGCGGGTACGCACCCGGCGCTCACGCTCGTCTACCACATCACGCCCGAGCAGGCGGCGCTGCGCATGGCGGCCCGCGGTGCGGCCGATCGCATGGAGGCCAAGGGCATGGCCTTCCAGGAGCGCGTCTATCAGGGTTTTTGTGCCATTGCCGCCGAGGAGCCAGACCGCGTAAAGCTCATCGACGCCACTGCTTCGATCGCAGACGTCTTTGCGAAGACGGTCGAGCAGGTTCGCGCGTACGGCCTCGATATCCCGCAGGATGCCGTCGTCGCCGCGCTTGCTCAGGAGGCCGAGTAGCATGGCCCCTGCGCAGACAAGCTTGCTCGCCAAGCTCGATACCCAAGAGCGCGTGCGCGACTTTTTGACCAATGCCGTCGCCAGCGGTCGCGCATCGCACGCCTATCTGTTCTTGGGAGCGCCCGGCGCCGGCAAGCTCGATGCCGCATGGGCGCTCGCCCAGGCATTCCTGTGCGAGCAGGACGGCTGCGGATCGTGCGACAGCTGCGTGCGCGTCGCGCGCCATACACACCCCGACGTGCACTATTACACGCCCGAAAGTGCTACGGGCTATCTCATCGCCCAGACGCGCGAGCTACTCGACGACGTGCCCCTGGCGCCCATCCGCGCCATGGCCAAGGTCTACATCATCGACCGTGCCGAGCAGCTGCGCGCTAACACCGCTAACGCACTGCTCAAAACGCTCGAGGAGCCGCCCGAGGGCGTCATGTTCATCCTGCTGGGCACCTCGGCAGACGTGATGCTGCCCACCATCGTGAGCCGCTGCCAGTGTGTGCCGTTTCGGCTGGTGTCGCCCACCGTGGCCGCGCAGGCCGTGAGCCGCGCCACCGGTCAGGATCCCGCGCGCTGCCGCATGGCCGTCGCCGTGGCGGGAAGCCCCACGCGTGGTATCGAGTTCCTCAAGAGCGCCGAGCGCCAGGACGCCCGTCGCCAGATGATCCGTGCCATCGACTCGCTCATTGCCGCCGACGAGGCCGATGTGCTCAGTCGCGCCAAGTCGCTCATCGTCGCCGTCAAGGCGCCGTTGGCCGAGGTCAAGTCCACGCAGGAAAAGGTGCTCGAGCAAAATGCCGACTACCTGTCGCGTGGAGCATTGAAGCAGCTTGAGGACCGCAACAAGCGCGAACTCAACGCGCGCGAGCGTTCGGGTATCATGGAAGCGCTGGCGAGCGCGCGGACGCTCATGCGCGACGTGTTGCTGACGCTTCAGGATGAGGCGGCCGACGTCGTGAACGAGGATGTGCGCGACACGATCGGTCGGCTTGCCGCCGCGACCAATGTTGCGGGTGCCACCCAGGCGCTCGAAGCGGTCGCAACCGCCGAGCGCAACATCGCCAGAAACGTTACTCCCCAGCTGGCCATCGAGGTCATGCTGTTCGATATCAGGAAGGCACTGAAATGCCGTTAGTCGTACCCGTTAAGTTTACCTACGCCTCGCGCGACCTGTGGTTCGACCCGCAGGATCTGGATATCCTCGAGGCCGATTATGCCATCTGCTCCACCGAGCGCGGAACCGAGATCGGCCTGGTCACGGCCGATCCCTTCGAGGTACCGCAGGACGAGATCGGCCAGCCGCTCAAGCCCGTGCTGCGCGTGGCGAGCGACATCGACCTGCAGCTTGCCGATGATCTGGCCATCCAGGGCGACGAGGCCATGGTCGATTTCCGTCGCCTGGTCAAGGAACTCGACCTCGAGATGAAGCCGGTCGGCGTCGAGTACTTGTTTGGCGGCGAGAAGGCTGTGTTCTACTTTGCGGCCGAGGAGCGCGTCGATTTTCGTCAGCTCGTCAAGGACCTGTCCTCGACGCTGCACATTCGCGTCGACATGCGCCAGATCGGCGTGCGCGACGAGACCCGCCTGGTGGGCGGCTATGCCCAGTGCGGCCAGGAGCTCTGCTGCACGCGCTTTGGCGGACAGTTCGAGCCCGTCTCGATTCGCATGGCAAAAGAGCAGGACCTGCCGCTCAATTCGTCCAAGATCAGCGGCGTTTGCGGCCGCCTGATGTGCTGCCTGCGCTATGAGTTCGAGGCGTATAAGGACTTTAAGAGCCGCGCACCCAAAAAGAAGACGCTTATCGATACTCCGCTTGGCAAGGCGCGTATCCAAGAATATGACACGCCGCGCGAGCAGCTGGTGCTGCGCCTGGAGAACGGCAAGGTCTTTAAGGTCAACCTGGCCGATATGACCTGCTCGGAGGGCTGCAAAAAGAAAGCAGCCGAGCAGGGCTGCAACTGCCGTCCCGACTGCGTGACGCGCGACGTGCTCGAGCGCATCGAGTCGCCCGAGATGCGCCTGGCGCTCATGGAGCTCGATCGCGAGAACGGCGTCGACGTGGGCGATGGCCTGTCGAACGCTGATCGCCTGGCGGGCATATCGATGCCCAAGCGCCGTCGCCGCGATGCCGAATCCGATGCTCGCGCCGGTCAGAGCCAGGGCGAGGGTCGTGGCCGTGGAAAGAGCCGCGGCAAGGCCGAGGCGCCCGAGGTCGAGGAGGCCGCCGGCAGCCGTCGCCGCCGCAAGCGTGCGGGCTCTGCCGATGCCGGCGAGGCCGCAACCGCCGGCAAGAACGGTGCTCGCGAGCGCGAGGCTCAGCAGCCTCAACAGCAGAATCGCGGCGGTGGCATGAATCCCACGCGCCGTCGTCGCCGTCATCTGTCGAGCGAGGAGCGCGAGGATGCCTTCCGTGCCGCAGCCGCTCGCGAGGCCGGCGTTGCCCCCAAGGGCGGCTCGGGCGCCGATGCACCTGCCGATAAGGGTGGCAAGTCGCATGGCGAGGATGAGCGCGCGTCGCGTCCGCGCCGTCGTCACTCGTCGGGCGCGCAGCAGAAGCCCTCGGTGCCCTCTGTGGCCGATCAGGTTTCGGATGGCGAGGTCAAGGTCACGCGCCGTCGTCCTGGAGACGGCGGGGGAGCTGCTGCCAAGGCTTCGCGCGGCGCCGCTCGCGACGAGCGCGATCCGCGCGAGGACCGTGGTGGCGAGGGTTCGGCCGACCAGGGCCAAAAGCGCCGTCGCCGTCGTCGTTCCCGTAAGCCGCGCCATGATGGTGGCGAGGGTTCGGCCCAGTCTTCGTCGGCGCCGCAGCCGCCTGCCGGCGAGTAGCGTCCGCACGCGGTTTTGTTTGCCTTGCCCCGGAGTACTCCGGGGTAGCATATGCATGAATCGGCAGCCCTCCCCGCGCCCAGTGCGTAGGGAGGGTTGTGTCATGAAGAACCATTTGGATGTTTTGAACCGCTTGCAAGACGGTTCCGACCTGCCGTTTGCGGACAAATTGCGACCGTTTGCCGAGTGGGCGGCACACGAAGCGCTTGAGGCGTTGTCGCCCACGCGCTGTGCCGGCTGCGAGCGCTCCGGTGCGCTTATTTGCCAGGATTGTCTGGTCTCGCTCGCGCTCATCGACCCGTGCCATAGCTGCACCCGGTGCGGCGCTCCGCATGGGGACCTGCTGTGCACCGAGTGCTCGGTCGAGGGGGAGTCCTCGGCGATGGCCGAGGCGCTCGATTGCTGCTTGGCGTGCGCCGTCTACGCGCATCCGCTGCCGCGCATCATTAAGGCGTACAAGGACGCAGGCGAGCGACGCCTGGCTTCGTATCTGGCGGAGCTGCTCTATGACGCCGCCCTGCATGCCCAGGTCGTAGCGCCTGATCGCTACGGAGACGTGCTGTCCGGTGCGGATGCGGTGGTGTTTGTACCTGCGACGGCGGCAGCATTTCGGCGGCGCGGTTTCGATCATATGGAGGCCATCGCCCGTCCGTTTTGCGAGCTGTCGGGGCTACCGCTGCTCGATGCCCTCGTTAAATACGGTCATGGTGATCAGCGCCAGCTCGGTCGCGACGAGCGCCGCGAGCGTGCGCGGGGCATGTATGAAGCGGTCGAGGACGTGCGGGGCAAACGTCTGCTGCTTATCGACGACGTTATAACCACGGGCGCAACCATGGCGGCCGCCTCTGCCGAGCTCAAGCGCGCCGGTGCTGCAGCCGTCGATGGCCTTGCGATCGCGCGTGTCTGGTAGGGGTGATTTGGCATGGCGCGTTTTGTCAACGAAGCAAAGGCTCCGACGCAAGAGCAACTCAAGGCTTCCGTGATTCTAACGGGCGCCTCGGCGCTGCGCATGATGCGAGCCGAGCGCCGACAGATGGGTTACATCAGTTGGAGGGACCTCAATCCCGAGGAAGAGCACCGCGTGCTGCACATGTCGTCGCCTTCGGCCGAGGACATCTATCTGCCCGACCTGGTACGAATCGGAGCCGTGAGTGGCGAGGCTAAAGAAGACTTGTGTCTGCTGGTGGAGTCTGCTGCCCAGCGCCGCCGCATGCCTGGCGTGGGCTGGTCCGTGTGTTCCGGGTTGCCTGCCGGCTCGATTCTAGAGGTGGAACCGGGGGTATACAGCCTATCTCCCGAGGCCCTTTGTGTTGCCATCGCCCGCGAGGTCGGCTGTATCCAGGCATTTGCCCTGGCCCAGGAGCTGTGCTCTAAGATTTCGCTGAGTGACCGCGGGAAGTATCTGCCTCCCTACACCTCGCCTGTTACGAATAAACTTGCAAAGGACAAGGACCAACCGGCAGACGTGGGCTACTTTGAGGTTGAGCCGGTGCTGATGCCTGATCGACTTAAAAAATACCTTTCCGGATGCAAGGGGAGTGCCGCCAAGCGGCTGCTGCGCCTGTGCCCCTACCTGTCGGAAAACCTGCGCTCACCCATGGAGTGCATCATGCTCGCCCTGTTTTCGCTTCCGTTTTCCTATGGCGGGTTTGCCTGCGGTCCCTTTAAGACTGACTACAAGATCGAGTTCGATGACCGCGCGCAGGCAATCTCGGGGATGCCCCATGCAGTTTGTGATGCGTATCAAGAAGCAGCCCGGTTTGACCTGGAATACAACGGCGAGCTGGGCCATTCCTCCCGGGGCGGGCGTATCCACGACGAAAAGCGCAATACAGGCTTTATTGCCATGGGAATCGAGGTCGCGACAGTCAACAACGAGATGCTCTGCGACATGGAAGCGATGGAAGCCCTCGCATGGCGCATCTACCAGCGCATGCGAAAGCGGTATCGGAATCGTGTCGATGCCCGCAGGAAGAAGCAAGAGGCGTTGCTTAACACGCTGCGGGCGTGTTTTGGGCTTAAGCCGGTCTAATTCGCGTCGGAAATAGGGGGTTAATCATAGCCCTGGCCAAAATATGGCAAATATGAGTACTGTTACTAAATCAGTAACAGCAAAATCAAGGAATTTAGGACTCGGAGGCGGCGTAAAGTAAGAAGATAATAAACAAATGTAGAATAAATAAGCATCAGGTTGGCGACACTGAGCGCAAAATCTGTCCGAGAGGCCAAAATTGCCTGTTACTAAATTGGTGACAGTACTCATATTTGCCATTTTTTGGCCACGGCACCCCAAGAAGGGCGCCCCGGAGCTCCCCGTAGGGGAGCTCCGGGCTTCATAGGGGCACGAATAGCCCACTCCGACCTGCGAAATCTGTACTCGCGATGCGAATAACGTCCCTAACCTTAAACTTTAGCTTGAACTTAGCTATAATGCGCTACGTTCCTGCCAGGCTGTGGTTGCGGATGGGTGAAATGCCCACCCTAGTCCAAGACAGACGCGGTCAAAGGGATCCACGTAAGCGACCGCGTGCGCGCGGCGCGATCATGGCGCGTCCTAGATGTAAGCCGCACCGTCCGTTCTACTTTCTTTGGGGCAATACCGCCTCGCGGGCGAGCGGGCCAGTCGTGAAGGTGGCTACGGCCTCCCGAGCAAACACCCCGGTGCGCAAGTGTGGGGTCAAATACCAGGTCAGCTGGTGGGAACAACCCGATATTCCGCGCAATGCACGGATTGTATACGACACAGAAGGCAGGGTAGTGGACATGGTGAGGGGCAGCTTGATGCACGCGGCTCGGTTGGGCGCTGGGACCGCGGTGGTCATCGCCGTATTGGGTCTGAGCGGATGCGCATTCAACCCGCTGTCCACGTTCACGACGCCTACGATCGACCAGATCGAGCGCGAGACCGTCACCCCTACGGTCTCGGACGATGCCCTGGTCACTCCCGGTACTCTTACGGTCGCCCTCGATACTTCCGATGCTCCGCAGGCCATGCAGGGTGCCGATGGCAACCTCACGGGCTACGCAGTTGACGCCGCTCGTGCTCTTGCAAGCCGCATGGGCCTCAAGGTCGCTTTTGTCGATGCGTCCTCGGCCGATTCCGCGCTTGGCGATAAAAAGGCCGACATCTTCATTGGCGACATCAATTCCACGAATGGCGACGTCAGCACGCTTGGTACCTGCCTCTATGATGCTGCCGCCGTGTTCGGAAAGACCAGCGACGGCAAGTCGTTGAACGTCACTACCGAAACGCTTAACACCGCCAACCTGGGCGTTCAGGCTTCCTCGGCATCGCAGGAGGCACTCGCCAAGCAGAGCGTCACGGCCAACCAAAAGACCTTCTCCAACATTAATGAGTGCTTTGAGGCGCTCGAGTCCGGCGAGGTCGACTATGTGATCTGCGACTCCACGGCTGGCGGTTACCTTGCGCGACTGATGAGCGAGATCTCCTATGTCGGTGCGCTCGAGGCGCCCTCGACGCTTGGTGTTGCAGGCCTTTCGTCCAATGACGAACTGTGTCGTGCCGTGAGCGATGCCCTCGACGGTATTACGGCCGACGGCACGCTCGAGGCGGTCCACTCCGTCTGGTACGGCACGATGCCCTATGACCTCACTACCAAGATGGTCTCGGGCGCTGACGTACAGCCACCGACACCGGATCCAGTGAGTCCGCATCCTCCGATTCGAGCAGCGAGGGTGCATCCTCCGAGGATAAATCGTCCAGCCAGGAGGGCACCATCACCGACGACAACATTAACAAGCTCAATAGCTAGTTATTGCTAGGGGTGGCGTCTCCTATTCGCTAAGAGGGACTCCTCTTCACGGTTTCAACACGCATTGCCGGGCTCTCCCAACAGGGGAGCCCGGCTTTTTCGTTTCCATAAAACCAGCAGGTCAAAGCAAATTTTTGAGGCCAAATACATAGTCGTCGTCGCCTTCCCATAGCGCACTTTGCCACAGAAAAGTGCGAGACTTCGGTATGCGGTATCAAGCAATCGTTATTCGGGTCTTTGGGAATCCGCGTGATTAAATGCACGGCAATGGGTACATAGCCAGTACAGTAAGTCCCCGAGGCAGATTGGAGCCACGTATGGATATCAAGGTTTCTGGACGCAAGACGACGGTAACCGATGCTCTGCGTGCGCATGTGGATGAGAAGATCGGCGAGGCGCTCAAGGTTTTCGATATCGAGCCCATGACGGTCGACGTTGTACTTCGCTATGAGAAGAACCCCTCGAACCCCAACCCGGCAATCGTCGAGGTTACGGTTCGTGCCCGCGGTTCGGTGATTCGCGTTGCCGAGCACGGTGCAGATATGTACGCCGCCATCGACCTCTCCGCCGATAAGGTCACCCGCCAGCTGCGTAAGTTCAAGACTAAGGTCGTGGACAACCGCCAGGGCGGTGCCAGCGCCGCGGATGTCGCGCCGGTCGAGCGCGTCGAGGATCTGGCCGACCTGCTGCTGCCCGAGGAGGAGGACGACCTGCTCGTCCGCGAGAAAGTCATCGATGTCACCCCGATGACTGAGGAGCAGGCGCTGGTGCAGACCGATCTGCTCGGCCACGACTTCTACGTGTTCGAGAACGCGACGACTGGCCTCATCAATGTGGTGTATCACCGTAAGAATGGTGGATATGGCATCATCAAGCCCCGCATCGAAACACTTGACGAGTAAAATACGTTAACTTGCATGAGTTAACGGTTGGCGGCCATCCCATGCGGGTGGCCGCCTTTTTACGTAAGGAGTCGCTTTGATGGACAAGGCCGCATCCGCCGGTCATTCGGACCGTTGCCGCATCGTCGTCGATACCTGCTGCGACTTTAGCCCCGAGGTCGCCGCGAACCTCGATGTCGATATCTTGGGTTTCCCCTTTATCATCGATGGCGAGGAGCGCACGGACGATATCTGGTCGAGCATCAGCCCTAAGGAGTTCTACGACCGCATGCGCGCCGGCGCTCGCGTGTCTACCTCTGCCGTGTCGCTCGGTCGCTATATCGAGTTCTTTACCGAGTGCGCCAAAGAGGGTACGCCCACGGTCTACCTGTGCTTTACCTCGGCGCTGTCGTCGAGCTACAACTCCGCGTGCCAGGCGGCGGACGCCGTGCGCGCCGAGTATCCCGATTTTGAGCTGTACGTGGTCGACAACGCCCTGCCCTGCGCGACCGGCGAGCTCTTGGCGCTCGAGGCCGTCCGTCAACGCTCGGCGGGACTCACCGCCAAGCAGCTGGTCGACTGGGCAAACGAGGCCAAGACCTACGTGCACGGCTACTTTACGCTCGAGAGCTTCGACGCGCTGGCTGCCGGCGGCCGCATTCCGCCCGCGGCGGCACAGCTCACGGCAAAGCTCGACGTCAAACCCGAGCTGTCCTACGACCTGGCCGGCTCGCTGTCGCTGATTGGCGTCAACCGCGGCCGCAAGAAGGCGCTCAAGTCCATTCTCAAGTCGTTTCGCGAGAACTACGTGCCTGACCGTACCATGCCCATTGCCATCATGACGGCCGATGCCGAGAAAGACGGTGACTGGCTCGAAGCCGCCATCCGCAAGGAGGAGGGCTGCGCCGACGTCACGATTATTCGCAGCTCTGTGGGCCCCACCATCGGCTCGCACGTGGGTCCCGGCATGGTGGCCTGCGCGTTTTGGGGTAAGAACCGCGCCGACAAGGCGTCTCTTTCCGACCGCATCGCCCGCCGGGTGCGCGGCCAGTAGGCAAGTAACGCGGCCGTAATCGCCCTCAACTCACAGCCCAAACGCTGGCACCGAGTATTCAACCTGGTAACAACACCCAACCCAAAAGGAAAGGTTTCATGGCAAACAAGCTCTCCGTCGCATTCATCGGCACCGGAATCATGGGTGCCCCCATCGCCGGCCACATCCTGGATGCCGGCTATCCCGTCTCGGTCAACAACCGCACCAAGTCCAAGGCCGCAGCGCTCGTTGAGCGCGGCGCCGTCTGGGCCGATACGCCGGCCGATGCCGCGGCGAACGCCGATGTCGTCTTTACCATGGTGGGCTATCCCTCCGAGGTCGAGGAGCTCTACCTGGCGGGCGACGGCCTGCTCGCGTGCACTAAACCCGGCGCGGTCCTGATCGACCTCACCACGAGCTCCCCCGAGCTGGCGCGCGACATTGCCGAGGCCGCCCAGGTTTCCGGCCGCATGGCGTTTGACTGCCCCGTCACCGGCGGCGAGTCTGGTGCTATCGCCGGCACGCTCACGGCTATCGTGGGCGCCACCGAGAACGATATCGCGCCGGTCCGCGATATCCTTGCCACCTTTGCGGCCAACATCTGCTGCTTCGATGGCGCCGGCAAGGGTCAGGCTGCCAAGCTCGCCAACCAGGTGTCGCTGGGCGCCTGCATGGTCGGCATGGCCGACGCCATGGCATTTGCCGAGCTGAGCGGCCTTGACCTGGAGAAGACCCGCCAGATGATCCTGGGCGGCACCGGCAAGTCCGGCGCCATGGAGAGCCTGGCTCCCAAGGCGCTCGACGGCGACTACAAGCCCGGCTTTATGGTCGAGCACTTCATTAAGGACCTGCGTCTGGCGCTCGCCTACGCCGATGACCGCGAGCTCGCGCTGCCCGGCGCCGACGTGGCCTTTACGCTCTACGACATGCTTGACGCCATCGGTGGCGCCAAGCTGGGCACCCAGGCCATCACGGTCCTCTACAAGGAGGAGGCCGACGCCATCGCCGCCGGTCTGGACTGGTCGCAGTATCGCCCCGAGGAGCACGGTGCCCACGAGGACGGTTGCGGTTGCGGCGAGCACGGCGACGACCATGAGTGCGGTTGCGGCCACCATCACGGCGAGGACCACGAGTGCTGCGGCGGCCACGGCCATGATGACGGCCACGAGTGCTGCTGCGGCCACCATCACGAGGAGTAGCGCCCATGAGCTGGACGTTCGTGGTGCTTGCGCTGGTGCTCTTTCTCTTTGCGATCTACATCGGCTTTTTGTGCGGTCAGTGGGCGTGCGAAAAGCGCGTCATCACCAAGCGCGACTACTGGATTGCCAACTTTGCGGGAGCGGCGGCAGTCGTCCTGCTGACCTGGGTGTTCTCGCTGTTCCCCCTGGTGCAGTTTGCGCCGATCGGCTGGCTCGGCGGCTTTATCGCCGGTCTTAAGATGAGCTTTGGCGAGTCCGTCGGTCCGTGGCGCAAGCACGACGAGGTCTTTAACGTCAACAAGGCCCATCGCGCCGCCGCCGACGCGGGCGACGCCGAGGAGCGCCGCCGCGCGCGTCGTAATGGCGCGGCCGATCGACAGCTCATCTCGGTCACCGATGACAGCAAGGGTGCTGGCAAGCACGCTAAGAAATAGTAAGAAGAGGTAACTATGGCAGAAAACAAAGACGAACAGCTCACCGACGAGGAGCTGGCACAGCTTCAGCTGGCAGAGGAGAACGAGAACGCCGTCGACCGCCTGGTCCAGGAGCTCGGCTGCCCCACGCGCCGCATCCGCCAGTTTGCCGCCCGCGTGCTGCACCTGCTTGCCGAGCGCGATCCGCAGCGCGTCGTGCCCTGCGTGCCCGCGCTGATCGAGGCGCTCGATCGCCCCGAGGCGCAGACCCGCTGGGAGGCCCTCGATGCCTTGGCGGCACTCGCCACCACCTGCCCCGAGCAGCTGGGCGATGCCTTTGAGGGCGCCGAGACCGCACTGTTCGACGAGATTTCCTCCACGCTGCGCTATGCCGCCTTCCGCCTGCTGTGCGTGTGGGGCGCCACGAGCGTCGAGCGTTCGCGCGAGGCTTGGCCCATCCTGGACGAGGCCATCCAGTGCTACCACGGCGACCTTGAGTATCGCGACATGCTCGGTTGCCTGTACGAGTTTTGCCAGGGCGAGATCGACGCCGAGGTCGCAGAGAAGCTTGCGCTGCGCCTTAAGTTCGACGCCGAGAACGGCAAGGGCAGCTATCTCAAGGCCCGTTCGAGCGAGATTTGCGAAATGCTTGTTAAACGTTTTGGCCTGGATCTCTCCAAAAAGAAGAAGCGTGCTAGCGTTAAAAAATCTGACGACGCCGAAGACGAGGAGTAACAGATTATGGCGCACGATGTAGTCCTGATTCCCGGTGACGGTATCGGTCCCGAGATTACGCAGGCAATGCGCCGCGTGGTCGAGGCCACCGGCGTCCAGATCAACTGGAACGTCCAGGAGGCCGGCGCCGGCGTCATGGACGAGTTTGGCACGCCGCTGCCCCAGCACGTGCTCGACGCGGTCTCCGAGACCAAGGTTGCCATCAAGGGCCCCATCACCACGCCGGTCGGCACGGGTTTCCGCAGCGTTAACGTCGCCCTGCGCAAGCACTTTGACCTGTATGCCTGCGTGCGTCCCTGTCTGTCGCAGCCGGGCGACGGCTCGCGTTTCCGCGACGTCGATCTGGTCATCGTGCGCGAGAACACCGAGGACCTCTATGCCGGTATCGAATTCGATGAGGGTGCTGCCGAGGTCGAGGAGCTTTCACAGCTCGTCGAGCGCTCGGGTCAGAAGACCTTTGCCGCCGATTCCGCCATCTCGATCAAGCCCATCTCTATCGCCAAGAGCCGCCGTATTGTGGAGTACGCCTTTGAGTATGCCCGCCGCTGCGGCCGCAAAAAGGTGACGGCTGTGCACAAGGCCAATATCATGAAGGCGACCGACGGCCTGTTCCTGCGCGTTGCGCGCGAGGTGGCCGCCAACTATCCCGACATTGAGTTCAACGACAAGATCGTCGACGCCACCTGCATGGGCCTGGTCCAGAACCCCAACGACTTCGATGTCCTGGTGCTGCCAAACCTGTATGGCGACATTGTGAGCGACCTGTGCGCCGGCCTGGTGGGCGGCCTGGGTATGGCCCCCGGCTCCAACATCGGTGCCGACTGCGCCATCTTTGAGGCGACGCACGGCTCTGCGCCTGATATCGCGGGGCAGGATATTGCCAACCCCACGGCCGAGATTCTCTCTGCTGCGATGATGCTCGATCACCTGGGTGAGAACGACGCGGCCAACCGCATTCGCGCCGCCGTCTCTGCCACGCTCGACGAGGGCGAACAGGTTACCGGTGACGTGCGTCGTGCCCAGACCGGTTCCGTTGAGGGCGCCGTGGGCACGCAGGCCTTCGCCGATGCCGTTATCGCGCACCTGGTCTAAGGCATGCAGGCTGCAAACGCCTAAATAGTACTTAAGTGTTTGCGTATAACCTAAGAATCAATACGCCCGGCGCTCCGTCGGGCGTATTCTATTGGGGACTATGTTTCCTAACAAGGAGTAACTGATATGGGCCTGATTCAAAAGAAGGACGAGAAGGACGAGATCGACGGCATCCAGATCATCGAGCGCGGCGAAGGCCCCGACGGTGACGAGACCGAGAAGATCGATCTGGTCGCCGGTACGTCTGCCGAGCACATTGCTGCTGGCACGACGGCCGAGGAAGAGGACGCCCACCTGGAGGCAAAGATCGCCGCGGACGCCGCTGACGAGAATCTGATGCCCGAGGCTCAGGATGAGGATGATGACGCCCTAGGTTCCGACGCGGACGACCACGCATCCAAGCACAAGAAGACGATGATTGCCGCCTTTGTGGTTGCAGTCGTGATCGCTGCGGTGGTCGGCTTCTTTATTGGCAATGGCGGCTTTGGCGGCAAGGGTGTCGGTTCGTCGACCCTGACCGAGGACCAGCTCGATTCGACCGTGGCAAGCTATAGTTATAACGGCAAGAAGAGCGACATCACCGCGCGCGAGGCCATCGAGAGCCAGTACAGCCTCGACACCGTCAAGGATAGCGACGGCAACTACACCGCTCCTTCTGCCGACGTCATCCTGTCCTACGTGCGCAACAAGATTCTGCTCGATGCTGCCGAGGACGAGGGCATTACCGTCTCTTCTAAGGAGATGAAGAAGTACGCCGAGGATTCCATCGGCACCTCCGACTACAAGACCATGGCAAAACAGTACGGCGTGTCCAAGGACCAGGCCAAGCAGATCGTCCGCCAGTCCGCGACGCTGCAGAAGCTCTACAAGAAGAAGGTGGGCGATAGCTCCGCAAGCATGCCAACCGCCCCGACCGAGCCTTCTGACGGCAACGAGGAGACCGCGAGCAAGGACTACGCCGACTACATCATCAACCTTGCCGGCGATGAGTGGGATAGCGAGAAGGGCACCTGGAAGGACGCCGATGGCACCTACGCCAAGGCATTCGCCGACGATGCCTTTACGGCCGATAGCGCGACCTATAAGCAGGCAATGACCGCCTATTACACCGCTTACCAGCAGTATTCTTCGCAGGCTTCGAGCGCCAGCTCCAAGTGGACCGAGTACGCCAACAGCCTGTACGCCAAGGCCAACATCAGCATTTACGGCCTGTTTGCGTAAGATCTGCCTGAGCTTACCGATCGCGTAGCCGAACTATCTGAATAAGCCCGCTAGAACGATATCCGTTCTAGCGGGCTTATTACGTCGGAGGTACCGGTAGTTAAATAATCTCAATTAATCTTTAAGTCCAAAGAGTTTATCGGCTTCATCGTCAGGCATATATTCCAGTACATCGCCCGGTTGGCAGTCGAGTGCCCGGCATATCGCGTCAAGAGTTGAAAAGCGCACGGCAGAAACCTTGCCCGTCTTGATGCGCGACATATTGACCTGGGAGATGCCCACGCGTTCCGCAAGCTCTTTGGATGAGATCTTGCGTTCGGCGAGCATGCGGTCGAGCCGCAGAATAATCATGGATTCCCCCTAGAGCAACTCGTCATCTTGTATTTGCAGGATACACCCGTACTGGAAGACGCTGGCAATCAGGCTAATAATCAGGCCTGCAAAGACCATAGAGAGGTCGAGGTGCTGGCCGCCAAGCGCATCCGTAAAGTTGCCGCCAAATCCTGAGAGTATCAGCCCCGTGACTATGGCACCAAGAAGCTTCACAGCAACGCCGCCAATAAGGAACAAATGTCCTACTTGACGTAGTATGCGGATGCATTCGAGGTCAAAGGGCCTGCCCGCCTTTTCAATGGCGGAGAAAAACCTGTATGCGCTTAGCACAATGGCAAGCGCAAGGCATGTCATCATGGCGCTCCCTATGGCAGTATGACCGTCGTGCGCGACAAGCATAAGAGGGGTCTGTTCATTGGCGCCGACGAGAGCGAGAGATGGCCCTTCGCCGGCATTAAGCTCTACGGATTGGAGGCAGAACCCTTGGGAGAGGCTAGGCAATATGAGTAGAAGCTCGATTGCAATGACTGCGAGAAGTCCCAGAGCGAGCGCTACGGCGGTGCAGATTGTGGCCCATTTGCAGATGTGAGCGAGCTTCCTCAGATCGGCTATTGCCTGTTCGCGGTTGATGGGTTCATTCGATTTGGATACGTTCCAGCGGATCATAGCTCCTCCAACCAATGTCTAGGATGATATTAAAATCTTATAACATACTTAATGATAAACGATAAACAATTACAGATTAGAGTAAGTTATGTTTGTAAGACGAATAGCGAGAGCTTATGGCATATCCAGGGAGTGAGAGTTTGGCACGTGGGGGATGGACGAGTATCGAAATTTCCCGCAACCGCGCATGTGCTTCATCGGGTCTCCCTAATTCATATGGAAAAAGAGCTGCAAACGATTGGAAATAACCGCTGAGCGGTCGAAAACTACCGTTCACCGATAATTTCTAAACTGGTTCTAACTGGTATTAAGTCAAAAAGACCAATTCACAAATCTTCATAATGACCTGCATTTTTTCTACACGCTATTTTTAGCCGACTTGCGTTGTTTAGACATAAAAATAGTTCCGATCTTTTGCCAAAGCATTTCGAAACGGTTTCAAACCCGCAGGTAGAAGTGTTAACGAGCGGTAAACGGTCGAATTTTAACCGTGAGCGGTGCAAAAACGTTTTACTGTATGAATCAAAGAAAGCAACCTCTTCTGTGGTGATATAGTGACAACAACACGTCACGTGGTTACTACCAGTTGAGAAACCACTGGTCTTTAAAGAACGCTTTCCAAGAAGCTTTAAGGGCACTCGCCCGCTGGCTTCCGAACATCATCGGACTCAGATCGTACACACCTTCGGAAGGGAAATTTGAATGGTTGGCTTTATTCTTACCGGTCATGGACAGTTCGCACCCGGCCTTGCAAGCGCTATCGCTATGGTTGCCGGCGACCAGCCCGCTTTTACCGTCGTTCCTTTCGAGGGCGACCAGGCTGCTTCCTACGGTGAGGATCTCCGCGCCGCTATTACCGCCATGCGCGAGGAGTGCGATGGCGTGCTCGTCTTTACCGACCTGCTTGGCGGCACCCCGTTCAACCAGGCAATGATGATTGCCCAGGATGTCGACAACGTCGAGATTCTGACCGGTACTAACCTCCCTATGGTTATTGAGCTCCTGTTCCTCCGCGGCAATGCCACGCTCGCCGAGCTTGGCGAGCAGGCCGTGACCGTTGGCCAGACGGGCATCACCGCCCAGACGGTCGCCTCTGTCGCTGGTGCCGAGGAAGAGGATATCTTCGGCGACGAGGACGGCATCTAATGGCCGATTTCGGAGCCAGCGTCCTGAGCTCCTCGGTCGCTCTTTTGGGCCTGCTTGTCATCATGGGCTTGATTTACACCATCTGGTCGCAAATCAACATGAAGAAGAAGCAGAAGTACTTCAAGGAGCTGCACACCGAGCTCAAGCCGGGGCAGGAGGTTCTTTTCGCCGGCGGTATCTACGGAACCGTCAAAGGCATCGAAGGCGAGAAGGTCCAGATTAAAGTTCGATCCGGTGCCGTCGTAGATGTTTCGCGTTACGCGATTCAGGAGATCAAGTAACTGTCGTCAGCAATCAACGAAAGGAAGCTGATCAACATGGCAGAACCCAACATTCTTCTTACCCGCATCGATAACCGACTGGTTCATGGTCAGGTTGCCACCCAGTGGAACTCCACCCTGGGCTCCAACCTCATCCTCGTCGCCAACGACGACGTGTCGAACAACACCATGCGCCAGAACCTCATGAAGATGGCCGCTCCCACCGGCGTTGCTACGCGTTTCTTCTCCCTGCAGAAGACCATCGACGTCATTGGCAAGGCGAGCCCGCGCCAGAAGATCTTCATCGTGGCCGAAACACCGGAAGACGTGCTTACGCTCGTCAAGGGCGGTGTGCCTATAAAGAAGGTAAACATCGGCAACATGCACATGTCGGAAGGAAAGCGCCAAGTCGCCACCTCCGTCGCAGTTAACGACGAGGATGTCGCTGCGTTTAAAGAGCTGCAGGAATTGGGGGTGGAGTTGGAGATCAGGCGCGTTCCGAGCACGCCTGTTGAGGACACGAGCAAGCTCTTCTCGTAATCCTCATGATCCACGTTGTCAGGAATGAAACCCTGACATTCTGTACGTGAAATCCAAAGTGCGTACATACATTTTGAAAGGAGGAGCAAGATGGAATACTCGATCATCCAGGTCGCTCTGGTCTTCGTCGTCACGTTCGTCGCGGCAATCGACCAGTTCAACTTCCTCGAGTCTCTCTATCAG
Source organism: uncultured Collinsella sp. (assembly GCA_938033205.1). Lineage (GTDB taxonomy): Bacteria > Actinomycetota > Coriobacteriia > Coriobacteriales > Coriobacteriaceae > Collinsella. The sequence continues at coordinate 18,155 of CALHJP010000025.1, read as the reverse complement.
CCCATCGTCACCGGCGCCGTCATCGGTCTTATCCTTGGCGACCTCAACACCGGTCTTCTCGTGGGTGGTACTTATCAGCTCATGACGATCGGCAACATGCCGATCGGAGGCGCTCAGCCGCCTAACGCCGTCATTGGCGGCATCATGGCAGCCATTCTCGCTATCGCCACGGGCCTCGAGCCCAACGCGGCAGTCGGCCTTGCCATTCCGTTCGCTCTGCTTGGTCAGCTCGGCGTTACCCTGGTCTTCACGCTTATGTCGCCGCTCATGTCCTCCGCGGACAACATGGCTCACAACGCTGACACCAAGGGTATCGAGCGTCTGAACTACTTCGCCATGGCTCTGCTCGGCCTGATCTTCGCCGTCGTCGTCACCCTGTTCTTCATCGCTGGCGCCACCATCGGTCAGACCATCGCTTCCGCCATCCCGACTTGGCTGCAGACCGGTCTTTCCGCTGCAGGCGGCATGATGCGCTTCGTCGGCTTCGCCGTCCTGCTCAAGGTTATGATGAACCGCGATATGTGGGGCTTCTTCCTCATGGGCTTTGGCCTCGCGCTCATCACCGTTGCCAACGATTCTCTGGCAACCCCTGCTCTGCTCATCCTCGCTCTCATCGGCTTCGGCATCGCTTTCTGGGACTTCCAGCAGCAGACCGAGCTGAAGGGTGCAGCTGTTTCTGACGGAGGTGACTTCGAAGATGGCATCTAATGAGTATGTGATCCCGGAGCACTACGAGGATCTCACTCCTGCTCCGCAGCTCGACCAGAAGACCCTCAACAAGATGGCCTGGCGCTCCTGCTTCCTGCAGGCCTCGTTCAACTACGAGCGTATGCAGGCCGCCGGTTGGCTCTACTCCATCATCCCCGGTCTGGAGAAGATCCACACCAACAAGAACGACCTCGCGGCTTCCATGAGCCACAACCTGGAGTTCTTCAACACCCATCCGTTCCTTGTCACCTTTGTTATGGGCATCGTGCTTTCGCTCGAGCAGAACAAGGTTGACATCCCCACGATCCGCGCCGTCCGCGTCGCCGCAATGGGCCCGCTCGGTGGTATCGGTGACGCCCTGTTCTGGCTGACGCTTGTGCCTATCACGGCCGGCATCACCTCCAACATGGCCATCAACGGCAATGCCGCTGCGCCGATCATCTTCCTGGTGATCTTCAACGTCGTCCAGTTCGCTCTGCGCTTCTGGCTCATGAACTGGTCCTACAAGCTTGGCACCAGCGCTATTGACGCTCTGACCGCCAACATGCAGGCCTTCACGCGTGCCGCTTCCATCATGGGCGTCTTCGTCGTCGGTTGCCTGGTCGTCACCATGGGTGGCACCCAGATCAACCTCCAGATCCCCAATGGCACCACCCGTGGCCTCTCCGCTACTACCGTGATCGTCTCCGAGAAGGAGGCCGAGAACTTCACCGGTATGGAGGGCATCGATACCGAGACCGCTGAGGCCGGTACCATCGCCATGACCGATAAGGACGGCAACGCCCTTACCGCTTCCGATGCCGACGGCAACGCTGTCGAGTGCGGCGTCACCGATCTGGGCAACGGCATGGAGTCCGTTACCTACGGTACCGTCACCGAGGATCCGGTCAACTTCTCTGTTGCCGACACCCTCAACACCATCGTCCCCAAGCTCGTCCCGCTTATGCTTACGCTGCTGCTTTACTACATGTTCGCTAAGCACAGCTGGACCCCGACCAAGGGCATTCTCCTGCTCTTCGTCCTTGGCATCCTGGGCGCTGGCCCGCTTGGTCTCTGGCCGAGCATCTGGTAAGGCTCTAGCTTGAGGGGTGTGTCCCTACGCGGCTCACACCCCGACCCCTTAAGCCATGTGTATGTTAAAAGCCGCGTGCTCGAAAGAGCGCGCGGCTTTTGTTTTCTTGATGATTCGGGTGTGGCAGACAGATAATGCTTAACACCCTAGGTAGTTAGCCGAATTCGAGCAAAAGGGAGGATAGGATGGCGATCGGAGCGCGTAAGCAACCGCTGTACGATCAGCTGGTCGATATTCTGACCGAAAAGATTGACCATGAATATCGCGCCGGTGACATGATTCCTTCCGAGCGCGAACTTTCGGAGCGCTATGGTCTCTCGCGCACTACGGTACGCCTGGCTCTGCAGGAACTGGAGCGTTTAGGACTGGTGGTTCGGCAGCACGGTCGCGGTACCTTTGTGACCGACCGTTCGGCAAAGGCAACCAATCTTATGCAGTCCTACAGCTTTACCGAGCAGATGCGCGCGATGGGTCGTGACCCCGAGACCACGATTCTCGAGTTTTGCGAGATGGAGGCCGATAAGAATCTGGCCGAGCATATGGGATTGCGTATCGGTGATCGCATTTTTAAGCTCAAGCGCCTTCGTTCTGCCGACAACATGCCCATGATGGTCGAACGCAGCTATCTACCGGTTCGTCAATTTCTGTCCCTAAAGCGACCGCTGCTGGAGCGTAAGCCGCTTTACGATGTGATTGAGCAAGACTTTCAGCAAAAAATACGTGTGGCCGAAGAGGAGTTCTATGCGAGCATAGCCCGTCCCACCGATGCCCACCTTTTGGAAATTGTCGAGGGCTCGCCTGTGCTCGATTTAGTCAGGACTACGTATAACGAGTCAAACGAGGTTGTGGAGTATACGCTCTCGGTTGCTCGTGCCGATCAGTTTAAATACAAGGTTTACCACCAGCGTAGCGACTAGTGTTGGCATCGTTTCCATATGATGATTCTTTGTATTTAACTGGTTACTACCAGATAACCAACCGAAGTGTATAATTGCACGTCAGAGGATTACTTCTAGAGAGAGGTATTAGAAATGTTCGAGAAGAGTGTCGAGGAGCTCACCGAGCTCGGCGCCCAGATCACCACGGCCGAGATTGCTCAGCAGCCCGAGCTTTGGCGTGATACGCTCAACATCTATCGCGAGAACAAGGAGGCCATCGAGGCCTTTCTGGCCGAGGCTCGCGCTATGGGCGAGGGCCGTCTGTCCGTTGTCTTCACCGGTGCCGGTACGTCCGACTATGTTGGCGATACCTGCGCCCCGTACCTGCGTCACGCTGGCAACACTGATCTCTACGACTTTAAGCCCATCGCCACGACCGATATCGTGAGCGCCCCGCGCGACTTCCTGCGCGCCGAGGATCCCACGCTCGTGGTTTCCTTTGCCCGCTCTGGCAACAGCCCCGAGAGCCTTGCCGCCGTCGCCGTTGCCAAGGAGCTCGTCCACAACGTCAAGTTCCTCAACATCACCTGCGCTCCCGAGGGCAAGCTCGCTGTCGAGTCCGCTGATGACCCCAATGCGCTGACGCTGCTCATCCCGCGCGCCAATGACAAGGGCTTCGCCATGACCGGTTCCTACACCTGCATGACCCTGCTCTCTACCCTCATCTTTGACGAGGCTTCCGACGAGCAGAAGGCCGAGTGGGTCGAGACCATCGCCAAGATGGGCGAGGAGGTCATCGCTCGCGAGTCCGAGGTTGCCGATTACCTGGCTGGCGACTTCAACCGCGTGACCTACTTGGGTTCCGGCTCCTTCGGTGGCCTTGCCCAGGAGAGCCAGCTCAAGATCCTCGAGCTCGCTCACGGTCTGGTCGCTACTTCCTACGACACCTCTATGGGTTATCGTCACGGACCCAAGTCCTTCGTCGACGACAAGACCCTCGTGTTCGTGTTCGTCAACAACGATGCCTACACCCGTCAGTACGATATCGACATCCTCAACGAGATCGGTGGCGACGAGATCGCTCAGCACACCGTTGCCGTTCAGCAGGATGGCGCTACCGTCTACGAGGGCGAGTCCTTCACCTTTAAGGGCTATGAGGCACTCCCCGAGGGCTACCTTGCCCTGCCGTTCGTGATGTTTGCCCAGGCCATCAGCCTGCTCAACTCCGTGCGCGTGGGCAACACGCCCGATACGCCGAGCCCCACCGGCACGGTCAACCGCGTGGTTAAGGGCGTGACGATTCACCCCTTCACCGCTTAATCGCGTCCCCCCTGTAAGGGCGCCCGTCCGCTCATAACGGCGGGCGGGCGCTTTTTGTTTTCACTTGGACCGGGTATAAGCATCACCACAGTCAACTGCTTTAGAAGCAAGGAGTGCATATGAGCACGTACGCAATTAAGGCTGACAAGTTCTTCTTGCCGGCAGGTCCGCAGCTGGGCGGCTATCTTATGGTCGAGGATGGCGTCTTTGGCGCCTGGCAGGCCGACGAGCCCTCTTGCGAGATCAAGGACTACACGGGATCGTGGATCGCACCGGGTATGGTCGATACCCACATCCATGGCTTCTACAACCACTCAACTACCGATAACGACCCCGAGGGTATCGATATCAGCTCGACTGAGCTCGCCCGTCGCGGTACCACCAGCTGGCTACCCACGACGTTCACCGATGGCGTCGAGCAGATCAAGGACGCCTGCGCCGCCATCGCTCAGGCGGACGAGGGTCGCGGCCCCGACTTCTGCGGTGCTCGCATTCAGGGCATCTACCTGGAGGGCCCCTTCTTTACCATGAAGCACGTGGGCGCGCAGAACCCCGCTTATCTTATCGATCCCTCCGAGGAGGTCTTTGATCAGTGGCAGGAGGCTGCGGGCGGTCGCATCGTTAAGAGCGCCATGGCGGCCGAGCGCGACGGTGCCGCTGCTTATGCGGCTGCTCTGAACGCCAAGGGTGTGGTGACCAGCATCGGTCACTCCGACGCCACCTACGATGAGTGCATCGCCGCCATCAACGCCGGTGCCAGCTGCTTTACGCATACCTATAACGGCCAGCGCGGGCTGCATCACCGTGAGCCCGGTGTCGTGGGTGCTGCTATGTCCACGTCCGAGACCTACGCCGAGATCATCTGTGACGGCAAGCACGTAAACCCTGCCGCCATCAAGGCGCTGCTGCAGGCCAAGGGCTGGCAGCACACGGTACTCATCACCGACTGCCTGGGCTGCGGCGGCATGCCCGAGGGCAGCTACACCAGCGGCGGCATGGACGTCATCATGAAGGACAACCTGTGCTGGCTCGCCGATGGCAAGAGCATTGCCGGTTCGGTGCTCACGCTTGCCCAGGGCGTCAAGAACATCGTCGACTGGGGCATCGCCAGCGCCGATATCGCCATTCGCATGGCAACCGAGGTGCCGGCACGCTCCGCGCACATCGAGGATAAGTGCGGCAGCATCATGCCGGGTCGCGACGCCGACTTTGTCGTGTTCGACCATGAGCTCACCCTCGTCGAGACGTATGTTGGCGGCCAGAGCGTCGGCAACGCCTTTACCGAGTAACGAAAGAAAAAGACGGCGGGCCCGAATCTGCTCGGACCCGCCGTACGGGTTAAACGCTCAAAAGCACCTTTACAGTTACAGCTTGCTAGCGATTTTCTTTGCCGTACGCTTAACGCCGGCCACCAGGCCTCCTGCAGGATGCTCCTTCTCGTATGCTAGGCGCTTCTCGCGCTTGGCGTACTCTTCGACGATGATGTCTCCATACTCGTCTTCGATCTTGTCGAAGAAGTCGACGGCACCCTTAATTTCCTCAGCGGTCGGGTGCCCCTTTTGGACACCGCCGGTGAGTTTGAACGGCCCCCACGTATCAAAGCCGGGGCAGCCGTAGACACCCATAAAGATGGCCTGCCTCATGCGGCAGATGCCATCGATATCCTTGCCGTACCACTTGTTTTTGCCACCGTAGGTCATAAGGCCAAACACCTTGTCCTGCGGCTGCAACACGTTAGTGAGCACGCGTGCCATGTCCTTGTCGATCTCGGAGTAATAGATGCCCGTGGCGACACCAATCAGATGGTATTCGTGCAGGTTGGGATACTCGTTTTTGCCGAGTGTTTTCACGTCGAGGGTATCGATTTCGGGGTGCGCCTCGACGATGGCGTCCACGAGCTTTTTCGTATTGCCGTGGTGGCGTGAGGCATAAAGAATGATGGTTCGCATAAGAAGGTCTTTCAGCTGTAATTGCATCAATGTCTGTATGGTACCCCGTTACATGGCCGGGATACCGGACGCATCGATGAGCGTGCGGGTTTGTCCATTGGTCAGAGCCGAGACGGGTACTTGCGAGCAAAAAGCAGTTGTTCGAAAGGATGGGCAATGGAATACGCTCTCTCCAACGATTCGATTTCTATTAAGGTGTCCACGGCTGGTGGTTCGTTTACCTCGATTGAGGCCGGAGGTCGCGAGTACTTGTGGCAGGGTGACCCCGCCGTGTGGTCCGGCCAGGCGCCGGTCTGCTTTCCGATTTGCGGAGGCCTGCGCGATGGTAGTGCCATGACGTTTGCCGGGCATCATGTAAAGCTCGCTCGCCACGGCTTTGCGCGCAAGCAGGAGTGGAAGCTGCTGAGCCAAGGCGAGAACGAGTTGGCTATGTGCCTGGCTTCGGAGGATAACGCCGCGCTGCTGAGCGATTATCCGTATCCGTTTAGGCTCGTCGCCCGCTATACGCTCGAGGACGCCGCCGTGCGTGTCTCCTATGAGGTTACCAACGAGGGCACCGAGGACATGCCGTTCTTTATCGGTGGGCATCCCGGCTTTAGGTGCCCGCTCGATGAGGGCGAGGCCTATACGGACTACGAGTTGCGCTTTGAGAAAGAAGAGGCTGCAGAGCTTTGCACCGCTGTCCCTTCGACTGGCTTGATTGACGTGGACAAGCGCTCCAAGAACCCCATGGTGGAAAGACGCTGCCCCTGTCGCACGAGCTCTTCGATTTTGCGGAGACCATCTTTGACGTGCTCGAGAGCCGCCAGGTCACGCTTTCCAAAAAGGGCGAGGACAAGGGCGTTCGCCTGAGCTTTGAGGGCTTCCCATATCTCATTGTGTGGAGCAAGCCCGAGGGTGATTTTGTGGCAGTTGAGCCTTGGGGCGGCCTTTCGACCTGCTCCGATGAGGACGACGTGCTTGAGCATAAGCGTGGCTGCCTTGTCGCCAAGCCCAAGGAGACCGTCGTTCGCTCGTTCACGATTGAGATTCTGTAATTCCGTTTTGTCGACTCGTATCGCGAGGCGCAAGGAGCCTGCGAGATAAGGAGCTAAAAATGATCCTCACCGTTACGATGAACCCGTCCGTCGATACACGCTATCAGCTCGATGAGCTCATTATCGACGACGTTAACCGTGTGACGCCCGAAAAGACCGCCGGCGGCAAGGGTCTCAACGTGGCCCGTGTACTGGGTCAGCTGGGCGACGACGTTGTGGCAACCGGTCTACTCGGCGGCCACATGGGCGCCTACATGGCCGAGCTCATGGATGCCAACGGCATTAACAACGACTTTGTGCCCATCAAGGGCGAGACCCGTATTTGCCTCAACATCCTCCACGCCGGCAACCAGACCGAGCTGCTCGAGAGCGGCCCAACAATTGCCCCCGAGGAGCTCGATGCCTTTACCGCCAAGTTTACCGAGCTTGCTGGCAAGGCCGACGTCGTCACCATTTCGGGTTCGCTGCCCCGCGGTGTCGAGGCGGACTACTACGCCAAGATCACGGGCATTGCCGAGAACGCCGGCGCCAAGGTGCTGCTCGATACCTCGGGTGCTTCGCTTGAGGCCGCCCTTAAGTCCGAAGTTAAGCCCGAGCTGGTCAAGCCTAACCTGACCGAGATCAACGGCCTTTTGGGCACGAGCTTTACCACCGACGATGTTGATGAGCTCCGCTCCGCGCTCGCCTCTGATGCCCGCTTCTCCGATATCCCCTGGGTCGTCGTGTCCATGGGCGCTGCCGGCTCCGTTGGCTTCCACAATGGCCGTGCGTTCCGCGCAAAGACCCCCGATATCCCCGCCGTTAACGCTACGGGCTCTGGCGATTCGACCATTGCCGGCTTCGCACATGCGATTGCTGCTGGCGCGGATGACGAGACGGTACTGCGTACCGCCAACACCTGCGGCAAGCTCAATGCCATGGATCCCATGACCGGTCATCTGGTCATGGACCGTTGGGACGAGGTCTATAACGGCGTTGTCGTAACCGAGCTGTAAGAGCTTGGGCGCCGGCCCCGGCGTCGCTTGCTTGTTTGTGGTTAGAGCTGATGCCAAGTGCGGTAGCATTATGCCGGGGCGCGACGCCGACTTTGTCGTGTTCAATCCCGACCTTAGCCTGGTCGAGACGTATGTGGGTGGCAACAGCGTCGGTAACGCGTTTGCCGAGTAGCCGCCAAAGAAACGATCCGAGAGGGGATTTAGATGATTTACGGTGCACTGGGCGATATCGAGGAATACCGCGGAATGCTCAAGGGCCTCGACGTGCTGATTGACTGGCTCGAGGAGAACGACCCGGCGGAGCTCGAGGTCGGCAGTCATCCGATTCTGGGCGACAAGGTCTTTGCGAACGTCATGGCTCCCACGACGCGTCCCGAGGCCGAGGCTCACTATGAGACGCATCAGCGCTATCACGACCTGCAGATCGACGTCGAGGGTCGCGAGGCCTTTAAGGTCGCTACGGGCAGCCTGACGCTGGTCCAGGAGTTTGACGAGAAGGACGACTACGATCTGGTCGATTCCGACGCTTCGATCGCCGGCGATCTTGCTGACGACAAGTTTGCACTGTTCGTTGCCGGCGAGCCTCACATGCCCACGCTCGAGTTCCCGGGCGATGGCGCGCAGCCGGTCAAGAAGATCTGCTTTAAGTTGCTTGCCGACGCCTACTGGGAGGAGTAGCGAGCTGCTCGGCTGAGCTGTTCGTCTGATGGCGTGATTCCCCTAGGGAAATCACGCTAGGACCCCGCCAAACGGGTTTTCCCTAGGGAAATCACGTTTGGCGGGGTTTTCTGTTTTTGAATAGGGAAGCCTCATTTATTTGCGAAGAACATCGGCTAGCCGCAGGATTGAAATCATCGACCGATAAGTGAGTTCCACTTTTTCGCCCGCAAGCAGTCGTTTCGAGCCAATCTCATCTAGCCCCACAAGCCGAGAAAACAGCGGGCCGCTCATCGTGCCATCGTCAATTGATTCCCTTATGGTCTTCAAAACGTCCGTATCATGAAGCGATGCCGAGCTGTAGGGGGCAACACGAGCGGAACTCTCAATTAACGACGAGACAAAAGGATGGAGATGCTTTGGACATAGTCCATCAAACACCACATCCCCATTGTCGTTCGAGCCGACCAGGCGCCAAGTATAATGATCGACCCAGTCATCTCCGTCATATATGGCGTCCATGAGCAACTTCCCGTCTAGAGAGAGAAACCTATTTGGACATCGGGGCGCAAGACCGCAATCCATATCGGACCTGCAGCAGCTCCAACCCAACGCACCACTTAGGTTCCCTTTCGTACATGTGTATCAATCTGCCCCGAAATGCCGGTGAATGCAATTCCAGACCCGTTTGTCGGATAGCAATCGACGTATTTTTGTTTTCCGCTCACAACCTTGTATAGATAAATCGTTCCAGCAAAAGAGAAGGGATCGTTCGCAATTTTGTCCGGAAGAACTTGCCACCTCAAAATCACGCTACCAATATGGTCAAGCTTGACCGTTCCGCCGTCCCCCTCAAAAGTGGCAAGGGGATTTACCCCAGACTGAGAGTCGGCATCGCCCTCCTTAGCAGTTATCAGCAGGCTGCCCGTATAAGACTGCTAAGGCTCACCTTCAGGACAGGCAGCCTTGGCCCAAGAAGGGCCACTCAGGCAGAACAGTCCGAGCAGCATCAATACCAGCAAAAGAAAACCCTTAGTTCTTTTCATCTATATCGCCAATATCTCTCGACATTTGTATATTGTGACTATTTTAGATCTATATGGCCAATTTGAGCCCTCACCATGGCAATTGTTGCAGCTGGGTTTCTTTTCATTAAGATTTCACTTTGGTAAATCCCCGCCCCTAAGCATTAAACCCGAAGTCCACCGAGTGGGCCGCCGTTGACGTGGCGATGTTTGGATTGGCGCGCACGCACTCAAAATCGGCAACAAAAAAGCCGCCCGAAGGCGGCTATCTTGTGTAATGGAGCCAGCGACCGGGCTCGAACCGGTGACCCCCGCTTTACGAGAGCGGTGCTCTACCAACTGAGCTACGCTGGCGGCCATGTGATGACGCAACTGAGGCGTCAACGGCTGTCTATGATACGGGACATCGCACATCCGCGCAAGTGTTCTGACGGCTTTTCTCACTTTAAATGCACTAATATTAGAGGCGTGATGTCTGCAGTGCCCATTTGGTACTTGACCTGCTGTTGAGTTGGTGGCCGACGTCCCGCTCGTATGGGTCTCAAACAGAATGGGGCAGCCATGGCTCAACCCAAGATCCTTCTCACGCGTATCGATGACCGTTTCATTTACGGGCAAGACGTTGAGCTGTGGAACGAAGCCGTGGGTTCCAATCTTGTCTTAATCGTCAACGATGAGATCGCGGCGGATTCGCGCCAATGGGCACCCATGAGGGTGGCGGCGCCAGAAGGCGTTTGGACGCGGTTTTTCTCGGTGCAAAGGACCATCGACATCATTTATACCGCAACGCCGCGCCAATGGATTCTCATCATGGTGGCGTCGCCCACGGATGCACTCGCGCTGGTTAAGGGCGGTGTGCCAATAACCAAGATCAGCATCGGCCATATGCGGGCGAGGGAGGGCAAGCGCTCTGTAACGCCCGCAGTCGCCATAGGCGATGCAGACGTCGCTGCTCTCAGAGAGCTACAAAAGCTCGGCGTAGAACTAGAAATCCGCTATCTCCCCAGCTCCGACCCCGATCCCATCGAGAACCTGCTCGCGTGATTACCTGGGGGCGGAGGAAAACGGATCGTATTTTCCCGTGGAGGAGCGGCGAGATGCCCTCGGCCAGGAATTGGGGCCATCTACTACTTTTGGTCGCTTACCTCGAAGCACGATGAAAATCGCAATATTAAAACTGCAGGTAGCGAACGTGCGATTTTTGAAAATAGGGGCGTATGGTCAGGGGTGCGGGAGTAAAAGTAGTAGATGGGCGCAATCTGTAGCGCGCCGATTTCAGGCATGTTGGCACATGTGTCGGAGCTATGAAAAGAGTGTCCCTTTCGACTAGTCTTTTAGAACGTCAATGACTGCACCACAGCTTAAGCCGTTCGCAAAAATGGCTCCTAAATCTGTTTCGTTAATTGAATTGCGTAAATATGGTTAATCAGAGAACCGAAATTTGGTTAAATGTAAACTGTAAATTAGGTTAAACGCGCTGGTAGCAATGGTGATAAATATGCCAAAAAAGTACTACACCAGAATTGTCGAAAATGAGCTCGACCAGCTGCTGGGTATATTCGGTGCCGTTCTCATCGAAGGACCGAAATGGTGTGGAAAGACGACCACGGCCGAGACCCGTGCGGCGTCCAGGCTCCTTCTCATGGACCCGTCCCGCAACTTCGAGAATCGCTTACGCGCCGAGACGGATCCGGCTCTTGCCGTTTCCGGCGAGGTGCCGCGGCTGATTGACGAGTGGCAGGAGGTTCCGAAACTTTGGGACGCGGCACGGTTTGAGTGCGACAACCGCGGCGGCGAGCCTGGTCAGTTCATATTTACGGGGTCGGCGACACCGCGAGACGACGAACGTCCGATGCACAGTGGCGCTGGAAGATTCGCCAAACTGCGCATGGACACCATGACGCTTTTCGAACTTGGGAAATCTAGCGGCGCGGTTAAGCTGTCGGGCATTATTTCTGGCGAAAAGTTCAATGGAGCTTTCGGGTCGTTGGATTCTGCCTCGATTGCCGAGTGCGTTGTCCGTGGTGGATGGCCCGCGGCGGTCGGTCGCGATGCGCTGGCTGCGTCGGCGATGGCGAAACGTTACATCGGCATAGTCGCCGAAGAAGATTTGTCTCGTGTTGATGGCTCTCGACGCGACCCTGAGAAGGTCAAAGCCGTCATCGAATCGCTTGCGCGCAATGAATCCACTTTGGCGTCACTCAAGACGCTCGTAGCCGATCTTGGCGGAGAGGTGTCGAGACAGACGGCGGCATCATATATATCTCTTCTTGCTCGGGTTAGTTTCGTTCGCGATATTCCCGCGTGGAACCCTGCAATGAGATCTCCGGTGCATTTAAGAGACTCAAAGAAGCATCACCTCGCCGACCCGTCGCTGGCGGCCGCCGCACTCGGGGCGACCCCGGAGACACTACTGCTAGATTTCAAGACGCTCGGACTGCTTTTTGAATCGCTGGTGCTTCATGATTTGTGGGTTTATGCGCGAGCAAACGGAATGGGCCTCTATCACTATCATGATTCTCGCGATCTAGAAGTCGATGCGGTCATTGCGGCTCCCGGCGGAACGTGGATTCCGGTCGAAGTTAAACTCAGCTCTGCTCAAATCGAAGAGGCGTCTGACAGCCTTGTTGCTGTCGAGAAACGCATGGTTGCCGCCGGAAACAACCCGCCGGTTTCGAAAGTCGTGATCATCGGGTTTGGTTCGCAAGCCTATGTTACCGAGCGTGGCGTCCAAGTTGTTCCGCTGGATGTTCTCGCGCCGTAACGCGACGGTCGAAGCGGGACGGACGCCACCATTGCGCGCGAGGACACGGCATCATCGATGATGCGGCGGCCACATTCGGCAAAGAGTGTCCCCAACGACTAGTCGTTTAGGAACGTCCCCAATGACTAGGTAGAAAAACGCCCGCTGGCGGTGGTGCCGGCGGGCGTTGCTGTGCGATATGTCGCGTTGCGGGCTTAGTGCCTCATAAAGTGGTATTCGATCACATTGCTGTAGGGATGGCCCGGGCCCACAATGCCCTGCGGGAACAGAGGCTGGTGCGGCGTGTCGGGGTACATCTCGGCCTCGAGGGCAAAGCCGGCGCCCCAGCCATAGTTGGCATCGTCCTTGGCGTGCTCGTCGCCCAGCCAGTTGCCGGTGTAGAGCTGCACGCCCGGGGCAGTGGTGTAGTAGTCCATCTCACGACCAGTCCACATCTCCTCGACGTGCATCGCGCGGCGCAGGTTGCGGCCGTACTGATAACCATCGATGCACAGGCAGTGATCGTAGCCACGGGCCTGCTTGATCTGTGGGTCGTCGGCCTCCATGCCGGGTGCGACGGGGCGAAGCTCGCGAAAGTCAAACGGTGTTCCCTCGACCGGAGCAATCTCGCCGGTGGGGATGTTCTGCTCGTTAATGGGCAGGTAGTGGGCAGCGTTAGCAACAAAGAAGTGCTCGCAGTCCATGCCGGCGTTATGGCCTGCAAGGTTAAAGTACGTGTGGTTGGTCATGGACACGTAGGTGGCGCGATCGCTCTCGCAGCCATACTCGATGCGGAAGACGCCGGTGCGCGTAACGGTAAACACGGCCGTAAAGGTTCGGTTGCCGGGCAGGCCCAGCTCGCCATCCTTAAGCGAGGTGGTCATGCGCACGGCGTTATGGACCTCGTCGAGCTCAACATCCCACACACGTTTGTGCAGACCGTGCTCAAGGTCGCTGTGCAGGTTGTTGGCGCCCTCGTTGGCGGGCATATGCCAGTCTGTGCCGTCGATGGCGATCGTGGCGCCAGCGGTGCGGTTTGCCACAGGGCCGATGGTCGCGCCAAAGCAGGCGGGGTTGTCAAAGTAATTCTCGAGCTTATCGAACCCCAGCACCACATCGCGCACGTTGCCGGGAATGTCGGGCACATCGATACCAAGCACCGTGGCGCCATAGTCCATAATGCGAACGCAGATCTCAGGCCCGTTGAGGGTGTAGCGATGAACGGGGGTACCGCACGGCGCGGTGCCGAAAAGCTCGGAAGTGATCATTTGGTTCCTAACATCGAGGTATTCCGACAAACTGTAGCGCGAACAGGCGAGATTATCACTACACCCCACTAAAGCTGGGGGTATTTTTCTCAAAAAAGTGATGATTGATTTACTGTGGACAAACAAAAAGAAACCCGCCGGGATGCGACGGGTTTCTTCCACAGGGGATATGTGGCAATGAGTTAGGCGTTTGCCTTTGCGGACTCGGCTTCCTTGGCAGCCTTGAGGTCCTCCTCGGTAAACTTGCCGGTGGTGAGCGGCGAGAGGGTGCACTTGTCCTGCTTCGCGTACTCGATGTTACGAGCGATCATCTGCTTGCGATACCAAGCGAAGAGCGCGACGTACACGACGATGGCAACGACAGTGGCGATGATCATGGTTACATCGCCCGTGGTCGCCTTGCCCACGAAGAAGGCCAGGAACTTCTCGACAGGTCCTTCCATGGTGGTCTGAGAAATCAGGCCGGTAACGCCATCGGGGAAAGCGCCGACAGTCTTAGCGGTAAAGGTAACGAAATCGGCGACGAGGGTGCCAGCGCCCAGGAAGACGGGCAGCAGGACAGCGCCAATGACGACCATGCGAATCACGCGGCCGCGGGTGACAACGAGCAGTGCCGGCGTCAGACCCATGGCGATGATGCCACCGAGCGGCAGCAGGCCGTTCCAAGTGCCAGTCGGGGAGAAGGGGAAGGGAACGTTGGCGAGCAGCAGTGCCTCACCCAGCATGACGGGGGCAAGGATGTTGGCAGCAGCCCAGATCTCGGCGCGGCCGGCGATGAAGGGCCAGTCGAGGCCGACGTTGAGGGTACGGCCCTGGAGCCACTTGCTGTTGTTGGCAAAGTCGGAGATGCCCTGAGACAGCGGCTCGACGGCTGCGATGAACCAAGAACCGATCATGGAGAACAGCTCAAGGCAGGTTGCGGCGGTAAAGGCGAGCGTGCAGATCTGCTGCGGGGTCTGGTGCGAAAGAAGGCCGACGAAGACGCCCAGGTAGATACCAATAGCAAACTTGGAGCCCCAGAAGCCGATCATGTTGTTGAGCTTGGCAGCGTCGAAGTCGTACTTATCGAGGAAGGGGAGCACCTTGTCGATGATCTTGTTGAGCAGCATGGCCAGCGGGTTCATCATGTAGTTCATGTGAGTCGTGGTCATGGGGTTCTCCTCGGGAGCACCCAAAAGATCGTTGAACGTGGGCTTCATAAGGTCGGAGTTCATGATCTTCATAACGCCGACGAAGACGACGAGCAGCGTGGCGACGACGATGTTGGCGCCAAAGTAGATGCAGGCAAGGCCGACAAAGGCGAGGTGCCAAACGTCAAAGATGTCGACGTCGATGGTGTTGGTCTTGGCGAGCACGATCATCACGATGTTGACGATGACGAGGACCATCAAGAAGTACAGCGTGTAGGGAGAACCCCAGGTGATGGTGGCCAGCGGTGCCCAGCCCACGTCGGTAACGGTGAGCTGAAGGCCGGTGGACTCAACGAACGTCGTCATGGCGCTCGAGAAAGCCGTCGTCAGAATGTTGATGATGGCGCCGATGCCGGTAATGGCGATGCCGAGCTTAAGACCGCCCTCGAGGGCCTTGGTAAACTTAACTTTGAAGAGAAGGGCAATAACCGTCAAAACGATGGTCATCATAGGGGCTGCGCCAAGGTCGATCAGCGGCTGAAAGACGGCATTAGCAAACCCGATTACTGCGTCCATGTCTCCCTCTTTCCTAAAAGAGTGTTTCCTTTTCCGTATGTTGCCTTAAAAAAGGAAGATGCCGTTCCCGGTCGTCATCTTCCTTAAAGCCAAAGATTGTGCAGAGCGAAGCTGCAAATGATTAGTTGAGACCCTTTTCCTTGATAATGGCCTCAATCTTGTCGTAAACCGGCTTAGCCATAGCAGGCATGCGATAGAGGATCGGGCCGGCGTCGACGATCGGAGTCTTAACCTCAAAGCCAAAATCGGTCTTGGCAATCTGGGCGAAGATGTCGTACTGAGAGAGCATCTCCTCGTTAACGTCCTTGATCATCACGGCGTCGCAGTACAGGTTGTAGCCGCGATTCTTGAACTCGGACTCGATGGCGTCCTTGATCTGATGGCTGGAGTTAACACCGGCGCCACAAGCTGCGAGAACCTTAATCATGATGAATTCCTTTCTCTATGCGGGTTATTCCGCGGATTCCTAAGGGTGGTTGGCTAGTCGGCAGGAAAGTTGTCGACCAAGAACTGGTAGATGGCCTTGGCGTCGGTCATGGAGAACAGCTCCTTGACGCGATCGGTGCCAAGAGCGTTAACGAAGTCCATGATCTTGGCGAGGATGCCCACCTGGGCCTCCTTGTCGTCGTTGAGAATCATGAACAGGAACGAGACGGGGAAGGTCTGCGAGGGGTCGATCATGGAGTGCCACTCGACGGGGGTCGTCAGCTTGACGGGGACGATGCGGCGGGTGTGAACGAATTCGACCTCGGTGTGGGGAACGGCAAAGCTGGGCAACTCGGGGTCGACGACAGACATATCCATGCCGGTGGGGTAGCCCTTTTCGCGCTCGATGATGTTCTCGAGAAACGCGGGCGCCACATAGTTTTTGAGTGACAGCTTATTGGCGATCTCGGTAAAGACCTCTTCTTGCGTGGTGCGGTCGCAAACAAACACGGTGTCTTCGAAGAACAGATTGCTCTCTGCGGACATGTCTGCAACTCCTTCCGTTCCATGTAGATCGAACATGTTCGAATCTGTTTGTTTAAGTTCTCTGTTATTTAAGTCTAAGAGAATTAGTGTGTCAATCTGTTTTCTATTGTTCGGCAAAGTTCAATTTGCTTTATTGAGGCAACATTGGATTGAAATGATTTTAAAATCGCAGCTTTTTGCCTATGTATAGCTGAAGTTGATGTGTCGGATACATTCGATATTCAACGTTTGGCGTTTACTATCCTACCGTTCACCGGGAAAAACCGACCGTTTAGGGTGAGTGAGCATAAATGTTCGATTACTATAAATGCGAACAAAACCACTCAAAGGAGTAAAAATGATCAAGGCGGAGCGTCAGGATAAGGTTCGTCAGCTGCTCGAGGAGCAGGGCACGGTCTCGGTCAAAGAGATTTCGGATGCGTTGGGCGTTTCGGACATGACGATTCGCCGCGACCTCGAAGAACTTGCGAGCCTAGGCGAGATCGAGCGCGTGCACGGCGGAGCCCGCAGTGCACAGGGCCGTCCGCACGCTATGTTGCGCCATGAGTATTCGCACAGCGAAAAGCGCACTAAGCATGCCGAGGAAAAGCTGCAGATTGCGCGCCGTGCTGTGGAGCTTATCGAGGAGGGCTCGACCATCTTCTTGGGTACGGGCACCACGGTTGAGCAGATGGCCTCGATGCTGCCGACGTTTCGCCTGCGCATTGTGACCAATTCGCTTTCGGTGTTCAACCTGCTCGAGGCGCGCGAAGACTGCGAGCTGTGCCTCGTGGGCGGTATGTATCGCCGCCGCACCGCCGCTTTTGTGGGACCAACGGCCGAGGATACCCTGCGCGCGCTGGGCATCGATGCGGCGTTTATCGGCGCCAACGGCATCTTGGACGGTGACGTGTCTACGTCCAACATGGACGAGGGCCGTATCCAACAGCTCGCTTTTAGCAAGGCAGACTCGCGCTATCTGATCGCCGACTCCAGCAAGATCGGCAAACGCGACTTCTACACCTTCTGCCGCCTGGACAGCTTGGACGCCGTGGTGTGCGAGCCGGATATTGCCGACGAGGACCGCGCCGCCATCGAGGAGCACACGCAGGTCATTTGCTAGCGAGTGCCGCCGTGCTAGATCAGGCGGGCGTAGTCCTGTGACTGGTGAAAGACGTGGGCGATATAGATCGCATCGCGCTCAAACTTGTAAAGGCACGCGTAGTTGTTGACGGGAAACGATCGATAATTGCGTGTCGCCAGTTCCCGTATGTGGGAGAGGGGCCGTAGGAGCGACTGCTCGCGAAGCAGGTCAAGCTGATATTCAAACTCGGCAACAAAATTGGCCGCTGCACGTGGATTCATGAGGATTTGAGCAAGGTATCCGACAATACTCTCGTACTCATATCGTGCGCTTTTGAGTATTACGACGTTATAGGTCATATTTGTCTCGCATCGCGGTCGCGAAGGAGTCGTAGTCGCTGTAGTCGCCTTGCGATATCTCGTCTTCTGCCAGCATCATACGAGACAGCAGCTTGGCTTTGGCGATTTCTTCTTGCATGAGGCGATACTGGTCGCTGCTGATGCAGTGCATGGCCTTGTAGCCGTTCTTAGTTACGGTGACGTCGCGCTCAGACTCAACAAGTGCGGTGAATGTGGCAGTGTCCTTCATGTCTCGGACGGGCACACAGATGGGCATAGGTATCTCCTTCGCATTGGGACATAATTGTACCACGCCGTATCAAATAATCGGTACCGTCGAATTGTCTCAATCTGTAACAGATAGACGCCCCTTGATTGGCAACTTCATCCGAACACTTCCCACATTCATCCGTACATGTACGGA
>CALHJP010000024.1:0-3672 GCA_938033205.1 uncultured Collinsella sp. | reverse complement strand
CCCTCGTCGGCGACCTTGTCGGCGAGCGCGGTCATCTTCTTGCCGGTCTCGTAGAGCGCCTTGCCGTCCTCGAGATAGCCCTCCTGGTCGAAATGCATGATCTCGATCTTCTCGGTTTCCTTCATTTGTCTCTCCTTTCTGGGGTTGTTTCCACATCCCCCATGCCAACGGGCATCAAAACCCGCTTACATTCCGTAACACTCAGCCGCTTTGGCCTTAAGCGCATTGACTGACTCTTCGTAGCCCTCTGCCTTGACCTCCATTTGCTTGGAGACGGCATCGAGATACGGGTGCACGTTCCATGACTTCAGACGCTCGGCGATCATGGCCGCAATCGTCTGGAAGAACACAAGATTGGGAATTGCGCTGAGCAGCGGAGCCACCTGAGGCACCGCAACCTCGTGAGCCCTACCCTTGGGATGGGCCGTGAGCAGCACCGTTTTTGCCGTAACGTTCGATAGCGCATCGGCGATATTCGCAAGACGCTCCGACCCCTGCGGATCGTCGACGATAAACACCAGATAGCCCGGAACGATCTGCATCTCGGGACCGTGGACGAACTCCTCGCCTTCGTGATGCATGGCAGGAATCTTGATGGTCTCGCTCAGCTTGAGCGCTGCCTCCTCGGCAACACCATAGTTGGGGCCGTTGCCGACGACCATGGCGGGCATGTGCTCAGAAAGCTCGAGCATGTGATCTTGGACATATGCCTCGGCGGTCTTGCACATCACGGCATTAGCCTGGATAGCCTCGCGCAGGTCATCAAGACGCTGAGCAACGCCCTTGGCGTCAATCGTTCCGCGCGCCTGACCGCCGTAAATACCAAAGAGCACCAGGTACTCAACGAGAACCTCGACGCCCAGAGTCACAAAGTCCACCGACTCGACGCCCACACCGTAGTCAAGAACGATGTCAGCGTGTTCCTTGATGGGTGCCTCGACGTTTGCCGTGAGCGCAACTGCAGCCATATCGTGTGCGCGCATGTAATCGAGCGCCGCAATCGTATTGGTTGAATAGCCGCTCTGCGAGACGGCAATGTTAAGCGCATGCTGTGGATAGGTGTGTTCAAAATCGACGAAGGCCTCGGGCGTCACAACGGACACCTGCATCTGCAGCGCATCTTGCAGGTAATCGCGGGCGCAATCCGCAGCATGGCGCGACGAACCCGAAGCAACGATGCGCAGCGCGTCAAAAGAACCGGACTGGAAAATATCAACGAGCTGCGCTACCAGCTCAGACGAACGCTCGAGGTTCTCTCCCATACGCACATGGGCAAGCTGAACGTAATCGAGCATCTTCATCGTCTCACCTCGTAACAAATCATTAGTATTTGATACCAATCACAGTTACAGGTTACGGCTTTTTGATACCTCTTTGTCGATTAATTTATCCCCTTCGGCGAACGGTCGATTTTGAGCCATGTAAGGTTGTATATACAGCTGACCCAACGATCAAAACTGGTTAGTTTCCCAGCCGTTATTCACAAAATACCAGCTAGTACGTATAGGTGTAGCCGCCCGTATCGCCACGATTGAAGGACTTTACATACTCGATAGCCTGACCGCTCGCGTCATAGCTCACGCATTCCAAAAGCAAAACAAGATCGCCCTGTTCCAGTCCAAGGAGGCCGGCATCTCGTGCGCCCAGCGCTTCGATATCGAGCTTTTCCTGTGCCATGACTGGCTTTCGGCCCAGCATCTCATAGGTCTCGTACAAACTGAAGACCGACACGTCAATATCTTCGATGGTTGGGAACAGCAGGCAGGGAATCAGCGCCGTCTCAATCGATACGGGGCTACCGTTTATGCAGTTCAGGCGTCGAACGGAATAGAGCAGGTCGTCCTCGGCGATGCCAAACAGGTCGGCGTAATATGGCCCCGCATAACGCTTGGAACGCGCGAGAATACGGACGGACGGCTCGCCGCCCGAAGCACGGACCGATTCACGGAAACCGACCGTGCGTTCAAAAAAAGCAGGTACTTTCTGCGCCACAAAGGCACCTTTTCCCCGAACACGGCGAATCTGCCCGCGCCGAACCAGCTCATCGACAGCGCTTCGGATGGTCAAGCGTGTCGTACCAAATTCCTCGGCGAGGTCTTTTTCGGACGGAATCATGGAACCCGTGGGATATGCACCGCGCTCGATACGTTCCTCGATGCAGCGTCGAATGCGCATATAAACCGGGGTGGCATCTACTGTTTCAGCCATTGTTCACCTGCCACGCTCCTCATGCCGTTCTCTTCGCCGTTATCGGCAAAGCGGAACTTTGTGGGCAAAATCACCGATTTGCAATGCTCCACAAAACGCATGTCCTTATCAAATTCGATCGAGCTCTCATAGAACACCGGCGTTCCCTCTTCTTGCTGGAGCAGCTCGGCCTCTTCGACGTTCAAACGCGAGATGGAGATATGCTCACGTCCATGCTCAACGCGCACGCCACCTTCTTTGAGCAAGACATCGTAAAGGCTCTCACACTCAAAATCGTGCTCAGGAAGCGATGGGCACAGGGACAGGTTAACGTGAGCGGTCTCGATTGACGCCGGCTCGCCCTCAATAAGTCGAACGCGCTGCATGCGGAGCAAGGGAGCGCCTACAGCCACCCCAAGCTTGTCGGCAAGCGCCTCATCCGCCTCGATGGTCCCGGTGGAAACCAGACGAGAAGAGGGGTGCAGGCCGGCAGTCCGCACAGCATCGGAAAAGTTATACGTTTCCTGGAAGATGTTCAGCGGCTTGGGAGGACACACATACGTGCCCGATCCGCGACGGCTCTCGAGCGTTCCACACGAGATAAGCCGCGTGATACCGGCACGCAACGCCGTACGCGAAACGCCAATCTCTTCGCACAGCACGCGCTCGGCCGGCAGGCGATCGCCGCCGGCAAGCTGATGGTGCTGGATATACCAAAGAATTCCCTCAACAGCATGATCTTTGGGGGGAATTGCATAAGATTCGCCTGCCATTGCACAGACTCCTCATTCAGAAACGTATGCCGCCAAAATTAGACCAGCCCTCCCATGGCATCAAATTCTGCCTTGATCTTCTCGGCGACATTCCGATACGACTTATATAGACTTGAATCGCGTTTGACTTCGTCGGTCATAACGGGAATCTCTAATTTGGAAACCTCGTCTTTTCCCGTCTGAACCGCCACAACAACGCCCATACCAAGACACATATTACGCTTGGCAGCGTTTATTTTCGCCGCCTTGGCAGGATTTGCCAGGATACGCTGGGCAAATTCCTGTTTAGAGACCGCTTCTTCGGCCTCCGGATCGCCCGCCTCGGCCACTTCGCACTGCAACACGTCCGCATAGTCAAAAATCTTCGGCTCGCCGCCGCGCTGATGCACGGCCCACTTGCGGCGCGTGGCGTCCTGGTAGATAGCCGGCAAAAATGTAAACCGCGGCGGGTCCAAAATCGTATCCGTGATGGTAAACACATCGGGATCAAAGGCATCCTGCGGGTTTTTCTTCTTGAACAGCCCCATATCAGCCTCCCGTACTAGCATTAAACAACTCAAGCTGAATATAGCACCAATTTCAAGCCGCCGCTTTACCGTATCGGTGCGCGGCGTCTATGGCTCGCCCAGCGGAAAAGTTCACGGACGAGGGCCGGGGCGCCTGCTTTGTTTTGAGAAGTGGGCTTCGCGAACTTCTCAAAACAAAGCAGGCG
>CALHJP010000023.1:0-78501 GCA_938033205.1 uncultured Collinsella sp. | reverse complement strand
ATGCTCGACTTCGAGGACGGCTATTACTACCCCGCGCAGACCGGCATCGATTTCTACCACCACTACAAGGAGGACATCGCGCTGTTCGCCGAGATGGGCTTTAAGACCTTCCGCATGAGCCTGGCCTGGACCCGTATCTTCCCCAACGGCGACGAGACCGAGCCCAACGAGGCCGGTCTGGCTTTCTACGAGGACGTGTTCCGCGAGTGCCAAGCGCACGGCATCGAGCCGCTCGTGACCATCACGCACTTCGACTGCCCGATCCACCTCATCAAGGAGTACGGCGGCTGGCGCAACCGCAAGCTCATCGACTTCTACAAGAACCTCGCGACCACGATCTTCACCCGCTACAAGGGTCTGGTGAAGTACTGGCTCACCTTCAACGAGATCAACATGATCCTGCACCTGCCGTTTATGGGTGCCGGCCTTGTTTTTGAGGAGGGCGAGAACAAGGAGGCCGTCGAGTACCTGGCCGCCCACAACGAGCTCGTCGCCAGCGCCTGGGCAACCAAGATTGCCCACGAGATCGACCCCGAGGTCAAGATCGGCTGCATGCTCGCTGCCGGCACCTACTACCCCTACAGCTGCCGTCCGGGCGATGTGCGCCAGGCGCAGCTCGACAACCAGGACAACTACTTCTTTGTCGACGTCCAGAGCCGCGGCTACTACCCGGCCTATGCCGTCAAGAAGCTCGAGCGTCTGGGCATCGATGTGGGCATGACGGATGAGGACCGCGAGATCCTGGCCGAAAACACCGTCGACTTCATCAGCTTTAGCTACTACTCCACCCGCTGCTCCGCCGGTGCCGATAACCCCGATGTCGAGAAGACCAAGGGCAACGCCTTCGCCGGCGCCAAGAATCCCTATCTGCAGGAGAGCCAGTGGGGCTGGGCCATCGATCCGCTGGGCTTCCGCATCACCCTCAACGACCTGTACGACCGTTATCAGAAGCCGCTGTTTGTGGTCGAGAACGGTCTGGGCGCCAAGGATGTTGTCGAGGAGGATGGCTCCATCAACGACGACTACCGTATCGACTACCTGCGCCAGCATATCGCCGCGATGCGCGATGCGGTGACCGAGGACGGCGTTGACCTGCTGGGCTACACCACCTGGGGTCCGATCGACCTGGTCTCGGCCGGCACGGGCGAGATGTCCAAGCGCTACGGCTTTATCTACGTGGACCGCGACGATGCAGGCAACGGCACCCTCAAGCGTTCCAAGAAGAAGAGCTTCGACTGGTACAAACACGTCATCGAGACGAACGGCGAGGACCTGGCCTAAGGCTTTCCCAACAACCACAGCCTCCTAACCAAAACGCCCGGCGAGCAGTTAATGCCCGCCGGGCGTTTTGTTAAAAGAAGCAAAGCACTCATTGGGGACGTACTTAAATGAGTGCCCGCAGAATGAGAGTGGATAATCTCCCGTTTTTGGCTTGTTTGTGGGCTCAAAGTGGGAGATTATCCACTCTCGTCATTTGCACTCGTTGGGGACGCACTTAAATGAGTGGCAGCTGGGGACACCCTTTGCCGTCGGCGGATTTTGGGACATGTGGCCCGCTTTTTGGGCCTGCCTGTCGGTACACTAAAGGCACTATGGGTACCCGCGAGCGACATATCGGCCACGCGACCGCCCGATCCGCACCCGTGGCGGATCCCAGGGGCGGCAGGCTCTTCGCCATGCCGCGATTCCTTGTTGGTATAACACATCAGGTGTACCGTCACCGCGTCTTTGCTATCGCCGGCGCCATCACCGTGCTGTTCCTCATGCTTTTGGCAGTCTTGCCGGCGCTGTTTGCCTCCGACCCCAAGCTTTCCAACGCCGTGCCCGCCTATAGCGAGGTGTCCGAAGAGGTCGTGGATGCGCTCGTCCACTCGAGCTCTCTCCCGTTGCTTGTCGCCGCAATTATATTTTCGATCTGGGGTGTATCGGTCTATCTGCGCTGTTTGGACTATGTGTTGCGCCGCCGCCTTGTTGCCGTCGCCACCATCTGCGCCCTCTGGATGATTGAGGTCATCCTCAAATACAAGTCGTTCACACCGTTCTATGCCACCGTGCTGTGGTACCTGTACTACGTGCCCATGACGCTCATTCCGCTGCTCTACCAGCTGTGCGGCCTGCGCCTTGCGGGGCTGGAACAACACCGTGCGGGCCGTCGCTATCGCAGCATCTTGTGGGTCGTGGCCATCCTACTTATCGGTTTTGTGCTCACCAACGATTTCCACCGGCAGGTATTCCACTTTGACCGTGCAAGCGACACCTGGAGCAACGATTACACGTACGGCTGGGGCTATTTCGCCGTCTTAGTGTGGACAGCCTTTAACTTCGTTGCCTTTTTTATCCTGGTGGGCCGGTCCTCGTCCTTTCGCATCCAGCGTTTCTCGGGCACGGCGGCGCTCGTACTGCTGGGTGGCGCATTCTTTGCCATCTCGTATGCTCTGCGCGTGCCCTGGGCATGGAGGCTCAACTTTTCGCTCGTCTATTGCGTCCTGTGCGTGGTGGCGATGGAAATCTGTCTCGATTGCGGTGTCATTCCGTCATATCACGACATTGCTGGCATCTTCGACACCTTGCCGCTCGACCTCAAAGTTCTAACGCGCGACCTGCAGGAAGTCTATGCCACACCGGTGTCAAAGCCAATGCCGGCGGGCGTGTGCGAAGAGCTGCGGGCCCAGGAACACGGGCATGCCCATGCCTTTGCCGTGGCGTCCGATCCCGATGTAATGTACCGTGCCTTTCCACTGCTGGGCGGATCGGCCCTGCTTGCCCAGGACGTCTCGGAGCTCAACGAGCTCAATCGCGAGCTGGCGCATCGTCGCATGGAGCTGCAGCGTCAAAACGAGCTGCTCGCCGCCGACTACGACCTTAAGACGCATCTGGCAGATCAAGAGGCCGAGACCTTGCTGGTCCAAGACGTGGACCAGGCGCTTGCCCGCGCGTTCGAAGAGATGTACGACCTGCTGAGCTCGCTGCCACCGTTGACCGACGAGGCGTCTTCACACGAGCGTTACCGCATGCTGCAGCGCGCCAAGATGCTCGTCGCCTATTGCAAGCGCAAAGGGTCGCTCACGTTGGCGCAGCACGGGGAGAGCGGTTTTGATCGCGACCGCATTCAACTCATTGCCAATGAGCTCGCAAGCGACCTGCGCACCATCGATGTCGATTGCGCTTCGATTATCGCCATACGGCGCCCGATGCACGCCAGTACGGTAAGCGCCCTGTACGACTGCGTGTATGACTTTGCGTTTTTTGCCTACACCACCGACCATCCGGCGCTTATGTATCACTTGGGCGACCATGACCGGTGCAGTGTCGAGCTGCGCGCCACGCTTTTTTCCAACGATGATGAAGATCTTTCGCAGACGCCCGCTGCGCAAGAGCTCGAAAGCGCTCTGCAAGGGCGCAACGTGGCATACCGCCTTGAGGGCGAGCCCGGCCAGCTGCGCATGATCGTCTTGATGCCGAGGGCGGGTGAGTGACGATGCAGATTTCGTTCATCCTTCCCCAAATCGTTGCGCTCGATGTTATCTTTGCCCTGGCTGCGTGTCTGCAGATGATCCACGTCCCGCTCATCGCATCGCGCCGCTCGTCCTATAACCGTAAGGTGATTTGCGCCTACGAGACGAGCCTTGTGCTTCACCTGATGATTTCGGCGCTCATCTTATTCGCGTCGTCTGGCTCGTATCTGGTGGCGCCGCTTGACGTTTGCGCCAGGGCAATGGGCGGAGTGCTGTGGCTCAATGCCGCGATCTTTGCCTATGGCGTGGTCCTTATGGTGCACTATCGTCGCCCTGTCATGCTGGCCGAGCTGCTGCTTGTTGGCGCCGTGACACCGCCGGTGGTTTTTGCCATGGGCTCGGTGTGGGCCGTTGTCCTTATCGCAGAGGGAGCGTTCTTCCTGTTCCGTTCCGTCGCGGCGCTCTTGATGGACGTCCGTAACCGCCAGGAGGATATCACCGCGTTCTCGACGATCGAAACCATCAACGTGATTCCCGTGGGCATCCTGTATCTGGACTCGAGGGGCCGTCCACTGCTCATGAACCGCTGCATGCGCAAAAACCTGGTGGAGCTTCATATGCCCACCGACCTAGGCGATATGAGCGGTACATGGAACGACCTGCGCAAGCTCAGCATGCAAATGCCCGGAGGCGGTAAGAACAGCGTGCGGATCAACCTGGACCGCTTTGGTGAGGCGCGTGCGGTGGTCGAGGTTTCTCCCGCCGAGATTCGCCTGTTTGTGTGCGATGGCGTTATGGTCTCGGGCCGTTCGTTCGAGCGCATAATCGGTCTGGATGTGACAGAGTATGCGCATGCGCATGACCGCCTGGCGCAGGCCAACCACCTGCTTGAGCTTGCGGGCCAAGAGCTCCAGGCCCAGATCGAAGAAGTCAAAAAAGTTGCCGACAATGCGGCCTATCTGCGCATGCGCGCCCGCGTTCACGATGTGATCGGCCAGCGCCTATCAATCCTTCATCGCTATTTGGAGGAGGGGCACTTGGACGACGAGTCGCTCGAGCAGATCGACCCGCTGCTGCGCTCAATCGCTGCCGATCTGCGCAGCGGGGGCGACACCGAACCGGCAGAGCAACTGGGCGATATCGTCCATGCTTTTGGCCTGGTGAGCGTGCAGATCGATGTTGAGGGTGCGCTGCCTGAGGACGCGCGTGTCGCCGCCGCCTTTTTGCAGATTATCCGCGAGGCCTCGACCAACGCCACCAAGCATGCGCAGGCGCATCGGGTCCATGTGCGCTTGTGGCAGGAGAGGACGGATGCTGACGCCGTCGCGCACATGACGATTTCTAACGACGGGTCCCCGGCCCCCGTATCGTATCGCGAGGGAACGGGTATCCCAGGTATGAGACATGTCGCGCAAGATCTGGGTGGCAGCCTAGAGGTCCACGCCACCCCGCCCTTTACGCTTACGGTATCCATTCCGCTTAACGCCAACGACACGTCCCAAAGGAGAAGCTCATGATCCGCGTGTTAATTGTCGAAGATCAGGCCATCCTGCGCGAGAGCCTGGCGCGCTCCGTTGGCGACCAGCCCGATATGACCGTCGTTGCCGCGATCGCCGATGCCTCCGAGGCCTTGGGTGTCGCGCTCAAGGAGCGCCCGGACATGATACTGATGGACGTGTGCACCGAACACGATTCAAACGGCATCGTGGCGGCGGCACGCATCAAGGAGCAGCTGCCCGAGTGTCGCATCATTATCATGACAGGCATGCCCGAGATCACCTTTGTCGATCAGGCCCGTGAGGCGGGCGTCGATAGCTTTGTGTACAAGAACGTCGGTATCGACGAGCTGTTCGCCGTGATGCGCTCCACGCTGGCGGGTTACTGCACGTTTCCCAAGCCGCCCGAGAGCATCTTCTCGGGCACGGCGGCCCTCGACGATGTCGAGCTGTCGATCTTGCGCCTTGCCTGCGAGGGTAAAAGCCGCCGCGAGATTGCGACCGAGCTGTTTATGAGCGAGGGCACCATCAAGCGCCGCATCTCGGAGATCCTGAGCAAGACCGGCTACGACAACATCATGCGCCTGGCCGTGCATGCGGTGACCGAGGGCAGCATCGTTCCCAACATGGAGCGCCCGTAATCGACGCGCTCACCCGTGTTCCGGCGCCGCAAAGATAGGCCGCCCACCGTTTCGCATCTAAAAACGGCGGGCGGCCTGCTTGTATGGGCAGTGCTGTCGGCATAAAGCGGCGGGGCCGCAGGATCATCTCCTGCGGCCCCGTCTGGTGTGCGCGGATGTGTCCGCCAATCCGCGGCTGATGTTACGTGCCGTTACGCGATGGTTGCGCTGTAGGAGGCAACGTCCTCGTAGGAATCGGTCAGGTAGGCGTCGATGCCGATGGTCGTATTGACCAGGTCGTCAAGGCTATCGAGCGTGCCGTTCGAGAACGTGAATTCCTCAGTGGCGTTGGTGCCGGGCATCAGGTGAGCCGAGAACCAGGGTTCCTTCATGGTGCCGTTGACGCTGGTCTTGCCGCTGGGGGCGTAGAAGGTCAGGTCCTTGTCGCTCTTGTTGGTGATGTTGACGACAAAACCGATGTCGCCCCACTCGTCCTTGAACTTCTCGGTGATGGTAATGGTGCACAGGTCGTCATCGGCAACGGTGACGGCGGGGGAGATTTCAATCTTCTGGACGTCGTCGTCTTCGACGGCCTCGTCGATCTCTTCTTCCTTCTCGGCCGCCTCGCGATCCTTCTTTACCGTGCCGGACAGGTCCTTGTCGGACTTGCTAAAGACAAGATTGCCGTCATCCTCTTCGAGGATGAGCTTGCCGTCCTTGAGCTTCATGTCATGCGACTCGTCTTCGGCGGTGATGGTTACGGTGGTGGCGTCCTTTGCCTCCCATTTAAGGTCGACGACTTCAAGGAACAGGTCGAGGGCACCCGTACCATCCTCATCGAGAATCAGGACGCAGTGCACACCCCAATCCTCGAGCATCTTCATGTACTCATCGGTCAGTTCTTCGCCCTCCAGGGTTCCACCCGAGAGTTCCCAGCTGCCGACGAAGTTGGCCTTGGGGTCTTTGCCGCCGCCGCTGCAGCCCGTCAGGGCAAAGGCGAGCGCAAGGACGCATGTCAGAAATGCGAGTACGGACTTTTTGAACGTTGTCTTCATGGTGTCCTCCTTTATCGAACGAAACCCATAGAAGCAAATGCGGGGGTGGCGGATCCCCCGCCAATTACCAGATAG
This sequence comes from uncultured Collinsella sp., assembly GCA_938033205.1. GTDB lineage: Bacteria > Actinomycetota > Coriobacteriia > Coriobacteriales > Coriobacteriaceae > Collinsella. Next base: position 71,800 of record CALHJP010000023.1, on the reverse strand, counting down.
AGGGGCTAGGGCCTGGGCGTTCCGCAGTTGCTGCAGAACTTGCCGCCGTTTTCGCTGCCGCAGTTGGGGCAGAACCACTTGGCCGGTGCCGGGGCGGGTGCGGGACTGCCGCACTCGGAGCAGAACTTGCCGGTGTTGGTGGCGCCGCAGCTGCAGGTCCATGTGCCGGCCGCGGGGGCAGCGGCAGGAGCCGGTGCGGGAGCGGGTGCCGGAGCCGGCTGCGGGGCGGCCTGCTGCTGTGCCTGGCCGGCGGCGAACAGCTGGCTGGCGTTCATGCCGCCCATGCCACCTGCCATGCCCATGCCCATAAAGCCTGCCATCGCGCCGTTGGGATTGGCGGCTGCCGCGCGCATTGCGTCGCTCTGGGCGCTGGCAATGTTGGCTGCCGCCATAGTGGGATCGCGCATGACGGCGGCTTTCTGCAGGTCCTTGATCATCTGCTCGTCCTCTTGCGAGGCAGCGATGGAGTTGACGCCAAAGCTCACGATCTCGACACCGCGCAGGTCACGCCAGTCGGCAGAGAGGACCTCGTTGAGCGCGCGGGCGAGCTCGGTGGTGTGGCCGGGGATGGCGCTGTAGCGGATGCCCATCTCCGAGATCTTGGCAAAGGCGGGCTGCAGGGCGGTGAGTAGCTCGGACTTAAGCTGGCTGTCGATCTTGTCGCGCGTGTAGCTATCGGTCACGTTGCCGCATACGTTGGTGTAGAACAGCAGCGGGTTGGTGATGCGGTACGAATACTCGCCGTTGCAGCGCACGGAGATGTCGACGTCCAGGCCGATGTTGTTGTCGACCACGCGGAAGGGCACGGGCGAGGCGGTGCCGTACTTGTTGCCGATGATCTCTTTCGTGTTGATGAAGTAGACGCGCTGGTCTTTGCCCGCGTCGCCGCCAAAGGTAAAGCGGCTGCCGATATTGGCGAAGGTCTCCTTGATGGAGTCGCCCAGATTGCCGCTAAAGACGCTCGGCTCGCTGCCGGTATCGAAGACAAACTCACCGGGCTCGAGCGCTACCTCGATGATCTTGCCGTTTTGCACCACGAGCATGCCCTGGCCGTCGTTGACGGCGATGACCGAGCCGTTCGAGATGACGTTGTCCTCGCCGCGCGTGTTGGAGCTGCGGCCGCCGGTGCGCTTGCTGCCCTTGCAGGCCAAGACGTCAGCGGGCATCGATTCGCAATAGATAAATTCCTTCCACTGGTCGGCCATGACGCCGCCGGCAGCTCCCAATCCAGCTTTCAAGAGTCCCATGGTGATTTTCCTTTCTTGTCAAAGGCCGGGTGGTGTTGGTCGGGATGATTAATCGTCCTTGTTGTCTTTCATGACAACGGTGGTCTCGGTGTGGCTGAAGGTGTCGTGCTTCTCGGTCAGGTCGAGCTCGCCGCAGTACTCATCGGCATGGGTGGCCTCGTTGGCTGTCTTGAGCTGGCCTACCAGCAGTACGTCCGCGATGATTACGATGATCAGCGGCGCGATGATGTTGATGAGGATGCCCTCGATATCAAGGGTGAGGTAATCCGGATCGAAGGCGTTCTCACCCATGAAGAGGATTTGGGAGAGGGTAAATCCGATCACAAAGAACAGCACCGAGGCAATAGCGAGCTTGGGCTTGGAGCAGGGGAGCTCGCCGACCAAGCGGCCGGTCTGGCCGTTCATGGCAAACAGGTAGCCCTTGCCGTTCCACGAGGTGGAGAGCATCCAGACGGGGAACAGGGCATAGTCGCTGTCTTCCCAGGTGTAGTCGAGCTGCTTGCTTTCGACCGTGGCATCGTCGTATTCGTCGACGACGGTTTCGCGCAGGGCCGAGATCGTGCTCTCCTCCATGCGGTGCTCGGCGCGCGCCTTACACGTCTCGCAATCCTCATCGTAACGGTTGGCGATGTAGCCGGGCATATAGGCGACCGAGAACGGGCGCAGCGCGTCGTAGTCAAACGGCTCGATGGCATCCATGTGGCCGTCGGGCATCTTGGACGATCCGTCGACGGGCACGCGCTTAAACGAGATGTTTCCCTTGCGGTAGGCATCGTAGTGGTCGGTGGTCGTGACGGTGCGGTCGGATTCCTCGGTCACGGTCTCGTTGGTCGCGTCAAAGTACACTTCGCCGTCCACGCGGGCGCCGTAGAGCCAAAACGGCACGTAGACACCTTGGACTTCGTCGATGTGGTTGCCGGTGACAAAGCTCTTGGGCAGCAGGATCTTGCCCTTGTAATGCTCTTTGAGCGCGGCCATGACATCATCGCGCCCGAGCTTAAACGGAATCACCAGGTCGGGTGAGAAGTCGCCCGAGAGCTGACCGGGTGCCACGGCGGGGTTGCCGCAGTACGGGCAGGTGGTAACGGCGACGGTACCGTCCGAGATTAGTTCGGCGCCGCACGACGAGCAGACATAGCCGGCGTTTTGAGCCAGCTCCTGCACGGCATCGTCGACAGCAGGCTTGGGGGCCGCGGCTGCGGCATCGGCTTTGGCGTCTGCCTTGTCCTGGCGCTCGCGATAGAGGGCTTCGACTTCTTCGACTTCAAAGCGTGAGTCACAGTAGTCGCAGACAAGCTTTTGCTCGGCGCTGGCAAAATGCAGGGGACCACCGCAGGCAGGGCACTGATAGTTAACGCTCTCGAAGGCCATGATCGGTCCTTTCCGTGCCGGGTGCTATGCGCCGATAGCGCCGCCGCAGTATTCGCAGCGCCCGCTGGCATCGGGAATGGTGGTTGCGCCGCAGAAGGGACAGGTGACCGCGGTCTTGGGGGCCTTGGCGGCCACGACGCTGTCGCGCGTCTCCTGGCGCAGCTGCACCAGCGCGTCGCGGACCTCGGTTGCCTGGCGCTTGGCCTCGCGGTACTCGATGGAGCCGCGCTGATCGATGGTGGAGTCGTTTACGCGCAGGTTGATCTCGGTAAAGTACGGCGTGTTGACGTGAATGGTCAGATTAAAGTCGTAATCCAGGTCGTAGCGCGGCGGGTTGTAGCTCTCGCGCTCGCCGTCCTTGGTCTCGCGATAGACCTCGGTGCGATGCTCGTCAATATCCATATCGCAGCCGAGTACCTGTGAGAACTCGATGATGTCGGGGTTGGCGTCGCGCCAGCGACTCTGCGAAGTGATGATCAACAGGCCTGCGTCTTCGTCGAGCATGATGTTGGTACGTCCGGCAGAAAGCGTGCGCGTGGGATTGAACGACGCCAGGCGCTCGGCATTGGCCTCACGGTAGGCGAGCTGCTCGCGGATATCGTCCGCGGTGCTGGAGCGATAGCCGTGAAAGTATGGGGAGAGCTTGCCGACGCACTCTTTGCACAGGTAGCCCTCGTTGATCTTGATCTTGCCGAGAAGTCCCAGCTCGGTACCGCAGATCGCGCACTCTTTCTTCTCGAACATCTTGTCAAAGAAGCCCATGGCTGCCTCCCATCAACTGGTAGCGTGTGTCACTTTTGATGATGGGGGAGTGCACGATCTTTCACGATACCCAGACGGCTCAAGGAGTCTCCACAACTGGGACACATGGCCCATTTTTCACCTACTCATTGGGGACGTACTTAAACGAGTGCCCACTCATTTAAGTACGTCCCCAATGAGTGCCACAGAATGAGAGTGGATAATCTTCCGTTTTTGGCCTGTGTGCAGGCTCAAAGTGGGAGATTATCCACTCTCGTCATTTGGGTGTCCAAAAATCCTCGCTCGCTTGGCGCCTGGGGGACACTCTTTGTCGAATGTGGGCGTTGCCCTTGCTGCGCCACGGTCACGGCGATTTGGGCGTAGCGGGTGCAGGGGCGCTCGGCGCGCGTCTGGACGGTGAGGGTGAGCACAAGGCGGTCGCCGGGTCGCGCGTCGGCGGGCACGATGAAAGCGGTGTCTACCGTGCATTCTTGCCACATCGACAGATCCTGGACGCCTGCATAGCTCGATGGGTCTACGGCCACATCCCAATGTGCATCGAAGCCCTTGCCGTCGGGGTCGACGATGGTCGCTGTAAGGTTGACGCGCTCGCCGGCTGTGGCGCTGCGGTCGGCAGTGACCTCGACAACATGCGCCGGATGCGAGCAGATGGTCGGATCATGGGCACACCATTGCGTGCGGGCGGCAAAGTCTTCCTGATAGGCACGCAGGTAGGGATTGAGATTGTCGTCTGCGGGCGTGCTGATGGAGGCAAAATCGGCGGGTGCCTTCGCATCGGGGTGTCCATCAAGAAACATGCGGCCCAGCAGCGTATCGAAGTCGCGGTCGTCAATACCGCGCAGGCCAAACGGCAGCAGCGGAATATAGGTCATGCTGTCGCCTTCGGCCATAAAATCGCCGCGCTCAAACTGCACCGCGGGCATGCCTTCCAGGCCCCAATCCAGACGGGCATGCTTGCCAAACTGAAAGCGCTCGGGCTCGTTTTCGTAGACCTTACCATCGCCATAGAACATATAGCGCGCCATGAGGGGGCCGTTGCCCTGCGTGAGATTCTGCTCGGGCCAAGGAGCCTTAAACAGCGGCAGCGTATCGGGCTGAGCTGTTTTGGCGTCGAAATAGTTGCCATACATATAGGGCGTACGCCAAAAGATGAGCTCGGGAAAGAGCTCGCGCCCATGGTCGAGCCACGAGTTATCCTGCCCCACACCATCGGCAACGCCCATCACGCGCACCTTCTGATAGACCCGCTGCTGTACGGCGGGCCACTCGGGCGTGGCGCGATAGCGCTCGGCAATACTCATGAGGGCGCGAACGATCGTATTCATACCACCCCAGCTGAGCAACCATAACGTACGCGGATCATCATCCAGAATCGCCTGCGCAATTACGCGAGACCCCTCAGTTTCCTCAGTCACATCACCCTCAAAGGCAACATTTCCCACAAACGTACGCTCGATCATCTGGGCAGGCGTGGGAAACGGCGGTTCACCGGCGGCGTCCGCATTTGCCTGCAACTGCGGCCAAGCCTGGGCATATTCATTACTCCAGAGACTTTCAATCCAATGCTCGGGAAACGGCCGATACTCACGAAGCTCGCCGGCTAGCGGATCGGGCTCATGAGGCACAACAGCCCACTCATAAGAGCGCCGCCCTTTGGTCCGCCAATGCGAATTCACCTCGCCGAGCGTATGAACCCCATCCCCAAGAAAGTGATACTGCGAAGCCGTATACACCACAGCCTGAACATCAAGCAAGTTGAGATACAGAGCCAAATGAACAAGCGAGTTCATATCATCGACTTCCATATCAGTGGTAACAATCACCCGAGTCAACTTCTGGGACATAGGAACAGCTCCAATCAAAATCAATTCAGCCAGTTACGCGCAAGGCAAGACGGGACCCACGCCCCCATCGCCCGCGACCCGGCGGCCCGCCGGAAGCGGCCGACCAGCGTTTCGAACAACGTTAACTTAGGGGGGCTCTGACCTTTAGTTTTGTAAACATTCCGCAGCGCGAGCCCCGCTTATCCGATGCTCCGAAGGAGCAGGATAAGCGGGGCTCATGCGCGAGGACGTTTACAAAACTAAAGGTCAGAGCCCCCGATGGGATGGTTACCTCGAAACCCTGGCCGACCACTCCCAGCAGCCCACCGGCTCGCCGTCGATGAGTACGTTGCCCCCGTCGAAGTCTTGATAACACAGGTCGTTGAATTGGTGGATCCACACGCCGTGGTTGAACGTCTTCTTGGCCGAGCCGTCGGCCTCGCGATACACGCCGGTCAGGTCCTCGACATGGCTAAAGTAGGTGAGATGCACGTTGGCGCCGGCACCGCGCAGGCGCGCGAACAGCGGCAGCACGGTCTGTTGCGGTGACACAAGCTCGTCGCCCTTGGAGTGCGTAAACCACAGCGGCGTCTTGGCGAGCGCGGCCACGTCCTCGTCCGTGGCGTTGTACCACGGGGCGCAGCAGGGAAGGCCCGCGGCGAAGAAATCGGGGTAGTCGGCGCACAGGCGCAGGGTCATAAAGCCGCCGTTGGAAAGACCGGCGACCACGATGCGGTCGGTGTCGATGCGGTCGGCATGCTCGGCGACAAACTCGTCGATAAGCGCCTTGAGCACGGAGGAGTAGATGCTCTGGTTGGAGCGACCGAGTTGTTCGACGCCGTTGTCCATCCAAAACGTGGGCGACTGCGGCACGAGCACCCAGGCAAAGCCGCCAAAGTAGCGCTGGATCTGCGCCTGGCTAATGGCCGTCACGCGGTTGCCGATATAGGCGCGCGTAGCGCCTTCGCCTTGCGTGGCGCCCTTGCCCTCGCCGGCGCCGTGCAGATACACCACGAGCGGTGCCCTTTGGGGCACGACCGTCGCCTCGGGCGCAAAGGGGTTGAAGCATGCCGAGTCTTCGGCCTTAAAGGTGGGCTCAAAGAAGCCGTATTCGAGCGCGATGCCGTCGACGGCGGTCTTTTGCGTGGCGTTGCTCCAGCCTTTGAGCGCGGGGCAGATATCGCCACGGCAGGTGTCGAAGACCAGGCCGCAGGTGGGATCGTCGCCGTCGTTGCCGGGAAGAGCTGTGAGCTGCGTGATGCGCAGCTGGTCATCGAGCATGCGCGAGCCCATGACGCCGCCTTCGATGGTCTTGGTCAGGCGCTGCTCGGCGACCTCGAGCGCCACATGGGTGCCCACGGCGAGCTTACGTCCGTTCTCGTCGCACGGATATGCGGCGAGAATGTCGATGTAACCCACGGAGGGCGCGGCATGGTCGGCGCCGCGCTCCTTGCGCATCAGAACCTCGCCCGAGCGCTCGTGACGCTCTACATATATATGGAAGGTGTTCGCGTCGATGTCGTTGGCGCGCACGGTGCAGGGCAGGTCGAGTACGACCTTGCTGATCCAGGGGCCAAAGTCGCCCAAGGTGGTGACGGTTGCGTAGGTACACAATTTGAGCTCCATGAGCTGCCTCCCTTACGCCGCGAATGCCTGGCATCTGCGGCAATACAAACTAAACATGTTTAGTGTAATCTAGAATTGAAGAATAACCAGATGAACTCGGTAAACGGCAAAATTGAACACGTCGTGAGCTACTAAACATATGTTTACTAGCTTCTAGCAGGGATTCTGTTGATGAGTTAACAGATCAGTGAGGTGTTCATCAAAATAAAATCCCACGTAAATGGCTATATATCAATAGAGGGTCAAAGAGACCATTTCCCGCCATTCAAATACGTTCACCCCCGATTACCTACCGTTCACCGGACTGTAGACGGCAAAATTGCCATAAATTCGGCGCTCCGTGTAAACTAAAGCCCGTAAACGTTCAGTAAACACCTTGTTTACAAAAGCGTATCCAAGGGTCCAGCAACCGTAAGGGGTTATAGTCGCCGGGCCAAAGGCGTGCCTAAGCCCAAGGGGGCTGGCACACGAAGATATGGGGAGGGGTCCCATGGCAGTAGATAACAAGCAGATTGCCACCGATGTCCTCGAGCTCGTGGGCGGTGCGGAGAATGTTTCCGTCGCCACCAACTGCATGACGCGCCTGCGTCTGACGCTCAAGGACAACAGCAAGGCCGACGTGGAGAAGATCAAGAAGGTCAAGGGTGTTCTGGGATGCCAGTTCGCCGGCAGCCAGCTCCAGGTCATCATCGGCCAGAACGTGCCCAAGGTGCTCGCCGAGTTCGTCGCCATCTCCGGCGTCAAGCAGGGTGCCGCCGTCGACGAGAACCTCGATGCTTCCAAGCAGAAGTTCGAGCTCAAGAACCTGCCGAACATCATCCTTGACTATCTGTCGGGCTCCATGACCCAGCTCATCCCGCTGCTCATGGCCGGCGGTCTGTTCCGTACCATCGCGGCCGTCCTCGGCCCCACCATGCTCGGTGTGCTCTCGGCCGACGACCCGACCTATACGTTCCTCTACACCACGCTGTACGAGGCCACGTTCACCTTTATCCCCATCTACCTGGGTTATGCCGCGGCTAAGAAGCTCGGCGCCTCTCCGGTTCTGGGCATGCTCCTCGGCGGCGCTCTCATGGCCCCGTCCGTCGTGAGTGTCGCGACTCAGGAGGGTGGCGGAATCATTTCCGTCTACGGCATCCAGATCGCCGCTGCCAACTACCAGCAGTCCGTCCTGCCGATCATTCTCTCGGTGCCCGTCCTGTACTTTGTTGAGAAGTTCTTTAAGAAGGTCATGCCCGACGTGCTGTCCACGGTCTTCACGCCGTTCTGCACCATGATTGTCACGATTCCCATTGCCTTCATCGTCCTCGCTCCGATCGGCAACGAGATCGGTACGCTGATCGCCAACGCCCTCTTCGGCCTTGCTGACCTTGGCGGCATCGGCATCCTGATCGTCATGGCCATCCTCGGCGCCTTCTGGCAGCTCTTCGTGGTCTGCGGCATGCACATGCCCGTCATCCTGCTCGCTCAGGTTCAGATCATCGCTGCCGGCTACGATCCCTTCGTCTTCGTTTCCACCAACTGCGCTATGGCCGCTGTCTGGGGCTGCGCCTTCGGTGCCTTCCTCAAGATGAAGAACCCCGACGAGAAGTCTCTCGCCATCGGTTACGTCATCTCCGCCATCGCCGGCGGCGTCACCGAGCCCGCACTCTTCGGTATCCTCATGCGCTTCCGCCGCACCATGCTCGGCATGTTCATCGGCGGTGCCATCGGCGCTGTGTTCTCCGGCCTCATGGGTGTTACCTATTACCTCGCAGGCGGTGCCTCCAACTTCCTGGTCTTCACCAACTACCTGCAGGGTGGCCAGATGAACACCGTCTGGGCTGTCGTCGGTATGGCAATCTCCTTTGTCATCGCCGCTGCCGTCGTCTTTGCCACGGGCTTCTCCAAGGAGGAGCTCGCCGAGATGGAGGCCTAAGGCCAAACCATTCGGTTGCATATGACCTCACCTACACGACAGGGCCCCGTCAGGCGCAAGCCCGGCGGGGCCCTTCTTGCAAGGTAGACTGATGGGGGGCGGGTGAGATTCGCCCGCGAGGGTTTGCCAAGCGGCGGGGGCTTTCGCGCGGGGTTACCGCGAAAGTTTCCGGCGGTTCGCAAATCCTTTATCGAACGAAAGGACATGCAGATGAGTTTGGGAACGCTGACCGTCAACGGTCGCCAGGATGGCTTTTTGTGCGAGGGCAAACCGTTCTTTTGGTTTGCCGATACGTGCTGGAGCGCGTTTACGAGCATTGCCGAGGCCGATTGGGACTACTATCTGACCCGTCGCGCCGAGCAGGGCATGAACGTGCTGCAGATCAACACGCTGCCGCAGTGGGATCGCTGCTGCCCCGATCTGGGCATTTGGCCCTATGCCAGCGAGGATGGCGTGCATTTTGATTGGTCCCGACCCAACCAAGCGTACTGGGATCGTGCCGCCGCCATGTGTCGCGCTGCCGTCGAGCACGGCATTCGTCCGGCACTCGTGCTTATGTGGTGCAACTACGTGCCCGGTACCTGGGGCGCCAAGATTGCCGAGCATTGCGGTGCCGAGGTTATGCCGCGCGAGGAGGTCCGTGCCCACGTTGCCCGCGTCGTCGAGAACCTGGGTGAGTTCGACCCCGTTTACGTGGTGACGGGCGATACCGACTTTACCAGCGACGAGGCGATCGCCTATTACGAGGATGCCCTCGACGAAGTCGTCAATCGCGCGCCCGAGGCGTTGCGCACCATGCATATCAACCGCGGCAACCGCACCATCCCGGCACGGTACCTGGACCGCTTGGACTTCTACATGTTCCAGCCCGGCCACAACTACGAGGGCCAGCCCGAGGCTTGGCACTTGCCGCAGGACTTTATCGCCAACTATCCCAAAAAGCCGATGGTCAACTCTGAGCCTTGTTACGAGCAGATGGGTGCGTCGCGCAATGTGTACTGGCGCTTCACCGCGCAGGACTGCCGCGCGAGTGTGTGGTCGTCGATCCTTGCCGGCGCCAGCGCGGGTGTGACCTATGGCGCGCACGGTGTTTGGAACTGGCAGACTAGCAAGAGCCAGGGCTCGGTGCTGGGCGAGGGCTTCGATATGCCGTTCCGCTGGCAGGAGTGTCTGCAGTTTGCGGGCGTTTGGGACTTTGGCGCGATCGAGCATGTGCTTGCCGGCCTGGGTGCTACGGCTGGCGACGACGCACTTGCCGTGGTTCCGGCGCAGGAGCTCCTCGATGACGCGCGCGAGGCCATTCGTGTGGCGCGCGTTGGCGATCGCGTCGTCACGTACCTGCCGCGCACCACGGCGCTCAAGTTTAAGCTCGACGGCGCGCGTGGCTGGACGGCGACGGTTCTCGACATGGAAGACAAGCGCGTCGCCAAGCTGCCCGTTCGCGACAACGGTGACGGCACCGTGCGCGTGGCTCAGCATCCCTTTGAGCACGACGCCCTGGTGATCCTGACCCCTGGGCGCTAACGGCTCTTCTCCAACATTTACAACCCAGTCCCTTTCATAAGGCTGCGACGGAATGGTTCCTGCATGACGGCTTTAAGCTGTCAAGGGGAGCCATTCCGCCGCACTCATTGGGGACGTGCTTAAATGAGTGGTTTAACTTGAGACGGGACTTTTTGACCGCCTGATGGGTCGCGCGCCACAATTCGGGCGCTACAGTAGCTCGCCGTGGCGGGCGATGTAGCGGCGCTTGACCAGCTGGGTGAGCGCGATATAGGCGGTGACGATGCCGACGAGCAGCGCGAAGAAGCTCGGCGGCAGCGGCATGAGGCCCAGCGCATCGGCGATGGGGCTTGCCGGCAGCCAGGTGACGAGTGCCAGACCCAGCACGGTGAGGGCGCACAGCGCGGGCGCGGCGTGGTCGCGCAGGCTCGGCAGGCGCGGGGAGCGCAGCATGTGGATCACGAGCGTCTGCGACCACATGGACTCGACAAACCAGCCGCTCTGGAAGATTGCGGCGAAGGTCGTCATGCCCGCGACGTTGCCCGTGGCGGCAAGCTCTGCCCAGCTCGCGCCCACGGTTGCGGGGCACACCACAAAGAAGAGCGCGGCGAAGGTCACGATGTCAAACAGCGAGCTCACGGGGCCCAGTTCGAGCATAAAGCCCTTAATGGACGCGGCGTCCCAGGCGCGCGGACGGGCGGTCCAGGCGTCATCGACGGTGTCCCACGGCAGCGCGATACACACGATCTCGTAGACCAGCGACAGCAACACCAGCTGCAGGGCGCTCATGGGCAAAAACGGCAAGAACAGGCTCGCGACGGTCACGGACAGCACGTTGCCAAAGTTGGAGCTCACCGTGGTCTTGAGGTACTTGAGCAGGTTGCCGTAGGTGCGGCGGCCTTCGATGATGCCGCGCTCGAGCACGCCCAGGTCTTTCTGGAGCAAGATGATGTCGGCGGATTCCTTGGCGATGTCGACGGCCGAATCGACCGAGATGCCGCAGTCGCTCGCACGCATGGCGGCGGCGTCGTTGATGCCGTCGCCCATAAAGCCCACAGTGTGGTCGAGCAGCTCGCGCATGACGCGCACCAGGCGCGCCTTCTGCAGCGGCGAGAGCTTGGCGAAGAGGTGGGTGTGCTCGGCGCGCTCGGCAAGCTCGGCATCGTCGAGCGCATCGATCTCGGAGCCCAGCAAGACGTTGCTCGCGTCGATACCGATCTGCTCGCAGATGGTGGCGGCGACACGGTCGTTGTCGCCGGTCAGGACCTTGACCGCCACGCCCTTGGCCTCGAGGGTGGCGACGGCGCCCGCGGCACTCGCCTTGGGCGGATCGAGGAAGGCCAAAAAGCCCATCAGCACCATGTCGCACTCGTCGGCGATGCCAAATTCGCCCACGCAGCGCGGATTGGTCTTCTGCGCCACGGCAATCACGCGCAGGCCCTCGGCGTTGAGCCCGGCGACCTGCTTGCGAATCTGGGCGAGCTTATCTTCGGTGAACGGCTGGGCGGCGCCGTCGACCTCGACAAAGGAGCAGATCTCGAGCATTTCCTCGGCAGCCCCCTTGGTGACCATCTGGGTTTTGCCCTGGGCGTCGGCGACAACTACGCTCAGGCGACGGCGCGAGAAATCGAAGGGCACCTCGTCGACCTTGGTATAGCGGTCGCGCAGGCTCTGGCCCAGCATAGAATCGGGCACGACGGTCGAGGACGTCACATCGGCACGGTCGATGACGGCCAGGTCGATAAGGTTTTTGAGGCCGGTCTGGAAGAAGCTGTTCAAAAACGCATGGCGCAGCACGCGCGCATCCTCGTTGCCGTCGGTGTTGAGGTAGCGCTCGAGCACGATGCGGTCTTCGGTGAGGGTGCCGGTCTTGTCGCAGCACAGGACGTCCATCGCGCCGAGGTTTTGGATCGCCGGCAGCTCCTTGACGATAACCTGGCGGCGGGCGAGGTCCTTGGCGCCCTGCGACAGGCTCGTGGTCACGATGACGGGAAGCATCTGCGGCGTGATGCCCACGGCCACGCTCGTGGCGAACAACAGCGCATCGATGACGTTGCCCTTGGTGGCGGCGTTGATGGCAAAGACCGCCGGCGCCATAACGAGCATGAGGCGCACGAGCAGCATGGAGACGCTCGAGACGCCGCGGTCAAACGCGCTCTTCTCGCCGCGCCCGTTGAGCATCTTGGCGATGCCGCCCAGGTAGGTGTCCGAGCCGGTGGCAACGACAAGCGCCATGGCGGTGCCGTTTTGCACGGAGGTGCCGGTAAAGACGATGTTCTTGCAGGCAGAGAGTGGTAGCGCGGAGCCGTCGGCACCCTCGACGACGGTGATGGCAGCGGTCTTCTCGACGGCCTCGCTCTCGCCGGTGAGTGCGGACTCGATCACAAACAGGTCGCGCGCGGTGATGATACGGGCGTCGGCCGGCACCATATCGCCGGCAGAGAGGCGGATCACATCGCCGGGGACGAGCTCGTCGAAGGGGATCTCGAGGCGCTCGCCGTCGCGCAGAGCGCAGCAGGTGTTGGAGACCAGGTCCTTGAGAGCCTCGGCCGCATTGCCGCTGCGGGCTTCCTGGATAAACTTCATGCCGCCCGATACCAGCAGCATGATGCCGATGACGATGACCGTGGAGGGGTCGCGCTGCGGCTCGGGCACGGCGAGCACGTCGATATAGAGCGAGACCAGTGCGAGCGCGGCGAGGATGCCGGCGAAGGGATCGATGAATGCGTCGGCGATGCGGCGGGCGAGCGTCTTGGTCGGCGCCTCGATGGTGTTGGGGCCGACCGCGCTCAGGCGCTCGGCGGCGTGCTCGGCGGTGAGTCCGCCAGCCGTGGCGTCGAGCAGCACGAGGGCATCCTCGGCGCTATGGGTGGCGGCGAATATGGTGTTCTTGGACATGCCGGTATGAGCGGCGGGGCGCGCCGTGCGGCGGCGCTTGGAGATGGCTTCGAGTACCGTGGCGGTTTTGAGCATCAGCATAGGGTCCTCCTTGTTGAAGGGAGTTAGCGTACGTGTCGTATGTGCTTCAAAAAACCTAGATGTCGCTCACGTCATGCTTTCGAACCACCACAAAGGGACAGGCACCTTTGTGGTGGTTTTGACGATCGGCTGTTGGCGCTTATGCGTGCGCGGAATCCTCGCGGCGTGCCGAGGGCGACATGCAGGTTTTTCGACTATGACTGCCTTCCATGGCACACCTCCTTAAGGCCGGGCGCGGCGCGCTTTGGGTATCTCGTACCCGTTACAATCCGCCCGTATTCTTGATGAGGGGGTTTGCCGTGTCAACCCCAATGTTTGGAAAACCATTGCCCCTGACAAAGCCTTTACAGAATGCCGAGGCCCCAAAGCGCGCCCGCAACGCGCCCTGCCTGCGCTAAACTGGAAGGCACGTACGCGATTACGAGAGGAGCCCGCATGGAGGCTTACAAGCAAGAGTTCATCAAGTTCATGGTTGAGTCCGACGTTCTTAAATTCGGCAGCTTTACGCTCAAGAGCGGCCGTCAGTCCCCGTTCTTTATGAACGCCGGCGCCTATGTGACGGGCTATCAGCTCAAGAAGCTGGGCGAGTATTACGCCCAGGCCATCCACGATAACTTTGGCGACGACTTTGACGTGCTGTTTGGACCGGCCTACAAGGGCATTCCGCTGGCCGTCGTGACCGCCATTGCCTACCACGAGCTGTACGGCAAGGAGGTCAAGTACTGCTGCGACCGCAAGGAGGCCAAGGACCACGGTGCCGACAAGGGCAACCTGCTGGGCTATGAGCCCCAGGACGGCGACCGCGTGGTGATGGTCGAGGACGTTACTACCAGCGGCAAGTCCATCGACGAGACCTATCCCAAGGTCATGGCAGCGGCCGATGTCGAGATCAAGGGTCTTATCGTCTCGCTCAACCGCATGGAGGTCGGCAAGGGCGGCGTGACCACCGCGCAGAAGGAGATCGAGGCCAAGTACGGTTTCCCCGTCGCGAGCATCGTTTCCATGGCCGAGGTCGTCGAGACTCTCTACAACCACGAGATCGACGGCAAGGTCGTCATCGATGACGAGCTCAAGGCCGCCATCGATGCCTACTACGAGCAGTACGGAGTCCGTTAGTTACGCGGTTTTGCCAAACCGCGTAACCAATTGACGCTGCAAACCCGCCAGAGCGGCAATCTGCCTTTCAACTTCGGCGGCATGACCAGAAGGTCAATGCCGCCTCGTTTCAAGGCACCTTGCTCGCTCTGGCGGGTTTTCGCTGTCGTTGCCAAGACATCGGCACTCCCGTTGCTGGCGATGCGGCACTTGGGGACGTTCCTTTTCTGCCGACACCTGGGGACACTCCTGATGTAGTCGTTGGGGACGTTCTTAAATGACTACTCAGGATGAGCGTCCAAAAATCCGCGCTCGTTCGATTGGCGCATGTCTACGCAGCGTAGGTTGTCGAGCCTGGCCTTCAAATGGATACTGACTGTCGAACCGGTTCACTCCATTTCTTCAATTTGATTGGACAGCCCATGAACCAGACACGGCAAACCAATGCCTCCCATACTTTTTTGGCAGCGCATGCCATCAAGCAGCTGCGCGAAGAGCGCGGCCTCACCCAGCGCGCCCTGGCGGAAAGCCTTGGCGTGACCGATAAAGCCGTCAGCAAGTGGGAATCCGGCCGCGGCCTTCCCGACATTTCCCTCGTTGAGCCTTTGGCCCAGAGACTCGGCATAAGCGTGGCTGAGCTTTTGGCTGGTGACATCCGGGCCAACGCCAACCGTGCAGGCAATATGCTCAAAGGCGTCTTTTACGTTTGCCCTATCTGCGGAAACGTTGTGCACGCGCTCGGAGAAGGCAGCTTTAGCTGCTGTGGCTCCACGATGTTTCCCCAGGAGGCCGAAGAGCCGGACGCGGACCACGCCTTTTCCATCGAGCGCATCGAGGACGATTGGTACGTCACGCTCGATCATCCCATGACCAAGGATCACTACATTAGCTTTGTGGCATATGCGACTATGGACGGCATCTGCTTTAAGAAGCTCTATCCAGAGCAATCGGTGCAGCCGCGCTTCCATATTACCGGGCGCGGCAGGATATATCTTTACTGCAACCAACACGGACTCTTTACGTCGCTGACGCCTCGCAAATAACGGCTGTCTATCCGCCCTCCTCATGCGTTCCCGGGGGACCCAAAATGAGCGTGGATAATCTCCCGTTTTTGGGCCGCATGCAGGCTCAAAGTGGGAGATTATCCACGCTCGTTATCTGAGTGTCCAAAAATCCACGCTCGTCGCTACTTGAGCCCGGGTAGGCGGGTGTAGGGGAACGAGCGCTCTAGGAACTCGGAGCAGCGGGCGTAATCTTTGGCAAAGTAGCTGCTATAGAGCGAATCGAGTACGTATTGCACGGCGATATGGCTGGCGAACTGCGTGATGCGGTGCGTCATGCTCTCGTGGTCGCTTACCGTGAGATAGGCGGCAAAGCCGGGGTGAATGCGGGCACAGTGCGGCGTGCCGATGACGATGACCGGGACATGTCGACTGCTAAGGATCGGCAAGATCTCCTTGAGGTTGGGGGCAAGGCCGCTGTAGGAGATGACGATTGCCACATGGTCGGGACCCGAGGCGAGCGCCGTGCGCACCTGCGCCTCGACGCTGTCGTGGCACGTCGCGCTTTTGCCGGCGGAAAGCAGGCGATCGCGGAACATTCCCGCTGGATACAGGTTATGCGAGCCCGTGTAGATGTCCACGGTGCCGGCGCGCATGATGAGCTTGGCGGCGTGGTCGAGCTGTGCAGGGTCGAGCAGCTCCTGCGTTTCGGCCAAGGTGGTCTGGTAGAGCCCCTCCATGCGCTCCATCACCTGCGCAGGGGTGGAGGTGGCATCGAAGGGAAAGTTGATGTCCACGTCGCGCCGGTTGCCCGCCTCGGTCGCCTGGCGGATGAGCTCGACCTTGAGGTCTTTGAATCCCTCGAGGCCGAGCTTTTTGCAAAAGCGGTGCACGCTCGCGACCGAAACGTTGGCGCACGCGGCAAATTCCTTAATGGAAAGCCCGCGCACATCCTCGCCCATGGCGAGGGCCGTTCGCCCAAGTTGTTGCTCGGTGGGGGTGAGGCTTTTGCCCTGCGTGATCTTTCGCCTGATATCCATATGGCTCCTATGCGTTTGCGTCGCGATAAACCAATCATAGCGATAAATAAAACGTTCGGCTTGGCCGGGAGTTTTGGTCCGCCGGTCTATGAACGACGGACCGCTCGACGCTGCGCAGGCCCAACATAGGGGCGCTGTCCTTGTTGGGCCGTTTGCGCCCGGGGCGTTACCCGAGCACGCGTACGGGCCCCAAGAGGCCGCTGGGATCGGAGGGCTCGGTCATGCCGAACATGTCGGGGACGGCGTGGTCGAGGGTGTTGATGATATCGATCGTAAGCGCGTGCTCACCGGCCAAAAGCGCGCCGGCCTCAAAGCGGTAAGGCGGACAGATGCGTGTGCCGAGGGATTTGCCGTCGAGGGTGACGGTTGCGGTCTCAAAGACCTCCCCAAGGTCGATGACGGTGCGGCTGGCCGCTTCGCCCAGGACAAAGGAAGCCTGGTAGCGGAATGTGCCGGCCTTGCCGGGGAACTCGGCCGAGGAAAGGTCGTGCAGGTCTGCAAGCTCAACAGACTCGCCAAAGGCATCGGTACCAGGGGCAGAGAAGGCAACCGCCCAGGGCCCGTCGACGCATGTGGCTTCGTCTCCAGCAGTTGCCGCGCCGGCGGAACCTGTAGCCCCAAGGACCACGATGCAGCTCTCGTAGGGAGCCAGCTCGAGCGTGCCGTCAAAGGCGGCGGGATCGGTGCCGTTGAGCAGGTCGAGGCGCGCGCCTGCAACGGGTATGCCGTCGGCAAGCGCAATCTGAGTGGAGATACCCTGCTTGGGATGCTCGTTGACGAGCATCAGATAGGTCTCGCCCGCCCGCTCGTAGCGCAGTGCGCGCAGCCAGGGCTGGGACTCGGCACAAACCACGGTCTGCATACCGGCGTCGGCAAGCGTGCCTGCGAGCTCGGCGGTTGCCAGGAGCTTGATGCCGGCGACCGCGGCTGCATCCACGGAGGCAAAGCCCTCGCGGGCTGCAATATCACCGTCGTAGCGCTTGCTCGGCAACTCATCCAGCGCGTACACGGCAACACCTGCGGCTGCGGCGCGCGTGGCAAAGTCGAGCACGGCTCCGCCGACAAACTCGGCTCCGGGCATCACCAGGCAGCGGTATGCCTGGCCGTTCACGCCAAAGCCGCTACCGTCTGCGGCAATTTCAACGGCATAGCGCCCTGCGTTCTCAAATGCCTCTGCCGGCACGATGTCAAAGTCGACCTGCGCGCGCATAAGCTCGGAGGCGGCATGCTGCATAAAGTTCGCCTCGCCTGTCCACTCGGCGTCCGCATGGTAGAGAAGCGCCACCGGGGTCGTTGCGCGCCCGCCGCTCAGCAGGCTCGCCGTACGGTTCATGTAGCTCATGAGCTGCCCAAAGTGTGCAAACTGGGGGTTTTGGCCATGCGCATAGAAATGCGGCGGGCAGTCCCAGTCGGGGAAGGCGGCCATGCTAAAGGCATGCGGCACAAACCAATTGACGCCGCGCACCAAAAAATGATCGGCGATCCACTTCATCTCGCGTAGGCCTTCGTGCCATCCAAATGCGCCAAAGACCTCGGCCATGCAGCGCCCCTGCTTTTTGGGATCGAGGTGTGCTGCCGAGGAGCCCAGCTTGGGCAGCACGTAGTTATAGAACTCGAGGTCCCACACGCCGCGTCCGTAGCTGTGAAGGCCGCGGTCCATGCCGGGTACCAGCTGGTTGATCACGATGTCGACGCCCGCCATGTCCTGACCGCCCACGGCGCGGAAGTAGTGCCCGGCGCCCACGCCCA
Organism: uncultured Collinsella sp.; assembly: GCA_938033205.1. Taxonomy (GTDB): domain Bacteria; phylum Actinomycetota; class Coriobacteriia; order Coriobacteriales; family Coriobacteriaceae; genus Collinsella. The sequence continues at coordinate 53,686 of CALHJP010000023.1, read as the reverse complement.
GGCGCGCGTGGCAGTCCTTGTCCTCGATAACGTGGCCGATGTACTGCACGCCGCGCGCGCGGCACCAGTCTCCGAGCTGGTCGCAGAAGCACTCCTTATAGAGGGTGCTCGCGATGTCCATATAGACGTGGCGTACGTGCGCGCCGGCCGGCTCGCGGTCCCACAGGTGCGGGAGCTCGGCCAGGTAGCGCTCGCCCAGTGCCGCGCGTAGGCGACGCTCAAGCTCGGCCGACCAGGGTAGGGGCGCGGTGGCCTTGCCGATGAGCGTGTCCGAGATGCCATCGGGGCCCGTGGTGCCCTTCTCGTTGGCAAATCCGGGCTCATCGGAGAAAAAGCCCAGGATCGTCTTGCCAAACTCATCGCCCAGATGCTCAAAATGCGGCTCGTAGACAGCATCGATGAGCTGCGCCACCGAGGCGCGGTCGACCATATTGATGTAGTCCTCGTTGTAGGAGGTCTTGCCGCTCGTGAACATCACGCATGCCTGCGTGAGGCCCGCAGGTGCATCGAAGACCAGGCGGCTGGGGTTGCCGTCTGCATCGTCGATTACTCGGTAAGCGACGTCGACGGGGCTGCCGTCCTGCATAAATGTCACGCCGTAGAAGCGCTCCGTTTTGTCGAGCATGTTGGCGAGCGCGATGCTCGCGGCGGACGTGGGGCCCACGATGTCGAACGTGCGGTGCGTGAGCACGATCTTGCGGAGCTCGGGCACGGCCTCCTTGACGGCGCCGTTGGCAAAGCCCGTGGGGAAGTGCGCGTCGTCCAAGATCCAGAGCTTAAGGCCCAGCTGCTTGCACTCGTCAATGACAAAGCGCAAGTCGCGCCACCAGCCCTCGCCGCAAAAATCGGGGTGTGGGCGGCTTTCGAGACAGACCTCGTGGATGTCGGCGCCGGCGATCTTCTCCAGATACTCGGCAATGGTCTTATGGCTCTCGCCCTTCATCCACAAAAACGGAAGCACATGGTTGTCGTATGTACCCTCGAGCACCTGCTGATAGTGCGCGGTCATGGATCCTCCTTGGCTCGATCGATCTGCTGCATAGCACAGATTATGGACGCGTCGGCGCGTTCTGCTAATATCTGAATCACGACGAACTATGACTAAATCAACGATTGGCAAGCCATGGAGATCGACGAGCTCGAGCGTAGGCTCAGCGAACTGAGCGCCAGTGAAATCGCTTATAAAGACGGCATGGCATTTGATTGGTCGATTATGACCGAGCATGTCGAAATCGACGGATGCCCAGTGCGCAAGATTGGGCAGCCAGGGTTTGCCTATGCCCAGCCCGGCATGCCGCGTGGCCTGACGATAAGGAAAAACTCGCGCTTTAATGCAGTTCCCGAGCACGTGCATGATTACGTGGAGATGAGCTATGTGTATCGCGGGCGCTGCCCGCAGACGGTGGCGGGGGAGAGGCTCGAGCTGGGCCGCAACGAGGTGCTTTTGCTCGACGCCCTCTGCCCGCATGCCGTGGCGGCGCTTGGTGAGGACGACATCATGCTGAGCATGACCGTTTCACGCGCTTTTTTGCGCCGGAGTCTCGAGTCGAGCCTCTCGCGCGAGAGCGCGGTCTCGCGGTTTTTGTTCAACGCGCTCAACAGCGAGACGGACCATCGGGGCCATGTCCGTTTTTACTGCGGCGAGAGCCGTCGGATTCGGCGCTACATGCAGGAGATGCTCTGCGAGCTGTACGACCCGAGCCCCAACGGTCCCGAAATCGTCTTGCGTCTGTTTCAGCTGTTTTTGGCCGAGCTCATGGATTGCTACGAGCGCGAGCTGGTGCGCGGCGCGGCGGACGGCGCGGCGGGGCCCACTGCCCTGGTGACGGGAATGCTCGGCTATATCGATCGCGAATTCGCCGCGTGCTCCCTCGAGGGGATGGCGGCGGAGTTTGGCTTGAGCCCTAATTATGCGACGGCGCTCCTCAAGCGGCATGTGGGCAAGACCTTTAGGCAGCTTGTGCAGGAGCGACGCCTGGTGCGTGCGGCCGAGCTTCTGCGCGGTGGCGCCACGGCCGGGGCGGCCGCGCATGCGGTGGGCTATGAAAACATGAGCTTCTTCTACAGTAAGTTTCACGACAAGTATGGCTGCACCCCCGCGGCATACCGCCGGTAAGCGCGGGGCGGATCGTCTTCGCTCCTTCGGTGTCAAAAAGTTTCAGCTGCAGCGCTGTTGCAGCGCGCGTCTGCGAAAAGAAGTGTCGGGTTTGGCACCCCTGCCCCTGCCTGTCGCGTGCGTGGGCGATACTCGGCCTATCGACCCGCAATGCAAAGGAGATGCTCATGGCAAACATCAAGTTCCCCGAGGGTTTCTATTGGGGCGGCGCCACGGCCGCCAATCAGTTTGAGGGCGCTTGGAACGTTGACGGCCGCGGTCCGTCGGTCGACGACCACTTCTTGGGTGGCAGCTACAAGGAGCCGCGCCAGATTACGATCGACATCGACCCTAACCGCTTCTACCCCAACCATGACGGTATCGACTTTTACCATCACTACGAGGAGGACATCGCGCTGTTCGCCGAGATGGGCTTTACCATGTTCCGCATGTCCATCTCTTGGAGCCGCATCTTCCCCAACGGTGACGACGCCGAGCCCAACGAGGCCGGCCTCGCCTTCTACGACCGCGTCTTCGACTGCCTGCGCGCTCACAATATCGAGCCGCTCGTGACCCTGTCGCACTACGAGATGCCCTATCACCTGGTCGAGAAATACAACGGCTGGGCGAGCCGCGAGCTCATCGGCTTCTTTGAGAAGTACTGCCAGACCGTCTTCGACCGCTATCAGGACAAGGTCAAGTTCTGGCTCACCTTCAACGAGATCAACTGCGGCACTCAGGACATGGGCAACCTCTTTGAGACCAGCATGATTCAGGGCTTTGAGGGCCCGGCTTCGGCGGTCCATGCTACGCCGCAGGCTCGTATGCAGGCGCTGCATCACCAGTTTGTCGCCAGCGGCCGCGTCGTGCGCTATGCCCACGAGCATTACCCGCAGTTTAAGATGGGCAACATGGACTGCTTCATCCTTTCCTATGCCGCCACGTGCGATCCGGCCGACGTGTTCGCCGCGCAGCAGGAGATGAATACCATGAACTGGTACTGCTCCGACGTGCAGGTGCGCGGCAAGTATCCGTTCTATGCCAAGCGCTTCTGGGCCGAGAACGATGTCGAGCTTGTGATGGAGGACGGCGACCTGCAGGATATCGCCGACGGCAAGGTCGATTTCTACACCTTTAGCTACTACATGTCCGGCACCGTGGGCACCCACAAGGATCACGAGATGACCGAGGGCAACATGACCTTTGGCGGCAAGAATCCCTATCTGGAGTCCACCGACTGGGGCTGGCAGATCGATCCGCTGGGTCTGCGCATCGCCCTCAACGAGATTTACGCCCGCTACGAGATTCCGCTGATGGTGGTCGAGAATGGCATGGGCGCCTACGATGAGGTCGAGGAGGACGGCTCCATCCACGACCCGTATCGTATCGCCTACTTGCAGAGCCACGTCAAGGCCATGGGCGAGGCCATTGCCGACGGCGTCGACCTGATCGCCTACACCTGGTGGGGCCCCATCGACCTGGTTTCCGCCGGCACCGGCGAGATGCGCAAGCGCTACGGCTTTATCCACGTCGATAAGTACGATGACGGCACCGGTACCTACGAGCGCCGCCGCAAGGACAGCTTCTACGCCTACCAGAAGATCATCAAGTCCAACGGTGCCGAGGGCCTGGATTAATCGACAATATGAGTGCCACCGGGGAAAAGCGTTGGGATGGGCTCGCGATTCGAGTCCCCACCTTAGCATTTGAACCATTTGGCACTATAATCACCATAGGCATGCGCACAACGTTGCGCTTAATCAAGAGGAGAAAACGTATGGGTCTGTTTGACATGTTCAAGAAGAAGGCTGAGCCCGCGACTGCCGCTGCTCCGTCCTCCATCTCTGCTTCTGCCGGCGCCGACGTGCTGTGCTCGCCCGTCAAGGGCAAGGTCATCAAGATGGCCGACGTGCCCGATCCCGTCTTTGGCGGCGAGGTCCTGGGCAAGGGCTGCGCCGTGTGGCCCGAGGACGATTTGGTCTACGCTCCCTGCGACGGCAAGGTGACCGTCACCATGGGCCACGCCGTGGGTCTGCAGTCCGATAGCGGCATCGAGGTTCTGGTGCACGTTGGCGTCGATACCGTCAACATGAACGGCGACGGCTTCGAGGGCTTCGTCAAGGCCGACGATGTCGTTAAGGCTGGCCAGCCCATGCTCAAGATCGACCGCGCCAAGATCGCTGCTGCCGGTTACAAGGACTGTGTCGTCGTGGCCGTGTCCAACACCGCCGAGTTTGCCGACGTTGAGCTCGCCGTCGAGGCCGACTCCGCTGTCGCCGCTGGCGACGCCATCGTCAAGGTCGTCCGCAAGTAAACTGCGGCAACATAAGGATGTTTTGGGGTGGTCGAATTGTCCGACCACCCTTTTTTATTACAATGCGGCGGAACGTTTTATTGCGCGTTGGGCGGACCGGTAAACCGTTCGGACGTTAAATCGAGCCGACTGCGCCTTTGCTTTGCCGGGGGTGTTCGTTATCGGCTAGTATGGCCTTATTGTTACGACGCGCACCGCGTCGGGAAGCGCGGTGCCGCTTGTTGGGAGGAATGTCATGAAGAAGAAGCTGCTGCTTGCGCCCCTGATGGCTGTTCTGGTCGCGTGCGTGGTTGTGCTTTCCGGCTGCGGAGGTCCTTCGGTTGAGGAGCTCATCACCGAGGATCTTACGACGCAGTTTGACGAGGTCAAGAACGGCGGCGACGACTTCCTCGCCGGCCTGGAAGAGGCCTCGGGCGACGAGTTTGAGCAGCTGGGCATCGATCCCAAGGAGTACGCCAAGAGCTATCTCGAGGGCTTTGACTACAAGATCGGCGACGTGACGGTCGACGAGGACAAGGGTACCGCAACTGCCGAGGTCACCATTACCTGCAAGTCCATGAACCAGATCGTTGAGTATTTTGCCACCCAGTACCAGGAGAAGGTCGCCGCGCTCGATTCGATGCCTTCCGATGACGAGCTGTACAAGATGGCCGGTCAGGTTATGGTCGATGTGACCAAGGCTGCTAAGACCAAGGACACCAAGGTCACCTTCAAGTATTCCTGCAATGACGACGGCGAGTGGTCTGCCGACGATTCCGCAACCAACGAGATGATGAATGCCATGATGAGCTAGGGGAGTTACGCGGTAGTTCGTTACGGCGTTTTACCAAACGCCGTAACTGCCCGACGCTGCGCGCCGCCCAGGACGACAATTTGTCATTCAAAAGGCGAGGCATGACCCGAAGGTCTATGCCTCGCCTTTTTCATGCCAACTTGTTCGTCCTGGACGTCGCTCGCTGTCCGTCCTCTACCCGTGACGTTACCATCGCTGGAGTAGTCATTGGGAAGGCGGTGCTTGGGGACGTTCCTTTCCTGCCGGCAGTTGGGGACACTCCTTGTGCCGGCGTTGCATTGCGAACGCTCGGGAAAATGCGGCCCGGTTTTTGGCCGAATAGTGGGTCGCGGTTTCCGGATGAGGCGGGTTGCGGAAAGTGCGATCCGGAATATAGCTCCAAAACGGGACACAGTTTCCCCGACGCGCCTCAAACGGAAAGCGCATCCCATTCCGGAGCTCCAAAACGGGATGCGCTTTCCTTGCGGAAGAATTGTCGCAGCCGCATGGAGCGGCGGCTTCGTTACTCGCCTAGAATCAGCGCCGCGAGCTCTGCCTGGCTGTCCACCACGTAGTCGGCGCCGGCGGCTTCCAGCTCTGCGCGGCCGCGGAAGCCCCAGCTGACGCCCGCGCTCTTAAGGCCGGCGTTATGACCGGTCAGGATATCGACATTGGAATCGCCCACGTAGAGCGTGGTCGCCGGGTCGGCGCCCAGCGCTTCCATCACATGCAGCGTGACGGGCGCCTCGGGCTTGGGCGGAAAAGCGTCGACACGGCCCTGGACCAGCGCAAAGCGGTCGGGGCCAAAGTACTTCTCGATAAGCGGGGCCGCCGAAATGTGGTCCTTGTTGGTGAGCACGGCAAGCTGGATGCCCGCGGCGCGCAGGCGGTCGAGCATCTCGATTGTGCCGGCATAGGGGGCGGTGTGGTCCTCCTTGTGCTCGCCGTAGTAAGCCCTAAACTCGGCAAGCGTCTGCTCAAAGGCGCGCCCGTCGCCCGCATACTCGGCGGGCATAAAGCGCTCGACCAGCTTGAGCATGCCGTTTCCCACCTTATAGCGGTATTCGTCAACGGCAAACGTAGGCCAGCCGTGCGTCTCGCAGGTATGGTTGCTAGCGGCCGCCAGGTCCTCGAGCGTGTTGAGGATGGTGCCATCCAGATCAAAGATCACATGGGAAAAAGCTGCTGCCATGAAAGCTCCCGTCATTGGGTTTAAAAACGCACCTCATAATACTGGGCTTACGCATCGGGCTTGTTTGGAATCTGAACATCTTCAAGGGATATCGAGCTGCATCGCGCCGTCTGCGAGAATGTGCCGCTAGCAAATCCTCGGCAGCTGTTCTCCCACGAGCATGTCGAGGATGCGGGTCGAACCCCAGCCGGTGCGTACGCGCACGGCGGGTCGAGCGTCCGATCCAAGCGGCAGCACGCGGCCGATGATCGCGGCGTTCTCGCCGTAGCGTGCGGAACGCATGGCGGCTAGGGCCGCATCGGCCTGTTCGGCCGGCACCACGGCGACCATCTTGCCCTCGTTTGCCACCTGCAGCACGTCATAGCCGAGCATCTCGCAAGCCGCCTGCACATCGGGACGCACGGGCACGGCGTCCTCATCGACCTCCATCGCAACGCCGCTGGCCTGTGCAAACTCATTGAGTGTGGATGCAAGGCCGCCGCGCGTGGGGTCGCGGAAACAGCGCGTGTCGGGGGCTGCGGCCAGAACGTCGGCTATCAGGTGGTTAAGCGGCGCGGCATCGCTTTCGATGTTGCTCGAAAACGCCAAGCCCTCGCGTTGACTCATGATGGCGATGCCGTGGTCGCCGAGTGTACCCGACACCAGGATGACATCGCCAGGCTGGCAGTTTGCGCCGCTGAGCGCCACACCCGCGGGCACTTCGCCCACGCCGGCGGTATTGATGTAGACGCCGTCGGCCCCGCCGCGCTCAACCACTTTGGTGTCGCCGGTGATGATCGCCACGCCCGCCTCGCGCGCCGTCTCGGCCATGGTCTGCGCGATCTGACGCAGCTTGTCCATGGGATAGCCCTCTTCGAGGATAAAGCCGCACGACAGGTAGCGCACATTGGCACCCGAGGTCGCGACATCGTTGACGGTTCCGCACACGGCGAGTCGGCCGATATTGCCGCCCGGGAAGAACTGCGGTGTCACCACAAAGCTGTCGGTCGACATGGCGATACGTCCGCTCGTGGGCAGCGCGGCGACGCCGGCATCGTTGCCCTCGAGCAGCTCGGGCGACCCAAAGGCATCCAAAAAGATCTCGTCGATGATGCGTTTCATCATCTGGCCGCCGGAGCCGTGACCCAGCAGGACGGTGCTATCGGTAACGCTATGGGACATATCGAAAACTCCAATCGTGGGTGGTGCCAGTGTGCGGGTGCGTCCGGGCTAGTTACGGTATCTAAAGTACGCCGCGCAGCTGCCCTCGGAGCTCACCATGCAGGGGCCGACGGGATGCTCGGGTGTACAAGCGTGGCCGAACAGAGGGCAGTCGCTCGGCGTAATGGCTCCGCACAGCACGTCGCCGCAGCGGCATCCGTGTGGCTCGACCGTCGGCTCGATGGGCACGTCAAAGCGGGTGCGGGCATCAAAGCGCGAGAATTCGGGACGAATGGCGAGTCCCGAGTCGGCGATTGGCCCCAGCCCGCGCCATGTGGTATCGCACGGCTCAAATACCTGCTCGACCAGCTGGCGCGCCACGGGGTTGCCGTCTGCATTGACGCCACGGCGGTAGGCGTTGTCGATCGCGGGCCTGTTCTCGACAACCATCTGGACCAGCATGCAGATGCCCTGCAGGATATCGACCGGTTCAAATCCCGTGACCACGCTCGGGGTACTGAACTCGTCGACCAAAAAGCTAAAGGGCGCCAAGCCCGTGATGGTGGCGACGTGGCCCGGCAGGATAAAGCCGTCGATAGTGGTCTCGGGATCGTTGGCGATGGCGCGCAGCGCCGGCGGCGTGGTCTTATGGGCGCAGTAGACCGAGAAGTTCTGCAGCCCGCGTGCATCTGCCTCCAGGATGGCGGCGGCGATGGTGGGCGTGGTGGTCTCAAAGCCCACACCCATAAAGATGACCGGGCGGTCGGGGTTTTGCTCAGCGATGTCGAGTGCGTCGAGCGGGGAGTAGACGATGCGAATGTCGCACCCTGCTGCCTTTTGCGCGGCGAGCGAGGTGGATGATCCGGGCACGCGCATCATGTCGCCAAAGGTGGTGATGATGGCGCCGTCTATGTTGGCGAGCGCGATTGCATGGTCGATATCGCGGTTGTCGGTAACGCAGACGGGGCAACCTGGGCCGCTTAGCAGCTTGAGTCCCGCCGGCATAATGGAGCGAAAGCCATAGCGACCGATGCTCACGGTGTGCGTGCCGCAGACTTCCATAAGGTTGATGGTGCGGTCGCCGACAAGTTCACGGATGCGTTCGATGAGCTCGCGGGCCAGCTTGGAATCGCGAAAGGCCGAAAAGTCGATACCGGAGCGAGCCGGCTGTCCGGCCGCCACTAGTATGCCTCGGCCGGGTTGGTGGCAAGCTGGTCTTCTTCGACCAGCTCGGACATGGCATTAACAAGCGCGAGCGTTTCCTGCGCTTCCTGCTCGTTGACAATCTGGATGCCAAAGCCGGCGTGTACGAGAATGTAGTCGCCAACCTGCGCCGTCGGCACGAGTCGCAGCGACACGGGGCGCTCGATGCCCATCATGTCGACGGTGGCCTTGAGGTCGTCGTCGCGTTTGACTACTTTACCGGGAACGGCAAGGCACATATTGCTCCCCTTTTATACGCTTTGCGCTGGACGGGCGCTCAATAATCCGTCAGTTGATGGTAGCGCTCGCGGGGTTCGCGGGCAAACGCGTTACGCCTGTGAGACGACTGGGCGCGGCGGCGTGCGAGGGCGAGCTACTGCGACGCAATCTGCGCAAGACGAGCGCGCGCGACCGCTGCCTGACCGTAGGCGATGCAGCCGTCGTTGACGGGTACGGAGTGGGGAACCAAGACAGTGAGACCCATGCTTTTGAGCTCGCGGGTGAGGAGCTGGAGCAAAAGTCGGTTCATGAACACGCCACCCGAGAGCGCGACGGTATCGATGCCTTCGCGCGCACAGATTTCGCGTGCGATTCGTGCCGAAGAGCGCGCGATGGTGATATGGAAGTCGAGCGCGAGCCGGTCGGCGGATTCTCCGGTCTCGATTCTGCTCAAAAGTGCCTCAAAAAGTGGCTTGGGGTCCAGAACGAAAGGGCTGTCCGAGGCAGCCTGGACAGTTAGTTCAGATACGTATTTTTTAGAGCGGCTCTGGGTGGCAAAAGTCGTCTGTGGGGACTCCAAATGGGTCGATTTGGGGCCTGTGCCGGGCACGCTTGCTGTAAATAGGGTGTCCGGAGAGCCTATTTTGGCCAAATCTGAGGCAAAAATGCCAGATAGGGGGTTAGTAGTTAATACGTATCTGAACAAACTGTCCAGCGACGTTGAGACGGATGCCGATACGCCCGCCTGATTGCCAGCGAAACGGCTGATTTCGCTGTCAAGCGCGCGCCAGGCGGCGGCTTCGAGTTCTATGGCGGGTTCGCCCTCGTAGGTTGCCTTGCCGCAGATGCCCAGAATCGCTGCCGCGGCATCAAAGAGACGCCCCATGCTGCTGGTACGCGGGCTGTTGATGCCGCGCTCGATCATGGTGGCTGTCACGCTGCGTGTTTGCTCGTCGAGGGTGTCCAATAGCCCCGCGGCACCCGGATGCTCGAGCAGGCCGAGCTCGCTCAGCAGGGCAAAGGCGTTGCGCCGGGCATCGCGCACGGATGCGGCACCGCCTGGCAGCGCCCAGGTGCGCAGGTGCGCGGCGCGTTCAAAATCGGCAAGGCCGGCGATAAGAAACTCACCGCCCCATATGGTGCCGTCGGTGCCGGCACCCGTACCATCGAAGGCAATACCGAGGACGCGCGTATCGGGCGCAAGCCGGCCAGCGACAATCGTCTCCGCCATTACGCTCGCGATGTGAGCATGATGATGCTGGATTTCGATTAGCGGCAGACTGTGCTCCCGTGCCCGCTCACGTGCCCACTGGCTCGACAGATAGCTGGGGTGCATGTCGCATGCCAGGGCGACAGGCGTCAGGTCAAAGAGGTTTTCTAGACGTGCGCGGGCGGCGCTCCAGGCATCGAAGGTCGCGCCGTTTTCGACATCGCCGATATGCTGCGACACAAAACAGGCCACATGGCCGTCGGCGTCCTCGCGCGTGAGCGCGATCGTCGCTTTTTGCTGCGGCCCGCAGGCGAGCACGCAGGGTGCAGTGCCGTCGAGCGCCGGCAACGACAACGGTTGCGGCGCATATCCGCGTGCGCGACGCACAGGCATGACGGTGCCGTCGACCACACGTACCACGGAGTCGTCGTAGCGTGAGAGAATCGCACGGTCGTTGCCAAGTAGCGCGTCGGCGATGCCGGCGGCAACGAGATGCTCCCATGCAAGGGCATCGTCGGTCTCGATAGGTTCTTCGCTCAGGTTTCCGCTGGTCATGACGAGCGCGTGCATGCCGCGCGCCGCGGCTGCGGCGAGCAGCAAATGTTGAAGCGGTGTATAGGGGAGCATGACGCCGAGCTCGGGTAGATCGTGCGCGACGGATGGCGCGAGTGTAAGGCCGTCGGGGGAATCTCCCTCGCCAACAGCACGTCGGCGCAACAGCACGATGGGGCGGATGCTACCGGTTAGCAAGCCGCGCTCGGCATCACCGACATGGCACAGGCATTCAGCATCGGCAAGGCTGCGCACCATAACGGCAAGCGGCTTGTTGCTGCGGCGCTTGCGACGGCGCAGCTCGACCACCGCCTGCTCATTGGCAGCGTTGCAGGCCAGATGGAATCCCCCCAGGCCCTTGATGGCGACAATACCGCCGCTGGCCAGCAGCTCGACACAGCGGTCAATAATGGCATCGCTGGTTTCGCGCGTGCTGCCGACGGCCGGCGTCGCCCCCGAGCCCTTGAGCCCCATGTCGCCCGCCGCCTCGCGCCAGGTAATATGTGGCCCGCAGTCAAAGCAGGCATCGGGCTGCGCATGAAAGCGCCGGTCAAGCGGGTCGCCATACTCTGCAGCGCACTCGGGGCACATGGGGAAGCAATCCATCGACGTGGCCGCTCGGTCATAAGGCAGCGACCGGATGATGGTAAAGCGCGGTCCGCAGTTGGTGCAGTTGATAAAGGGGTAGTGATAGCGTCGGTCGGCGGGGTCGAACAGTTCGCGCAGGCAGTCGTCACAGGTGGCGATATCGGGGGAGATGAGCGTCGTGTGCACGGTCTGATCCCGCGACGCCACGATGCAAAAGACCTGCTCATCGTCGGCATCCCAAGCGTCGGGCTCCAGGTCCTCAACAGCGACATGCTCAACGCGGGCCGCGGCAGGCGCGTGCTCCGACAGCGCGGCGACAAAGCCGTCGAGTGCCTCGACTGAAGCATGCGCCTCGATGTGCACGCCATCGCCCGCGTTGAGCACCCAGCCGCAAATGCCATGCGCCATAGCCTCGCGATACACAAATGGCCGCATGCCAACGCCCTGCACAATGCCCGTTACATGGATATGCACATGTCGCATGCGACCTTCCTTCGTTGAAACCTGTCCCTTTATGGCAGGTGCGCTGTGGGAAATCCCGCTACAGCCCCAGGCTCTGCTTGGTGGCGGCGCACGTGAGCTCGCCGTGCTTAACGCCGCGCAGCCCCAGCAACCGGTCGGCCAGCTCGTAGACACGCTCGCCGCGACCCTTGAGCGCCAGAATCTCCAGGCAGTTGTGGTGGTCCAGATGCACGTGCATGGTCGAGACGATCTCGTCGGTGTAGTCGTGCTGCACCTCGTCCAGACGGCGCGTCAGATCGCCGGTATGGTGGTCATAGATCATGGTGAGCGAACCGATGACCTGCTCGTCGGGCGTGCGCATCTGTTCCTTGGCGATCGAGGCGCGAATCAGATCGCGTACGGCCTCGGATCGGTTAGCCACGTCACCACGGCGCGCGATCTGCTCGTCAAAGCGGCGCAGCAGGTCGTCGGGCGCGGTGACCGAAAAGCGGACCAGCTCGGAGCTGGAGCCGCTGTAGCGGCAGCTCGCATCGTCGTCCGCACCGTGATCGTGCGCGTGCTCGTGCTCGGCCACGTTACACCAGTTTCACAGAGCCGACGGAGTTGTGATCTGCCTCGATGGCCTCCTCGTAGCCCTCGAGCGCATCGTGCGCCTCGTGCAGCGCAGACATGGCGGCCTCGAGCTTGGCGCCAATGCGCTCCATATCAAAGTTCTCGGTCGCATGCAGCAGCTGATGGCTCCACTCGTGAGCGAGCTCAATGGTGTCGTCGACCTGCTTGACGCTCATGGCAAGCTGGCTCATGTTCATTCCGACGTCATGCATAGGAATCTCCTTTTGTACGGGGCGATATGGTGGTTCAGATTCTACTACGCCCGCCTTGGGCGCAGCCGCATAAGAAAACGGGTGCGAGTCCGTCTGACCCGCACCCGTTCACTGGGGGCTGTTTGTATCTACCATACTATCCGTGGTCGCATACCTTGCGTTTGGCACTCCGGCGAGCGGTGCGAAACCGCTCATGGACGGCAGATGGGTAACAAGCGTATTACAGATGTTTCTCCAGCAGTGCCTGAAGTCTTGCCTTGGGTAGGGCGCCAACCGAGCGGTCGACCTCCTCGCCGTTCTTAAAGACGATCAGCGTGGGGATGCTCATGACGCCAAACTTCATGGCCAGGTCCTGGTTGTCGTCGACGTTGCACTTGGCCACAGCCAACTTGCCGGCCAGCTCGTCGGCAACCTCGTCTACGATGGGCGAGAGCGAGCGGCAGGGGCCGCACCACGGGGCCCAAAAATCAACCAGTACGGGCAGGCTATCGTTGACGACAGCGCCGAAGTTCTCGGGGGTAATCTGCTTAATGTCAGCCATGGTGACCTCCATAATACGACGCGGCTCGGCCGCGTAAAAATCAGTACGACCGTGCTTATACCCAGCGGCTCGTAAAGCAACCACTCGCGGGCGGCTCTTTTATATAATGGTGGGCATGCAAACGATTGGAGAGCGCATGCCCACGTCACAAAGCCAGAAAAAAGAAGCCATCGCCCAGGCGGCCGAGCAGGAGCTTGCATCGCTTGCGGCCCGTGGCGTGCGCATCGCGGGCAACGCGTGCTCGCCGATCGTGCTGGTCAAAGGTGATTTGGATGATGCCGAGCGCTCGGGCGGCGAACTTGCCGCCGGCGCGGATGGTGCCGCATTGCGCAAGGCGCTCGGGGCAATCGGTTACGCGCCCGAAGATTTTTGTGTGCTGGCGAGTGTTGCCGGCGCGGGCGACGGAGCTGTGACGGTGGGCCACGCCCTGCCGTGCGACCTGTTCCGCGAGGCACTGGAGGCTCTGGATCCCGAGGCGGTGCTGCTGCTCGATAACAGTGCGGCCGATGTCATGCGCGAAACCTATGCCGATATGCTTGTGGCGATTGATGACTTTGACACTGCCATGCTCAAGCCCGGCCTGGTCGCCCATGTGCAGGGGCGCCGCGTGCTGGCGCTCGACGGTTTTGAGGCGGCGCTCACCGACAAGGCCGCCAAGCAGCGCATGTGGGCCTACATCAAGCAGCTGACCCCGGCGGCTGCACCGCTGTAGCGAGGCTGGCGGCAGCCCCTACATCACGGCGCGCAGCTCAAACCGGTCGCCGTTAATGCGGAACTGGCGGTTGCCGTTCATGCGCTCGACGGCAAGCATAATGCTCTTGGTGCCAAAGCCGTGCCCAGTGTGCTGAGCCACGGGCATGCCGTCGACCATGTGCGGCGCCCGTCCAAATGTGTTGGAAACCAGCAATAGAAGCTGACCGTCTTCGTAGCGAAGGTCCAGGTCGACAAACCGCTTGCCTTCGGGGGCGGCGCTCGCCGCGGCGATGGCATTGTCCAGGGCGTTCGATACCACACTGAACAGATCGACATCGCCCACGTGGACGGTTTCGGGCACGGCGGCTCGCAGGTCGGCGGTGATGCCGTGCGCGTTGATGTCCGCGGAAAGCGACGAGAGCGCAATGTTGACCGTTTCGTTGGCGCAGTAGCGGCGCACAGCGGTGCGGTCGTTGGTCTCGCAGAGCGCGTCGATGCGCTCGAGCGCCTCATCGGTGTGACCCTCTTCGATCAGGGCCGCTAGACCGCGCAGGTAGTGGCGCATGTCGTATCACATTGAGACCAAGTCAAGAAGAATCGCTTCGGTCGAATCGCGTCTTTTGGGTGAGTTCTCAACGTCCGCTGCCGCTGGTTTCCACCGTATGCCGAAAACACCCGGACGATGCCGTGCAGATCGCTTCGCTCTGCTATAGTCTCCCAAATTCACGTTTTCTATTGGGATGGTGGTTAATATGGGCGACATGCTCGAATCGTTCCTGCGCGTGGCGATGGTGGTGTTCATCGTCGGTCCGCTCACTGCATGGGTCGCCCGTCGCGGCGCGCGCGAGCGCAGTGAGGCGACGGACAGCCTCGATCGCTTCACGGTGCGCATGCCCGCTGCCATCCGCACGATCATCGCCTGCTGCGCCGTCGCGTTCGAACTGCTCATGCTGGGTATCTACGTCTGGCAGGGCGTCTCGTTGGGCGAGTGGGACCACGAACTTGTGTGGTTCGGTCACGCCATGGCGCTCGCGGGCATGGCCATCTGGGCCCTGCTGAGCATCCCGCGCATCGACGTGGACGGTGAGCGAATTCTCTCGCGTAACGCCTTCGGCATCCGCAAGGAGACGACGTTTGGCAACATCACCCGTGCAACGCTTCACACGCAGATGATGAGGATCGACCTGTTCGAGGGCGACCGGAAGTTCTGCTCGATAAGCCTCGAGGGGGTGTGCTCGCTCAACCTCCTCGCCCGTCTGGAGGAAGAGGGCATCGAGGTCTCGGACGCTGTTGACGGCCCGATGACCAAGGCGGGTCTGTGTTGGTCTGCCATCAAGCCGTTGACGATTGTTTTCAACGGTATGGCGCTCGTCTTCTCGCTCGTGATCGCCTTCATGGCTGTTTTCACCGACGCCGGTGCTCGTCTGCTCCTGCTCGTCCCATGCCTCTTCCTGTTCATAGGGGGACTCCTGCCTCTGCTCATGCTCAGCATGCCCGCCCGTGGTATCTACGAGATCGGCAGACAGGAGCGCGAACTCGGTTTCTCCTTCGCCGAGGAGATGGCGAGCCGAGGTGCCACGGGCACCTCGCTTGTCGACGACGATTGGTTCATCGAGATCAGCAACGCCCGCGTCGTGGCGTTCCGCCGCGATTATCTCAAGAAGGTCACGGCGCACGAGGATAGCGAGAGCGGCGACCGTTGCACGGTTACCACGAAAGGCGGTCGCAAAATCAAGGTGTACGCAGCGGGCAGCACGCTCGAGGACCTGCGCTCGTGGTTCAAACAGGGTGCCAAGGCCAGAAGCACGCTCGACCGTGCAGAGGACGTGCTCGAGACGACGTCTGATTGGGTTGTCTGACCTGTATCGTCTTTTCGGACACGCATGCTAGAGGCCCAATCCTTTAGAATGCATTCATCGACGACCGAGAGGACGGTATGCTATGTCCAACCCAGCCGCCAAGTACACCGACGAGTTCAGGCGCGAGACCGCCGACTACATCATCTCGATGGGCAGGCCGATAACGGAATGCTGCGCAGAACTGGGCCTGAATTCCAAGACCGTGAACAAGTGGGTGCAGAGCCGCCGGCGCGAGCTTGCCGGCGGGCCCGACCCCAAGGCCGAGGACCGCGAGCTTCGCGAGGCGAAAAGGCGCATACGCGAGCTCGAGATGGAGAACGCCTTCTTGAAAAAAGCCGCGGCCTTCTTCGCCAAAAGCCAGGCGTAGCCGCATGCTACCGGATGATGTTGGCGGAGAAGGCCGAATTCCCGGTGAAAATGATGGCCCGCGTGCTCGGCGTGAGCCGATCGGGCTTCTACTCGTGGCTCTCCAACGGCTGCCCGCGAGAAGACTGGTCGGCCGAGCGCGAGGCGGTCCGGCGCGTGTGGCTGGAGTCGGACCGCAGGTTCGGCTTCCGGTTCGTGAAATGCTTCCTGCCCGGCGAGTTCTCCGGATTGACCCTGTACAGGGTGCGCAAGCTGATGCGCGAGCTGGGAATACGCGGCTGCACGCCCAACGCCAGGAAGCGCACCACCATCCCCGACCCGAAGGCCAGGCCCCGGCCCGACCTGGTGCGCCGCGACTTCACCAGTCCCGTTCCAACCTGCAAGCTCGTGGGCGACATCACCTACCTGCGCACCGGCGAGGGATGGCTGTACCTGTCGACGGTCATCGACCTCAACACCCGCATGGTGGTGGGCTGGTCGCTCTCCGAGCGCATGACCGCCGACATCGTGGTTTCGGCGCTGGCGTCGGCCAAATCGCGCGGCTACGTGGCCGGCAACGCGATATTCCACGCCGACCGCGGCGCCCAGTACACCAGCAGGCTTCTGGCCGAATGGGCGCGCGACAACGACGTGCGGCTGTCCTGCAGCCGCGCCGGCAACTGCCACGACAACGCGGTGGCCGAGTTCATCGAGGCGTACTACAACCGCCGAAGGCCCCGCTCGACGATCGGCTACAAGGTGCCGGCCGAGGCCATGGCGGCCTTCTTCGAGAGAACCGAGCCCAAGCTCGAGGCCATGCCTATGGCCGCTTGATTTCTCGAGCATGCGTGTCCGAAATCTTGACACAGGTCAGAAGGCCTCGATGCCAGCGCTGCGCCGATATGGGGCAGCGGCCCCCCGTTGGCCGCCATGGCCCTGACTTCCGAGCGTATGCTGGCGCCGCTCGTCTTAAGACGTCGACCTCCATCCGGAGCCTGCGGTTCTCGCGCTCGGGCTCCAGGATCCGGTTCTACTCGGGCATGCGGTTGTCGGCGGCGCGCGGCGAGCCGGTCTCGTTTATCGACTTGACCCGCCTCTCCACGGTGCTCTTGTCGAGGTCGCACTCGTCCATGGCCTCGCGCCTGGGCTTTCCGGCGTTGCGGAGATCGACTATCTTCCTCTTGAACTCGTCGGTGAAATGCCTCGGTCTGGGGCCGGTCGAGGCCGAGCCCCCGGTCCGGCTGGGGTAGCATGTCGCTGCGGACCATTGTCTTTCCTCTCGTTGAATATCTAGGCGCTGGCCCTTTCTTGCTTCTTACACCTCGATTGTGCTCGCTACCCCCAGCGGGCCCGGATCGAGCGATTCGGGCCCGCTTTTGGGGTCTGCCGGAAGCCCGGTGGTCAAAAAAGGCCAAATATGAGTACTGTTACCAGTTTAGTGGCAGCCAAATGGCCTCAAAAATCGGTGCCAGCGGCCAAAAGCGCATCGATTTTCGTCCGTCAGAGTCACGATCGGGCTCCAAACAAGGCGATTTTGCTGATCTGGACCGGAAAATCGCTGCTACTAATTTGGTGACAGTACTCATATTTGGCCTTTTTTGACCACTGCCCCTTGGTTCAGGACAATGCGGGCCGCTCGAATCTTGGGGCGGGTCCATTTTCAACTATCCTCAGCTTGCCAGTTCGAAAATGGACCCGCCCCATGATTGAATCTTTATTTCAACTTTACACCCGGCTTTACAGCTGTCTTGTCAGCTGTAAAGCCGGGTGTCATACTAAAGCCCCAAGATTCGCCAAAAGAGAGGGGCCTTGATGGCACAGAGCGCGAACATGGATGCGTCGGAGCTTGCACGCGATATCGCGGCCGGCCTAGCATCGGCAACGACGGCAACGGAGCGCGCGGCACTGGTGCCCGCAGAGCTCGCCGAGGCCATTCAGCAACTAAAAACCCAACGTGACGCGGTGATCCTGGCGCACTACTATGTGGCGCCCGAGGTCCAAGCCGTTGCCGATTACGTCGGCGACAGCTTCTACCTGGCAAAACTCGCCAAGAGCCTGCCGCAGCAGACCATCGTGCTGTGCGGCGTGGAGTTTATGGGCGAGAGTGCCAAGCTGCTCAACCCCACCAAGACCGTGCTGCTGCCCGAGCCGGGCGCGGACTGCCCCATGGCTCACATGGTCAAGCGCGAGACGGTCGACGCGGCGCGCACCGAGTACGGCGACGACCTGGCCGTGGTCTGCTACGTCAACTCCACGGTCGAGATCAAGAGCTGGAGCGACGTGTGCGTCACCAGCTCCAACGCCGTTAAGATCGTGTCCGAGCTGCCGCAGCAGCATATCCTGTTCATTCCCGACCAAAACCTGGGCCGTTTCGTAGCCGAGCAGGTGCCGCAAAAGCACGTCATCCTCAACAACGGCTACTGCCCGCGCCATCACATCATCACCGTCGAGCAGATCGTCGATGCGCAGGAGGCCCACCCCGACGCGCTCGTGCTGGCGCACCCCGAGTGCAAGGCCGACGTGCTGGCCGAGGCCGACTACATCGGCTCCACCGCCGGCATCATCAAGTATGCCGAGGAGTCCGACGCGAGCGAGTTCATTATCGTGACGGTCCGCGGCGTGCTCTATGAGCTCGAGCGCCGCTGCCAGGGCACCGGCAAGAAGTTCTACTTCCCCGCGGTGCAGCCCACCTGCGTCAACATGGACCTCATCACGCTCGAAAAGCTCGTGCGCTGCCTGGAGACGGGCGAGGGCGAGGTGCAGATTGGCGTGTCGGACGAGGCCGCCGATCAGGCCAAGCTCACGCTCGACCGCATGCTCGAGTACGCGGCGCGCTAAGCCAATGTGACATGAGGGACCATCCCTTATGTCACATTACAAGGGAGAGGATTCCTGTGGAAACCAAACAATACCCCGATATGGAGTGCGATGTCGTCATTGCCGGTTGCGGCGTGGCGGGCCTGTATGCGGCTCTCAATCTGCCGACGAGCACGCGCGTAATCATGCTCTCCAAGGGCGCCGTCGACGAGTGCGATTCGATGCTCGCGCAGGGCGGTGTCTGCGTGCTGCCCGAAGGCTCTGACTACGATGCCTTCTTTGAGGACACCATGCACGCCGGCCATTACGAGAACCGCCGCGAGAGTGTTGACATCATGATTCGCTCGAGCCGTTCGGTCATCAATGACCTGCTGGCCATGGGCGTGGACTTTGAGCGCAAGGCCGACGGCAGCCTCGACTTTACCCGCGAGGGCGCGCACAGCCGCCCGCGCATTGCCTTCCATGCCGATATTACGGGCAAGGAGATCACGACCAGGCTGCTCCAGGCCGTTCGCAAGCTGGACAACGTGCAGATTCTGGAGCACGTGGCCATGACCGACATCCTGACGGCCGAGCATGATGGCGCTACGGTGTGCAGCGGCGTCGCCGCCGTTCCCGTCGACGAGGACAACTCGGTTCGTCCCGCCGACGAGCTGGCAAATGCCGCCGAGGGCGTGCATGCCGGCGAGCCGTTTAAGATCCATGCCCGCCATACGCTGTGGGCAACGGGCGGCATCGGCGGCGTATACGATCACTCGACCAACTACCCGCAGCTCACGGGCGATGCCTGCTACATCGCTCAGGAGCACGGCATTAAGATGGAGCACCTGGACTACGTGCAGATCCACCCCACGGGACTGTTCTCGCCGCAGCCGGGCCGCACCTTCCTGATCAGCGAGAGCTGCCGCGGCGAGGGCGCGGTTTTGCTCAACGCCGCCGGCGAGCGCTTTACCGACGAGCTGCAGCCGCGCGATGTGGTCGCCGCCGCTATTCGCGAGCAGATGAAGCTCGACGGCACCGAGCACGAGTGGCTGAGCTTTGCCCCCGTCGAGCGCGACGTGGTGACCGGGCACTTTGCCAACATCCGCGCGCGCTGCCTGGAGGACGGTCGCGACATCTTGGACGAGCCCATTCCCGTTACGCCCACGCAGCACTACTTTATGGGCGGCGTGTGGGTCGATAAGGACGGCCGCACCTCGATGCCTGAGCTCTATGCCGCCGGCGAGACGGCCTGCAACGGCGTTCACGGCAAGAACCGCCTGGCTTCTAACAGCCTGCTCGAGGCGCTGGTCTGGGGCCGCCGCGCCGCGTGGTACATGCGCACAGGCAAGTCGCTGGCCGTGGAGCACGCCGGTGAGCCCGCACTTGACGGGCGTCACCGCGCCCTGAGCGCCGATACCCTTGCAATCGATGATTTGGCCCGTGCCGCCGGCACGCAGGCCGTGGAGGAGTAGACCATGAATCCCATTACCATGAAGCTCGTCGTCGATGATCTGATTTTGCAGGCTCTGCGCGAGGACATCACGTTTGAGGACGTGAGTACGGCGAGCGTGTGCCCCACGGCGCGCCCCGCTACCGTTGAGCTCATCGCCAAGGCCGACGGCATTATCGCCGGCCTAGACGTATTCGCCCGAACCTTTGAGCTGCTGGATCCGCAGAGCTCCGTGTTGTTCGATGTCGCGGACGGCGACGAGGTGCACGCCGGCGACCACGTGGGCCAGGTACGCGGCGACGCGCGCGTGCTGCTTTCGGGCGAGCGCGTGGCGCTCAACTACCTGCAGCGCATGAGCGGCATCGCTACTTACACGCATCGGATGGCGGCTGCGCTCGAGGGCACCAAGACCGTGCTTGTCGACACGCGCAAGACCACGCCGGGCATGCGTGTCTTCGAGAAGGCCGCAGTCGAGATCGGCGGTGGCAGCAACCACCGCTATAACCTGTCGACGGCTGTCATGCTCAAGGACAACCACATCGACGCCGCCGGTGGTGTGACTCGTGCGATCGAGATGGCACGCGCCCACGCATCGTTTACCACGACGGTCGAGATTGAGTGCGAGAACCTGGACATGGTACGCGAGGCCGTGGAGGCCGGTGCCGACATCATCATGTTCGACAACATGACCCACGACGACATGGCTGCTGCGATTGAGCTTATCGCCGGCCGCGCCAAGACCGAGTGCTCGGGCAACGTGGACGCTAACAATATCCGCGCGCTCGCCGACCTGGGCGTTGACTTTATTAGCTCGGGGGCGTTGACGCACTCTGCGCCGATTCTCGACCTCTCGCTCAAGCACCTGCGTCTGCTGGACGGTAAATAATGAATGCCCGCGAGCGTCGCCGTTCCATCATGGCCGTGCTCGAGGAAGCCAAAGATCCTGTCTCGGGCAGTGCGCTTGCCCGCGAGGTGGGCGTGAGCCGTCAGGTCGTGGTGCAGGACATCGCCCTGCTGCGCGCTGACGGGCACGATATCGTCGCCACCAATCGCGGCTATGTACTACAGGAGGCCCCCAGCAGCCCCGCCGTGCCCACGCGCTTGGTCAAGGTTCGCCACAGCGTGGAGCAGGCAGGCGATGAGCTCACGAGTATCGTCGACGCCGGCGGCGCCGTGCTCAACGTGATCGTCAATCACCGCGTGTACGGTAAGATCACGGCCGACCTGGACATTCGCAATCGTCGCGATGTTGAGCGCTATCTGCACGATATCGAGAGCGGCAAGAGCTTTCCACTATTAACGGTGACGAGCGGCTATCACTTCCATCGCATTGCGGCAGAGGATGAGCAAACCCTCGACGAGATCGAGGCCATGCTCAAGGAGAAGGGCTACCTTGCCGATTTAATGCCTTACGAGGACGATCTATCGTAGCCGATGCTGCAAACGTCCCTAAGCGGCAATCTGACGTTCAATCGTCGGTCGCGTACCAAAGTACGCTTCCCTCCTCTTTCACGTCACCTTGCTCGCTTAGGGACGTTTTCGCTGACGTGAGCTCAACCTGCGACGGTGCCTAATTGGTTATCCGCACAAAAAGGAGGCCTCCGCGGCGATGCGGAGGCCTCCTTTTTTGTGCACGGTGTACTTTTGAGTGTGCAAGCGGGGGAGTTGTTACTCCTCGACGATCTCGGTGATCGCGCCGGCGGGGCAAGCGTCCTGGCAAGCGCCACAGGCGACGCAGGAGTCCTCGTCAGCGACGGTAGCGACGTCCTGGAGCTCCAGAACGCCAGCGGGGCAGGAGTCGACGCAAACGCCACAAGCGATGCACTCGTCGGCATCAATTACGGGATGAGCCATGGTAGTTTCCTCTCTGTTGACCGACGCTACAGGCGATGCGCGCCGGTTTGATTCGGGCAAAAACATACCACGGGAGCGACCGTTTGCAATACCCTCTGGCCGGCATCTTCATACCGTTCGCCGAGTATGCCAAGGTTTACTAAAAAACGCGCAGGTGGGGCCGTTGAGCTGCGCAAATGTTAGCTATAGGTGACTTGTAATATTGACCTATTGAGCGCGCCTGCGGAAAGGGCATCCCGTTATTTGGCCGAAAACCGGGTCGCAGTTTCCGGTTGGGCCCGCTAGCGGAAACTGCGACCCGGTATCAGCTCTCAAAACGGGATACGGTTTCCGGTTGAGCCTTCAGACGGAAACTGCGACCCGGAATCCACGCTCAAACCGGGATGCGCTTGCCGCAAGACGGCCCCCAGGCACCCCCGGACGCAAACCTCAGCCATCTCTACATAGATCTCAATAGATTTGCCGAGAACTCATTCAGCGCATCTACCTGCGCATTTAAGAACCTAAACTCTCAACAATAAGAAATCTTATATGAATTGACTTAGATTTTGTATATTCCGGCCCATAAGGGGATACACTACATCCTGAAAGACAAGCCGAAGCGCCGCGCGACAGATCGTCGAGGCGGCGCGAACGCAAAAGAGAGAGGGAATTTCTAATGGGCAAGATTCTTGGTATCGACCTTGGTACTACTAACTCCGCAATGGCCGTCCTCGAGGGCGGTTCTCCGACCATCATCGTGAACGCCGAGGGCGACCGCACCACCCCGTCCGTCGTGGGCTTCCGTGCCGACGGCGACCGCGTCGTGGGTAAGGCCGCTAAGAACCAGGCTGTCACCAACCCCAAGAACACCGTGTTCTCCATCAAGCGCTTCATGGGCCGCAAGTACTCCGAGTGCACCTCCGAGCTCAAGACCGTGCCGTATGAGGTCAAGGAGGGCCAGGGCGGCCGTGCCGTCGTCGACATCGAGGGCAAGGATTACACCGCCGAGCAGGTGAGCGCCATGGTGCTCGCAAAGATGAAGGCCGACGCTGAGAAGTACCTGGGCGAGACCGTCACCGACGCCGTCATCACCGTCCCGGCCTACTTCAACGACGCCCAGCGTCAGGCCACCAAGGACGCCGGTAAGATCGCCGGCCTCAACGTCAAGCGTATCGTCAACGAGCCGACCGCTGCTGCTCTGGCCTATGGCCTGGACAAGCAGGGCTCCGACCAGCGCATCCTGGTCTTCGACCTGGGCGGCGGCACCTTCGACGTCTCCATCCTCGACCTCGCCGACGGCGTGTTTGAGGTTCTGTCCACCTCGGGCGACAACCACCTGGGCGGCGACGACTGGGATCAGCGCGTCATCGACTGGATGGCTGACAAGTTCCAGCAGGAGAACGGTGTCGACCTGCGTCAGGACCCCATGGCCCTGCAGCGCCTGAAGGAGGCCGCCGAGAACGCCAAGAAGGAGCTTTCCGCCGCCCAGCAGTCCACCATCAACCTGCCGTTCATCACCATGAACCAGTCCGGCCCGCTGCACCTCAACTACACGCTGACCCGCGCCGAGTTCGAGAAGATCACCCGTGACCTGCTCGAGCGCTGCAAGCAGCCTGTCACCAACGCCCTGCGCGATGCTAAGCTCAAGCTCTCCGATCTGACCGAGGTCATCCTCGTCGGCGGCTCCACTCGTATGCCCGCCGTCCAGGAGCTCGTCAAGACCATGACCGGCAAGCAGCCCAACATGTCCGTGAACCCCGACGAGGTCGTTGCCGACGGCGCTGCCGTCCAGGGCGGCGTGCTCACCGGCGACGTCGAGGGCATCCTGCTGCTCGACGTTACCCCGCTGTCGCTGGGTGTCGAGACCATGGGCGGCATCATGACCAAGATGATCGACCGCAACACCACGATCCCGACCTCCAAGACCGAGGTTTACTCCACCGCTGCCGACAACCAGACCAGCGTCGAGATCAACGTGCTCCAGGGCGAGCGCGAGCTTGCCCGCGATAACAAGTCGCTCGGTAAGTTCCAGCTGACCGGTATCCCGGCTGCCCGCCGCGGCGTGCCGCAGATCGAGGTCACCTTCGACATCGACGCCAACGGCATCGTCAAGGTCTCCGCTAAGGACAAGGGCACCGGCAAGGAGCAGCAGATCACCATTTCCGGTTCCACCGCTCTGTCCGACGACGAAGTCGATCGTATGGTCAAGGACGCCGAGGCTCATGCCGAGGAGGACAAGAAGCAGAAGGAAGAGGTCGAGGTCCGCAACCAGACCGACAGCCTGTGCTACTCCACCGAGCAGACCCTCAACGAGCTGGGCGACAAGGTTTCCGCCGATGTGAAGTCCAAGGCCGAGGCCGCTATCGCCGACGCCAAGAAGGCGCTCGAGGGCTCTGACGTCGAGGCCATCAAGGCCGCCGGCGAGTCCCTGCAGTCCGTGGCCTACGAGCTGGCCCAGGTTGTCTACGCCGACGCACAGCAGCAGACCGACGGTGCCGCCGGTGCCCAATCTGCCGACGATGACGTTGTCGACGCCGACTACGAGGTTGTGGACGACGAGGACAAGTAATCATGTCCGCCCGTAAAGCTCGCACGGAGGCGGCCGCCGCTGGCGCCGCCCCCGTTGACTCTGAGGAGAAGGACGTGAAGATTCCCGTAGAGGCCGTCGACGATACCGAGGCCAACGAGGCCGAGGCCGCCGAGGCTGCCGAGAACCAGGTAGAGGATTCCAACAAGGAGGCGACGATGACCGAGGACGAGATGGTGGAAGCCGCTATCCGCGCCGGTGAGGAAGCCGCCGACAACGACTTTAAGCTCAAGTTCGAGCAGGCCCAAAAGGAGCTTGCCGACGTACGCAGCGAGCTCGATGCTGCGGCAGAGGCTCAGAAGGCCGCCGAGGACAAGGCAAAGGACGCCACCGAGCGTACCGCCCGTCTGCAGGCCGACTGGGAGAACTTCCGTCGCCGCACCGCCAGCGAGCGTATCGCCGAGCGCGAGCGCGCGACCGAGAAGCTTGTCACCGCGCTGTTGCCGGTGGTTGACGATATCGAGCGTGCAATCGACCATGCCCGTAGCCAGGAGCTTTCCGACGACTTTAAGCAGTTCGTCGATGGCGTTGATGCGGTGCATGCCAAGCTGCTCGATGTGTTTGCGCACGAGGGCGTTGAGCCCATCGACCCCAAGGGCGAGGCGTTCGATCCGCTCGAGCACCAGGCCGTGGGGCGTGTCGAGGACGCATCGCAGTACGACGAGACCGTCAACGACGTGTACCAGAAGGGCTACCGCATGGCGGACCGCATCCTGCGCTCCGCGATGGTGACGGTGACCTACGGTGGCGAGAAGCGCCCCGCACCGGAGCCCGAAGCGGCGCCCGAGGATGCTGCGGCCGATACGGCTGAGAGCACCGAGGAGTAATTGAGAAGGGCCCCGGGGCAACACCCGGGGCCCTTTCTGGCCTAGTGCCATATGACAGTATGAGCCGCCGCCCGTTGAGCGGTGGATGAAACAGGAGAGGAGCTACGATGGCTGCAGGCAAAACCTTCTATGACATCCTGGGCGTATCCAAGAGCGCCTCCGACAAAGAGATCAAGAGCGCGTTTCGCAAGCTCGCGCAAAAATACCACCCCGATGCCGGCGGCGACGAGGCCAAGTTCAAGGAGATTAGCGAGGCTTACGAGACGCTTTCGGACGAGAAGAAGCGCAAAGAGTACGACCAGATGCTCATGTTCGGCGGCATGCCGGGCGCGGGCGGCGCGTATGGCGGCGGCTACGGTGCCGGCGCGGGCGCCAGCGGCTGGGGCGATATCTTCGACAGCATCTTTAGCGGCAACGGCGCTTGGGGCAGCGATTGGGGCTCGGGCTTTGCCGGGGCTGCGGGTAATGCCGGTGCCGGTGCGGGTCGCAGCCGTGCTCGCAAGGGCGGCGACCTGTCGCTGACTGTCGACGTGACGGCCGAGGACGCGTTTCGCGGCGTGACGCACAAGGTCACCTATCGCATTCCCTCGACGGGCGAGCAGCAAACCATTACGGTCTCGGTTCCCGCAGGTGCGGTCGACGGCGGCAAACTACGCTACAAGCGTCGCGGCGAGTATGGCGTTGCGGGTGGCGAGCGCGGCGACCTGGTCGTGACCACGCATGTGGAGGAGCACCCGCTGTTTAAGCGCAAGGGTGCCGATGTGACCATGGAGGTACCGATCTCGGTTTACGAGGCGGCGCTCGGCTGCACGGTGGATGTGCCCACACCCGGCGGCGCGACGGTTCGTCTGAAGGTGCCGGCGGGCACCCAGACGGGCAAGAAGTTCCGCTTTAAGGAGATGGGTGCGCCCGATGTTAAGCACCGTGGCCGCACGGGCGCGCTGCTCGTCGAGATCAAGGTGCAGGTTCCCACGAACCTGTCCGACGATGAACGCGATGCCATGACCAAGCTGCGCGAGGCCGACACGCGCGACTATCGCGAGAAGGTCAATCGTTACAAGGCGACGTACTAGGGCGGTCGCGGCGCACGCCCACGCCCGCGGGTTTATGATGGACGATAACGAGACGGAAAGGGGTCAGGTAGCATGGCCGAGGACAATAGGAACAAACCGCTGTACATGATCAGCGTGGCGGCCGAGCTGACCGGCATGCACCCGCAGACTCTGCGCGTCTACGAGTCCAAGGGCTTGGTGAACCCCCAGCGCTCGGGCGGCAACACGCGTCTGTATTCGCGTGCCGATATCGAGCGCCTGGAGCTCATCAACCAGCTGACTGACGAGGGCATCAACCTTGCCGGCGTGGTGCGCATCCTCGATATGAAGGAGCGTGCCGAGGAGCGCGAGCGCGAGAACGAAAAGCTCCGCGCCCGCGTGCGCCAGCTCGAGGACGAGCTGCACGAGTACAAGATGCAGAAGAAGATCACCGCCCTGGCCCCGCGCGACGGCTCGGTCAACCCCGAGCAAGTCATGCGCAAGCTGCTAGGTACGGGTAGCGACCTATAGCTCCGCCGACGCTGCCGGGCACTCATTGGGGACAGACTTAAATGAGTGCCCGCAGAATGAGAGTGGATAATCTCCCGTTTTTGGCCTGTTTGCAGGCTCAAAGTGGGAGATTATCCACTCTCGTCATTTCGGCGTCTAAGTCTGCCCCCGGCACCCAACTCGTTCTTTGCTTTACTGAGATAAAGTGAACGTACAGATTCGTAACCCGCTGGCAACCGTTCTATGGCACGATATTGAACGAATGTATGCTATGCGCCCAAATCTTTTGGGCAGAGTGGGAGACAGTATGGTCAAGCTGTACGAGGACGGCATCTACCTGCGCGGCGGTAGCGAGGTTGTGCCTGTGGCCGAGGCTGCCGAGCGCGGTATTACGCAGACGCCCGAGGATGCCAAGCGCGGCACCATCGCGTATTCGATCCTTCAGGCACACAATACGTCCGGAGATCCCGAGGCGCTCAAGATTCGCTTCGACGCCATGGCGAGCCATGACATCACCTTTGTCGGCATCATCCAGACGGCGCGCGCCTCGGGCATGGAGCAGTTTCCGCTGCCTTACGTGCTCACCAACTGCCACAACTCGCTGTGCGCCGTGGGCGGCACCATCAACGAGGACGACCACGTCTTTGGCCTTTCCGCGGCTAAGAAGTACGGCGGCATCTTCGTTCCGCCGCACATCGCCGTCATCCACTCCTTTATGCGCGAGAACTTCGCCGGTTGCGGAAAGATGATCCTGGGCTCCGACTCGCACACCCGCTACGGCGCTCTGGGCACCATGGCCGTGGGCGAGGGCGGCGGCGAGCTGGCCAAGCAGCTGCTGCGCGACACCTACGACGTTGCCTATCCCGGCGTCGTTGCCATCTACCTCACGGGCGCCCCGCGCCCCGGCGTCGGCCCGCACGACGTGGCGCTCGCCATCATCCGCGCCGTCTTTGCCAAGGGCTACGTCAAGAACAAGGTCATGGAGTTCGTGGGCCCGGGTATCGCGAGCATGACGACCGACTACCGCAACGGCGTCGACGTCATGACCACCGAGACCACCTGCCTGTCTTCCATCTGGGCCACCGACGAGGACACGCACACATTCCTGACCATGCACGGCCGCGGCGACGACTACCGCGAGCTCAAGCCTGCCGATGTTGCCTACTACGACGGCTGCGTCGAGGTCGATCTGTCGAGCATCAAGCCCATGATTGCGCTGCCGTTCCATCCTTCCAACGGCTTTGAGATTGACGAGCTCAACGAGAACCTCGAGGACATCCTTCACGAGGTGGAGCTCGAGGCCGCTAAGATCGGCGAGGGCAAGACGCACTTTAGCCTGCTCGACAAGATCGTCGACGGCAAGCTGCACGTGCAGCAGGGCGTTATCGCCGGCTGCTCGGGCGGCAACTACGACTCCGTGGTCCAGGCTGCCCGCGTGCTCAAGGGCGCCAACACCGGCTGCGGCGAGTTCTCGCTGTCGGTCTATCCCACGAGCCAGCCCGTGGCACTCGAGCTTACACGCCGCGGCTATATCTACGACCTTATGGAGGCCGGCGCGATCGTGCGCACGGCATTCTGCGGCCCGTGCTTCGGTGCCGGCGACACGCCCGCCAACAACGGCCTGTCGATCCGCCACACTACGCGCAACTTCCCCAACCGCGAGGGCTCCAAGCCGGGCAATGGCCAGCTGAGCGCCGTGGCTCTGATGGACGCCCGTTCCATTGCGGCGACGGCTGCCAACGGCGGCATCCTGACGCCGGCGACCGACCTGCCCGAGGACACCTGGGACGAGGCTTGCGAGTACACCTTCGACGACGCGCCGTACAAGAAGCGCGTGTACTGGGGCTTTGGCAAGGCGGAGCCTGCCGACGAGCTGGTCGAGGGTCCCAACATCAAGCCGTGGCCCGCGATGGAGCCGCTCGGCGACGACATCCTGCTCAAGGTGTGTTCCAAGATCATGGACCCGGTCACCACGACCGACGAGCTCATTCCCTCGGGCGAGACGAGCTCCTTCCGCTCCAATCCGCTGGGCCTGGCCGAGTTTACGCTCAGCCGCCGCGACCCGGCCTACGTGGGCCGTTCCAAGGAGGTCGACGCCGTGGAGAAGCGCCGCGTTGCTGGCGAGTCCGCGGGCGACCTGGCGGCGCTCGATGCCGAGCTTGCCGGCGTGTTTGAGGCACTGACGGGCGCGGGCGTCGCGGCCGATGCCAAGGCGACAGAATACGGCTCCATGCTCTATGCCAAGAAGCCCGGTGACGGTTCCGCTCGCGAGCAGGCCGCGAGCTGCCAGCGCGTGATCGGCGGCCTAGCCAACATCGTTCACGAGTACGCCACCAAGCGCTATCGCTCCAACGTGATGAACTGGGGCATGGTGCCCTTCCAGATGGAGACGGAGCCCAACTTTGAGGTGGGCGACTACGTCTTTGTGCCAGGTATCCGTGCCGCGCTCGATGGCGACCTCAAGAACATCGCCGCCTACGTGGTGCGCGCCGACGGTGCGGTCGAGCAGATTGAGCTCTACATTGCCGATATGACGGCCGAGGAGCGTGCCATCGTCAAGGCCGGCTGCCTGATCAACTACAACAAGTTCAAGGCCGCTGCCGAGTAACGCACTTAATTGTCCGCCCGGGGCCACCCTTTCCCGCCCGCTCACGCGCTTCGCGAGGGTCGCGTTCGGCAAAGGGTGGCCCCGGGCTACGTTTCTGCGTTCTCGTTGGGTCTTGAGGGACGCTAATAAATAGACTTGCTTGATGCCGCCTCTTTTTATTGGGGCGGCTTCTTTTTGGACCACCACAAAGGTGCCTGTCCGGCGGGTTCTTATTTCGATGGGGTCCAGGTTATCTCATCGTCAAATAGCCAAGTGCGTGCTGAGCCGCTGTCGCGCGCTGTCTGCGGATCGGGCTCGCAGGTTTGTTCGTAGGCATCCTCGGTACACCGATCCATAAAATCGACGACTGCCGTCTGGTCGCCTTCCATGACGTAGATCACGTTGCCATCCGAGATATAGACTCCCGGCCCTTCGTTGTCCACGTAGCCGGGGTCGTATGAAACGTTGCACAGTCTGCTCCCGTTTGCCGCATCGAGTTCAAGGGTCGAATAATACCCGCCATTCATTTGGCCTTTCTTGGCTCGATATATTGCGGCGCCGTACCATCGCTTAAACGTCTTGCCTTTGAGTAAACTGGTTGCCTTGCCGATAAGCTGCTCATCTTGGGTATAGCGCGTGGCTCCAAGTTCGATTCTGGGATAGTTACTGACCCCAAGCGCTGCGGGCGTACCGTCGAAATCGACGGTGATTGAATCGGGTTTGACGATATCGGTGAGGATTTCGATGGGGTAGCTTACGGTTTCAACCGCCGCCTGCGTTGCCGAGGCGGGGAGAAATGCGAGATAGATAATGCCCACGCCGACTGCGGTAATTGCAAACGCTAAGACGAGCAGGCCGGTATAGGTGGAGCGTTTCACGGCGGGTACCTCGCAAACAGCATGCATTCATTAAGATAAGTGATACCAGCTTACGACAATATTCAAAAGAAAGCGACCGCCCGGAATGAGAGGGCTAAAAGGCCCTATTGGGCTTCGATTTGATCTCTAATAGGAATATTTGCCTCCCCTCATTCTGGGCGAGGGGTCAAAAAATGAGTTCACGAGTTTTGCGCAATACTATTCTCACTAAACTCGCTATTTTCACTATAAGCACTATAAAAACGACAGGGACGATGACGAGAAAGTTGTGGCGTACGATAGCCAAGTCGTTTAGGCCGGCACCCTTGTCTTGAATCTCCATCTATATCTGCGCGAACGGGCTATCGGTGGCTCTCGATTTTGTCGCTGTGTTCTCGTTGGATCTTGGGATCGCCAAACGTAGACTGGGCTTGATGTCGCCTCTTTTAATCGGGGCCGATTCTTCTCTGGACCACCACAAAGGGGACGGGCACCTTTGTGGTGGTTCCGTTTGTCTCGATCTGTAACAGTTAGACCCTAATTTGCCGAGTAGATGTTACAGATCGAGACAAACGGGCGCCGCTGAACAATTCGTCTCGATCTGTAACATCTAGGATCAAAAATGGCTGCTAGATGTTACAGATCGAGACGGTAGTACGCCTGGGCAGCGGCGAGCTGACATCTCAGTACCCTATCCATCAATCACTCAGAAAATCTTATATATAGAGACTTAGATTTGTGTATAAGATCGCGTAAAGCTGGCAACAATACTTCTCGAACAACGTGAAGCCGCCCCGTAGGGCGGCCGCCCCAAGAGAGGTGATTCCATGAGAATCGATAAGCTAGCAATGACGTCGCGCGAGGCGCTGCAGACCGCCATGAGCACGGCTGCCGATGCACAGGCCGGCGCGGTGGAGCCGATCCACCTGCTGTCTGCCCTGCTCGGTGCCGGCGAGCGCAATATCTCCGTGATCATCGAGCGCATCGGTGCCGACCCGGCTCAGCTCGCACGCTCCACACAAGATGCCATCGACCATGCGCCCAAGGTGTCGGGCGAGGGTCAGCAGATGGGCCTGTCCAACGAGCTCGTTCGCGTGATCGAGAAGGCCGAGAAAAAGGCCACCAAGATGGGCGACAGCTTTGTGGTGACCGAGCATCTGCTGATGGCACTTGCCGAGGACAAGGGTGAGGCGGGTCGCGTGCTGCGTGACGCCGGCGTGACCAAGGAGCGCATCGAGCAAGTCTACGAGGAACTGCGCGGCGATGACCGCGTGACGTCTGCCGAGGACAAGACGCAGTTTGAGGCGTTGGAGCAGTACGGTCGCAACATCTGCGATCTGGCTCGCGCCGGCAAGCTCGACCCGGTCATCGGCCGTACCGACGAGATCCGTCGTACTATTCAGGTTCTGTCCCGCCGCACCAAGAACAACCCCGTGCTTATCGGCGAGCCGGGCGTCGGCAAGACGGCCATCGTCGAGGGCATTGCTCAGCGAATCGTGGCCGGCGACGTACCGAGCACCCTGCGCGACCGCGACCTCATCGAGCTCGACATGAGCGCGCTGGTCGCCGGCGCCAAGTACCGCGGCGAGTTCGAGGACCGCTTGAAGGCCGTGCTCAAGGAAGTGCAAAAATCCGAAGGCAAGGTCATCCTGTTCATCGATGAGCTCCATACCATCGTGGGCGCGGGTGCCACCGAGGGCTCCATGGACGCCGGCAACATCCTCAAACCGGCGCTCGCTCGTGGCGACCTGCACGCGATCGGCGCGACCACGCTCGACGAGTACCGCAAGTACATCGAGAAGGACGCGGCGCTCGCCCGTCGTTTCCAGACCGTGATGGTCAGCGAGCCTACCGTCGAGGACACCATTTCAATCCTGCGTGGCCTGAAGGAGAAGTACGAGATCTTCCACGGCGTACACATCACCGATAGCGCGCTCGTGGCTGCCGCCGACCTCTCCGACCGCTACATTGCCGACCGCTTCCTGCCCGACAAGGCTATCGACCTGGTCGATGAGGCCGCGAGCCGCCTGCGCATGGAACTCGACAGCATGCCGGTCGAGATCGACGCCACCACGCGTCAGCTCACCCAGCTGCAGATCGAGGAACAGGCGCTCATGAAAGAGACCGACGACGCCTCTAAGGAGCGTTTGGAGGCTCTGCGCCAAGAGATTGCCGAAGTCCAGGAAAAGCTCAACGTGCAAAAGGCCGGCTGGCTCAACCAAAAGAACGCCATCGACCACGTGCAGGAGCTTAAGGGCCAGCTTGACGCGGCCAAGAGCGAAGAGGAGCGCGCGACGCGCAACGGCGATCTGGGCCGTGCGTCCGAGCTTCGCTATTCTGTGATCCCGGGTCTGCAGCAGCAGATTCAGGATTCCGAGGCTGCGCTCGAGGCGCAAAAGCAGCAGGACGGCGAGGGCCTCAACGAACAGGTGACCTCCGATGAGATCGCCGAGGTCGTGAGCGCCTGGACCGGTGTGCCCGTGTCCAAGATGATGCAGGGCGAGCTCGACAAGTTGAAGGGCTTGGAGGGCGAGCTGCATAAGCGCGTTATCGGTCAGGACGAGGCCGTCTCCGCTGTAGCCGCGGCCGTGCGTCGCAGCCGTGCGGGTCTCTCCGACCCAGACAAGCCCATCGGCAGCTTCTTCTTCCTGGGCCCCACCGGCGTAGGCAAGACCGAGCTCGCCAAGGCGCTGGCCGAGTGCCTGTTCGATGACGAGCGCGCGCTCGTGCGTATCGACATGTCCGAGTATATGGAGAAGTTCAGCGTCCAGCGTCTGATCGGTGCGCCCCCGGGATACGTGGGCTATGACGAGGGCGGCCAGCTCACCGAGGCCGTGCGCCGTCGTCCCTACTCCGTGATCTTGCTCGACGAGATGGAGAAGGCTCATCCGGATGTCTTTAACGTGCTGCTGCAGGTGCTCGACGACGGCCGTTTGACCGACGGTCAGGGTCGCCAAGTGTCCTTCAAGAACACGATTATCATCATGACGTCCAACGTGGGCTCCAAGGCTATCGCCGATCTGTCCGGCAAGGACGAGGAGGAGATGCGCCATCAGGTTGACGGGGCCATGGCTCAAACCTTCCGCCCCGAGTTCCTCAACCGTATCGACGATATCGTGGTGTTCCATCCGCTCGGCATGGCGCAGATCGAGAAGATCGTCGACATCCAGCTCGCCGACGTCCGCGCGCGTCTGGCCAAGGAGCGCATGACGCTTGCCATCACCCCGGCGGCCAAGCAGATGCTCGCCGTGGGCGGCCTGGACCCGGTCTTTGGCGCCCGTCCGCTCAAGCGTCTGGTTCAGCGCGAGGTCGTGGATGCCATCGCCGCCGCTATCATCGACGGCACGGTGCGCGAGGGCGATCAGGTGACAGTCGATGTCGACAAGGACGGCGGCTTTACCGTCGTGTGCGATAACACGCCGGCGGCCACCTACGAGGTCCCCGACGCCGAGTAGATTTTTGGGATATGCCTTAAAATCTACCAGCCGTCTCTAAACGCCAAGGGCGGCGGATCCATTGGGTCCGCCGCCCTTTTTCGTGCGACAATCGATGATGCCGAACGGATGCGATGTAAGGAGCTATGCAGATGAAAGACGAGATCAAGACAAGCGCGCCGGCGCCCAGGCCCACGTCCAAGCCGCGCGACCCCTACATCCGTGCCGAGAACGAGGACGATGACGGCTACGATCCCTACAGCGATCGCCGCCCCGAGCGCGAGCCCCTCTTCGAAGCTGACCCCTGGCGTTAAGTAGCTCATTTGGGACGGGGCTTTTTTAGCTACTTTGTTTTCGGCTAGAGGCGTTCATGCCTGCCCCCCTCGGCCGCTCGATATCCTCCGGGAGGGGCCACTAATAGAAAACTTGCTTATCCATTAATCAAGATACGCACAATCTTGCTCTCCTGCCAATCAAGAATCATTATAATCTTGATTAGCAGGAGAGCAAGATTGGAGAATTATGGCATTCAACGACTTGGTGGCTCAAAAAATAAAGGACTTTGAGCAACAGGGGATTCCGCAGGTCTTTGAGCGCGACCTTGATCTGGGCAACCCGCAGGAGCCAAAGCGCGACAACATCGTATATGTGATTGTGGGCGCCCGTCGTTGTGGAAAGACGTATCGCCTGTATCAGGAGATGCGGCGGCTTCAGGGCCAAGGCGTCGAGCTTGACCGGATGCTATATTTCAATTTTGAGGATGAGCGCTTGCGTCCGTATGAGCCATCGCTACTAGCGGACGTGCTCGATACATTCTATGCACTATATCCTGCTGCTCGAGGCGAGGGCGCCTACCTTTTCTTTGACGAGATCCAGGAAATACCCGAATGGGGTGCGTTTCTGCGACGCGTGGTCGATACGGAGAAGGCGACCGTTTACGTGACGGGATCTTCTTCTAAGATGCTGTCCTCAGAACTTAAGAGCGAGTTCAGGGGCCGTTCTCTTGTGCGAGAGCTTTTTCCGTTGAGTTTTTCGGAATACGTCCGATATAAGACGGGGAGCGTTCCTGAGTCGAACGCGCCCTTCTCCTCAAGCGCTGCAGCGTTGCTCCGACACCATCTGGTCGGATATCTCGAGCGAGGGGGATTCATCGCGACACTTGAGCAGACGCCCGCAGACGCGATTCAGCTGCTACAGGAATATGCGTCGCGAACGGTCGCTATGGACGTTGTGGAGCGTTACGACGTCAAGAGCCCTCGTTTGGCCTCACTGTTTCTGACGCGGTGTATGGCATCTTCGGGACGAGAGCTGTCGGTGAACAAGGTGTACAACGAGTTCAAGAGCAGGCAGATACCCGTCAGTCGTAATTCGCTCAGCGACTTACTTGAGTATTACGAGGACGCCTACCTGCTGTTTTCTGTGCCGGAGTTTACGCGTTCACTTGCAAATAATACGCGGTCTGCGTCTAAAGTCTACGCTGTCGATCCTGCGATGTTTGGAGCATTCTCTCCCGCATCGGCATTGGACCAGGGCCAGAGGCTCGAGACTGCGGTGTTCAATGCGCTCAGAAGAAGGACTCCTGCGGTGCGGGTCGGTTCGGTCTGCCGCCTACTGGTCAAGGAGAAGAATAAAAGCCATGAGGTTGACTTTGTGGCTGGGGATGCACTTCTCATGCAGGCTTATAGCCTGACTCAGGTGAGTGTGGATATGGCAAGCGAGAAAACGCGCGAACGCGAAATTGCAGCCCTCGATGCCTCGATGGCCCAGTTTGATCTTGGCGAGTCGGTAATCGTTACTATGGATGAACAGGCCGATATTCCATGTGAACACGGTGTGGTACACGCTGTGCCCGCATGGAAGTGGCTCCTTGCCTAATCATCTACGGATCTGTGGGGCCAGGACCTCCTGGCCCCTTCATCACGGTTGGGGAGTACCATGATGCGCCCGGCTAGTCCTGGGCCTTGATGCTCGGCAGCAGAATCTGGGCGATGTAGTCGCATTCGAGCTTGGTGGCAGCGTCGGCCTTGCCGTCTTTGCCGACCAGCACGCTCTTGATCTGGCTGTAGGTGTAGCGGTTGCCGGTCGTAAGCTCGACAAGCTCAATGGCTGTGTCCATGGGATAGGTCGACACGGGGTTCTGCGTGCGCCCGTTGATGGTCTGGGGCACCACGTACGGATAGACGGGGCCGCTGGCGTAGACGGTATAACCGTTGCCTAGATTGGCCGCACCCAAAACCGTATCGCCCTCATCGGGCGTAAAGCTCTCGCCCTCGCGCACCGCGACGAGCGTCACGATCGGCGTATCACTGTCGCCGGCAAGATAGATGCATAGCGTGCTGCCATTCTGCCAAGTCTCGACCTTGCCGTACCACTCGACGGGGATATCGAGCTGGTAAAGGTCGGTTGCCTTGTGACGGGCGTCGGCATCGCGGGCCGCCTGTGCCTTTTGCGCGCTCACGGCATTGACGGCGGCATTGCGACGCGCAGTTGCCGCCTGCTGGAGCACCTTGGCGGTGGCGGCGGAGCTCGCGCCTCCCTCCTCGGCATATTTGGCGGCGGCGTCGATCTGGTCGTTGGTTACCGTGTCGGCCGAAGGCACCTTGAGTTTAAAGGCAGCCTGGGCGCTTAAATCCTGTCCATCGCTCTTAACGGTGACCTGCGTCTTGGTGGTCGGGACGGTATAGATGGTGCCGTCGGCCGCGATGGGGGAGGCAGCGATGGAGAGCGTGTAATCGCCGGGCAGCAGTTTGATGCCGCGGCCGTGCTCGTCAACGTAGAGCGTTTCGCTCACAGAAGAGCCGTCGGAGTCCTGGCCACTCACCTGCACGGGGATCTTTGAGCCGGTGGAGCAGTCGAGTCCCGCGGCATGTACGCCAATTTGCACCGACATCATGGTATGGGCGTTTGCGGCAACCACGGCGGCCTGCTCTTGCTGGTATCCGTTCCAAGCCGCATAGCCCGCGCCGCCGGCGACGAGCGCGACGGCCACGACACCGGCGACCATCAGATTGCGGCGCTTGGGCGACATCTTACGATGACGAACCTCGGCTTCGCGTGCCGAAGGAACGGACGGCAGGGGAATATCGCCCATGGCGATGGTCTCGTCCACGGCTGGTGCAGAGCCTAAGCCAGGAAGCTCGCGGGTCAGCGAATCCTCGGCCGGCAAGCTGTCGAGCAAGACGGTTTCCTCGCCCGTGTCGGATTCGGGCTGATTGCCGGCCTCGCTTTCGGTGTCTTCGTGACCTGCCTCATCTTTGGCAGGCTCAACGTCGTCTGCATCCTGATCATCGGACTGCGCCTCGGCTTCCGGCTCATCCTGCACACCAACGCCCGAATCGTCAAACGCAATCTCATCGAGTGAAATCCGGTCTAAGCTCTCCAAGGCCTCAGCGCAAGCTTCTGCATCTTGGGCCGCATCCTCTTGGCCCATCGTTTCATCTTTCATGCATCCCCCAAGCTCAATATCGGGACAACAATGTACCCAAAAACAGGGTCATATAGAGCTGTCAGGCAATTGGAAATCTGATTTTATCTGTGCGAGAGGTTTTGAATATGTGCGTGGATGCGCACAACAGCAAAAAGCCCCCGGAAAGCGGACAAATCGCTTTCCGGGGGTATGCAATACGTTGCATTGCGCGGAGTCGGCCAGGCGACTTCACATTCAAGCGGCATGTGCACCGGGCGCGTTACTCGGCGTGTGCGTAATCCACCTTGGCGCGGCGAGCGGTAGCCTTCTCCCAATCGCTGGTGCCCTCAAAGACATCCTGCTTGTAGGGATTGCGGCCGAGCTTCTTGGCGCGGTAGGCGATGTAGATGATCGCGGCGATGTTGGCGACCAGTGCGGCGATCGAGACCGCGGTGGCGGCGCCTGCGTCGAGCGTGGAGTGGGTCACAAAGATGGACTCTTCCTGGAAGTAGGGGAACACCTGCGCAAACATGCACCAAATGGCAAGCGTAAAGGCGCGGTTCTGGATCCAACCGCCCTTGTTCCAGATAAAGGCGGCGACGGTGGGCGCCAGCAGCAGTGCAAAGCCGCAGAACCAGGAGTGGGTGGGCAGGCAGTTGTAGGTGTAGCAGAAGTTCCAGATATCGTAGGCGATGATGTAGACCCAGGTCATATCGGGCCACAGCATGTCGGTCTGATCCTCGGAGGCGTAGACGCTCCACCAACCGGTCATGCAGAAGATGTTGATGATGCCGGCGATGCCGTTGAACACGTTGTTCCAGCCGGCCAGCTGCATAGCACCTTCGGAGGTGACCCAGGTGGACTCGCCCAGGACAAAGAAGTGATAGGCACTCTCGAAGTCGGACACGACGGCGATCATGATGTTGATGGCGACGATCACAAACGGCCACGCGCGGAACCAATGCGCCTTGCCGATCTTTCCCCACTGGTACTTAATGGCAATGAAGCCCCAGCAGCCGGCGAGCGCCGCGTATACCTTGGCGTAGTGGAACCAGCTGTTCTGGTACACATGGGTGGGGTTGGTGAGCGCCCACTCGGCACCCTGTGAAACGCCGATGGCGATGGCGACGCAGTAGATGGTCATGGCCAGCGGAGCCACGCCAAAGATGATGGCCGCGCCCAGCTTGGTGCGGCGGCCGATCTCGTTGAGCACGATCAGGCCAATAAAGACCATGGCCCAGCCGGCCCAGTGGATAAGGGTATCGCTACCCCAAACATCGAACAGCATGCTGCTCTCCTTTCACACGCCCGCGGCCCCTCTTCTGATCGCGGGCAGTTTGGCCAAATGTCGTCAGTTCTGGGGCTTGCGCTCCGGATACTTGGCGGTATAGCCCTCGATGTGGAGTGTCGAGGCGATGATTTCCTTGACCGTCTCGTCGGGCACATCGGGGTGCGTGCGGATATACATCAACAACCCCATAATGAGGGTGTAGAACGTCTCGTAGACATGGTCGATGCGTAGCTCATGATGGGCGACAAAATCCACCACGGTGGTATCGCAGATATACTGCGCCACACGCTGGACCACGTTGTGCAAAAAGCCGCCGTAGAGCGCGCCGCTGCTCGAGGTGAGCGTGCTCGGCAACTCGTGGCCGCTCACGACCAGGCGCTTAAAGAGCGGAGCAACGGTGTCGAGTGCGCCTTCGATGTCGCCAACCGTGCGGCTGGCGTTCCACTGCTCGAGCTCGGCGATAAAGCCGTCGATTGCCTCGTCCATAACGGCGGTGACGGCGGCATCCATATCGGCAAAGTAGTGGTAGAACAGCGAACGCGTGCAGCCAGCCCGCTTGGTCACGGCCGATACCGAAAGATGGGACACACCAAGCTCGGCGCTCACGGCGCGCACAGCGGCGAGGATCTCGCGACGGCGCTCGTCGCCCGTCAGGCGTTTTGCCGCGCTATCGGATGCGGGGACGGCATCGACCACAGAGATATCTGCTGCGTTGTTGCCCATGTTTTGCCGCCTTTCATCCTCTTTTGCCTGACCGTTCGCCTAACAGTCTTGAATATTGTTGACGGTTCGTCAATACTATTTTTGACACAATGTCAACAATGGCGGGTGAAAGGCATGGGGGCATGCCCGGCCTGCAAAAAAAGAGGGGCGCTGCGGTCTCGCCGGGCTGTGGCAAGAGAAGGGACGACTATGATTCTCAACGGACCGGGGATTAGCTATACCGAGCCCGATATCGGCGCGGAGTTCGTGCCGCCGATACCGGAGCATCCGCGCGAGGCCATCGTCAAACTGTGTGAGCACTGCACCAACCGCCTGCTGCACCGCGACGAGCTGCTGGGCTACGAGTACTGGTCGTTTGCCGAGGCCGCAACCGACGAGCAGGCCGAAGTGCTCTGCAAGATGAAGATGCGCCGTCCCTATACGCTGCCCGAGATGGTCAAGCTCACCGGCATGCCCGAGGCCGATATCGAAAAAATGCTCGACGACATGAGCTACACGGGTCTGCTCGAGTACAACTGGGAAAACCCCGAGCGCGCCAAGCAGTGGGTGCTGCCCATGCTGGTGCCGGGTTCCGCCGAGTTCCTCAACATGCGCGTGAGCCAGCTCGAGGAGCATCCGGTCTATGCCAAGTTCTTTGAGCAGGCGTCCAAGGGACCGCTGTCCAAGGCCACGCCGATGGTGCCGCCCGGCGGTGCCGGCATCGGCATGCATGTCATTCCGGTCGAGAAGGCCATCGATGCCGCGAGCACCTCGGTGCCGATCGAGCATATCGAGCATTGGCTCGACAAATACGAAGGTAAGTATGCCGCTAGCACCTGCAGCTGCCGCGCGAGCCGTCGCGTGATGGGAGAGGGCTGCGCCGACGACCCGGCCGATTGGTGCATCGCCGTGGGCGATATGGCCGACTACGTGGTCGAGACCGACCGCGGCCATTATGTGACGCGCGAGGAGGTCTACGACATCCTGCGCCAGGCCGAGGACAACGGCTTTGTGCACCAGATCACCAACATCGACGGTGAGAACAAAATCTTCGCCATCTGCAACTGCAACGTCAACGTGTGCTACGCCCTGCGCACTTCGCAGCTGTTCAACACGCCCAACCTGTCGCGCTCGGCCTACGTCGCCAAGGTCGAGAAGGACAAGTGCGTGGCCTGCGGTCGCTGCGTTGAGGTGTGTCCGGCCGGCGCCGCCAAACTGGGCCAGAAGCTCTGTAGCAAAAAGGCTGGCGGACAGGTGCCCGAGTATCCGCGCCAGGAGCTGCCCGATGCCACCAAGTGGGACCACACCAAGTGGTCGCCCAACTACCGCAACGACAACCGTATCGAGACGCATGAGTCCGGCACCGCTCCCTGCAAGACGGCCTGCCCCGCGCACGTTGCCGTTCAGGGCTATTTGAAGCTCGCGGCGCAGGGCCGCTATGACGAGGCGTTGGCGCTCATCAAGCGCGAGAACCCGTTGCCCGCTATCTGCGGCCGTGTGTGCAACCGCCGCTGTGAGGATGCCTGCACCCGCGGTCGCGTGGACGAGGCCGTGGCCATCGACGAGGTCAAGAAGTTTATCGCCCAGCGCGATCTGGATGCCGCGACTCGCTATGTCCCACCTGTGGTGACCCCGACGCGTGCCGGCGGCTTCGACCAGAAGATCGCCATCATCGGCGCCGGTCCGGCCGGTCTGTCCTGCGCCTTCTATCTGGCCGAGAAGGGCTACAAGCCCGTCGTGTTCGAGAAAAACGAGCGCCCGGGCGGCATGCTCACCTACGGCATTCCCAGCTTTAAGCTGCAGAAGGACGTTATCGAGGCCGAGGTCGAGGTCATTCGCCTGATGGGCGCCGAGTTCCGCTATGGCGTGGAGGTCGGTCGCGATGTGACGCTCGACGAGCTGCGCGCGCAGGGCTTTAAAGCCTTTTACGTGGCCATTGGCTGCCAGGGTGGCCGCCTTGCCGGTATTCCGGGCGAGGATGCCGAGGACGTGACCGTGGCCGTCGACTTTTTGCGCGAGGTCAACAGCGGCAAGATCGACGCGCTGCCCGGGCGCACCATCGTGGTGGGCGGCGGCAACGTGGCCATCGATGTCGCGCGCAACGCCTGCCGTCTGGGTTCCGAGCACGTTGAGATGTTCTGCCTGGAGAGCGAGGTCAAGATGCCTGCCAGCGAGGAGGAGCGTCGCGAGGCCATTGAGGACGGCGCGCACATTAGCTGCGGCTGGGGCCCCAAGGAGATTCACCTGGAC
This sequence comes from uncultured Collinsella sp., assembly GCA_938033205.1. Classification (GTDB taxonomy): domain Bacteria; phylum Actinomycetota; class Coriobacteriia; order Coriobacteriales; family Coriobacteriaceae; genus Collinsella. The sequence continues at coordinate 12,110 of CALHJP010000023.1, read as the reverse complement.
GAGGCCGGTCGTGTGTGCGGTATCACCTTTAAGCGCTGCACGCGTGTCTTTGACGACGAGGGCCGTTTTGCGCCCGAGTATGACGAGAACGACTTGCGCCGTGTCGATGCCGACCGTGTCGTCATGTCGATTGGCCAGTCCATTGTGTGGGGCGACCTGCTGGCTGGCTCCAAGGTGGAGCTCGGCCGCAGCCAGGGTGCCCTTGCCGATCCGCAGACGTACCAGACCGCCGAGCCCGACATCTTTGTGGGCGGCGACGTCTACACCGGTCCCAGCTTTGCTATCGACGCCATCGCCGCCGGTCACGAGGCCGCCGTGTCCATCCATCGCTTTGTGCAGCCGGGCTCCACGCTCACCATCGGCCGCAACCAGCGCCGCTACGCCGCGCTCGACCGCGACGATGTCGTGATCGAGAGCTATGACAACGCGAGCCGTGAGGTTGCCCACGTGGACCACGAGCGCGAGAAGGCCGCGCCCTTCAGCGAGTACGTCGAGACCTTTACCGAAGAGCAGGTGCGCGCCGAGACCGCCCGTTGCCTTGGCTGCGGTGCCTCAATCGTCGACCCCAACAAGTGCATCGGCTGCGGCCTGTGCACCACCAAGTGCGCGTTCGATGCCATCCATCTGGATCGCGATCGCCCCGAGTGCTCCACGATGGTCAAATACGAGCAAAAGCTCCCGAGCCTTGGCAAGTATGCTTTAAAGCGTGCGATCAAAATCAAATTTGGGAAGAAATAAAAAACGCAACAAACAAGAGAACGGCGCAGAGAACGGTTGGACAGCGAGCGAGTCCCAGGCGTGGCGAGGTGCCTTGAAAGAGGAGGGCATAGGGCTTTTGCCCATGCCCGACGATTGAAAGGCAGATCGTCCGTCTGGGGCTCGCGCAGCGTCAAGTCGACCGCCGTTCGTTAGAACGGCGGAAGAAAAAGTGCATGAATTGGGAATCGTTTATCACATTATTCGCGATGTTGAGAACGTGGCGCGCGCCAATGGCGTGCGTCGCGTTTCGAGCGTCACGCTGCTGCTGGGCGAGGTCTCGGGCGTCGTTCCCGACTTGCTGCTCGACGCTTGGCGCTGGGCGGCAGATAAAAAGTCCATCACGCAGGGCGCGGAGCTTATCGTGGAGCCCGTCGAGGCCGTGACGCATTGCGAGGCGTGCGGCTGCGACTACGCGACGGTCGAGCACGGCAAGACCTGCCCCCATTGCGGTAGCGGCGAGACCTATCTGCTGCAGGGCCAGGAGGTCATGATCAAGCAGATCGAGACCCCCGACGAGGACCCGACAGACGCTGCCCCCGACGGCCTCTCCGATGCCCCCGATGCCGTCGACGCCGCCAACCCCCTCCACATCGCCTAACTTAGTCGTTGGGGACGTTCTTAAACGACTAGTCATTAAAGAACGTCCCCAACGACTACTTTCCTAGAGCATATTCCTTACCATTAGTCAAGCACCATCTGTTTAAACGAAATAGCCTCAACCCGAGCACATTTGTGTCTGTTTAAAACCGGCAATAATGAACAGCGTGCTCAATTCGGTCATGTAAATAGATCAGCTATCAATCCTCAGCAGCAAATCAGCCAAAATACTGGAATGTAATCAGCTTGTAACAAAACAAGACGTTAAATAAATAATGCTACCTTTTGCAGTTTTTCAAACAATTCTGCTGTATTTGCAGCTATACTCCATAACTGTCGTGTAGGAATTACGTAGACAAAAAGGAGGTTATGTGATGGTAAGTATTGTTCTTGCTAGCCATGGTGACTTGGCGGCTGGAATCAAGCAGACGGGCTCGATGGTCTTTGGCGATCAGCCGTCTGTTGCCGTGGTCTCGCTCGAGCCGAGCATGGGCCCCGACGACTTCCGTGCCAAGGTCGAGGAGGCAATCGCTTCCTTCGAGGACCAGGAGCAGGTGCTCTTCCTCGTTGATCTGTGGGGCGGCACGCCGTTCAATCAGATCAGCGGGCTCATCGAGGGCCACGATTCCTGGGCTATCGTCACCGGTGTCAACCTGCCTATGCTCATCGAGGCATATTCGCAGCGCTTTGACGCAAAGAACACTGCACATGCGATCGCAAAACATCTCGTGACTGAGGCTAAGGCCGGCGTGCGCGTCAAGCCCGAGTCTCTGGAGCCCGAGGAGAAGAAGCCGGCTGCGGCCGCCGCTGCTCCTGCGGGTGCCATTCCTCCGGGAACGGTGATCGGCGACGGGCACATCAAGATCGCCCACGTCCGTATCGACACGCGTCTGCTGCATGGTCAGGTGGCCACCACGTGGACCAAGCAGATCAACCCCAACCGCATCATCGTGGTCTCCGACGGCGTTGCTCACGACGAGCTCCGCAAGACCATGATCGAGCAGGCTGCCCCTCCGGGAGTCCACGCCAACGTCGTGCCTATCAAGAAGATGGCCGAGGTCGTCAAGGACACGCGCTTTGGCGACACCAAGGCGATGCTGCTGTTCGAGAACCCGCAGGATCTGCTCAGGGCCATCGAGGCCGGCGTCGACATCAAGGAAGCCAACATCGGTTCCATGGCCCACTCCAAGGGCAAGGTCGTCGTCACTAACGCTGTCGCTATGGGCGATGACGATGTCAAGACCATCGAGGCTCTCAAGGCCAAGGGCGTCAAGTTCGAGGTCCGCAAGGTTCCTTCGGATTCCTCCGAGGATCTCGACGCCATGTTGAAGAAAGCTAAGGCCGAACTGGCCGCTCAAGCATAGTAAAGGAGGGTCCGATACATGTCTGCAATCACTATTCTGCTTGTTGCGATTGTCGCGTTGCTTGCCGGTATGGAAGGCATTCTGGATGAGTTCCAGTTCCATCAGCCGCTCGTGGCATGCACGCTTATCGGTCTCGTAACCGGTCACCTTCAGGAGGGCATCCTCCTGGGCGGTTCGCTCCAGATGATGGCCCTTGGCTGGGCTAACGTCGGCGCCGCCGTCGCGCCTGACGCCGCTCTGGCCTCGGTCGCTTCTTCGATCATCATGGTGCTCGCCCTCAACGGTGGCGCCACCGATTCGGCCAAGGCCGTTACCGCCGCCATCGCCGTCGCCGTCCCGCTGTCGGTCGCTGGTCTGTTCCTGACCATGATCTGCCGTACCCTGGCTACCGCTATGGTTCACGGCATGGACGCCTGCGCCGAGAAGGGCGACTTCGCCGGCATCGAGCGTTGGCAGTACGCCGGCATCCTCATGCAGGGTGTTCGTATCGCCATCCCGGCAGTACTTCTGTGCATCATCCCGGCCGAGGCTGTTACCAACGCGCTTAACGCTATGCCCGATTGGCTGTCCGGCGGCATGGCTGTCGGCGGCGGCATGGTCGCTTCCGTCGGTTACGCCATGGTCATCAACATGATGGCCACCAAGGAGACCTGGCCGTTCTTCATCCTCGGCTTTGTCCTTGCTGCCATCCCTCAGCTCACGCTGATCGCCCTTGGCCTCATCGGCATCTCCCTTGCCCTCATCTACCTTGGCCTTAAGGATCTGGCCAAGCAGGGTGGCGGCATGGGCGGTGGCTCCGGTGACCCGCTCGGCGACATTCTGAACGATTACGAGTAGGAGGGGAGTGATACATATGGCAGAGAACAAGATTCAGCTCACCAAGGCTGACCGTAAGAAGGTTTGCTTCCGTCATCAGTTCCTTCAGGGCTCGTGGAACTACGAGCGTATGCAGAACGGCGGCTGGTGCTTCGCAATGATCCCTGCGATCAAGAAGCTCTACACCAGCAAGGATGACCAGATTGCCGCTCTTAAGCGCCACCTGGAGTTCTATAACACCCACCCCTATGTTTCCGCCCCCGTCATTGGCGTTACCCTCGCCCTCGAGGAGGAGCGCGCCAACGGTGCTCCGATTGACGATGTCGCCATTCAGGGCGTCAAGGTCGGTATGATGGGCCCGCTCGCCGGCGTCGGCGACCCCGCCTTCTGGTTCACCCTTCGCCCGATTCTGGGCGCACTGGGCGCTTCCCTGGCCCTGTCCGGCAGCATCGCCGGTCCGCTGCTGTTCTTCTTCGCGTGGAACATCATCCGTTACGCCTTCCTGTGGTACACGCAGGAGTTTGGCTACAAGGTCGGCTCCTCCATCGCCAAGGACCTCTCCGGCGGTCTGATGGGCAAGGTCACCGAGGGTGCTTCCATCCTGGGTATGTTCATCATCGGCGCCCTGGTCGAGCGCTGGGTGTCCATCTCCTTCACCCCGGTCGTCTCCAAGGTCACGCAGTCCGCTGGCGCCTATATCGACTGGGCCAACCTGCCCGCCGGTTCTGAGGGCATCAAGCAGGCATTGACGATGTACAGCTCTGTCGGTGCCAACGCACTCGACCCGGTGAAGGTCACCACGCTTCAGGCCAACCTCGATCAGCTCATCCCCGGCCTTGCCGCCGTGTGCCTGACCCTGCTGGTCTGCAAGCTCCTCAAGAAGAAGGTCAGCCCGATCGTCATCATCCTGGCTCTCTTCGCCGTCGGCATCATCGGTCGCGTCTGCGGCTTCATGTAAGCACGTTTCGGCTTAAGACCGAGAATTGCTAGGCAAGAGCTTTTGAGCCATTGAAACGGACCGCACCCGGTGGGTACACTGGATGCGGTCCGATTGTTTTATTTGGAGGGCGAGGCGCGCATGGCGCAATCTCAGAACAGCACGGTCGATCTGGCAACGCCGGCAACCTGCCTGATGGGGCTTACCAGTCACGGTAACGTAATGGTGGGCAATAAGGCGTTCGAGTACTATAACGAGCGCAATCCCGAGGATTACATTCAAATCCCGTGGGATGAGGTCGACTACATCGCCGCCGAGGTTTTGCGCGGCACCAAGAAGATTACGCGTTTTGCTATCTTCACCAAGGACAACGGCCACTTTACGTTTTCGACGCGCGACGATAAAGAGACGCTTCGCGCGGTCCGTAAGTACGTCGACGAGGATAAGCTCGTGCGTTCGCCCGACTTTATCGATGTGACGGCCAAGGGCGCCAAGAGCATCCCCTCCGTTATCAAAAACCTTTTCCACAAAGGCAAGTAGTCATTAAAGAGCGCCCCCTCAAAGTGGGGCGCAGTCTCCCATGTGGCTCGATCGGGAAAGTGCATCCCAGTTCGAGCGTCGATTCCGGGATGTAGTTTCCGGAACGGGGTCGTTTGGGAAACCGTGTCCCGTTTCGAGCCGAAATTCTGGGTCACAGTTTCCCAGCGAGGTCTCATGGGGAAAGTCTGACCCAGAATTTGCCTGGATAGTGGGACGCACTTTCCGGAGGGCTGTTCCACCGCAACTTCGAAGAGTGGGTATACGCTGCATTACAGCGGCGTAAATCTGCTACACTAATACAACATGCCTCCGTAGCTCAGGGGATAGAGCACCGCTCTCCTAAAGCGGGTGTCGACGGTTCGAATCCGCCCGGGGGCACCAGAGATTTGCCGAGCCCGGTACCGCTACGGTGCCGGGCTCTTCTGGTCTAAAGGCCGGATTCGGACCGTCGACACCCGCGTCACCAATTTCCCCGCGGGGGGAGTTTTCGAATCCGCCCGGGGGCACCTGAGATTTGTCGAGCCCGGTACACCGACACGGTGCCGGGCTCTTCTGGTTCATGCCATGTCAAAAACGAAGCGCCCGCTTGCTGGGGGAGCAAGCGGGCGCCTGTGAGTGAATATGTTTGCGGCGAGAGCCGTAATGGGCGGTGGGGTGGCGACTAGTTGGCCGTACCGGAATCGTCGCCCGTGCCCGAGCCCGAACCCGAACCCGAGCCAGAAAGTGCGACCGTCAGCGTAATCGTGCTGTCGGTAGACTGTTTGCCGGTGGGGGAGACGCCCGTAACGGTGGCGTTTTCGTTGCCGCTCACGGGGTTGCCGTTCTGATCGCAGAATGCGATGTTGTAGAACCCGGCGTTGTTGAGCGCGGTGACGGCCGCGGAGATGCTCTTGCCGTACAGGTTGCCCGGAACGCTGGCCTTGCCGGACTTCTTGGCAATGACGACGGTAATCGTGGCGCCAGGCTTCTGCTTGCCGCTGGGGTTCCAGCTAATCACGGTGCCCTCGGTAACCGAATCGTTCTCCTGGTAGCTCACGTCGACGCCAAAGCCTGCCATATCGAGGGCGTTGCGCGCCTGGGCCTCGGTCATGTCGGTCAGATCGGGGACGGAGGTGGTGTCAGGACCGCTGGAGACCTTGTACGAGATGGTCGTGCCCTTCGCGACTTCCTTACCGGCTTCGGTGCCCTGCTCAAAGACCTGGCCCTCATCGGCCTCGTTGGCCTCCTCGGAGGCGTTGCCCTTCAGGCCAACGCTTGCCAGCGCGGCTTCTGCCTGGTCCTTGGTCAGGCCGACAAGCCGGGGAACCTCAACCTTCTCGGAGGGCTTGGGGCCCTTGGAGATTACCAGGTTCACCTTGGTGCCCTTGGCCTTCTTGGTTTTGCCGTTGGGCGTCTGCTCGGCGACCTTGCCCTCGTCGATATCGTCGTTGTAGCTTTGGTCGATGGTGCCGACCTCGAGGCCGGCTTCCTTGATCTGCTCGACGGCAGTCTGCTGGTCCTTGCCCAGCACATCGGGCACGGTGACCTGCTCGCCGCCAAAGAGTCCTGTGGCAAAGGCCACCACGATACCGATGACGGCAACGGCTGCCACCACGGCGGCGATGATCTTGTTCTTGTTGGATTTGGGCTTTTCGACCTCGTAGGAGCCGGTGGAGCCCGAAACCGAGCTACGGGCGGTATTCTGGCCGCTCACGCCCGAGACGGGACGTACCATGGCGCGCGTCTGATCGGAAAGCTCGCGAGTCTTGGTGGCGCCCAGCTCACCGGGGGCACCGATGATGCGCGTGGGCTCCGAGATGTTGACGGCACGGCCCGACAGGTAGCTGTTGAGCACCTGACGCAGCTCGTCGGCGGTCTGGAAGCGGTTTGCCGGGTCCTTCTCCATGCACTTGAGGATGATGCGCTCAAGGTCGGCGTCGACACCGGAGTTGATCTGGCTCGGCGGAATAGGCAGCTCGTTGACCTGCTTGAGTGCGACCGAGATAGCGTCGTCACCGTCAAAGGGAACGCGGCCGGTGGCGCACTCGTACATCACGACGCCCAGCGAGTAGATATCCGAGGTGGGGCCGAGGTCCTGACCACGGGTCTGCTCGGGGCTGACGTAGTGGGCGGTTCCCAGCACGTTGTTGTCTTGCGTGAGGTGGCTGTTCTTGGCGCGCGCGATGCCAAAGTCCATCACCTTGATGTTGCCGTCTGGCAGCACCATGATGTTCTGCGGCTTAATGTCGCGGTGGATGATCTCGTGCTTGTGGGCGACCGAAAGCGCGGAGCTGATCTGCGAGCCGATCTGGGCGACCTTCTTGGGGTCGAGGGCGCCGTGGCTCTTGATGCCGCTCTTAAGGTCGGTGCCGCGCAGGTACTCCATGACGATGTAATAGGTGTCGCCGTCCTTGCCCCAATCGTAGACGCCCACGATATAGGGGGAGGAGAGACCAGCTGCTGCCTGGGCCTCCTGCTTAAAGCGTGCGGCGAAGGTTGCGTCGCCAGCATACTGCGGCAGCATGATCTTGACGGCTACCGTGCGGTCGAGGACCTGGTCCTGCGCACGGTAGACGGTCGCCATACCGCCTGTCCCCACCTTATCCTTGAGGAGGTATCTTCCCCCGAGGACCCTCTGTTCCATTCCTGCTCCTAACATAACTATTCGCTCAACGATGTGTGTAGTACCTACGATGTGGCCGCTGGGGCCGTGTGGCGCGTTGCCGCTAACTCTTCGGCCGCGGCGCGCCTCGGGTGTCCGATTCGATCATGGGCATCACGCTCCCTGTGCGGCGAGCGCCGCGGTCAGGACGATGCCGGCAATCTTGGCGGCCTTGACGTCATGCTTGTCGTAATCCTCTAAGGCCACCGAGATAGCGACCGTGGGTGAATCGTAAGGTGCAAAGCCAACGAACATCGAGTTGACGTTGGTGCCGCCGATTTCGGCCGAGCCGGTCTTGCCGGCGACCTTGACGCCGGGGATTTGGGCATCGGTGCCGGTGCCGGACTGGAAGACGGCAAGCATGGCCTGCTTGACCTGGTCGGCCGTGGCGGAGCTGACGGCCTGACCCAGCGAGCGGGACTGCGTGGTCTTGACCACGGTTCCGTCCGGGGCGAGTACCTGGGCTACAAAGTACGGGTCCATGACTACGCCGCTGTTAGCGATGGCGGCGGCAATCACGGCGTTTTGCATGACGGTGGTCTGCGGGCCGGGCGTGTGGTCCATGCCGACAGGCTGGCCGGCGCCGGCCCAGGCGGTCTCCCACTCGGTCATGAGCGACGGGTCGGCCATGATGGAGGCCGCGGAGGTCAGGTCCTGGCCGAGCTTTTGGCCGTAGCCAAAGGCGTTGGCAAACTGCACGAGCGTGTTTGCGCCAACTTCGTTTGCCACCTGGCCAAAGACGACGTTGGAGGACACGGCAAAGGCCTGCTGCAGGCTGATGGTGCCGTAGCTCTCGTTGGCATAGTTGGTGACCGGTGCGTTGCCGATGTCCATGGAGCCGGGCGCCTGGTAGGTGCTGGTAAGGCTGGCGGTACCGGTCTCGAGTGCCGCGGAAAGCGTAACGACCTTAAACGTTGAGCCCGGCGTGTACAGCGCGTCCATGGCGCGATTGTACATGGAGCCGTCCTCGCCGCCGCCCGTCTGCAGCAGGGCATCGATGTTGGTGTTGTCGTAGGTGGGCGAGCTGGCACATGCGAGCACCGCGCCGGTACGCGGGTCGATGACCACTACAGCGCCCTTAAAGCCCTTGAGTGCCTGCTCGGCCGCCGTCTGGATGCGCGAGTCGATGGTGAGCTTGGCGGTGTTGCCCGGCTGGGTCTGGCCCGCGAGCGACGCGATGGCGTTGTTCCAGCTGGAGTAGTCCTTAGAACCGGTGAGCGTGTCGTTCATGACGCTCTCGATGGCGGTGGTGCCATACTGCTGGCTCACGTAGCCAACCACGTGCGCTGCCAGGTTACCGTTGGGGTAGGAGCGTACGTAGGTGCCGTCCTCCTGCTGCAGCGACTCGGCCAGCGTCACGCCGTCGGACGTGATGATGGAGCCGCGCTGGATGTACTTGGAGCGGGCGATGGTGTGGTTGTTGGTCGGCATGTCCTGATAGTCCTTGGCCTTAATGACCTGGACATAGGTGAGGTTGCCGATAAGGATGGCGAACAGCGCCGTAAAGGCGAGCACCGCACGGGTTAGACGGTTGGCGAGCGCAACGCGGCCGAGCACACCGGATTCAGGCGTGTCGAGCAGGCGACGGCGCATGCGCGAGCCGACGGAATGGCTGCCGCTGCCGTAGGAAGACGAGGTGGCAAAGCGCGTGCCCGTCGGGGCGGCGGCAGATGCGACCTGATCATCGGTGATGGCGGCCATGGTGCCGGTGCCGGTGAGCTCGGCTTCGCGTCCGGTTGCCTCGTCGCCGGCGCGCAGCAGGAGCGCGACGATGATAAAGCTTGCCAGCAGCGAGGAGCCGCCCTGGCTCATAAAGGGCAGGGTGACGCCGGTCAGCGGGATCAGGCGGGTTACGCCGCCAACGATCAAGAAGGCCTGGAAGCTGATGGCTGCCGTAAGACCGGTGGCGCTAAAGGCGGCAAGGTCGGATTTAGCGCGGGCAGCCGTGGTGAGGCCACGCACGGCAAAAAGCATAAACAGGATGAGCACGGCGCCGCCGCCCAAAAGGCCCATCTCCTCGCCGATAGCCGAAAAGATAAAGTCGGACTCGACGACGGGGATGTTGTTGGCCATGCCGTTGCCGATGCCAACACCGACCAGGCCGCCATCGGCAAGCGAGAAGAGCGACTGGACGATCTGGTAGCCCTGGCCCTGGGCGTCCTTAAACGGATCGACCCAGACCTGAAAGCGCACCTGCACGTGCGACAGGAACTTGTAGGCGCCCACGGCTCCAACGGCCAGCAGCGCAAGGCCGATGATGACGTACGAAAAGCGCCCCGTGGCAACGTAGAGCATCAGCAAGAAGATGGTGTAGAACAGCACGGCCGAACCCAGGTCGCGTTCGAAGACGACGACGAGCAGGCACACACCCCACACGGCAAACAGCGGCAGCAGCAGTCGCAGGCGAGGGATCTTAAAGCCCAGGATCTTGCGGTTGGAGATGGAGAGCAGCTCGCGGTTCTCGGCCAGGTACCCGGCCAGGAACAGCACGATAAAGACCTTGACGAACTCGCCAGGCTGGATGGTAAAGCCCGCGATGCGAATCCACAGCTTGGAGCCCGAGATCGTGGTGCCGATAAAGATGGGCAGCATCAGCAGGATGATGCCGATGATGCCAAAGGTGTACTTGTAGCGCATGACCACGTCGAGGTTTTTGACCAGTGTGAGCGTTCCCACCATCAGGGCCACCGAGACAAACAGGATGATGAGCTGTGAGATGGCGAGAGCGGGGGCGAGGCGTGTCACGAACGTGATGCCGATGCCCGAAAGTATAAATACGATGGGTAGGATGGCGGGGTCGGCGCCGGGCGCCAAGATGCGCACGGCGATATGTGCCGCGGCGAAGGCGGCAAAGAGGCCGATCGGCACGGCGAGCGTCTCAAAGGAGATGGCGGCGCCCGCGGTGAGCACGTACATCGCATACAGCAGGATGACGGGGAACGCCGAGGCGATGAGCAAGAGCAGCTCGGTGTTGCGGCGACTCATAAGCGGCACTCCCTTTCTAGTTCTTTTCGGAGGCTTCGGCCTCGGCGGACTGTTCGGCGGTTTTCTCGGAATCTGATTCGGAGGTCGATCCCTGATTGGTGTTGTCGCGAATCGTTTGCGCGTCAATCACCTGGCGGGTCTGCTCCTCGTCGATCTGGTGGCGGTACTTGGATATCGTGTCCTGCGCATCGTCGACACTTGTTTGCGGAATGCCCGCCTTGAGGCGGTTTTGCGTGTCTTCGGGCAGGTCGGACAGCTTGATACTGGTTTCGCTTTCGAGCCAGTGGAGCTTGAGTCCGAGCGGCTTGCCGGGCAGGCCGCGCCAGACGGCGACATTGCCCTGGTAGGTACCCAGGTAGTACGAGCCGGTGACACCCGTGTAGGCCCAGATGGCAGCCGCCAGCACCAAGACGAGACCTAAGACGACGCCGATGGTGACGTTGCGGCGACGCACGCGTTGCGCCTCGCGCATAACGCCATCGTCAACCAGGTCAACGACTACTACGGTCACGTTGTCGTGGCCGCCGGCGGCAAGCGCCGCGTCCACTAGGTTGTCGACGCAGATTTGCGCGGTTGAGGACTGCGTGGCGATGTTCTCGATATCGCTATCGGGAATCATGCTCGAAAGGCCGTCGGAGCACAGGATCAGGCGGTCGCCTTCCTCGATATGCAGAGTGAAGTGGTCGGCATACATGGCGGGGTCCGAGCCCAGCGCACGGGTGATGACCGAGCGGTTTGGGTGGACGCGAGCCTCGTCTGCCGTAATCTCACCGGCGTCCACGAGCTCCTCCACGTAGGAGTGGTCGCGGGTCACGCGGATGAGCGTGCCCTCGTGGAGCAGGTAGGCGCGAGAGTCACCCACGTGGGCGATGGCGAGCGTGTCGTTTTCGATATAGGCGCAAGTGGCTGTGCAGCCCATGCCGGGCTTGCCCAGGCCGTTCAGGGCCGCCTCGATTACGGCGGCGTTGGCTGCCTCGACGGCTGCGGCCAGGCGTGCTGCGTCGGCGGACTGCGGGGCCGTCTTGGCAATAGTCTCGACGGCAATGGAAGAGGCTACCTCGCCGGCGGCGTGACCGCCCATGCCGTCGCATACGCAAAAGAGCGGCGACTGCACCAGGTAGGAATCCTCATTGTGCGGGCGTACGCAGCCAACGTCAGAGCGGGCGCCCCACATGAGTTGCGTGGTGGTGCCGGCATCATAGGTCGAGTCGGTCTCGATGCGCTCCTCGGTCAGGGGCTCAAAGCTCATGGTCGACCCGGGGTCTTTGAGCTTGGCCTCAACGGCGGCAACGTCGATCTCGGCTGTGTCACCGGGAGAGACGGTGTCGGTCTCGGCGTTTGATTCGGAATCGCCGGTGTCCGGGGAGTCGGGCTCCTCGGAAACGCGGGCGGTCGGCTCGTCATCTTGCGGGCTGACGTCTATAGGCTCGGGCGCCGGCGTAGACGCGGGCGCAACCTCGGATGCCGGGGC
>CALHJP010000022.1:0-46543 GCA_938033205.1 uncultured Collinsella sp. | reverse complement strand
CCGTACATGTACGGATGAATGTGGGAAGTGTTCGGATGAAGTTGCCAATCAAGGGTCCAAAGGTTGATTTGGAGGATTGGCGGCATAGGATTGACGGACCCGGAGTTCTCCCTTAAAGTAAGTCTTGTGATGAGGCCTTGCGACGGTACGTCCGGCTTGGTCCGTGGGAACCGCCGAAAGGCGGTTTTCGCGTTTAAGGGGCCCAAATGGATAAACCATTTAAATCTATTGATGAGCAGATTGCTATTCTTGAAAGCCGTGGACTCGAATGCGATAACAATACTCGTTTAGTTTTGGAACGCGAGGGATACTATCCGGTTATTAACGGCTACAAGGATTTGTTTCTCGACCAGCGTGGAGATTCTTGCCACGAGCTATTCGTAAAAGGTACGAAGTTTTCTGATATATATCGTTTATTCGAATTTGACCGTTCATTGCGTCTGCTCATGTTTGAATACTTTAACAAGGCGGAAGCAGTGCTTAAAACCGTCTGTTCTTATCGTTTCGCAATGGCCCATAAAGATAGCCCGGAGGCATACCTGGATAGAAGATCCTACCGTGCCGATGCTGGTTATCGAAAAAAGATCGACATGCTTATTGGTGATTTCGAGAAGGTGCTGTGTAGGTCTCAAAAATGGAAAAGCGATTATAAAAGGGACTACATTCGGCATTATGAGAATAATCACGACAATACGCCGGTATGGATTCTTATGAATTATTTGATGCTTGGTCAGGCATTCAAGTTCTATGAGTTTCAGCCAGAAAGCATGAGAAATTCCATTGCCAAGTCGTTTTCTGATCTTTATTCCGAGACGCATGAAGTCGATAAGCGCATCAGCCCGCGTAGGCTAAGACTTGCATACGATCACATTAAAGATTTTCGAAATATCTGTGCGCATGACGAACGTCTATTCTGCGCCAGGGTGTCTCCGTCTCACGATGTCAATCTAGTAGGGGTTTTAAGCGATCTTGAGCTAGTGCTGACTGAGGATGACTATAAGATGTTACGACGAAATATACTGCTTGATGCACTTAAGTTGAGCGACGAGCTCAGCAACGATGCCAGCGCAAAGGTGCTTTTCGCTATGGGTGTTAACGATTTATCGAGTGTGTTTCCTAGGGAAATATTGGGGTCGTAATCGACGCGAGCGATGAATTTACTCTACAAGTTGGATGCGCATGAGATTGCGCAGAGCGGGCGGGACGTTGCCCATTGGTGGCGTCCCGCCCGCGCTTCGTTGGCTATACGTGATGCGGCAGCTCCAGCATGAGGCCGTCTCGCGCTTCTTCGAGACTCGCCTGGCCTGCCTATGCGTTTTGCTAGGCGGGCCTTCTTATGCCGCGGGTGTGGATAGCCTTACCATTGTGGGGCAGACCTTCGACGAGCCGGGTGTCTCGGGCCCCGGCTGGGTGGCGCGCACGTTGTTGCTGCTGGCGACGGATCGGTCGATGATTGTCGCTTCTTTGGTGTGTACGCCTCCGATGGCCAGTTTGCCATGGACGCCTCCTGGGTGTACGCGACCGGCGCCATAGCCGATGTTGTCTGCGAGAGTGGCTCACTTACGTCCGCGCAGTTTGTGACGCCGGCGGGCGGGGCCTTTGGTACCGCCTGCGTGATGGACGCCAGCGGGGCCGTAGCGCTGCGTGTGGTAATTGAACCCGCGGGCGCCCTGCCGCCGGCGGGGAAGACCCAGCCCGGTACCGATGAACCTGCCGGTGGCAATCCCGCGGGGGATACAAAGCCCGGAAGCGAAGGAAAGCATAGCGACGAGAACAAGCCCAGCGAAGATTCCGCCCCCACGCCTGATTCGTCGCCCAAGTCGGACGCCAGGCCCGCGTCCGCGTCCATCAAGACGCCTGCGACCAAGACCACCAAAAAGACCAAGCCCACAACAACGCAAGCCGCCGCGCTCCCTAAGACCGGCCACGGCGACTGGGCGGTTGCGTGCCTTGCCTTCGTCTTCCTAGGTATGTTATTGGTCACCATAAAAGTTCGGGCTCTTCGCTGGGGGCCTTATGTGCCAATGTAGTTTCTACTGCCTCTTTCCCGCATTTCTCTGAGTCAATAATGCAGATTGCTTGAACTCGGCTTGGGGCTTGCCATGTATTTGAATTTGGCTAAACTTAACCTATAAGTTAACCACATTTGGTTTTATCTGAGGCGGAGGGGGTGGCCTTTGGTTAGTGACTATGGACTTGTCGAATATGCTGATCCCGAGGGACGACCTTTTTGGGAACTAACCACCTCCCCTGAGAACTCTCAATTTCAGAAGATGATGTCTGATCCTAAAACGAAGTTTACCGCCCGTAAAATGATCAATCAGATTTCAAAAGTCTATGACTACGGGCTAAAGGATGTCAGTGGAACGTCAAAGCTTCGATGTATCGAGCCTAAGATTGGACTATACGAACTCAAGGGTTTTGATGGGGTTAATCGAGAAATGGTCTACGCGATTTGCCAAGGCGTGGACAAGATTGTTTTGCTTTTTTGGTTTAAGGGCCATCAAGGCTCGGGAAATATTTCCAAAGAAATTAAACGCGCAAAACAGTTGGCCCCGATAGCAAAGCAGCTTTTGGAGTCATAGCGTCGGCTTTTTTGCCCGCTTACGAAACGGAGACTTGTAATGGTTAAGGTCGATTTATCAGACTTTTACGCGGAAACGGAAACGAGCGAAACCCGTGCCTATGAGCACGCACTAGATATTGAGTTTATTGTTCATCGCGAGATGCAGCGCTCGGGCTTGAGTAAAAGTGAGCTGGCAAAGCGTATGGGCGTGAGTCTTCAGTCGCTTTCGAAATTGTTGAATTCTCAGCCCAACATGACGCTGAAAACAATCGCAAAGTTTGAGCTTGCGTTGGGTATCAAAATCATTCCTCAGGTCATTTCCAGTTATTCGAATGAGGCGCCGTTTTCTTCGTCTAATAACTCTGTCCGAGAACAATGGTCTTCATTTAACAGCGACTGCTCGGCGAAACGATTGAACTTTGAGATGATTCCGGGAGGTTTGGCTGCATGAGCAAGGATTTCATTGCGCCTATTCAGGTTGTTCATTTGTTTGTTGTCGACTCAACTTTTCATATCGAGAATGAGCCCTCCCAGAATATGGATTTAAAAGTTGACGTTAGCTATCAGGACGTCCATCTATTGAGGAACAAGGCGGGCGAGCGTGCAGACTTAAAGCTGTATGTGTGTGGCAGTCTGATTGATAGGGACGATGCAAAGGAAAAAATGCGCGCTGATGTGACGGTTGCTATTTCGGTGTCAACAAAAATGCCGTTCGACATTTCAGACGATGAAGCGCGCCGTTATCTTCTCTCTAATGCGATTTCCATGGCGTATGGTCACGCTAAGAGCTATCTGATGGTCGTTACTGGACTTTCGCCCATGGGGGCTTTGACGCTGCCGGCAATTCTTCCTTCGGAATTGGCAGCGGACAGCGATGCATCTTTCCAAAGTGAGTAAGTTGTTCTCGAGTTGGATTTTGCCTGCCGCTGTGTGCAAATGTAACGGGGTGCCGAATCGGTAGTCTGACTGATTCGGCATTTATATTTCGAAGTTTCTAGTTGAAGCCCTGCGATGCCCGTGCTGCGACAGCTAAATTGACCGTGACGTCCCGTCTTGCGACACGCATGTAGCTCCGCACGGGTATCATGGTGAAAGCGATTTCAACGACAGGGGTGCTCGTGGTAAAGATGAAAGATGTGGCCGATCTGGCGGGCGTTTCGAGCGCCGCCGTCTCGCGCTACCTCAATGGTGGGTATATCTCGGCGGACAAGGCCGAGCGCATTAAGCAGGCGATTGAGCTGACCGGATACGTGCGATCCAGCCAGGCTCGCGCGCTGCGAACCGGTTCCACCAA
Organism: uncultured Collinsella sp.; assembly: GCA_938033205.1. Lineage (GTDB taxonomy): Bacteria > Actinomycetota > Coriobacteriia > Coriobacteriales > Coriobacteriaceae > Collinsella. The sequence continues at coordinate 42,683 of CALHJP010000022.1, read as the reverse complement.
GCTCATCGGCGTCATCGTGCCTAAGATTAATTCCGAGTCGGTGAGCCGCATTACGGCGGGCATCGGGCAGGTGCTTGGCCGCCGCGGCTACCAGATGCTTCTTGCCAATACCGATAACGTCCCCGATCGCGAGCTCGAATACCTCGATTTATTCCAAAACCATCCGGTCGATGGCATTGTGCTGGTGGCAACTATGATTACCGGCGAACATCGCCGGGCGATTGAGTCGTGCCGTGTGCCCATTGTGTTGATCGGCCAACATGTCGAGGGCGCGGCGTGCGTCTATCACGACGATTACGAGGCCGCTTTCGAGCTGGGTCAGGCACTCGCGAAGCGTGCTGAGGGCAAGATCGCCTACATCGGAGTTGCCGAGGAAGACCGTGCCGCCGGTTATGACCGTCGTCGTGGTTTTGAGGCCGGCTTGCGCGCCGCGGGCGTGGCACTTGATTCGAGCCTGATTTGCCAGGGGTCCTTTACGCTCGACTCGGGCTATCGCGCTGCACGCGAACTGCTCTCCGTCGATCCCGATGTTTCGCTTATCGCGTGCGCGACCGATACTATGGCGGCCGGCGCCCTGCGCGCTCTTGACGAGGTTCGCGGCATGGGCGAGGGTGTGCGTCGCGTGAGCGGTTTTGGCGACAACGCATTTTTGCGCGCGCTGACGGGCGGCATTCCCACCGTGCATTACGGCTACCTGACCAGTGGCGTCGAGGCGACTAATATGTTGCTCAATACGCTCGATGGCGTGGAGGGGGAGAGCGGTTTAAAGACGCTCAAGCTCGGCCATCAGCTGATGAATGTCTAGGCTTACGTGATCTACCGCGCGCTCAACATTTAGGCGTTCAGTCGCCTATCGGCGCTATACTGCAGCCGTTGCCCACGATGCGGGGAACACCCGCATCGTGGGTTTTTGTTTTGAAGGGACGGTACCGCATGGGCGTACAGCAGCTAGAAGAGGCCTGGGCTTTGAGGACCGGCGCGCGTGAAGCGCGGTTGCTCGCGGCCTCGCATGTGCCAGCAGCGTTGTCGCAATTGGGGATTGTGCGCCCCGGTGACCGCTTGGTGGCCTTTGCGGACGACTTTGCCGATGCGTTTGCGTGCGGCTTTGATGGCTGCGATGTCGCGCTGGTGGGCTCGCCGTCCGCCGAGGCGTTTGCCGCTGCGTCCGAGGGCTTTGATGCTTCGTTTGATGCCGAGGGTCCGCACCTGTGGTGGTTTGTGAACTCCATCGGCGGGTTTGGTCTGCGTGTGCCCGATCTGCGCGCTCTGGGTCGGGCGGCGCGTGAGGCCCATGCGCTGCTGGTTGTAGACAACACCGTGGCGTCGGCTTTTGGCTGCGATTCGCTGCGGCTGGGTGCTGCGCTGTCGCTCGAGGCGCTCGATCGCGTGTGCGCCGGCAAGGCTCCGCGCAAGCTCGTTGCCGCTTCGGTGGCGCGTTCGCAGCTCAAGCGCCATCATGTGGATGCTGCTGCCGAGTGCGCGAATGCGTTGTTTGCGGGTTGCCGTGCTTTGTCACTCGACCTTTCTACCGAGGAGGCGGGTGTGCTGGAGCGGGGGCTGGACACGCTCGATGCCCGCATGCAGGAGCATTTCGACCGCGCCCGTGCGCTGGCCGAGTATCTGGCCGCCAACGAAATGGTGCGCAACGTGCGCTATCCCGGGCTGAGCTCGCATCCTGACCATGCTGTTGCAACGGGAATCCTGGAGCACGGATTTGGGCCAGCAGTTGAATTTGACCTTATTGAGCGTAGCGCGGGAGAGCTGTTCGATGCTTTGCCGGGGGAGTTTCGCACATCGCCCGCCGGCGGCGCAACGACGCGCCTCTCTGCTCCGCGAGGTAAGCAGGGGAGCACCATCCGCCTCTTCGCCGGCACCGACAACCCCCTGGTCGCGGCAGCCACCCTAGACAACGCCCTCCGCAAGTAGCTAATTTGGGACGGGGCTTTTTTAGCTACCCAATGTCATTTTTTGCTATGAGTCAAGAATGCTCTGGATGGTAGCTAAAAAAGGCCCCGTCCCAAATTGGCTACTCTTTGATGCTGGCGATGAGGGCGTCGGCTTTGGTGGCAATGACTTGGTTTATGTCGGCCTGCAGCTCCTCGTAGACCGCTATGGCGCGCTCGCCGGCAGGCGTGAGCGTGGATCCGCGGGCGCCGTCGCGCTCGATGAGTTTGCATCCCAGCTGCCCTTCGGCTTCGTTCACAATGCGCCAAGCCTTGGAATAGGCCATGCCCATGCTTTTGGCGGCGCGGTTGAGTGAGTGCTCCCGGGCAATACCCTGCAGCAGCAAGACGCAGCCATGGCCGAACACGCCCGGCAAATCCTTGTCGCACGCTTGAATGACCAACTTTGCCGTCGTCTTGTACTTCATACGCTCCACGTCTCCCCGCTAAAGTGTTTGCTGGGCAAACGCAAAGCCTGCGTCAAACCCTCGTGTGCTCTTTCTAAACCATGCATTGTAGCAGTCAAAGTGCGTTAAGATACTTCCCCAGTATTGGGCGCCCAAGGTTGGGCTGGGTCCTACGAGGCCTGCAGCCGACCGGTCGCATGGAAAAAGGAGAAACATGGCTACGTTCTTTCCCGGTGAGTCCCACACGTTTTCGGAGTATCTGCTGGTCCCTGGCTACTCGTCCTCGCAGTGCATCCCCAACAACGTCTCTCTTAAGACGCCGCTAACCCGCTTCAAGCGCGGTGAGAAGCCGGCAATCACCCTGAACATCCCCATGGTTTCCGCCATCATGCAGTCCGTCTCGGGCGTCGACATGGGTGTCGCGCTCGCTACCGAGGGTGGCCTGTCCTTCATTTACGGTTCCCAGACCCCCGAGTCCGAGGCCGCTATGGTCAAGGCCGTCAAGGATCACAAGGCTGGCTTCGTTCAGTCCGATTCCACGCTGACCCCCGACATGACCATGGAGCAGGTCATCGAGCTTAAGGAGAAGACCGGTCACTCCACCATGCCGGTCACCGACGACGGCACCCCCAAGGGCAAGCTCCTGGGTATCGTCACCAGCCGTGACTATCGTCCCAGCCGCGATGACCATCAGAAGAAGGTCTCCGAGTTCATGACCCCGCGTGAGCAGCTCATCGTGGGCGACAAGAACATCAGCCTCAAGGTTGCCAACGACGTCATTTGGGACAACAAGCTCAACGCCCTGCCTATTGTCGACGATAACGATCACCTTATGGGCATCGTCTTCCGCAAGGACTACGACAGCCACAAGACCAACCCCAACGAGCTGCTCGATAACGACAAGCGCTACATGGTCGGCGCCGGTATCAACACCCGTGACTATGCCGAGCGCGTGCCGCTGCTCATCGAGGCCGGTGCCGATGTCCTGTGCATCGATTCTTCCGAGGGCTTCAGCGAGTGGCAGAAGCGCACCATCGAGTGGATCCGCGCCAACTACGGCGAGGACGTCAAGGTCGGTGCCGGTAACGTCGTCGACGCCGAGGGCTTCCGCTTCTTGGCCGACTGCGGGGCCGACTTCATCAAGGTCGGTATCGGCGGCGGTTCCATTTGCATCACCCGCGAGACCAAGGGCATCGGCCGTGGCCAGGCCACCGCGCTGATCGACGTCTGCCGCGCCCGTGACGAGTACTACGAGGAGACCGGTGTCTACGTGCCCGTGTGCTCCGACGGCGGCATCGTCTACGACTACCACATGACGCTCGCCCTTGCCATGGGCGCCGACTTTATGATGCTGGGCCGCTACTTCGCCCGCTTTGACGAGAGCCCGACCGAGCGCGTCAACGTGAACGGCCAGTACATGAAGGAGTACTGGGGCGAGGGTTCTGCGCGTGCCCGCAACTGGCAGCGCTACGACCTGGGCGGCGCCGCGAAGCTCAGCTTCGTCGAGGGCGTCGACTCCTACGTTCCCTACGCCGGCTCCCTCAAGGACGGCGTGGGCGGCACACTCTACAAGGTCAAGTCCACGATGTGCAACTGCGGCGCCCTCTCGATCCCCGAGCTCCAGGAAAAGGCACGTCTGACCCTGGTCTCCTCGACCTCGATCGTCGAAGGCGGAGCCCACGACGTCGTAGTCAAGGACTCCCAACAGAGCGTAACGTATCGATAAGATAAGACCTGCACATAAAGGTTGAGCCTCAACCACGTTATTTAGATAAAGCGAGATGCCTGCAAGTCGCAGGCATCTCGCTTGTTGTATTTGCTATCATCAGTCGAGTCAACCTTAGGGTCGGGCGGCTTAGCTTTGTTCGCTACAAGTTCCGCACGCAAAGAAGAGCACTAAATGTGCTCTTCGTCTTGCGCAGGACTGTTCGCAGTAGCGAATAAAGCTAAGCCGACCGACCCCAGCTAAGATTAAAGGAGCTGATATGTGCGATTGCACAGATCATAAGGATGAGATCCCTGCCTACGACGCGCAGGCCATTGAGTCCCGGTGGATGAAGGCCTGGGAGGACTCCAACCTCTTTGCCGTCGACACCGACGCCAGCAAGCCCAAGAAGTACGTGCTCGAGATGTTCCCGTATCCGTCGGGCGACCTGCACATGGGCCACGCGCGCAACTACACCATCGGCGACGCCATGGCCCGTCAGGCCCGCATGCGCGGCTACGACGTGCTGCACCCCATCGGCTTTGACGCCTTTGGCCTGCCCGCTGAGAACGCCGCCATCAAGCACAACACGCAGGCTGCCGCCTGGACGTATAAGAACATGGACCAGGCGCTCGCCACGATGAGGCGCATGGGCTTCTCCTACGACCTGGATCGCACCGTTAAGACCTGCAGCCCCGACTACTATCGCTGGGGCCAGTGGATCTTTGAGAAGATGTGGGAAAAGGGCCTGGTCTATCGTAAGAAGAATCCGGTTAACTGGTGCCCCACCTGCAAGACCGTTTTGGCTAACGAGCAGGTGACCGAGGGCAAGTGCTGGCGTTGCGGCACCGAGCCCGAGAAGCGCGACCTTGAGCAGTGGTACTACAAGATCACCGAGTACTCCCAGGAGCTGCTCGACGACCTGGAGAAGCTCCCCGGCTGGCCCGAGCGCGTCAAGCAGATGCAGGCCAATTGGATCGGCCGCTCCGAGGGTGCCGAGGTCGACTTTACCCTGTGCGATGCCGATGGCGAGCCCATCGAGGGCGATGAGGGCAAGATCACCGTCTTCACCACGCGTGCCGATACCCTTTTTGGCGTCTCCTTCTTTGTCCTGGCTCCCGAGTACGCCCGTCTGCACGAGCTCGTCGAGGGCACGGAGTACGAGGCGGCCGTCACCAAGATCGTTGAGGACTCCAAGCACATTTCTGCCGTCGAGCGTGCCCAGGGCACTCTCGAGAAGCACGGTGCCTTTACTGGCCGATACGTGGTGAACCCCGTTAACGGCGAAAAGGTCCCCGTGTGGGTTGCCGACTACGTCGTGGCCGACTACGGCACCGGCGCCGTCATGGCCGTTCCCTGCGGCGACCAGCGCGACTTTGAGTTTGCCCGCAAGTATGATCTGCCGATCGTGCCGATCATCCTGGACGACGATGATCGCGCTGCCGTCGAGGCCAGCGGCGAGACCATCGATACCTTCCATGCCGAGACTGTCGACTGGGAATGCGCCCACGCTGCCGAGGGCACGCTGGTCCAGTCGGGCAAGTACACCGGCATGCGCGGCGGTAAGCACTCCGAGGGCGAGTCTGCCATCGTGGCTGACCTCGAGGCCATGGGCTGCGGTCGTCGTAAGGTCGAGTTCCGTCTGCGCGACTGGCTCATTTCCCGCCAGCGCTATTGGGGCAACCCCATCCCGGCCATCCACTGCGAGCACTGCGGCATCGTGCCCGTGCCCGAGGATCAGCTGCCGGTGACGCTGCCCGAGAACCTGGACCTGGGTGCCGGCGAGACGCTTGCCGAGTGCAAGGACTTCTACGAGACCACCTGCCCGGTCTGCGGCCGCCCGGCCAAGCGCGAGACCGATACCATGGACACCTTTACCTGCTCCAGCTGGTATTACCTGCGCTATACCGACCCGCACAACACCGAGCTGCCCTTCTCCCGCGAAGCCGCCGACCGTTGGATGCCTGTCGATAACTACATCGGCGGCATCGAGCATGCCATCCTGCACCTGCTCTACAGCCGCTTCTTTACCAAGGCGCTGCGCGACCTGGGCCTGCTGAGCGTGGACGAGCCCTTCACCAACCTGCTGTGCCAGGGCATGGTTAAGGACGAGAACGGCGACACCATGTCCAAGTCCAAGGGCAATGTCGTGCCCCCGAGCTCGGTCATCGAGCCCTACGGCGCCGACACCATGCGTCTGGCGATCCTGTTTATCGCCCCGCCCGAGAAGGACTTCGACTGGGATCCCAAGGCCGTTGAGGGCGCCAGCCGCTTCATCAAGCGCGCCTGGCGTATCGTTTGGCAGCTCGTCCAGTCCGGCGACGCCAACGTGGCCTTCGACAAGTCCGCGCTCGACGAGGTTGCGATGAAGCTCTATCGCGAGCGTCACCGGACCATCGCCAAGTGCACCGAGGACTTCGATCGCGGTCAGTTCAACACCGCCATCTCGGCCGTCATGGAACTCGTCAATGCCGCGAGTGCCTACCTCAATGCTACTGAGGGCGCTTCCCGTGACAAGGCGCTGTGCTACGGCGTGGCCAAGGATATCGTAAGCGTCCTTGCCCCCATCTGCCCGTTCTGGGCCGATGAACTGTGGCATGAGGCACTCGGCTGCGAGGGCAACGCCTACACCGCCGCCTGGCCCGAGTTCGACCTGGCCGAGTCCATCGAGGACACGGTGCAGATCGTCGTACAGGTGCTCGGCAAGGTCCGTGGCCGCATCGACGTCGCCCGCGACGCCTCCAACGAGGAGATGCAGGCTGCCGCCGAGGCCGCCGTCGCCAAGTGGACCGAGGGCAAGACCGTCGTCAAGGCCATCTGCGTGCCCGGCAAGCTTGTCAACCTTGTGGTCAAGTAAACGTCGCACGCATAGCTGATGCTTCTAAGACGAGGGGCGATCCGGCTGGGTCGTCCCTCGTTTTGTTTTGCCTGCCCAAAGCGCCCGCGGTCAATTGTTCTATTCTTGTGGAGAACCTGTGCGCACGCTGACCTGCAGATTCGTACTGTGCTTGCACGTTTCCGCAGCTATTGGTATAGTTTGCTTGCAAATGAAGTTGTAATTGAAAGAAGTGGGGTTTCGGCCCCGCTTCTTTTTTGTATGGATGGAGGTGCCGCAATGGTCAAGACCAAGACCGAGCAGGCGATTATCGACGCGCTCGAGGCCGTCGCTCCCCAGTACGATGTCGACATCGTCGACGTCGAGCTCGTGGGTGCCACCAAGGCCCCCTGCGTGCGCGTGCGTATCGAGGGTGCCGAGGGTCAGAGCCTGTCGCTCAACGACGTCACGGCCAACACCAAGTGGGTCGGCGATGTGATTGAGGAGCTCGACCCCATCTCTTTGAGCTACACGCTCGAGGTGTCGAGCCCGGGCATGGCGCGCCCGCTGCGCCGTCCGCGCGACTTTGCCCGCTTTGTGGGCGAGGACTGCGAGCTCACCTCCACCGCCACCGAGGGCCGTCGCAAGTACGCCGGCAAGATTGCCGCTGCGACCGAGACCGACGTGACCCTCGAGCTCGAGGACGGCGAGTCCGTCACCCTCGATTTCTCTGATGTTAAAAAGTGCAAGTTGAAGCCCACCTACGACTTCAAGCCCGCGAAGGAAGGAAAGTAAGATGGCAGCATCCGACATGATGTCCGCCCTGATGGAGCTTTGCCAGGAGAAGCACATCGACCAGCTCTACCTGATCGACCGCCTGGAGCAGTCGCTCGCCAAGAGCTATGCCGAGATCCTGCATCTTGAGTGGGGCGCCAAGGTGACCATCGACCGCACCACCGGCAAGATCTACGTCTACCGCCTGGAGCCGATCGACGATTCCATGGACGAGGAGGGCAACTTCACCGAGTTCGAGGAGATCGACGTCACCCCCAAGAACACGAGCCGCATCGCCGCCCAGCACGCCAAGGCCGAGATCAACGCCATCGTGCGCAACTCCGCCCGCGAGCAGATCTACGAGGAGTTCTCCGGCCGCATCGGTGACCTCATCAGCGGCACCGTGCTGCAGTCCACGCCCGACTTCACGATCGTCAAGATCCGCGAGGGCGTCGAGGCCGAGCTGCCGCACTTCGACCAGCGCCGTTACGAGAACGAGCGCAACGAGCGCCCGATGGGCGAGCGCTACCTGCACAACCAGCACATCAAGGCCGTGATCATCGACGTACGCGACCCCAACTCCAACCTGCAACCGGTTCGCGGCGAGCACAGCCGTCCGCCGATTGTCATCTCCCGCACCCACCCCGAGCTCATGCGTCGTCTGTTTGAGCAGGAGGTGCCCGAGATCTATGAGGGCACCGTCCAGATCAAGTCGATCGCCCGCGAGCCCGGCCAGCGTTCCAAGGTAGCCGTCCACTCGCTCGACGACCGTCTGGATCCCGTGGGCGCCTGCGTCGGCCCCAAGGGCAGCCGTGTTCGCGCTGTCGTGGGCGAGCTCCGTGGCGAGCGCGTCGACGTCATCCTGTGGGATGCCGATCCTGCCGTCTACGTCGCCAACGCCCTGTCGCCTGCCAAGGTCACCCGCGTCCTCATCGACGAGGAGAAGGCCTACGCCGGCGTCATCGTGCCCGACGACCAGCTGTCCCTCGCCATCGGCAAGGAGGGCCAGAACGCCCGCCTCGCCGCGCGCCTGACCGGCTGGCACATCGACATCAAGTCCGAGACGCTTGCCGCCGACATCCTCAAGAACGTTCCCGTTCACGAGGAGCCCGCCGCCGACCTGATCGGTGACGAGGAGGACGAGGACGTCCGCCGCTGCGAGTACGTGTCCGAGGACGGCGTCCAGTGCCGCAACCAGGCTCGTCCCGGCTCCCGTTTCTGCGGTGTCCACGACACCGACGCCTTCGATGATGCGGAGGACCTGATCTAGCGCGCGGTCGCGCCGGGCGGGTCCCGGCGCGTCTCCCACGCTCGTTCAGTCTCTAGGCACCCAAGGTGCCAGAAAGGGTAGGTGAAGTCATATGGCAAAAGTCCGTGTGTCCGCCCTGGCCAAAGAGTTCGGCATGACCTCCAAGGAACTGATGGGTCATCTCGCCGAAATGAAGATTCCCGCTAAGTCCGCGTCCTCCACTTTGGAGGACGCCTATGTCGCCATGGTCCGCAAGCAGCTCGCCTCGGTGATCGAGGCCCGCGCTCAGGAAGTCGAGGCCGCCAAGCAGGCCGAGGAGCAGGCAGCTGCCGCCGAGGAGGCCGCTCGCGCCGCCGAGGCCGAGCGCGAGCGCATCGCCGCCGAGAAGGCACGCGAGGAGGAACGCCGCCAGTTTGCCGCAGCCCAGGCTGCCGAGGAGGCTGCCCGCGCCGAGGCCGAGGCCAAGAAGAAGGCCGAGCAGGAGCGCCTTGCTCGCGAGAAGGAGGAGGCTGCCCGCGAGGCCCAGCGCCGCGCCGTTCCCGCTTCCGACTCCGGTTCGCGCTTCCGTTCGCTGCTCGACCAGATCGCCGCACAGGAGACCGTGCTCAAGGAGAAGAAGGACGCCGAGGACAAGGCCAAGGCCGAGCGCGCCGCCGAGCGCGGTAACCGTCGTGGCGGCAACAATGACCGCCGCGGTGGCCGCCGTAACGATCGTAACGCCTCCGACAACAACTCCGAGCGCAACGCCTCCGAGAGCCGTCCGCACAGCCATCGCACCAACGCCAGCAACAACGTCGCTGCCGGCATGGACTTCCCCAACCCCGATAAGCAGGGCAAGGGCAAGAAGCGCAAGGGCGGTCACAACAACGAAGAGGACCACTACAGCCGCATGGCTCGTGAGGCCGAGGAGTACAGCCGCGAGAAGGTGCTCGAGGAGGCTCGTGCTGCCGTCGAGGAGGCCTCTCGTGAGTCCACCGGTCGCCGCAAGAAGCGCAAGGAGAAGCGTGAGCGCGAGGCTGCCAAGGCTCAGGAGGAGCGCAAGATCGAGGAGGCATTGGCCCAGGGCGTGAACCCCGAGGAGCTCGACGCCATCAAGGTTTCCCAGGGCGTTACCGTCCAGGAGCTCGCCGAGGCGCTCGACGTTCCGGCCAACGACATCATCAAGCGCCTGTTCCTGCTGGGTACGCCGCTCACCATGACGCAGTCCATGTCCGACGACCTCGTCGAGCTCGTTGCCGACGACTTGGGTCGTCAGATCAAGATCATCACCCCCGAGGAGGAGAACACCTTCTCGTTCTACGACGATCCCGCCGACCTTAAGCCGCGCGCACCGGTCGTCACCGTCATGGGCCACGTCGACCACGGCAAGACGTCGCTGCTCGACGCCATCCGTCACACCGGCGTTGCTGCCGGCGAGGCGGGCGGCATTACGCAGGCCATCGGTGCTTCGCAGGTCATGATCAACGACCGCAAGATCACCTTCATCGATACCCCCGGTCACGCCACCTTTACGGCTATGCGTGCCCGTGGCGCCAAGGTGACCGACATCGTCATTCTGATCGTGGCTGCCGACGACGGTGTCATGCCCCAGACGGTCGAGTCGATCAACCACGCCAAGGCCGCCGGCGTACCCATCGTTGTCGCCGTCAACAAGATCGATAAGCCCGGCGCCAACCCCGACCGCGTGCGTCAGGAGCTCACCGAGTACGGCGTCATCCCCGAGGAGTGGGGCGGACAGAACATGTTCGTCAACATCTCGGCCAAGCAGAAGATTGGTATCGACGATCTGCTCGAGACCGTGCTGCTCCAGGCAGATGTGCTCGAGCTCAAGGCCAACCCGGACACCTTTGCCTCCGGCAACGTCCTCGAGGCCAAGCTCGACAAGGGCCGCGGCTCGGTCGCTACTGTGCTCGTGACCCGCGGTACCCTGCACGTGGGCGATACGCTTGTCGCCGGCCTCACCTACGGCCGCGTCCGCGCCATGCTCGACCCCAAGGGCCGCGCCGTCACCGAGGCCGGTCCCTCCGACGCCGTTGAGATCCTGGGCCTGCAGTCCGTGCCCAACGCCGGTGACGAGTTCCGTGTGTTCGAGGACGAGCGTGAGGCTCGCGCGCTTGCTGACGAGCGTTCGCTCAAGGCCCGTATCGAGGAGCAGAGCCGCGTCAAGCACGTCACGCTCGAGAACCTCTTCGAGACCATTGCCGACGCCGAGGTCAAGGAGCTCAACCTGATCATCAAGGCCGACGTCCAGGGTTCCATCGAGGCCCTTCAGGACTCGCTCGACAAGATGGATCAGTCCGAGGTTCGCATCAACACGATCCACTCCGCCGTTGGTGCCATCAACGAGACCGACGTCGTCCTGGCCGACGCCTCCAACGCCATCATCATCGGCTTTGGCGTCCGCCCCGACGGTAAGGCACGTTCCGCCGCCGAGCGCGAGGGCGTCGAGATCCGTTGCTACGACGTTATCTACAAGTGCCTCGAGGAACTCGACGCTGCCCGTATCGGCATGCTCAAGCCCACCGAGGTCGAGGTCTCCACGGGTACCGCGACCGTCCTGGACACCTTCAAGGTGCCCAAAGTCGGTATCGCCGCCGGTGTTCGTGTCGAAGAGGGCGAGATCGCCGCGACCGATTCCGTGCGTCTGGTGCGCGACGGCATCGTGGTCTTCAACGGCAAGATCGCCTCGATGCGCCACTACAAGGACGAGGCCAAGAGCCTCAAGAGCGGTTCCGAGGGCGGCATTGGCCTGGAGAACTTCCAGGACATCAAGCCCTGCGACCAGATCGAGGGTTACCGCATCGACCAGGTTGCCCGTACCGAGTAGGGGGTAGCGCTATGAAGCAAACGCAGGCAACCCGCCGTCTGGGCGAGCAGCTTCGCGAGAAGCTCGGTTATATCCTGCTCTTTGAGGTTTCCGATCCGCGTCTCGACCTGGTCACTTTGACCGCGGTCGAGGTCGCGGTGGACCGTTCGTTCGCGCGCGTGTACGTGTCGTGCGATGCGAGCCGCTACGACGAGGTCATGGAGGCGCTCGCAAGCGCCAAGGGCCGTATTCGCAGCCTGTTGGCTCGCTCGCTCGATTGGCGTGTCACGCCCGAGCTCGATTTTCGCATCGATCGCTCGACCGATGAGGCCGAGCGCATCACGCGTGCGCTGGAAAACGTTCCCGCCACGCTTGCGATCGAAAAGGACGAGGACGGCTATCCGATAGCGGATGCCGCCCAGGAGGCAGCTTTAGATGACTAATTCCGCCGACCTCGCCTCGTGCGAGTCTGCAGATATTCAGCGACGCATCCTCGAGCTCATCGAGGGTGCGTCCTCCATTGCGATTTCGGGACACACTTCTCCCGATGGCGACGCCCTGGGCTCCGTGTTGGGTCTGGGCCTCTCGCTTATGAAGTTTTTCCCTAACAAGGACATTGCCCTGCTGCTGGCAGACGATGATCCGGTTCCGCGCATCTACCGCTTTATGGAAGGCTCCGATCGCCTGGTACCGGCATCTGCGTATACCGGCAATCCGGACCTGTTCATCTCGGTGGACGTGTCGGTCGTCGAGCGTCTCAATAATTCCGCCGAGGTGCTTCGTCGCTCCAAGCATGTGGTGTGCTTCGATCACCATCCGGCGCGCGAGGAGTTTGCCGAGCTCAGCCTGAGACGCGTCGAAGCCGCAGCCTGCGCCATGATCATCGACCGCTTCTTGGACAATTGCGGCATTGTCGCACGTGATGGCGTTGCGACCTGCCTGCTGTGTGGCTTGGTTACCGATACCGGCCGTTTTCAGTACCAAAACGCCGATGCAGCCGCGTTCCATGCAGCCTCGCGTCTGGTTGCCCACGGTGCCGATCCGGCGCGTGTGGCACTCGAGGTTTACCAGAGCATGCGCGTTGAGTTTTTGCACCTCAAGTCCATCGTTATGGGCCGCATTAAGACGGTGGCCCACGGGCGCGTCGCGTATAGCTACGCGTACCAGAGTGACCTTGAGGCCTGCGGTGTCACCTCGGACGAGTGCGACGGTCTGGTTGACGTGGTGCGCTCGGTGATGGGCGTCGAGGTCTGTCTGTTCCTGAAGGGCATTGAGGGCGATACCAAGGTGCGCGGCAACCTGCGCTCCAAGGGCGACCTCAACGTGTCCGAGATCGCTGCTGCCTTTGGCGGAGGCGGACATCCCGCTGCCGCCGGTTTCTCCAACAACGGAACGATTCTCGAGACGCTCACCGTGGCACTTCCCATGCTGGCCGAACTGGTAGGGGAGGATCCCGCTTCGGTGACCGTCGAGCTTTAACTTTTTGGATGGTACATGGCTCGTCGTACGCCTTCTCAACTGAATATGCTGCTCGCCGTCGATAAGCCGGTGGGCTGCACGTCCCACGATGTGGTTTCGAAATGCCGGCGCGCCCTCCATGAGCGGCGCGTCGGCCATGCCGGCACGCTCGACCCCATGGCATCGGGTGTCATGGTGGTGGGTGTGGGCCAGGCCACCCGTCTGCTGGGCATGCTAACCCTCGATACCAAAAGCTATGTCGCCGACATTTCGTTTGGCGCCGAGACCAATACCGATGATGCGGAGGGCGAGGCTGTCCGCACGGTGGCTGTTGCCAACGAGCTGCGCGATCCTGCCTATGCCCGTGAGCGCTTGGCGGCCATGCTGGGTCCGCAGATGCAGGTGCCGCCGGCGTTTTCGGCTATCTCGGTCAATGGCGTTCGCGCCTACAAGTCTGCTCGCGAGGGCAATGCGGTGGACCTGCCTCCGCGTCCCGTCGAGGTCTATGCCGCCGACCTGATCGCCGTGGGCGGCGAAGGTGATACGTGTGTGTGGACCGTGGCGTTCTCGGTGAGCAAGGGCACCTATATCCGTGCGCTCGCTCGAGACTTGGGCCGCGCCTGTGAGAGCGCCGCGCACATTTCCGCGTTGCGCCGCACGGCCTCCGGTGTTGTTTCCATTGGCGCTTGTCATGCGGTCGAGGAACTTTCCCCCGAGTCCGCGCCTGGCTTTGCCCTGGATCCCATTGCGGCCCTGGGCGCCACGCGTGTTGACTTGCCGGGCAATCTTGCCGATGACCTGCTCTGCGGCCGACGCATTCCCGTTGAGCGTGCGCTTGCGGATTTCGATGCCTCGAAGGCGCCGTTTGCGTTGGTGCTCGATGGGGGACTCAAGGCGCTCGCCCGCATTGAGAGTGGCCGCTTTGTCATGGAGCACGTGTTTCCGCAGGCAATCGGCGGTGTTCGATGATGTTGTCCGCTCGCGAGCTCGCGCGTATCTTTTTCGCGGGCGAGTCGGACGAGGCTCGCATCGTTGCTGCCGATGCATTTGATGAGTGCGAGCACTTGGGTGCTGCCTCCATCGCCATCGGCGTTTTCGATGGTGTGCACCGTGGACACCAGGAACTCATCGAAGCGCTTGTCTGTGATGCCCGTGCCCATGGCTGTAAGGCGGTCGTGGTTACCTTCGATCCCGACCCGGACGTCGTGGTGAGCCCTTCGCCCGCTCAAAAATTGATGACGACGGCCGACCGTCTGCATGCCCTGGCTCAAACCGGGGTCGATGCGGTGGTGGCCGTTCCCTTTACGCCTGAGGTTGCGGCGCTCGACCATGTCGGTTTTCTCGCACTGTTGTCACGCGTTGTCGACATTCGTTCGATTCGCGTTGGCAGCGATTTTAGGCTGGGTCGCGGCGGTGCTTCTGGTGTTGCCGAGATGCGCGCCTGGGGTTCCGAGCGCGGAGTTGACGTGTATGGTCACGACCTGCTTTGCGAGGGCGGCGAGGCCATTTGCGCCACCCGCATTCGTCACGAGCTGGGACAGGGCCATGTGGGGCTTGCTGCTGGGTTACTCGGCCGCCCGTATATGGTGCGTGGCGGTGTTATTCGCGGCCGCCACGAGGGCTCTGGCATGGGCTTTCCCACGGCAAACCTACAGGTTCCCGACGGCATTCAGGTGCCTGCCGATGGCGTGTATGAGGGCCTGGTGCTGGTAAACGACATCGTGTGGCCCGCTGCCGTTAACGTCGGACTGCCGCCGACGTATGCCGACGATGCGGCATCTGCGCATCTTGAGGCTAATTTAATTGGTTATACGGGCGACCTGTACGGTGCTTCCGTTTCGCTGGCGTTTACGCGCTGGCTGCGTCCGTCGCGCGTGTTCGATTCGCTGGATGAGTTGATCGCGACCGTCGAGGGTAATATCGAAGATATTCGTCACAACTTGGGCGAGCAGGGGGTGAGCGTCCGTGATTAGCGATGAGGAAAAAGACCAGGTACGCGCTGCGTCCGACTTAGTCGCCATCGTGCAGGAAACGGTTGAGCTCAAGCCCCGCGGCCATGAGTTTTGGGGTTGCTGCCCTTTTCATGGCGAAAAGACTCCGTCCTTCCACATTATTCCCGCCACGCAGGTGTGGCATTGCTTTGGCTGCGGCGAGGGTGGCGACGTCTTCACCTATATCATGAAGCGCGAGAACCTGAGCTTTCCCGAGTCAATCCGTTATTTGGCCGATCGCGCGGGTATTGAGCTGCACGACACCGGAGACCGCCGCGAGCGCGGTACCAAGCGTGCCCGCATCTACGATCTGTGCGCCGAGACCGCCCAGTTCTATCACACCATGCTTATGCGCGGTAAGGACGGCCGTCCGCGCGAGTACTTTGCCAGCCGCGGCATGGGTGGCGACGTCTGCCGCCGCTACTGCCTGGGCTTTGCGCCTGGCCGCAACGCGCTGGTGTCGCACCTGTCCCAGGTGGGTTTTACCCCGCAGGAGATGATCGATGCCAACGTTGCCGTGAGCCGCGGGCGCGGGCAGCTTGCCGACCGCTTCTACGACCGCGTGATGTTCCCCATTTTTGATGAGCAGGGTCACAACATCGCCTTTGGCGGTCGCATCATGGGAGACGGCCAACCCAAGTACCTCAACACCGCCGAGACGAGCGTGTTTCATAAAAAGCGAAACCTCTACGGCTTTAATTGGGCCAAGGAGTTTATCGTCGCGCAGGATACCGCCATCGTGGTGGAGGGCTATACCGACTGCATCGCCTGTTGGGAGGCGGGGATTAAAAACGTTGTCGCCACGCTGGGCACCGCGCTCACGGAGCATCACGTCAAGACGCTCACCCGCTTTGCCAAGCGTATCGTGTATATGTTCGATGGCGATGCCGCGGGCCAGAAGGCCGCTCGCCGCGCGATTCAATTTATCGAGCAGGATTCTATGGACCTGCGCTGCGTGGTGCTGCCCGACGGCAACGACCCCATGGAGTTCATCACGGCGCACGGCGGAGGGGAGCTGCAGAAACGCATTGACGCCGCCGAGCCGCTCATGGACTTCGTGTACCGTTCGCTGCAGGAGTCGAGCGACATCTCCACGCCGGGCGGTCGCGCCAAGGCGCTGGAGGATGCGCTGACGCTTATCTATCCGCTGCGCGACAGCTATATGATCGACACGTACTTTATTCAAATTGCCGACCTGTTGGGTTTGGATCTGGAGACAGTGCGTGCGAGCTCGGGCCGTGTGTTTCGCGATGTCGCCAAGCGCGAGGATGCGGAACGACGTCGTGAGCAGAACTATGAGCGCCAGCGGGCACAGGCTGAGCGCTCTGGTAGCGCGGGCGGTCGGACGTCTGGTTCGCAGGGGGCATCTCGCGGTGCTTGGGCATCGGGCGCGACGCCGCCGGTGTTCGCGCCGGTCGAAGAAGAGCCGTATGACTACGTCCCGCTCGATGCCTACGGCGCCGCGCCCGTGGAGGTCGTCGACGACCTGCCGCCGATCGACGCGCCTGATGGTATGGGTGCTGTACCTGTGACTGATGGTTCGGGTGCTCCGGCTGCGGCGGCGCCGATGGTTCTTACTGATCTTGAGCGTAAGTCCTTGGCAGGGGAGCGTGAGCTGCTGACCATGCTCACGAGCTACCCCGACCTGTTCCGCACGTATGCCGACCGCATCTGCTCTATCGAGTGGGTTGACCCACGTCACGAGTCCATCGCATGGGCCGTTCTGGCAACGCCGCCGGGAACCGATCCTGCAGCCTGCATGGATGCGGCGCGCTCGGTGTGTCCCGAGGCGGCAACGCTTGTGAGTGCCGGGCGCATCTCGGCGACGAGCAAGCACCCCACCGAGACGAACATCGTGTTTATGCTCGATACGCTCGAGCTCTACACCATCAAGCGCCGCATGCGTGCCGCACAGGCCAAGCTGCGCCAGGACCGTTCGCTCGACGATGAGGCCCGTCGCGCGCTGACCGTGCAGGCCGCGCAGGATTCGCAGCGTCAACGCGAACTGCAAAAGTCGATCGGCGGCGTGGCGGACCCGTTCCGTTTGATCGGTCTGGAGGCCGCAGACGCCGAATAGGCCTAGATGTTGTGGTCAACCAGCGTATTCTCGCCTATATCCTGTCCTCTTTTTGGGTATAGACGTCGATGTGTGTGCTAAAGTATTGAGTCCTGTGGACTATGAAGGGAGAATCTGTGCCAAAAAAGACTGAGAGCACGGGTACTGGGCTGGAATCCTACGTTGCAAAGCTCATGGGCAACGGCTCAAACAGGACTTCGGTAACCGAGGACGAGATTCAGGTCGCCCTGAAGGATATCGATGTTTCTGACGAGCAGCTCACCGCGGTGTATTCCGCGCTGCGCAACAGCGGCATCCAGATTATCTCCGCGAGCGGTAACGACGACGCCCCCATGGACGTCGACGATGACGATAACGATACCGATACCGACGATTTCGATGACGACGACGAGCACGATTCCGGCTCGCTTGACGATCACGAGCTCAAGATGGCCCGTCAGGCCGATGCCGAGATGGGTTCTTCCAAGAGCAAGAAGAAGCGCACCGTGCGCACGTCCCGTTCACGCTCCCGCGTGCGTGGCATCGATGCCTCCACGGTGATGCTGACCGGCGATCCGGTTCGTATGTACCTCAAGGAGATCGGCAAGGTCGACCTGCTGACCGCCTCCGAAGAGGTCGATCTGGCCATGAAGATCGAGGCCGGTCTTGAGGCCACCGAGAAGCTCGAGGCTGCCGATGCCGGTGAGCTCGAGCTCACGCGTGCCGAGATGCGTCGTCTTACGCGCATTGAGAACGTTGGCCTCGAAGCCAAGCAGGCGCTCATCAGCGCAAACCTGCGTCTGGTTGTCTCCATCGCCAAGCGCTATGTCGGCCGCGGCATGCTGTTCCTTGACCTGATCCAGGAGGGCAACCTCGGTCTGATTCGCGCCGTCGAGAAGTTCGACTACCAGAAGGGCTTCAAGTTCTCCACGTACGCCACGTGGTGGATCCGTCAGGCCATTACGCGCGCTATCGCCGACCAGGCCCGTACCATCCGTATTCCCGTTCATATGGTCGAGACTATCAACAAGCTCGTCCGCGTGCAGCGCCAGCTCCTTCAGGATCTGGGTCGCGACCCGACCCCCGAGGAGATCGGTGCCGAGATGGACATGAGCGCCGACCGCGTCCGCGAGATCCAGAAGATCTCGCAGGAGCCCGTGTCGCTCGAGACCCCCATCGGCGAGGAAGAGGATTCCCAGCTGGGCGACTTCATCGAGGACTCCCAGGCTATCGTTCCGCCCGATGCCGCCAGCTTCTCCATGCTGCAGGAGCAGCTCACCCAGGTGCTCGACTCGCTTGCCGATCGTGAGCGCAAGGTTATCGAGCTGCGCTTTGGCCTTGTCGACGGGCATCCCCGCACGCTCGAGGAAGTCGGCCGCGAGTTTGGCGTCACGCGCGAGCGTATCCGCCAGATCGAGTCCAAGACCTTGGCCAAGCTCCGCCACCCGAGCCGCAGCAGCAAGCTCAAAGACTATATCGAAAGCTAGTCAAGCAAGAAGCGCCCTCAAGCACATCCGCTTGGGGCGCTTTCATGTAGTCATTGGGACGTTCTTGAATGACTAGTCGTTTAAGAACGTCCCAATGACTAGGTCGGAAAATTTCTTAAAAAAGTTCTTGCCCTTCGTCCAATCGTCCGTATAATAAACTTCGTTGCTTGAGAGCACGCACCTATTCCTCGGTAGCTCAATGGTAGAGCACGCGGCTGTTAACCGCGCTGTTGTAGGTTCGAGTCCTACCCGGGGAGCCAGAATTTCTCAGTCCATTTCGCTGGGCTTTTTAATTCCTCGGTAGCTCAATGGTAGAGCACGCGGCTGTTAACCGCGCTGTTGTAGGTTCGAGTCCTACCCGGGGAGCCAGGTTGTAGAACCCGTCGCTTATGCGGCGGGTTTTTTCATGCCGCGACCACTTGACTCAAACGTTGCCATATCAACATTTCGTGTCGAGGATGTAATCCCGCGACCCATCACCTCAACATGGCGCGGTCGTTGTAGAATATTGCAATGATTGCTCCCACGACATGGTGCCGTGAGCACCAGATAAGGAGATTCTTGTGTCTGAGACCATTAACGGCAGCCTGAGCGTCTCGAACGACGTTATTGCCGATATTGCCGGTTATGCCGCGATGACGTGCTATGGCGTCGTCGGTATGGCTGAGCAGCTCCAAGGCGCCGAGAGCGTGCGCCTGCTTGCCGGTCAGCGCCTCCGCAAGGGCGTGCTTGTCTCCGCCGACGAGAACGGCCTTACGGTCGATCTTCACGTCGTGCTCGAGAACGGCGTCAACATGAAGTCCGTCTGCCACAATCTTTCGAGCTCCGTTGCCTTCACCCTGCAGGAGATCGCTCAGATCGACCCCGCCAGCCTTAAGATCGGCATCCATATCGACGCGCTCAAGAGCCGTCTGAACTAGCATCCGAAAACGGAGATTCAAATACCCATGATTGCAAAGACCATTCGCACCTGTTTTCCGATCGCTGCGGCTGCCGTTTCCGACAAGGCCGAGGAGATCAACAAGCTCAACGTCTTCCCCGTACCCGATGGCGATACCGGCACCAACATGTCGCTCACGCTCGCCTCGGTGACCAAGGAGCTCTCCGCCCTTCCTGCCGACGCCGACATGGAGGCCATCGCCGGTGCCATCACCCATGGCTCCCTGATGGGTGCCCGTGGCAACTCCGGCGTCATCACCTCGCAGATTCTGCGTGGTGTGGCCGAGGGCCTTGTCTCTGCCGATGAGCCCATCACTTCCGCCAACATCGCCTATGCGTTCCGCCGAGCCGTCAAGGTTGCCTTCCAGGCAGTGCGTAAGCCCATCGAGGGTACGATCCTCACGGTTCTGCGCGACGTCTCGACCAAGGCAGACGAGTGCGAGAAGAAGAAGTTCTCGGCCGAGGACGCGCTCGACGCCATCGTCGTCGAGGCCTATCAGTCCGTCGCCCGTACGCCCGACCTGCTGCCCGTTCTGAAGGAGAACGGCGTGGTCGACTCCGGCGCCTTTGGATTTGCCATCTTCCTTGAGAACTTTGTTGCCGCCGCGCTTGGTCGCAGCACCGTTGTCGAGGATTTCTCCGCCACGTTTGACTCCGCTGGCTCTGCCCGCGACGCGGCTCTCGACCGCGTCGAGATCGAGGCCAACGACGACTGGGAGGGCTCGGAGTTCCGTTACTGCAATGAGTTCCTGTTTAAGGCAGACGCCCCGTTTGACGAGGACGAGTGCCTTAAGTTCCTGGGCTCCATGGGCGACTGCGAGCTACTCGTGGGCGCTTACCCCGATTACAAGATTCACGTGCACTCCAACACCCCCAACCTGGTGCTCGAGCATATGCTGCAGCTTGGTCAGATCTACGAGGTCTTTATCCACAACATGGAGATGGAGGCCCACGACCGTACCGCCAAGATCCACGAGGACCAGGAAAAGGCCGCCGAGCCCGCCAAGGCGCTGGGCTTTGTCGCCGTTGCCGCCGGTTCCGGCGAGGCAGACATCCTCAAGTCCCTCGGCGTCGACGTGATCGTGTCGGGTGGTCAGACCATGAACCCCTCGACTGCAGACTTGCTGGGCGCCGTTGACCAGGTCAACGCGACCTCGGTCATCATCCTGCCCAACAACGGCAACATCCGCATGGCTGCCGAGGCCGCTGCCTCAGCCTGCACCGACAAGAAGGTAGCCGTCGTTCCAACCAAGACCGTCCCGCAGGCCTTCTCCGCGCTGTTCGCGGTCCTGCCCGATTCCGAGCTCGAGGATGCCGTCGCCGCTATGGTCGACGCCATCAGCGAGGTTCGCGATGGCGAGGTCACCCGTGCCGTGCGCGATTCCAGCGCCTCCGACGGCTCGCCGATTCACTCCGGTGACGTCATGGGTATCATCGCCGGCTCCATCGACGTGGTCGGCTCCGACGTGAAGCAGGTCACGCTCGATTGCATCAACCGTATGCAGGAGGAAGAGGAGGGCGACGCGCTGACGATTCTGGCCGGCGAGGAACTGTCCGATGAGGCCTTCCAGGAGATCGTAGACGCCATTGAGGAGGCTCAGCCCGATTTGGAGATCGACGCCCATCGTGGCGAGCAGCCGCTCTATCCCGTGATCTTCTCGATCGAGTAGGCTCTGCCCATGTCCGAGCTGTGCTCCGTGCCGCGCGTCTCGGAGCGCTTTGCCCAGAGCAATGCGCTCGACGAAGATATCGCGCGACTCAAATATGTTTCAGGTAAACGTGAGGAGGCCCTTCGCCGTCTGGGAATTCGGACGGTGGGGGACCTCCTTCTCCATATCCCTCATCGTTACCTCGACTTTACTCGTTCGTGGTCCATCGAGATGGCGCCCATCGGTACCGTGTGCACTATCATCGCCACGGTCGACCGCATCGTCCAAAAGCAGCCGCGTCCGCGCATGCAGGTGACCGAGGTCTCACTCGTTGACGAGACGGGCGTGCTACAGGTCGCCTTTTTCCGCCAGCCCTGGATTGCCCAGCAGCTTAAGCAGGGCGACCGCCTGGCCGTGATGGGCAAGGTTGAGTTTGCCTACGGTTTTAAGCAGATGGCCTCGCCGCACTTTGAAAAGCTCGAGGAAGGGCGTGCCGCAGGCACTATCCTGCCGGTCCATTACGTCAGTGATGGCGTGAGCCAGGCGTGGATGCGCCGCATCGTAAGCGGCGCGCTCGAGGTCGTCGGCAATCCCTTTGATCCCATTCCGGCACGCTTACGCGTTAAGCGTCGCCTGATGAGCAATGCTCGTGCGCTTCGATCGATCCACTTTCCCTCGAGCATGGCTGAGCGCGACATCGCACGCCGGCGTCTTGCCTACGAGGAGTGTCTCTACCTGCAGCTGGCGCTGCGTCTGCGCAACGACGGCGGCCTGGTCGATGTGGTGCCCTATGCCCACACCGCGGGCGAGCACCTGGTCGCGCTCAAGCAGGCCCTGCCGTTTTCGCTGAGCGACGAGCAGGAGGCCGCGTTCCAGGATATCCTGCGCGATATGTGCGATGGCGGGCGCGTGATGAACCGCCTGCTGCTGGGCGATGTCGGTACCGGTAAGACCGCCGTTGCCGCCTGCGCGCTGGCTGTGGCTGCCGATGGCGGTACGCAGGCCTGCGTTATGGCGCCCACAGGCGTGCTGGCGCGCCAATATGCCGATAAGACCGGCCCTCTGCTCTCGCAGGCCGGCATGTCCTGGGCACTTCTGACGGGTGCCACGCCGGCCGCAGAGCGCGAGCGCATCCATGCGCAGCTGGAATCGGGCGAGCTTGACGTGCTCTTTGGCACCCATGCGGTGCTTTCGGATAACGTTGCGTTCAAGCATCTGTCGCTTGTCGTCATCGACGAGCAGCACCGGTTTGGCGTCGGCCAACGCAACGCCCTACGCGCGAAGGGCCCCGGTGCGGACCTGCTCGTTATGACGGCCACGCCTATCCCGCGCACGTTGGCGCTCTCGGTCTATGGCGACCTGGATACGAGCATCATCCGCCATCGTCCAATTCCGGGTGCCGGCGTGACGACGCGCGTCCTCACCGAGTCGAGTCGCGACCTGGCCTATGGCGCCATCCGTGAGGCGCATGAAAAGGGTCAGCAGGCCTACGTGATTTGCCCGCTCGTGGAGCCGAGTGACTCGGCCGATGAGCTGGAAGACGTGCCCGGTATTGCCCGCGACGATGAGGGCCGCGTGACGGTTCCCGTGCCGCTGCACGATACGGCGACCGAGCTCGATCGCCTGCGTCTGGCGTTGCCGGGCCTTGCCATCGAGCGCCTTCACGGTCGTATGCCAGCGGGGGAGAAGGACCAGGTTGTTGATGCCTTTAAGCGTGGCGAGATTGACGTGCTCGTCTCGACTACGGTGGTCGAGGTGGGCGTCGACGTGCCTAACGCCACCGTCATGGTCATCGAGAACGGCGAGCGCTTTGGTTTGGCTGCCCTGCACCAGCTGCGCGGTCGCGTGGGCCGCGGCAGTGTGTCGGGCACGTGCCTGGTCATGACGCACTCCAAGGGCAACGGCGGCGCGTCGGCAGCACAAGATCGCCTGCAATCGCTCGAGAAGACCTCGGACGGCTTTACGCT
This sequence comes from uncultured Collinsella sp., assembly GCA_938033205.1. Classification (GTDB taxonomy): domain Bacteria; phylum Actinomycetota; class Coriobacteriia; order Coriobacteriales; family Coriobacteriaceae; genus Collinsella. Next base: position 19,437 of record CALHJP010000022.1, on the reverse strand, counting down.
CGCCCAGATGGACTTGCGTCTGCGCCACGAGGGTGAAATCCTGGGTTACCGCCAGCATGGCGGCGTGACCTTGCGCTTCGTTGACCTCGATGCCGACGGGGAATTGATCGAGTGGGCCCATTTGGACGCGGTCGAGCTCTTGCGGTATGCTTGCAACCTTGACTCCGTGGCGACGCGCCCCTTGCGCGATGCGGTCGCCATGCGGTATCGACACATCTTTAAGGAGGTCAGCGGAGGATGAGAATCATCGGCGGCGAATGGCGCGGTCGTAAGATCGAGGAGCCCCGTGGTCGCGATGTCACCCGCCCCACGACCGATCGCGTGCGCGAGGCGTGCGCATCTATGGTCATGTCGGCATTCGACTTCGATCTGGACGAGGTCCGCGTGCTGGATGCCTTTGGCGGCTCCGGTGCCTTGGGCATTGAGATGCTCTCGCGTGGTGCCCGCTCGCTCACCACGTTCGAGATCGATCGCAACGCTGCTCGTCTGATTACCAAGAATATCGAGTCACTGTGCCGCGACCGTGCGCGTTGGCGTGTGGTGACGGGTGACGTGCTGGCAAGCGCTTCGCGCGGCCGCGTGCCGGGCGGTCCCTTTGACCTGGTCCTGCTCGACCCGCCCTATGCCTATGGCGCCGAGCCGGTCGAGGAGCTGCTGCAAAACCTAGCTCAGCAAGGCTTGCTGGCGCAGGGTGCCTATGCGCTGTTCGAGCACGCTGCCGCCGATGCGGGTGCGCATCCGGCAGGTTTTGAGACCGTGCGCGAGAAGCGCTACGGAATAACCTCGGTCGACCTGCTTCGTTGGGTTGGTAACGGCGAGGATGATGGCAACGATAGCGACGCACCCACGGAGGATGCCGATGAGTGACACCATTAACCGCGTAATCGTCCCGGGCACCTTCGATCCCATCACGTTTGGCCACATCGACGTGATTCGCCGCGCCCGCCGCATTTTTCCCGGCGTGATCGTTGCCGTTGCCGAGTCGCAGGGAAAAAACGGCGTGGGCACCACGTTTATGCTCGACGAGCGCGTGGCGCTGGCCCGTGAGGCGCTTGGTGATATTGACGGCGTCGAGGTGCTTCCTTTCACCGGCCTCTTGGTCGATTTTGCCCGCGAACAGGGAGCAGGAGCCGTGGTCAAGGGCCTGCGTGCCATGACCGACTTTGAGTACGAGCTGCAGCAGGCCGACCTTAACTACCGCCTGGATAACGAGCTGGAGTCCATCTTCGTCATGAGCGCGCCGCAGTACGGCTATATCTCGAGCTCGGTGGTTCGCCAGATCGCCTCGCTCGGTAGCGACGTCTCTAATTTTGTTCCGCCCAATGTGGTCAAGGCACTCAAACATCGCTTTTCGTGACGTTTTTTAATGCCTGGTGGCATGTGGTAAACTAACTCGATGATATGTTACCTATGAAAGGAGACCGGATGCCGGGCGAGAATTTTCCTGGCGACAGGATCGTGAGTCTTGTCGACGAGCTCGAGGGGCTCATCGAAGAGGCTAAGACGCCGTTCGGCAAGAACGCCCAGATGAAGGTTATCGACGCCGACGTCTTCTTTAACATCCTCGACGAGATCCGCATGAGCTATCCCGAGGAATGGCAGAAGTCCCGCCGTATTCTCAAGGAGCGCGAGGAGCTTATGGCTTCCGCCGCCGCTCAGGCCGATTCCATCATCGCCGATGCTCAGCAGCAGGCCCTCACCATTGCCGGTGAGCAGGAGATCGTCCGCTTAGCGCAGCAGCAGGCCGACGACATTCGCGATCGTGCCCAGCAGTATGAGCGCGAGACGCGCTATGCCGCCGAGGATTACGCCGAGCAGGTCTTTACGCACCTCGAGGAGAACCTCAAGAGCCTGACCGGCACGGTGACCCGTTGCCGTCAGCAGCTCAACGAGGGTGCCGCCCAGCAGAATGGTCAGTGGTAATGGCTGAGTTCCCGAACGTTACCGTCGATCTTTCCGAGCAGCTCGAGTTTCCCGGAGACTCGTATCCGCTGACCGGTAAGGTCGATGTTGCCACCTATACGGTGGGCGAGAAGGAGTACCGGCTGCAGGACGGCATCGACTACGATGTCGTCTTTACCAATGCCGGCACCGGTGTTCTGCTTACGGGCATGGTCCGCGCGCATGCAACCGGTGAGTGCGACCGTTGCCTGGAGCCCGCTTCGTTTGATATCGCCGGTGAGATCGAGGAATTCTATCTCTTTAACGAGCCCGAGGATCCCGAGGCCTACGAAGACGGCTACGAGCTGCTGGGCGAGGATCGCATCGTCGATCTGGGTGAGCCCATCAACGACGCGGTTGTCATGGACACGCCGTTCGTTGTCCTGTGCAAGCCCGATTGTCGCGGCCTATGTCCCACCTGTGGCATCAATCTCAACGTCGGGCAATGCGATTGCGCCGCTCAAGCAGAGGCCGAATGGGCCGCTGCCACGGAAAATCCATTTGCAGCATTGAAGAATCTCAAGCTTGACGAGTAAAACTGTGGTAGTATCGCTACTTGCGCGTAATCGCCACACTGGATAGTTCATAAGGAAGGTCACTATGCCCGTACCTAAACAAAAGCAGGGTCGTATCCGCACTCACACCCGCCGTTCCGCCAACATGAAGATCTCGGCTGCGGCTCAGTCCACGTGCCCCCGTTGCGGCGCTGTCAAGCTCCCGCACCACGTGTGCCCCAGCTGCGGTTTCTACAAGGACCGCGAGGTTATCGTTACCGAGTAACTGTATACTCTGGATGCGATGCCGTTCCAACTGGAACCACAATGGCCGGCTCAATGAGTCGGCCATTTTTGTATAAGGAGCATGTATATGAGTAACGTTCGCGTTTGTGTAGACGTTGTGGGCGGAGACGAGAAGCCTCAGGTTGTCCTCGACGGTATCGAGGCGGCGCTTGCGGCGGATCCCGATATCGAGGTCTTGGCCGTCGGTCCCGCAGAGATCGTGAACCCCTTTGCCGCGGCTCACGCTCGCGCTGAGGCCTTGGAGGCGCCAGATGTCATCGCCATGGATGACGATCCCATTCGAGCTGTGATGACCAAGCGCAAGTCCTCGATCGTGCTTGCCTGCCGCGCTATCAAGAAGGGTAACGCGGACGCCTTCTTCTCTGCCGGCTCCACCGGCGCCATGACCGCTGCCGCTACCGCCTACGTGACGCCATTTAGGTATCAGGCCGAGGGCAAGAAGCAGCCGGTGCGTCCGTGCCTCACCAATGCACTGCCCAACCGCGCCGGCGGCCTGACGGTGCTGTGCGACATGGGCGCCAACCCCGATGTCGAGGTCGACGACATGGTGCGTTTTGCCCAGATGGGTAGCGCCTATGCGCGCGTCGTCTTGGGCATTGAGCATCCCCGCGTCGGTCTGCTTGCCAACGGCACCGAGGACGAGAAGGGCTCCAACTTCACCAAGTCGTGCTTCCCGGCCATGAAGGCCGCTGTTCCCGGTTTTGTGGGCAACTGCGAGGGCACCGATCTTACGTCGGGCAATTTTGACGTCGTGGTCGCCGACGGCATGTCGGGCAACATCGCACTCAAGGCCACCGAGGGCGCTGCCAAGTTTTTGCTGCAGGAGCTCAAGGGTGTCTTTATGTCTTCGCTCGGCACCAAGATTGCCGCGCTGCTCATCAAAAAGCAGATGCGCGAGATCAAGGCAAAGCTCTCGGGCGATGCTAAGGGCGGCGCCATTCTGTTGGGCCTGCGTGGCGTGGTCCTGATCGGCCATGGTGCCACCTCAGTCGAGGCCGTCAAAAACGGTACGCTCGCCGCGGCGGAGGCCGTGCGCGCCGGGCTTGTCGCGAACGTCGCCAACTCTATGGACGGCATCGTTTTGTAGGAGCGAGTTAGGGCGCTGTTATGTGCCTCGCGGCCTGCGTCGTGGGGTAGAATCAAAACCGTGTCTTGGCGCTGCGCTTGCGGCGCCAGCGCGTTGATGTTCACGCAATATGAGAGGAAGCGCTATGGACCGCTCCGAAATCTTCGATAAGATCGCCGAAGTTGCCGCCGATGTGCTGGGTGTCGACGTTGCCGAGATTAGCGACGAGACCACCTTCGACGATCTCGATGCCGATTCGCTCGAGCGTCTGCAGCTGGTGACGGCCATCGAGGACGAGTTCGACCTCGAGATCGATGACGAGACCCTGCTGTCGCTCAACTCTGTCGCCGACGCTGTCGACGCTATTGAAAACGCCAAGGAGGCCTAAGTCTTGGCTTTATCTCAACGACTCGCGCGCGCCCAGGAAATCCTGGGCCACGAGTTCAATAACAAGGTGCTGCTGCGCGCGGCGCTCACGCACCCCTCTGCCGTGGAAGGTCAGCCCGTCTCGGCGAGCTATGAGCGCCTTGAGTTTTTGGGCGATTCCATTTTGGGCGCCGTGGTTGCCCGTTCGCTCTTTGAATCCTATCCGGAGTTTGACGAGGGCAAGCTTACGCGCCTGAAGGTGTCCCTTGTCTCGGGTGCCACGCTGTCCGAGGTGTCCCATGAGCTGGGCATCGACGACATCATCATCTTTGGTGCCTCCGAGACCGGTACCGGCGCGCGCGGCCTGCACTCGGCGCTCGAGAACGTCTACGAGTCGCTCGTGGGCGCGCTGTATCTGGATGCTGGCTGGGATGCGGCGGCGGAGTTCATTCACCGTACGCTTAAGCCGCACCTGGCCTCCGAGCGTGCCGAGTACCCCGCGAACCCCAAGTCGTTCTTGCAGGAGTGCGTGCAGGCCGACGGCCACGAGCCTCCGGCGTACAAGCTCGTTGGCTCTGAGGGCCCGGCGCACGCACCGACCTTTACCGCCGTGGTTCTCATCGACGGTATTCGCCAGGGCCGTGGCACCGGTTCCTCCAAGAAGGAGGCCGAGGGAGCCGCTGCGCTCGAGGCGCTCGACCGCATGGGTTACACCACCAACGGCGTGATTCTCAACAAGAAGCCTGTTTAAGCGAGGAACCGTGTATCTCAAGTCCCTCACGCTCAAAGGGTTCAAGTCGTTTGCCGACCGCGCCCATATGACGTTTGAGCCGGGCCTAACCGTCATCGTCGGTCCCAACGGCTCGGGAAAATCGAACATCTCCGACTCGATTCTGTGGGTCCTGGGTGAGCAGAGCGCCAAGCAGCTGCGCGGCCAGGCCATGGAGGACGTCATCTTCTCGGGCTCGTCCGCGCGCAAGCCGGTGGGTGTCGCCGAGGTCACGCTGGTGCTCGATAACTCGGACCATATGCTGCCCGTCGACTTTGACGAGGTCGCCATCACCCGTCGCATGTACCGCTCGGGCGAAAGCGAGTACCTCATCAACTCGAGCCCGTGCCGCCTGATGGACATCCAGGACATCCTGCACGACTCGGGACTGGGCAAGGATACGCATTCCATCATCAGCCAGGGCAAGCTCGATGCCATTTTGCAGAGCCGCCCCGAGGAGCGTCGTGCCCTCATTGAAGAGGCCGCCGGCATCTCCAAGCACAAGCGCCGCAAGGAGCGTGCGCTCAAAAAGATTAAATCGATGGATGAGCACCTGACCCGTGCCCGCGATATCAACAAGGAAATCGCCCGTCAGCTGCGACCGCTGGAGCGTCAGGTCGATCGCGCGCGCAAGTACAAAGAGCTGTCCTCGCGCGCGAACGAGCTTACGCAGATGCTGGCCGTCGACGAGCTGCGTTCGCTGCAATCGCAGTGGAACGACCTGGAGAGCCGCTCTAAGGAGGGCGCCGCCGAGCTGGAGCTTGCGCAGTACCGTCTGGGTGAGAAAGAGCGCGAGCTCGAGAAGCTCCAGGTCATGCTCGAGGAAAAGGGCCTGTTCGTGGGCGATCTGGGCGAGCAGCGCCGCCATATGCAAGACGTGGTCGGTCGCATCAACTCCGACATGCGCCTGCTTGAGGAAAAGGGTCACAACATGGTGTCGCGCCTGTCCGACATGCGCGGCCAGATCTCGAGCTCCGAACATCAGCGTCGTCGCGTGGTCGAGGAGCTCGAGGATGCGCGTGCCCAGCTTGAGGAAGTGACCGGTGCGCACATGCAGGCCCAGGACGACGTTGACGCCGCCGGTCCTGCCGCCGCCCAGCTCCACGAGCGTCGCGTGGCGCTTGATGCGCAGATTTCGCAGTTCATGCGCGAGCAGCGCGATGTGCAGCGTGTGGCCGATAACGCCGCGCTCGAGCTCGCCAAGGTGAAGGATTCGCTTTCCAATGCCGAGGTCGAGGACAACATGTATGCCTCGCGCCTGGAGCAGATTGATGAACAGCTCGAGGAGGTCACGGCATCGCTTGAGAGCCGCCGCGACCGTGCCGAGGAGCTTGAGAGCGCCTTTGAGGCGGCTCGTCAGGCCCAGAAGGATGCGCGCGAGGCCACCGAGACGGCACGCGCTGCCCTCAAGGACCTGCGTGCCCGCGAGGGCGAGGCGCGCAACAAGCTGTCCGAGGTTCGCTCGGAGCTCGCGAGCCAAAAGAAGCTCGATGCCCGCATGGCAGACAGCTCGCCCCTGGTGAGTCGTCTGATGGGCGCGCTGGGCGACGATGTCTCGGGTCGTCTGGGCGACGTGCTCGAGGCGCCGCGTGAGCTTGAGGGCCTGGTTGAGCAGCTGCTCGCCGGCGATATCGATGCCCTGTTGTTCGATAACGCTGCCGCACTCGAGCGCGCCGGTCGCGCTGCCCTGGACCAGAAGAAGGCCTCGGGCGAGGCGCTGCTGATGGCGCGCGGCGTGAGCGGCTCTGCTGCCGCCGAGAGCGCTGCCGGTTCGCGTCTGGTCGATCGCCTGTCCGTGCGCGCCGGTTATGGTCCGGTTGTCGAGGCACTGCTCGGCGGCTATTACGTGGTCGATGACTTGGCTGCCGCACTGGCCGCGCCCGTCGTTGACGGTGTGACCTACGTGACGCCCGATGGCGCCCGCGTGAGCTGTGGTGGCCTGGTGCGTGTGGGGCTCGATGCCGGCGAGGCTTCGGGCGCTTTGGAGCGCAAGCGTCGTATCCGCGAGCTGGAGGGCCTGGAGCCCGATCTGGCTGCCATGTTTGAGCATGTGTCGGACCAAGTTGTTGAGGCCAACGTCGCCGTCGAGGAGGCCCGTGCCGCCGAGGGCGATGCCGCTGGCGAGATCGCCCGTCTTGAGGGCGAGCGCCGCTCGCTGCTCTCCGAGATCGGCCGCTTGGAGCAAAGCGCCAACAATGCCGAGGTCGAGCGCGTGCGCATCTCCAAGCGCCGTGAGCAGGCCGCTGAGGCCGTTCGTGCCGCTCGTCCACGCGTGGATGAACTTACTCGCTCGAGTGACGAAGCTCGTGCGCAGGCAAGCGACTTAGGTCTCCAGATTGCCGAGGCCAACGACGAGCTCGACCGCGTGCGCCGTGACGATTCCGAGGCTGCCGGTAAGCTCGCCGACGCTAAGGTGCGCCTGGCTCAGACGAGCGAGCGCCTGCGTTCGCTGAAGGGTCGAGTGCCCGATCTGGAGCATCGCCTGGAGGGTATCGACCGTCGTATCCGCGGGACGCGTCAGGCCTCGCGCTCGCTCGAGCTGCTGCGCCTTCGCGTCGATCCCATGCACGAGCGCTATTCTGCCTTGTTGGAGCGCGCCTCGGACTGGGCTGCGCGTCTGCGCGATCAGGCTTCGCTTGAGGAGGCGGACTCGGCTTCGCTTAAGAAGACCATCGAGGACGCCAAGACCGAGGTCGCCCGCGCCAAAGAGCGGGTCGATACCGCCACCGCCACGCAAAACGAGTTCAAGGTCGCGCGTGGCAAGCTCGAGGTGCAGGTCGAGGCTGCCATTAAGGCCATTACCGCCGATGGCACCACGGTGCTCGAGGAAGCGCTCATGCTGCCGGCGCCCACCGACCGCGACGCCGCCGAGCGCGAGCTCAACCAGCTTGTGAGCCAGATCAACAACCTGGGTCCTGTGAACCAAGTCGCCATGGAGGAGTACGAGCAGCTCAAGCGTCGTGCCGATTACATCGAGGAGCAGCTGGCCGATCTGGAGAGCGCGCGCAAGGCGCTCACCAAGATCACCGTGGCCATCGACCGCAAGATGCGTAAAGCCTTTCTGGTGACGTTTGAGAAGGTTGATGCGAATTTCCGCGAGATCTTCGCCATGCTCTTTCCGGGCGGTCAGGCTCACCTTGAGATGACCGATCCCGAGCATCCGGCCGAGACGGGCATTGAGGTCGTGGCGCAGCCGCGCGGCAAGCGCATCACCAAGATGATGCTCATGTCGGGTGGCGAGAAGAGCCTGACGGCGCTCGCACTGCTCTTTGCCGTGTACCGCACGCGCACGGTGCCGTTCTATGTGCTGGACGAGGTCGAGGCGGCGCTCGACGACGCCAACCTGTCTAAGCTCATCGGCGCTCTCGATGTGCTGCGTTCCGATACGCAGCTCTTGGTAATCTCGCATCAGCGCCGTACTATGGAGGATGCTGACGTTCTCTACGGCGTTTCGATGCAAGCCGACGGCGTCAGTCGCGTCGTCTCGCAAAAACTCGATCGCGAAACCGGAAAGGTCGTGAATGTATAATGGGATTCTTTGACGCACTCTCACGCGGACTTGAGCGCAGCCGCGAGGCCCTTAACGAGGTCTTTTATTTTGGCGGCGAGGTCGACGAGGATTTTTGGGAGGACCTTGAGGACACCCTCGTCATGGGTGACATGGGTGCCGAGGTCGCCATTCAGGTCTCCGATGACTTGCGTGACGCTGCTGCCAAGAAGAACCTTAAGACCGCCCCGCAGCTTCGTCGCGCCCTGGCCGAGCAGCTCGAGGGCCATTTTGTGCCTGTTGAGCGCGATCCGTTTTCCGACACGCCGAGCTGCGTGCTGTTTGTCGGCATCAACGGTGCCGGCAAGACCACGACGGTCGGCAAGATTGCGAGCGCCATGGCCGCCCGCGGCAAGAACGTGGTGATCGGTTCGGCCGACACCTTCCGCGCCGCCGCCATCGAGCAGCTCGATGTGTGGGGCCAGCGTGCCGGCGTGCCCGTCATCAAGCGTGACCGCGGCTCCGATCCGGCGAGCGTGTGCTATGACGTGCTCGACGAGGCCGATAAGCGCGGCAGCGACCTGGTGCTCATCGATACCGCCGGCCGTCTGCACACGAGCCCCGAGCTCATGCGCGAGCTCGCCAAGGTGGTCAACGTGACGCGTAAGCGCGCCGCCAATATGGCCGCCGGTCCCATGCCGGTTTCGGTCGTGCTTGTGATCGATGCCGCCACTGGTCAGAACGGTCTGAACCAGGCGCTCGAGTTTAACGAGGCGCTGGGCCTGGACGGTATTATCATGACTAAGCTCGACGGTACGGCTAAGGGCGGTATCGCCATGGCCGTGGCCGAGAAGCTCAAGCTCCCGATTCTGCGCATCGGCGTGGGCGAGCAGGTCGATGACCTGCAGGAGTTTAATGCAAAAGATTTCTGCCGCGCCCTGGTGGGCGAGTCCAACTAAGGAGTAACCAGTGTTTGATTCCCTGAGCGATCGCCTCAACGACACATTTGACCGCCTGCGCGGCAAGGGTAAGCTGACCGAGGCCGATATTACTTCGGCCATGCGCGACATTCGCATGGCGCTGCTCGAGGCCGACGTCAACTTTAAGGTCGTCAAGGAGTTCGTTGCCAAGACCAAAGAGCGCTGTATGACCGCCGAGGTCATGGAGTCGCTCTCGCCGGCGCAAAACGTCGTTAAGATCGTGCTCGACGAGCTCACCGAGATGCTCGGCTCCACCGAAAGCAAGCTCGTTTTTAGTAACCGCATTCCCAATGTCATCATGCTCGTGGGCCTGCAGGGCTCCGGTAAGACCACGGCTGCCGTAAAGCTTGCCTACCTGCTCAAGAAGCAGGGCCGCTCGCCGTTGCTCGCAGCGTGCGACGTCTACCGTCCCGCCGCTGCCGACCAGCTGGCCACGCTCGGTGGCGAGATTGGCGTACCGGTCTTCCGCGGCGACGGCGCGCACCCGGTCGACATTGCCAAGGGTGCCGTTCAGGAGGCCGTCGACCACCTGCGTGACGTGGTCATTGTCGATACCGCCGGTCGTCTTCAGATCGACGAGCAGATGATGCAGGAGGCCGTCGACATCAAGAAGGCTGTCAAGCCCGACCAGGTGCTGATGGTCGTCGACGCCATGACCGGCCAGGACATCGTCAACGTGGTCTCGACGTTTGCCGAGCGCACCGATTTTGACGGCGTGATCATCTCCAAGCTCGACGGTGACGCCCGTGGCGGTGGCGCACTTTCGGTACGTCAGGTGACCGGCAAGCCCATCAAGTTCGTGAGCATGGGCGAGAAACCCGATTCGCTTGAGCCCTTCTATCCCGATCGCATGGCCAAGCGCATCTTGGGCATGGGCGATGTCGTCGGCATCATCGAGAAGGCCCAGGAGGCCGCCGATGCCGAACAGCTCGAGGCTGCCGAGCGCATGCTGCGCGAGGGCTTTACCATGAACGACATGCTCGACCAGATGAAAGCCGTCAAAAAGATGGGCGGCATGAAGGGTATCCTGGGCATGCTCCCCGGTGGTCAGCGTGCACTCAACCAGATGGGTGGCAACCTGGACGAGGGCATCTTCGATAAGAACGAGGCCATCATCATGTCGATGACCAAGGAGGAGCGCCTGCGCCCCTCCATCATCAACGGCCAGCGCCGCGCCCGCATTGCCAAGGGAGCCGGCGTAACCCCCACCGAGGTCAACAGCCTTATGAAGCAGTGGGGCGAGATGAATAAGATGATGGGCCGCATGCGCACGATGGCCAATCAGGCACAGGCCGGTGGCAAAAAAGGCAAAAAGGGAAAGAAGGGCAAGAAGATGCGCATGCCCAATATCCCTGGCCTGGACGCTATGGGTTTGGGCGGCATGGGCGGCCTGGGTACGGGCGGTCCCAAGTCCGATATGGAGCTGCTGCGCCAGATGGAAGCGCAGATGCGTAATAAGAAATAGAGCTGTAATTCCAGCTTGATATGGCAAAGGCCACTCGGAAGCTACCGGGTGGCCTTTGTTGTTGGCTTTGATTGTCGGGTTGCGTTCGGCTTCGCGCCCCGAGCTCGCGGTGCCGTGCCGTTAGTGGCAGCCGCAGCCCTCGTGGCCTTCGTGGTCGTGGTGGCCGTGGCAGCCGCAGGAATCGCCATGCTCGTGGGCGTGGTCGTGGTCATGGCCGTGGCAGCCGCACGTGGCCTCGCCGTTCTGTGCGAGCGTGCCGGCGATAAGGGCCTCGACGCAAGCGTCGCAGCTGCCCTGGGCACCTGCGTATACCGTGATGCCGGCTTGGGCAAGCGCGTTGATAGCGCCTCCGCCGATGCCGCCGCAGATGAGCGTGTCTACGCCGCCGTTGGCGAGCAGGCCCGCAAGTGCGCCGTGGCCGGTGCCGCCGGTGCCCACGACCTGCTCGTTGAGCACCTTGCCGTCCTGAATGTCGTAGATCTTGAACTGCTCGCTGCGGCCAAAGTGCATAAAGATGTTGCCATTGTCGTACGTGGTTGCCACCCTCATGGTGCCGACCTCCTTTGCTGGCCATGCGGCCGTTGCCGTGGTGATGGGGGAGTACGCGATATTGCCGCCTTCGATGATGAGCGCCCGACCATTGACCAGCGCGTTTGCCACCTTGCGATGCGCTCGGCTGCAAATAGCCGCCACCGTGGCGCGCGCGATGCCCATCTGCTGTGCGACTGCCTCTTGGCTAAGGCCTTCCAGGTCGCACAGGCGCAGCACCTCGAGTTCGTCGATCGTCATGTCGATGGCGTCTCCGCTGGCTAGGCCGTCAGGGGTAAAGCCGCGGTATTCGGGGATGATCCCGACGCGGCGCAGTTTCTCGCGTCTTCCTGCCATGCGCCCTCCTTATCTGACATATGTCAACAATAGAATAGCAAACGCGCAGATTTGCGCAAGGAATTTCTGGCATATGCCAGAAAACAAGGGCTTATGTTTGGGCTGTGGGGCCGCGTGCGCCTGGGCTACAATGAATCTCGCTTGTAGGCGACTGACAGGAGGGTCAATGAGCAAAGCTGATCAACAGTTTGTAACCATGTGCCGCGATATTCTGGACCATGGCACCACCACCGAGGGTCAAAAGGTCCGTCCGGTGTGGGAGGACGGCACCCCTGCCTATACCATTAAAAACTTTGGCGTTACGGCACGCTATGACCTGCGTGAGGAGTTTCCGGCGCTTACCCTGCGTCGTACGGCCCTCAAATCTGCCATGGATGAGATCCTATGGATCTATCAAAAGAAGTCCAATAACGTGCATGATCTCAACAGCCATATTTGGGATGAGTGGGCCGACGAGACCGGCTCCATCGGCAAGGCCTACGGGTATCAGATTGGGCAGAAGAGCCATTATGCCGAGGGCGACTTTGACCAGATGGATCGCGTGCTGTACGACCTTAAGAACACTCCGTACAGCCGCCGCATTATGACGAATACCTACGTGTTTAGCGACCTGTCCGAGATGCACCTGTATCCGTGCGCCTACAGCGTGACGTATAACGTGACGCAGCGCCCGCAGGATGACAAACCGACGCTCAACATGATTCTCAACCAGCGTAGCCAGGACATTTTGGCTGCGAACAACTGGAATGTGTGCCAGTACGCCATTTTGCTGATGATGGTTGCGCAGTCGGTCGATATGATCGCTGGCGAGCTGCTGCATGTGATTGCCGATGCCCACATTTACGACCGTCATGTCGATATTGTCCGCGAGCTTATCGAGCGTCCGCAGTTTGCCGCGCCCAAGGTAGCGCTCAACCCCGATGTGCATGATTTCTATGCGTTTACGACCGACGACCTGATCGTCGAGGGTTATGAGCACGGCCCGCAGGTCAAGAACATCCCCATTGCGGTGTAGGTGGCGCTCATGACGTGTAAGCTTTCTGCCATCGTCGCCGTATGTGACGATTGGGGTATTGGGTGCGAGGGTGACATGGTCGTGTCCAATCGCTCCGATATGCGCCATTTTGTGGCGTGCACCAAAGGTTGCCCGGTCATTATGGGACGCAAGACGCTGCTGAGTTTTCCCGGCGGGCGTCCGCTTAAGAACCGTCGCAATATCGTACTCACCCGCGACGAGAGCTTTGCTGCCGAGGGCGTCGACGTGGTGCATAGCGTCGACGAAGCGCTCGCTGCGGTTGCCGATGAGCCCGTTGCGTGGGTGATCGGCGGTGGCGAGGTGTATCGGCAGTTTTTGCCGCATTGCGTGGAGGCGGAGGTCACGCACAACCATTGCGTGCATGACGTGGATACATACTTTCCCGATTTGGATGCCGATCCCGCGTGGGAGATTGCGCGGCGTGGCGGTGCTGCCACGATTGCCTCGGGCGAGGGCGACGAGGGTGTCGATTATGAGTTCGTGACGTATCGTCGCGTTGATGCGTAAATCGTCTGGCGTGAACGGTATCATCGGATTGTTTGAATGCATGGGGCGGCGCTTAGCGTCGCCTCGTTTGGTATAGATGTGCTGTAAAGAAGGGTGCGGGCTGGCTGCTATGACTGATGCCGTTGAGGTGCTGCGAATCGATTCTCTCGAGGACGAGCGGCTCGATGCCTACGTGCGACTGACCGAGCGCGAGCTGCGCTGCGTGCTGGAGCCGCAGAAGGGCATCTTTATCGCCGAGAGTGCCAAGGTCATCGAGCGCGCGGTGCGCGCTGGATACGAGCCGGTGAGCTTTCTTTTGGGCGAACGCTGGCTCGATCAGATGATGCCGCTGTTTGAGCGCCTGGTTGTGCGCGAGGGCGCGGGTCCGGTTCCCGTGTTCGTTGCCTCGATGGAGCTTATGGAGCGTCTGACGGGTTTTAACGTGACGCGCGGTGCGCTCGCGGCATTTCGTCGCCCGCGACAGATTCCGGTTGATGAGTTCTTGGGCGGCGTCGTCGAGGCGGCGGGGGAGCGCCCGGTGCGCGTGTGCGTGCTCGAGGGCATTGTCGACCACACCAACGTCGGCGCGATTTTCCGCTCGGCGGCTGCGCTGAACGTCGATGGCATTTTGGTGAGCCCTACGTGCTGCGATCCGCTGTACCGTCGCTCGGCCCGCGTGAGCATGGGCACGGTGTTCCAGGTGCCCTGGACACGCATTGGCAGCGAAGCGCGCGTATGGCCGCATGATGGGCTGGCGGCGCTACACGATGCCGGCTTTTCGTGTGCCGCTATGGCGTTGACGGATGATTCGGTGTCGCTGGACGATCCCGCGCTCCAGGAGATTGACCGCCTGGCAATCTTTATGGGCACCGAGGGTGCTGGCTTGGGCGCCAAGACCATTGCAGGCTGCGACCGCGCCGTGCGTATTCCGATGGCGCATGGGGTCGATTCACTCAACGTGGCCGCGGCAAGCGCTGTTGCCTTTTGGCAGCTGTGCCCGCATGTGAGCAACGAGTACCACTACCAGCCGGGGCTGTATCACTAGGCAGATAGTTAGCACCGGGCTCTGGTTCGGGGCGTTTCGGCCGACGTCGGTCGGTGCTAAGCTGGTATTGGCTTTGGTCTTAAATTGCCGTTTTGTTGTTTGACGTACGCTGGTGGGGAGGGCGTGTGGCTAAGAAATCTACGGCTATCGATGTAACGCAGGGTGTCATTTGGCAACAGCTGCTGTCGCTGTGCGTCCCTATCTTCTTTAGCTCGTTTTTTCAGCAGGCTTACACGCTTATTGGTACGTATATCGTCGGCCAGTTTGGCGGCAAGCTCGCGCTGGGTGGCATTCAAGCCACGATGGTGCTCACCGAGCTCTGCATTGGCTTTTGCGTTGGCGTTGGCGCTGGCTGCGCGGTCATTACCGGTCAGTATTTTGGTCAGCACGATGATGAGCGATTGAGTCGTTCGGTCCATACGGCCATGACGCTCGCGCTGGTGGGCGGTATCGTTTTCTCGATTCTTGGCATAGTGTTCGTTGAGCCCATGCTGGTACTTATGAACACGCCGCATGAACTATTGGCCGAGGGCGTGGCCTATGCTCGTTGCTATTTTGCCGCCATGGTTGCGGCGCTGCTGCTCAATATGGGAACGGCGCTGCTGCGCGCCGTGGGCGACACACGCGGTCCTGCTGTGATCATTGCTTCCGGCTGCCTTGTTAATGCGGTGCTGGATGTCATCTTCGTTGCCGTGCTTCATATGGAGGCTCTGGGCTGCGGCATCGCGGTGGCGCTGACCATTTGCTCCAACGCCACGATGATCGTGATTCGTATGATGCACGCTCCGGGTGCGTGGCGGCTTTCACTGTCCAAACTCTGCATTGATCCTGGCATTTGTAAGAGCATGATCTCGTGTGGTCTGCCGCTTGGCTTTCAGTCTGCTGCGTATTCGATTTCCAACGTTTTGATTCAGGTGTCGGTCAACTCGTTTGGTGCCGATGTCACCACGGCGTGGGGTCTTTCGGGCCGTTTGGATGGCATTGTCTGGATGGTTACCGAGGCGCTTGGCGTTTCGATCACCACGTTCTCGGCACAGAACTTTGGCGCGCGCAACTACGAGCGCATGCGCAAGGGCTACCATACGTCGCTTGTGCTGTCGTTTATGCTCATTGGTGGCCTGTCTGCCGTGCTACTGGTGTTCTCGGGTCCGTTGTCGCGTCTGTTTGTCGACGATGCTTCGATTTCGGCCTACACCACGACGATTCTTCATTTCATCGCGCCGTTCTACGCGATCTTCTCGATTATCGAAAACGCGTCCGGCTCCATCCGCGGCGCTGGCGTGAGCTTCCAGCCTATGATGCTCACGATTTTTGGCACCGTCGTGCTCAGGGTGATCTGGGTGTTTGCGATTATGCCGTTCGATCCGTCGCTTGAGCACCTGCTGCTGGTTTACCCCGTAACCTGGCTCATCACGGCCACGATGTTTACCATCTACCACCACAGCGGCAACTGGCTCGGCCGCGCCACCGCCTAATGATCCCTGGGGGACGGAGGAAAACGGATCATTGCTCTCCGTCGTGATGTCGATGATCCGTTTGCCTCCGTCCCCTTCGGATCAATTAGTATTCGATGCCTTGGCGGGCTAGGAGGCCTTCGTCGAAGTAGTGTTTGACGGGGCGCATTTCGGTTACTAGGTCGGCAAGGTCGGCGAGGGGCAGCAAGCCGCGGCCGGTGAGCACGAGCTCCGTGGTGGTCGGTTTCATCGCGATCAACGCTTCGACATCTTCGCGCGTCACAAAGCCCCGTCGCATGGCTTCTCCCAGTTCATCCAAGATCAGCACGTTGACTTGGCTAATCTGCTCGCGCGCCAGCTCCATGATCTGTGCGGCACAGGCTTCGGGCGTGTCGCGGTCGGCTTGTACGATGCGTAGCCCCAATCGAGGTGCTGCGTCATGTTCGGCGCAGTGCAGCTTCTTGGCAAACTGAAGCATGAGCACGTTAAGCCCATAGCCCGTGGCGCGCAGCGCGAGCCCCAGCGCAGCCGTCGTCTTGCCCTTGCCGTCGCCCGTGTAGATCTGAACCTTGCCGACTTCCAGTGATGCCATCTCTGTCCTTTCGTGCCCGGCGTCGGTTTATCGCCGTCCGGGTTGGGTATTCTAGAAAACATTATCAACCCCAGTAGATGGAGTTCAAGCAGATGGAGATGGATGACAACAAACGTAGACGGAATATGATCCTCTACGTGCTCATCGCCTTCGTCGTCTACCTCGTGCTCTCGACCGTTCTGTTCCCCAACATCGGTCACACGCAGCAGATTACGAAGACCGATTACTCGACGTTTGTCAAAGCGCTCGATAAGAAGAGTGTCGACAAGGTCGAGTACAACACGGACGATTACACGATTTATTACACCAAGAAGGGCGAGGACGAGAACATCGCCTACAAGACGACCGGTGTGCCGAACGATGCGGGCTTTACCGATCGTGTGCTTGAATCCGGTGCGTCCCTGGAATCGGTCGTTCCCGATAAAAACTCGGGTCTGATGACCTATTACCTGCTCACGCTCATCCTTCCCATGGCCATCTTCTTCCTCATCGGTTGGTGGCTCAACCGCCGCATGAAGAAGGCCATGGGTGATGACGGTCCCTCGATGAACTTTGGCGGCGGTGGTTTTGGCGGCGGTGGATTGGGCAAGTCCGGCGCGCGCGTGATTGCCTCCAAGGATGTCGGCGTGACCTTTAAGGACGTCGCCGGCCAGGAAGAGGCCAAGGAATCTCTCAAGGAGGTCGTCGACTTTCTGGAGAAGCCGCAGCGCTACGAGGAGATCGGCGCTAAGCTGCCGCGCGGCGCTCTCCTTGTTGGCCCTCCGGGCACCGGTAAGACCCTGCTCGCCAAGGCTGTTGCCGGTGAGGCGGGCGTTCCGTTCTTTAGCATTTCGGGTTCTGAGTTCGTGGAGATGTTCGTCGGCCGCGGTGCAGCCAAGGTTCGCGACCTGTTTAAGCAGGCCAAGGAAAAGGCCCCGTGCATCGTCTTTATCGACGAGATCGATACCATCGGCAAAAAGCGTGACGGCGGCGGCTTTAGCGGCAACGACGAGCGCGAGCAGACGCTCAACCAGCTGCTGACCGAGATGGACGGATTCGATAACCACAAGGGTATCGTCGTCCTCGCTGCGACCAACCGTCCCGACAGCCTTGATCCGGCCCTGCTGCGCCCCGGCCGCTTCGACCGCCGCATCCCCGTTGAGCTGCCCGACCTGACCGGTCGCAAGAATATCCTTGAACTGCACGCCAAGAGCGTGAAGACGCAGCCGCCGATCGACCTGACCGCGATCGCCCGCGCCACGCCTGGCGCCTCGGGTGCCGACCTGGCCAACATCATCAACGAGGGCGCCCTGCGCGCCGTCCGCGAGGGTCGCAAGCGCGCGACTCAGGATGACTTTGAGGAGTCGGTGGAGGTCGTCATCGCCGGCCAGCAGCGTAAGTCCACGGTTCTGTCCGACCACGAGAAACAGGTTGTTTCTTACCACGAGATCGGCCATGCCATCGTTGCCGCCCGCCAGAAGGGTTCTGCGCCGGTTACGAAGATCACCATCGTGCCGCGTACGAGTGGCGCTCTGGGCTACACCATGCAGGTCGAGGAGGACGAGCGCTTCTTGACCACGCGCCAGGAGGTGCTCGACAAGCTCGCCGTCTACTGCGGCGGACGTGCTGCCGAGGAGCTCATCTTTGGCGAGATGACGACTGGCGCCGCCAACGATATCGAGCAGGCTACCAAGCTCGCCCGTAACATGGTGACGCGCTTTGGTATGTCCGATGAGTTTGGCATGATGGCGCTCGGTACCGTTCAAAACGCGTACCTCAACCAGGACACGTCGCTCACCTGCGCCCCCGGTACGGCCGAGCGCGTGGACGCGATTGTCGCCAAGCTGATCGAGGATGCGCATGATCGCGCCCTGCAGATCCTGAAGGAGAACAAGTTCAAGCTCCATGAGCTGGCTCGTTATCTGTACAAGAAGGAGACCATCACGGGCGAGGAGTTTATGAATCTCCTCACGCGTGAGAATCCGCTGATGCCAAAGCAGCAGTAATACTGGTTGCGCAGTGTCTATCGCCTCATTTGAGTGTCCATCTCAAATGGGGCGTTTTGCGTGGGGAGAGTTGAATATGAAGATCGTGGTGAGTGCCTGCTTGATGGGAGAGAGCTGCAAATATAACGGGCTCGACAATTACCATCGCGCGTTGGTCGAGGCCTGCGAGCGAACGGGGACCGAGGTTCTCTTGGTGTGCCCCGAGGTTTTTGGTGGCTTGTCCACACCGCGCAAGCCGTCCGAGATTGTGAACGGCGAGGTTCGTACCTGCGAGGGCATCTCGGTCGATCGCGAGTTTCGCCTGGGTGCAGAGCGCGCGCTCGATATGTGCGAGCAGGCGGGCGGCCCGTCCGAGATCGCTGCGTGCGTCTTACAGGACCGTAGCCCTTCGTGTGGTGTAGGCCGTATCTACGACGGAACCTTCAGCGGTACGCTCACCGCGGGCAACGGCGTTTTCGTCGAGCTGCTGCTGCGTCACGGGTACCGTGTGATTCCGGCTAGCGAGTTCGATCCCAGCATGCTGGAACATTGTCCATAGCACTCGAACCCAACACTTCCTCACGGGTGACCGTTTTGGCATCATCCGTGAAGTTGATATTGAGTACGACCCGGTCATCAAAGACGTAGACCGAGTTGACAGGCGCCGTACCCAGGCAGCCCCTCCCCGCGGCCCTCGCGCAGGAACGCGCACGCGGCCTTCCCGTCTCTTGCGCCCCTCCCGGAACTGTCCACATCAGTGTAGCCAATCCAGTCCGCAAAGGGCTGCAGCCCGGACAACGCGGCGATGGAGGGCTTCTTCGGCCTGCTCAAGAAGGAGTTCTGGCACGGCAGGGACTGGTCGGACTGGACCCCCGCCCGCTTCATCGAGGAGCTCGGGGGCTGGATCGGCCGCTACAATACGGAGAGGCGCAGCGATGCGCTCGGTGGCCGCACGCCGGCCGAGTTCCGCTCCGCGCTGGGAAGGGCCGCGTAACGGTCCAAGAAATCGTCCGCAGTCCCCATTCTTGCCCCTTTGGGACAGCTTTTTGTTGGGGCGTGCCTGCCCCAAACCCTGCTAGGAACGAGTACAGCAAACTGGAA
>CALHJP010000021.1:0-108748 GCA_938033205.1 uncultured Collinsella sp. | reverse complement strand
TGCGCGCTGAACTGCCTCCCATTTCTTGGACACAAGAAATGGGAGGCAGTTCAGCGCGCAGCGGGGTCTTTTACGTCCTGCGGAATGCGCCCGGAGGGAAGCCCGGGATCGCCTGCGTTCTTTTCTCAGATGCCGGGGTGCCGGAAAGGCGGGATGTGAGGGGCGCATTGTTGGATGGCGCCTTGTATCTGCTTATCGTGGCGGGCGCAGTTCTGAAGAGCTCGATGGGCCATCTCGCTAGGTAAAAAGATGGTTCGCGGTGGTATCGTTGCTGTGGGTTTAATTCGATATGAAAGGGTGACTTTGGTGTCCAAGATGGATTTTACGCTCTCCTATATTACTGACCAGTTGAAGGCGCTTACCTCGATTGCTTCGCCTACGGGCTATACCCGTGCGGCGACTGATTATCTGATGGAAACGTTGCGCGATATGGGCTTTGGGCCCGAGCGTTCTAATAAGGGTAACGTGCTCGTTGAGCTTGGTGGCGAGGGTGAGCCGCTCGTACTGGCGAGCCATGTCGATACCCTGGGCGCCATGGTGCGCTCCATTAAGGACAATGGTCGCCTGCGCCCCACGACGCTCGGCGGGCATCAGTGGTCTACGGCCGATGGCGAGAACTGCACCGTTTACACGCGCGATGGCAATGTCTACACGGGCGTGGTCCTCAATACCGAGCCTTCGGCGCATGTGGCCGATGAGCCGGTCAAGACCATCGAGAAGAACATGGAAATCCTGCTCGACGAGAACGTTGACAGCAAGGACGATGTGCTCGAGCTGGGTATTCAGACGGGCGACATCATCGCTATGGATCCGCGCACCACGGTGACGGAGAGCGGCTACATCAAGAGTCGTTTCCTTGACGACAAGCTGTCCGCGTCGATTCTGCTGGGTCTGGCCCGTTCCGTTGCTGACGGCGAAGTGTCGCTTTCGCGCAAGGTGTCGCTGCTCTTTACCGTGTACGAGGAGGTCGGCCACGGCGGTGCCTTTGTGCCGGCCGACACGCGTGAGATGATCAGCGTGGACATGGGCTGCGTGGGTGACGACCTGGGCTGCACCGAGCGCATGGTTTCGATTTGCGCCAAGGATTCGGGCGGTCCGTACAACTACGACCTGGTAACCACGCTGTCCAACATCGCGCGCGAGCTGGAGCTCGATTACGCCATCGATGTGTACCCGCACTACGGCTCCGACGTCGAGGCCACGCTCTCGGCCGGCTACGACATTCGCCATGGTCTGATCGGCCCCGGCGTGTACGCGAGCCACAACTACGAGCGCAGCCACATCGACGGTGTGCGCAACACTTTCGAGCTGGTTCGCGCCTACGTCCAGCGCTAACGATGCAGCGGCCTCGGCTGACACGGCAGTACCGACCGAGGCTGTCCTCTCTAACTTGCGGTGAAATAGGGACTGTTTGGCGGTTTTAAACGCTTAAACAGTCCCTATTTCACCGCAAGTTATGAAGGGGATGGGGCTATTTGATGGCGCCGGTCACGGTGCCGCCGCCCAGGACGATGTCGCCGCGATAGACTACAACGGCTTGGCCGGGGGCGATGGCGCGCTGCGGCTCGTCAAAGGTCAGCAACATTTGCCCGTCTTCGCCGCACGTAAGGATCGCTGCCTGGTCTTTCTGTCGGTAGCGGTACTTGGCGCCCACGCGGATGCCGCCGGCATCCAGCTCGGCTTCCATGTGGTCGGCAGGGGCGCTCCAAATCCAGTCGTTGGCCGTGAGCGCCGTGGCCGTCAGGTCCTCGGCCTCGCCCAGATGCACGGTGTTGTTGACGGCGTCGACACCCGTTACGTACACGGGATGCGCCATCGCGACGCCCAGGCCTTTGCGCTGGCCGATGGTGTAGCGCAGCGCGCCGTTGTGGCGCCCGACCACGCTGCCGTCGCGCCACACAATGTCGCCCGGTGCAGCGGGATGTCCGCAGCGGCGCTCGATATAGCCCGCGTAGTTACCGTCTGGAATAAAGCAGATATCCTCGCTTTCGGCCTTCTTGGCGTTGATGAAGCCCTGCTCGGCGGCAATCCGGCGCACGTTGCGCTCCTTGTCCAGACCCGCCAGCGGAAAAATCGTGCGCGCCAGACGCTCCTGCGTAAGCGAATACAAAAAGTAACTCTGGTCCTTTTTGGGGTCCTCGCCGCGATGCAGCTGCCAGGTGCCGTCTGCCGCCTGGCTTGTTTTGGCGTAATGGCCCGTGGCGATGTAGTCGCAGCCCATGTCCAGCGCTGCATCGAGCAGCGCGCCAAACTTAATGTGGCGGTTGCAGATAATGCACGGATTGGGCGTCAGCCCCTCCTGGTAGGCGTTCACAAAGCGCTCGATTACGTTACGGTCGAAGGTTTGCTGCAAGTCGAGCACATGGTGGGGAATGCCTATGCGCTCGGCGACGGCCTCTGCGTCGGCGATGTCGCGGTCGACCTTACTCATGCCCGTGGCGGGGTCGGGTGCGGGGCAGGTGAGGCGCATGGTGGCGCCGACACATTCGTAGCCCTGGCTTTTGAGCAGATACGCGGTCACGCTGGAATCGACGCCGCCGCTCATGGCGACGAGCACGCGCTTGTTGTGCATGAGGAGGTTCTCCTTGGTGGCATGTGGCCAAAAAAGAAAAGCGGCGCGGGAGGCTGGTTCCGCGCCGCAGACATTGTAGCAAGTTCGGACGTCTCGTGGGGCATCCTGTTGGGATGAGCTCAGGCTGCCAGAAGAGAGGGGAGACCGGCGTGCCTTGGACTCGTTCTAAGAACGAGAAGCTCTAGTCCTGGAAGAGCGCCGTGGACAGGTAGCGCTCGCCGGTGTCGGCGAGCAGCGCCACGATGGTCTTGCCTTCGTTCTCGGGGCGCTTGGCCAGCTGCAGAGCGGCCCAGACGGCGGCGCCGGACGAAATGCCCACGAGCACGCCTTCCTTGTGGCCCACGGCGCGGCCGGTGGCAAAGGCATCGTCGTTCTCGACGGGGATGATCTCGTCATAGACCTGGGTGTCGAGGACGTCGGGCACAAAGCCGGCACCGATACCCTGGATCTTGTGCGGGCCGGCCTGGCCCTTAGAGAGCACCGGGGAGGTGGCGGGCTCGACGGCGACGACCTGAATCTCGGGGTTTTGCTCCTTGAGGAACTCGCCCACGCCGGTCACGGTGCCGCCGGTGCCGACGCCGGCGACGAAGATGTCGACCTTGCCGTCGGTGTCGTCCCAGATCTCGGGGCCGGTCGTGGCCTTGTGAATGGCCGGGTTCGCGGGGTTCACAAACTGGCCGGCGATGATGCTGTTGGGAGTTTCCTTCTGCAGCTCCTCCGCCTTGGCGATAGCGCCCTTCATGCCCTTGGAGCCGTCGGTGAGCACGAGCTGTGCGCCGTATGCCTGCATGAGCTTGCGGCGCTCGACGGACATGGTCTCGGGCATAGTGATGATCACCTTGTAGCCGCGGGCCGCCGCCACCGAGGCGATGCCGACGCCGGTGTTGCCGCTCGTGGGCTCGATGATGGTGTAGTCGCCACCGCGCACGAGCTTGCCGGCCTTCTCGGCCTCGTCAATCATGTTCTTGGCGACGCGGTCTTTGACGGACCCGGCGGGGTTGAAGTATTCCAATTTGACGAGCACACGGGCCTTGAGGTCCTCGTCGGCCTCGAAGTGGGTGAGCTCCAGAAGCGGGGTGTGGCCGATAAGCTGATCGATGGACGTGTAAACATTGCTCATGGTGAACCTCCAAAGTGTTCAAATGACTGGATACCGTGTGGTTTTACGGTGTGTGTGGCAGCGAAACCCACAAACCTTATAGGTTGTTCGTTTTGCTGTTGGCAAGCATAGTAGACAGTAAAGCCTAGTAACGCAATAGGAAATAGAAGATTATTACGAGTCGATTAACCATCTTGACGGGAATAGGTATTTTCAAAACCAATTTTTCGGCTAGAATTTCTACGAATTAAAAGACCGAAAGGCAGCTATATATATGTTGGTTTCCACAAAGGGCAGATATGCCCTGCGCGTTATGGTCGACCTGGCCGAGCACCAGGCGACAGGCCGTATCCCGCTTAAAGAGATTGCGGCGCGTCAGGGTATTTCGGAGAAGTACCTCGAGAATATTCTGGCTACGCTCGTGCGCGCCAACATGCTCTCGGGCATGCGCGGCAAGGGCGGCGGCTATGTGCTCACGCGCCCGCCCGAGCAGTACACGGTGGGCGAGATCTTGCGCCTGACCGAGGGCAGCCTGGCGCCGGTCGCCTGCCTGGATGGCGACTGCAAGGGTTGTTCGCGCTCTGACGAGTGCCCCACGCTCGACGTGTGGAAGAACCTGGACAAGCTTATCAACGACTACCTCGACGGTGTGACGCTCGATCAACTTGTCGCTCCCAACGAAGGCTACGATTACGTCATCTAACCCACACCTGCCATTTGGGGACGGGGTGGAAATGGCAGATTCTCTCGCCCTTTGAGACTTGGCAAATAAGAAGGCCGCCCATTTTTGTGATGGGCGGCCTTCGTTTTGGGCTGTTGAGACGGGCGCGGCCGGAATGGCCGTTTTAGCCCTCGGCGATGCTGTCGAGGATGCTGCGCATGATGGACACCAGGATGCTGCCCATAAAGGCCGATCCAAAGCTGGCGATGGAGATACCCGCGCCCAGCAGATTGACCGACAGATAGCTGGCCAGCTCGAGCATAAAGCTGTTGACTACGAGCTGAAAAATACCCAGCGTAATGATCGTGAGCGGCAGCGAGATAACCGTCAGAAACGGCTTGACGAGCGAATCGACGATGTTCAGGAACAGTCCCACGAAGGCGAAACAGACCCAGGCCTCGGCAAAACCGAAGGGCTGGATGCCGGGGACGAGGAACGTGGCAATCGCGATGGCGATCGAGGTAAAGAGCCAGTTAAGCATAAAGCGCATGGTGTGAATCCTTTCTTGCGCATGGCGTGGTGGGGGAGCGTGAGAGGCACATGCCATTGCAACTCGGATAGATGCTCGGGCACGGCTCTGTTTGGGCGCCCATTGTCTCAGATATTCGTGGAGCTTGCGTGCGCATTCGGTTTCAAAACGGCGTTCGTCCTGAAAAACGCGCCGCTGGCAGAGAGTCTTGTCGCTTTAGTTTGGTGGTGTGCTACACTGCTACGGGCAAAAGCCACAGGCGTTGCCCTATTGCATAGAACGGGCGAACGATGCCCGATGTCAGTATCAACTTCGATGCCTTATGGCGGGTTTGGCGGTGATCGATGAATATCGAGAACATGTTTGACAAGCCTGATGTCAAGCAGCTGGTCCACGCATTTAGTCTTTTGGATGACGAGAAGGATATCCAGGCGTTTTTGACCGATATCTGCACGCCGCGCGAGATCTGCGATCTTTCGCAACGTCTGCAGGTTGCGCGTTATCTGGATGAGGGCGAGCCTTATGTTGAGGTTCAGGCCCGCACCGGCGCTTCGTCCACTACCGTGAGCCGCGTTTCAAAGGCACTCAACGGCGAGTACGGCGGCTATCGCAAGATCCTCATCAAGCTGGAGGATGGCGAGTAGGCCAGCGACAACAATGAATTACGAAGAACCGTCCCTCCGGGGGCGGTTTTTTGATCCCTTGGGGACGGAGGAAATCTGTTGGCGTGGGGCAAATCTGTCCGCGTGGGCGGGTAGGATGGATGCATTGATTATTGCGAACGGTTTGAGTGGAGGACCATGCCTGTTCGAATCTATACCACCAATACCGGTACGGACTTGAGCGATGCCGAGGCGACGTTGCTCGCCGACCTGGTTGCCCGCCACGGGCGTGCCGTGCTGCTGGCGCCAACGTTTGCCGAGCTCGACCTGTGCCGTCATGATGCGGCGGAAGCCGGGATTTCGCTGGGTATTGACTACAAGACGCCTACATCGTGGCTTCGCTCGCTTTGGGAGCTTTTGGGCGACGGGCGCGGCTTCGTCGACAACCTGCAACGCCAGATGCTGTTTTCGGACATGGTAGCGCGTCTCGACGACGCCGACCTGCAGCCGCTTTCGCGCAGCCAGGGCACGGTGCGTATGCTCGCGCGTATGGCCCGCGATGTGCTGCCAGGTGTGGCAGGGACAGGTGTCGAGCGTTGCTGCGACAACGTTTGCAAGCCCAAGCCCAAAAGCGACGCCGAGGCTCGCGTGTTTGAACTTTTGTGCGCCTATGCGTGCGGCTTGGACCGTCGAGATATGGTCGAGCCCTGCGAGGCAGCTGACATTATGGCCGGTGCCCTGGCCGATAACCTGCCGGCGTGCACCCGCGCCGTATGCGCGCGCGGTATCACGTCGTTTACGCACGGCCTGCTCGAGCTGCTGTCTGCCGTGGCGAACAATGGGGGAGAGGTCGTCGTGCTGCTTGCCCGCGAGCAGGCGGCGATGCGCGAGGAGCTTGCCGCGGCATTTGATGCCCGGGACGTGCTGTTTGAGGCCGCGCCGCTGGGGGAGGGCGCCGCCGCGTCTGATGCCGCTTGCGGGACCGCCGCTCGGCCTACCTTTGTAGAGGTTGCCGGCCCTCACGCCCGCGCCCACGCCTATGTGGATGCGATCGATGAGCTGGTAAAAACGTGTGAGGACGCCGCGGTCGACGGCGGTGTCGCGGCGTCCGCGGACCCCGTGCGCGTGCTCGTGGTGTCTGCCCGGGCGCCCCAGCTGTTTGGTGAACTCGCTGCCCGTTTGGCGGCGCGTCACATTGCGGCTGAGACAACCGAGTTCACGGCATTTTCCCAATCCATCGCGGGCAGGCAGTTCACGGCGCTCGCCAATCTGATCGAGCGCATGAAGGCCGCCGATGAGGGCATGGCGTCAAAGGCCGAGTGGTGGCCCGCGCCGGAGCTTACCGACTGGATTTACAGTCCGCTTTCGGGTGCCGATGCCGCCAGCGCGCGCACCTTCGACAAGAACATGCGCCTGTCGCGCGGTAAGACCACCACGGCCGTCAAGAGCCTGCTGCAGAGCGTGCAGGGCCAGGTCAGGGGCACGCGCAAGGCGGCGAGCGACGAAAACTGGTTTAAGAATGTGCCGTGCGTGGTCTCGGACGTGTTCCAGGCGCTGTGGCGCGACAAACCCGTGACGGCACTCAAAGCCGTGCTCGCCGTCGCCGAGGCGCTGCCCGATCGCGCTCTAGGCGGCCTTGACGGTCAGGCTCGTCGCCAGGCGGAGACCGCCCTGCTGCGACATGCCATCGACATCCTTATGAACGATGCTCGCGCGCTCGACGTGTCGCAGGCCGCGACCGTGCCCGTGCTCGACGACGTTCGTACCAAGGCGGACAAGCGCAGCATCGCATACGATTACGAGACCTACGAGGTCGACCGCGCGCCGCGCGCCCAGGTGCGCTTTGCGTCGCTTGCCGATGCGGCAGCCCTGCGCCCCGACAGCTACGATGCCGTGCTGTTTGCCGACGTCGACCTGGACAGTTATCCGCTCTCACATGAGGAGGGCCCGCTAGCTACGCTGACGGCCGAGCTGGGGCGCAGCGGCGTGACGCTTGAGCCCGCGGCCCTGCTGCGCGTGCGCTTTGGCCGCGCGATGCAGGCGGCACGCGGCCCCGTTGTGCTCGCCCGCGTGACCCACGATCGCCAGGCGCGCGAGTGCTATCCGGCTGCCGTGTGGACCGAGTTGCGGGCGCATGCCGAGGCCGCTGGCGCCGCCAAGGTTGCGCGCGTGGGCGAGGGCGGTATCGTCGCCGATTTTGATCCAGCGGCCGGCGAGGGCATCGAGTGCAAGCGCGTCGCGTGCGAGGCTCCTCAGCATTTGAGTGAGGCGGCTGTGCCGTACCTGATCCTGCGTCGCCGCGATGGCGAGGGCGAGAACGCGCCGCTCGTGCCGCGTCTGACGTCCGCCTCGCAGATTGAGGCGTACTCGACGTGCCCGCTGTGCTGGTTCGTGTCGTATCGCGTGAAGCCTCAGTCCATCGACGCGGGCTTTGGAAATATGGAGAAGGGCAACTTTGTCCACGATGTGCTGGAGCACCTGCATGCCCGCCTGCCCCAGGAGGGCATGGAGCGCGTGACGCCCGAGAATCTGCCGCGCGCTCAGGAGCTGCTGCGCGAGGTCTTTGACGAGACGTTGGCCGAGCACGCCGGCAAGCGCGGCACGGAGGGCCCGCTGGTGCCGCTCTCTGCGGTGGAGGAGCGCCAGGTGGCCGAGATCTTGCCGCAGCTGGAGGGCGTACTTGCCTACGAGTCCGAGGCACTTGCCCCCTTTGCCCCGCGCTACCTGGAGTTCGCCTTCAACGAGCTCAAGGTTGAGTATGCCGGTTGGCCGCTTGGCGGGCGCATCGATCGCGTGGACGTGGATGCCGAGAATCGTGCCGTGGTGATCGACTACAAGCATCGCACGGGCGTTGAGGAGTTTAAGCTCGCCGACCCTACGGTGCGCGACGAGGAATCGGGCACGGCGCCCATCGACGATCCGCGCTGGTTGCCGCTACATACCCAAACGCTCATCTACGCCCAGGCCATGCGCCGGGCGCTGGATTTGGACACCCGCGCGGCGCTCTACTTTTCGACCAAGGGCGGCAAGCCGGCGTTGCGCGGTGCCGCGAGCGCCGAGCTACTCGAGGAAGAGCGCGGCGACGGTCGCATCCCGGGCCTTAAGAAAGGTTTCCCCGGCGAGGGTGGCAGCATGGACTTCGACGCCCTGCTCGATCGCGTGGAGGCCGGCATCGCCGAGCGCCTGCGCGAGCTCGAGGCAGGCAACGTTGCCGCCGTCGACCCGACGTCGGCTCAGGCCGCGCATGCGCGCTGCTCGTATAACCACGAAGGAACGTTTGTAAGGAGGGACGTGTAGGCCATGGATCTTTCGACTTTGATGCCGCAACAGCTGCAGATTGTCAAAACGCTCGACCGTCCGCTGTTTGTCTCAGCGGGCGCCGGTTCGGGCAAGACCTTTACCCTCACGCGTCGCATCGTCTACGCGCTCTCGCCCGAATCCGGTCCGTTCGTCGAGCATCTGGACCAGGTGCTCGCCATTACCTTTACCAAAGATGCCGCGGCAGAGATCCGTGACCGCGTGCGCCGCGCGCTCATCGACGAGGGCATGGACGAGGAAGCCCTGACCGTCGACGATGCGTGGATCTCGACCATTCACGGCATGTGCTCGCGTATCCTGCGCGCACACGCGTTGGAGCTGGGTATCGATCCCGAGTTCGCGGTGCTTACCGATACCGATGAGCTTATGGATCAGGCTGTTGAGCATGTGCTGGCCCGAGCGACGGCACCCGATGCCGCCCCCGAGCTCGCCGCTTCGCTTAAAAGCCTCTACGCCTGGTATCCCATGGCAGGCGAGGGCGGCCTCTTTGGCGCCGGCACCACCATCAAGGGCCTGGTGCGTGAGCTGCTGGAGCTCTCGAGCCAGCTGCCGGGCGGTATGGACGACGTGTGCGTGGCGCGCGGCCAGGCCGATACCTCGGCACTCGCCGATGCCTATCGTGCGGCGCTGGGCGCAAGCAAGGCCGCGACCGAGAAAGCGCAGGTGGCACTCGATGCCATCGACGCGTTTGAGGCGAGCGGCAAAACCATGGAGGATGTGGCGCGACTCATGATGTCGTGCAGCATGCCTCGGGCGAGCAAGGCGTTTCCTAAGGAGCAGGTGGAGCTGCTCAAGGCCGAGGCCGCCGATGCATTTATCAATATCGTGCTTGCCTGCGGCGGTCCGGCGCTCGATGCGCTGGTGGGGCTTGCTCGTGCTGTGGAGGCGGAATACCGCGCGCTCAAGGCTGACCAGTCCGCGCTTGATAACAACGACCTGCTGCGCATGGCGTACGAGGCGCTGCGCGATTATCCCGCCATCCGAGCGGCCTATGAGGGTCGCTTTAAGATGGTCATGATCGATGAGTTCCAGGATACCGACCAGATGCAGGTCGATTTGATCCGTTACCTGACGGGCGCGGGGGAGCGCGCACTGTGCACCGTAGGCGATGCGCAGCAGTCGATCTACCGCTTCCGTGGTGCCGAGGTCGAGGTGTTCCGTCGCCAGGAGCGCAAGGTGGGTTCGACGACGGCGTCCGAGACGGTCGCCACGTCCGATGCCCCCGCCGGCGAGCTCGTCAAGCTTGTACGCAACTTCCGTAGCCACGACGAGGTGCTGCGCTATGTGGCGCGCGTCTTTGACGGCGACACCGGTGGTTTGATGCAGGGGTTCTTGGATCTTGAACCGAGCGACGAACGCGAGGACAAGCTCAAGGCGAAGACATCGCGCCGCCAGGCGATCTTCGTTGCCGGTGGCAGTACGCAGGAGCGAACGCAGGCGAAAGCTCGCGCGATTGCGGAGCGATTCCAAGCACTCGTTAAAGCGGGCCAGCCCCAGGGCAGCATGGTCCTGCTGCTGGGCCGCATGACCAACGCCGATGTCTATGCGCAGGCCTTCCGCGACCAAGAGCTCGACTGCGTGATCGCAGGCGGCTCGGTCTTTGCCCAGGCAGCTGAGGTGCAGACGGTGCGTGCCCTGGTCTGCGCACTCGCCAATCCGGCCGATACGGCGCAGGGCCTTATGCCGCTGCTCGCCTCGCCGATGTTTGCGCTCGGCGCCCAGGAGTTCCTGGCGCTGGCGACCAAACTGGACGACCAGACGGGGGAGACCTCGCGCCGCAACATCGATGCGGGCATCATGAGCGATTCCGATGTGCCGGGTTTGCAAGACTTGCCGCTCGTGACGCGCGCCCGCGAGGTGCTGCGGTATGCGCTTCGTCGCGTGGGCCGCGATTCGTTCGCCGCCATCGCGCGCGATACTGTCAACGCCTCCGGCTGGTTTGTGCGTCTGGCACAGCGTGGTCCCGAGGGCAAGGCCATTGCCGCCAACGTGCTTAAGGCGCTCGATGCCGTGGCCGAGGCGGAGGCCGAGTTCGGTAACTCGCCGCGTTCCATTGCGCTTGCCTTCGACCGCTTCTTGGCGGGCAAGGAGGCCCCAGGTGCCCTCAACGAGGAGGGCGACGGCGCGGTGCGCATCATGACGGTGCATGCCTCCAAGGGCCTGGAGTATCCGGTCGTGGCGGTTGCGGAGTGCTTTGGCGTGCGTAAGTCCTCGGGTGCGGCTCAGATGGGGCGTGTCGAGGGCGGAGCGCAGGTCGTGGCGCTGCCGGCGCGCTTCGACGGCGTTAAACTCGCGGACGGCACGTTCGTAAAGGGCGATGACGTCAAAAAGCAGTTTGAGCATGCGTTTAAGGGTAAGGGCACGTCGCTATGGTTGCCGCCGGAGCTCATGGAGGATGTCTGCGCGACGGGTTCTCCCGCCGAGGCATTCGTTCGCCTGCGCAACCACGACCTGCAGCTTTCGCTCGAGGAGCGGGCTCGCTTGCTCTATGTCGCCATGACGCGAGCGCGCGAGCTGGTCATTCTGGCGATGGATGCCGGCGTGAGCCGCGGCAAGCTGTGCGCGCCGACCTTCGATGTCGAGACCGATCTGACCTACGACGTGCTGCGCCGCATCCTGCCGACCGACAGCCTGGACATGCCGCAGCTCGATAGCGACCGTTTGGTGTTCGACAACTCCAAGCCGGGCGACTACGAGCTCATCTCGCTGGCGGACTTTACGTTTGGCGAGCAGACGTTTGAGGTCAACGCTTCGCTGGATGTCGAGGGCAGGCTTGTCCGCGGCGATGCGGAGCCGGAGGGTGCCGGTGCGGATGCCCACGCCGCTGTTCCCGGTCCTGCCGACCCCGAGCCCGATGCGTTTGAGCTCGTGTATCCCCAGGCGGTGGGCGTGCGCATGGGCACCTGCCCGTATCCGGCGCGCGATTCGTACAGCTACTCGTCAATTGCCGCGGCGCTGCATGCCGAGTCCGAGGACCGAGCCGCCGAGGCGCATGTGCCCATGGACGAGGCTGGCGATGATGCGGAGTCGGATGGTTCCGAGATGACGGATGCAGGCGTGGCCGCCGTTGAGCCCGCCGGCAACCCCATGGCGCTGGGCTCGGCGTTCCATGCCGCCTGCCAGTGGCTGATCGAGATGGGTGCCGATGCGCTGCCCGCTGAGCGTGCCGATGCGCTGGCGCGCCTGTGGTGCCTGACGCCGGAGCAGCGCGAGCGCTTCGACGTTGCCCTGGACCGCTGGCTCAAGTCGGCTGCTCGTGCCGACCTGCTCGCGTGGCCGTGCGTTCGCGCCGAGGTGCCGTTCTTCTCGCTGGGCTGCGAGGACGAGGACATCGCCCGCTACGGTGCCTATGCCGAGGGCGCCATCGATGCACTGGCGACCGACCCGGCCGATCCGTCACGCGCACTGGTCATCGACTACAAGACGGGTGGCACGCCGGATGAGACGCCCGACCAGCTGCTCGAGAAGCATGCCCTGCAGGCGCGCGTCTACGCTGATGTTTTGCACAAGGCGGGCTTTGAGGCCGTGACGGTCAAGTTCGTCCGCGTGGAGCAAGTCGACCCCGCCAACCCGTGCGAGCCTCAGGTGGTCACCTACAGCCTCTAGCCACCTCAGGCTTTATGGTGCTATTTGGTTGGTTTTGCGGCCGTAAGGCCCTCAATCGTCCAAATGGCACCGCAACGCATGGGAGAGCTTGGGGCGGTACAATGGCCCGAACGGTTCAAACGGATAAGGGGCCATCATGCAGCTCACCAAAACGCTTAAGGTGACGCCGGAGGAGCTTTTTGACGCTCTGGCGGGGTCCATCATGCAGGATATCGAGAACGCCACGGGCAAGTGTCCCAGCCGCAACAAGCTCAGCGGCTATAAGTACGAGAAGCGCCCATACCGCAAAAGGTAAGGTGACTCTTCATCGGAAACCGTGAACGCTTTGGGTTTCGAGTCAGTAGCGAACAGCCCGACAAAAAATGTTGTTGGAAGTGCCAAATGAATAAGAATGCCGCTACGCAGCTGCACATCTATTCCGCCTTTTTCGTTCTCGCGGGATTTGTTTTAAATCGGGGAGTGTTTCTACTTTTCCTTGCGGAGAAAGGAATGTCTGTCACGGAAATCGCGCTTTATCAAGCTCTGTTTAACATTGCAACGGTCGTCCTCGAGCTGCCAACAGGGCTGATAGGCGATTTCTTTGGAAAGAAGTTTTCGATTCAAGTGGGCGTGCTGCTGCTTTTCTTCCATACGGCTGGCATGCTGTTGCTCTCAGGCCCCTTTCTTGTCGTACTTTCCCTTGTTGAGGCACTCGCCTACTCCCTTCAATCGGGATCCGAACAAGCACTTTTATATGAAATTGCCCGAAATGCCGGTCAAGGAGAGCGCTTCCTCACCATCAACGCTCGGCTGCTTGCCGCGCAATCAATCGCGACGGGAGTGGCAATCGTACTTGGATCATTCATTGCCCAAATATCTTGGAGTGCCCTCTACGTATGCGTTTCCGTTTTCTATCTTCTGCAGCTTTTCCTTCTGTATCCCATTGAGAGGATGGAAACGACCCATTCCAAAAACTCTGGGGAGGAAAGGTTTGACGTAGCCAAGATCTTCAGACGCGAAACCTGGTGCGTTGGAGAATCCGCTTTTGCGGTATTGCTTCTTCTAATTGGCACAAGCATGCTCGATGGATTCTATGGGAGTTATTACAACTTGAATCAGTTGGTATTCGACGCATTTGATGCTCCCGTTTCCATAATAGGAATCTTTTTCGGTGCATCCTATGCAGTAAATGCGACGGCCTACATTGCAGCAGATTTCTTCTCATCGCGTTTCGGGAAAAGAAATACCATGCTCGGCTCGATGCTAATCGAGGCTGGCCTTTTCATGATTCTTCCGCGGTTCGCTTCAAATCCGCTGTGTTTGTTTGGCCTTAGCATGGTGCTTTGTTTTCTCCCAGAAGTGGTGTACATCACTTCGGAAAACTTAATCCAAGACGCGATAGCGGACGATCTCCGCGCGACGATCCTTTCCGTCGCGTCTCTGGTAAGGGCTCTCTTTTCCGCAATGTTTTTCTCCATATTTGGACATGTGTTGGGGTTATATCCCATTCAGATAGCGCTCGGTATTATTGGTGCAATCGCGATAGCAATTACCGCTGTTGTTTCATTGAAAATGGTTGGAATACAGGTCTCCAAGAATTGATATATCGATTGACGAGCCATCCGAAGCGTCGAGCCTTCTTGATGGACATGACTATTCGTCACAAATCATTCCGCGCATCGCCGGGGTTCCAGTAATACTCGATATATCTGGATGCCCTCATTCCCCTTTTTGAAGGTCCCAAATTGACTGCCCATGTGGGTTTGGCTAGGTTCGGGTGCCGTCCGCGCCGTGCGGTAAAATCGTTCAGTCAGAACACGAACCCGCATCGGAGCTCATCACATGGCATTCGTCCATCTGCACAATCACACCGTTTTCTCCATGCTCGACGGCGCAACCCGTATCCAGGATATGGTCAACCGTGCCGTTGAGCTTGGCATGCCTGCCGTGGCCATTACCGATCACGGCTACATGTATGGCGTGCCCGACTTGGCGCTGGCCTGCGACGCCGTTAACCACAACACGCCCGAGTAC
The DNA here is from genome assembly GCA_938033205.1 of uncultured Collinsella sp. Classification (GTDB taxonomy): domain Bacteria; phylum Actinomycetota; class Coriobacteriia; order Coriobacteriales; family Coriobacteriaceae; genus Collinsella. The sequence continues at coordinate 94,348 of CALHJP010000021.1, read as the reverse complement.
AAAACCTGGAGCCACGACAAGGCCTTCTTGGAAAAGGACCGCCGCGACGAGCTGGTGGAGCCCGACCCCGAGGAAAACCCGCGCGAGCATGCCCAGTACGTTAAGGACATGGCTATGTGGGACGAGAAGGGCAATATCGACGAGCTCAAGCCGCCTCTGGTCATCAAGCCCATTTTTGGCTGCGAGGTTTACTTTACGCCGGACGAGACGCTCGCTCGCGACCATAAGCCCGAGCTCTACCACATGATCCTTCTGGCCAAGGACCAGGAGGGCTACGTCAACCTGATGCAGACGGTCTCCGAGGCCGCCGTGCAGGGCTTTTACTACAAGCCGCGCGTGACGCTCGACAATCTGCGCCGCCACGCCAAGGGCATGATCTGCACGAGTGCCTGCATCGCCGGCATCATCCCCAAATACATCGACCGCGGTGACATGGAAGGCGCCATCAAGTGGGCCGAGACCTTCCGCGATACCTTTGACCCCGGCGACTTTTATATCGAGATCCAGGAACACGGCATTACCACCGACAACGGCCTGACCGACGAGCAGATGGACCGCACGCTCATCGACATCGCCAAGCAGGTGGGCGTCAAGGTTATCGCCACCAACGACTTCCATTACCTGCGCCGCGAGGACGCGCCCGTGCAGGACGTCATCATGTGCATTGGTATGAACGCCAAGGTCGACGACCCCAACCGCATGCGCATGACCGGCTCGGAGTTTTACATGAAGACCGAGGAGGAGATGCGGGCGATGTTCCCGTATTGCCCCGAGGCCTGCGACAACACGCTCGAGATCGCCGACAAGTGCTACGTTGAGCTGGACTGGGACTCCATCATCCTGCCGCGCTTCCCGTTGCTTGACCCCGGCGAGACGCACGAGAGTCAGTTCCGCCGCGAGTGCGAGAAAGGCCTGCGCCAGCACTACGGTGACGACTGGGCCACGCGCGAGATCGGTGGCGTCAACATCAAAGAGCGCTTTGAGTACGAATACAAGGTCATCTGCGACAAGGGCTTTGCCGCCTACTTCCTCATCGTCGCCGAGTACGTGCAATGGGCCAAGGACAACGGCATCGGCGTCGGCCCCGGCCGTGGTTCTGCCGCCGGCGCTATCGTCGCCTACGCCATGAACATCACCGCGTTCGACCCGCTCGAGAACGGCTTGATGTTCGAGAGGTTCCTGTCCCCACAGCGTACCGAGATGCCCGATATCGATATGGACTTCGACGATGAGCGGCGCCTCGAGGTCGTGGAGCACGTTCGCCAGCTCTACGGCCCCGAGAAGGTCACTCACGTCATCACCTACTCGACCATTAAGGCCAAGCAGGCCATCAACGACGCCGCGCGCGTCTTGGACTACCCGGTCTACATGGGTCAGCGCCTGTCCAAGATGGTCTCGAGCGACCCCAAGGTCAAGCTCAAGCAGGTGCTCGACAAACAACCCGGCAAAGAGGATCTGTTTAACCCCGACTTTGCCGAGGCCTATAAAAAGGACGACGACGCTCGTCGCATCATCGACACGGCGCTCTCGATTGAGGGCCTTACCCGTGGCGAGGGCGTGCACGCGTGCGCCGTTCTGATCTGCCGCGACCCCGTCAACGAGCACGTGCCCACTAAGCTCGATACCAAAGGCGGCGTCGAGATTACCCAGTACGAGGGCCATACCGTTGCCGACATGGGCCTGCTCAAGATGGACTTCTTGGGCCTGCGCACGCTGACGGTAATCTCCAAGGCCAAGGCAAACATCAAGAAGAACTTCGGCATCGACATCAAAGAGGAAGAGATTCCCTTTGACGATCCCGAGATCTTTAAGCTCATGGGCTCCGGTCACACCGCCGGCGTCTTCCAGGTCGAGTCCGCCGGCATGACGGCCACGATCAAGAACATGAAGCCCACCGAGTACAAGCACGTCGTAGCATTGATCGCCCTGTACCGCCCGGGCCCGCTGGGCGCCGGCATGGTCTCGTCCTACATCAACCGTATGAACGGCAAGGAGCCGGCGGTCTCCTACGACGACCGTCTGGACGACATCCTGGGCGAAACCTACGGCACCATGGTCTACCAGGAGCAGGTTATGCTCATCTCCGTCGAGATGTGCGGCTTCTCCAAGGGCGAATCGGACTCGCGTATCCGTAAGCCCGTGGCTAAGAAGAAAATCAAGCTGCTCACGTCGACGGTGCTCCACTGGGAGGATGGCTCCGACGAGACCACCTACGACCACTGGATGAACGGCGCCATCAAGAACAACTATACGCGCGAGGTCGCCCAGAAGATTTGGGACGATGTTCTCGAGTTCGCGTCCTACGCCTTCAACAAGTCGCACTCCGCCGGCTACGCCATCCTGGTTATGCAGACGGCGTGGCTCAAGGCGCACTATCCGCACGAGTACATGGCGGCCGTTCTGACGTCCTATACGGGCAAGACCGACAAGATCGTGCACTACGTCTCGGCATGCCGTCACGACGGCATCCCCGTGCTGTCGCCAGATGTCAACGAGTCCGGTACCGAGTTCACGGCTACCAAGGAGGGCGTGCGCTTTGGTCTGGCCGGCATCCGCGGCGTGGGCACCGGCGTGGCGCAGGCGATTATCGCCGAGCGCGAGGCGGGCGGCCCGTTTAAGACGCTGCACGACTTTGTCGAGCGCGTGGACTCGAGCCAGGCCAACCGCCGCGTGATCGAATCGCTCATCAAGGCAGGCGCCTTCGACTCCACGGGGTATCCGCGTCGCCAGATGATGCACTTTGTGGACAAGAACAACCCCGAGAACATCATCGATGCCGCGGTAAAGCGCCAGAAGGATCGCGCGAGCGGCCAGACGTCGTTCTTCGATATGTTTGGCGACGTTGAGGGCTCGGGCTTCGAGGTCAGCGTGCCCGATCCGGATGGCCAGGAATGGGACCGCCACCTTAAGTTGAGTCAGGAGAAGGAGGTTCTGGGCATCTATGTCTCGGACCACCCGCTGCGCCCGTTTGAGTATGCACTAGCCAAGGCGCGTGACTTCTCGTTCTCGCAGATCGACACCGGCTACGAAGTTCAGAATCCTACGGGCGGCACCATCAACCAGGAAATTCCCGAGGGCAAGGCGCTGTGGTGGGCCGGCATGGTCTCGAGCGTGTCCAAGCGCGTGACCAAAAACGGTGACCCCATGGGCATCGTGCAGCTCGAGGACATGGAAGGCGAGGCCACCGTCGTCGTGTTCCCCAAGACCTACAAGGAGGCCGAGGGGTACCTGTACGGCGAGGTCGATCCCGAGACCGGCGCGCAGCTGTCCGATGCCTTTGTGCGCATTAAGGGCAAGCTCGAGCGCTCGGACCGCGGCGACCAGATCATCGCGCAGGAGATCGTGCCGCTCGAGCTCAACGAGGAGAACAACAAGCCCAAGGTGTTTGAGGTCATGGTGCCCAACAGCCGCTTTAGCCAGGGCAATATGGCGCGCCTGGCCACGGTGCTCACCGCTAACCCGGGCGGCGACCGCGTGGAGATCTTTATCGAGCAGGTGGACGGGCGCGTGCTGCGTGCCGAGGTACCTGCCAAGGTCAACGCGCGTTCGATTCCGCTGCTGGCCGAGGCCAAGGCCATTGTGGGTAACCAGGGCCGCGTGACGGTGATCTAAGCTACCCCGGGTGAGATTGGAGGAAGTGATGGCGCAGGGGACGTTTGTGCAGGCGCTTCGCAAAGAGGCGGCGTTGAGCGGCACCTTTATGAAGGGCCGCTCGCTCATGCTCAACGGCGCCGTGCTGTCGATTGAGGACAGCGGCTCGCGCTTCTCCAAAAACGTGACGGTTGAGGGCTCGGTGCGCGGCTCGCGCGGCGACCTGTACAAGACGCACGTGGCGCTCGATATGGACGAGCACGAGGTTATCGACTACGACTGCGACTGCCCCGCCGCATACCGCTATCCCGGTATGTGCAAGCACGCCATCGCCACAGCGCTGGCGTACCTGGACACCAGCGGCATTGAGCCTGTTGAGGGGCTGCGCACGCCGGTTCGCACGTTTACGGCGCAGCCGAAACAGCCCGCGCGCGCCGCGTCCGCCGCGCCGGCCGTCAACCCCAACTTTCCCTTCCCGGCGCCCGTCCCCACGAGCCCGAGCCTTGTGGCGGCGCTTTCCGATCTTTCGGACGCGCGCATGGATGAGCTGGCGAGCATGCGCCGCAAACTAGCCGGTGCCGTTGATCCCGACGCCCCCAAAGCGGCGTTGGAGCCCTCGTTGGTGCCGTACTACAATCCGCTGTTCGCTGACCGCTTTAGCTGGGCGCTCGAGTTCCGCATTCGCTGTGGATCGGTCTCCTACGTGGTCAAGGACATCGACGGCATGGCCGATGCCTACGTGCGCGGCGGCACGTTCTCCTATGGCAAGAAGCTCACGTTTGTCCATTCACCTGAGGCCTTTGACGAAACATCGGCAAAGCTGCTCAACCTTGTTGTGACGACAGTTGCCTATCTCGATGACATCACAAGCTCGCGTTCGGCGTCGTACGACTTTGCCCGCAGTGGTTTTGTTGCCGAGCGTCAGTTGCCGCTGTCCGAGCATAGCATCGTATATGTGCTGGACCTGCTGCGCGGCCAGACCATCTCCTTTGAGCCCGCCTGGTCGCGGGGGATGACGACGCATCGCACCTACGACGTGGCGGTTGAGCTGTCTCCGCAAGGGGAGGACGAGGCATCCGCTAAGCGCCCACCGCTGCTTGCCGCCAAAATCGCGCCGGCGGCTGGTGGTAGCTATGACCTGCGCCTGCCCGCCGATATGTACTGCTTTGCGTCGGGCGATGCCGCCTACTTGGTTGACACGCGCCGCGCGCGCCGTACCGACGCTGCATTTGCTCAGCATGCCGCACCTTTTTTGTCGCGCTTGCTGCCGTGCCGCACGCCCGCCCATATTGCCGCCGAGCAGGTGGGTGAGTTCTGCCGTATGGCGCTGCCCATTTTGCGCGACTACACCGACCTCACCGCGCCCGCCGCGCTCGATACCGTGGCACCCGAGCCGAGCTTTGCTATGGCGATCGGCGTCGACGATGGGCTCGTGACCTGCAAAATTACGGTTACCTACGGCGATTGGTCGGCGGATCTCTTTAGCCTGGGCGCTCCGGGCAGCCCCTTCGAAGAGCAGCGCCCCGGTGTGCCGCGCCGCGACGAGGTGGCGGAGTTTCGCGTTATGGATACGGCGGCCCTGTACTTCGATTTCTACGAGCGCGGTCTGGCGTTTGAGGAGCGCGATGACGCCCGCTTGTTCTGCCTGCTGACCGAGGGCCTGTCTGCCCTGTCCGAACTGGGTGAGATCATGCTCAGCGACCGTCTGCGCCAGATCTCGGTCCGCCCCGCGCCCAAGCTCTCGGTTCGTGCGACCGTTAAGAGCAATCTGCTCGATGTCGAGCTGGGCGCGAGCGGGCTTTCGGCCGCGGACCTTGCCGTCTATCTCGGTTCGTACAAGCGCCATCAAACGTTTGCGCGCCTTACGTCCGGCGACATCATTCGCCTGGACGAGGGGGCGCGCGCCGCGTTTGGCCTTGCCGAGGACCTGGGTGTCGATGCCGTCGACCTGCTCGACGGCGTGTCGCTTCCCGCGTCGAGCACCCTGTTCGTCGACAGCATGCTCGCACGCACGCCGGCGCTCGAGGCCGATCGCGACGCTGCGTTCCGCCGTACCGTCGAGCGCCTGGACACGCTCGGCAAGATGGACTTTACGGTGCCGGCATCGCTCAAGGCAACGATGCGCGGCTACCAGGTCGACGGATACCAGTGGCTCGGCTCGCTCGAACACCTGGGCCTTGGCGGCATCTTGGCCGACGACATGGGCCTGGGCAAAACGCTCCAGATGATTGCGCATATTCTGGCGCGCGTGGAGGCGGGGGACACCAAGCCCACGCTCGTGGTATGCCCGGCCTCACTCGTGTACAACTGGACTGCCGAGCTGGAGCGCTTTGCCCCGTCGCTCGATGTGTGCGCCATTGTGGGCGCCAAGGCTCAACGCCGCGTGCAGATCGCCGGCGTAGCCGAGCATAACGTGGTTGTGACGTCGTATGACCTCATGCGCCGCGATATCGACGAGTATGCCGAGCAGGACTTTGCCCGCGTTGTGCTCGACGAGGCCCAGTACATTAAAAACCCGCTCACGCAGGTAGCGCGCGCCGCCAAGCGCCTGCCGGCCGGCGTGCGCTTTGCCCTGACGGGCACGCCCATCGAAAACCGCCTGTCCGAGCTCTGGAGCATCTTCGACTTTTTGATGCCGGGCCTTTTGGGGACGCGCGAGTCGTTTGCCAAGCGCTTTGAGAGCCCCGTCGAGCATGCCGAGGGCGACAGCGCCGCTCGCCTGCAGGCGCTCGTGTCGCCGTTTGTGCTGCGCCGTGTTAAGGAAGACGTGGTGGCCGACCTGCCCGAGAAGATCGAAGACACCGTCATGGCGCAGCTTACCGGCGAGCAGCGCAAGCTCTACCTGGCCAACCAGGACCGCATCGCCCAGCAGGTGCAGCACCGCGAGGCTGGGGAGTTTAAGAAGGACAAGCTCAAGGTGCTCGCCGAGCTCACCAAGTTGCGCCAGATCTGCTGCGACCCGCGTCTACACTACGAGGATTACAAGGCGGGGAGCGCCAAGCTCGATACGTGTATGGAGCTCGTGCACGGCGCACTCGACGGCGGGCATCGCATCCTGTTGTTCAGCCAGTTTACGGGTATGCTCGATATCATCGGCAAGCGCTTGGCCAAGGAGGATATCGGCTTTCTTAAGCTCACGGGCGCTTCGTCTAAGGAGAGCCGCGCCAAGATGGTCGCGCAGTTCCAAGCGGGCGAGGTTCCGGTCTTTTTGATTTCGCTCAAGGCGGGCGGCGTGGGCCTTAACCTGACGGCGGCCGACGTGGTCATCCACTACGACCCGTGGTGGAACGTGGCAGCGCAGGACCAGGCGACCGACCGCGCGCACCGTATTGGCCAGCAACATACCGTGACCGTGTACAAGCTCATCGCCAAGGACACGATCGAGGAGCGCATTATGCAGATGCAGGAGTCCAAGCGCGACCTGGTCAACAGCGTGCTCGGCGGCGACGGCATCTCGTCGGCGCTGTTTACCCGCGAAGATGTTCTGGCGCTGCTGGGCGGCGACGGGCGCTAACCCGCTCGGGTGGGGCCGCCAGGGCGGATAGCGCACGCTGCCCCATCGTCCCCGCCCGTTATGTGTTCATTTGCAATGCCGTGGATGGTTTGTCTGCCTTTGGGCATAAGAACCATCAAGAACATTGGCAAATCAGCAAAGGAGAACATCATGGCGAAATTCTTTAAGGACCCCGACGGTAAGCTCATTGCCGCCCTTGGCAACGACGTTGCAACCCCTGCCGGTTGCACGGAACTGACCGCAAACACCGAGGATGCGGCGCACGAGAAGCACGTGCCGGTCGTCGAGAGCGAGCGCGACGGTCACGTGATCCGTGCGCGCGTGGGCTCGGTCGAGCACCCTATGGTGCCCGAGCACTACATTGAGTGGATCGCCCTTGAGGCCGAGGGCCGCTTAGAGGTCCATTACCTTGAGCCCGGCATGAAGCCCGCGACGTTTTTTGCCGGCGGTTCCAAGACCGGTACCGTCTATGCCTACTGCAACCTGCACGGGCTGTGGTCCGCGACGTTCTAGGAGCGCGCCCCCGCTCGGGGTATCATAGCTAGCATATGCACATGCGAGCGCCGACTGCATTATGCGGCCGGCGCTTTTACTACGATTTCGATGGTTTACGACGGAAAGGGCTGAGCCATGAAGCTCGCGCTTGCACAGATCGATATGCGCCTGGGTGATATTGAGGGCATTTGCGGCCGCATCGAGGACCAGGCTCGTCTGGCCCACGAGCGCGGGGCGCGCGTGCTGTGCGTTCCGGCTCCGCTCTTTATGGGCGCCATGCCCGGGGGCCTGGTGGGCACTGCCGACTTTGAGCACGACATGCTTGCCGGCTTGACTGGTGTCGCCGAGCGTATCCAGGAGCTTGACATGATCTGCATCGTGCCCGCGGCGGTTTCGTTTGAGGGCCAGCCGCTGCTCGACTACATGATGCTCAAGGACGGTCATGTGGTGCCGGCGCGTTCGAGCATTGCCCTGCAGCGTGGTGAGAACAACGACACGCGTTGGGCGCCGCCGGTGTTCGACGTGGACGGCGTGCGCATCGCCGTGATTTTTGACTTGGACCGCGAACTCGAGATGTTGCCGACCGGTGTTGACCTCATTGCGTATTTCCAATTCAACGCGTTTGACATGACCGACCGCGAGACTGCTGCCATTGCCGCCGTACGCAGCGGCGCCTACCGCAAGATCGCATCCAAGCGCAGCGTGTGGTTTGCCTGCATGGCGCCGGTCGGTACCTATGACGAGTCGGTGTATACCGGCGGTTCGTTTGTGCTCGACGACTGTGGTCGCGTGGTGGCCCAGGCGCCGTGTTTTGAGGAGAGCCTGCTGGTTCAGGAGATTCAGCGCGGCGTGATGCTCGATGCCCTGGAAGATCACGAACTGCCCGAGTTCCGTTCCGAGGAGTGGCTGTGGCAGGCGCTAGTGCTCGCCGTGCGCGACAACGCCCGAGCCCACGGTGCGTCGCGTGCTGTGGTGGCACTCGAGGGCGACTTGCCGTCGTCCCTGCTGGCGGCGCTGGCCGTCGACGCTCTGGGCCCGCGTAATGTGATTGGCCTGGTGCTGGGGCGCAACCGTATCTTTACGCCGGCGCAGGAAGAGGCCGAGGCTGCCCGCTGTGCCGCCGTCCGCGCCATCGCCGAGCGTCTGCACATTCGCACCGTCGAGCGCGATGCGCCGGATGCGGCGCGTGTGCTCGATCGCGACGTGTCGGCGGGCGATGCCGAGCGCCTGCGCTCGCGTACGCTGGGCCTCATGCTGGAGGACACGGCGCTCGAGTTGGGTGCGATGGCGCTGAGCCCGCTGTCCAAAACCGAGTATGCGTTGGCGGCACCGGCGCTTTGCGGTGGCTACCAGGGCGATTACGCGCCCTTTGGTGATGTGTACCTGTCGACGCTCGAGTTTGTGGCGCGCGTGCGCAACCGCACGTCTGCCGTGGTGCCGCAGGAGCTCGTGACGCTCAACGCGGTGGAAGATTGCATGGAGCGCGTGCTGGCGCGGGCGCTCTCGACGCTCGACGGCCCGGTCGACATGCTCGATCGCGCGGCGCAGCTGCTCGGTGGGCTCGAGCCGGGCGAGGTTGATGGCGCGCTCGAGTCACACGTGGACCGCAACCGACCCTTCGACGACATCCCAATGGCCGCCGGCAAGCCCGAGGCTTGCTCGTTGCTGCTGATGCTCGTGCGCCAGGGCGAGGCCGCCCGCCGCATGCTGCCGACGGCGCCGATCGTCTCGGCCCGTTCGTTTGTCGAGCGCGCCTGGCCGTACATGCTCGCGTGGTCCGACCTGGGGCTTAACGGCAAGGAGCGCATGACGGTCGATTCACTGGCGCGCGCCGAGGTGAACCGCTTTGCTGACGAGGATACAAGCGAGCGCATGCGAAACGAGATGATGGGCGTGCTGGGCGAGCTACTGGGTATTTCGCCCGAGCAGATGGAAGAGCTGCGCTCCGAGGACGGTCAGCGTCGTTTGCACGAGGGCATGAAAAAGTTTGAGGGCGAGGTCCAGGACGCCATCGACAAGATGATGGGCGGCCAGGGTGGCCCGCAGGGTGGACCCCAGGGCACGCCGATGCCGCATCCGCCGGTGGATCCGAGGCAATTCCCGTTCTTCTCACAGAACTAGGTCGCTGCGCGCCCGCCAGAGCGGCAATCTGCCTTTCAATCGTCGGGCATGACCGCAAGGTCAATGCCCTCCTCTTTCAAGGTACCTTGCTCGCTCTGGCGGGCGCTCGCTTGCGTATGCTCAACCTACAATTCGATCTCGGCTGACTTATGGAGCTAGCGTTGTGTTATTCTAGAACAGACGTTCGTGAATAGTGCGCGAGGCCTTGTCTTGCGCCGTACTTGTGGCGAGGGGAGGTTGGCTTGGTTATCTTGGGCATTGACCCCGGTTTGGCCCATACGGGTTGGGGGATTATCGAGGAGCGGCGTGGCGAGGTTCGCTGCCGTGCCTACGGTTGTATCGAGACCAGCGCGGGTAGTCCGCTCGCGGTGCGCCTGTCGCATATCGCCCGCGACCTCAAGGGTGTCGTGGAGCGTTATCGACCCGATACCGCTGCCATCGAGAGCATCTACTTTGGCGCCAACGTTCGCTCGGCCATCCCTACGGCGCATGCCCGCGGCGCTGCACTCGTGGCTCTTTCGGAATGCGCACTCGAGATCGGCGAGTACACGCCTATGCAGATTAAGCAGGCTGTGGTGGGTACCGGTGCCGCAGATAAGCGGCAGGTCGCCTATATGGTGCGCACGCTCACGCAGCTCGATCACGACCCGCATCCCGACCATGCCGCCGATGCCCTGGCCTGTGCCATCTGCCACGTAAACCTCAGCCGCACCCGCGCCCTTACCGGTGGCGAGTTCTATCAACAGAGAGGAACCGGATACTGATGATTTCCCAGCTCCACGGAACGCTTGTCGAGGCCACGATGAGCTCTGCTGTCGTCGACGTGTCGGGCGTTGGCTTTGAGCTCGGCATCTCGGGCAGCACTGCGGCCACGTTGCCGACGCCCGGCGGCGAGGTCCGCCTCTACACGCGTATGCAGGTGCGCGAGGACGCCATGACACTTTTCGGTTTTTCCTCTAAGGATGAGCGCACGATGTTCGATCGGCTCGTGTCTGTCTCGGGCGTTGGCCCGCGCTTGGCGCTCGCCGTGCTTTCCACCTATACCGTGGGGCAATTGTATTCCCTGGTGATGGCCGAGGACGACAAGGGCATGGCCAAGGTGCCCGGCGTGGGCAAAAAGACCGCCCAGCGCCTCATCTTGGAGCTCAAGAGCACCTTTGCCAAGGACAAGGGCTTTGTGCCGGTCGACGTGATCCCGGGGCAGGTTGCGATGCCCGTGCCCGCCGCCGCTCCTTCGGCGATCGATGACGCCCGTGCGGCGCTCCTTTCCATGGGCTTTAGCCCGCAGGAGACCGATGTTGCCCTGAGCGGGTATGATGGGCAGAATATGCGTGTCGAGGATCTGCTCGGCGCGGCGCTTAAGCGACTCGGAATGGATGCGTGATGTGGGAAGCCGATGACTCTCAGGACCTGTGGGCGACGCCCGGCAACTCGCCGGCGGCATCCATGGCGCACGGCGAGCGCATGGTGGGCTCGGAGCTGACGGCTGAGGACCTCGATGTCGACCGCACTTTGCGCCCCCAGCGCCTGGACGACTACTGTGGCCAGGAGCACATCAAGCAGAGCCTGCGCGTGTTGATCGAAGCGGCGCAGAGCCGTGGCGAGACGCTCGACCACGTGATTTTCTCGGGTCCTCCGGGCCTGGGCAAGACCACGCTGGCCACCGTTATCGCCAACGAGCTGGGCGCTCAGATCAAGACCACGAGTGGCCCTGCCATCGCGCGCACCGGTGACCTGGCGGCTATCCTTACCAACCTGCAGCCGGGTGATGTGCTGTTTATTGACGAGATCCACCGCCTCAACCGTTCGGTCGAGGAGGTCCTGTACCCCGCGATGGAGGACTTTGCCCTCGATATCGTGATCGGTAAAGGCCCGGCCGCACGATCGATTCGCCTGGATATCCCCAAGTTTACGCTGGTGGCGGCAACGACCCGCTCGGGTATGCTGACTGGCCCGCTGCGCGACCGCTTTGGCATTTCATATCGCCTGGATTACTACACGGTCGAAGAACTCGCGCAGATTGTGACGCGCTCGGCGTCCATCCTGGGTGTGACAATAGACCATCCGAGCGCGCTCGAGATCGGCTCACGCTCGCGTGGCACGCCGCGCTTGGCTAATCGTTTGCTCAAGCGCGTGCGCGACTATGCGCAGGTGCGTGGCAACGGCCCCATCGAGCTCGATATTTGCCGTCAGGCGCTCGAGTTCTTCGAGATCGACGAGCTCGGCCTGGACTGGATGGATATTCGTATCTTGGAGACGCTTGCCAAGACGTTCTCCGGTCGTGCCGTGGGACTTACGACCCTTGCCAGCGCGGTGGGCGAGGACCCGGGCACGCTCGAGGATGTCTATGAGCCCTATCTGCTGCAGTGCGGCTTGATGATTCGCACGCCCCAGGGCCGCCAGGCAACGCTTCGCACCTTTGAGCACTTGGGGATTGAACCTACCATTTAGGGCGCTTTGTTTTGGCGGGCTGTTAAGCTATCGCTGAGCATTGGATAAACATATCGCCATTCATCGGTTACGGGTGTTTTACTATTGCGCGCCCGTGCTATGCTGAATTGGTCTTTTTCTCATTCGGTAACGAAAGGACCGCCTATGCCTACTGACATCGAAATCGCACGTTCTGTCACGCCGCTGCCTATTACCGAGGTGGCCAAGAACGCCGGCGTCGACGTTAAGCACCTGATTCCGTACGGCTTCGACAAGGCTAAGGTCGATTATTCACTGCTCAACGAGCCGACTGATCACCAGGCCAAGCTCGTCCTCGTGACCGCTATCAACCCAACGCCTGCGGGCGAGGGCAAGACCACCACGACCATCGGTCTGGCCGACGGCCTGCGCCGTCGCGGCGTCAAGAGCGCCGTGGCCCTGCGCGAGCCTTCGCTCGGCCCCGTCTTTGGCGTTAAGGGCGGCGCTGCCGGCGGCGGCTGGGCTCAGGTCATCCCCATGGAGGATATCAACCTGCACTTTACCGGTGACTTCCATGCCATCGGTGCTGCCAACAACCTGCTGGCCGCCATGCTCGACAACCATATTCAGCAGGGCAACCAGCTTGGCATCGACGTTAAACGCATCACTTGGAAGCGCGTCGTCGATATGAACGACCGTCAGCTGCGCCACGTCATCGACGGTATTGGCGGTAAGGCCCAGGGCGTGCCGCGCGAGGACGGCTTCGATATCACCGTCGCCTCCGAGGTCATGGCAATCCTGTGCCTGTCTACGAGCATTAACGACCTCAAGGAGCGCCTGGGCGAGATCGTCGTCGGCTACAGCTTTGCCGGCGAGCCCGTCCGTGCCCGCGACCTTAAGGCCCAGGGTGCCATGGCCGCGTTGCTTAAGGACGCGCTCAAGCCCAACCTGGTGCAAACGCTCGAGGGCACGCCCGCGTTTGTCCACGGCGGTCCCTTCGCCAACATTGCCCACGGCTGCAACTCTATCATGGCCACGCGTATGGCGATGCGCTTTGGCGATGTCGCCATTACCGAGGCCGGCTTCGGTGCCGATCTGGGTGCCGAGAAGTTCCTCGACATCAAGTGCCGTATGACGGGCGTTCGCCCCAGCGCCGTCGTGGTCGTCGCGACCGCTCGTGCGCTGAAGTACAACGGTGGCGTCGCCAAGGCCGACCTCAACGAGGAGAACCTCGAGGCACTCAAGGCCGGCATGCCCAACCTGCTGCGTCACGTCGACAACATCCAGAACGTTTATGGTCTGCCCTGCGTAGTCGCCATCAACCGCTTCCCGACGGACACCGAGGCCGAGCTTGCGCTCATCGAGTCCGAGTGCCAGAAGCTCGGCGTCAACGTTAAGCTTTCCGAGGTCTGGGCCAAGGGCGGCGAGGGCGCGCTCGAGCTTGCCGATGAGGTCATGCGTCTGATTGAGCAGCCGAGCGAGCTCAAGTTTGCCTATGAGGACGGCGCTGATGTCGCTGATGCCCTCGAGGCCGTTGCCACCAAGGTCTACCGCGCCGACGGCGTTGACTTTACGCCGGCCGCCAAGCGCCAGCTCGCCGAGCTGCGCGAGAACGGCTTTGGCAACCTGCCGGTGTGCGTCGCCAAGACGCAGTACAGCTTTAGCGACAACGCCAAGGCCCTGGGCGCTCCCGAGAACTTCCGCATCACGGTGCGCGAGCTCAAGGTTTCTGCCGGCGCCCACTTTGTGGTCGCGCTGACCGGCAGTGTTCTGACCATGCCGGGCCTGCCCAAGGTGCCCGCGGCCGAAAACATCGACGTCGACAACGACGGCAACATCACCGGCCTGTTCTAAGTCTGCTGTCCATAGCTGCTAGCCCGCCCCGCCGTGCCCACAAGGCCCGGCGGGGCTTTTTTATCCTTAGGCCCGCGCATGTCTTGTAGATACCGACGGCCTTTGCCCATCATAGGTTTTTGCGCGGGTAGAATGCATGGATAACTTGATGCTCACGAGCGACGGAAAGGAATCGTTGCATGGATCAGGACAAAACAACCGTGATGGTCGGCTACGGTTCCGCGCAGGCTGGCGATAGCGCCGATGCGACCCGCGTTGTTCCCAACCCCGGTTATACCGACCCCGCCGCGACGCAGCCTTCTGCCGAGCCCACCCGGGTTATGGGCTATGGCGACACGGCGCAGGATTCTTACGCTGCATCTTCGCAAGGCCCCTATGGCAACGCAGCTCCGGATCCGTTTGATTACACGCCGCAGGATTCTTATGCTGCCTCGACGCCGAATCCCTATGACAACCTGCCGCAGAATCCCATTCCGCAGCCTCAGCAGACGACGTATATGCCTCGCACTGCGCAGCCTCGCTACGAGTCGCGCGAGCCGTATCGCGAGTACCCCAAGTCGATTCCGCAATATGGCGAGGACGAGGAGAAGAAGCCGTCGCGTTCGTCGAGCGTGATCAAGAAGATTCTCATCGTACTGGCGATCTTCTTTGCGCTGTCGGTTGTGTTTGCCATCGTGTCGGGCATGCTCAACAAGCGAGGGAGTTCAACGGCCGATGCCACTGTTGAGCAAACCGAGTCCGCCTCGTCTAGCACCGTCGATCTGAGCGATATCCCGGGGCAGTACTGGTCCAACGCCAAGAAGATCCTCAAGTCGCGCGGCGCCGATCTTTCGAATGCCGTGGTCCTGACTGATGATGGCTCAACGCCCGTCGTCGATGCCAACTGGATCGTTACTTCTGCTTACTATAACGACAGCGGCAACCTCGAAATTCAGCTCACGCACAAGAACAGCTCGGGCAACTCGTCCGGCGGCCAAAGCGGTACCGACAGCTCGAGCTCCAATACGCTGGAGGACTTGAGCAACAAGGCACAGGAGTTGGGAGACAAAGCGCAAGAGCTGGGCGACACGGCGCAGAACCTGGGCGACACCGCTCAGAACCTGGGTGATATGGCGACGGATGCCTGGAACGCACTGCAAAACGGCATCTCGGGCGCGCAGGGAAACTAGCTGTTAAGCGGGCTACAGTTGCTCGGCCGGACGCTCGGGCGAGCTAAAGCCCGAATCAAACGTGACGACGCACGAGACGTCGGGCCGGCGCTCGTGCACGATGCGCGTGACGAGCTCCAGCAGCTCCTCGTCGGATATGTCAAAGCCGTCGGGACGCACCAGGTCAAACGAAACGAACCCGTCGTGCTCGTGCAGGTCGTGGATGGAGAGCGCGGGGTCGATCTGCATGACGCCGCGCTTGACCCAGCCGCGTAGGTCGTCGCCGGTGGTGGCGATGGGGTCGCAGTGCAGCGTGATACCGATGCCCATCTGCCGTTTGATATCGTGCTCGATGGTGTCCAAAATCTCGTGGTGCTCAAATGCGTCGCCCTCGCCGGGCATCTCCACGTGGGCGCTGGCAAACTGACGACCGGGGCCGTAGTCGTGCACCATGAGGTCGTGTGTGCCCAAGACCTGGGGGTACGACATAATCCTGTCGCGGATTTCCTGGACGAGCTTGGGGTCGGGCGCTTGTCCTAACAGCGGGCTGATGGCGTCGCGCACCAGGCCCAGGCCGCTGATGCAGATGAAGATGCCCACACCCAGGCCTGCCCAGCCATCGAGGTCAAAGCCGGTCGTCTGCGAAATAAGCGCCGCCACCAGGACCGAGCCCGAGGTGATGACGTCGTTTTTGGAGTCCTGTGCTGTGGCGATGAGCGTCTCCGAGTCGATGCGGTCGCCCAAC
This sequence comes from uncultured Collinsella sp., assembly GCA_938033205.1. Lineage (GTDB taxonomy): Bacteria > Actinomycetota > Coriobacteriia > Coriobacteriales > Coriobacteriaceae > Collinsella. The sequence goes on along the minus strand of CALHJP010000021.1, from coordinate 78,471 downwards.
GTGCGGTTGAACGCGGCCATCCAGAGCTTAACGAGCATGGACAAGACGAGGGCGGCTAAGGAGAGCACCGAATATGCAGTGGGGGAAGGCTTGATGATCTTAGTGACCGACTCGAGGATCAGGTTGATGCCGACGGCGCAAACCAGGACGGCGACGAACAAGCCGGCGAGGTACTCGTAGCGGCCGTGGCCATAGGGGTGGCCTTCGTCTGCCGGGCGGCTGGCAAGGCGGAACCCGAGCAGGCTTACGATGTTGCTCGAGGCATCGGAGAGGTTGTTGAAAGCGTCGGCGATGAGGGAGACGGAGCCGGCGAGCAGGCCCGCGATGCCCTTGGCCAGGCACAGGGTGATGTTGAGGCCAATGCAGACGAGGCTTGCGGAAAAGCCCGCGTTGGTGCGGCAAGATGCATCGACCGGCTCGCTCTCGCTGCCGGGAACAAGCGTATGTACCAGCCGATTTACAAATAGCATAGCGGTCGTCCTCACAATCATGTTTAAGGGGATAGTGTAGCTCGCGCGGGGGCGCCGTGCACCGATGCTCAGAAAATGCAGCAATAGTCTGCCGGTGCTAACGAGCGAGCCTTCTCGTCTGCCTGGGTGGTCCATTTTGGGCCACATGGGTATGGGCATGTGCCTGTTTGCTCGACATACTTAATGTCGACAGCTTTGTGCAAAGGAGGACGTTTCCATGGACGAGATGTTTGCCATTAAATGTCAAAACTGCGGCGGCCCTATGTACTCGCACCAAGCTAAGCGCAGCTTTGAGTGCGCTTATTGCGGTGCGGTCATTCCGTGGCAGGCGGACGCCGGAGAGCCCAAGAGCGCTTTGGGCATTCGCCATACGCCGTTGACGGTAGTGGATGGACTGCTCAAGCTCACGCATGTGTCGCAACTCGAGCGCCCGGAGGACCCGGACTGGTATTTCTTCAATTCGCACTGGCGCAATCAGTCGGTCCTGGAACATCTGCTGTGGGAGGACCGCGGCACGGCGCAGGAGTTCCAAGAAGCGACGCACGTGAGCATTCCCTGCCCCTTCTGCGGAGCGTCCTTTGAGGGCGAGTCAACGCAGCGTGTGTTTGAGTGCCCGTCCTGCGGCAACAAGATCGGCATTGCCGACTTGCTCAAGCCCGGTACGTTTAGCAAACGTCTGACCATGGGCGTGGGTGCGGAGTATGTGCCGGAGCAGGGTATTCCCTGCGAAATTTCGCCGCAGCAGGCACGTGCCAACGCGCTGCAGCTGGTGCGCCAGTACCCGGATGCCTTTGCCGGGTACGACGTGGAAGACGCGATCCAAAACGACATGATGCTCTTCTATTTCCCCATGGCGCTGGCGGACCTGCGTATGATGGCGAGCTTCCCGGGCAAGGGCCTGAGCAAGGAAACCCTGGTGTACTACGAGGTGCTCGACTGGGCGTATCCGCGGGCAAACTATCTGGATGTTCGCCTTATGGGCATTTTGGAGCCGTGGGACTTTGCCAAGGTTGGGCCGTTTGACCCGGCCATGCAGGAAGGTGACTTTCGCGTTGTCTCCGTCGATGCGTCTACCAAGGACCAGGTGGTCATTGATAAGTTGGCGCTCGACATTGTCGGCAACGATGCCGAGGCAGTGCTTGGGCTCAATAAAAAGAGCATCCGAACCTGGGCGCGCAAGGCCCGCAAGCATAAGGACGGTCTGGTGATGGTGCCGGTCTACTTTGTCGATCGTCCGGCGACGGACAGCCGCGACGGCGAGCAAGTGCGCATCGCTGTGAACGGCCAGACGGGCCGCGCGGCCGCGGTGGTGTTTAGCGACAAGCGCGAGACGCATGTGGTGGCACCGCTCAACCCGAGCCTGCATCTGTCCGGCGAGAGCACCGTGCACGCCACGCCCATCGAGGTCAAATACGTTAAGTCGCCGTTTCTGTACCAGATCGTGCGCCGTGGAGGCGGCGAGCAGCAGCATCAGGTGGCAGCGGTCGCCGAGGGTTATTACCGAGAAGAAAAGCCCAAACGCAAGGGATTGTTCGCTGCGATTTTTGGTAAGTAGGGGAGTGGTGCCGGGGCGTCGGGCTGCATCGCAAGGTCATGAGACGAACTTAAGACTGCTGGGAACGTGCTACCATTGTCGATAGCCTTAATCTTGTAAGAAGCGGAGGCCAGATTATGGGTTTTGCGGATCAGCAGCTTCAGCTTCAGGTACCGTATTCTCCTGACGACACGTTTAATGCCTTGAAGGCAGCTATGGAAAAGCTGCCTAAAGTAAAAGTTGATAGTGCATCGCCCACAACAAGAACAGTTGCAGCCGAGATTGGTATGAGCCTTTGGTCTTGGGGCGAAAATATCAGTATTTCGGTTGTTCCAGTTGAAGGCGGATCTGGCGTTACTGTCAAGTCGTCATCTAAGGTCAGGGCAAACGTATTAAACGGGGGCAAAAATGCAAAGAATATTGCCAAGATAGTCGATGCCCTATCGAAGGAGCTCGAGCGGTATCCGCAGGTTTCACAGACTATTGAGACGCTGGCGGATAGTGGTTGATGTAGTTGCAAGGCTTGAGAGGCTTGCAGCACTGCGTGAGAGTGGAGTACTTACCGAGGAAGAGTTTGCTGCAGAAAAGGCAATAATCCTTTCGTAATCAGACACGATGGTTGGATTTGCATTCTATTATTGAACTTGTTTATACCAGGCTGAAAACATCGTGTGTAATAAAGGTGCGTAGTAGCCTCGTCTTGATTGGCGGATGTAAATAAACGGTGGAACGGCTGTAAAAGAGCCTTGCCACTGGGTAAAATCAGGATGTGCCGCGGAACCCGCTCCTCAGTCGGTCAACTTTGGAAGCGCGGGCAACGCAGGTACTATCGTCTAAAGGGCCGGGTGCGACCGGCCCTTTGCATGACTCCCTTCGCTATCCGTTACTGCTTATATTCCCGCCAGATCGAGTAGAGGTTCCGGACGATGCCGGTTACATACATCGAGAGGCGCAGGATTTCAAGAAACAAGTTCATAGGTTTCACCCCAATCGGAGATCGGAGCGTTGCCCGCAGGCGGATTCCGCGGCAGTCGTAATTCTACCTCACAGGCCGCGGCGGGAGACATCCTACCCGCCCCATGGCTTGGAGCAGTGTCGATCTAACGGGCAATCAAGCCTCTAGTTCTCTTTGAATTGAGCAAGCATCTGCCCGAAGAAGCTTAGTTCGGATGGCTCATAAATGATCGAACCGCCGTCCGCGGTCCTGTAGACCCCGCAGGGGAGGTAACGCCCGTCGGGGAGGACATAGAGGCTGGCTTCCTCCTTCAGTCCTACTGGAAATAGCGGAATCCCGTTTTCGTCCACTTGGAACTCGTCTATATTTGCGATCTTCCTCTCCATGATGCCTCCTGCCTTATTTCTTGAATGGCGCCTTAAAACAGGCAGCTCTCAATCAGCTCTTTGCCGCGCAGAGTGTCGATCCACTCCTGTGGGATGGCTTTGAGACCGTATGCCGTGCCGGCGAGGGCGCCGGCGACGGCTGCGGTGGTGTCGGTGTCGTCGCCTAGGTTGACGGCGGCAAGCACGCAATCTTCGTAGCTGTTAGTGTTGACGAAACACCAGGTGGCTGCCTTAAGCGTGTCGCGCACGAAGCCACCCGACCTGATCTCCTGCTCAGGCACGCCTTTCAGATGGAGCGCCCACGAGGGGAGCACGTCGTTCATCACATCCCTCATCAGCTCGACAAATATGATGCATGCGTCGGTCGACGTTCTGTGGGCGTGCGTAATCGCGGAGACCTTGCTGACCTCTTCGTCTGTCGCATCGGTGAACGCCAGGGGAGCGATGCGCATGAGCGATCCGTTGCCGTTGTCGCGCTCGCCGGAGCCTCCTTTGCCGGTGCGCAGGGCGCGGGCGGTCGTACCGCCGTAATCGAAAACGCCGTCGATCGTATACTCGCCACGGGCAATCCAGCTTACGAACTTGTCGCGCATGTCCGCGGTGTCGATGTGCCCGAGCTCCCTAATCGAGTCGCAGGTAGCAAGCGTCATAGATGCGTCGTCGCTCCAGGTGCCGGCGGGTTGCCCATGCGTGCCGTAGCCGATCATGTCCGTGCATTCGAACGTACCGCGGGGCCTGAACTCGTAGGGAACGCCCAGCGCGTCACCGACGGCAAGCCCATAGATGCAGTCGCGCAGTGTTGTTTTCGGTCTGTCTGTCATGGAAAGCTCCTCTTATCCCGGGTGATGTGGAGCGCCGTCGGGGGTATCGGTCGCAACGTGCCGCTACCCTTGCGCTTCGCCATTAGTCGCTTCGTTGATGGCGCGGTACTCGGCACTCAGCTCGCGCGCCAGCTCTTCCTTGCTTGGAAGATACGGCAGGTATTTGGCGGCAAACACTTGGTCGTTGTCTTCTGGCAGCGTGTACTCGACGATCGAATCGCTTTTGTCCGCGCAGAGCACGATGCCTATGGGCGGATTGTCGCCTTCGTTCATGAGCTCGCGCGTGTAGTAGTTCACATACATTTGCATCTGGCCCAGGTCCTGGTGCGTAAGATCGTCCGTCTTAAGGTCGATGAGCACGAAGCAGCGCATCAGATAGTTGTAAAACACAAGGTCAATATAGAAATGGCGCCCATCAAAGGTGATGCGCTTTTGGCGCGCCTCGAAAGCGAAACCACGGCCAAGCTCCAGCAGGAACTTCTGAAGATGCGTGATGAGCGCCTGCTCTAGATCGCTCTCGCGAAACGCAGTATCGTCCGAGAAACCTAAAAACTCCAGTACATATGGGTCGCGGATGATATCCTCGGGGCGACGAGCCGGGGCGCTCTTTTGGATTTCCTGGGTGACGGCCTCCTTGTCCTTGCTGGCAAGCAGGCGCTCGCGGAACATGGTGTTGATCTGGCGCTCGAGCTGACGCGTGCTCCAGCGAGAATCGGCACATTCGTTCATGTACCATGTTCGAGCATCAGGGTCGGTTATACGCGATAACCTGCGGTAATGTGTCCAATTCAATTCGGAACGCAGCGCGTTCCGAATTGGGAACGCAAGATAAAACTGACGCATGTATCTTAAGCTTCTGGCGTTGAAGCCTCTGCCAAAATCCTTAGTCAATCTAACGGCAAGTTCGTCGATCAGTGCATCGCCATACTTGGCGCGCTCCTCTCCGCCCTGTTCATCAACAATACTCTTGCCGATCTCCCAATATGCCTCAACCATCGCAAAGTTAACGGCGGTATAGGCCTTGTCGCGAGCGGCGTTGAGAATCGAGGAAACCTGCTTGTAAAAAACTTCTGGCACGATTGCCGATTCCCCGCGGTTTACCAGTTCACCCATCAATATCGCCCGACTTTCCTCTTGAGGACGCATCTTTATTGCATTTAGTTTAAAGGCTCGTACGGACACGAATCGCTGCGCTGTCTGGCAACTTCGCATGGGGGCCTTGCGGTGACTAAAATTTGGCAATAGAGACAGTTTTCACGAACCCCATGGGAGTGACATGCATGGACAACAACACCTTGCTGTTTCAGGACAAGGGCTCGGGTAGGTTTAAAGACGTCAAGATCTACCCCAACCGTATCGAGGTGCTCAGGAAGGGCACTTTCGGCGGCAAGCACACCGAGATTGTCTATCTTAAGGACATCACGGGCGTCAATAGAATCAAAGGCCGTGATGTTTTTCTGCGTAACAGGCTGTTGACCGCTTGCGTCTTTAGCCTGAGTAGCCGTGCGAAGGCCCAGGAATTTGTGAACGCGCTGAACATGGTGATGTAGCCTATGGCGGCGTTTGGGCCAAGGTAAAAATTGGGGGCACAGAACGGTGTCCTGCGCCCCTCGTCGAGTCGATGTGTCCAAAAGGGTCGGCTTGCCTATTCGCTATCGTCCCCAGCGTTTTCGCGGTCATTTGCAAGCATCGCTGCGCCGGCGACCGTCGTCGCTACGGCGGCAGCGGCGAGCCCGGCGGCAACGCCAGAACCGTCGCCCGTGTTGGCGAGCTTTCCGCCCGAGCTCTTGCCCTGGTCTCTCTTGTTGCCCTTGCCGTTCTTGTCGGCGCTGCCTGCGTTGGAACCCGTGCCGCTGCCGTTGCCGCCCGCACTGCCCGAGGCCGCTACGGTAAAGCTTGCGGCTCCGTCGCTGGCGAGCGTGTAGTTCTGCGCCGCGTCGCCCAAGAGACCGTTCACGCGCACCCAGTACGTTCCTGCGGCAAATGTTTCGCCCTCGGCCATTGCCGTGCCCGGAGCGCCGTCCGCGTCGTGCACAAACTCGAGCTGGGCCGTGCAGGCATCGGTTTCGAGCTTGCCCTCGAGTGATGCCGCAATCTTGGCGCGCACGTCTTCGCCGGCCTTAAGGCCTTCGAGTCCCTCAAAATGGGGCGTCAGCGCGCGTGGATCGATATCGATGGGCACAGAGCCCTGCAGCCCCGTAACGGTCTCGTTGCCCAGGGCGTCGACATCCACGTATTCAATGGCAAACGCATGGCCCGAAGCTGTCGCGTTGAGCGCGTTGCTGCTGTCAGCAAGGCGGAAATGACCCTCGCCAACGGTCTTGCCATCCTGGAATGAGGCATCGCTCAGCGAGTCGCCGTACGTCATGCGCATGCGGGTCGGGAGATAGTACGGGAGATAGTACGAAGCCGTCTGCTTGTGCTCCGTATCGTAATTGCGCTGGTAGATGCTCCGGGCCAGCGCCGCATCAACAAAGTCGGATGCGATGATGCCAATGTGCTTGAGGTAATCTGACTTTGTATCCTCGGTGCCGCTGGGGTTGATGTACGGGCTCTTATACAGATGCTCGTTGACTACTCGTGCCGAGGTAAAAGGATTGCCTCCGTGCGACAAGCCCGTGCAGCTGGTGTAGTTGATAGACCAGCAGCGCTCCAGGACTTGCTCCTTGGCCCCGTTATCGTCCTCGACATCTACCTCGTTGCGCGTGCGCCCGGTCGTTTCCTTCAGCGCATTATCGACCCAGCTGAGCTTGTCGGTTCCCGTGAGTTTGTACTTGTCCTGGGCGTATACCTTGGTGCAATAGGGCTCTTTGTCGCCTGTTTCTCCCGCGGCTTCAAAGCCCCGCGCGTCTTGGACGAGACACATAGTGGCGCTGTCGGAGTGAGCCTTGATCTTGTCATCCCATTCGGTAAGGTCGAGGCCCCACGTGTGGCCGCTTACACTGTTGCCGGCGAGCCTAAATCGACGCAGCAGAACGATCTTTCCGCGCACCTCGTGTAGCGCGGGGATTCGGCTCGACGTATAGAACAGTTTGGGGTTGTCGTCCAAAACCTTGGCGAAAGCCGTCGAAACACTTTCGTCGGTAGCCTCGTCGTTGCCTCGTGATACAAGCATGATGAGCGCTTCTGTCGGGTTTTCGTTCAAAAACGTTTTGAAGTAGCCTATGACATCGGAAAGATGCATAAAGTACGCGTCTTTTTTGAGCAGGTAGTAATCCCCGTGGTCGATACCGGGGTCGTCGCCCTTTCCGAGTCGGATATCAAAATAGCGGATTCCCTCGAGCAACTGCGTGGGAATGTAATCCTGCTGGCATTTTACTTGCGAGGATTGGGGCTCAGTGTCGTTGTCCACGCTGCAGGTGCCCGAATCGTGCGTACCCGGGATGCTCAGCTCGTCGAGGAACTTGTTGTCGTCGACGTATTTCATCCAACATGGCCCATCGACGTAGCTGCTGTACGTGATCCAGTCGAGGCTGCTAACCGTGGCATCGTTCTTTTTCATGTCGTAACCGATAAGTTCGAGCTCCCACGGAATGCTCTTACTCTTATGGCAGATCTTATTGTTGTCCTGGTCTTTGCCGTTCGATTCTATTGCCAAGTACTTAATGTCTTTTTTCTCGGTTTCTTTCTCGACCGTGCGGTCTCGGATGATATAGGTTCCGTTTGATTGGCGCTCGAACGCAAAAGCGCGGCTGGGCTTGTTGTCATACTCGCCGCCCCATACGTGGATGACCTTTCCATCTTTGTCCGAGTCGTCGTCGACCGACCAAATGCTGTAGCCCGTCTTTTTATGCTCTTCGAAATTGAGCAAGGTGCGGATAGCATACCAGTTTGTATCGTCATTCTTGGTCGTTACGTTCTCAAGGATGAGCTTGCTGGACGTGCCGTCGTTAAACAGGTGGCAGACGTTGCCGCGAACGTTGCCGTCTTGGTTGACGCTCGCGGTGCGAAAATAGCCCGCGGGGCGAAGGCGAATGACGAAATTACCGAGGTGCTCCGCCGGTTTGGGCGTGTCGTCTGCAAATGCCGCTCGCAGGGGAATGCCCGGTGCCGCGGTTTCTGGCAGGCTTGCAAGCGGCGACAGCGCCGCAAGACCTAAGCCCAGCGTAAATGCTCGGCGGCTGATGGCATGGTGTTCGGTCATAACTCCTCCATTCGCAGCGTGCGGTTATGCGATAGTTTTGGTCACTATACTGCCCAGATGTTTAAAGATGCTGGTTTAATTGTCTGCGCGGCGCAATAAATCGGTGGGCGGACGTGTTGAGGTGTTTGTCGTTTTCGTACTGTTGCCACATTTGGGGCGGTTCCGGCGTCCGGCACCCTCGCGTTCGCCGGCTATCGGCATAAGAAAGGGAAGACCGGCGAGCCGATCCTCCCTTGGTGCGAAGCGCTGGGGTATCGTCGCTTGTTTGCACTGTGCCCGTGTTTCCCGCTGCGCTCGCCAGTCGTTTAGCGCTTGATCTCGATGTCGTCGAGCTTGACGTCCATGGCTTCGGTCTTGGCTTCGGCGATGTCGTCGGCAAACTCCAGAGACTTCATCATGGTCTCGACGGCGTCCTTGTGTTCCTCGACGTTGTCGATGCGCACGTACACGCTGCCGCCGTCAACGTCGGTGAAGTACTCGGTCGTCACGCCGCCCGAGTGCGTAAAGTAGGCGCTGCGCCAGGTCTTGCCGTTGTACTTAACGGGATCGCTCTCGGTCCATCCGGAGTTGGCCTTCCACTTTGCCTCGTAGTCAAACAGCTCGTCGGCGTTCTTGTCAGTGTCGAAGACGGGGATGAAGCGGTCGCTGGCGTGCTCGCTCTCGGTGAACTTAAACTGGGCCCTGTCGGCGGTGTCGCCGGCGACGTCGGTGATCTCGACGCCCTCGGGGACCTCGACCTTAAACCAAATGAAGTCGGTCCTCATATCCACGGCTGGCTTTTCTGCTCCGCCGCCACCGCCACTGCCGGTAGCGCCGCCGCTTCCGCCGCAACCCACCAGGGCAACCGCGGCAAGGAGACTGATGCAGAGTGTGAGAATCGCAAAGGCCTTCTTTTTCATGGTCGTGTCCTCCTCGATCTGTAACCGCCCATGGATTACCTGCCTTTACTGTACGCGTGGACGGCTCGCTAGGGTGGGCCATGTGTCCCATTCTGAGGGCCGGATTTGCGCCGACAAGTGGCAATATGCGCGGGTCCAAAAGAGGGGAGGGCCGATGCCTGTCGGCCCTCCCCGGGGTTGGGTGCCCGTTGTTTTAATGGGCGCATGCGCGCTGGTGCGCGTAGGCGCGTGCGGGTGTCCCGTTACTTGATCTCGATGCTCGAAATCTCGACTTCGCGTGCCTCGGAAACTGCCTCTGCCATGTCATCGGGGAATTCGATGGAGTTGAGGAGCGCCTCGGCTTCTTTCTTGTGCTGGTCGAAGTTCGAGATGAGGACGTAGACGCTTCCCGGCTCAACGTCGGTAAAAAGCATGGTTGAGATGCCGCTGTTGTCCTCGTATGTTCCGACGAGCCACGTCCTGCCGTTATACTTGACGGATCCGCCATCCTTCCACTGGAACGTATCCCCCTTCTTTTCTGCCTGGTCGGCGTGGGACTCCTCGGCCGTCAGCGCTTTTTTCCAAACGGGGATAAAACGATCGGCCGAGGCGTTCTCGTCTTCGGGGAAGGTGAGCTGGACCCTGTCGGCATTCTTGCCGGCGGAGTCGCTTACGCCGACGCCCGCGGGCATCTCGACCTTAAACCAGATAAAGTCGGTCTTCTTGGCGACGGGGGCCTTTTCCTTGCTCTCGCTCTTGGTGCTGCCGCCTCCGCCCGATGCGCTCCCGCCGCAGCCGACAAGGGCAAACGCGGCAAAGAGGGCGATGCAAAGGGAAAGGATCGATAGGGTCTTTTTCTTCATGGTGGCGTCCTCCTTGTCTGCCAGGGACATCATGTGCCGCGGATCGCTGGGGCAGCGGCGACGCATGCACATGATGCCTTTGTTTACTGTGCGGTTATTCCTCCATTCGTCGTCCGGTGCCGTGATGAGCTTGCCCCAACATAGGGCTCCTTACCTATATGTATGCCCCAGTTGCCGCTGCCCGGAAGTCTCGAAAGGTGGGCCATGTGTCCCATGTTTGCGGTGCCGACGCCTATCGTTCGTCATAGTAATCCGCGATGGCCAGGTGCGCTGACGCTCGAGTACTTATGGGCTAGACTTAGCACCATTATGTGATCGATGCGGTTGGTCGGCGGTTGCCACCCGACCGATGTATATGACTTGAAGGTGCATGCGTATGAGCCAAGAGATGATGGACAAGACCTGCCGCGGGTTTGCCGAGGCGCTTGCCGCGCGCGAGCCGGTGCCCGGCGGCGGCAGCGCGAGCGCCTTTGTGGGTGCGCTGGGCGCCTCGCTGTGCGGGATGGTCGCGCGCTACGGCGCGACCAACCCCGCGCTTGCCGATCGTGCGGATGACCTGACGCGCGCGTTTGCCCAGGCTGATGAGCTGGCCCAGGAGCTTGTCGAGTTGGTTGCCGAGGACGTTCGTGCCTATGGGCAGGTGTCCGCGGCGTACGGTATTCCGCGTGGCGATCCGGCTCGAGCGACCGCGATTCAGGATGCGCTGCATGTGGCCGCTATGCCGCCGTATCGCATTATGGATGCCTGCGGGCGTGCACTGGCGCTGCTCGAGGACATGGCCGACAAGGGTTCGCGTCAGCTGCTGTCCGATGTGGCGTGCGGCGCCGTGTTCTGCCGTTCTGCTATGCAGGGCGCGAGCTTGACGCTCTTTGCGAACACCACGTCTATGAAGGATCGCGCTCGTGCTGAGGAGCTCGAGACGGCGTGTGATGAGTTGCTCGACATGTGGTTGCCGCGCGCCGATGCGCTGGCGCGCCGCGCCGCCGACGCTGCAAGGAAGAGAGGGTAGCCATGGCTGAACTGCTGAAGGGTGCTCCCGTCGCCCGCGCGTTGACTGAGGAACTTGCTGCTCGCTGCGCAGCCCTGCGCGAGCGAGGCGTTGTTCCGACGTTGGCTATCGTGCGTGTGGGTGAACGCGAGGACGACCTATCCTACGAGCGCGGTGCGCTCAAGCGCTGCGAAAAAGTGGGGATTGAGGCTCGTCGCGTTTTGCTTTCTGCCGATGTTTCGCAGGACGAACTGTTGACGGCCATTGAGGACATCAATACCGATTCGTCTGTTCATGGCTGTCTGATGTTCCGCCCGCTGCCCGCCGGCCTTGACGAGGATTCGGTTGCCGCAGCACTCAATCCTGCCAAGGACGTTGACTCCATGACGCCGGCTTCGCTGCTCACCACGCTTTCGGGGCGCGGCGAGGGTTTTGCCCCCTGCACAGCCGAAGCCGTGCTTGCTTTGCTGGATCATTACGGCGTTGAGCTGGATGGAGCTAAGGTTGCTGTGGTCGGGCGCTCGCTGGTGATCGGGCGTCCTGTTGCCGCCATGCTTACGGCGCGCAATGCGACCGTGACGACGTGCCATACGCATACGCGCGACCTTGCTGCCGAGTGCCGTGCTGCCGACATTGTGGTTGCCGCCGTTGGACGCGCGCGTACGATTGGCGTGGATGCGGTTCGCGAGGGCCAGACGATCATCGATGTTGGCATTAATTGGGACGAGGCCGCTGGCAAGCTGGTCGGGGACGTCGATTTTGATGCTGCGGAGCCGGTTGTTAACGCCATCACGCCCGTGCCGGGCGGCGTGGGCGCTGTGACGACGGCGATCCTCGCCAAACACGTGATCGAGGCGGCCGAGCGCGCATCGAAATAGGTTTTTGACCACAAGGGCTGCCGAGGCCGTGGTTTCGCCCTTTTTGTGCCGAAGCGATACACTGTTGCCGTTTGATTTCTTCGCTCAAGGAGGATGCGCATGCCGTGCACAACGATTCTGGTTGGTAAGAATGCGAGCTACGACGGGTCGACGCTTGTCGCCCGCAACGAGGACTCGTCCAACGGGGTGTTTGAGCCCAAGCGTATGCGCGTGGTGCATCCCGACGAGCAGCCGCGCGTCTACACGAGCGTCCTGAGTCACCTGACCGTTGAACTGCCCGATAACCCCATGCGCTACACGAGCGTCCCCGATGTTGTCCCGGGCCACGGCATCTGGGCCGAGGCCGGTTTCAACGAGCTCAATGTGGGCATGTCCGCAACCGAGACGCTCACCACCAACGAGCGCGTTCGCGGCGCCGACCCGCTCGTCGACTACGTGCCCGCCAAGGGCAACGAGGACGAGGACGGCTATGTTCCGGCGCAGCCCGGCGGTCTGGGCGAGGAGGACATGGTGACCCTGGTGCTGCCATATGCCAAATCCGCCCGCGACGGCGTACGCATTCTGGGTGACCTGCTCGAGCGCTATGGCACCTACGAGAACAACGGCATCGCCTTTAGCGACGTGGACGAGATCTGGTGGCTCGAGACCATCGGCGGTCACCACTGGATCGCCAAGCGCGTGCCCGATGACGCCTATGTGACCATGCCCAACCAGCTGGGTATCGACAGCTTTGACCTGGATGACGCCGAGGGCGCCCAGGTCGATCACATGTGCTCCGCCGACCTGCGCGCTTGGATGGCCGAGTGGCATCTGGACTTGACGCTGGGCGTTGAGGGCGACGGTCCGGCCGCGGTCTTTAACCCGCGCGAGGCCTTTGGCTCGCACAGCGACAGCGACCACGTTTACAACACGCCGCGCGCCTGGTATATGCAGCGCTGCCTTAACCCCAGCGATGTGTGGGACGGTCCCGAGGCCGACTACACGCCCGAGAGCGACGATATTCCCTGGAGCCGCGTGCCCGAGCGCAAGGTGACCATCGAGGACATCAAGTACGTACTCTCGAGCCACTACCAGGGCACGGAGTACGACTGCTACGGCAGCAAGGGCACGCCCGCCACGCGTGGCGCCTATCGCCCCATCGGCATCAACCGCAACAGCCAGCTCGCTGTGCTGCAGCTGCGCCCCTATGCGCATCCGGCCTACCGCGCCGTGCAGTGGATGGCCTTTGGCTCCAACTCGTTTAACGCGCTGGTTCCGCTGTACGCCAACGTCGAGACCATGCCCGAGTACTTTGCCGACACGCAGGTTCGCGTGACGTCCGAAAACTTCTACTGGGCCAACCGCCTGATCGGCGCGCTGGCCGACGTCCGCTTCCATGAGTGCGGCCGCGCAGTCGAGGATTATCAGGAGAAGGTCGGCGGCATGGGCCACAAGCAGATTCATGACGTCGACGCTGCCGTAGCCGTTCTGCCCGAGGCCGAGGTGCCTGCCGAGCTTGCACGCGCCAACGAGGAGTTTGCCGAGCTCGTGCGCGTGGAGACCGATGCCCTGTTGGGCAAGGTGCTCTACACCACGAGCTGCGCCATGAAGAACTCTTTCGCGATGAACGACAACGTGAGATAGGGATTTCCCGTCGATCGAATAGCGCTTAAACGCTTTGTCGCTTTCACTCAATCTTGGGTACAAGAACGCCAATGCAGTTGTTTGTGATTGGAGACAACCATGGTTATGAAACTCGATCAGCTTGTTAACGGCGCCATCAACGTGGGCTTCGGCGCCGCCGCCGTTGCCGTCGAGGGCAGCAAGAAGGTTCTCGACGACCTTAACACCAAGGGCGAGCAGGTGCGCAAGGACGCAGGCGCCCCCGGTATCGCCCGCAGTGTGTCCGACATGTTCGAACAGGCCGGCGGTACCATCTCCGATCTGACCGAGCGCTTGGGCATGCAGGGCGAGACCGCGGCCCAGCGCGTGCTCGACGAGCTCATTCTGGCTCGCGTCCGCGTCATGACAGCCCCCGAGCGCACGGCCTTCCTGGCCCATGTGCGCGACATCGTCGATTCGGTCGAGGACAACGTGACCTCGGTGCCCGTCGAGTCCGTTGAGCCCGACGATGCGAAGGATACCGAAGAGGCCGAGTAGCAGCGCAGATGGCAGATTCCACCACCGATTACAACAATCTAGATCCCTTGGGTGACGAGGCGGCGGTTGTCGATGAGGTCGATGCCGCCGTCTCGGGCGCTCGCAAGAAGCCGCGCGCTGTCGATATGGTCCCCGAGGAGCCCGACGCGATGGCGCCGGATGAAGAATACCAGCTCACGCCGGCGGGTCGCCGCGAGCGCATCGGGCAGATTGTTCGCCTGGTCAAAAAGTACCGCGTGTGGGATAACCTCACGCCGGTTCGTTTGCGCCGCCTGCTCGAGGAACTCGGCCCCATGTTCGTCAAGATGGGGCAGATTCTGGCCAACCGGTCCGAGATTCTGCCGCAACGCTTTTGCGACGAGCTGCGTCGTCTGCGGTCCGACGTGGAGCCGGTGCCGTACGAGGTCGTACTCAGTTGTCTGGAAGAAGAATACGGCCTGCGCCTGGGAGAGATGTTCGATGCGATCGACCCTAATCCGCTTGGTAGCGCATCGCTCGCGCAGGTGCACCGCGCCCGCCTGGTGACCGGCGAGGACGTGGCCGTTAAGGTGCAGCGCCCCGGTGCGCAGCAGGTGATGGCGCAGGACATCGACATCATTCGCTCGGTGGTGCGTATCGTTTCCAAGTTCGTCAACACCGACCAGTTTGTTGACCTGCACGGCGTGGTCGAAGAGCTGTGGACCTCGTTTCGCGAGGAGACCAACTTTTTGGCCGAGGCCAAAAACCTCAACGATTTCTATGACTTCCACAAAAGCGTGCATGGCGTATCGTGTCCCAAATCCTACCTGGACCTTTGCACCGAGCACGTGGTGGTCATGGACTACATCGACGGCATCTCCATCGCCGATCCCAAGCGTTTGGCAGCCGAGGGTTATGACTTGGAAAAGATCGGCGCCGCGATCGTCGAGGACTACTCAACGCAGGTGCTCGACGACGGCTTTTTCCATGCGGACCCGCATGCGGGAAACATCATCCTCAAGGACGGCATCGTCTACTTTATTGACCTGGGCATGGTTGGGCGCATGTCGAGCCACGACCGCGGTATCGTTAAGGACATGATTTTCGCCGTGGCCGAGGGCGACGTGCCCAAGCTCAAGGATTCGCTTATGCGCTTTGCCGTGACGCGCGGCGACTCGGCCGAGCTCGACCATTCGGCCTTTCTGTCCGATTTGGACTTTATCGTTGCCGACTTTGCGGGCCTCGACCTTAGGGACCTGGATATCGGCGAGTTTTTGACCTCGCTGCTAAACCTGGCGCGCAAAAACGACGTTGAGCTGCCGAGTGTGGTGACGATGTTTGCCCGCGGCATGGTGACACTCGAGGGTCTGCTGACCGAGTACATGCCCAACGTCAACATGATCCAGATTATCCAGACGCACATCAAAAACGAGAAGAGCACCTATGCGCGCATGCGCGATATGGGGCGCGATCTTGCCGCGAGCAGCTATCGCGCGGCAAAAGGCTCGCTCGAGGCGGCCGAGTATCTGGGCTTGGCGTCGCGTATGCTCACGCGCGGCCAGCTTAAGGTGAACACGCAGATTATGAGCAGCGATAAGGCGCTGCGACAGCTGGGTGGAATTATCGACCGCATGTCGATGGCAATTGTGATCGCCGGTCTGTTTATCGGTTCGTCGGTGGTGTACTACGCGCGTATCGAGCCGGTTGTGTTTGGTATCCCGGTCATTGGCTTTATGGGCTACGTGAGCGCGCTGGTGCTGGCGCTGATGCTGGGCCGCGAGATCTGGCGCAACAGTCACGGCGGCAAGCATTAACGATTTCCCGGGGTCGGGGAAACGGGTTATTTTGCCTTGCGTCGCGCCGGCGTGGGCTGGTCCGAACAAAACTATGCCGGTTTACGGGGCTGGAGTGCCGAACCTCGACCATGCCGAAATTCGCGCTTTTAAAACCGCAGGTAGATGAGTCGTTGGTTTTCGAAAATGGCAGATATGGTTGCGAGGTGCTGAATCATCCCCGTAATCCGGCATAGTTTTGAAACGGGCTATTCTTGCAAGGTCCGCCGACAGCCCTTCCTATCGCAAACCATAGCTTTTACCTTGGGCTTCGCCTGTGTGCGGGCCCCTTTTGCGTGCTACCATATCGACAGTAATAATCGATGGCCTAGATGGTGGTGCGGAGACGCACGAATGCGCGGTTTTCCTGTGCGTTTGGGAGAATCGGGGTGCAAGTCCCCGGCTGTACCAGTAACCGTAATTCCTCTTGGCCCGGGATGGTCGCGTCGCAGATCGGACGGCGCGCCCGGGTCGGTAAGGTTAAGTCGGATCGCCTCCCATCTTGTGCGCGACCGCGGCGCATGCCGCCGGTACGCGTTGGGCTCTGGAGGGAAGGGGGACCCCGATGGGGGAACTCGAGCGCAACATGCGCGATGACGTGGGGCAGCCGCTGGGCAATGTCCCAAGTTCAGACAATAGGAGACAAATGGATATGTTTGAGGATGAGTGCCAACGCGCCTCGTGGCGTCGTCATGGAGCGATTGCCCGCGGCGTAGCCAAGCGCGGTCTGGTGGCGTTCCTGGCTTTTGCCATGGCTTTTGGCACCACGCCGGCGCAACTTTGGGCCGAGGGCGCCGAGGGCATTGCCGAGGCCGTGGCGCAGGCTGCGACGGGCGGCGAGGGCGCGGCGGCCGACGATGGCACCGCTGCCGACACCGGCGCGAACAGTGCGGCGGCGAGCGCCGCTGCCGATGACGCCGGCGCAGATCAGGGCGCAACTGCGAGTGCCGCGAATGGTGCCGACACCGCCGCAGGCAACGCGACTGAGTCCGAGAACTCTGCTGCGACGCCTGCTGCTTCGGAGCAGAAGAACGCCGTTGCCGCCGCGTCTGCCACAACGCTTTCGAGCGAGGCCAAGGTCTTCATCCAGGATACCAAGGATAAGGACAGCTCCTATTCCACGAAGTCGGGCGCGCTCAAGGCCGGTGAGACGCTTTGGGCAAATATGTACGATGAGGTCGAGGACGACTGGTACGGCACTTCGACTGAGTCCGTTGCCAATCCCGGCACTTGGACTTACACCTGGCTCGCCGGTACGACTAGGGCCAGCAGCAATGTCGCCGACTACACCGAGGTCGTAGGCCACGAGCAGTCGCTCGCCGTCACCGCCGCGATGGAAGGCAAATACTTCATCTGCAAGGTAACGGTTGATGGCAAGGACTACTATGGTCCGTCCGTTTCTTCCGGCTCGGGCATCAATGCCAACTACATTCCTGGCCCCGTGCTGGGCGCCGGTCAGATGGAGCTTAACAGCGTCAAGCTGAATAGCGACACGCCGAGCATAGGTGATACCCTGACGGCGACTCCGTACATAAGCTATTATCAGCAAGCCCCCGCCGACGCCAAGGTTACCTACACGTGGTCCGCATCCACCTCGCAGTACTCGGGCTTTACCAAGATCGAGGGCGAGACGGGTGCTTCGCTCGTGGTGGGCGACGACCTTGAGGGCAAGTACATCAGGGTCGAGGCCAACGCTGGCGTCAACACGGTGAACAAGACCACTTCCAGCAAGGTCAAACAGGCCGGTGCGGTCGAGATTTCGGCCGTGTCCATCATCAATACCAAGGACGATACGAGCGTCTTTGCGGTGGGGGATACCGCTAAGGCCCGCGCTAAGGAGAAGGGCGGCGCGTACGGCGCGTTCGTCGACGCGAGCAAGCTCAACTATCAGTGGCAGAGCTCTGACACCAAGAGTGGCACGTATACCGACATTGCGGGTGCCACGGGTGAGACCCTCGAGCTTACCGACGCTTTAGGTGGCAAGTACCTCAAGTGCAAGGTGTCCTCGAAGATCGGCTCTTCGAGCATGGCCAACAACACGGGCGCTCTCGTTGCGGCTACCGGTTCAATTAATGTTACGAGCGTGACTATGAGCCCGACTTCGGGCAAAGTCGAGGTTGGTTCTACGATTACGGCGACCGCCAAGGCGGGTTCCACCGACGTTACCGCCGATTCGCATGTCACGTGGCAGTGGTATAAGGGCACCTCGAACACCGCAAGCAAGTGCGACACGCCTATCAAGGGTGAGACCGGTAACACCCTGACGGTGACCGCCGCCCTTAAGGGCTACTACGTCGTGGCCAAGGCCAACGGCGGCTATGGCGAGCAGAAGCCGTACTATGCGGTGGGTCCCGTTTCCGTCGCTGGCCAAGTTGAGCTTTACGACGTGCAGTTCGAGGGTTCTCCCGCTACCAATGGCGTGCGCGTAGGCGATACGCTCAAGACTAAGGTGCGCAAAAAGGACGGCTCCAACTATCACTATATCGACCGCACCGATAACGTGACCTACCAGTGGCAGTATGCAAACAGCAGCTCGAGCTACGACTCCGCCTATACCGATATCCCCGGTGCTACCGAGACCGCCTATACCGTTGACGCCGCCTATGCCGGCAAGTACCTGCGCGTGAAGGTGACGAGCGAAAATACTGTCTCCAGCACGCAGAAGAAGAGCTCCTACGGCGGCACGCAGTCCGTTGCCCCGCTCGGCCCCGTGACGCTTAAGGGCCAGTACAAGCTGGCGGGCATTGAGCTTGCCGATAAGAACGTTACGCTCAGCGTGGGCTCAAAGATCACACCGAGCGTGCAGGTTCCGGGTAGCTGGTCGGGCTCGACCGAGGACGTGCCCGACGATGCCGAGCTCACCATGGCGTGGTATGCCAAGGGCGAGGGCGATGCCGAATGGACCGAGCTCTCCGACGGCATCGATACGACCGATGGCAGCCTGACCATTTCGGACGCGCTTGTTGGCAAGCGCATCAAAGTTACGGCGAGCGCTCTCGACAACACGGTTGAATGGGTTTCGTCCGATAGCGTTACCGCGGCGGGGGAGTATAACCTGTTGCGCGTGACCACTACGCCGCAGATCAATAGCGAATCGACCCATCTCGTCTCGGGCGATAGCGTTAAGGCGACGGCGCAGGCCAAGCGCGCCGACGGTTCGGCCACCAATGGCATCGATGTCACCGACCAGGCGACTGTTGCCTGGTATGCGGCAGACGATGCGAAGGCTCCGGCGGCTGACTGGACGCTGCTGCCCGATATGTCGGGCGCCGAGGCAACGGTTTCGGCATCTGCTGCTGGCAAGTATCTGAAGGCTGTCGCCACGAGCGGCAGCTCGACGGTCGAGCTCGTCTCCGCTAACAAGGTTATCGCCGCGGGCTCGCTTGAGGCTGCAGTCCAAAAGCTCAACGATGCCAATAAGCAGATCGCTGTTGATTACAGCGCCAAGGGCGGCAACGTCAATGATGCGCTGAAGGCGCAGCTTGCCGATTTGGGCTTCACCGATATTGACGTCAAGGTCTCCGAGGACGGCGTTGCCTTTAAGGCAGAGGACGCCAAGGCCACGGTCGGCATCTCCGACGCCCAGGATAAGACCAACGGCGATGTGACGTTCTTCTTCATTGACCCCAACGACTACACCGGTTACAACATCGACGGTCTGCGTAGCGCCGATGTGGCGTTTGAACTGTCACGTGATGGCAAGACCGAGTATTACCTGCCCAACAAGTCGGTGCAGGTTGCTTGGGACGAGGCTAAACTGCAAGACCTTCTTGACAGTGCTGCCGAATCCCTGCAGATTGGCTACGCGGCGGGCGAGTCCGCCGATGGCGTGACCCAAAATGTCACGCTTCCGTACAAGGCGGGTTCCGCAAAGAAATTCTCTGTTGAATGGACAAGCTCCGACACCGAGCGCCTGTTTGTTTCTGGGTATAGCTGGGAAGATAAGACGGGTAAGGTTTCGCGCGCATCGAGCGATCGCGACGTGACGCTGACCGCCAAGGTTACGGTTACGAGCGGCGACATCAAGCTTGCCGGCTCGCACGACTTCACCGTGACCGTCAAGGGCGATCCCGAGAAGGTCGCTGCCGACAAGAAGGCGCTGCAGGAGAAGGTCGATGCGGCCTTTACCTACGGCAACATCAAGTACTCCGGCACCGACGCGCCCGCCAACAAGGACGGCTTGACCGCCGACCTGCAGATGCCGCGCACGAGCACGCTCAAAATCGACGGCAAGTATTACGAGGTCAAGTACTCCGCCAGCACCGATGACATCACGTTCAACGGTTACAAGGGCACGGTCTATCAGCCGCTGCCTGGCACCGAGGCAGCGAAGACCAAGATCACCCTCACGGTGACCGATAAGTCTAACGCCGAGGTCACGGCTAGTAAGACCCTCGATTTTGCGATTGCTCCGCAGGATCAGGGCGAGCTCGATGCCGAGCTTGCCCTTATGGAAAAGGCGAAGGCCGGCTATGCTGCCGCCATTCTGAATGGTCAGGACGCCAATGCCGTTTCGGCGGACATGCACGCGTTCCAGAAGGCATATCTCGATGCCGACGGCAACCTTGCCTGGAGCTACGACAAGGCGACGACCGATTCGACGTCCCTTGGTATTGTTCCGGTGGATCTGCCTGGCTATGACGCGATGTCCGGGCAGGATTGGCGTCTGTTTAAGTCGAGCAACAGCTCTATTGTTTCCGCAGAGAATCTCAAGGTCACGCAGCCGCAGTACAACACGAAGGTTGTCGTTTCCTCGCGTCTGACGAGCGAGAAGTACGCTCGCTACGCTGAGCGTTACCCCGACAACGCTACGTACGCCAAGCTTGCCAACCAGGACGTGTCGGCAAAGATCACGGTTCTGGGCACGAGCGGTCAAAACAATCCCGAGGTTACGGCGACGTGCACAGTTATCGGCGTCGATTCCAAGGGCAAGCAGCAGACGTGGGCTGCCGCGACGCAGTACACGCTCAAGAATGGATCGACGGCCGCCGATCTTTCCGAAGAGCTCTTTAAGCGGGCCGGCCTCGAGGCCGACTACGACCCCAATGGTTCTTGGGGCTGGGTGCTCAACTCCATTACGTCGCCTTTCGACGCTGATCGTACTCTTGCGTATGATTCCGCTACGGGTGCCTATTGGCAGCTGTTTATCAATGGTGCTGCGGCGTCGGTTGGCGCTGGCAGTTACCCCCTCGATGCGGGCGACTCTGTCGTCTGGTGCTATTCGAAGTACGGCGACGCTGCACCCACCGACCAGCTTTCGGTAAGCTGCACCGTTATCGGTCAGGACGCTTCGGGTGCTCAGCAGACGTGGGCGCAGCCTACGACTGCACTGGTGGAAGAGGGCGCAACTGCCGCCGATCTTTCCGAGCAGGTCTTTAAGCGGGCCGGTATTGGCGCCGACGTCCAAACCGGTTCGTATGGTTGGTTCCTCAATTCGCTGACTTCTCCGTTCAATAAGAGCGTGAAGCTTTCGACCGTACGGGTAAACGAAAGCACCTGGAAGTCCTGGCAGTTCTTCGTTAACGGCAAGATGGCCAATGTCGGCGCCGGCAACTACACGCTCAAGGCCGGCGATGAGATTACCTGGGTCTATGGTTCCGATGGCACCATGCCCGGTCAGGTCTCTGTCTCGATGGAGATCATCGGCAAGAAGGACGATAAGGCACAGCGCTGGACCGATCCTTCGACGCAGGTGTTCGTTAAGGGCACGACGATCAAGGACGCTACTGCCGCCTACTTTGATGCCTTGGGCATCAAGTCCGAGATGTACGATCAGCTGGGCTTCTGGGGTGTTCACAGCCTTGTCTCTCCGCTTGACGGCACTAAGTTGGCCGGCGCTTGGTCGTACTTTGTTAACGGTGTTCCCGGATCTCAGCTCGATAGTGACTACGTGCTCAAGTCGGGTGACGAGATCGTCTGGGCCTATGCTGCCGGCGATACGGTGCCTAATCCC
Source organism: uncultured Collinsella sp. (assembly GCA_938033205.1). Lineage (GTDB taxonomy): Bacteria > Actinomycetota > Coriobacteriia > Coriobacteriales > Coriobacteriaceae > Collinsella. Next base: position 56,672 of record CALHJP010000021.1, on the reverse strand, counting down.
GACGAGGTCGTAGTCAATCCGAGCGCCCCACGTCCGACCGATTGGAAGTCCGATTGGGACGGCAAGTCTAATGCAGTGGTCGAGAACGTTTCGACGCCTACGGGTGCGTTAGCGAGCTCTTGGACGTTCGATTGGAAGGCGTATTCTGGTTCGGCGTATCCCAACGCGAGCGAGCCTATTGTCGTGAACGGCAACGTATACCTTGCCGTCAACAAGCGCTTGCTAAAGATCGACGCCGAGTCGGGCAAGGTCCTTGCCGAGTCGAATCTTAAGAAAGCGGTCGGTTACACCTCGCGCCCGATTTATGCGAGCGGTTTGGTTATCGTTCCGCTTGACGGCGGTGCGGTCCAGGCCCTGACGGCTGACGCGCTCACAACGGTTTGGGTCACTGACTCTGTGAGCGAGATTGCCCAGGCGAATTCTCAGCTGACGGTTGATGGCAATTACCTCTATGTCGGCACCGTTGATGTCGACTATGGAAAGGGTACGTATGACAACGGCCACCTGACGCGCATCAATATCCTTACGGGCGCCGTTTCCTGGCAGCATGTCAATGCAGGCGAGGGCTATTACTGGACGAGCACTACGGTGGGCGATGACTTTGTCTTGATTCCCACGAGCTCCGGTACTGTCGAGATGCTCAGCAAGTCTTCGGGCGCTGTGCTCGGAAGCGTTTCGGTTGAGGCTGTCGTCAACTCCTCCTGTGTGCTCTCCGCGGATGGCAGCCATGCCTATCTCATCTCGCGCGACGGTAAACTGCACGTGTTGGCGATTTCTGATGGCGACTCACGCGATGCGGATGCCGCTTCGCGTATTACCGAGGAGCGCGTAGTTGACCTTGGCCTTACCGGCTGTGCGTGTGCGCCTACGATGTATGATGGCAAGCTAATTGTTGGCGGCGAGGTTGCTGGCGGCTCTGCGCTGGCGATTATTGACCCGGCCAAGGACTTTGCCAGGACGCTGGTCACGACGGCGGACGGCTCTCAGCTGCCGGCCGGACTTGGTGGCATCAAGGGCGCTCCGCTCGTGAGTGCCCAGGGCAAAGACGCGTATGTCTACTTCACGGTTAACTACGGCGAGAGCCCTGATTTCGTTAACTACACCACGGGCGGTGGCGTATATCGTTACAAGTTGGGTGACACCGAGGCTTCTGGTGTGTTTAGCGCAACGGGCCACAACAACTACTGTGACTCGCCAATCGCTTGTGATGCCCAGGGCAACTTGTACTACATCAACGACTCTGGCACGCTGTTCAAGCTGAATGCTGGCGTTAAGGTTTCGTTTAGTGCTGGCAAGGGGTCCAAGGTCGATTTTCAGACTACGGCCGCCAACGGCTCTGTCGCCAAGCCTGCCGATCCGACGCGCGAGGGCTACACCTTCGCTGGTTGGTATACCGACGAGGCTTGTACGGAGGCGTATGACTTTAGCGTTGCGGTGACGGCGGATATGACGCTGTATGCCAAGTGGGTCAAGAATGCTGTTAGCCCTGGTGGTAACGGCGGCTCTGGCTTCAACGGCGGCTCGGGTAATGCCGGTGCCGGCAATGGTACGAACGGCCAGCAGACTGGCGGTGCTGTTTCGCCTGGGCAGAAGCCAGTGTCGTCGACCACGACCGAGACCAAGGACGGCAAGGATTCCAAGAAGGATTCCAAAAAGAAGGATAAGAAGTCTGACAAGAAGTCCAGCAAGTCCAGCTCCAAGTCCGATACAGGCTCGGCTGCCGCGACTACCGCTAAGAAGTCCGCTGAGGCTCCCGTGCAGCAGTCTGGCTTCAATCCACTTGCCATCGTTGGTGTTGCGGCTGGCGTGATCGGGCTTGCTGTCATCGGTGTGTTCGTATTCACCAAGCGTCGGTAGGTGAGGGCTGTGTCCAATAAGCCTCAGGACGCTGGCTCCAAGCAGCCCGACTCGTCGTTCATCCAGCTTGACGATGCAAAGCAAAAGGGCGCCGCTTCGGCGGCGTCCGCCCCTCGGCGCAAGGCGCTGCTTGGCGCTCTGACGGCCGTCTGCATTGCGCTGATTGTCGTCTCGCTGGGCTTTGTTCACCCTTCCGTCAGCGGTGCTTGGTCCATCGATTGGATTGTCGATACCGTGACGGGAGAGAGTGTCGTTGACAAGGATGCGTCGGTTTCCGGCTCGACTACCACTTCGGGCAAGGCTGTGCCCAAGGACTCCAAATCTTCGGACAATGCGAAGGACGGGTCGAACGACTCAAAAAAGGATTCGAAGGAGAAGAAGTCCGAAGGCAAGGGCGGCAAGAAGTCCAACAACACGTCTGCCGGACAGGGCTCCGAATCCGCTGGTGGATTGAGTTCTTCTGACGGCTCTTCTTCGGGCGGTGGCTCGGTGTCTGGCGGTGGGCCTGCATCCAACGGTGGCGGCGCCTCTGCGGGCAATCAGGACGGCTCGCAGCAGTCTGGCTACGTCACGGTGACGGTTTCGGTCACATCGAGCGCCGTAGGCAATCCTGTGTCTTCTGGCGGCACCTTCACCTTTAACGAGGGCGCTACGGTCTACGATGCCCTGTGCGCTCTGGGCCTTTCCGTCAATGCGCACGGCTCGTCATACGGAACGTATGTTGCCGCTATTGGCGGTCTAGCCGAGAAGGAGCACGGTGGTAACAGCGGTTGGATGTACTCCGTTAACGGTGTGACGCCCATGACGGCGTGCAGCAACTACGTCCTATCCAACGGCGACAGCGTCGTCTGGTATTACGTAACGGGCTAAATGCCTCGACATAACGCGCCAAACGGACGGTTTGGACCAACATCCGAGCCGCCCGTTTTTATGCGAATGGGATACCGTTTCCCAATCGAGGCTCAACCGGATATTGCATCCCGCTCTGTAGGCGAATTCCGGGACACAGTTTCCGCTAGGACGGCGTTTCGGAAACTGTGTCCCACTCTGAGGGTTCATTCCGGGATGGACTTTCCGAAACATCGCCCATTGGGAAGCTACGGACCGTTTTGGGCATCGATTCTGGGATGCGCTTTCCGCTAGAGCCACGTTGCGGAAAGCTGTATCCCATTCTGAGGCTGCAATCTGGGATGCACTTTCCGGAACGGCGCTCATGGGGAAACTGCGTCCCATTCATGCACTGTAGCCCGCCTCGTACGCCTTCCGCGGCAGACTCTGCAAACAAAAAGCCGGTTGGAACGTGAATTCCAGCCGGCTGCGAAGCGAGATTATGTTGGGCCGTCTACGCGTCTACGACTGTGCACCCTCGAGGAAGAGGCGGCGGCTAAAGTAGTTGTACCAGGTGACCAGGAACGTGGCGATGGCCTTCATGGCCTGGTAGCCGATGCTCAAAAACGTGACGCCCACAAACATGTACAGGTCGTTGAGACCCAAACCAATCACCGACAGGATGGTGAAGATCGTGAACTCGCGCTTGCGGCTCATGCCCTCGCGGTGGTCGAACACGTACTTCATGCTGAGCCAGTAGTTGACCACGACGGACGTGATAAACGAGACCGTGGTGCTCAACAAAAAGTCGAGGTGGAACAGCTCGACGAGCGCAATGAGCATGCCCCAGTCGATGCCAAAGGAGATAAGACCCACGACAGCGAACTTGAGGAACTGCTTGGTATGAGGTTGTGCCAGTGCCTTGCGCACGTAATCACATCCAATGCGTTGATGAATCGAGCAACGAGATACTTTAGAGCTTTTGCATGGGAAACGTAAGGTCTTTGGCAAGAACTATACGAACTCGCCAAATATTCAAGAGGTAATCCGCAAACGTTGCAAATCTTCCCGTAAACGAGCAAGGCTCATGAACAACACAGCGCTCGACGCGCGTCATCCGTGGGCCCCGTAGCTGCGCGGGAAAGCCGGGCTACTTGGTCTGCTCGCCCTCCAGGAAAATCTTGCGCGTTACAAAGTTGTAGACCATGACCAGCGCGGTGGCGCAAATCTTGGCGATATTGGCCTCGAGTCCCAGACCGGCGTTGAGCGCCAGCACGATACCGTCGTTGAGCGCCAAGCCGATCACGGACAGCACGACAAAGATAATGAACTCGCGGCGGCGACTCATACCCTCCTTGTGCGCAAACACGTACTTCATGCTTGCGAGGTAGTTAAAGATGAGCGAGACGATAAAGCCGCTAGTGTTGGCGATCAGGATGTTAAGGCCCAGACCGTAGTGGAGCAGATTCATGATGCCAAAGTCGATGACCGTGGCGACGACGCCGACGACGCCAAACTTCATGATCTGCGCAAGGAGCTTTTGCATGGTACCTGCCTTAGGGTGGCGCCGCAGCGCCGTGGGGATGACAAACCAAGCAAGTTTAGCCAATCCCCACGAGTGGAGCTAGGCACGCTCCTCGATAGCACCGTTTCTATATGCATCGAGCAGCTGGCGCAGGTCCTGGATTTGGCTGCGAATCTTGGCGCCGGTATCGGTATCGCTGACCATGCGGCGGCGGTCGGCCTCGTCAAAGCGGTTGGTCTCGCTTTCGATATCGATGTTGCGGGTGAGCGCTTCGGCAACGGTGGTAAAGGCCTGGTGCGACTTGAGGCGGCATCCTCGCGAGCTCGAGATGAGCGTGTAGCCGGCGATGCCCGTTTTGGGGTGGTAGGCGCGACAGAAACCGCCGTCGATGACCAGCAGCTTACCGTTGGCGCGGATGGGCTGCTCGCCCTTGGTGGTCTTGACCGGGGTGTGGCCGTTGATGATGTGCCCCGTCGGCGAGCACGCCATGGGGGTGACGCCAAACTCGCGCATGATGTCGTCGCAGACCGAGGGCGACTTGGTAAGCGTAAAGTACGGGTCCATCGGCTCGACCCACGTGCTCTTATCGGCGATATAGGCGCGCTCAAAGGTACGCACCAGGCGTCCGCTGGCGGGTGAGTTAAAGCCGATCCACAGGTACCACATCCAGTCGAGGGCGTCGCGGTCGCCCACGCGCCAGGCGCGGCGGGCGATGCGGTCGCAAAAATCGAGATAATCGCGGCCTGCGTGCCAGGTGCCCAGGCAGTTCATGCTGCTAAAGGTACCATCCTCGTTGAGCGGCACGCAGCCATGGAACAGCAGGTTGCCGTTGGCGACCTTATACATGGAGCCGTGGGTATAGAGGAAATCGATGTGGCGATGTAGGTGATCGGCGGTGACAAACTCGGACACGAGCTTGTCGATGATGTGCTGCTCCTCGGGTGTGAGCGTGTAGGGGTCCGTCGGATCGACGGTGGGGAAGTCGTTGGTCGTGAGCGGCCATACGCTGCCGTCGGCGAGGGTGACCGTGCCGGCGTCGTGATCGACCTTGTCGAGCAGCAGGCGGTCGGCCATGTCGAACTCCGGGTGACGCTGGATAATCTGGCCCTCGAGCTTAAAGAGCAGGACGTTGATGGCTTTGATCAGCGGGCTGATGGGCTCGCCGGCGATATAGGCGGCGTCGGCGAAGGCGACAAGCTCGCGCAGCGAGATGCCATAGTCGTTTTCGAGAATCTCGTAGTTGTCGTAGCGCAGGTTGTTGCGCAGCACCGTGGCGATGCAGGCGGGCTCGCCGGCAGCGGCGCCCATCCACAGCAGGTCGTGATTGCCCCACTGGATGTCGAGCGAATGGTAGGTGAGCAGGCGGTCCATAATCTTGGCCGCGCCGCCGCCGCGGTCGAAGATGTCGCCCACCAGGTGCAGGTGGTCGACGGCCAGGCGCTTGATGAGCGAGGCAAGCGACTCGATAAAGTCGTCGGCGCTGGCGGTCTCCAGAATGGACTCCACGATGCGCTCGTGATAGCGCACGCGATAGTTGTTCTCGTCCGGATGCGTGTGCAGCAGCTCGTCGATGATGTAGGCGTAATCGCGCGGGATGGCCTTACGCACCTTGGAGCGGGTATAGCGGCTCGAAAGCGAGCGGGCAACCACAATAAGCTGGTCGAGCATGGTTTTATACCAGGTAGGTGAGTCCTCGTGCTGGCTGCGGACCAGCTCGATCTTCTCGCGCGGGTAGTAGATGAGCGTGCACAGCTCGCCCTTTTCATAAAAGGTGAGCGTGTCGCCAAAGATCTCGTCGACATGTTCGCGTACGACGCCCGAGCAGTTGTTGAGGATGTGCATGAAGGCTTCGTATTCGCCATGCAGGTCGCTCATAAAGTGCTCGGTGCCCTTGGGCAGGTTGAGGATGGCCGAGAGATTGATGATCTCGGTAAACGCGGATTGCTCGGTGGGGAACTGTCTCGACAGCAGGCGCAGATACTTGAAGTCTTGCGGATTGCGATCGAATGCGACCATGAAACACCTTCCGATATGGTTGGTAAAACTGATAAAACAGCGTCAAGCGTTTACCAGTATGCGCCGGCTTTGTTTCGATTTTGCGCCGGCGGCTGAATTGTCGGCTGAACGGTTTGGTAAATCGATTTAGTTGAGGTAGATATGGCGGTTGAGTGGAGACGAAGCGGGTGATTTTGCCCACGTTGGCCCATGGCGGGGATGAGGATGTTCATGATAAAGATATTCAATACAAACGGTTCGCATTGGTAAATAGTGGACATTTGTACCGTATTCACGCTTGCTGTGCGATAATTTGCGCAGCAATGAGTAAGGAGCCTCATATGAGTGATTTTGTCCTGACCTGTGAATCTGCCGCCGACCGAACCCGTGAGTTCTTTGCGTCGCGCAATATCCCTGTCGTGGGTTTTCATTATGAGATCGACGATGTCGTCTATACGGACGATCTGTATCAGTCGATTACGCCGGACGAGTTTTTTGCCCAGATTGCCGCGGGTGCCATGCCCAAGACGTCTCAGGTGAGCGTGGGTGAGTATAAGGAGTTTTGGGAGCCGATTGTTGCCGAGGGTAAAGACGTGCTGCACCTGACGTTGTCGTCGGGTATTTCGGGCACGTATGGATCGGCCTGCGTTGCGGCGCAGATGCTCGCGGATCGCTATCCCCAAGGCGGCAAGGTGCGCGTCATCGATTCGCTGGCGGCGTCTTCGGGCTTTGGCCTGTTGCTGGAATATGCCGCCGACGTTCGCGATAGCGGCGCTTCGCTCGACGAGACGGCCGCTTGGATTGAGGAGCATAAACTCAACCTGCACCACTGGTTCTTCTCGACCGATCTGTCGAGTTACCTGCGCGGCGGTCGCATTTCGGCCGCGAGCGCGATCATCGGCACGGCGCTCAAGATTTGCCCGCTCATGACGGTCGATTGCGAAGGTGAGCTGGCGCCGCGTGAGAAGATTCGCACCAAGAAGCGCGCGATTTCCGAGATGGCTAAGACCATGTTGGCACACGTGCAGGACGGTGCGGATTATTCGGGTAAGTGCATCATGTCGCACTCGGCGTGCCGCGAGGATGCCGAGGCAGTTGCGGCGCTGATTGAGGAACAGGTTCCGCAGCTCAAAGGCAAGATTGAGATCAACAATATCGGTGCTCTGATCGGTTCGCACACCGGACCTGGTACGGTGGCGCTCTTCTTTATGGGCGACAAGCGCGTGGATTAACTTGGCCCATCACGTCGCCGCATGATTACTCAAGCGAAAACGGCCCGCCTCACGTTTGTGGGGCGGGCCTTGCTGTTGCGGCTAGCGTTTCTTTCCGCGGAAGAAGAAGCCGTGCAGCGAGGGCTTGAGTCCACGGTTGGCACGACGCTCCTCGATATGATCGTGGATCGAAGCGACGCGTTCGATGACTTCGTCGGGGATCGGCACGTCGGGATTCATGTTCTCGACCTGGCTGACCTCGGCGGCAGCGACCTGGTCGATAATGGGCACATCGTCGTGCGAGATGACGGGCGTGGCGTCTTCCTTCATCTTGCGGTAGCGCTGCATCATGTCGGTCTGCAGCTGTTGGGCCGAAGGCGGCGTCCAGATGATGGCGTTGGCGCCGGCGGCGATGGTCTCGCGGATGCTCTCGGGCGTCTTGCCGCCCGGTGCGATGAGCGGCAGGTTGGGATAGTGCTCGCGCAGTTCACGCAGGACCTGTGGCGTGTTCTTGCCGGCCGCGATGTTGAGGATCTTGGCTCCGGCGCGCACTTTGGCATGCGCATCATCGTCGCAACGTACGACCGTGGCGATGACGGGGATGTCGGCGATGTTGGTGATGTGCTCGACCATCTCGGCAGTGGCAGGGGAGTTGACCACGCAGCCCGCCGCGCCCTGCATCTCTGAGACGGCTGCCATCTGTACGGAGCGCTTACCGGTCGTAGTTCCGCCGCCCACGCCTACAAAGACCGGGCACTCGGCGACGGTCAACAGCGCCTGCGTAATGGCCGGCTGTGGCGTGAAGGGGTAAACCGCAAAGACGGCATCGGCGTTGGAGTTGCGGATGACCGCGACGTCGGTGGTGTAGATAAGCGATTTGATACGACGACCGAAGAGCGTAAAGCCGCTGGCTTCCTCGATCTCGTCGGGCATTCGGAGGGCCGCCTTTCGCAGACGCCCGTCGATGGGCAGCGGCTCCATGGGGAGCAGTCCGTTGGGGGTCACGGCTACCTGGGGCTCGGTGAACTCGTCTGCGAGCTCGACCTCGGAAAAATCGACCGACGCGACGATGTCCTCGTGAACCTCGGCGGGAACATCGATGGGGGCTTGGTCGTTTGCCGTGACCGGCGTGTCGAAGGAGCTGGTGCCGACAAAGGCGTCGACGCGCTCGTTTAGGTCGTTGAGGGTATCCATGGACGCTCGATTCTATGCGATGGTGGTCGGCAGGGTGCCGGCAGCGCTGTGCTTGCTAAATCGTTTGACGAGTTGATTTTTCCCCGCCGCGCCATCCGTTAGACCGAAGGGCCGGCGAACGTGAAGGAGCTGTGGTGGCGGGTATTGAGGTGCTATCTTGAATGTCCCGTTTAAAAGAGAGGTGACGCGGAATGGAATTCACAGCAATGTTGGTCTCGATTGGCCTGTGTGTGGGCGCAATCGTTGCCGCCGCGGTCATCTACTTGGTGGTCACGGCCATTAAGGGCAAAAGAGCCGAGCGCAAGGAACGCGAGGCACTTAAGCAGCACCGTGACCAGCAGGACAAGCGCGCACAGAGATAGCTTGTTGAGTTTTGAATCCGTGCGCTAGCTGCGTTTTCGGATCAAGGCGATGTAGAAGCCCTCAAAGTCGCGGCTGGGCGGAATGGTCAGCGTGCCGGGCATACCGTTGGTGACGGACGAGACGTGGCCGGCGGCGATGGCCACGGTAAGGGCGTTGCTCTCGACGCGTGGCTCTTCGCCAGCTTCCTGGGCGCGGCGCTTTTCACTTTCGCCCGGCGTGCCATCGAGGGGGATAAGCTCGCAGTCCATGTGCTTGTCGAGGGCCTCTTGCAAGGCGTCCTCGTTTTCCTGCGGCATAATCGAACAAGTGGAATAGACGAGCGTGCCGCCCGGTTTGAGGGCACCCATGGCGCGGTCCAGAAGTGCTCGCTGCGAGCGGGCGCACTTGCAAAGCAGCTGCTCGGTCAGGCCGCGCAGGCTCTTCTCGTTGCCGCTGATGACGGTGCCCGTGCCGGTGCAGGGAGCGTCGAGCAGGATACGGTCAAAGCGGAAGAACTCGTCGAGCTCGCGTGCGTCAATACGCATGACGGGCACGTTTTTTGCGCCTTGGCGGTGGAGGTTGGCTTCGAGCTTTTCGGCGCGGGGAATACTCATCTCGCAGGCGGTAAGGTGCGCCTGGCCCTGCGTGAGGGCGGCGATCTGCGTCGTCTTGCCACCGGGGGCTGCGCACATGTCCAGGATGTCCTCGCCTGCCTGGGCGCCCAGGACCAACGGCGGCATCATGGACGACAGGCTTTGCAAGTAGATCTTGCCGTCGCGGTAGATGTCGAGGTCCCACAGATCGGTCACCTGGGCCTCGGGCAGGATGAAGGCGTCCGGATACCAGGTAACGGTTTGGTGCGCGATGCCGGCCTCGTCGAGTGCGGCGGCGATGTCCTCGGCGGTCGCCTTGAGCGTGTTGGCGCGCAGTGTGACTGGGCGTGTGGCCGCGGCGCCAAAGCCTTCGATCATGAGCTGAGCGTCAGTGGGGGCATAGGCGCCGGCGACCGTGTCGACCATAAAGCGCGGCAGGTCGGCGGCGGAGGGTTGGGCGGCAAGCTGGTCGGAAAGCTCGGTGGCGGCAAACTGCCTGAGCTTGAGCTCGGCCTTGACCTGCTTTTTCTGCTTACGACGACGCGGCTTGGACATCCGTCTTTCCTTCCTGTTCCACCTAGGCCCTGCCGGTTGCCTAGTACTGGCTCTCGTGCTTGCTGAAGAAGTCGAAGCGCGGGGGCAGCGGCTTCACGCGGTGCTCGCCGGGCTTCTCGCCCAGGCTCTCCACAAATTCGTCCGTGGAGGCAAAGATGTTATCCCAGCTAAAGAAGGCAACCGGGTCGACGTCGAAGTACTCGCAGATGAGCTCGCAGCCGGCCGGGACGATGCCGTGCATGAGCACGGTCGCCACGCGCAGCTCGGTAAAGGCGTCGACGAGGGCCTGCGTCATTGCTGCATTGGCCGGCTCGCCCTCGAGCTTGTTGGCGGCCTTGGAGGCGTCGCTCCAGCGCTTGTTGGCGGCACGCAGGTAGTCGTCGCACACGGCGAGCGCGCGGTGCGTTTCGAACTTGTACATGGCTTGCTCAAAGGCGAGAGCTGCCTGCTCGGCGGCTTCGACCACGGTGGCGGAGGCGGCGCCGGCGGGGATGCAGCCGTTGCGATAGGGGCTCTCGTCGCCCTCCTTGATGGCGACGCCATAGAAGCAGCTGCGGGCCAGGCGGTTGAAGACGCCGGTCAAAAGGGCGCTCTCCTTAAGGGCCGGATCGATAACGCGCTTGTCGTCGCAGGCACGCACCTCGTTGCCGTCCTTGTCCTTGCCGGTCACACGCGTGTCGTATGCCTTGGGACTAAAGCTCACCGGCTTCTCGGATAGGCCGAGCGACAGCCAGTGCGCGCGCATCTGCTCGCAGGTGTAGTGGTTGAGCAGGTCGTCTGCCGGCGGGGGAGGCGTCTGCGAGGACGAGCTCGCCTTTTTGCCCATGTAGAGCAGGTGATAGCAGGCGCTGACGGTGCTCTGCGTAAGGTCCCAACCCAAGGCCTCCCACATGGCGGTCTGCGCGATGCAGTAGAAGTAGATGTTGTCCTGACCGATGAACTGATAGATCTGCGCGTCGTCCGAGCACCACCAGTCGCGCCAATCGAGCGAGCTGTGCTGGTAGGTGGGTGCGGGGACCTGCGTGGAATCGGCGGCGGGCTTGCCCATGAGGGCGGCGTCCTGGGCGGCGACACCCTCGGTCACGCCGGCGGCGCGGGCGTCGCGGGCGAGTACGGTGCGGGTGTAGCTGATGGGCGCCCACAGGCTCTCGGGCCAGCACCAGCAGGTGACGTCGGAGACGCCATCGACCTCGGGCACCGGAACGCCCCAGTCGATGTTGCCGGTGATGCGGAAGGGCACGAGCGCCTTGCCGCTGCGGAAGCGCACGCCGCCGTTGGCGAGCACCGCGTGGGCGTCGTCGCGCTCCTTCCAGCTGGGGAAGGTGACGGTAAAGCTGCTCTTGTTGCCCTCGGGCTCCAGCACGGTGTGCTCGGGGAGCTGGTCCTCGACGGCATCGAAGGCCTCGCGGAACTTGTTCTGGATGTAGAGCTGTGCCGGCAGCAGCCACTCCTCCATGGTCTTGGAGACCACGGAGCGAACCTGCGGGTTCTGGGCGAGCTTGGCGGTATAGGTCTTCATAAAGTCGAGGTAGGCCGGCAGGTCGAAGTAGAGGTTGTCGACCGGGCGCAGCTCGGGCACCTCGCCGGTGAGCTGGCTCTTGGGCGCGATGAGCTCCTCGGGCTCAAACTGGTGACCCAGGTCGCACTCGTCGGCGTACGCCTTCTCGGACTTGCAGCCTTGGATGGGGCAGCGGCCGATGACCTGGCGGCCGTTGAGGAATGTGCCGGCCTTGGCGTCGTAGAACTGCAGCGTGGAGCGCTTGGAGATGGTGCCCTGCTCGTGCAGGCGCTCGATAATCTCGGCAGTCACCTCGTTGTGAATCTGCGCAGCCGGCTCAAGACCCGAGCCGCCGTAGATATCGCAGCTGATGTTGTAGTTGTTGAGGGTCGCGGCCTGGCGGGAGTGATTGGACTCGACATACTCGTTAATGGACTTGTCGTAGCCTTCGTTCTCCTTGAGCTTGCGGTAACTCTCCATGATGGGCGAGCCGTAGCAGTCGGTGCCCGAGGTGAAGATGACGTTCTCGCGGCCCAGGCGGTCGCGCAGGAAGCGGGCGAAGAAGTCGGCCGGGACAAAGACGCCGCCGACGTGGCCAAAGTGCAGGCCCTTGTTGCCGTAGGGCTCGCCGGCGGTAACGATGGCGCGGCGCGGCCAGCTGGGACGGTCGTTCATGGAGTATTTGGATGCCATGGGACTCCTTCGCATAGGTGAAAGCGCGGCCGGCACAAGGCCTGGCGGCGCGGTGGTCAATTCGTGCATATCGTTCGACATTATCGCACATGCGGACGGGTACGTGGCAGGGGCGCTATCCTAAGATGCTATGAATGAGATTTCCAACATACATGCGTTTGAGGACGAGGATTTTCTGCACGCCTGCTTTGTGTGGGGGATGGCAGTGCTTGGCGCATTTGCCGTGTGCCTGGCGCCGGTGTTTATGCTGCTGGGCGGGCCTGCAGACTTGGATGCGGCTGAAGCGGGCAGCTGGATGGCTGTCGTGGGCTGGATAGTCGGCTTGGCCGCGGTTTCGGCGGCGTCATTTGCCGTGCACGAGCTGGTGCACGCGGTGTTCTTTAAGCTGTTTGCGCCTGCTGGTGCTCGGGTGACCTTCGGAGCAAATCTCGAAACCTGCATGATTTACGCCTGCGCCGAGGGCGTTGTGTATTCGCGCCGGCGGTACATGGCGGTTTGCCTGGCGCCGACGGTTATTGTGACGGCGGCGTTTGCCCTGGGGTTTACATGTTCGGGCTATCCGCTGCTGTGCTACCTGGCGGCCGGCTTGCATTTGTCGGGCTGTGTGGGCGACTGGTATTACGTGCGGACCATTTTGCGCGACCGCCGCATTGTCGCCTGCGAGGACACGTCCTATGGCGTTCGCTTTTTCGCAAGGTAGTCTTTTTGGGATGATTTTTCTGGGAGAGGAGATGTCCATGAAGCCGCTGCTGCTGCATGCGTGCTGTGCGCCGTGCTCGCTTGAGCCGGTCCGCCTGCTGCGCGAGGAGGGGTTTGAGCCCACGATTTGCTGGACCAACCCCAATATTCAGCCGCGCGATGAATGGCAGCGCCGCCTGGACGAGCTGCGCCGGTGGTGTGCCGACGGCGGCATCGAGCTCATTGAGGCAAGCGAGGATCGCGAGCGCTGGGAGGCCGGCGTGGCCCCGCTGGGTGCCGATCGGCCCCGTCGCTGTCGCGCGTGCTATGCCCTGCGTCTGGCCGAGGCGTGCCGCGTGGCCCAGGAGCACGGGTTTGAGTTTGTGGGTACGACGCTCGCCGTCTCGCCGTATCAGCTGTTCGATACCTGTAATGACGCGCTTGAGCGCTTGGCAGCGGCACATGGGCTCACCCCGGTCATTCGCGATTTTCGCCCGTATTACCCCGAGGCCACGCGTCGTTCGCGCGAGCTTGGCATGTATCGGCAGAACTACTGTGGTTGCCGCTTCTCGGCCGTCGAGGCGGCCATGGACCGCGCCCGTATCCGCGATGAGCGTAAAGCCGCCAAAAAGTAGTTCATTTGGGACGTTAGCCTGCTAGGATGTAGAGCGGACTTTAGCTATATAAGGAGAATCCGACGTGTCTATGCGTACCGATGATTTTGACTATAACCTTCCTGAGGAACTGATTGCCCAGGCTCCTGCCGAGCCGCGTGACTCCTGCCGCCTGCTGGTGGTGGATCGCAAAGGCTCCCAGGCAGGAACGCCGCTGGAGCATGGCGGCACCGTCGAGCACCGCATCTTCCGCGACATCATCGACTATATCGAGCCGGGCGATGTGCTCGTCATCAACAAGACACGCGTGATGCCGGCCCGCCTGATCGGTCGCAAGGCAGGCTCGGGCGGCGTGGTCGAGACGCTGCTACTCAAGCGTCGCGAGGACGTTGACCCGCTGGGCCACGTTTGGGAGTGCCTGGTCAAGCCGGGTAAGCGCCTGAAGCCCGGTGCTCAGATTGAGTATCGCGCCGGTGGCGCCCATGCGCCCGAGGGCGCGCCCGTGGTGCTGACGGCCGAGGTCGTCGACTTTGTCACCGATAGCCGCGGCGGCCGTCTGGTGCGCTTTGAGCCGGCCGGTTGCAATGCCGCCGGCGAGCCGCGCACGCTCGACGAGGCCATTCACGCCGCCGGTCACGTGCCGCTGCCGCCCTACATTACCGATTACGAAGGCGATCCCGAGAAGTACCAGACCGTCTATGCCATGAAGGAGGAGCACTCGGCTGCCGCTCCCACGGCGGGTCTGCACTTTACGCCCGAGCTCATGGCGGCTATCGAGGCCAAGGGCGCGAAGTTTGCCGCCGTCGAGCTCGAGGTGGGCATCGATACCTTCCGTTTGGTGGAGGAGGACGATCCCACGCAGCATGTGATGCACACCGAGCGCTACCACGTGTCGCAGGAGGTTGTCGACGCTGTGCATAAGGCTAAGGCCGAGGGGCATCGCGTGATCGCCGTCGGCACCACTGCAGTGCGCTCGCTCGAGAGCGCCTTTGACACGGATGCCCCGGTGTCCGATCCGGCCGTGACAGCGCGTTATTTTGAAGGCCGTGAGGACGGCGCCGACACGCTCGGCCGCGGTGACATCGTGGTGCGCGAGAACGCGACGACGCAGCTCTACCTCATGCCTGGCTCGACCTATCACGTGGTCGACGCGCTGATCACGAACTTCCACGTGCCGCGCTCTACGCTCATGATGCTCGTGAGCGCGCTGGCCTCCCGCGACCAGATCATGGATGCCTACGCCGCCGCTATCGAGGAGCGCTATCGCTTCTTCAGCTTTGGCGACGCAATGCTCATTCAGTAGGTTACGGCGTTTTCCAAACGCCGTAACCGGTCGACGCTGCAAACCCGCCAGGGCGGCAATCTGCCTTTCAACTTCGGCGGCATGATCAGAAGATCAATGCTGCCTCGTTTCAAGGCACCTTGCTCGCTCTGGCGGGTTTTCGCTGACTTTGCCAGAACATCGGCGTTGCCGTGGTTGTCGGGTAGTCGTTGGGGACGTTCCTTTTGTGTCGGCACTTGGGGACAGTCCTTATGTCAAGAGATTGGTGCAAGAGGGATAGGTTGCCTTGCGCCGATTTAAAAAAGTTGCGGTGAGATAGTTCTTGAATTGGCCTTTTTGAGGGCTAAACAGGAACTACTCACCGCAACTGCGTTGGGGCGTTTTTGGCAACCGGCTTACTTGCTCGCGAACAGCCAGATTGCGATGATCACCAGGATTGCGGCGATGATGCAGGCGATGGCTCCGGTGAATTTGACGCGTGAGTCGCGGGTTCGCTTGCGCACGTCATCTTCGGCGGCTTCGAGTTGGGCCACTTCGTGCTCGGTCTCGGCGTGTTCGGCCTTATCGCGCGCCAAGGATCCGGCGAGCGATTCGGTGATTTCGGGATGGTCGTGCACCTCGGTCGCCTGCTCGATAATCGACTGCGCATGCGCGGCATCTGCCCGGGCGTTTGCGATGGCCTGCTCTTGCTCGCGGCGTGCCTTGTCCTGCGTGGTGATCTTTTCGCGCAGCTCTCGCTGACGCGTCGCGGCGGCAGTTTTTGCGGACTGCAGCTCGTCGCGCGCGGCATCTGCCTCAGCCGTTACGGCCTGGTGCGCGCGTTTAGCATCGGCGATGGGGGCCTGTGCCTGCTCGACGGCCTGCTCGGCGGCGGCAAGTGAATGCTCAAGATCGGCGGTCACGCGCGGAATGTCTTCCTCGGCCTTGCGGAGGGCGTCGGCAGCGTCGGAGATTTGCATAGACAACTCGCTGGTGCGCACGGTGTAATTGGCGGGATTTGCCGAAGGGTTGCGCTGCAGCTCGGCATACTCGCGACGTAAGGTCTCGAGCTGTGCGCGCGTAGCATCGGCAGTTTGTCGTGCGGCGGCGACACCGGTATCGCGCTCAGCCTTCACTTTGTCGCGGATGCGCTTGGAATCTTCGAGTCGACGAACCAGGCGGTTGCCGGTCTCGCGTGAACTCGCCTCGCGGGCTTCCACGGCGTCGAGTGCAGCCTTCAGGCGGAGCTCGGTCGCATCGTCCCCTGCCTTCATTTGCTCGAGCTGGCCCTTGAGCTCCGTCGCTTTGGCGGCATGGGCGTCGCGGTCAATCTCGGCGGCCGCTGCGGTCTTTTGTGCCGTGGCGATTGCCTGGCGTTGGTCGGCGATGATCTGATCGTAGCGGCCTGCGATGTCCTGGCGCGTCTCGAGCTCCTCTGTCTGGTCGGCGATGCGCTGCTCAAGCTCGGACAGGTGGGCGCGGGCATCGGCGAGTGCCTTCTTGGCGGCGTTCATCTCGCGCATGGCCGAAGCGCCCTGTGCGATAAAGGCGCCCACGGCGTTCGCAGTGTTCGAGACGGCGGTTCCCAGGTCGCGGCTCGCGGCAGGGGCGTGCGGGGCGATCGGGCGACCGGTGTCAGCGGCGTCAACATCGGTAGTTTGTGGCGTGGCGATATTGCCGGTGCCGCCTTCGATCACGGAAAAGCCCGCTGCGTGCGGGTCGACCGCGTCGGTGCCGATCGTGGGGTGCTCGAGTTGCAGGAACGAGGGCATGGTGCTGCCCTGGTCGGCAACCGGGGTCTCGCCGGGTACAAAGGTCGAGGCGGCCTCGGCAGCCTCTTCCTCTTCGGCGTCAACGTCGGCATCGGCGACAGCATCCTTCATCGCTTTGACGGCATCCATCATGGAGTCCATGACGGCGTCGAGCTCTTCTTCCGAAGACACCTCGATGGGGCCCGCTGCTTGCGGAGCGGCGTCCTTTTCGGGGGCGTCGTCCTGAGCGGCCGAATCGTCGTTTTGCTCGTCGGCATCTTCGGCCGCAGGGATTTCCGTCGCAGCGCCGTTATCCAGAGTGGCGTCGTCGATGTCGGTATCATTGCAGGTCGCAGCGTCAGTATCTGCGGCGATGTCTGCTGAATCATCAATATGCTGTTGAGTCTGGGGGTCCAGCTCGTCTGTCATAGGCATGTGCTCCTCATCGTTGTTCGTCACCCTATGATAAAGTCTCGCGCCGACATCCCGCGCGCCGCAGCAAAGTTCCAAAACGTGTTCGATGGCTCGTGTCGATAGCAAAAACTCGGCCACTTTGTCCAGTTTGTACTTGACAATCCCTTCGCCGAAAGACGTTATGCCGTTCGCCTACCGAGGCCTTTTCTATTCACTTGAACACGCTAAAGTTGCATTTCAGCTTTTGGCGCGTGAAGTTGGATGCGCGCAGTCGACGGGCGGGCCCGTCGCGATTTGAAAGGACTTTGTATGGGACTTTTCACTGGTAAGACCGTGATCGTTACCGGCGGCGGCAAGGCCACGCTCAAGGACGGCTCCGCTGGATCCATCGGCTACGGCATCGATATCGCTTTTGCCAAGGAGGGCGCAAACCTCGTCATCACCGGTCGTAACGTTGCCAAGCTCGAGGCTGCCAAGGAGTCTCTTGAGGCTGAGTACGGCGTCAAAGTTCTGCCTGTTCAGGCCGATGTTTCTGCCGGTCAGGACAACGAGGCCGTCGTGCAGAACGTTATCGACAAGGCGATTGAGGAGTTCGGTCGCATCGACGCCGTCGTCAACAACGCTCAGGCCAGTGCCTCGGGTGTGACCATCGCCGACCACACTATGGACCAGTTTAACCTGGCCATTTACTCCGGCCTGTACGCCACCTATCTGTATATGCAGAAGGCCTATCCGCACCTGAAGGAGACCAAGGGTTCCGTGGTCAACTTTGCTTCGGGCGCCGGCCTGTTTGGCAACTATGGTCAGTGCAGCTATGCTGCCGCCAAGGAGGGCATCCGCGGCCTGACCCGCGTCGCTGCCAACGAGTGGGGCAAGGACGGCATCAACGTCAATATCGTTTGCCCGCTTGCTTGGACCGCCGCGCTCGAGAACTTCCAGGATGCCTATCCCGAGGCGTTCAAGGCCAACGTCCACATGCCGCCAGCAGGCCACTACGGCGACGTCGAGAAGGAAATCGGCCGCGTTGTCGTTCAGCTCTGCGGTCCCGACTTTAAGTATATGAACGGCGAGACCGTCACCCTCGAGGGTGGCATGGGCCAGCGTCCGTAGGGTTACGCGGTTTTACCAAACCGCGTAACGGGTCGACGCTGCGCGGTCACCAGGGCGACAACTTGTCATTCAAAGAGGGCGGCATGACCAGAAGGTCAATGCCGCCCTCTTTTCATGCCAATTTGTTCGCCCTGGTGACCGCTCGCTGACGTTGTCAAAACATCGGCGTTGCCAAAACATCGGCGTTGGCGTGGCTGGTAAATAGCTCCACTCATCGGGGACGTACTTAAATGAGTGCCCGCAGAATGAAAGTGGATAATCTCCCGTTTTTGGGCTGTGCTTTGGGCAAAAGTGGGAGATTATCCACGCTCATCCGGTAAGCGTCCAAAAATCCACGCTCATTTGCCGTGTCCCTGCCGTATCCTTCTCGCACCAGTTTCTGTCGAGTCGGTGCTTCTTGCGGGTTGCCCGTATAATGGTTTGCGTATGAACCGCAACCAAGGAGTTCCAGTTTATGGACCAGAACCTTTTTAAATTCGACCTGATTGCCGAGGATCCGACGACGCACGCGCGCGCCGGCGTGCTGCATACCCCGCACGGCGACATCGAGACGCCGATCTTTATGCCCGTGGGCACCAAGGCAAACGTCAAGGGTATTCCCACCGAGACCGTCAAGCAGCTCGGTGCCCAGATCGTGCTTGCCAATACCTATCACCTGTCCATGCGCCCCGGCGAGGATACCATCGCCGAGCTGGGCGGACTGCACAAGTTTATGAACTGGCACGGCCCCATCCTCACCGACTCGGGCGGATTCCAGGTCTTTAGCCATAACGACGCCGTCAAGCTCACCGACGAGGGCGTGCGCTTTATCGTCAACGATTACGACGGCCGCCACGTGTTCTGGACGCCCGAGGACAACATGGAAATCGCCATGAAGCTCGGTTCCGACATCTGCATGCAGCTGGACCAGTGCCCGGGCTATCCCGCTACGCGCGCCTACGTCGAGCGCGCCGTGGAGCTGTCGAGTATGTGGGCCGAGCGTTGCTATAAAGCTCATACTCGCGACGACCAGGCACTCTTTGGCATCGTTCAGGGCGGCATGCATCTGGACCTGCGCCTGCGCTCGCTGCGCCATCTGGAGGAGTGCGGTGACTTCCCCGGTTACGGCATCGGCGGCTACTCGGTGGGCGAGGACCACGAGACCATGTTCGAGACCCTGGCACCGCTCGTGAGCGAGTACATGCCTAAGCACAAGCCGCGCTACCTCATGGGCGTCGGCAACCCTACCACGCTCGTGCGCGGCGTTGGCGTGGGCATCGACATGTTCGACTGCGTGCTGCCGACGCGCACCGGCCGCATGGGCACGGCATTCTCCAGCGAGGGTCGCCTCAACTTCCGCAACGCCCGCTTTGCGCACGACGACGGCCCCATCGACCCCACCTGCACCTGCCCGGTGTGCACGGGCGGCTACAGCCGCGCGCTCATCCGCCACATGGTCACGCAGAAGGAGATGCTCGGCGGCATTCTGCTTTCGATGCACAACATCTACTACCTGCTCAACCTTATGCAGCGCGCCCGCCAGGCCATTATCGAGGGCCGCTACGGCGCGTTTGTGAGCGACTGGATGAACAGCCCTGCGGCGGTGGACTACTAAGAGCGGCGCGGGCGCTTGCAAAGCGCGGGCAACGGCAAGGGACGAGCGCCGGCCGGTCATCACGTTCGCTAACACCGTCTGCGCGACCGATGACCGATAGCTTGCAAGCACTTGATGCATCGTGGGTACCATACCGAATAGTTGATGTTCGGGCGGGTGTTTGGCGCATGGCGTCGACCCCGCCCGTTTTTCTTTTTCTCGATAGGAGTACCCATGATTAAGAATGAAAACGTCGAGGGCGAGCCTGCCTACGACGAGACGTACCGCCGCGGCCCCGTGGTCATGCGCGGCCCCATGATTCCTAAGGACAACACCTATGCCAACTTGCTGGCGCCCGAGGAGTCGACCGACTGGCTGCATGCCGATCCGTGGCGCGTGCTGCGCATTCAGGCAGAGTTTGTCGATGGTTTTGGCGCGCTTGCCGAGCTTGGTCCTGCAGTGACCATCTTCGGCAGCGCCCGCACGCCCAAGACCGATCCGCTCTACAAGGCGGCGCGCACGGTCGGTCGCAAGATCGCCCAGCGCGGCGTGGCGGTTATCACCGGCGGCGGTCCCGGCGTCATGGAGGCGGCCAACAGGGGAGCGGCGAGTGTCAACGGCAAGTCGGTCGGCTTGGGTATCGAGCTTCCGCACGAGCACGGGCTCAACAAATACGTGAACCTTGGCATGGACTTCCGTTACTTCTTTGTGCGCAAGACTATGTTCGTCAAATACAGCTCGGGCGCTATTGTGTTTCCCGGCGGGTTTGGCACGCTCGACGAGATGTTCGAGGTGCTCACGCTGGTGCAGACGCACAAGGTCAAGCGCATGCCGCTCGTGCTGGTGGGCACCGAGTACTGGCAGGGTCTGTTCGACTGGCTCAACGGCCCGGTGATGGACGCCGATATGATTAGCCCGCTCGATCCGGAGCTTGTGCACATCACCGACGACCTCAACGAGGCCGCCGACATTGCCCTGAGCGGGCTGATGTAGGGTGCTGTGACTGTTGTTATAGTAATGTGAACGGCATACTGATGCTATTTAACATCAGTATGCCATCTAAACTGGGTATACTGATGCAAAAGACGAGGCGAGGAGGTCGCGTATGTCTACTGCAACGGTTAAGCCTACGACGGTTCGCATCGAAGAGGGGCTCAAGGAACAGGCGACTGAGTTTTTGGATACGGTTGGTCTGAGTCTCAATTCGTATCTCAACCTTGCTGTTCGGCAGCTGGTAAATCAACGAAAGATTCCTTTTGAGATCGTAGGAAGGGCGGAGGTGCCCAACGAGGCAACGAGGCGTGCCATGGTGATCGCCGAAGCTCATGAGTTGGGGATTCTGCCGGACGACAGCCCGTCATTCAATAACGCTGATGAGCTTATATCATTCCTCGATGAGGACTAGCGATGTTTGAGATTAAGGTCGAGGCTCAGTTTAAGGCGGATTACAAACGGGCGATGCGCATCCATCCGCAGCTAAAAACCGAGTTTAAGGCGGCGGTCGCAGAGCTTGCGGCTCACGGCTCGCTTCCCGCGGAATATGGTGCCCACGAGCTTTCAAACCCGGGCGGCAACTACAACGGCCACATCGATTTCCATCTATCCGATGGCTTGGTCGATGTGGTCGTTCTCTACTTGCCGCATAAGACGAATCCTGTGATCAGGCTGGTCAGAATGGGCTCGCATGAGGAGCTATTCCAGGGCCCGCAGGGCTGATTGCCGATTTCTAAGTTGCGGTGGAATAGGGATTGATTTGCGGCTGATAAGCCAAAAACAGTCCCTATTTCACCGCAAGTGGTATGGGTGGCCCTAATTGGCAGGTTGGTAGCGGGGGCAGTAACTGATGGCGATGGCGTCGACGCCTACGTGGGTGGCGATGGTGCAGCCGATGGGGCCGGTGCCGGCGTCCACGTAGTCTTGGCCTGCTAGCGCTTGGTTGACGAGCTCTTGCTCCTCGGCGGCGCCGGTCGTGAGCACGCGAACGTTTGAGCCTGGGTGCTCGGTCAAAAACTCGAGGCAGTCAGCCATGGTGTTGGCGACGATGCGCTTGGCGCCGCGGCCCTTTTTGATTGCCTTGATCTCGCCCGATTTCCACTCCGGCGAAACGGCCAGGCGAATGTTGAGTATCTGCGTCAGCTGGCCGGCGAGCTTGGGGGCGCGGCCGTTTTTGACCAGGTTCTCGAGCGTGCGGGGAATCAGCAGCAGGTGGGCTTCGGGCAGCGTCGCGCGGATCTGCGCCTCGGTCTCGTCCAAGCTGCGGCCGTCCTCGCGCATGGCAAGCGCGTACTCCACCAGCAGGCCCTCGGCACCCGAGCCGGTGCGCGAATCGATGCAGCGCACGTCGAGCTCGTGGGTATCGGCTACCAGGCATGCGTTGGAATAGCAGGCGGACCACTCGCTGCACAGCGAGATAAAGATCGCGCTGTCGTGGCCATCGGCGCGTACGCGGTCAAACAGCGCCTTGAACTCGCCGGCGCTCGGCTGCGAGGTGTGCGGCAGCTGCTCGGAGCCGGCCATGCGGGCGACGTATTCCTCGGCGGTAATCTGCACCTGGTCGAGCAGGTCCTCGCCCTCGATAATCACATGCAGCGGAATCACGTAAATGCCGAGCTCTTGGGCACGGGCGGGGGAGATGTCCGACGTGGAGTCGGTTATGATGGCAAAAGACATAATTGCACCTTTCGTTGGGGCGCGGCAGCGCCGCCTTCTGAAAGCAAAGCGCGACAAGTATAGTGGAGTTGCTCTACATTGCTAGGTTCAATTGTTGAATAGTCAACAGTTTGAAGCGGTGATGTGGAAATCATCAACTGGGGAAGAAGGGTGCCGATGGCGGCATTGCAACTTTGCGAGCGGCCGGTTGTGCTGTTCGATTTTGACGGCACGGTGGCCGATACGGGTCGGGCAGTGATGACCTCGACGCGCAAGACGCTGGCTGCGCGCGGGTTTTCGGAGACGCAGATGGGTGATCTGCGCCGCATGATCGGGCCGCCCCTGTGGAAGAGCTTTCACGACTTTTACGGCTTTTCCCGCGAGGAGTCGCTTGTGGTGGCCGATGAGTACCGCGCCTTTTTTGATGAACTGGGACCGGAGGAGTATCCCGTGTTCAATGGGGTCCCCGAGCTGCTGGATGGGTTGGTCGCCCAAGGCAAACGTATGGCCGTGGCGACGTCGCGCATGGAGGCCAAGTGCATCGACATGGTGCATGAGCTCGGGCTCTCTCAGTTTGAGGCGGTGATTGGCATGAATCCGCCGCAGGGACGCGAGACCAAGGCCGATTCGGTCCGCGATGCCCTGGCGGCGCTCGGCGCGACGGCCGACGATGCCGTGATGATCGGCGATCGCTTTAACGATGTGGAGGGCGCGCACGCAATGGGCGTGCCGTGCATCGGCATCTATTCGGGCGCGGCGGCGCCGGGCGAGCACGAGGCGGCGGGTGCCGATGCGGTGGTGCACTCGGTGGCCGAGCTTGCTAAACTTTTCGCTATCTAATGACGTAATGTGAGGGGCGAGCGCGCTCGCCGCTCATTGGTAAGGAGGTCGTCCATGAATCAGGTGGAGCAGAGCGTCGCCGAGTATGTCGACGAGGTCTGGGAAGATGTCGTCGCCGATATCGAGCAGCTGGTGAGCTATCCGTCCGTGGCAGTTTCTGCCGATGCAGAGCCCGGCGCGCCGTTTGGCCGCCCGGTCCGTGACGCGCTCGACTGTGCGCTCGGCATCGCGCAGAAGCTCGGCTATCAGACGAGCGACGACGAGGGCTATGTGGGCATTGCCGATATTCCTGGCCGCGGCGACAAGCAGCTCGCGACCATCTGCCACGTGGACGTGGTGCCCGCCGGCCCGGGCTGGAACACCGACCCGTTTGCGATGGAGCGTCGCGAGGGCTGGCTGCTCGGCCGCGGCGTTATCGACGACAAGGGTCCGGCGGTGCTGTCGCTCTACGCCGGCGCCTATCTGCTCAAGCACGGCATTGTTCCGCGCTACACCTTCCGCGCACTGCTGGGCTGCGATGAGGAAGTGGGCATGTCCGACGTTCACCATTATCTGGAGAACCACGCGAACCCCGACTTTCTGTTTACGCCCGATGCCGAGTTCCCGGTCTGTAATGCCGAGAAGGGCCAGTTTGGGGCGACATTTGTGAGCTCCAAGATCGACGGCGGGCGCATTGTGTCCTGGAGCGGTGCCGAGGCGAGCAACGCCATTCCGTCGCAGTCTATCTGCGAGCTTGCGATTGCCGCCGATGAGCTGCCGGCGCCGGTCGAGAACGGCGACCGCCTGGAGATCACGGCGCTCGATAACGGGCATGCGCAGATTTTCGCCCACGGCATTGGCGGTCATGCCTCGATGCCAGAGGGAACGATCAACGCCGTCGGGCTGATCGTGGCGTATCTGCGCGAGGCCGAGGACGCGTTTGGTGCACGCGACGAGCGCCTGCTGACGCCTGCCGAGCACGAGTTCGTCAAGTTCCTGGCCTTTGTGCATGCGGATGCCTATGGTCGCGGCCTGGGTATCGATGCGACGAGTCCGGCGTTTGGCCCGCTTACCTGCAACGCTGGCGTCATCCGCGTGGCGGATGGCCATATTGAGCAGGTCATCGACGTGCGCTTCCCCGACAGCACGAGTGCCGATACCATCCGCGAGCAGCTCGATCCGCTCGTGGGCCGTTTTGGCGTGACGTGCCGTGTGGGTCGTGCGAAGGTGCCGTTCTCGGTCTCTGCCGACGATCCGGCCGTGAAGGCGCTTATTGATACCTATAACGAGTTTACGGGCAAGCATGCTGAGCCCTTTGCCATGGGCGGCGGCACGTACGCGCGCAACTTTGCCCGCGCCGTCTCGTTTGGCCCCGAGGAGACCGGTCTGGAGCTGCCCGAGTGGGGCGGCCAGATGCACGGTCCCAACGAGTGCGCCAACGAGGAACAGCTCAAGCAGGCGCTCAAGATTTATATCGTGGCGATCTTACGTTTGAACGAGCTTGAGCTTTAAGGCTGCGGCGTTTTAACAACTTAGCACCCCTTTCGTCCGGGCTTTTTAAGTTGCGGTGGAATAGTTCCTAGAATGGGCCATTTGATGGCCAAGCAGGAACTATTTCACCGCAACTTTGTTTTTATTGGTGTAAAAGGCGGGTCATGCTTGGTGGCGGGTTTGTTATTCGTTTGTAAAGCCGAGCCGCGCTTGCGGTAAGGGTCTATCAGATGCCCGTAATAAAGCGCAGCTGACGCGGGCGCTGCCCGATCGAGACCGTATCTTTCCAAACAGCAAAGCGGGCAGGGTGCCCGCGAGTCGCTTGTATGAAAGGAAGATCATGCTCGATCAGGCTTATTCTCGTCGTCAGTTCCTCGGCCTCGCTGGTGGTCTTGCCAGCATCGTCGGCCTCGGTCTCGTTGGTTGCGGCGGCGCAGGCGCAACCGACGCCGCCGACAAGGGTAGCGCCGCTGCTGCCGAGTCCGTCTCGGGCGAGGTAACCTACGACGGCGCCTCCTCGTTCCAGGCTCTCGTCGAGGCTGCTGCCGAGAAGTTTATGGATGCCAACCCCGACGTCTCCGTCTCCGGTTCGGGCAACGGTTCGGGCAAGGGCCTGACCGCTGTCGCCGCCGGCACCGTCACCATCGGTAATTCCGATGTCTTCGCCGAGACCAAGCTCGAGGCCGATCAGGTCAAGAACCTCGTCGATCACGAGGTCGCCGTCGTGGGCATGGGCCCCGTCGTCTCCAAGAACGTGACAGTCGACGACCTGACCCTCGAGCAGCTCAAGGGCATCTTCTCCGGCCAGATCACCAACTGGAAGGAGGTCGGCGGCGACGACGCCAAGATCGTCGTTCTCAACCGCAAGGCCGGCTCCGGCACCCGCGCCACCTTCGAGGCCGCCGTCTTTGGCGACGAGGCCGTCGACTTTAAGGGCGACGCCGAGCTCGACAAGTCCGGCGATGTCCAGACTCAGATGGGCAGCACCGACAACGCCATCTCCTACCTTGACTTCTCGCACTTCGATGACTCCAAGTTCAACGCCATCATGGTCGAGGGCGTCGAGCCCAAGAGCACAAACGTCACCGACGACTCCTTCAAGATCTGGGCGACCGAGCACATGTACTGTGCTAAGGACGCCGACGAGGCCACCAAGGCCTTCCTGGAGTTCATGCTTTCCGACGACGTCCAGGGCAAGCTCGTCGAGGAGCAGGGCTTTATTCCCGTTTCTGCCATGAAGGTCGTCAAGGACGCCAGTGGCAAGGTCTCCGCTAAATAAGTAATCGCCCCCGGAAAGGTTTGCAATGGCAAAACAGCTGCCAAAGCGCGAGCTTGAGAACGTGGGCCTGGGCGTCACGGGTGCGTGCGTAGCGCTCGTGACGCTTGTCGTTGCCGCGCTCATCTTTATGGTCGCCCAAAAGGGCCTCTCGGCTTTTTTCAAGGACGGCGTCTCGATCATCGAGTTTTTTATCGGTACCAAGTGGGACCTGGCCAACACGGCCGAAAACGGCCTGCCCTACACTGGCGCCCTGCCCCTGATCGTCACCTCGTTTGCGGTCATGGTGTTCTCCACGCTCATCGCACTGCCCATCGCCATCGGCTCTGCCATCTTTGCGGTCGAGATTCAGCCTAAGTTTGGCTCCAAGGTTTTTCAGCCGCTCATTGAGCTTTTGACCGGTATTCCCTCGGTCGTCTTTGGCCTGATCGGTTTTCACGTGGTCGTCGGCCTTATGAAGAGCGTTTTCCACGTGAGCACGGGTCTGGGTATCTTGCCCGGCGCTATCGTGCTGGCCGTCATGATTCTGCCGACGATGACCACGCTTTCGGTCGATGGCCTGCGCGCCGTGCCCGATAGCTACCGCCAGGGTTCGCTCGCGCTGGGCTACACCCGCTGGCAGACCATCTGGCACGTGGTGCTCAAGTCCGCCATGCCCTCGCTCATGACCGCAGTCATCCTTGGCATGACCCGCGCCTTTGGCGAAACGCTCGCCGTGCGCATGGTCATTGGCGGCATCGAGGCCATGCCGACGTCGCTGCTGTCGCCGGCGTCTACCATCACCACCACGCTCACCACGTCCATGGCGGTCTATGCCGAGG
The DNA here is from genome assembly GCA_938033205.1 of uncultured Collinsella sp. Lineage (GTDB taxonomy): Bacteria > Actinomycetota > Coriobacteriia > Coriobacteriales > Coriobacteriaceae > Collinsella. The sequence continues at coordinate 29,924 of CALHJP010000021.1, read as the reverse complement.
GCTCGGCCCAGGACGACATCCTGTGGGCGCTCGGTCTTCTGCTGATGGGCATGAGCCTCATCTTTATCCTGATCATCCATCTCATTGGCCGCAAGGGGGCGAAGGCTCGTGGCTAGCACGCGCATCCATATCGACGAGGCGAGACTCGGGCGTGTCCAAAGGCAAGACCGTATCGCCACGGGCGTGCTGACGGCGATTGTCGCCATCGTCATGCTTATCGTCGTCTCCATGGTGGCCTACATCCTGTTCGAGGGTATCTCGACGCTGTTCCAGCCGGGCTTTCTCACGCAGCCCGCACGCGCCAACGGAACGCAGGGCGGCGTGCTCTACCAGCTGTTCGACTCGTTCTATCTGCTGCTGATTACCCTGATCATCTCGGTGCCCATCAGCCTGGGCGGCGCGGTCTTCCTAGTTGAATACGCGCCCGACGGCCCCATTCGCGACATCGCCTCGACCGCCATCGAGACGTTGTCTTCGCTGCCCTCCATCGTCGTCGGCATGTTCGGCTTTCTGGTGTTCTCGGTGCAGCTGGGCTGGAAGTACTCCATCATCTCCGGCGCCGTCGCGCTCACCATGTTCAACATCCCCATCCTGGTGCGCGTGATTCAGCAGGCGCTCGAGGACGTGCCGCAGGCCCAGCGCGATGCGTGCCTGGCCATGGGCCTCACTCGCTGGGAGGCCACACTGCACATCCTGATTCCCGAGGCCATGCCCGCCATCGTGACCGGCATCGTGCTTTCGGCCGGCCGCGTGTTTGGCGAGGCCGCGGCGCTGCTCTTTACCTCGGGCATGAGCTCGCCGGTCCGCCTCAACTTCTTGAGCTTTAACCTGTCGAGCCCCACCTGCGCCTGGAACGTGTTCCGTCCCGGCGAGTCGCTGGCCGTGCACATCTACAAGATCTATGGCGAGGGCAGCCCCGAGGCCCAGCAGATCGTCTGGGGCATCGCGGCACTGCTGATGATTTGCGTGCTGCTGTTTAACGTAGTCGCCCGTATCGTGGGCAAGCAACTGGCAAGGAAGATGACGGCCGAATGAGCGAGATGAACACAACGCCCGCAACCGAGGCGGCATCGTCCGACACCCAGGACTTTTTGTCGAGCGTGGGGGAGAGCGAGAAACGTGTTCGCGTGAGCGGCAAGGCCGTGAGCGACGAGGTCGTGGTCTCCACCAAGGACGTCAACGTGTACTATGGCGACCACCATGCGCTGCACGATGCGTCGCTCGACTTTCACAAGGGCGAGATCACGGCGCTCATCGGGCCTTCGGGCTGCGGCAAGTCGACCTTTTTGCGCAGCCTCAACCTTATGAATCGCGAGATTCGCGGCTGTCGCGTGGAGGGCGAGATCAACTACCGCGGCCGCAACGTGAACACCAAGACCGAGAACACGTACGAGCTGCGCCGGTCCATTGGCATGGTGTTCCAGCAGCCCAACCCGTTCCGCAAGTCCATTCGCGACAACATCACGTTTGCCCCCAAGCGTCACGGCATCACCGACCGCGACGAGCTCGATCGCATGGTCGAGGAGAGCTTGCGCGGCGCGGCGCTGTGGGACGAGGTCAAAGACAAACTCGACAAGAGCGCCTACGCGCTTTCGGGCGGTCAGCAGCAGCGCCTGTGCATCGCGCGCACGCTGGCGCTCAACCCCGACGTGATCCTGTTTGATGAGCCCTGTTCGGCGCTCGACCCCATCTCGACGCTGGCGATCGAGGACCTGATGTCATCGATCGTTGCCGACCGCGCCATCGTCATCGTGACGCACAACATGGAGCAGGCGTCGCGCGTGTCCAATCGCACGGCGTTCTTCTACATGGGCGATATGGTCGAGTACGACGAGACCGACGAGATTTTTCAACGGCCCAAGGACAAGCGGCTGAATGATTACCTCACCGGCATGTTCTCCTAGTCCGGGACATGCTTGAGGCCCGCGACGGCCATGGTTGCCGTGGGACTGATTGGAGAGGCGGGTCATCTCTTTTGCGAGATGGCCCGCCTTTTTGCTCTGCGACCGAAACGACCACCACAAAGGGGACAGGCACCTTCGTGGTGGTTTGGGGTGGGGCTCGCTGCTATCATGGACAACGTTGAATTTCTACGAAGGAGCAGGGCATATGGCGATTCTTTTGGGATGCGATTCCATCAGCCTAGAGTTTCCCACCAAGCATATTTTCGATAGCGTGACGCTCGGCGTGGGCGAGGGCGACCGCATTGGCATTGTCGGTAAAAACGGCGACGGCAAGTCGACGCTGCTGAGCGTGCTCGCCGGCACGCTGGAGCCCGATGACGGACGCGTGACGCATCGCCGCGGCACGACGATCGGATTGCTCGGCCAAAAGGACCAGCTTGTCGACACCGATACTGTGCATCATGCCGTCGTGGGCGACGCGCCCGAGTACGAGTGGGCGTCGAGCCCGCGTACGCGTCAGATCCTGGCCGGCCTTATTAGCGACGTGCCCTGGGAGGGCACGGTGGGCGAGCTTTCGGGCGGCCAGCGCCGTCGCGTGGACCTCGCGCGCCTGCTGATCGGCGACTACGACGTGCTCATGCTCGATGAGCCCACCAACCACCTGGACATGCGCACCATCAACTGGCTCGCGCGTCACTTAAAGGCCCGCTGGCAGCGCGGTCAGGGCGCGATGCTCGTGGTCACGCACGACCGCTGGTTCTTGGACGAGGTCTGCACCAGCATGTGGGAGGTCCACGACGGCCAGGTCGATCCCTTTGAGGGCGGCTACTCGGCATACATCCTGCAGCGCGTGGAGCGCGACCGCATGGCCGCTGTCACCGAGGAGCGCCGCCGCAACATGGCGCGCAAGGAGCTCGCGTGGCTGAGCCGCGGCGCCCAGGCCCGTTCCACCAAGCCCAAGTTTCGCGTTGAGGCTGCTCGCGAGCTGATCGCCGACGTGCCGCCCGTGCGTGACGAGCTGGAGCTCAAGCGCCTGGCCGTGAGCCGCCTGGGCAAGCAGGTTATCGATGTGGTCGACGTGGATGCCGGCTATGCGGATACCGATGGCGCGCCCAAGCAGGTGCTCTCCGACGTGACCTGGCTCATTGGTGCGGGCGATCGCTATGGTCTTTTGGGCGAGAACGGCGCCGGCAAGTCCACACTGCTCGACGTGATTCAGGGCAAGATCGCGCCCCTGCGCGGTCGCGTGAAGATTGGCCAGACGGTGCGCTTTGGCGTGCTGTCGCAGCAGCTCGAAGAGCTCGAGCCCTACATGGGCGACACGATCCGCGAGGTGCTCAGCAACTATAAGAAGCACTACGTCATCGACGGCAAGGAGACTTCGCCCGAGAAGCTCTGCGAGCGTCTGGGCTTTACGACGCAGCAGCTCTGGAGCCGCATCGGCGATCTTTCGGGCGGCCAGCGCCGTCGCCTGTCGCTGCTGCTGACAATCCTGGACGAGCCCAACGTGCTCATCCTGGACGAGCCCGGCAACGACCTCGATACCGACATGCTGGCGATTGTCGAGGATCTGCTCGACGGCTGGCCTGGCACGCTGATCCTAGTGACGCACGACCGTTTCCTCATGGAGCGCGTGACCGACCAGCAGTGGGCGCTGCTCGACGGCCACCTGACGCATATGCCCGGCGGCGTGGATCAGTACCTGCGCCTGTGCAACGCCACCGCCGAGGGCGAGCCCGTGGGCGCGCCGAGCGCCAAGACCGGCACGTTCGACACCGGCGCCGCAGCGGTTGCGGCCGAAAAGCCCAAGACGAGCGGGCAGCCCAATGGCCTTTCCAACGCCGAACGCCAGAAGCTTCGCCGCGAGGTGAGTTCGCTCGAGCGCAAGATGGAGACGCAGCGCGCTCGCGTGGAGGAGGCCGAGGCCGCCATGGCCCAGGTCGATCCCACCAACTACACGGCGCTGGGCGAGCAGCAGGCAAAGATCGACGAGGCCCATGCCGCCATGGACGAGCTGGAGATGGCGTGGCTCGAGGCGAGCGAAAAGCTCGAGGGCGAGGAGTAAACGAGGATGATCAAAGCCGCGTTTTTCGATATCGACGGCACGCTGCTGAGCTTTAGGACCCATCGGATTCCGGCGTCGGCGCAGCAGGTGCTCGACAGCTTTCACGAGCGGGGGATCGCGTGCGTGATCGCCACGGGCCGTCCGACCTACCAGATGCCGGACTGGCTGTTCGACTTGGGCTGGGATGCGTACATTACGCTCTCGGGCCAGCACTGTTTTGATGCCGAGGGCGTCTACCGTAGCTGCCCGATTGACCCGGACGACGTTGCGGTGATTGTGGACCAGGTGGCCGAGGGGTGCTACGACTCGCTGTGCATGCAGGGCGAGAACTCGTTTGTGAATCGCCTGTCCGAGCGCGTGGTGGCGGCCGGCAGCAACGCGGGAATCGTCTATCACGAGGAGCCGTTTGACCACGCCTTTGACGCGCCGGTCTACCAGTTTTGCGCGTTTGTGGACCCGGCCGACGAGCATATCGTGGCCGACGCGGTGTCGCATTCGCTCACCACGCGCTGGTGCGACCTGTTCTGCGACATTATCCCCGCCAACGGCGGCAAGGACTTGGGCGTGGCGGCGACGCTGGAGCGCCTGGGTGTCGACGCGAGCGAGGCGATCGCCTTTGGCGACGGCGAGAACGACCTGTCGATGTTTTCTGCCGTGGGCACGAGTGTGGCCATGGGTAACGCGCAGGAGACCGTGAAGGCCGCAGCGACCTACGTGACGACCGCCGTGGACGACGACGGGATCTTCAACGCCGCCAAGCACTTTGGGCTGGTGTAGCTGCGGATTCGGCACTTGGTGACGTTCCGTTTCTGCCGGCAGTTGGGGACACTCCTTGCGAGTGTGTCATCGCTCCGCCCCTGTGCTGCACATTTTGTGAAACACGGTTAACTTTTCAAACAATGTAGTAAGACATGGGCAACTTTTGCGGTAAAGTAAATCAGGCAAAAGTATCCAAAGGCTAACTAGAAGCCATCGCGAAAGGCGGCCCATGGCCCTACGTGAATCTGGAGAAGACTATCTCGAATCGATCTACGTTCTGTCGCAGCGCCAAGACACGGTGCGCTCAATCGACGTCTCTGAATACCTGGGTGTGACCAAGGCGAGCGTCTCTAAAGCCATGGCGACGCTGGAGAACAACGGCTATGTCGAAATGGGTAAACGCGACGTTCATCTGACGGAGCGTGGCCTGGAGGTCGCTCGCCAAATGTGGGAGCGCCATTGCTTTTTTGTTGGGCTGCTCGAGGACGCAGGCGTTTCGGAAGAGGTTGCCTCACAAGAGGGGTGTCACATGGAGCACTGCCTGAGCGAGGAAAGCTTTGAGAAGCTAAGGGCAATGCTGGGCCGGGACGGCACATCGGCCCCAACAATGACCGACTAACGTTCCCCCAGTAGCGCGCCGTTCGCGCAAAGCGCGAACCAGCGACCGGGACAGGAGGCCCTACCAACCAAGTCTAACTCAGACAAGGAACCCCGCCAGCAAGCGATGCCCAAGAACCGCCAGCAACGTCACCGCAGGCTGGGGCCGGGCTCGGTTTTGAAAACATTCCGCAGCGCGAGGCCCGCCTTTCCGTTGCTCCGCAGGAGCAGGAAAGACGGGCCTCATGCGCGAGGACGTTTTCAAAACCAAGCCCGGCCCCGGCCGGAGGGACCACAGGCGCTACAGGTTCTTGACACCCATCGCGCGCATGGCGTTCAGGATGGCGATGATCGCTACTCCTACGTCGCCAAAGACTGCAAGCCACATGTTGGCGATGCCCAGCGCTGCCAGCACAAGGATCAGCAGCTTAACGCCCAGCGCAAAGATGATGTTCTGCCAAACAATCGACATGGTCTTGCGTGCTACGCGGATCGCACGGGAGATGTTGGACGGTTTGTCATCCATGAGCACCACGTCGGCGGCCTCAATCGCAGCGTCGGATCCCATGGCGCCCATGGCAATGCCCACATCTGCGCGCGTAAGCACGGGCGCATCATTGATGCCGTCGCCCACAAAAGCGAGCTTGCCCTTGCCGCTTTCGGCCGCGAGCAGCGCTTCAACACGCTCGACTTTGTCGCCCGGCAGCAGCTGCGCATGGAACTCGTCGAGACCCAACTGTTCGGCTACGGACGCAGCCACTTCCTCGCGGTCACCCGTGAGCATGACGGTGCGCTTGACGCCGGCGGCGTGCAGGTCGCGGATCGTCTGCTCGGCATCGGCCTTAACGGTGTCTGCAATCACGATGTGGCCGACATACACGCCGTTCACGAGCACGTGGAGGATGGTGCCGACAACCTCACAGTCCGGTGCTTCAACGCCGGCCGCGGCGAGCATCTTTGCGTTGCCAACGACGACGTGCTTGCCGTCGATGGTTGCCGTCACGCCGTGGCCCGCGTCATTAGTGGAATCCGTCACGCGCTTGGGATCGAGCTCGCCCTGGAAGGCGGTGCGTACCGACTGCGCGATGGGGTGGTCTGAGAATGACTCGGCGAGGGCTGCGACTTCAAGCAACGATTGCTCGGTATAGCCTGCCTCGGGGTGCACCGCGACGACCGAGAACGTGCCGTTGGTGAGGGTGCCGGTTTTGTCGAAGACGACGGTGTCCACGTCGGCGAGCGTCTCGAGGTAGTTGGAGCCCTTGATGAGAACGCCCAGCTTGGACGCGCCGCCGATGCCGCCAAAGAAGCTCAGCGGCACGCTGATCACGAGCGCGCACGGGCAACTGACGACCAGGAAGGTCAGGCCGCGCAGGATCCAATCGGACCAAGCGCCAGTCACCAGGCCGCCGCCAAGCGCGAGCACCGCGGCCGCGCCGGTGACGGCGGGGGTGTAGACGCGGGCAAAGCGCGTGATGAAGTTTTCGGTGCGCGCCTTCTTTTCGCTGGCATTCTCTACGAGCTCCAGGACGCGCGCAACGGTGGACTCGCCAAACGGCTTGGTGGTACGCACGCGGATGAGGCCCGTCATGTTGATGCAGCCGCTGATGATATCGTCGCCGGACTTGGCGGGGCGGGGGACCGACTCGCCCGTGAGCGCGGCGGTGTCGAGCTGGGTTTCGCCCTCGACGATGATTCCGTCGATAGGCACGCGCTCGCCGGGCTTGACGACGATCACGGTGCCGACGGCGATGTCATCGGGAAAGACCTGCTCGAGCGTGCCGTCGGTCTGCTCGACGTTAGCGTAGTCGGGTGCGATGTCCATCATGGCACTGATCGACTTGCGGCTCTTGCCCACGGCGTATGTCTGGAACAGCTCGCCGACTTGGTAGAACAGCATGACAGCGGCGCCTTCGGCCATGTGCGGGTCGGTGTCGGGGAAGAGCACCATGGCAAATGCGCCGATGGTCGCGACGGCCATAAGGAAACTCTCGTCGAAGGCCTTGCCGCGGCGGATGTTATTGAATGCCTTTTGCAGTACGTCGTAGCCAGCAATCAAAAACGGCACGAGGAACAGCACAAAGCTGGCGTAGATGTTGCCCGGGGTGCCGAATGCGGCGGTGAGGGTGCCGAGCTCATCGAGGGCGTACACCACGACAAAAATGCCCAGCGCTACCAGGATGCGGTTACGCTTATGCTCGAGCGACTCTTTTTTCTTGCGCTTCTTCTTTTTCTTTTTGGGGTCGGCGGTGGCCATGACTCGTATCCTCCCATTTGAATGTATGAACACTCGCTCATATAACTTCGCGAGCAAAGGCCGCGGCAAGCGCGGCCTTGTAGGTTGGCGTAAACCTGGGCTAGAGAATGATCTCGCAGTCCGGCTCGGCGTCGGCCGTAAACTCTACAACGCGGTTGAGCACCTCGTCGAACTCGGCGTCGTCGGCCTCGAGCGTCAGCTTCTGGGTCATAAAGTTGACGGACACGGATTTGACGCACTCGAGCTTGGCCAGTTCGTCCTGAAGCTCGCGCGCGCAGTTGGCGCAGTCGATCTCGTCGAGTTTAAACTGCTTTTTCATGGTGGGTTCCTTTCCCCGTTTTGCGGCTTGGGTGCAGGCCGCGCTGGTACCGCGGTTGGTTGCTATTCGCAGATATGGCTCATACCCTGGTTGAGCATGGTGTAGACGTGATCGTCGGCAAGCGAGTAGAGGATGTTGCGGCCGTCGCGGCGGAACTTGACCAGGTGCGACTGCTTAAGCGTGCGCAGCTGGTGCGATACTGCCGACTGCGAGGTTTCGGTCGCTTCGGCGATGTCCGCCACACACAGCTCGCGACCCATGAGGGCATAGAGAATCTTGATGCGCGTGGTGTCGCTGAAGACCTTGAACAGGTCGGCGAGGTCGTAGAGAAGCTCCTCGTCGGGAAGGTCCTCGGGCGAGCAGGTGGTGGGGATCGCGGGCTCGGTGGCCTCGATGTCGGGTTTCGTTTCATCAACGCGGATGCTCATTGCAATATCCTTTCATATGAACATGCGCTCATATAACTTACTTCCGATTATATGAGCGCATGTTCATATGTCAATATCGTTTAGGCAATCCGTCGTACAAAATGATGAGGAAAAGCGGACGAGATCCCGGACTAAGCGGTTTTGATAGGTGATGCCGGGGTGGGTGCCCCTGCGCCGTGCAAAAATTGGAGTATTCTGCAACGATAGGGGGTCTGTTAATTTATCGCAGGCCAGATAATGCAGCTAAAGAGTTATCTTAGGGTGGTAAACCGATGAGTTCTTCCTCAAATGTTGCCTAACGTTCTCACGCAAGAGTGATTTCGCTTCACTTTTGGATCCACTCGAGGGTGATGGACACCCGGCTTTGCTGAATACTCGCAATTTTGCACGTCGCTAGGGTACCCACCTTGTTAGTCAGCCTAGTTTCCGGCCCCGAAGACCCTGCCCTCGGGCGTGAAGCTGCTTGTTTGGTTGAGTGATGGGCTGTCGGGTTCGGCAGTCTGCATGTCATCGATTGCCGGAGCCTCGTTAATCGTCGGATCGTCCAATGTGATGCCTTCGAGCATTGCTTTTTCGAGGTCGATTCGTTGACGCTCTTCGGAATCCTGGCGAAGCTCCTCCTGGATTCGTTTCTTCTCCTCAATAAACCTTCTGAGCACAAACAGTCTCAGGTCCTCTTGCATGATTTGAAAGTCTTTTGGCAGACGCGAGGGGCGTATACCTTCTTTTCGTTGGATTGCCTCCATGACTCTAACGAAAGAGCTGGCATGCATAAAGGAATAACGGCTGACGGTGATGATTCCGTAGCCCATGGACGCAAGTGCGTTCTTGCGTTCTTCGTCGATGGCGCGGTCTTCTTCCGCGTCGTGATAAAAACCGTTGTATTCAATATCTGTTCGAGATTTCTTCAGATATGCATCCATAAAGAACTTTTTGCGTCTCGTGAGATTTTTTGCGGCGGCGGTGACCTTCACCTCGTAGTCGGTCTCAATTCCTTTAATGCCAAGCCCTCCTTCGCTTTTGGGCAACGTAAGCATCATGGCAAAGGCCGTTTCCATGGGAGACCGGCATCCATCGCGTACACATTGAATCGCCTTTCGGGCAAGGGCCAAACCGTCGCATCTGGTAATGGAATTAAAGAACTGCTTTAGCCTCTCGGTCGAGGTAAGCGCGAAACGCTCGGTATAGGAGGTGGAAGAGCCGGTTCCTAGGGAATAAGCGCCGCACAGTTCAAAGTAGTACTCCACTAGTTCGCGAAAAGGGAGATAGGTGGCGGCCTGAAGTGCACAAAGCTCAACGCCAACAATGTAGATGTCATCTTCTGGCTCTATAAAACGCGAGCATGAGAATCGCTTTGACGAAACGTGGCATCGACAGTCCATCGCGTAGCGCGCGTTCCTGCGATCAAACACCATTACCTCGAGGGAATCGTTTGCGTCGAGGGCAACATCATGTTTGGCAAGCCATTCTGCGGCTGCGTCGAGGAGTGCTCCGCTGGGGCATGATTCGTAAATTGCGGCAGAGCTGCAGGACTCGATGTCTTTCGCGGACACCGAATGCGCGGCCTGGTAGACCGCTTTTGCAGTGGTATGTGACAATACGATACTCATGGTATATATCGTGTCAGCTAATGCCGTGTTGATGGCGCTGAGTGGGAAAGCCGTTTTAGCGGTCTAACCAAATGCTGTCCAAAAGCTTGACGCGATTATGGGTTGATACGCCCTAAATAAAAGCTTTCGCAGCTCGGCTATAGCATAGAAATACTCAATTGCTGCACATTTGGTATCGATGTATCGCCATCCGAACACAAATCACGTGTCGGGAAAGTGCCGAAATAGTTAAAAAATAGGGTTCAGAATTTGTGAAGAGCGGGCCTGCCTATGGAACTTAGGGCGACCTCGCAGCGGGGTTTCCCGCTGCGAGGCCGCTCGTGCGCAAGCGGTGTTTGTCGCAGGCGTTGTTATTTCGCAAACAGGTTCTTGAGGTTGAACTCGGCCTGGACGGTGCGGAGCATGAGGTCGGTATCGTCGAGGCCCAGGTGCTGCTCGTTGGCGTCGGCGGCGAGGGTACCACGGCGGCGCGCCCAGTTCTCGAGCGCAGCGGGCGCGGACTCGCGGGGGAGCGAGCGCACGTCGGCGTCCAGGCTGCGGCAGATTTGGCGCGAGTCGATGACGACGATCTTGCCTGCGCGGCGTGCCTCGGCGTAACCGTCCAGATGAATTTTGAACCAGCTGTCCTCGAAGGCGGCATTGTGCGCCATATAGGGATACTTCTTCATGAGCTTGAGCAGCTGCTTCTGCAGCTCCTTGTTCTCGCGGAACGGCTTTTTGCCGTCGATGTCGTCCCAGGTGATGTGATGGATGTTCGATAGCGGCACATCCTCGCCGCGGTAGATGTCGGGCAGGCCGCAGTAGTGTGCCTCGGCGTCATGCGGCACGGCGTCGCTGGTGAGATCCATGATCTCCCAGCCCACGTTGATGATGTAGCCGCGCTCGGGTGCGCGACCGGTGGTCTCGATGTCGATGCCCAGCACCGTGCCTTGGATGGGCTTGCGGGCATAGGCCACGCCGAGTGCGTCGCGGTCACCGCGGATCTCGCGCATGACCGATGCGGCGGTACGCTTTTGCATCTTACCGATGGCCGCGCAGGTGTCGGCATCGGACAGACCACGCGAGAGCGTCGCGGGCGTCACGTTGCGCAGGCGCGCCTCGCCGATCTGGTCGCACAGGTCGCGGTTGCGGTCGGCCAGGTCGCGCACGGTGGCAAAGTCGAAACCGGGGTCGCCCTCGGCGGTAAAGTACTCGGTCTCGAGCACCTTGAGGGCCTCCTCGCCCTTCTGGCGCTCGGACTCCATGGCGCCGTGGTCGCCGTAGATAAACATGGGGATAAACGGCTGACGCTCGTATTCGAGTGCTTGCGATACGTTCATATACTGCTCCTTGGACGGGCCGCGTCGCGCGGCTCGGGGTTACTGAGTTGTGGCGAGATGATAGTTTACCATGGGCAACTATTGGCACCGCGCCCGGGACAACTACAATACCCTAGTTGACCGCTAGGACTTTTACAATGTTGCCGAAAGACACGAAAGGTTCCATCCGTCATGGATTTACTGATTGATATTCTGCTCGACGCCGGCAAGGACACGCTGTCCCTGGTGCCGTTTTTGTTGGTGACGTATCTTGTCCTCGAGACGCTGGAGCATGTGGCGGGCGACCGCGTCAACGGCGTCATCAAACGCGCGGGCGCCGCCGGCCCCGTGGTTGGCTCGTTGCTGGGCATGGTGCCGCAGTGCGGCTTTTCGGCGATGGCGGCAACGCTGTACGCCGGTCGCGTCGTGACGCTGGGAACTCTGGTGGCGGTGTTTCTCTCGACCTCCGACGAGATGCTGCCGTTGCTACTTGCCGAGCAGGTTCCCGTGCAGACCATGGCGATGCTTCTGGCTTCGAAGGCGCTGATCGCTCTGGTCACGGGCTTTATCGTGGATGCGGCTATCCGCGGTCTTCGTCGTAATGCCCGCGCGCATGCGGCGATTCGCCGTACCGTACTGGGGACCGCTGCCAATCCGGCTCATGTGAACTGCGCCCACGACGACCATACCGGAGGCGACATCATTGACGAGGTGGCCGAGGCGGGCGTGAGCGCCGATCACATCCACGAGCTGTGCGAGCGCGATCATTGCGGTTGCGATGAAGACGAGGACGAGCACGAACACGGACATGGCCACGATCACGGTCATGAGGGCGAACATGAACACCATGATGGTCACGGTCACTCCCACTCCCACGAAGGGACGCCTGTCCTGTCGATCATCCGCAGCGCGATCTCGCACACCGTGCAGGTCTCGGTATTCATTTTTCTGGTGACGCTGATTCTGGTCGCCGTGCTCGAGACGTTCGGCGAGTCCGCGATCGAGCAGTTCCTGCGCGGCAACGAGATACTCGCTGTCCTGGGTTCGGCGCTTGTCGGGCTGATTCCCAATTGCTCGGCGAGCGTGGTCATTACACAGCTGTATCTGGAAGGCGCGCTGCAACTGGCCCCGATGCTCGCCGGCACGCTCATTTCCGCCGGCGTGGGTTATCTGGTGCTGTTCCGCACCAACCGCAGCGCCCGCGAAAATGTCGTGTTCCTGATCATGATGTACGTCATCGGCGCTGGCTGGGGCCTTATCCTTTCCGCCTTTGGGTTCTAAGTGGATGTTTGGGGCATGCCGTAAAACTAGGACATGCCATAAATTCCACCGCCATGACCTGGGCGTTGGATGCGCGTCAATCGGCAAAACAAAAAGGTAGATTATTAGGCATGTCCCAAAAACCTACCTTGGTTAGTGCAGCAACTCGGTGAGGTTGCGTTTAAAGCGGGCGCGGTCTTCGCTGGTAAATGCTGCCGGACCGCGAGTGCGTCCGCCGGCGCGGCGTACCTTCTTTTCCTCGTGGCGAATAAACAGCTGCATATCGATAGTCGCCTTGTCGTACACGCGCCCGCGCACACCGATGGCGGCGGCATCGCGCCCGAGCACCATGCTCGCCAAGCCAATGTCCTGCGTCACGACCACGTCGCCCGCCTGCAGGCGTTCGACAATGGCAAAGTCGGCGCTGTCGGCGCCCACGCTCACGTCGAGCGTCGTGACCCAAAAGCCGCGACGCGCGTGCTCGGCATCGCGCGGGTCGTCGCGGCGAATGTGCCGTTCCAGGTTTTGCGTGCTGTTGCCGGCGATAACAACGGCGACGCCCGCCCGCCGCGCGCAGTCAATCGACTCGCGCGTGACCGGGCAGGCGTCGGCATCAATAAAGAGCGTTCGCGGCATCTAGTGCACCAGTTTGCCAAATTGAATAGCGCGAACAATCAGCGTTACGCCAAACACCAGCAGCGCGGCGCCGCTAAAGATGACGAGCATCTTGGCCGACCACAGCGGATAGATAAACACGAACATGCCGGCGATGATGGAAAGTGCGCCGCTCAGGATAGCGAGGGCGCGGTTGGACGAAAGCTCGGACTCCAGAATGGACATGACACCTTCGACAATCCAGCCAAAGCCGGCCACGATAACCACCATCGTGGTGAGCGTCGCGGTCGAGAAGGCCTGGTTGCGCAGGATTATGACGCCGCCCAGGATAATGAGTAGGTTGGAGATGATGCTCGTGACGCGCCAGCCGGTGGGCAGCAGCGGCTCAAAAATGGCAGTGAACAGCCTGATGGCTGCCGTAATCACAAAGTAGAAGCCCAGGACGGTCGTCAAAAAGACGAGGGACTTGGCGGGTGCAAAAAGCAGCGCGATACCAGCAATGAGCGCCACGACGCCCGTGATGGCGTAGATCCAGCGCACGGCCTTGACGGCTTTGCCTGCCATGCTTTTCTCGTCAAATCCAAACTGGCTCGATTTTTGGTCATCGTTCTTAAAGATGCCCATAATGTCTCCTTTCCGTGCGGCGTAAGCCTTGATCGTTACAACCAGTATCCCCTAAGGGCGCTGACGTATGGGTCGGGGAGGGCGAAACGTAACCCAAAGGCCCCGAATTGTTTCCGTTGTTCCCCACGTCGCGATTTTCTATTCAACAGGTGTAGAACATTGCAGCCCTGTTCGTTATTGCCTACGTTTTAGGTTAGATTTTCCTAAGGACAATTGGCTTGTATTGGGGGTCCCTATGAACGAAACAGTTCCCGCGGCGCCGGTGAGCGCAGAATCGATGGCAAAGCAGGGCCGCGAAAAGCTCGGCTTGGACGCGTTTGATGCGCTGGTTCGTCGCGCCCGCACGTGCCGTCGCTTTGACGAGTCCATGCGCGTGCCGCGCGAGTTTTTGCTCGAGCTGGCGGAACTGGCGCACCTGACCCCGTGTGGTGCCAATGCTCAGTGCCTGCGTTTTCACGTGGTGAGCGGTGCCGAGGATTGCGCGCGTGTATTTGACGAGCTCGCATGGGCCGGCGCACTTAAGGACTGGCCGGGTCCTGCCGAGGGTGAGCGCCCGACCGGCTACATCGCGATTCTGGCCGAGCGCGCCGTTCCGGGCAAGCCTGTCGCTCCCATTACTGAGGTCGACACGGGCATTGCCGCACAGACGATGATGCTCGCCGCCCGCAGCGCCACGCCCGAGGTGGCAGCCTGCATGTTCAAGGCCTTTACGCCCCACGCGATCGATGCCATGGGGCTCGATAACGACAAGTATGAGCTCAAGCTGATCATGGCGTTTGGCGTTCCGGCCGAGACACAGGTGATCGATGCGATCGATTCCAACCCCGACGGCTCCATCAATTATTGGCGCGACGAGGCGCAGGTGCACCACGTACCCAAGCGTCCGCTTGCCGACGTGCTGCTGTAGTTGTGCGTCGTTGCGGTGCAATCCGGCGGCAAAATCACCACAAAGGCTCCTGTCCCCTTTGTGGTGGTACGAGGGGAGGGTGTGTGGCAGATCTGTATTTGGTGCGGCATGGGCAGACTGAGCTCAATGTGCAGAGCATTTTGCAGGGCTGGCACGATTCGCCGCTTACGGCGCGTGGGCGCGAGCAGGCGCTGACGGCGCGTACGGCGTTTGCGGCGCGTGGCGTGGCCTTTGATCATGTGTATTCCTCGCCGTTGGGCCGGGCGCGGCATACGGCCGAGCTTATCGTTGGCGAGGGCCGTTCCATTGAGCTGGTCGATGACCTGCGTGAGTGGCATTTTGGCTCGCTGGAGGGCACATCAAATCGCGAGATGCCGCCGCAGCCCTGGGGCGATTATCCGGTGGCCTTTGGCGGCGAGTCGGAAGTGCAGCTTCAGTCGCGCATGGTCGCGGCGCTGTCCCGCATCATGGCCAGGCCGCAGCACGACTGCGTGCTGGCGGTTTCCCATGGCTCAGCCTGCCAGGAGTTTCTTGAGTATGTGACTGGCGGGGGAGAGCTGCCCGACAACGGTGCCGTGCTTCATTTTGGCTATTGCGACGGGGCGTTTTCGCTCTTGGGTTGGTAACGAACGAAAGGACCCCTATGAATAAAGATCTGTATCTGGTCCGTCATGGACAGACGATATTCAACCTTAAGCGTATCATTCAGGGGTGGAGTGATTCGCCGCTTACGCAGTTGGGTTGCGACCAGGCGGCGCGCGCCGGCATGTTTTTACGTGCGCGCGGCATTGAGCCCGATCATGCCTACACCTCCACGCTTCATCGCACCGAGCAGACTATCGCCAACTTGTGGCCGGGCTTGGCGTACGAGCGCCTGGACGGCCTGCGTGAGTGGTTCTTTGGCGACTTTGAGGCCGAGCGCGTGATGCTCATGCCCGAGCGCCCGTGGCGCGATTTCTATCGTCAATTTGGCGGCGAGGGCCAGATGCAGGTGCGCGAGCGCATGGTGGCGACGTTGACCGATCTTATGCGACGCCCGGACCACGAGTGCGTCCTCGCGGTGAGCCACGGATCGGCCATCAAGGAGTTCATGGACCACGTGAAGGGTGCGGCGGCCGACGAGCGCGATCGTGTGCCGGGCAACTGCTCGGTGCTACATTTCGTGTTTGACGACGAGGCCGGTACGTTTGAGCTGATTGAGATTTTTACGCAGGAGGATTACGCGCGCGAGCTGGGTCTTGAACCGCTTGTGGTTACTGCAGGTCCGCAGCGCGGATAACGCGAGCGTGGCGGCACGGGTCGCCGGCATAACTTCTCGATGCAAAAGGGGCGGAGATGCATGTACCTGCTGCATCTCCGCCCCCCCCCTGTTTGTTGAGCTGCCGATTTTTGTGCTGGGCGGTCTGGTCTTGCTAGAACCGCGCGACCTGGTGCGTGAGCAGACCTGTCGGAACTTGCGGCGCGGCGCCGCTGACCTGCGCGGCGGGGAAGAGCACGGCAACGGTAAAGTTGAACGGCTCCTTGCCGGTGTACGTTCCGGCGGCACGGGCCTCATCGGCCAGCAGCTGCGACGCCCCGGTCAGAGCGGCGGCGTAGGCGGGGTCGTCGGTCAGTGCCGGCTCCGGTGCTTGGTCGAGCATAGCGCGGATGGCCCCGACGGCGTCCTCGCGCTTGACCTCCCACACGTGGTGCGTAATGCCCGCAGGATCGGTGACGGCGTAGAGCGAGGCGCCCTCTTTGGCAGCGCCCAGGATGATATCCATGACGGGCGAGGCCTCGTAGGCGAGCGACACGGGGCGCGGCTGCACCTTGAGCTCGGCGATCGCGCGCGCGGCGGCGGCCACGTCGGCGTTGGCATCGCCCTTGTCGCCCGCAACTACACTCGTCGGGCAGATCGCCACGACACCCGTCACACGTCCCGGCTCGCCCGAGCATTCGTACACGTAATACGCCGCGCCTGGATCCTTGAGCATTAGGCCGTCAGCAATGGCGCCGCGCAGGGCGTCGTTGCCGCTCAGGATACCGCCCATCGCAGGCAGCGCCTCGAGCACACGGTCCTGAGCCGGGCGGATGCAGGGAAACGGAAGTGCTTTCATGGGCGGTCCTAACGCGCGAGTCGGTTTGTTCGCGGCTTATTATGCCCCAACTTGGCCGCTTGCGTCCCAGAGCGTGTTATCGGCAAGCGCGATGAGCACGTTTTGGCAGCGAACGATATCGGCATGGGACACATACTCGTTGGGCTTGTGCGCGAGCGCCAACGAGCCGGGGCCGTAGCTCATACAATTGCGGTTGCCTGTCTTGCCGGCAATGACGGCGGTATCGGTGTAGCCGGTAAAGAAGCCGACGGTCGTGTCCGCGTCCGTTACGTCATCGGCGGCACGCTTGAGCGCTGCTAGAAGGGGAGAGTTCGGGTTGCGCTCGATGGCGGGGCGGTCGCCCGTCACGGTGTAGCTGCCATGGCAACCGGGAACGGTGGCTTCGGCGACGGCGATGACATGCTCGACCATATTGATTGCGGCGGCCGTATCGGTCGGCGGGGTCAGGCGCATGTCGACCCAAACTTTGGCGCGGTCGGGTACGACGTAGGGGCGATATCCGCCCTCGATTTGGCCAAACGTGATGGTCGAAGGCCCCAGCTCATCGTGCGCGGGCAGCGCCGCAAACGCGCGACGAAGCGAACACACGACCTCGGCCATGGCGGCGACGGCATCCGCGCCCTTCCAAGGCTGGCTCGCATGCGCCGTCACGCCAGCCATTTCAATCTCGAACCACGTACGCCCCTTGTGCGCCACCTGGATCTGCCCGTCGGTGGGCTCGGTGTCCAGCACCCATTCGCGCGAGCCGACCCAGCCGGCATTGATGGCCGCCTCGGAGCCGCGCATAAAGTCTTCCTCGTCGACCGAGCAGATGAGCGAAAAGCCGCGGCGTGGCAGCGCGCCATCCGCCGCCACGCGCTCGAGCGTATGGACCAGTGCGGCAATGGCGCAGGCCAGGCCACCCTTCATATCGCAGGCACCGCGGCCATAGAGTTTATCGTCGCGCACAACCGCCCCAAGCGGTGCGATGTCTGCGTCCCAGCCATCGCCCAAGGTGACGGTATCCATGTGGCAGATATAGACCAGCCGCGGCTCGTCGCTTTGGCCCGGCACGGTGACTTTAAGGTTGCGGCGCCCGGGCAGCACTTCGAGCTCCTCAATCTGCACGGCATCGAGCGCAGAACTATCAAGTTGTGCCAGCTGCTGCTCAATGAGCCTCTTAATGAAGCGCTCAATTTCATCCTCATACGCGCCCGGGTCTGAGCTGTCGATCCGCACGAGTCCTTGCGTAAGCCGCCAGGCAAAGTCCTCATCAACCATATGCAACCTTACAATCAGTTTGCTTTCCGAACCGATTGTAAGCCTCCTGAGAGATCCGCGACGTGGGCGTGGCAGTATTTACCGTTCGCAGGCCGAGCCAGCGCGTTTGCCGTCCGAGCGGGTTCACAAGCGACGCAGCGGGTACGTACCCTTCATGGACGACATGCTGTGCGACATATCTGCCTTTCGGTATCACCGGATACCTCCACAGGTCTTGGCGATAATGCCGGACCTGCCCGATTCTGTAGACGATCCGCGCAGGGAGCATCTTTGTGAGCACCCGCTCGTCAAGCATTTCCTGGGCACCCCGTTACACGTGTTGGCGCAGGGCGGCTGCGGGCGTAAGGGCGATCGCATTGTCAGGCATGTTTGGAACGGGGAGAGGCCGTTTGATTCCGTGCGGCAGACAGAGTTTGGCCTCGATGTCGCGTCCCCACTCTTTACCCTGCTGTCCCTGGCTTCCTCGGTCTCAAACGAGCGTCTGACTATGTGCATGTATGAGATGTGCGGCACCTTTGCCGTGTGCAAGATTGCGCCTCAGGTAAAGTCGGCACTTGTGCAGGCATATGGGGGCCGGTGGGGTGACGCACGGTTGGGCTGGGAAAACGTAAAGGATGTCTCGGGGAGTCCAACGGACTTGTGGAAACGACCGCCCTTGATCGAGCTCTCTGAGCTTGCAGAGTACGTCGATAAGATCCGGGGGCTCCGCGGCGCTAAATCGTTCATACGAGCCGCGAAATGCATTACGGGGGTGGTGGCATCGCCGCTCGAGGTCCAGGCATCGATGCTGTTTGGCCTTACGAGGTTGCGCGGCGGCGAAGGGCTGCGCCTTACCAATAACGTTGAGATTCGTATGACGCGCAGTGCCCGCCTGATTTCGGGGCTTGATAGGCGCTATGCCGATATTTTGCTGGCAAATAAGGACGGTAGTCGAGAGTGTCTGGTTGAATGCCAAGGTAAAGCCATTCATGGATCCATAGAATCCAAGATTTCGGACTCCGACCGAACGACGGCGCTGCAAGCGATGGGATATCCCGTCGTTTTGATGACCTATGGTCAGCTGGCCGACTCCGATGCCTTCCGCGTGGTGATGGAGCTCATCATGTCCTATCTCGATGTGCCGCTGAAAGACAAGACACCGCGGCAGCAGGAGCTCGAACGGCGGCTTCGTGAGGAGATTTTTATCAATTGGGCGGAAATGTAGTCGCGCGGGTGGAAAACGGTCGCGTGAACTAGAGTTTTGGGCGCGAAAAAGGCTTCAGTTTCGCCTTGGAAGGGCTTTAAGAATACTATCCAAAACAAGTTGTTTCGGAAAATCGACAGTCAACTTGAATGTGATATATAGAGATCGATTTTTACCTACTAAAGCCCCTGATAAAGCTGTTTATCAAAGCAGGTGTGCTCAGTGATTTGGGTGGGACTGTCGATTATCCGAAAAAACTTATTATGGATAGCATTTTCAAAACCAGCCGGAGCAACGAAATCGGCCCCCGTTTCGTTAAAACGGGGGCCGAATGGGCTTCATGGACTGCCTCGCAGGCTTGGCGCCGGCGCTATTTGATCACGCGCACGCGATACATCGACGGAATCTGCTTGAGCGCCTCGATGGTGCTGCTGTCCAGGTGCTCGTCGGTGTCGAACATGGTGTAGGCGTTTTCGCCAGCGGACTCGTTGGTCATACGCTGCACGTTGGCATTGTCCTTGGCCAGGATTGCCGTGATCTGGCCGATCATGTTAGGCACGTTGGCGTGCAGGCAGGCGATGCGGCTTGCGGCGCGCGCCTTGCCCATGCTGCAAGCGGGGTAGTTGACGCTGTGCGCGATGTTGCCGTTCTCCAGGTAATCCTTGAGCTCGCTGATGGCCATATCAGCACAGTTGGCCTCGGCCTCGCCAGTGCCGGCGCCCGAGTGCGTGGTGATAAACGTGTTGGGCATCTTGACGGTCTTGGGCGTGGCAAAGTCGCAGCTAAACCAGCTCAGCTTGCCCTCGCGCAGGGCAGCGTCGACGGCGTCCTCGTCAATGATGGTTTCGCGCGCGTAGTTGATGAGCACGGCGCCCGGGGCCAGCAGGTTAATCTGCTCGGTGCTGATCATGCCGATGGTGTCGGCCTTGCTGGGCACGTGCACGGTGAGATAGTCGCAGCCGCGGCAGAGGTCCTCGAGCGTGCCCACGCGCTGCACTTCGCGGCTCAGCACCCACGCGTGTTCGACGGAAATGAACGGATCGTAGCCGTAGACATCCATGCCCAGATCGACACAGGCGTTGGCGACCTTGGAGCCTACGTTGCCCAGACCGATGACGCCGATGCGCTTGCCCTTGAGCTCGCGGCCCACAAAGGCCTTCTTGGCTTTTTCGGCATCGACCTGAATCTCGGGGTCGTCGGCGTTGTCACGCACCCAGTTCATCGATTGCACCACGCCGCGGCTCGAGAGCACCAGCATGCCCAGGACGAGCTCCTTGACGGCGTTGCTGTTGGCGCCGGGGGAGTTAAAGACGACGACGCCCTTCTTGGCGTACTCCTCGACGGGAATGTTGTTGACGCCGGCGCCGCAGCGGGCGATGGCGCGGATGCCCTCGGGCAGCTCGTAGCCGTGCAGGTCGGTCGAGCGCATCAGGATCGCGTCGGCCTCCTCGGCGGTGCTTACAAACTCGTAGCCCTCGCCAAACTCGACCTTGCCGTCCTTGGTAATGTCGTCGATGGTCTTAATCTTACGCATGGAAAAACTCCTTAGCAGGTTTTGATCTAAACAGAGTGGTTTGAAGTGGCTGGTCGGCCCGCGCGTTGCGGGCTAGTTAGATCGCGGGCCCAAACTATGCTGCGCTTCGAAGTCCTTCATATACGAGGCCAGTGCCTGCGTGTCTTCCATGGTGACGGCGTTGTACACGCTGGCGCGCATGCCGCCGACGAGGCGATGGCCCTTGACGTTTTGGATCTGGTGCTCTGCCGCGCCCGCAACAAAGGCGGCGTCGAGGTCGGTATCGCCGGTACGGAACGTAACATTGGCGATGGAGCGGCTATCGGTCTGCGTGGTGCCATGGAACAGCTCGCTGTTCTCGAGCAGGTCGTAGAGTAGGTTGGCCTTGGCCCAGTTGCGCTCGGCCATGGCGGCAAGTCCGCCGGTCTGCTCAACCCAACGGAACACCTTGCCGCACACGTAGATGCCAAAGGTGTTGGGCGTGTTGAGCATGGAGCCCTTGGCGGCCTGGGTCTTAAGGTCCATGTACTGCGGCGTCTGCGCAAAGGCCGGGCCGTCGGCGATCAGATCGTCGCGCACGATAACTACGGTCACGCCCGCGGCGCCGGCGTTTTTCTGCGCGCCGGCGTAGATGAGTCCGTAGCGCTCAACGTCGAGCGGCTGCGACAAAAAGCAGCTCGAGACATCGGCGACCAGCGGCACGTCGCCGCAGTTGGGCAGCTCGTGGTACATGGTGCCAAAGATGGTGTTGTTCTGGCAGATGTAGACGTAGTCGAGCCCGTCGCCCGCGGCCTCGGCGGCAATGCGCGCGTTGATGTCGGCCATGTCGGGAATGCGGTCGAAATTGGTGTCCTCGGAGCTCGCGAGCAGCACGGCATCGCCGTACTTGGCGGCCTCTTTGTACGCCTTGTTGGCAAAGTTGCCGGTCACGACGTAGCCGGCGCGGCCGCGGCGCATGAGGTTCATCGGGATGCCCGCAAACTGTAGCGTGGCGCCGCCCTGCAAAAACAGGACGCGGTAGTTGTCGGGAATGCTCAGCAGGCGGCGCAGGGTTGCCTCGGCGTCGTCGATAATCTGCTGGTACATGCTAGATCGATGGCTCATCTCGAGCACGGACATGCCGCAACCGCGGTAATCCATCATCTCGTCGGCGATCTCGGCGAGCACGCTTGTAGGCAGCGCGGCCGGGCCAGCTGAGAAGTTGTGCACACGTGCCATCTTCTAGTTCCCCTCGTAGTCGTTTGAACGTTCGGGATACTTTAGCACAGTGCAGCGCCAGGCGCGACCGCATCATGGTAAAACTCGACTGCGCCGCTATGATTTACAGGATGGTTACATGGGGGAGGGTTGTCTCGAGGCTCGCATCTGACCCGCCTGGACCTTTGCTTGTTTCCAGGGGCGAATGCGGGCGTTGATGAGGTCGTCGTAACCGCGGGCGATGGATTGCTGAATGGCAGCAAGTGCGCGCGTCTGCTCGTCATAGGCCTCGGCATCCATGACGACAGACGACGCCGACCCGTTTTTGGGTAGGTGGACGGGTTCTTTGGTCTTGTGGCAGATATCTGCAATGGCGCCAAAGGTGCGTTGCAGATCGGAAATAGGCTTTACGTCTGGCATATGAAGCTCCTTACATGGAATCATATGTATAACCCAATGTTGAGTGCAGCGGAGGGTGGAGGTCCGATGAGAGGTGGCGTTGGACGTGTGCGTGCCTACATTCGTAAGTGCGGTTGTCTGGCAAGTGTGATTTGGGGCGACCTCGTCAAAGCTTCTGAGCTGCGAAAATGACCGTTAACCGGATTTAATTTTGTTGCTCAACATTTGACACTCTGGGCGTGGTAACTTTTTTACCAACAGGTATGATTATTGTCATGTGCGCCGCGCCTGCCTGCCGGGCTGCGGCGCATTCGTGACAGCCTCTGACACCCTTGGAGCGTGCACTGTGGATGTAACCACAAAAAGCGTTCGGGGGGGGGTGCTCACCCGCGAGCAATTCCTCCCGCATGAGATGCGCATCGTCGCTGCCCTGCGCGCGCAGGGCGCAAGCGACGATCAGGTCATTGTACGCGTAAAGAGCGATAACCTCTTTCAATATCCCACGGAGCGCATGGTCGCCAACCGCGCGACCGTGTGCCTTCGCCGCCTCGACGCCATAGTACCCACGGACGCCGAGTGCGCCGCGCGCGGCATCGACTCCAATTCCGCCGCCGAGGCCGCGTCATCCCTAACCGGCCTTATGGCATCTGGCTCTCCCACACAGGCGGACCAGGCCATCTTCTACAGCATGATCTGCCGCTACGACATCGTGCGCGAGCTCGTGCTCGTTGAGGTGGGGGAGCGCCTTCAAAACTTTGATTATGCCTTTACGGCGGTTGACCTCAACGCCTTTATGACGCGCTTTACCACGGAGTATCCGGACGCGGCCCGCTGGACCGAGGCCACGGTCAAGCGCATCAAGGGTTCGCTCCGCCAGACGCTCCGCCACGCCGGTCTTATCGCCGAGGGTCAGGGTCCGGAGTCCGAGCGCCTGTCACCACTTTTCCTCGATTCCGATGTCGAGCGAGCCTTGATTCAGCTGGGCGAGCAGTCGCTTATCGCGGCCCTCACCGGCAGGGCGGTGATGTAGCGTGGCTCCCGTCAGCACCATCGTCGACCCCGCAATCACCCCGGCAACCGACATCACCACCAATATCGGCATCCATTCCCGCCAGAGCGTCGTGGCGGCGCACGCCCGCTCCGAGCGCGCCCGCCAGGAGTTTGAGCGCCGCGCGCAGCTGCTGCATGAGTGCCTGTGTAGCGAGAACTTTTTGGCCAACAAGGGCATAGGCAATGAGATCGGCTTCCACACCTTTTGCTATGACCCCGCGCTTGAGTTTGAGGCGCGCGCGTTGTTTGACACCCTTGCGCTCGATGCTGAGGCCGGCAAGCTCCCGTGCGCGCTCAAGGTCGTAAACCTCTACGACGCTGTGCTGGCAATTCTCGAAAAGCGCCGTGTCCTCAAGGCCATTCCGCGTCAAGAGGAGCGTCGCGGCTCCCAGCGCGTGCTTGAGGACGTGGCCAAGTTTTGTTCGCCCGAGAAGATCGCCGCGTACATCCTCGAGCAAACCGAGCCTCATGCACCTGGCGATGTCATTCTTCTGACCGGTGCCGGCGAGGTCTATCCCTTCTTTCGTATACACACCCTTCTCGACTGCATGCAAGTCGATTTTTCCGACCTGCCGGTGATCGCCGCCTATCCGGGCAGCTTCAACGGCTCTTCCTTCCAGCTCTTTAACCGTCTGCCGGCCGATAACTACTACCGCGCCATCGATATCTCGTAAGCACGGCTCCCCGCAGACAAGGCCTGCCGCCGGTAACAACCCTTTGCCATAACGTTCCCAAACCCAAAGGAGCATCCATGGACAACACGATCGTCCGCGACCTCTTTGCAAAAGACATCAACCGTTCCATCAACGGTGTGGTCAAGGTCCAGGATTCAAAAGACGAGTCCATCCGCCAGGAGCTTGACGAGTACGTGGTGACGCGCGAACTGCAGGGGCACTTTGCCACGTTCTTCAAGGCATACGGCGATGCCATCGATGTTCCCACCGACAAGATTGGCGTGTGGATCAGCGGCTTCTTCGGTTCCGGTAAATCGCACTTCCTCAAGATGCTGAGCTACCTGCTCGAGAATCGTCCGATCGGCGGTAAGAGCGCCATCCGCTACTTTGACGGCAAGATCGTCGACCCCATGGTCGCGGCTGCCATGGAGCGCGCCTGCTCGGTGCCCACGCAAGCTATCCTCTTTAACATCGATAGCAAGGCGGGCCAGTGGAAGCAGGGCGATACGGCTCCCACGGCGCTGCTTCGCGGGTTTGAGCGCATGTTCTACGAGGCGCGCGGTTTCTACGGCGAGGACCTTAAGCTTGCAAAGCTCGAGGACTACATCGATTCCCTGGGTAAGACCCAGGAGTTCCGCGAGGCCTTTGAGCGCGTCAACGGCGATTCCTGGCTCCAGACCCGCGACACCTACAGCTACTTTGAGGACGACGTTGTCGAGGTGCTGCAGAGCGTGCTCGGTATGAGCGAAAAGGCCGCATGGAACTGGCTCGAGGGTTCCGAGGACGAGGTTTTGGCCCCCGATGTCTTTGCCAAAAAGGTCAAGGACTACGTGGACGCTCAGGCAGTGGCCCACGGCGGCAACTTCCGTTTGCTCTTTATGGTCGACGAGGTGGGTCAGTTTATTACAAACGACCAGGACCCAAGCCTTATGCTGAGCCTTCAGACCATCGTCGAGGAGCTGGGTGCCGCCTGCGGTGGCCGCGTGTGGGTGATGGTCACGAGCCAGGAGGCCATCGACAACCTGAGCCTGCCCGTGGGCAACGACTTTTCAAAGATCCAAGGCCGCTTCAATACCCGCCTTTCGCTTTCCAGCTCCAGCGTGGACGAGGTCATCCAGCGCCGTGTGCTCGAGAAGACCGCGCTGGCGGCCGATATGCTTGCACAGGTCTACGAGCAAGACGCCGCCGTGCTCAAAAACAACTTTACCTTTGAGGGTGGCTCGCGCTCCGACCTTGCCGGCTACGCTAACTCCAAGGATTTTGTGGCCAGCTACCCGTTTGTGGGCTACCAGTTTAAGCTCCTGCCCGACGTGATGACCGAGGTGCGCAAGCACGGCGTCAAGGCCAAGCATATGTCCACGGGCGAGCGTTCCATGTTGAGCGCATTCCAGGAGAGCGCTCAGGCCATCCAGCATGACCAGACCGGTGCACTCGTGCCGTTCTGGCGCTTCTTCGATACTATCTCCAAAGACCTTGAGCACGGCATCATCCAGGTCGTTGTCTGTGCGGAGCGCGCGTCTGAGAACAGAGAAGGTCTTGAGCCCTACGACGTCCGGGTACTTAAGCTCCTGTACTTGATTCGTTACATCGGCTACGTCAAGGCCACGGTCGAGAACGTTTCTATCCTGATGGTCGACAGCCTCGACGTGGACAAGCGCGCCCTTAAGGACCGCGTCAAGGAGTCCCTCGCCCGCTTGGAGCGCGAGAACAAAGTGGCGCGACAGGGCGATACCTACAGCTTCCTCACCGACGAGGAGCAGGAAATTGCACAGGAGATTGCGCGGACCCCGATCGACAACGCGAAGGTGATCGAGTACATCAAAAAGCGCCTGTTCGACAGCATTTACAAAGCGTACAAGTTCCATCGCGATCCTAATGACTTCCCCTTTGACCGCTACGTGGATGGCTCGATTCATGGATCCAGCAAGGGTGGTATGGAACTCTCCGTGGTGACCATGGCCGGCGACTTGGCACGTGCGGACGATGCCGAGCTAGCATTGAAATCCGTGGATAAGGCCATCGTGGCCTTGGGCGACGAGGTGGATTATTGGGCCCCACTCGTCAACGCCGCTAAGATTCGCATGTACGCCCAGACGCGCAATCTGCAGGAGCTACCGCCGAGTACCCGCCAGATTGTCGAGGCAAAAATGCGCGAGGCAGCCTATAACGAAAAAGAGGCCGATGCCCTTTTGAGCGAGGCCGTGCTCCATGCACGTTGCGCGGTCAACGGCCGTATGGTCGAAGTTCGCGCCACCAAACCCGCCCAGGTTTTTGAGCAGGTGCTCGCGCAACTGTGTGACGTTGTTTTTGAAAAGGCTGGCTACATCGGCGCGCCGGTTGAGGACGATTCCGATATTCGCTCCACGCTGGCGGGTAATGTCCAGGCGGGGCTCGATGGCATGGATGCGGGCAACACGCGTGCGCTCAGGGAGGTCGAGGACTACCTCAAAGTGCAGCATCAGCGCCATCTGGATACCGCTATGGGCGATATCCAACGCCAGTACCAGCAAAGGCCCTTTGGCTGGCGTGAGGTCGACCTCGCCAATGTGGTGGCGCAGCTCGTGGTGGAGCAGCGCGCGCAGGTGTTGTTTGGCGGCCAGACGGTCCAGGCCAACGACAGCCGTATGGTGGCACTCCTGCGCAAGGATGCCGATAAGGCCCAGGTGCGCTTGCGCGTGCGTATGAGCGACCGGTTGCTGCGTGCCACGGGCGAGCTCATGCGCGACCTGTTTGACCTCAAGACCGTGCCCTCCAACGAGGATAAGCTCGTGGCCGAGCTCAAGGAGCATCTTGATGGTTTGCGCGAGACGTGCCTTGCTATGGCGCGCGACTACTACACGGGCATCAAACCGGCCTACCCGTATCCCGGCGAGAACGAGTGCGAGAAGATGCGCTCTGAGGTCGCCGACGTCCTTAAGGACCAGAGCGAGTCCGAGGCGTTTTTGACCACGTTTACCAAGCACGAGGACCGTCTGCTCGATGCCAAGGAAGACTTTGACAAGGTGACTGAGTTCTTCGAGTCAAACCAACGAACAGCATTTGATCGCGCTAAGGATTTCTTGAGCCGCACCGAGGGTATCGAGTATGCCTCCGATGACATTCCTGGTGCGATGGAGAACGTGGCAAAAGTGCGCGAGATCCTCAAAGATCCCAAGCCTTACGGTCGCATTAAGGACCTGCAGCCGCTTATGGACCCCGTCGAGGACGACATGAAAAAGCTGCTGGGCATCCGCCGCAATGAGTTTTTGCAACGCATCGAGAGCGATCTGCAAGACTTGCAGGCACAAGCCGAGAGTCAAAAGGGCTTTGTCAATCAGGCCAAGGATGCCATAGCAGACGCCGGCACCAAATACGAGTCGTTCAA
Source organism: uncultured Collinsella sp. (assembly GCA_938033205.1). Classification (GTDB taxonomy): domain Bacteria; phylum Actinomycetota; class Coriobacteriia; order Coriobacteriales; family Coriobacteriaceae; genus Collinsella. The sequence continues at coordinate 2,548 of CALHJP010000021.1, read as the reverse complement.
AAACCGTGCCCACAGTGCTCAAAGCCTCAACGAGCTGAGTGTTGCCGCGACTAACTGGGGCAACTGGCTCAGCGCGGCAAGCAACGGGATGTACGACGCCGTGGACGCGGCCCGTATGCGTATGGACAACGAACACCGCACCACTGAGGTCACGAGCACGGGTGAGGTGGTCAAGAAGATCTCCAACAAGGGCACTGCGTCGTCAACGCCTGTGCCTGCACCCGTGTCCCAGCGCAAGATCAGGACCGTGCGCCGCGCCGATCTGGCCAAGCCGAGTCGTCTCTTGTCCGCAGAGGACGTGGAGCGCTACGTGGACGACCTGCGCTCTCGCCTTATGCAGGCGCTCGCTGCAAACGACGAGATCCGTATCAACTAACCCGCGGAGCAACCGGTGCCAAAGCGCGCACCGGTTGCTTATGGCGTTTAGAAAGGCTCATCAACCATGAACGATTCTGCTCTTAAGAGCTTCTGCACCTGGGCCCGTACGGAGCTCATCAAAGGCGTGGAGGCGCAGATGGTGCGCTACGGCATCACCGAATCTGCGCCCGCGCCCGTTGGGTCCGAGATCGTCAACGGCCTGCCCCTGAGTCCAGCTGAGGTCGAGCAGCGCGATGAACTGCTGCATATGCAGGCAGAGGTGGGTCACGAGACGCTCTGCGACCGAGCAGCCTACACCTGGTTCAACCGCATCGTGGCCATTCGCTTTATGGATGCACGCGGATGGCTTCCCGGCCGTATGCGCATGCTAAGTCGCGCGGACGGTAGCCATGGCAGCGAGGCCGTGGAGAACGCACTGGACGTGGAGATGGTGACGGCCGATACCGATCGCATAGCCGAGCTCAAGATGGCGGGCTTGGATGAACCGCTGTGGCGCTATCTTTTTGTGGCTCAGTGCGAGGAACTTGCCGATTGCCTGCCAGGCGTCTTTGAACGCGTGGGCGGTGCCATGGAGCTGCTGTTGCCCCAGGGTCTCATGATGGCCGACGGCGTGGTGGGCAAGCTCAACGCCGTTATCACTGACGAGCGCTGGCGCGAGGGCGTGACCGTTCTGGGCTGGATGTATCAGTACTACAACGCTGACGTAAAAGACGAGTTCTTCAAGTCCAAGCGAAAGGCAGCGGCGGCGGACATCGCGCCCGCCACGCAGCTCTTCACCCCTGAGTGGATTGTGCGCTACATGGTCGAGAACTCGCTCGGCCGTCTGTGGATGCTCAACAACCCGGGGAGTTCGCTACGCGAGCACATGAACTATTACATCGAGCCCGATGCTGAGCACGAGGACTTCATCCGCATCTCGAGCCCCGAGGAGATAACCCTCTGCGACCCCGCATGCGGCTCGGGCCATATCTTGGTCTACGCGTTTGAGCTGCTCTTCCATATGTACGAGGAACGCGGCTATCGTGAGCGCGAGATTCCCGAGCTCATTCTTACTAAAAACCTTGCGGGCATGGAAATCGATACCCGCGCGGCGCAGATCGCGGAGCTGGCGCTTGCCATGTGCTCCCGCGAGCACGATCGTCGCTTCTTTAGGCGTGGCGTTCGCGCCGATGTTACCGTGCTCTCGAGCATCCCGCTGGGGGAGGATGAGCTGCCGGGTAACAAGAAGCTCGTCGAGGAACTGAGCCATTTGGGCGAGATCGGCTCGCTTCTTAATCCTTCAGAGGAAGAGGTTGACGAGCTTAAGGCCGCCGCCGCGAGCTGTTCCGACAATCTTTTTGCTTCTGCGACCAAAACTAAGCTCGAAAGCGCTGCCGTCATCTGCGAGAAACTGTCCCGTCGTTTTACCTGCGTCGTGGCGAATCCTCCGTATATGGGCAGCAGCAGCTTTAATCCCTTTATGAGCAAGTGGGTCAAGAAGAACTACCCCGACGTGAAGAGCGACCTCTTCTCCAGCTTTGTCGTTCGCATGTTCAGTCTCGCCAAGGACCACGGCGAGTGCGGAGTCATGTCGCCTTTCGTCTGGATGTTCATCGGAAGCTATGAGAAGCTCCGCAACGAGATTATCGACAACAGAACGCTGACCTCTCTCATCCAACTTGAGTACTCGGGCTTCGCTGGCGCGACCGTGCCCATCTGTACCTACACGTTCCACAATTCGTTCGTCAAGGGCTACAAGGGCGGCTATGTGCGCCTTTCGGACTTCGTTGGTGCTGCTGTCCAGGCCCCGAAGGCCCTCGAGGCGATCCGGAACCCCGACTGCGGTTGGTTTTACCGCCGCGACGCCGATACCTTCAAGCAAATCCCCGGCACCCCCATAGCCTACTGGGCCAGCGATGCTCTTGTTGAATCGTTCACAGACGATATGAGCAGGACATAAAAACATTGAGAGCCCCTGCTGCATGAAAGACCGCGGATTAGGCCGACAATGGTGAGTGTCTAATTCAGCCGCAGCGGCCACGCCGCATTCATGGAAGGGGCTCCCATGCTCGATACTACCACCTTCGTCGGCCTCGACGTCCACGCCCGCTCGATAAAGGCCGTCTCCCTCGACGTCCCTTGATTGGCAACTTCATCCGAACACTTCCCACATTCATCCGTACATGTACGG
>CALHJP010000020.1:0-25800 GCA_938033205.1 uncultured Collinsella sp. | reverse complement strand
CGGACTGACGACGCATATTGATATGCAGAACAGAATACTCAATATAGACCACCAGTTATTGAAAGACAGCGAAATCGGCTACTATATTGAAACGCCAAAGACCAAAAACGGAAAACGGGAACTTCCATTGACAGAACGGGCTTATCAAGCAATCCAAAGAATACTAAAGAACAGAGGAAAGGCACAACCGCTGATTGTAGGTGGTTACAGCAATTTCCTATTCTTAAACCGTGAGGGCTTGCCTAAAGTTGCAGGAAACTATGAGGGCATGGTGCGAGGACTAATTAAGAAGTATAACAAGTATCACACGGACAAGTTACCGAACATCACACCACATTCATTCCGACATACTTACTGTACGAATATGGCAAACAGAGGAATGAACCCAAACACCCTGCAATATCTTATGGGACACGCTAACATAACCATGACACTTGGCTATTATGCACACGGTACATTTCAATCTGCAAAAGCAGAACTGGAAAGACTGGCTTGTTAATATCGGAGCTTATATTTACTACTCATTTACTACTTTTGGTTGCATTTTCATGCTGGTAAATGCCAGCTTATGCAAGGTATCTTCCAAAAAGAAAATACCGATAAAGCCCTAAAATACGGGATATATCGGCATTTACCAACTTATGAAAAGATAATCAGAAATTTAGTAAGTTTTTTCGCAAAAAAATGGGATGCATTTTCCGCGGAGCCATGCATAAAAGAAAAGGACCCCTTTGCAGAGGTCCTAGTCAATTCAAGGTGGCGGGGAAGGGAATCGCGTCCGCGCGCTGCGCGGACGGACCGCTGCGGCGCTTGCGCGCCTTGCGAGCTACGCTGGCAAACGCTCACGCGTTTACTCAGCTCCGCGCCCTCATGGGGTTCGATTCCGCGTGGGGGCCACATAAAAGAAAAGGACCCCTTTGCAGAGGTCCTAGTCAATTCATGGTGGCGGGGAAGGGAATCGAACCCCTGACACGAGGATTTTCAGTCCTCTGCTCTACCAACTGAGCTACCCAGCCATTTGAGGTGTGCCTTGTTTCAAGGCTTGATTAGTATAACCAAGGACGCGCTCCGGTCAACCGAGAATTTTAAAAAAGTTTTTGAGCGCGACATCGACCACGATCTCGATCCTATAGAACGGCACGTCAGAAGCATCAACCCGCCGCAAGAAGTTTTTCACTCAGGGCCGCGCGGGCAAACTCACTTGGCGTCATTCCCTCGGCAGCCGCCCGTCGACGAATAGCTTCCTTCATTCCCAGAGGAATCTTGACCGATAGCGTTGCCGTTCCCTCACCTGAGAGTGGGGGCCGTCCATGCACGATCCCACCAACGGTGTGTTCGCCATCCGGAAACTCTCCGCGCTCGTACGACTCACACCACGCGTCAATCATTTCATCCGTTACAACCTGACCATTAGCGGTCGTATATGTCTTGCCCATCATCGACCCCTTTGCCGAGCTCGCTCGATCTCTTGCCAGAATTTCTTCTGAACCGGAGACAAGGCATGAATAATGAGCCACCCGCGAATAAGTTCGACCGCAACGAGCTCCACGCTCCGTCCGTCCGGAAGCCATCCAATCGCAAGCCATCTCGGCGGCTCGTCTTCCGACTCGCGGCGAATACACTCAGTAACCGCGAGCCAGGCACCAAGCACCTGTTTTTCCGTCAGGTGCTTTTTAGCGTTGGGATGGATCTCGACATCCATGCATCTCCTTCCCCATCTTACCCAATTTCGTATGACGAAAGTCCGCCGTCGCCAATTCTTATGCCGGCACGCGTTGGAGAGCAGGGGGCGAAACAATGATTGAAGGGCGCTCGAGTGCCGCCCAGGCGCTGGGGCAAGAACACATGCGCCAGGGACGTACGTTTTCGTAGCATACGAGGACATTGCCATTGCGATCGATAAAGGCGATGTCGATGGGATAGGCCATAAAGCAGGTGTGAACCGAGGAACAGCGCGGAAACGCCATGACAAGCGGCAGTCCGCTGGCGGCAATCGGCCGCCGTCCCAGCATGCCGCGCAGACGCACGGTAAACGACTCCGCCACCACAAACTCGGCCGGCGTCCAGCCCAACCTGTTGAGCGCCCGCGCGTAGGCGATATAGGACGAGGCCGCACTCACATGACCACCCCCGGACGCCACGGATCGACCGTCACCGCGCGTTCATGCGTGAGCACGGCCGGCGCCCCCAGGGAAACGCCGGCGATGCTCAGCGAACTCGGCCACGGCTCGTAGTGCATGGTGCAGGTATAGGTCCTAAACGTGCCAGAAAGAGAGAGCAGGACGCCCTCCGATGACGCCGTACCTTGTTCGCTCGAGACCTCGACCTGTAGGCCATATCCCTCCATGGCATCCTGAATCTGAGCTTGAACGGTCGCGGAAGCGTCAATGGAGCTCTCGTCACCCTCCCCGCCCGGCGCTACAGCGTGCGCCAGCACGATGTCGGGCACCACGCGGTCGAAGCGCGCGACCGCGCCGGCAAAGATCATGACGTTGTACGCGATGAGAGCCAGCACGATCAGGACGGGCGTAACCACGGCTATCTCGACCGTCGCCTGGGCACGCTCCTCGCGCAAGCCCGTGCGAATGCCCATTACGACCCACCGCCAAAAGCTCCCACCAGCGTGGCAACATCGACCGTGAGCGGGATGGAGCCGCCGCCGGGCAGCGGGATCTCCGCAAGCGTGAACACCGCGCCGCTGATGGTGCGCTCGACGTGATATTCCAATGCCTCGCAAAGTGCCTTGGGGTCAGTCACGCCCAAGGGGATTTTTCGCAGGGTATCTTGAGTTTTGGAGATGCCCGCGATATCGGACCCCGGACTTTTAATGACATTGGCGGTATCGGTCAGCACCGGTTTTCGCAGACGCAAATCGCACGGTTCGAGCCCCAGCGCCGCCACGGAGGACGAGACGGTGTCACCGAGCCAGGACGCAATGGAGCCCAACGCGCCGCTACCCCCTCCCAAGCCACCGATCAGCTCTCCCATAAGCTCGTCGGCCGCACCCTGGATGTCTCCGTACCCCACAAGCAGACGGCCCCAAACATCCATAACGCCGTCGAGCACGCCGGCAACGCCGCCCGAACGCTCCTCCAGCGTCGAGAAAAACCGCGCGAGGACGTTATTTTGTGCCGTCGCATCATCGGGCGCGAGCACTGCAGCAGAAATTGCACCACGATCGCCAAGCTCAACTGCCGTGTTAAACGAGGAGCTGAGCTCGTCGGGACTGGAGATGGCGCCCGAGACCGCAAAGGCAACCACGCCGTTGCGGCCGGGCGGCGCGATGCGCGGGCGCTCACCGGAAAGTTCTTTGATGGCGGTATCGAACGCATTGCCCGCACGGTCGGCTTCGTCCTCGGTCTGACGCTCGAGTTCGAGTTCCTTGTTGCGACAGTCGACGTAGTCCTCCAGGGCGTCTTTAAACTTGTCAAAGTGATACTCGAAGCCGTTTTCGATAGAGGTTGAAGGCGCCGCAACAGCACCAAGCGACAAAACGCCAAAATGGCATTTGCTGCATTTATCCTGCCCATCGTAATCGGCAACCGAAGCAAATCCGCTCGGCGTCCCTTTCTTATAGTTAGGGCAAGTCGTCCCGTAATGCAGATACGCCTTGTCATCGTTCACGCTAGTCGGCCACACCGCATCGGTATAGAGTTCCGTCGCCCGAACCTCATCAGAGTTGCGCGGCAGCAGCGGAATATAGGAGGAAACCCTGTCTCCGTTCTCGGCTATATATGCCCGATCGACCTCCGCGCTCGCATAGGTATAAAACGCCTTACGCGCCGCAGACTCTGCCTTCATCTCGACACTCGAGCCTTGGGGCTTCTCATTTGTCAGACGCCAATGGTAGTAGTCCTTCGCGCGATCAAGGGCAACTTGAGGCTCCCACGTAACGCTCGATGAGTAATGCGGATTTTGAACACCGGAGAGATCCGTTAGGCTTTTCGCACGCTCCCACATACAAGAACAGCTGCCAACCGAACCTTTATCCGATCCACCGCAATCCGCTAGCCAGGCGCGCTCTTTGGCCTTCGCCGTCTCCTCCGATGCTTTTTGTAGCTCCTCGGCCGCGCGCTCCAGATCTTCCGACGCATCTTTAATGGCATCGGTCGAGATTTCGGATCCTTCGAGCGCAACAAAATCCGACTCGGATGTCCTGGGCACGGCAAGCGCCGTACCGGTATAGGTCACGCCGTCGGTATCCTGCGCCGATACTGCCTGCATGGCGCGTGCGGCAACCAGGTACGGCAAGGCGGTCTCGATCTTTTGCAGGCCCTTTGCCGCGCTTTTGGCAAACTTGTTACGCGTTTTAATAATCTGGGTTCCCGTATCGATGATATCGCTGCCGACAACCTCGGCGCCCGGAATGAGAATGGCAACCAAGCCGGTGCCGATCGTGGCAAACCCCGCCAGGCCCAAACTCAAAATGCTCGCATCGACCACCGTGGCGGCCGTGTGATAGGACGACACCACGTTGGCGCCCGCCAGGGCACCGCTATCGGCCGCCACCTGGGTGTCTCCGGCGCGCGACATGCTCCATATCGCCGCGGTCGACGAAAACAGCAGCGTAAGCACCACCAGAATGACAACCGCAGAAGAAAGCGTGGTATAGGCACCGTCTTCGATAAACAAGTCGATACCGGCACGACCCATAAAGCCGCCCCGCTTGCGGCGAGCGCCTGGTCGACGGCGGACCGCAAACCCTTGCGTCACCCGCAGCAGGCAGCGCCTAATCCCATGCAGCAATCCATGAATCATAATCTCCCTCCAGCCATTCGGGACGCGATCGATACGAGACGTCGACCTTGAGCTTGACATAGCCGCCTTCACCAGCACTGCCCATGGCCTGCACAAATGCACCGATCACGGGCAGCGGCTTGACCTCGCCGGCAACAGACACGGACGAAACGCCGCCGGCACCGGCCCGCCCCAACTCGATATCCCACGACATTGGCCCGCCGGCATGAAAAATCGAGACGTTGGGCACCGCGGCAAGTCTGCGGCGAGTGAACTCCTTAAGGTCATCGTCGTCCTCCACCGTCGTCGTGGTCATAAGCCGCGCGGTCTCGGCGGCGGCAGACTCCATGACCGCGCGCGTATAGAGCAGGCACACCGGCTGCAGCGCCAGCAGGATGAGCGTCAAAAACGTCGGCAGCAAAAAGGCGGCCTCGACCGTAGACTGCGCCCGATCCTCGCACGCGAGATCAATATAGAGCGATGTCCTTGGCACCCGTCGCGGCATCGATAACCGACGATGGGGCGACGCCATGAGACGCTGCCCGCTCGACCAGTGCCGCCAAGCGCCCATCGGTGCCAGCGCGCCAAAGCCCCGCAATCGCCAGCACAATCGACAACAGCGCCACGGTGACGATGGCGTATTCGACGGTCGACTGAGCAGATTCCTCACGCAGGACATCATGCATTTCACGACCCCTCCTTTGACTCCGTTGTTTGCGGAACCAGACGCACGGCACGCAGGCGGCACGAGGCATCGCCGGCATCAGCAGCAACCGTCACCATGTCGACCCAGCCTCGCCCATCGCGCACGATGGCGCCCCATACGTTGCCCTTAATATCGAGATAGCCGCTCAGGGCGAGCTGGGCCGTGGGCACCTCGCGGTAGGCGCGCAACAGGTCTGCCGCCGCCTCGGTCATCGGCCGGTCCTCGGACCATGCGAGTCGAACCGCGATCGCGTTGTCTGCAGACGGCTCCGTCGCGCTGGCCGCCCGCTCGTCGAGTGCCCGCAAAAAGGTCCGAGCCGTGACGGCGGCATTCTGACCGCCCATATCTCCCGCGCCTTCCGCTTGTGACACCGCCGCCGAGCCCGATCCCAAATCGGCAGTAGCGCCTGGATGCTGCTGTCGCGCAACGCCCAGCCCCCAAAGCGTCACCGCTATCGCCACGAGCAAACAGGCGAGCACCAGCGGCGAACCAACAGGCCGCCTGCCTCCTACAGGCTGTTGATGCCGTCTTTGATCGCGTTCCATAGCTCTTCAACTTTGCTCTTAAACGCGACGATGGCGATAATCGCGATCACTACGAGCACGCCGACCAAGATGGCGTATTCGGTAGTGCCCTGCGCGCTCTCCTCCCGCAACAGCGCCTTGGCACGCTGGCGAGCGCGGATTGCCCGGCAAAAAGCCCAGCTCCAAGCCTTGCCCGCAATGTCGGTCATCGTGTTCATATATTCCTCCCTACATCATCCCGCCTGCTCCCAGCAGCGGGCCCAATATGGACAGAAGCAACGCCGGCAAGATGAGCGTGCCGGTGGGAATCAGCAACTTGACCGGTGCGCGCTCGATCTCGCGCTCGACTGCGGCGCGATGGGCCGCACGGATCTCGCGACTTTGAGCAGCCAGCGTCTCGGCTAGCGGAGCGCCCAGGGCAAGCGCCTGCCCCACCGTGATGGCAAAGGTCTCGAGCGCCCTCACGTCCAAATCACGCGCGGCGGCCAACAGCTCGGCCTCGCGCGTCCCCACGCCCACCTGCCACGCCATGCAGGCTCGCTCAAGACGGACGGCCAGCACCGACCGACGATTGGCGCAGAAAATCTCGAGCGCCGCGTCAAACGAAAGGCCGGCAGAGAGCCCCAGGCGCACCACGTCGATCATCTCGGACACCTCACCGAGCGACACCCGCGCCGGGCCGCTCGCCCCAATCGCGCCCTTCACTCGCGCGGTCAGGGCATCAATCATCGAGCAGCCCGCAGCAATGACCAGCACCACCTCACGCTTGCACGTCTCTGCAATCTTGCGAGCATCCGCACGCTCCAAACCTGTCGCGACAAATACGCTCAGGGCACACAGACAAGCCGCGACCCCGACTAGGGCGCTCATAACTCCACCCGCATAATGCGCCGGATAACTACCAGGGCAACGACGTTGAGGGCAAGTCCCAGCACCACGGCGCCCGCACCAGCCGGTGTCGCAAGACCGCGGCGAAAGTCTGCCGAAAGCAAAGCCAGTACCGCGCACATGCCCGCCGGCATCGCCGCGACCATGTGTGCCGACATGCGCGCCTGTGACGTCTTAACGTCCAGACGGCGTTTGAGCTCAATGCGCTCGCCCACCATGCTCGACGCCTCGGACAGCAAGCCGGCAAGCGGAGCCCCGGTACGCTGCGATACTTTGAGCGCCAAGGTGACAAGCGAAAGGCCGGGGGCATCGATGCGAACGAGTAGGTCATCGAGTGCGTCGGTCGCCGAGATACCGCAATCGATTGCCGCCGCCACCCGCAAAAACTCGGTATGCACCGGCTCTTGCGCATGGGCGCCCACAAAGCGCATGCCCTGTGCCAGCGAATGCCCCGAGGCAAGCGACATGGATAACGCTGTGAACGCCTCGGGCATAACCTCTTCCACATCATGCTGTTCGCGTCGGCGATCGAAGGCGTCACGCGCGGCACCCACGCCAAACGGCGCCACCAGCCCCAAGACAAAGCCGATGGGCGACAACGACGCAACGGCCATCAAAACGCTGCAGATACCGCTCGACAGCAGCAGAAATGCCAGACGAGCCGCGTTATCCTCAATAGCAAGCCCAAGGCGATCTGCGGGGATCAGCGACGCCCACGAGCGGGCAATCTTTGTCAGCGGGTCGTTTTCCGCCAACTCACGCGGCAACTTCTCCGCCATCGATTCGAGCGTCTGGCGCGCCAGCTCCGCCGGCGGCATCCGCGGCACACGAGGCTCTGCCCCGCACGCCGTCGCGACAGAAAGCCCTGCCAAGCCCCCTACGACGAGGGGCACAGTGATCTCCATTCGTCCACCTCCTCTTGTGTGAGCGTCCCCGACCGCAGGCCTTCTGCGATAAACGGCGGCTCGCGGTCAAGCGTCCAGGTGCGCTCGGCGGCATCGAACGTCACATAGCGCTCGAGCTCTACGCCGCCCGATGCGGCGCGTCGCACCCCCGAATACGAGGAGACGAAGCGCCTGCCATCGGCGTGGCGCTCGGACATCACGATACCGTCGAGTGCCATGGCAATCTGCTCCTCGATGAGCTCGCTCGGCAGATCGATGCCATAACGTGCAAGCAACGTCAGACGCACCACGGTCTCCTGTTCTGAACCCGCATGAAGCGTGGTGAGCGACCCGTCGTGGCCCGTGTTCATGGCCTGCAACATGTCGCAGCACTCGGCACCGCGCACCTCGCCCACCACGATGCGGTCGGGGCGCATGCGCAGGGCATTAGTCACCAGGTCGCGGATCGTCACCGCGCCCTCGCCTTCAATTGAAGCCTCGCGCGCCTCTAGGCGCACCACGTGCGGATGATGCGCAAACTTGAGCTCGGCAGAGTCCTCGATCGTCACGATGCGCTCGCCGGTGGAAATCTCACATGACAACGCGTTGAGCAGGGTGGTCTTACCAGATCCCGTGCCTCCCGCAACCGCCAGGTCCTGTCGCAGCGACACCGCACACGACAGCAGCTGCGCATACCAAAGCGGCAGCGATCCCAACCCCACGAGCTCGTCCAGCGAGCAGATACGGTCCGAGAACTTTCGGATGGTGAGAATCGGTCCGTCAATCGCCACAGGCGGAATCACCGCGTTGACGCGATAGCCCGTTTTGAGGCGGGCGTTGACGATGGGGCTGCGCTCGTCGATACGGCGGCCAAGTGGCGAGATAATGCGGTCGATAAGCACACGGATCTGCTCATCATCCTCAAACGCATGCTCGATGGGGTACAAGACGCCGCCGCGTTCAAAGAAAGCCGAGCGGCAGCCGTTGATCATGATCTCGGTAACGGTGTCGTCCTCGATGAGCGGCTGCAACGGCCCCAAGCCCACCACGTCATCCAAAATCTCGTCGATGATGGTTTCGCGCTCGGGCGTCGCGAGATCGGTCGGCTCCTCAACATTGAGCGCCGCCTCCACCGCAGGACGCAATTCCGAGCGGGCAAGTGCCGGGTCGATATAGGCGCTGATACGCGCCACTTCGTCGTAACCCATGCGGTCCATCACGGCGCGCTTGGTGCGTCGTTTCACCGCGCGGCGACGCCCCGCATCTACAGGCGCTGCCGCCGCTGCAGCGCCGGCAGCCTTAATCCTCGTTTGCAGGCTCATCGCTGATCACCCTCGCGCAACCAGGGAAGGCGGATACGCGGGCGTTCGGTACGCGTTGCACGGTCGGCGACCATATCGCTCCAAGGGCCGACGGCGCACCCCAGTTCCACGAGCATCTCGCGCGTGGCCTCGCGCATGCTAGTCGCAAAAGCACTGGTCTGCCCCACCGCCTCGTCAGCGCGCCCAAACGCCATGAGCGCGGCGAGATCCTGCCCGCCATCGGCGATACGAATCTTGGAGCTCAACGCACAGGCAATCTCAAAGCGCATGGCGACGTCCTCGTCTGCCCCGCGCGCACCGAACCGGTTGAACACGGCGCTCATGCGCGTGCGCGGCACACCTACTCGACTTGCCAGTTCGATGACGCGCGACGCCGATGTCGCGGACGACACCGCCGCATCGCCAACGACCAGGCAACGGTCGCTCGCCGCCACCGCAGCCGCCACGGCGTCGCCCCAAAAGACCGAGGTATCGATAAAGACCACGTCGGATTCGCGACGCAGAACATCAAGCAGTAGCTCCACCGGACGCGCCATGAGCTCGGCTTGCTCGGGCGCCGCGACGGGACCCCAGAGCGTAACGCCCGGCGCCACGCGCATCGATGTGGCTACGATATCCGGCTCGGTGAGCGTGCCCGCCGCCGACGGCTCGATAAGTGCCGCCATATCGCGCGGAGCATCGACGCCTAACAAGTCGTAAAGGTTTCCAAACATCAGGTCCAGGTCGAGCACGGCGGCACGCAAGCCCAACAGCGACGATGTGTGTGCCATGGTGGCAACGATCGTCGACTTGCCACAACCGCCCGAACCCGAAATAGCGCAGATGACCGGAGCTCGATGCGGCGGAGCGGCAGCGTCTGCCGGCGGCATCGGAGGCGGCGGGGCGGGCGTCGGTGGCAGCGCCCCCGTCTCCCCCGCCGCAACCACACGCTGCGTCCAAGCCGGCATAGCAGCTTGTTCGGTCTGCGAGGCAGGCTCGTTCTGCGCAATCTGCTCATGCTGCATTAGCGACAACTCGCCGCACCCGGCAAAGCCCTCAACTTCGTCGAGTTCATCCGCCAGATTCACGCCGTGCACGTATCCCATATCTACAGCCGGGGAGTCGCCAGCATGCTGCGCCGGCCCTCCAGCGTCATCGTCTACAAGGGGGTTCCGGGGGCGCCGACCATGCTCGGCTTCCGCTTTTCCATAATCATCAACACGCGGGCCTCTTGTAGCGCGAGGCGCCCCGGGTTCCCTATCAACAAAAGCATCGGGCTCAATCGTCATGTGCCGATCGGAATCAACCGCTCCCTCGCCCGCGCGCCCGTTGCCGCATACACTGTGCGCAGCGATGACCTCGGTCGCCCCCGCGCGAAACAGCCCCTCGATATCCGACGGATCGAGCGCTTCTATCAACACGACCACGCGACTCACGCGGCCTTCGGCCGTCAGGCGCGCAACAGTCTTGCGCACATCTTCGGTATCAAACAGAGACGCCGCGATGATGGCAGCCCCGCGGCGCGACGGAAACGCCCGCGCCATGGAAACCAGCCCGTCCAGGTCACCCACGCGAAGCACCTGTGCACCCACATCACGGCCCTCGACTTCCCGCTGCAACAGCCCGTAATCGCCGCACGCGCAGCACGCAAGCCAGATCGCCTTCATCACTCGTCGCCTCCGCTCTTTTTGCCGCGCGCCGTGGCGGGAATCGTCAAGCTGACCGTTCCCTTGCCCGAGGCTCCCAGCAGTTCCTTGACGTCTTCGGGGTCAGCCGCCAGCGTCACCCATTCGATCTTGCCCTCGCGCGTGGAACCGGAATCCTCACTGGTATCGATCACGTACGCGCCGCACAGCCGATCGGTTACGCCGTCTTTTTGCACGTACACGTCCACGTAGCTGCCCACGCCCGCAGCACCGCCGACCGAGTGCTCGGCATCGACCGCCACCGAAACGGCGACCTTGCCCTTAGGCACCTCGAGCATGTGGCTCTCGGCCTTGGTGTAGACATTGCAGATCACGGCGTTTTTGGGAATACGCGAAGTCGTCACGTCGCCGCGCACCTGGCGTAGCTCGGTCGCCGCGTCACGCGGCAGCAGACTCGTCAGCCACTCCTGGGTTATGACATTGGTCTCATCGAGGGTCTCACCCACATCGATATCGCGCGCCGCGACGCATACCTCGACGCGATCGCCACCGTACTTGGCCAAGGTCTCAGCCTGGACCTGTTCGGCTTGCGAGCGGATCGACGAGCCGTAAACCATGCAGAGCAGAGCAGCGAGCACGCCCGCGACCAAACTGATGGCGATGCGCTTGCTCTTGTTCACGGCCGCTCCTCTCATGGCAGTGCCGGGCGAATGCCCGTACCACCATTGTCTGGGCGGCCAGAGTGCAAAGCGGCGCAATCGCAATCTTGGTTTTCGATGTCAAACCAATCGCTGACCAAAAGCTGACCAGCCCGTCAAGCTCGTGGCAAGGTTTTGGTCAGCACGTCAGCAAACTGCATGTTTCGAGGCTTTTCCGCAGCAAAAAAGCCGCCTCCCGAACAGTTGGGAGACGGCTGTCATAGGAAAAATCAATTACAGATGGACATCGGGATCGAGCATTTGAGCGCTCACGCGCATGGATGACGCCAGGTTTTGGAACGTTTCCAGACGCAGGCTGTCGATCTGCCCGGCGTCCTCGGCCTCGCGAACGGCGCAACCCGGCTCATGGACATGCGTGCAATCGCCAAACCGGCACGCACGCGATGCCTCGACAATCTCGGGAAAGGCGCGCGCCAGACCCCGCTCGTGACCCACGAGCGGTAGGCTGCGCAGGCCCGGGGCATCGGCGATCACGCCGGCGTCGCCCGGCAGCGTCACCATCACGCGCGCGACGGTAGTGTGACGGCCCTGGTCGTCGCGTTCGCGCACACCGCCGGTCGCCAACGTATCGTGGCCCAGCAGCGCATTGAGCAGCGTCGACTTGCCGGCACCCGACTCGCCCAGAATCATGGCGCAGCTCCCGGCGGGCACGCAGGCACGGACCTCGTCCAGGCCGCGGCCCTCGGCAGAGGACGTCACGATCACACGCACGTCCGGACCCACCAGGCGGCGCGCGCGGTCCAGATCGCGCTCGAGCTCCTCGGCATCGCAGCGATCAGCTTTGGTGAGTACCACCACCGGCTCGGCATCGCAGTCGAGCGCCAACACCAGCGAGCGCGCCACGCGGTCGAGCAGCACCTCACCGGCACCGAGCGCCTGCACGATTAGCACGCTATCCACGTTGGAGCAGAGCACCTGGCGCTCTCCGCGGGCACGGCCGCGCCAACGCTCAAAGCTCGTACGGCGCGGCAGCACGCATTCAATCACGCCCATATCGTGCCCGGGAGCGCGGCGCACCGCCACACGATCGCCCACGGCAGGCAGCAGGACCTCGTCCCCACCGCGCGACTTGGCAAATCCCACGGCATGCTCGGCGCGGAAGGTATCGTCGGCAGTCGCCACCAGCGGAAACCCACGATCCAAGCGCACCACGGCGCCAAGTTGCATCTGCTCGGGCTCCTCGGCCTGTGCGCAAAAGTCGTCAAATGCAGCCTGCTGAGCCGCATCGACCGGCAGGTCATCGAACGCCGGAACATCCTGCAGCGCGTCAAGCCCCGGTACACTCGCCAGCAACTCCTCAGCAGATGCAGGGGGTTCGGTCGCGAGCTTCCGACGACGATCACGCTTAGCCCGCGCCCCCGTCGTCTTTTTCTTCGCCTTAGCCTTAGCCTTAGCCACAAACGCCTCCCAGCACCAAAAATCACAACTGAGCAGGTATTTTACCCATAAAAAAGAGTCGGTCGAGCAACTGCTCGGCCGACTCACACACTTTCCCTCAGCTCATGGTCCCGAGAGGTTATCCGAAGGCCCGCCCGCCGGGAGGGGTTTCTTCTGAGCGATCCCGCAGCGCGAAGCGCGAGGACCAGCGAAGAAGAAACCCCGCAGGCGGTCGGGCCGGTGGGAAGGATGGCCTTTCGACCTACTCTTTCTCCACCGCGCGCATGATCGCCTTGTAGATCTCCATCAGCGGGATAATCAGGAAGGCCAGGCCCAGCGCGGCAAGAACACCCTTGAGCTCAAGCGTCACAGGTCCAAAGAACATCTCGGCAAGCGTCGGCTGCACGGTTACGATCACCGTCAGCACCAGCGCCAGCGCGGCCGAGGCCCACAGCCACTTGTTCTGCTTCTTCATGGTGAACAGCGACGCACGACGGCTGCGCATATTGAAGCAGTGGAAAATCTCGACCATGTTGAGCGTGATGAAGGCCATCATCACGCCTTCCTCGTCGGCATTGCCGGCGATCATATCGGCGATGTGGATGTAGCCCATGTCAAAGTACACGCCCACAAAGAAGCTCGCCAGCACCAGCACAGTGATGATCAGGCCCTGGACCACGCAGTCCAGACCCATATGTCCGGCAAAGACGCCGTCCTTGGCGTTGCGCGGCTTGCGCTTCATGATGTCGCCCTCGGCATCCTCCATGCCCAACGCGAGCGCGGGGAAGCAGTCGGTGACCAGGTTCACCCACAGCAGCTGCACCGGCTGGAAGATAGTAAAGCCGATGAGCGTGGCGATAAACACCGAGAACACCTCGGCAAGGTTGGCCGAAAGCAGGAACTGGATGACCTTGCGGATGTTGTCATAGATGCGACGGCCCTCTTCGCAGGCACCGATGATGGTGGCGAAGTTGTCGTCGGCGAGCACCATATCGGCGACGTTCTTGGTGACGTCGGTACCGGTGATGCCCATACCCACGCCGATGTCGGCGCGCTTGATGGACGGGGCGTCGTTGACACCATCGCCTGTCATGGCCACGATCTGGTCGCGCGACTTCCAAGCCTCGACGATACGGGTCTTGTGCTCGGGCTGGACACGAGCGTACACGCCGTAGTCTTCGATGTGTGCGTCGAGCTCCTCGTCGCTCATGCGATCGAGGTCGGCACCGGTGATGGCATGGCTGCGATCGGTGACGATTCCCAGCTGCTTGGCAATGGCCACGGCGGTGTCGATATGGTCACCCGTGATCATGACGGTGCGAATACCGGCGTCGTGCGCCTCGCGGATAGCGTCGGCCACCTCGGGACGGACCGGGTCGATCATACCGGACAGGCCGCAGAAGACCAGGTCATGCTCGAGCGCAGCGGGGCTGCAGTCGGCGGGAACCTCGGTGTAGGTGCGGCTCGCCAGCGCCAGCACGCGCAGGGCCTCGTCGGCCATGGCCTTGTTGGCGGCCACGAGCTCGGCACGGCGCTCCTCGGCCAGGGGGACGACCTTATCGCCCTCGTAGATATGGGTGCACAGGCCGATCACCACGTCGGGCGCGCCCTTGGTGTACTGCTCGTACTCGCCGTCCAGGGTCTCGACGACCACGGACATCATCTTACGGCCCGAGTCGAACGGGGCCTCGCCCACGCGCGGGTGCTCGGCAGTCAGGCCAGTAAGACCAGCTTTGCCGGCATCATTGACGAGCGCACACTCGGTCGGCTCGCCCACGGCCTCGCCCAGTTCCTCGTCCCACTGAGCATCGGAGCACAGCGCCATGCCGGCCAGGAACTTCTCCTTGGGCGCAGCGAGCTCGTGCTTGACGACGGTCATCTTGTTTTGAGTAAGGGTACCGGTCTTGTCGGAGCAGATGGTCTGCGTGCAGCCGAGGGTCTCGACAGCAGAGAGCTTGCGGATGATCGCCTGGCGCTTGGCCATCTTGGTCACGCCGAGCGAAAGGACGATGGTCACGACGGCGACCAGGCCCTCGGGAATGGCGGCGACGGCGAGCGAAACGGCGACCATAAAGGTGTCGAGCAGGGCAGTCGGGTCGGTGAGAACGTTGCCCACGCCGTGGCGCAGGATGTCGACGCCAAAGATCACGACGCAGATGACGATAACCATGATGGTAAGGATGCGGCTGAGCTCGGCGAGCTTCACCTGCAACGGTGTGAGCTCTTCCTTGGCCTCGGCAAGAGCACCGGCAATCTTGCCCATCTCGGTGTTCATACCGGTGCCGACCACGACGGCGCGACCGCGACCGTACACCACGGTGGAGCCCATGTAGCACATGTTCTTACGGTCGCCGAGTGGCACGTCGTCGGTGCCCGCGGCGAGCTCGATCACGTTGGCGTGCTTCTCGACCGGCACGGACTCGCCGGTCAGCGCGGCCTCTTCGATCTTCATCGTGGCGCTCTCGAGCACGCGGCAATCGGCCGGGACGGAGTCGCCCGCCTCGAGCATGATCACGTCGCCAGGCACGAGCTCGGCGCTCGGCAGATGTACGAGCTTGCCGTCGCGCAGCACCTTGGACTGCGCCGCGCTCATCTCCTGCAGGGCCTCGAGGGCCTCCTCGCTCTTGGCTTCCTGGACCACGCCCAGCACCGAGTTGACGATAACGACGAACATGATGATGGCAACATCGGCAAAGTCGGGCTCGCCCTTGACCATGCCCGTGAGCGCACTGATGACGGCGGCAACGATCAGCATGATGACCATGGGGTCGGCCATCTGTTCAAAGAAACGCTTCCACAGCGGCGTCTTCTCGGCTTCCTCAAGCTTGTTAGGGCCTGTCTTGGCGAGGCGCGACGACGCCTCGCCGTTGCTCAGGCCGAGGTTCTCATCGACACCTTGGTCGCTGAGCACCTCCGCCGCGGCGGACAGGTATTCCTTTTGCATATAGAGTCCCCTCCTGGGATTCGGGCCACTCAGCAGATTGATGCCCGATCATAATTCCCAGGAGAAGGGCAAGGGCTCATCAAGGCTGCCGTGCTGAGCGGCAGTTGATAGTGGAGCTATGGTACCCCAAAGCGACGCGTCTAGCCAAAACAATCGGTTTGGAAATATGGTCCGCACGCAACGGTGCAGACCGTGTGATGCTCAACATTGGTAAAACGTTTTTTCTTCGGCACATCGTCAAACTGACATATCGCCCAGATAGCAGCGGTTAGAGCGGTTGGTAAAGATTTTTCATATACCGTTTTTCTCGCAAAAAATGAACTTCCATTTCGGCATACGGTCGATTTTTTGGGGTATTCGGTCGGCATTTCGTTATAATCATTTCGGTTTTATTTCTTTTGGTTTATCTATCAGCGCAAGACGATGTCAGATGGAGGTCTGAATGTACAAGCGCACCAAGATTGTATGCACCATGGGTCCCGCCTGCGATAGCGACGAGACCATCCGCGAGATGATCAAGGCGGGCATGAACGTCGCCCGTTTTAACTTCTCGCACGGATCCTACGACGAGCACCACGGTCGCATCGAGCGCGTCCGTCGTATTTCCAAGGAGCTCGGTCTGCCCGTCGGCATCCTGCTCGACACCAAGGGCCCCGAGGTCCGCACCGGCCTTCTGGTCGATGGCAAGAAGGTTGCCGTCAAGACCGGCGACAAGATTGTCGTCACCGCTCAGCCCACGTCCGAGGATTTCCACGGCACCGCTGAGCACATCTCCCTCGACTACCTGGCTCTGCCCTCCGAGGTCGAGAAGGGCTCCCTCATCCTGATCGATGACGGCCTGGTTGCCCTCGAGGTCGAGTCCGTCAGCGGCCAGGACATGACCTGCGTCGTTAAGAACGACGGCCTGATTGGCGAGCGCAAGGGCGTCAACATGCCCAACGTCAACATCTCGCTGCCCGCCATCACCGAGCGCGATCGTCAGGACATCCTCTTTGGCCTGACCGAGAACATCGACTACATCGCCGCTTCCTTCATCCGTGACGGCGAGTCCGTCCGCGGCATCCGCGAGCTTTGCCGCGAGAACGGCGGCGAGCACGTGACGATCTTCCCGAAGATCGAGTGCGCCCTGGGCGTCGAGAACTTCGACGAGATCCTCGAGGCTTCCGACGGCATCATGGTCGCCCGTGGCGACCTGGGCATCGAGATCAAGCCCGAGCTCGTTCCGCACATCCAGAAGGAGATCATCGCCAAGTGCAACGCGGCCTACAAGCCCGTTATCACCGCTACGCAGATGCTCGACTCCATGCAGCAGAACCCGCGCCCGACGCGCGCCGAGGTTGCCGACGTTGCTAACGCCATCTACGACGGCACCGACGCCGTCATGCTCTCTGGCGAGTCCGCTGCCGGTAAGTACCCGGTCGAGGCCGTTAAGATGCAGGCCAGCATTGCTCTCGAGACCGAGAAGTACCTCCCGGCTCACGCTCCGCTCGAGGTTCCAGCCGATGCTCACGGCACCCGCGTTGTCAACAACGTTGTGGGTATGTCCGCCGTGAACATGGCCACCACCGTTGGCGCCAAGTGCATCACCGTGCCGACGACCACCGGTCGTACCGCTCGCCTGATCTCGCACTTCCGTCCCAACATGCCGATCTGCGCGTTCTCCCGCCACGAGTGGGCCGTCCAGCAGATGATCATGTACTGGGGCGTTATCCCGCACCAGGCCGAGATTACCCAGGGCACCGTCAACGGCACGATCGTCAAGGCGATCGAGACCGCTAAGGAGCTCGGTTACGTCGAGACTGGCGATTTGACCGTCGCTACCGCCGGCGATCCCCGCATGAGCGTCCAGCTCGAGGACAAGGTCTCCTCGACCAACGTCGCTTACGTCGCTCAGGTGCGCTAAGTCGTACTTGCAAGCATATTTGCATTGCAAAGGGCCCGGAAGGCATTGCCTTCCGGGCCCTTTTTCTGTGCGCAAATACCTCTTACACGGCATGACACGCAACCAGCTACTTATGGCATGCTACGAAATGTGCAGCTCGTTTGCCGTGTTTACACCCTGCGGCGGGAGCTATTGGTCGATTGGGATGAGCCGTTCGCCGTTAAGACGGCCGGCTAACAGCTAGCGATCAGGGGGACTGTGGGAACGTCAGAAGCAGCAACGCGAGCCGCAAATCCCGCCTCGGTCAGCTCGATGACCTCGGTAAACGTCGCGTCGAAGAACTCCTCGGTTAGCAGGCGATACGGCGGATGATCGGGCTCACCGGGGTTTTCGCGCACGATCTCGTGCATAACACCGATGGTCTTGAGCACATACTCCTTATGGATGGGATACTGCCCAAAACGCGTCGCCGCAGTATACAGGCGATCGGTCGCACGCGGGATGGAAACAATGCCCAGCGTCTTGCCAAACCAGTCAAAATCGCCCTGCTTTTTAATGCGGAACTCCTCGCACGGCTTGCCGCCGTGTGCTTCCAGATACTGGTTCACACGCGTGTTCCATACCGTGTCGGCCACCAGATGCGACCAGACGCCCAGCGTTAAATCGAGCAGCGACTGCGCCACATCTTCGGACGCAAGCGAGAACTCACAGGCGCCGGGACCGGCAACCGGCTCGGCATCCTTGTAGCGCTGGGGATAGTGCACGCGGTTCAGTCGCTCGCGTTCCTCGATAATCGAGGTTGCCGCGGCCGGCGCACCGGTGGGCGAACTTTTAAGCAACGGTGCCACATAGGTATCCCAGAACTCATGCTCACGAGGCTTAGGGATGGGCTCAGGCTTGGCAAAGTGCGTAATGCGGTACGGAATGGGATCGGCGATGCCAGGGACCATATAGCCCACGAAGATATCCGGGACCACGCAGCCAAACAAAAAGGCATTGCGGTCGCGCACGCTATTGGCAAGCGCACCGGTGCGCTCCAGCAAACGCTCCGTCTGAGCGATATGAATGTTCCAGCTTGGCATAGCCACCCCCATAAAAACCTGGATAACTATACCATCACGGCAAAGCCGCGCGGGCGGCTACGCACGCTCTACGCAGCAACTATTCCGCAGCGCCGCTCTCGGTTCCATACGACGACACCGGCGCCTCGACCACATGGTGATATCGATCGATATAGATGGCGCGGGCACCCAGGCGCCGCACCAAATCCTGATGATGTGTGCTCATCAAGACCGTCTTGCCGGCAGCAACGTAAGCCAGCAAAAAGTTGACCACGATGTCGCACGAGTCCTCGTCAAGTCCGTTGGTAGGCTCGTCGAGGACCAAGATATCGGGGTTCATCGACACCACCGCAGCAAGCGCAACGCGCTTCTTTTGCCCGCCCGAGAGCTGATAGGGAGAGGCGTCGGCAAGGTCGGCAACCTGGAACAGCTCCATGGCATCGCGGATGCGGCGCTCGAGCTCGTCTGCCGGCAGCCCCATTTGAGCCGGGCCAAAAGCGACTTCCTCGCCCACCGTGGCACAGAACAGCTGAGCATCGGCATTTTGAAACACAAAACCTACGCGCTGGTGGAAGCGCTGAGCGGCTGCAGAATCCTTTAGAAACGCCGCATCGATCACGTGCCCGTCAAACAGGTATGCCCCTGCGTCCGCGAGTTCAAGGCCGTTAATAAGGCGCATGATCGTCGTCTTACCGCAGCCGTTGGGACCGAGCAGGGCAACGAGTTCACCACGATCGACCTGCAGCGAAACGCCGTCGACCACCGTATGCCCCGCATAGGAGAACACCACGTCGCGCAGCTCGATGAGCGGCGTGGCCTCGGCGCCGGCCGCACCGTTCGTGCCCGCCGCACTATTCATATCGATCGTCAAAACGTCGCCCTTCCCTATTTGCATCCCCAGCCGGAACCAGCAGCGCCTACAGCACGGCGCACAACACGGCGAGCAGAACCACGCCGGCCGCATAGACCGCATCGCGCCAGCCAAACCCGGCGCGCGCGGGTGCCGGATACGCACCGGCAAAGCCGCGGCAAAGCATAGCCTCATCCATCGCGCGGCTGCACTCCATAGCCTTGATAAACGTCATGCCCATGATACCCGCCAGCGAGTCGGTGCGCGAAAAACCCGCAGGCGCGGAACCGACGCTGCGCAGCATGACCGATTCGCACAGATCGTGCGCCGTGCGCCCCAGCACCTCGATATGCTTGAGCGCCATATCGAAAGTAAAGATGACCTCGTCGGGCAGGCGCAGCATTTTGAGCGCCGCCGACATGCGGCTCCAGGTGAGCGTCCACGAAACACCCAGCACCAGCGACACGTTAATGAACGTCTTGAGTGCAATCTTGAGCATGGCGCCCGTGGCAGAAGCACCCAGCAGCAGGGCAGGCAGCGCCAGAACCACGGCAAACCCCGCGGCAGCCAACGCCGGCACAAAGGTAGCGCGGAGCCCGCGTACGGGGCGCACCGCGACCAGCACCAACGCGATTGCCGCCATCAACATCAGGTACAGCGGGCTTTGCGTCAGACACACGCACAGGACGCAAACGAACATCCCTAACAGGCGCACCGGAGCCGAAACGCAAGAAAGGGCGCGGTCGACCATCGACCCGCCCTCGTTCGCGCCTCCACCCAGGCGAACCCGCTCAAGCAGGCTCGCCAGATGCAGGACGTTCTTTTGCATCACACGATGCCGAGCGCCCATGGGCTCGTAACGCTGCTCGACCGTAAGCCAGCTAGGCAGCTCGGCTATTGCCATGAGCACCGCTTTCCTTGACCGTCAGCGAGACCAGGCGGAATGCGATGGTGAGCACCGCCACGCCAATCACGCCCGAAAGAATATACATCGCGGCCTGGCCGGCAAAGCCAAGGCCCTGCTCCTCGGAATAGGCCTGCAGATAATCGCCCGTGGGCAGGGCATCGGCAAAGGTCGGAGTGTCGAGACCGACCGAAGCCTGCAGACTGTCGTCACCAGCCTCCTGAACGGCGGTCGCGGCGCCCTCGGCGTCCCACTCACCCCAGGCGTCACCGGTGGCGAGCAAGCCGAGCGGCGTAGCCACGACAAGCACGGCGACCAGAATGAGCGTGGGAATCAGGGAAGTCTTCTTGGCGGTACCATCGGCGGCAAGCTGGCCATCGGCGGCTTCGGGGCCGACGATAATGCTCGGCGCCGTCTTCTTAATGAAGCCGTAGATGGCGGCCGTCGCCACGCCCTCGATCACGCCGGCAACCAGCATATGCGGGATCAACATGGCCGGAATAGCCACGGACAGCGGGAAGGGGCAGTACAGAGGGGCGCCCGAAGCGTTGGTGAAGAGCATCGGCTGAATACCAAACTCGATTGCCGCGCACAGGGCCGCCAGGCACAGGCCGACCCAACCGCTCACGATGGCAGAAACCGAGGTGCCCCAGCTCTTGTCGTGCAGACGGCTGTTGAGCGCACGGAACACGATAGCAGCGACAAACGGCAGCATAAAGGCCATGTTAAAGCAGTTGGCGCCAAACGACAGAACGCCGCCGTCGCCAAACAGCAGCGCCTGCAGCGCCAGCGCGACCGAGACAGCGATAGCCGCGGCCTCGGGGCCCAGCAGCAGCGCGATGAGTGCGCCGCCGACGGCGTGACCAGTGGTGCCGCCGGGCAGCGGCACGTTGAACATCATGAGCAAAAAGGAGAACGCAGCGCAAATACCCAGAAAGGCCATATGCTCGCGATCGAGCGTGGCGCGCACTTTCTTGATGCAGTGAACCCATACGGGCACCATCGCCACCGCCATAACGGCATCGGTCTGCGGGGACAGGTAGTTATCTGGAATGTGCATATACGCCTCCCGGTTGCCGGCACATGGGATTGCAGCGCCGCTTGAACCATTTCATCAGTGTTACGAGCTAGATGATTCGTAACACGCCGCAGGCTATGATAGCAAAACGGCGCGCCGCCACAAAAGCAGCACGCCGTTATGTAATGCGCGTGTCATATATGCAGGCTCAGCGATGCGTTATACCGAGCATAGCAGTCACGCAGGATCGGCAGCAGCCACCGCTGACCTATACCCATCGCAAGCCCTAGCCGCGGACCTCGCCGTTTACGCCTTTGCATACCTTGGTGACAATCTTCTGGTGCGCTTTCTCGACCTCTTCGCTGGTGAGCGTGTGGTCGTCGGAGCGATACGTAAGCGCAAAGGCCATGGACTTTTTGCCCGCTCCGATGCGGATGGGATCGCGGTAGACGTCGAACAGGCGCACGCCCTCGAGCAACTTACCGCCGGCGCTCGTAATGCGGCGCTCAAGATCCTCACAGGTCACGGAGTTGTCGACCACAATGGCAAGGTCGTGCTCAACAGCCGGGTACTGCGAGAACTCGCGGTAGTTCTCCTGATTGCGGGCGCCCTTGATCAGCTTGTCCAGATCGAGCTCAAAGGCAACGACGACCTCATCGATGCCCATCGCCTCGCGCGCCTCGGGGTGAATCTCGCCAACCCAGCCCAGCACGGTGCCGCCGGACAGAACCTCGGCCGCACGACCCGGCTGCAAGAAAGCGTAGCCCTCGCCCTCGACGGGACGGAAGCGAACCTTCTCGATGCGCAGCTGGGCGAGCAGCTCCTCGACAATGCCCTTGCCAAAGAAGAAGCGTAGCTTGCGGTACTTCATGTTCCAGGACTGCTCGCTCCACTGGCCCGAAAGCACGCCCGCGACGGACTTGGTCTCCTTGGGCAGGCTGGCGCTCTCACGGCCGTGGAACAGGCTGCCGACCTCGTACAGGTGCACGTTGGGCGTGCCGTGGGCCTCGTTGTAGGCAACGGACTGCAGCAGGCCCGGCAGCAGCGAACGACGCATCTCGGTCTGCTCGGCTACCAGCGGGTTCATGAGCACCACGGGGCAACCGCGGCCCTCGGTGGACATGCCGATCTTCTCCAGGTCGCCCGGGGCGGCAAAGCCAAAAGTCGTGGTCTCGTTGAGGCCGCAGGCGCGCAGGATCTCGCCGACCTTGCGGGTGAGCTTCTGCTCGCGGGTCAGGCCGCCGATGTGGTTCTTGGCAGCCGGGATGGTCGCCGTCACGCGGCCCATGCCCCACAGACGCAGGACCTCCTCGATCAGATCGATCTCGCGCGGCAGGTCGGGGCGGAAGCTCGGCGGAGTGACCATAAAGTCCTCGCCGTCGCGCTCGACGGTGCAGCCCAGACGGGTGAGCGAGCGCTCGATAAAGTCGGGCTCGATGTCAGCACCACAGATGGCGTGTACGCGGGCCAGGCGCAGCTTGATGCTGTCGATGGTCTTGGGCGCGGGGAACACGTCGACATAGCCGGGAGCAACCTCGCCGCCGGCGATCTCCTCGATGAGCGCGCACGTGACGTTGGCGACATCCACGCAGCCGGTCTCGTCGACCTGGCGCTCAAAGCGAATGGAGGCGTCGGAGATCAGCGACAGATCGCGGCTGGTGTGCGAGGTGCGACCGGCGTTGAAGCAGGCGCTCTCGACCATCACGTCGACGGTATCGTCCTCGATCTCGGAATCCATGCCGCCCATAACGCCGGCCAACGCCACGGGGCGCTCGCCATCGGTGATAAGGCCCATGCCAGCGTCAAGCGTGCGCTCCTCGCCATCGAGGGTCGTGAACTTCTCATCCTGCTGGGCAGCGCGAACCACCACGCGGCGACGGCCCTCGCGCTCGGCAAAGGTGGACAGGTCAAAGGCGTGCAGCGGCTGACCGGTGAGCATCATCACGTAGTTGGTGATGTCGACGATGTTGTTATGCGGGCGCACGCCCAGGGCGTTGAGGCGCTTGACCATCCAGTCGGGCGACGGGCCGACCTTCACGTTGCGCACGATGCGGGCAACGTAGCGGTCGCACAGGCCCTCGTCGGCGATCTCGACCGAAAGCTCGTCGTCCGTCGCGCGGCCGGTCTCGGTTTTGATGGCGGGCAGCTCAACGTGGAAATCACGGTCGAAGATGGCGCCAGTCTCGCGGGCCATGCCGATCATGGACAGGCAGTCGGGGCGGTTGGGCGTGATCTCGCAGTCGAGCACGGTGTCGCTCGAGCCCACGTACTCGGCAAACGGCATGCCGCAGGGCGTGTCCTCGGGCAGGATCATGATGCCGGAGTGGTCGCCGCCCAGGCCGAGCTCGCGCGCAGAGCAGTTCATGCCCATGGACACGACGCCGCGCAGCTTGCTCTTCTTGATCTTGACGCCGCCGGGAAGCACAGCACCAATCATGGCCGTGACGATGTGGTCGCCGGCCTCGAAGTTCTGCGCGCCGCAGACGATCTGCAGCGGAGCGGGGTTGCCGTCGGCGTCGAGGTTCTTGTCGCCCACGTCGACCGAGCACACATACATATGGTCGCTATCGGGGTGCGGGGTCTTGGTGAGCACCTTGGCGGTCACTACATGGTCGAAGGACTCGCCCACGGTGTCGATCGCCTCGACCTCGGTGCCGGTACGGATATATTCGTCCGAAAGGGTCTTGGGATCCTCCGGAATATCGATCATGGTCTTGAGCCAGTCGTAAGAAACTCTCACTTGATTACTCCTTATGAGAAAGAAATGCTTGCTAGAACGGGTGATTTAGAACTGATTCAGGAATCTCATATCGCCCGTCATGAGAGTTCGCAGGTCGGGCAGGTCGTAGCGCAGGGCCGCGACGCGCTCGGCGCCAATACCAAAGGCGAAGCCGGTGTACTTCTCGGGGTCGATGCCGCAGTTGATCAGGACGTTGGGGTCGACCATGCCGCAGCCCAAGATCTCGATCCAGCCGCTGTGCTTGCAGAAGTTGCAGCCCTTGCCGCCGCACACGTGGCAGCTCACGTCCACCTCGCAGCTAGGCTCGGTGAAGGGGAAGAAGTGCGGGCGGTAGCGCGTCTTACGATCCTCGCCAAACATGCACTTAACAAAGTAGTCGAGCGTGCCCTTCAGGTCGCCAAAGGTGATGCCCTCGTCGACGACCAGGCCCTCGATCTGGTTGAACTGCGGCAGGTGGCAGGCATCGGCCGTGTCAGGACGGTAGACGGTGCCCGGGCAGATCATGTAGATGGGCGGCTTTTGCGACTCCATGGTGTGGATCTGCACGCCCGAAGTCTGGGTGCGCAGCAGTACGTCGGACTCGCCGTGGGCGTGAGCCTCGGGGTGCGCGACGCTGCCGGGATTGTTGTCGACCACGTAGAAGGTATCGCGGGCCGAGCGGCTCGGGTGATCCATGGGGGCGTTGAGCGCGGTAAAGTTGTAGTAGGAGGTGTCGACCATGGGGCCGGACTCGACGGTGTAGCCGATGCCGCAGAAGATGTCCTCGGCCTCCTCGATGATCTGCTTGATCAGGTGCTGGTGACCGATCTGCGGACGGATGCCCGGCAGCGTGATGTCGACGGCCTCGTGCTCGAGTGCGTGCTTGAGGGCGGCGGCCTTCATCTCGGTGTTGCGCTCGTCGAGCATGCCCTCGATCAGTTGGCGCATCTCGTTGGCGCGCTTGCCCATCACGGGACGATCCTCGGGGGCGAGCTTGCCCATCATGCGCATCAGGCCGGTGATGCGGCCCTTGCGACCGAGCAGCTCAACGCGCGCAGCCTCGAGCTTGGCGGCGTCGTCGGCGCCTGCGACGAGCTCCTTGGCCTCTTCCTCGAGTTTGACCAGATCATCAATCAGACTCATGTCTTCCCTTTCGTCTCTCGCGCTCTCCGTTTGCCGAGGCGGCTGCCGCCGCCTGGCGTTGTGAAAACGCGGCCCGGTTCGGTAACAAAAAACCGCCCTCGGGCATGTGCATTGCCCAAGGACGGTTGAATTCCGCGGTACCACCTTGTTTGACGCGGCGGATGTCTGGCCCGCCGTGCCCACTCTGCGCCCCTTATCGCGAGGCTCACGGCTTCCCTACTGGGGACATCGCCGCCGCTGGCCGCGTGCCCGTTGAGGTCGCTGCTCGGGAGTGAACGCTTGGCCCTTGTCACCGCAGGAAGGCTTGCAGCCCATGACCTTCCCTCTCTTGCCGGCGACGCGGCGGGCAAAACCCTCTCCGTCAACGCATTGGGCTACAGGATACCACATTGTGTGGGCGTATCGCCGCGTTCCGTTTTGTTCGTGCTGGGTACAAGGCAGGCCTTGATTGGCAACTTCATCCGAACACTTCCCACATTCATCCGTACATGTACGGA
>CALHJP010000019.1:0-3612 GCA_938033205.1 uncultured Collinsella sp. | reverse complement strand
TTTGCGTACCTATGTGCGCACGGTCGTCGTTTCGGCGCGCACTTAGGAACGCAAAAAGAGGAGAGGACTTGCAAAAAGAGGAGAGGACTTGGGGAGGGGAGAGGCGGGAGATGGATGGGAGGAGGGGGACTGAGATGAGGTCGGAGTAAGGATAATGCCGGCTGCGGGATGCCGGTTGAAGGCCCGTCGATGTTACGTCCGCGTTTCAGACGCGCGTGTTGACGTGTTCCAGCGGACGTGTATAGTAGTACGTGGCTCAACGAAGAGAGTCTTCAATGAACCGAAGGAAAAAAGAACGCTGCGGTTTGATGTTGCCAGTGTAGGGACTGATGATCAAGGCACAGTAATCCCTTTACAACGGATCGTGAGGCACGTACCTGCCTCTGAAAGGATGAATATCATGGCAGAAGTCGTATTCGACCACGTCACTCGTATCTACCCGGGCAACGATAAGCCCTCTGTGGATGATTTGAATCTTGACATTAAGGACGGCGAGTTCCTGGTGCTGGTCGGCCCGTCTGGCTGCGGTAAGTCCACGACTCTGCGCATGCTGGCCGGCCTGGAAGAGGTCAACAAGGGTCGCATCCTCATCGGTGGCAATGATGTCACCACGATGCAGCCGAAGGACCGCGACATCGCAATGGTCTTCCAGAACTACGCTCTGTACCCGCACATGACCGTCGCCGACAACATGGGCTTTGCCCTGAAGATCGCTGGCACCCCGAAGGAAGAGATTCGCAAGCGCGTCGAGAAGGCCGCTGAGATCCTGGATCTGACCGAGTACCTCGACCGCAAGCCGAAGGCTCTGTCCGGTGGTCAGCGTCAGCGCGTGGCCATGGGCCGTGCAATCGTTCGTGAGCCGAAGGTCTTCCTCATGGATGAGCCGCTGTCGAACCTCGACGCCAAGCTCCGTGTGCAGACCCGTACGCAGATCGCTGCCCTGCAGCGTCAGCTCGGCGTCACCACCCTGTACGTGACCCACGATCAGACCGAGGCTCTGACGATGGGCGACCGCATCGCCGTCATCAAGCTCGGCGTCCTGCAGCAGGTCGGCGCTCCGACCGAGCTGTACGATCGCCCGGCCAACGTCTTCGTCGCCGGCTTCATCGGCTCCCCGTCGATGAACATCAACACTCACCCGGTCGTCAACGGCAAGGCGAAGATCGGTGAGGACACCGTCGACCTGCCCACCGAGGCCGTCAACAAGCTGACCGCTGAGGATGGCGGCAAGATTGTCGTCGGCTTCCGTCCCGAGGATGCCACCCTGGCCACCCCGGACGATCCGAACGCCTTCTCGCTGAAGGTTCAGAACATCGAGGATCTGGGCTCCGACGGCTACATCTACGGCACCATCATCACCGATGGCTCCGCTGCCGAGGCGTCCACGATGATGTCCGACCAGAACAAGCTCACCACGATTCGTGTGAACCCGCGTGCGCTGCCGAAGATCGGCCAGACCGTCAAGATCAAGATCGACCCCTCCAAGATGCACCTGTTCGCTCCGTCGACCGAGCTGCGTCTGAACTAGTAGAGGAACTAGCAGATACTTGGTATGACTCCGGTCATGCCAACCATTAAACGAGGCGATTCTCTTCCTCTCTTATGGCCTCGTTGGAAAAGCCCCGCGTAGTTGCGGGGCTTTTCTTTTTGCCCAGAAAGACATACGCTAACCGGCCCCCGCAAATGAGCGTTTTTTGTTCTTTTGTCCCCGTTGTCTATTTAGAAGTGCGACATCCTTGTTTGTCTTGCAAGTTTAGCAGCTCGTCGGCGAATGCCTCGGCGGGCGTGAGGTGGCCGAGCATGCGCATGGGCCGGTTGTCGGTCTCGTCGACGATCTCCTGGAGCCCTCTTGCCATACCGGGTTCGATGATCGTGCGTTTGGGCAGGCAACGGCGGATGATGCCGCTGACCGGCGGCGGCGACCAGCCTCTACCCGGCCATTCGTCCACCCGCGCCCACAGGCGGCCGAATGACAGGCGGTATGGCTTGCGCGGCTTCGCCCTGCGCCGGTCGGCCTTGCGCTGCGCGGGGCCGGCGATGTAGTAGCGGCCCGTCCACGGGCCCGTCTTCAGACGCTTCGGCCGGTACGGCCGGTAGGACTCGCTCTCGTTGGACGGGAACCACGTGTTGCGCCTGATCTCCCTGCTGATGCCGGACGG
Source organism: uncultured Collinsella sp. (assembly GCA_938033205.1). GTDB lineage: Bacteria > Actinomycetota > Coriobacteriia > Coriobacteriales > Coriobacteriaceae > Collinsella. The sequence goes on along the minus strand of CALHJP010000019.1, from coordinate 1,453 downwards.
GCCGCGTCCCAGCAAACGGGCTATCTTCCTGACGCTCGTGCCGTTGCCGACCTCGATCTGGATGACCTGGCGTTCCTCTTCCGACAGGTGCGAATATACTTTCCCCATAGGTGCAACATCCCTTCGGACTGGTTATCTGGACAATCTCCAATAACGGGTGTTGCACTTTCAATTAGACAACGGGCCAACTTCTTGTATAATTGTATGCAGTGACCTCCCGAAAAAGGGATTGCGAATCTATGAGGGGAAACAATGGGCTCGAAATCGAAGTTCGTCCGTTGCGGGTTTAACGGAGGAACAGAACAGGAATCTGGAAGGCAGCGCCATGCCTTGAAGCGTTGCCTTGCTTCGGTTATTGCTGTTTCCTTGTCCATCGTGTGCATGGTGCCTGCAGCATATGCTCAGAATATAGACGATGTGAGTAGCTCTCCTAACGCCGTAATTTCTGGGGGGGGGGATAATACTGTCGTAGCTGCTCCTTCTGCTCGCAATGTCAACGTTGACGATAAGACGTCAGAAGAGGCCAATACATCAAACGGTGCGCCAACACCTTCCGAATCCTCAAATGGTGCGACAGACAATAAGGCGGACGACTCAGCAGAAGCTACCGCTGGCAATTCCGCTAATGATGGAGCCCAAACGCGGTCTCCAAACGATGCATCTTCTCAAGATGCCAAGAACGATTCCTCAAATGCGACGGATCAATCGCCGGCGAAGGCCAATGTGCAGGTCGCCGCGACGGCGCTTGGCGGCCGTGACTTTGAGGGTCAGGTCACCAAGGAGATCAACGGCAAGCCCTACATCCTGATTGGTAACGAGCAGCAGCTGCGTGCGATTGGTTCTGGCAAGAAGGTTATTGGCCGCATCAACAAGGTCAAGCAGACTTGCACGCGACAAGGACTCGGCAAGTATCAGTGGGTGGACGACGGCACGCCGTCTTCCGAATACGCCGGTGACGCCGATCTCTCCAATTCAGATACTTTGCGCGATGCTGATGCCTCCGACCACGACAGTCCACTGCTGTGCAGCACGCGGTTAGACGTCGGAAAGACCCGCACCAAGTATTACGGCGTGGGTGCTGATGGCACGCAAACGGACTACTCCGCTGCCAACACCGGCCTGACCTATTCCGCAGACGCCAACTACCTGATCTTCCGTGACATCGACCTGTCCAAGAACGCGGCAGATACCAACAACACCGAGTGGACTCCGCTCATGTTCTCCGGCACTATGCTCGGTGCGGTCTCCAATGACGGCGACACCGCAGCCAGCCTGTGGAAGGCTGTTGGTGCCGATGGCGCAAGCGTGGTTCACGCTACCGCAGCTCGGCCGGTCATCAGCCATGTGGTCGTCAATCAGAAAGATATGGTCTCTAATGTCAAAGGCGACCAGCTGGATGTCAGCAAGCAGCAGGGCATCGGCTTCTTCGCCTCGATCACGAACAAGACCGTGA
>CALHJP010000018.1:0-2574 GCA_938033205.1 uncultured Collinsella sp. | reverse complement strand
GTAACAAGGTAGCCGTACCGGAAGGTGCGGCTGGATCACCTCCTTTCTACGGAGATTTCAGGCCACTGTCTGGTGGCCGGTGTGTGCCCCCTTGCCCCGGATGTGCCGGGTGTGTGGGGGTTGCTGGTGTGGAAGAGTGGAGTCGGCCTTCGGGCGTGCCGGTCGTGCGGTGCGTCCAGGAGTGGTGCGGGCATGCTTTTGGGTTCCCGGACCGCCACCCCGCGCCGTTTGGCGTGGCTGGTGTTCCGTGCCCCGTGCCGGTCGCCCGTCCCCTGGTGGGGTGGGTGGGCTCGCGTGCGGGTGCGTGGTGGTTTGAGAACTGGATAGTGGACGCGAGCAGGGGACGCCCTTTTGGGGGTGTCTTCTGCTGTTGATTTCGCCGGACTCTTCGGAGTCTGGTGTTTGATCGTTTTGTGTGTGATCATTTGTGTGATGATTTGTGTTGCCAGCGGAGTTTTTGCCGTGGGCTTGCGGTTTCCCGCCGTTCCCGGATGGGTCGTGCGGGTTGCTTGCAAGGGCGTATGGTGGATGCCTTGGCAGACAGTACCGATGAAGGACGTTTGAGGCTGCGATATGCCTCGGGGAGCCGCCAGCAGGGCTTTGATCCGAGGATTTCCGAATGGGGGAACCCGCCGGCCGTCATGGGCCGGCACCGCGTTCGCGCGGGGGGTACGCAGGGAAGTGAAACATCTCAGTACCTGCAGGAAAGGATGTTCCGTGAGTAGTGGCGAGCGAAAGCGGATCAGGCCAAACCGCGCGCGTGTGACAGGCGCCAGCCGTTGCGCGCGTGGTGTTGAGGGAGCGTGTGTCCGGGTCCTGGCGGGCTCGGCCGGAGTGATAAAACGGCGTGTGAGGCGAACCGGATTGAATGCCGGGCCGCAGAGGGTGATGGCCCCGTAGCCGAACGCGCGTCGTCTCCGGATCGTGTTTCCCAAGTAGCGCGGGACTCGTGGAATCCCGTGTGAATCCGCCCCGACCGTGGGGTAAGCCTAGATATACCTGTCTGACCGATAGCGAACTAGTACCGTGAGGGAAAGGTGAAAAGCACCCCGGGAGGGGAGTGAAACAGTCTCTGAAACCGTGCGCTTACAAACCGTCGGAGCCTTTCGGGGTGACGGCGTGCCTATCGAAAAATGAGTCTGCGAGTCAGTGGCACGTGGCGAGCGTAACCCGTGTGGGGTACGCGTAGCGAAGGCGAGTCTCAAAAGGCGTTTGAGTCGCGTGTCCTGGACCCGAAGCGGGATGATCTAGCCCTGAGCAGGTTGAAGCGCGGGTAAGACCGCGTGGAGGACCGAACCCACCTGGGTTGAAAACCGGGGGGATGACTTGGGGTTAGGGGTGAAAGGCCAATCAAATTCCGTGATAGCTGGTTCTCTCCGAAATGCATTTAGGTGCAGCGTCGGGGATTACGTCCGGGGGGTAGAGCTACTGGATGCTTGAGGGCCCGTATCGGGTACCGACAGCAGCCAAACTCCGAATACCCGTGACGCGTATCCCGGCAGTGAGTCGGCGGGGGATAAGCTCCGTCGTCGAAAGGGAGACAGCCCAGATCGTCGTCTAAGGTCCCCAAGCGCGTGCTAAGTGGGAAAGGATGTGGAGTCGCATAGACAGCCAGGAGGTTGGCTCAGAAGCAGCCATCCTTGAAAGAGTGCGTAACAGCTCACTGGTCTAGTGGTTCCGCGCCGACAATGTAGCGGGGCTCAAGCACGCCACCGAAGACGCGGCAGCGTCCGTTTGGATGCTGGGTAGGAGAGCGTCCCCATCGGGGCGAAGCGGCGGCGCAAGCCTGCCGTGGACCGTTGGGGAGTGAGAATGCAGACATGAGTAGCGAGAGGCGGGTGCGAATCCCGCCCGCTGGATGACCAAGGGTTCCGGGGCCACGTTCGTCGTCCCCGGGTGAGTCGGGTCCTAAGGCGAGGCCGACAGGCGTAGTCGAATGGATGAACGGGCTGATATTCCCGTACCGGCAGCGAACCGAAACAACCGAGGCCTGGGGCGCTAACCTCCGGGTCCGTGCCGTCTCCCCTTTCGGGGGGTCGCGGCGCGGGCGCGTTGGGATCCCCCCTCGTAGTAGGTCAGCGCAGGAGTGACGCATCAGGGCAGCCGGCCGCGGAGGTGGTTTTCCGTGGTCAAGCGTTCGAGCCCGTCCCGCAGGCAAATCCGCGGGGCGTCGGGGCGAGGCGTGATGATGGGGGCCTTACGGCCCGAATCCGGTGATCCGTGGTGCCGAGAAAAGCTTCGGCGTCAGGCGCGTTGCCGCCCGTACCCCAAACCGACACTGGTGGTCAGGTAGAGAATACCAAAGCGATCGAGCGAATCCTGGTCAAGGAACTCGGCAAATTGCTCCCGTGCCTTCGGCATAAGGGAGACCCCCTGCGGTGATGAGCGGCGGGGGGTGGCACAGGCCAGGGGGTAGCGACTGTTTACCAAAAACACAGGAGCGTGCGAAGGCGCAAGCCGCTGTATACGCTCTGACGCCTGCCCGGTGCCGGAAGGTTAAGAGGATCCGTCAGCTTCTGCGAAGCGGTGAATTCAAGCCCCGGTAAACGGCGGTGGTAACTATAACCATCCTAA
>CALHJP010000017.1:0-24098 GCA_938033205.1 uncultured Collinsella sp. | reverse complement strand
CATGATTGGTTGTTGAGCGTTGGTCAAAATGGTTGTTTTTACAGTAGCGCTAACAGCGCTCGCGCAGCCCGCCGAGGAATGCCGCCCAGGAGTCCTCGCTCTCGGTGTCGACCACGTCGCAGCCCAGGAAGTGCTTGCGCCCGTCGGCGCCCAGCCCGATCGCGGTCACGACGCCCTGCGAGACGACCGACGAGCCGACCCTGCAGCTCATGTAGGTAGCGTCGAGCCACAGGTAGCAGCACGGCGTGCCCGACAGGTCGCGGCGGCGGAACTCCGCCACCTCGGCGTCGAGGTCGGAGCAGAGGCTCGAGACCTCCGAGCTCGACAGCGAGGATATGCCCAGCTTGGACGCCACGCGCTCGACCTTGCGGGTGGACACGCCGCATACGTACATCTCCTGCACGATGGCGGCCACCGAGGTGTCGACGCGCGACCATCGCGCGAGCATGCCCTCGGGGTAGTAGGTGCCGTGCCTGAGCTTGGGTATCTCGAGCTCCACGTCGCCCACGGCGGTCTTGAGCGACCTGGGGCGGTAGCCGTTGCGGCTGTTCTCCCTGCCGTCGCTGCGCTCGTTGCGGCTCGCGCCGCACATCTGCTGGGCCTCGGAGTCCATCAGCGCGTTCATCACGCTGCCCAGCACCCTGCACGCGAACTCGCGCGCGTCGCCGCACTCCTGCCAAAGCCTCGCCGCCTCGAGGGCCTCGTCGCGGCCGAGGCGCAGTACACTCTCTTCTTGGGGCATCGCCTTTCCTTCCATTCGTCACCTTCATTACTCCAACGACGAATTCTAGGCGGTGTCCCCTCCCTTTCAAGAAAGGGCGGAGGCGGGGCATTCCCCGCCTCTTACACCACATCTCTGCGCGCTACCCTGATACTCTTTTAGTAGCAGTAATTTTGACCAAATTTAAGGTGATTTGACGTGTCGATCGAGCAGATAAGCTGCCGTATCTCCTCAAGTGTTCATTAAAGGAAGACCTTGATGCGAATAAATCTCATTAAGATCTTCTTTTATTAACGAAAATAATGTAGCTACAACGGTAACAGTACTCATATTTGCCGTTTTTTGGCCACAGTCCTTCGGAGGGTCCTCGAAAATAGTCCCGAGCCGGCACTTGGGGACGTTCCTATAATGCCGGCACTTAGGAGCGTCCCCAAGTGCCGGCACCGCGTCTGCCTGCGGCGGCCGCGCCCCGCTGCGTCGCTCCGCATCCTTGCGGGTTCGGATTCCTCCGCTTGGCGGCGTTGGCTCGATTTGCTTGACGTGAGGGGCTCTTGGCTGGTGTGGGACGGAGGGATTCCGCGTCCGCCTGGTCGGCGACCGCGCCCCGCTGCGTCGCTTCGCTCCTTGCGTGCTGCGCTGGAAAACGCTTCGCGTTTCCTCAGCTCCGCACCCTTGCGGGCTCGAATTCCTCCGCTTGCCCACAAGAAAGCGCCCTGGGCCGTTATGGGCTTAGGGCGCTCAGTTTTAATGGCTGGGACGGAGGGATTCGAACCCCCAACAGCCGGCACCAAAAACCGGAGTTCTACCGTTGAACTACGTCCCAATGTGTGGTGTTGCCCAAAAGCAACTCGTCTAGTTTACCTAATCTGCGAGGGCATCGCAAACGCCATCGAGTAGGCGTACGGCGAGCGTCTGCGCGTCGCTGGCCGTGAAGGTGCCGTTGTAGCGCGTCATGCCCGTGAGCTCAATGCGAATGCGAGCCGGCTTCTGCTGCGCGGCGACATTGGCGGTGCGGATGCGCTGGGCCAGGTTGTGGCACTCGGCGAGGGCAATCGTGGCGCGTGGCGCGGCGTCGGCGGGCAGCTCGTCGCTTGCGATCTCGAGCACCAGGTCAACGTCGGTTGGGACCTCGGAGTCGCAGAGCATCATGCCGCTGTTGTCGGTCGTTGCCGTGGCGATGTTCCACATGCGCGAAGCAACGCTGCGTGCGATGGGGTCCTCACCGATAACGGCGATCTGGAAGCGCTCGAGCACGTTGGCGGCGCGAGCAAAACCGATGCGGGACTCGGCTTCGGTGACCGAGGGCTTGCCCTCCCACACATGGTGCAGGCGGTTGATGTAGGCGTAGGTGTCCTGGAAGGCCATGCCGTCGGCAAACAGGCCGACATTTTCCTGGAACTGCTGCAGGGCGGCCTCGGTATGCGGACCAAAGTAGCCGTCGTCTTCGCCACAGGCAAAGCCCAAAACGTTGAGAGCGCGCTGCAGGGCCTGCACATCGGCGCCATGGAAATTGGGCATGCGCAGATACAGGGTGCGGTCGCCCAGCTTATACGAGGCGTCGACCAGGGCGCTCCAACAGGGGATATCGACGGCATGACCGGCAGCAAGGCCGCTGTCGAGCCTGAAGGTGCTGACGGCCTGCTCGGTGGTGGTGCCAAAGCGCTTGTCGACAACCTCGGCGTCATCGATTGTATAGCCGAGCTGCAGAAGGCGGGACTGGACGTCCTCGACGGCTGCTCCCTGCATGCCCGTGGTAATAGGTTCCATGAACGAACCCCTTTCGGCGTACGATTCGTACTATTTTGAGCGCGTGTCGGATAGACAACGCGAGACAATGCATAAACATGCACTCAACAGTGTAGCAACTTGTACCCAAACTCGCTGCCCACAGGTTTTATGACCCCCGCTAGTTAAGACGCTCCACAAAGAAATCTGCCATTGAGAGGAAGAGCTCGCGCGCATGCGGGTCGAGCTCGACGCCTTCGATAGCGGCCTTGGCCTTAGCGGTCAGGTCGAGCGCATAGGTGTGGGCGTAATCGATGGAGCCGGTCTCCTGGAAGATCTCCACGGCGCGTGCGAGCTGCGCAGGGTCCTCGGTGCCCGAGGAAAGGATTGCCTCGATCTCGTCGTGATAGCGCTCGTCTGACAGGGCATGCACGGCAACGAGGGTGCGCTTGCCCTCGGTGATATCGGTGCGGAAGTCCTTGTTGGCGGCCTCCTTGGTGCCGATCAAGTTGAGCAGGTCGTCTTGAATCTGGAAGGCAAGGCCCGTGTGCAGCCCAAAGGCGCGCAGTGCCTCAATCTGCTCTTCGCTGCCGCCGCCGATAATGGCTCCGGCGGCAAGCGGCGTCGCTCCGCTGTAGTACGCGGTCTTGTGCGTCGCCATGTCCAGATAATCGTCGACCGAAATGTCAAAGCGCCCGTCGCGGACCCAGCCCAGGTCGAGCGCCTGGCCCTCGATGGTACGGACGATCATTTCGGTAAGCTCGTGGAGCACGCGAAGCTTCACGTCTGCGTTGAGTGTGGGGTCGTCGAGAACCGTCTTGGTGACCATGGTGAGCGCCAGGTCACCGCAGTTGATGGCAAGACCGGTGCCCTCGGTAAGGTGCATGCAGGGCTTGCCGCGACGAATCTGCCCGTTGTCGGCGATGTCGTCGTGGATGAGTGCGCCCGACTGAAAGTGCTCGATGGCCGCCGCTGCGCTGCGGGCGCTCTCAAAGCTGCCGCCTACCGCAGTGGCGGCGAGCATGCAGATGAGCGGGCGGTGGCGCTTGCCAGCGTTTGCCGTAAATGCCGAGAGCGGGGTATACAGGTAGCGCTCGATATCGGCGGAAGTCGCCTGTCCGTCAAAGAACGTGGCCAGATAGTCGTTAATCTGGTCAAAGTGCTGGGCTAAAAAGCTGGTAAACGGACTGGACACGGGTTCTCGCATTCTTTGATAGGTTGCATCGTTGCATTATGCAGACAACATATTGCCACATTAGGGCGTCGAGCGCGGCGGTTGAAGACGATTGGTCCATGCGGCCGCAAGTGCGGTAGGGGCTTGGCTAGATAAGCCCAAAGTGTTCGAGCGCGGTGACGACGCCGTCGTGGTCGATGCTGTCGGTGACATAGTCGGCCTTTTCCTTGAGGAAGTCCGGTGCGTTGCCCATGGCGATGCCAACGTCGACGGCGTTCATCAGCGAGACGTCATTGCTGGCGTCGCCGATGCCGTATACGGTTCCGTGGTGGGGATCGAGGGCGTCGAGTACGGACTGGATACCCTCGCGCTTGGTGCATTCGCGAGGCGAAATCTCGGTCACTTCGAGCTCGAGCTCGTTAAAGCAGAGCAGCGGCTCAAACGCTTGATCCTGAGCGATGCGGTTGGCAAGCGACGTGGACATTAAGATCTTGTAGGCGCTGTAATGTTGCAGCTGCGTAATTGCATCGCCCACGGTGCGGGCGTATCCGGGGGCGTCGGGCGCATCGGCACTCATGCGAACGACGCCATTGAGTCCCTCAAAACGAATCACTTCGTCCGATTGCTCAAGAATGGGAGCAAGGCGCTGCAGCATGCCGGGCGTCATCGCCAAATCGCGAATCACGTGTCCCTCAAGTTCGACATAGCCACCCGCGAGGCAGACGATGCCGGTCCAGGGCAGCTCGAGCAGCTTTGGATGGATGCAGCTCAGCGTGCGCCCTGTGCAGATAAACGCCATATTGCCCTTGGCGACAAAATCACGGATGGCTTGCGAGACCGCTTCATTGGGATAGGGGGAGAGGTCTCGCTCGCTCTCGGGAAGCTCTTGTGCCACTCGAGGGTCTTGCCAGGCGAGTGTTCCGTCGATATCGAAGAAGCAGATATCGCCGCGCTTATGGGCTGCGCTGGCGGAAGGGGAGGCCGAGGTGGTGGGCACAAATCCCGGCTCGAGGCCCATGATCTGGTCAAAATGCTCTTTAACGCGGGGAACGGAGATGCCAATAATCACCTGGGCGGTCTTGCCCGTAATGATGAGGCCCTTGGCGCCCACCGCGACAAACGACGCATTATCTGCAACGATGGAAGGGTCTGCGACCTCGACGCGCAGGCGCGTGGCGCAGTTGGTTGCGCCCACGATATTGCCAACGCCACCTAAAAGCTGAATTACCCGCTCAGCGAGGACGTGATCTTGATCGGATTGAATACTGACCTCGCCATTGGGAGATTGCTCTTTGGCAAAGCCGCTTCCCGTTAAACGATCGATTGCCGCGCGATTGGAGACATGATCCTCGCGGCCCGGCGTCTTAAGGTCATAGACCAAGATGAGTGCTCGAAAACTAACAAAAAAGATGAGGCTAAAGGCAAGACCGATACCGAGCGCCAAAAGGTAGGAGCCGGCATGCATTCGCATGAGCGGGATGAAGTTGAAGGCCGTCATTTCCATGAGACCGCCCGAGAAGATGCCGACGATGCCAAAGAAGTTCATGGTCATGGCAAGGCAGGAGGACAGGACGGCGTAGAGCAAAAAGAGTCCGGGATAGGTGAACATAAAGAGAAACTCGAGCGGCTCGGTGACGCCGCAGACCACCGAGGCGACGATGGCGGGCAAAAGGATGACCTTAAGGCCGGCGCGGCGTTCGGGTTTGGCGGTGAAATAGAATGCTGCCGCGATGGCGGGAAGGCCAAAGAGCTTGCCCCAGCCGGTGGCGGTAAAACCTGCCCAGGGCGCAAGTTCATTTAAAGGGCGCGTGCTATGGGAGAGAATGGGGAGCAGGTTGGTCCACGTGGCGTAAATACCGTCGTGAATGACCAGATTGTCGTAATAGATGGGCATATAGAGCAGATGGTGCAGCCCCATGGGCTCGAGCGCTCGCTCCAAAAACACAAAGATGCCCACGCCGAAGGGGCCGACGCCCGCAAGTGCGTGGCGCAGCGTTTCGGTCACAGCGTATGCGAAGGGCACGATGGCGGCCGAGATGGCGGCAAGGGCAAACACGGCAAAAAAGCTGATGAGGTAGACCAGCGAGGAACCCGAGAAGGTGCCGAGCCAATCGGGAACCTTGGCATCGTAGAAGCGGTCATGGATGGCGACGACGGTTGCCGACACCGCCAGCGGGCCGATAATGCCGGTGTCGAGCGTCTTGATGCCGTCGATGACGGTGATGCCGCTGGCGGGGGTTAAAGACGACGGGTACTTAAGTCCAAGGTTGTCGCCGCTCAGCTTAATGATCTCGCTCAAAAAGAAACAGTAGGCAAAATAGGCTACGAGCGCCTCGAGGCAGCAGCGTGCCGGTTGCTTTTGGGCAAGGCCGATAGGCAGCGCTACGGCAAAAAGGAGTGGAAGGCGCTTAAAGACCGTCCACGAGCCGCGCTGGATGATGGTCCAGAAAACGTACCAGGGGGTTCCGTATACGGCGAGGTCGCCGACGATATCCACGGTCGTTGCGAGGGCGGAGATGCCGACCATGAGGCCTGATATAGAAAACAGCATGGCGGGCGCGAACATGGCTCCGCCAAAACGTTGGATTTTCTGCAGCATAATATGCCTTCCGGATGCAACATGCTGTGCGAGCAAGAACGTTTAAACAATGAACTCATTGTAGAGGACTGGCTGCTTGCCGCATTGACGGTTTTGATTCGGTCCGATTTGGGTTTCGGGGGAACCGTCGACGGTAAATAATCCGTGCTTTACCGATAATCGGTTTAAACAACTTTAAGAAATGCTATCGTGCCTAGCCATACATATTCATTAGAGGTGAAATCATGCCAAAAGCGATTTACGAAGGAATCTACCGCGAGATCCGTTCGCGCATCATCAACGGGACCTATGCGTTTCAGGAGATGCTGCCAACCGAAGCCGAGCTGACCGCGGAGTTTGGCTGCACGCGCAATACCGTTCGACGCGCCTTGAGCATGCTGGCCGACCAGATGTTTGTGCAGCCTATACACGGTAAGGGCGTGCGCGTTATTTGGCTTAAGGGCGAAACCGACATGCTGGGCGCACTCGAAGAGGTTGAGTCGTTTGGCGAGTTCGCAAAACGCAACAATGCCGTCGCATCGACCGAGGTCAAGTCTTTTGAACATTTGATTTGCACTGAGCAACTCTCTCGTCGCCTGGGCTTTAAGGTGGGCGAGGAGCTGATTCGCGTCGTGCGTGTCCGAAGCCTCAACGGCAGCGCGCGCCAGGTGGACCACGGCTACTTTTTGGCGTCGATCGCCAAGGGCCTGACCCCCGAGATCGCGGCGGATTCTATCTACGGCTATCTGGAGCACAAGCGCGGCATCAAAGTGATGGCGAGCCGCCGTACGGTGAGTGTCGAGCTCGCCAACGATGAGGACTGCAGCTACTTGGACCTTGGCAAGTACAACTGTGTCGCCGTCATGGAGAGCCAGTCGTACACTTCGGACGGCATCTTGTTCGAGGTCACGCATGCCCGCACGCATCCCGAGATCTTCCACTACCGCGTCAACTCCAAGCGATAGCCGGCTAGCTCGCAGCCTGACGAGACTCATGCCCTCAAAGAGAAAACGCCCGGTCAAACCGACGATGCATCGGCTTGACCGGGCGTTTTCTCTGCATTCGATAACAAATAATTGTTTATACAAAACTTGTCAAGTATCAAGTTGAAATTACCGTTCACCGAAGTTTTTCTACCGCTCTAGTAATACTTGTTCAAACAACTAGCCAAATAGCGTATTGTACAAGTCAGCAAAAGGGGCAAAGTCCCCGAGCCAATCTCCGAAGGCGGCGGCAAAGGGTGCCGCCACGGTGTGAAAGGGTGGATTGTAATGAAGAACGAAATGAGCAGAAGGCAGTTCCTGGGCTTTGCTGGTTCCGCGGCTGCGGTTCTTGGTCTGGGCCTCGTGGGCTGCGGTGGTTCTGCCGGCTCTGGCTCCTCTGCTTCTGGTGACGCTGCCGAGGTTTACTTCCTCCAGTTCAAGCCCGAGGTCGACAAGGAGTGGAAGGAGATCGCCAAGGCGTACAAGAAGGAGAAGGGCGTCGAGGTCAAGATCGTGACCGCCGCCTCCAACACCTACGAGGAGAAGCTCAAGTCCGAGATGTCCAAGAGCTCCGCTCCGACGCTGTTCCAGGTCAACGGCCCCACCGGCCTTAAGAACTGGAAGGACTACTGCGCCGATCTTTCCGACACCAAGCTCCGCGGCGAGCTCATCGACGACTCCCTGGCGCTGCAGTCCGACGGCAAGGATCTGGGTATCGACTGGGTTCAGGAGAGCTACGGCATCATTTACAACAAGGAGCTCCTCGAGAAGGCCGGCTACAAGGCCGAGGACATCAACTCCTTCGACAAGCTGAAGGCTTGCGCCGATGACATCCAGGCCCGCAAGGACGAGCTCGGCGTTGACGGTGCCTTCACTTCCGCCGGTATGGATGACTCCTCCAGCTGGCGCTACACCACCCACCTCGCCAACCTCCCGCTCTACTACGAGTTCGAGAAGGAGCACAACCAGGAGGACGACGAGATCAAGGGCGAGTATCTCGACAACTTTAAGCAGATCTTCGACCTGTACATCACCGACTCCACCTGCGATCCTTCGCAGCTCGCCTCTAAGACCGGCGACGACGCCACCAACGAGTTCGCAACCGGTAAGGCCGTCTTCTATCAGAACGGCTCTTGGGCCTACGCCGACCTCACCAAGGCCGGTATGACCGACGACCAGCTCGGCATGCTGCCGATCTACATCGGCGTCGACGGCGAGGAGAACCAGGGCCTGTGCTCCGGCGGCGAGAACTACTGGTGCGTCAGCTCCCAGGCTTCCGAGGATGCCCAGAAGGCCACCGAGGACTTCATGTATTGGTGCGTCACTTCTGACACCGCCACCAGCATCATCGCTGACAAGATGGGTCTGACCGCCCCGTTCAAGAGCGCTAAGGAGACCACCAACGTCTTCTCTCAGCAGGCCGTTGCTATGGCCAAGGACGGCAAGAAGACCGTCGCTTGGGACTTCGTTTACATCCCCTCCGAGGAGTGGAAGAAGAACCTCAAGCAGGCTCTCATCGCTTATGCTGCCGACAACACCAAGTGGGACGGCGTCAAGAACGCCTTCGTCGATGGCTGGAAGACCGAGAAGGCTGCTTCCGAGTAAGCAGTTGCTGCCCAAGCTATCTGATTAGCGACAGGGGGCGGGCAGACGTAGGTTTGCCCGCCCCCTGCATATTGAAAGGACCCTTCTATGGGCAAAGCACTCAAGCGCTGGTGGCCGCTCTTTATGCTGCCCACGTGCCTGGCGTTTATGATCGGGTTCGTGATTCCCTTTATCCAGGGTTTCTATCTCTCGTTCTGCCAGTTTATTACCATCAATAACGCGCACTTTGTCGGTATCGAGAACTACGTGCGCGCGCTGTCCGATCCGCAGTTCTCCACGTCGTTCTTCTTTACCGTGGCGTTTGCCTTCCTGTCGACGGTGCTCATCAACGTGATCGCGCTGGCCATTGCGCAGGCGCTCACTCGCAAGGCGCTCAAGGGCACCAACATCTTCCGTACGATTTTCTTTATGCCTAACCTGATTGGCGGCATTGTACTGGGTTACATTTGGCAGATTCTGATCAACTGCCTGCTCTCCAACGTGGGTGCCCAGCTTATCGCCCTCAACTCCGCCGCTGGCTTCTGGGGCCTTATCATCCTGACCCTGTGGCAACAGGTCGGCTACATGATGATCATCTACATCGCCGGTCTGCAGTCCATTCCGTCTGACTACATCGAGGCCGCCAAGGTCGATGGCGCTACGGCATGGCAGACGTTTTGGAAGGTTAAGATCCCCAACCTGATGCCGACCATCACCATCTGCCTGTTCCTGTCCATCACCAACGGCTTTAAGCTGTTCGACCAGAACCTCGCCCTTACCGGTGGCGCCCCGGCGCACTCCACCGAGATGCTCGCCCTGAACATCTACAACACGTTCTATTCGCGTGCTGGCATCGCATGGCAGGGCATCGGTCAGGCCAAGGCAGTTATCTTCTGCATCCTGGTTGTCGCTATTTCTATGATCCAGCTTAAGGCCACGAGGTCCAAGGAGGTGCAGCAGTAATGAAACGCGATAAGGCTATCAACCGCGCGCTCTCGATCTTCTTTACGATCCTGTCGCTCGCATGGATCTACCCCGTGTTCATGATTGCGCTCAATTCCTTTAAGAAAGCGACCGCAATCAGCACCACCACGGCGTTCGATCTGCTCACGCCCGAGACGTTCAACGGCCTCGCAAACTACGTGCACGCTCTGAACGAGCAGGGCTTTGCCTCGGCGTTTATGTACTCGCTTATCATTACGGTCACGTCGGTCGTGCTGATTCTGGTGTGCTGCTCCATGTGCGCTTGGTACGTGGTGCGCGTCAACAGCAAGATCTCGAACTTCTTCTATTACCTGTTCGTCTTCTCGATGGTCGTACCGTTCCAGATGCTCATGTTCACGCTGTCCAACCTCGCGGACCGCATCGGCTTTAACACGCCGTTTAACATCTGCTTCATCTACCTTGGTTTTGGCGCGGGCCTCGCGGTCTTTATGTTCGCCGGCTTCGTCAAGAACATCCCGCTCGAGATTGAGGAAGCGGCCATGATCGACGGCTGCAACCCGGTCCAGGTGTTCTTTAAGATCGTCCTTCCCATTATGAAGCCCACCTATCTTTCGGTCGGCATCCTTGAGACCATGTGGGTCTGGAACGACTATCTGCTGCCCTACCTTACGCTCGACTCCACCAAGTACAAGACCATTCCTATCTTGATCCAGTACTTCCGTGGCGGCTATGGCCACGTCGAGCTCGGCCCCATGATGGCATGCATCATGATGGTCGTCATCCCCATCGTCATCATGTACATCTTCTGCCAGAAGTACATCATTGACGGCGTTGTGGCAGGTGCCGTCAAGGGCTGATGCCGTAACTGTTTTGCAAGTTTTGGCGGCGCCTCTCAGCGCGGCGCCGCGTATCGAAAGGTAAAGACATGGCCGAGATCGTTCTCAAACATGTTCAGAAGGTGTATCCCAACAACGAGTCAAAAAAGAAGGGCTTCTTTGGCAAAAAGAAGAAGACCGAGGAGAAGAAGCACAACCTCAAGGTTACCGAGGACGGTGTGCTCGCTGTAGAGGACTTCAACCTCACCGTTCACGACCAGGAGTTCATCGTCCTCGTTGGCCCTTCTGGCTGCGGTAAGTCCACGACGATGCGCATGGTCGCCGGCCTGGAGGACATCACCTCCGGCGATGTGCTCATCGATGGCAAGCGCGTCAACGACGTGGCGCCCAAGGACCGCGACATCGCCATGGTGTTCCAGAGTTATGCTCTGTACCCCAATATGACGGTGTACGAGAACATGGCGTTTACGCTTGAGCTCAAGAAGGTCCCCAAGGACGAGATCGACCGCAAGGTTCGCTCCGCTGCCGAGATCCTGGGTATTACCGAGTACCTTGACCGTAAGCCCAAGGCACTCTCCGGCGGCCAGCGTCAGCGTGTCGCCATCGGCCGCGCCATCGTGCGTGACCCCAAGGTCTTCCTGATGGACGAGCCCCTGTCCAACCTGGACGCCAAGCTTCGTAACCAGATGCGTGCCGAGCTCATTAAGCTGCGCCACGAGATCAAGGGCACGTTCATTTATGTTACTCACGACCAGACTGAGGCTATGACCCTCGGTGACCGTATCGTGGTCATGAAGGACGGCGTCGTCCAGCAGATCGCCACCCCGCAGGAGGTATTCAACCATCCCGCGAACATTTTCGTCGCCGGCTTTATCGGCGTGCCGCAGATGAACTTCTTCGATGCCCAGCTGGTGCGCTCGGGCAACGGCTTTACCGTCAAGACCGAGGATATGAACGTGGCGCTCGCCCCCGAGACCTGCGCTCAGCTTGCTCTCAACTGGGACGGTGGCGACGTGAAGGAGATCACGGCCGGCGTGCGTCCCGAGCAGATTCTGCTTGCCGACAAGGACGAGGAGGACGCGCTCCAGGGTACCGTCGAGGTGACCGAGCTCATGGGTTCGACCGAGCATGTCCACGTGACCGCTCCCGATGGCCAGTTCGTCCTGATCATTCCCGTTGTCGACCTTGAGGCCAAGGGCGCGCTCAAGGCAGGCGACCCCATCTGGTTCAAGTTCGAGAAGAACGCGACCCACCTCTTCGATAAAGTCTCTGGCAAGAACCTTATCTAGGCCCGGTGCATCCAGGCCCTCCCTTTGGGCGACTGCGGTATTGCCATCCTTTTGCCGCGGTCACATATAAGGCTCCCTTCCCGTCCACTGGGCGAGAGGGGAGCCTTTCTTTGTGCTGGGGCTGTCTGGTCGGTCGCTTGTCTTGATCTGTAACAGGTAGAGGTTCGAATTGGGTTTAGATGTTACAGAACGAGACTGAGTTGAGCCGCCTGTCCTTTCATCTCGATCTGTAACACGAGAGGCTGATTTCGGCAGCTACCTGTTACAGAACGAGATTGTTTTAGCCGGCTTATCCATTTGTCTCGATCTGTAACAGTAAGGGCGGATTTCGGACGTTAGATGTTACAGATTGAGATAAACCCTGGGGAAAGGACCGGTTTGCCTTGTTCTGTAACAGGTAGGACCGTTTTCGCCGAGTAGGTGTTACAGATCGAGATTGTTTGGTCGAGTCGGGTCACAGGGTAACGTGCGGGCACAAAAAACGGAGCCGTGTTGCCACGACTCCGTTCCTCAAGAGAATGGGTAAGGGGAATGGGTTAGTCCAGGTGCCAGATCTCGTCGTTGTACTGGGAGATGGTGCGGTCGGACGAGAAGGTGCCAGCGTTGGCGATATTGATGAGCGCCTTGCGCATCCAGGCGTCCTGGTCCTCGTAGTCGGCCAGTACGCGCTCCTTGGTCTGGATGTACTCCTCGATGTCGAGCAGGGCCATAAACCAGTCCTTGCCCTTAATGTCGTCGTGCAGGCGCTGCAGGCGCTCGGCGTTGCCGGTCGCCATAAAGGCGGGGTTGGTGATAAAGTCCACCAGCAGCTTGATACCGGGCTTGCGGTAGAGTGCGCTGGCGTTATAGCTGCCGTCGGCGTAGAGCTGCTCGACCTGTTTGGACGAGGCACCAAAGGTATAGATGTTCTCGTCGCCCACGAGCTCGGCAATCTCCACGTTGGCGCCGTCGAGCGTGCACAGGGTTAGGGCGCCGTTGAGCATGAACTTCATGTTGGAGGTGCCGCTCGCCTCCTTGGAGGCCAGGCTGATCTGCTCGGAGATGTCAGCGGCGGGGATCACGCGCTCGGCGGCGGTGACGTTGTAGTTCTCGATCATGACAACCTGCAGGTAGGGAGCAACGTCGGGGTCGTTTGCAATCCACTGCGACAGCGTCAGGATCAGATGGATGATGTCCTGCGCGATAGTGTAGGCAGGCGCCGCCTTGCCGCCAAAGATGATGGTGACAGGGTGCTTGGGTCTGTTGCCGTTCTTGATATCGAGGTACTTCCAGATGATGTAGAGCGCGAGCATCTGCTGGCGCTTGTACTCGTGGATGCGCTTGACCTGAACGTCGATGATAGCGTTGGAGGGAATGGTCACGCCCTGCTCGAGCGCCATGAACTGGCGCATGATGGCCTTAGCCTCGACCTTGGTGGCGGCCAAGCGCTCATGAATGCTCTTATCGTCGGCGAAGTTGGCGAGTTTGCTCAGATCGCCGGTGCTGCGCCAGTCGGTGCCGATCACATCGTCGAGCAGGCTGGCGAGCGCGGGGTTGGCCCCATGGATCCAGCGGCGGAAGGTGATGCCGTTGGTCTTGTTGGAGAACTTCTCGGGATAGATCTCGTAGAACGGATGAAGCTCGGTGTCCTCCAGGATCTTGGTGTGGAGGGCGGCTACGCCGTTGATGGAGAAGCCAAAGTGGATGTCCATGTGGGCCATGTGGACGGTGTCGTATTCGTCGATGATGGCGACGCGCGGGTCATCGTGCTCGGCCTTCGCGATCTCATCGAGCTTGACGATAATGTCGGCGATGGCAGGGGAGACCTTCTGCAGGCTGACGAGCGGCCACTTCTCGAGCGCCTCGGCAAGAATCGTGTGGTTAGTGTAGGCGACCATGGAGCGTACGATGGTCACGGCCTCGTCAAAATCGATGCCATGCTCGGTGGTGAGCAAGCGAATGAGCTCGGGGATGACCATGGTGGGGTGCGTGTCGTTAATTTGGACCACGGCGTAGTCGGCCAGATCGTGCAGGTTGCTGCCGCGCTCGATGGCCTCGTCGATCAGGAGCTGGGCGGCGTTGCTCACCATGAAGTATTCCTGGTAGATGCGAAGCAGGCGGCCCTGCTCGTCGGAATCGTCGGGGTAGAGGAACAAGGTGAGGTTTTTGGCGATCTCGGTCTTGTCGAAGTCGATGGAGCTGCCGGGGACCAGGCCGTCGTCGACGCTCGCCAGGTCGAACAGGCGCAGACGGTTCTTGGTGGGCTGGCCGTAACCGGGCACGTCGATGTTGACGAGCTTGGAGGTAACGGCAAAATCGCCGAACTCGACGGTGTAGGAGCGGTCGTCGTCGACTAGGATGTCCTGCTCACCGAGCCACTCGTCGGGGACGGCCTTCTGCTGGTTGTCGACAAAGCGCTGACGGAACAGGCCGTAGTGATAGTTGAGGCCCACGCCATCGCCGGTCAAGCCCAGCGTGGCGATGGAATCCAGGAAGCATGCGGCCAGGCGGCCCAGGCCGCCGTTGCCGAGCGACGGCTCGACCTCGAACTCCTCGATCTTGTTGAGGTCGTGGCCTGCGGCGGTGAGCTGGTCCTTAACCTCGTCGTAGATGCCGAGGTCGATCATGTTGTTGATGAGCAGCTTGCCGATCAAAAATTCTGCGGAAATGTAATAGAGCTTTTTCTTGCCGTTGTTGAGCGGGCAGGCGGCGGAGCGCTCCTGCACGAGTTTGACCAGCAGCTTGTAAATGCGACGGTCGTCGAGCTGCTCGAGCGAGGTGCCAAAAGACTGCTCGGCGAGTTCCATGAGGTTAATTTGGGGCATGTTTCCTCCTGTAATGGGTTGATTACATGTCTGCAATTCATAAGAATCCCGCGCGAGGGGATTGGGGTGGCCTCGCGCGGGTAAGCAAGCGCGTCCGCACGGTGGGGAGGGGTCGGGCGCGGTAGCTCCTATTGAGGAAGCTCGATTTCGGCTTCCGACGGGATGCGGAAGTAGGTCTCGGTCCAGTCGGTGAGTTTGTGCTCGAGCTCGCGGGTGATGGCGCCGTCGAGCATGCGCCAGGTCCAGTTGCCGCCCAGCGTGGCAGGGGTGTTGATGCGCGCCTCGTTGCCCAAGTTGAGCAGGTCCTGCATGGTGTAGATGCACGTGTCGCTCACGCTGGCTGCGATGGTTCGGTTGAGCGCGTCGGCGATGGGTTCGCCGGCCTGCTGATGGGTGTACAGGGCTGTCTGCTCGCGCTGACGCGGGGTAGCCGTTCCTTCAAACCAGCCGCGTGCCGTCTCGTTGTCGTGAGTGCCCACGTAGGCGACGGTGTTGGCAATGTAGTTGTGCGGCAGGTAGTACGAGTTGGTGCCCTCAAAGGCAAACTGCAGGATCTTCATGCCGGGGAAGCCCGAGTTGTCGCGCATATCGATGACGCCGGGGGTGAGGAAGCCCAGGTCCTCGGCGATGATGGGCAGCGTGCCGAGCTTTTCCTCGAGCGTCTTGAAGAGCTTGAGGCCGGGACCCTGCGTCCACGAACCGTAGGACGAATCAGGCGAGGAGAACGGCACCTCCCAATAGGCCTCGAAGCCGCGGAAGTGATCCAGGCGGATGACGTCGTACATGTCGAGGGCGGCGCGAATGCGGCCCTCCCACCAGGAGAAGCCGTCGGCCTCCATGGCGTCCCAGTCGTAGATGGGGTTGCCCCAGTACTGGCCGGTGGCCGAGAACTGGTCGGGCGGCGTGCCGGCGACGCTCACGGGATTGCCGGCGGCGTCGATCTTAAAGAGCTCAGGTGTCGCCCACATCTCGACGGAGTCACGCGAGACATAGATGGGCAGGTCGCCGATGATGAGAATGTCGCGCTCGTTGGCATAGGCCTTGAGGCGGCTCCACTGGCGATCGAAGAAGTACTGTGTCATCTGGTGGTAGAGCATACGCGCCGGATGGTCGGCGCAGACCTTGGCGGAAGCCTCGCCGCGGGTGCGGAGCTCCTCGGGCCACTCCCAAAACGCCTTGAGACCGCACTCCTCTTTGACGGTCATGAACTCACAGTAGGGGATGAGCCAGTCCTCGTTGGCCTGGATAAAGTCATCGAAATCGGCCGGCTTGTCGGCAGCAAAGCGCTCGGCGGCGCGGTCGAGAATCTGACGGCGGCCGCCAAAGATAGCACCGTAGTCGACATTGCTGGGGTCGGATCCCAGATACACGCCATCGATATCGCGCTGCTCCAGATACCCTGCCTCGATAAGCTCGGCAAAGTCGATAAAGTTGGGGTTGCCTGCGCGGGCCGAGAACGACTGATAAGGCGAATCGCCATAGCTGGTCGTCGTAAGGGGCAGAATCTGCCAGTAATGTTGTTTGCACGAGGCGAGAAAATCGACGAAGTCGTAGGCATTCCAGCCAAAGCCGCCGATTCCGTATGGTCCGGGCAGAGATGAGACGGGCATGAGGACGCCGCTTGCACGCTCCATGAATGCGCTCACCAACCTTCTTGTTGTGGGGTCGGCCTGCCGATGGGTGTGCAGTCCGCCTCCGATGTTCTGATTCGATACGCCTATTGTAAAACATGTTGTTTAAACATGTACAGGCAAGATAAAAAAGTTGGTCGATTTTCGGCGAATGGTTACATGCCATGAAAAAGCCCCGACCTCACAACGTGAGATCGGGGCAAGAGCGGTATGTAGGTTTTTGCTACTCGGCGTCGGCGAAGCCGTTGGGGTTGTGGCTCTGCCAGTTCCAGCTATCGCGGCACATGTCCGCGATGTCGTACTGGGCCTTCCAGCCCATCATGCGCTCGGCCTTGGAGGCATCGCACCAGTTGGCAGCGATGTCGCCGGCGCGGCGCTCGCGGATCACGTAGGGCAGCTCCTTGCCACAAGCCTTGGAGAAGGCGGCGACGACCTCGAGTACCGAGGTGCCGGTGCCGGTGCCCAGGTTAAAGATCTCGACGCCGGTTTTGCCGTTCATCCAGTTAAGGGCGGCAACGTGACCAGAGGCCAGATCGCACACGTGGATGTAGTCGCGCACGCCGGTGCCGTCGGGGGTGGGGTAGTCGTTGCCATAGACCTGAACGGCCTCGAGCTTGCCCACGGCGACCTGGGCGACATAGGGCACCAGGTTGTTGGGGATGCCCTTGGGGTCCTCGCCGATCAGGCCCGACGGATGAGCGCCGATGGGGTTGAAGTAACGGAGCAGCACGACGTCCCACTCGGGGTCGGCGGTGTGGACGTCCATAAGGATCTGCTCGATCATCCACTTGGTCCAGCCATAGGGGTTGGTTGCGGGCTTCTTGGGGTCTTCCTCGGTGACGGGCGGGTTGTCCGGGTCGCCGTAGACGGTCGAGGAGCTCGAGAAGATGATGGACTTGCAGCCATGGTTGCGCATGACGTCGATGAGCACCAGGGTGTTCTCGATGTTGTTGTGGTAGTACTCGACGGGCTTGCTCACCGACTCGCCGACGGCCTTAAAGCCGGCAAAGTGGATGACACGGTCGATCTGATGGGTATCGAAGATCTTGTTCATCGCATCGCGGTCGAGCACGTTGGCCTCGTAGAAGGTGAGGTTCTTGGCGGCCTCGTCGCCCACGATGGTCTTGACGCGGTCGACGGCGACGGCGCTGGAGTTGGAGAGATCATCGACGATGACGACCTGGTAGCCACCCTCGAGCAGCTGAACGACGGTGTGCGAGCCGATAAAGCCGGCGCCACCGGTAACGAGGACGCAGGTGTCTTTGGGGTCGAGTGCTTTGGACATGTAGTCTCCTATCGAATCAGGAACACTTCTAGAGGGGAGTATAGCGCAGGCGGGGACGCCCAAATGGTGCACTGTAGGAAAAGCAGAGGATTATGTTAACGTACTCATATAAGAGCTTGCTCAATTGTTACCTCAAATTTGACAATTGCTTACGAGCCGCCGACCTTGTAGTTTCCTGCCGTTCGTGGAAATCGTTGGGACGCGCCATATGTACGCTAATATGTATGAGTTGAGCGACATATAAATAAGCATGTAACGGAGTACATATGTCACCAAACAGCGATTCCATCCTTTCCCAGGAGCTCTCGCGCCGCACTGCCCTTAAGGCCCTGTTCGGCGCCGCTTCTGCGGCAGTTCTTTTTGGCCTGCCCACTCGCGCCCATGCGGCGGAGGCTTCCAAAGAAACCACCGATAAATTGAATGCCGCCCAGGCCCAGCTCGACGAGGTTCAGGCCCAGCTCGACAGCATCGCAAATGAGTATGCGGCGCTGGCCAACAAGAATGCCCAGACCCTCAACGACATCGAGAATGTCCAGGGCAAGATTGACGACACGCAGGCCCAGATCGATGAAAAGAAGGCCGAGCTCAAGAAGAAGCGCAACGACCTTTCCGATCGCGTGGCCGCCAGCTACAAGTCCGGCGGTACGAACATCCTGTCGCTGCTGCTGGCCTCTGGCTCGTTTGAGGAACTCGTCGCCAACGCGCATTACGTTGAGAAGATCAACAAGAGCGACCGCGATGCCATCGAGGATATCCAGACGATTCAGGCTGAGCTCGACGCACAGAAGACCGAGCTCGAATCACAAAAGGCCGACCTGGAGAAACTCAAGGACCAGCAGACGGCTCAGATGCAGGATATGCAGGCCAAGCAGCAAGAAGTCCAGACCGTGCTGAACGGTCTTTCCGACGACGTCAAGGAGCTCATGGCTCAGCGTGATTCCGAGATCCTCGCTGCCGCCCAGGCCGAGGAGGCTGCCAGGAAGGCCGCCGCTGCCGCGGCCGCCGCGAACAAGAACAATTCCTACTCGGGTGGTTCGAGCTCGGGTGGTGGATCGTATGCGCCCGGAACTCCGCAGCAGAATGCCGGCTCGGGCAAACAGCAGGCTGTCGTCAACGCGTGCTACTCCACGCCTTCGCCGGGTCAGAACTGGTGCGCGGCGTGGGTTACCAATGTCTTCCGTAACGCCGGCGTTGGCTACTTTGGCGGCAACGCCTGCGACATGTTCAACGCCTGGTGCTATAGCTCCGACCGCTCGGCGCTGCAGGTGGGCATGATCGTGGCCGATTCCTCGCACAGCGGCACGGGTGCTCCGGGCCTTATCTACGGTCATGTGGGTATCTACGTTGGCGGCGGCATCGTTATGAGCAACGAGGGCGCCATTACGTCTAAGTCGCTTGACTCGTTTATTAGTTTCTATGGTACTGGCTCTGGCGTGCGTTGGGGCTGGCTTGGCGGTATTGCGCTGTCGTAACTGCGGCTTGGTCCGGGGCAGTCCGGACTGGTTTATCTGAATAAATATGGTGAAGGCCCCTTTCGGGGCCTTCTTTGTTAGAGGAATTCGCCTACTCGGTGGACTTCGGGTTCTAGGTCTACGTTGAATTGGTCTTTGACGGTTGTTTGGATGTGGCGGATGAGTTCGTCGACGTCGGCGGCGGTGGCGTGGTCGGCGTTGACGATGAAGCCGCAGTGCTTTTCGCTCACCTGCGCGCCGCCAATGGCGTGTCCTCGCAGGCCGGCGTCCATGATGAGCTTGCCGGCAAAGTGGCCCTCGGGGCGCTTGAAGGTGGAGCCGGCACTCGGCATGTCGAGTGGCTGCTTGTCCTCGCGGCGCTGGCGGTAGTCGTCCATGTCGGCCTTGATCATCGCGGCGTTGCCCGGGGCGAGATTGAAAGTGGCCGAAAGCACGATGAAACCGTCGTCGGCAATGCGGCTCTTGCGATAGCCCAGGTTGAGCTCATCGACATCGAACTCGATAATGCTGCCGCTACCGCGGGTGCCGTCGTCGAGCATGCGGGCGGGCTTGTAGACGCGCACGGACTCCAGCACATCGGCCATGCAGGCGCCGTATGCTCCGGCGTTCATGTAGCAGGCACCGCCGACCGATCCGGGAATGCCCGAGATGGGCTCCATGCCGGTAAGGCCGGCCTCGGCTGCCGCGGCTGCGACATCGGAAAGCAAGGCGCCGGCTGCCGCCGTGACGTGCGTGCCGTCGACCGTAATGTCGGAGAGGCCCTCGCCCAGCGCTACGACGACGCCGCGGATGCCCTTGTCGCCGACGAGCAAGTCGGAGCCGTTGCCCACGATGGTGAGTGGTAGATTGCAGCGATAGCAGGTATCGAGCGTGGCGACGAGGCCTTGCTCAGTATCGGGCGTGACAAAGACGTCGGCCGGACCGCCGATCTTAAACGTGGTGTGCTCGCGCATGGGCTCGCTCATCAGCACGTTGTCCTCGCCGGCAACGCCAGCGAGCGCGCACAGCAGGTCCTCGTTAAAAAAATCGTTCTCGTGCATACGAATATCCGCCTTTTGGTGGTCGTTGTCATCAATCGATTGCAATATACCCCACCCGGACGGATTTGGTGCGCTGGCGGCGATAAAACAGCCGTCCACCGGATTGGTAAAGTGTTTATCACCGAGGTAGAGGGGTAGTCGCTATACTTTCAAGAGATTGCGCGTAAACCCGGAAGGAGCGAGATGGCCAACAAAGTCACCCTCAAGCAGATCGCCCAGGAGGTGGGGCTTTCCCCCTCGTCGGTCTCGCTTGTTCTCAATAATCGGCCCTGTCGCATCTCGGAAGAAAACCGCAAGCTCATCAAAGAGGTCGCGGCGCGCAACCACTATGTTCCCAACCAGATTGCGCGCAGCCTGGTCATGCGCGAGTCGCGCACGCTGGGCCTTATCGTCCCTAACATCGAGAGCCGCTTTTTTGCCTCGCTCGCCGGTAGCCTGGAAAAGCGCTGCCGCGAGGACGGCTATGCGCTCTTCATTACCAGCTCGGGCGGAAGCGCCGATGACGATCTGGAGCTGCTGCGCCAGCTGGTGACGCGCGGCGTTGATGGCGTCTTCCTGGTGGTGGGTGACGAGTTCTCCGATGACCGCGCCCTGCGCGAAGAAGTCAGCCACCTGCCCATCCCGGCCGTAATGGTCGACCGTGCCATTGAGGGGCTCGAGTGCGACAAGGTGATGTTCGACCACGAGATGGGCGGCTATATGGCCACCCGCTATCTGATCGAGCAAGGCCACCGCCGTATTGCCTGCCTGGTTAATGCCCGCCGTTCCAATACGGGTCGCAAGCGACTTGCCGGCTATGAGCGCGCGCTGCGCGAGGTTGGCCTGCCGATCGACGCGCGTTTGGAGTTTGAGAGCGAGTACTACATTCCGAGCGCATACGAGGCCTCGGAGGCAGTGCTCGCAACTGACGCCACTGCCGTGTTCGCAAGCTCAGATAACATTGCCCTCGGTTTGCTCAAGCGCTTACACGAGATGGGGAAGAGCATCCCGGGCGATATCTCGGTGGTGAGCTATGACAACTCGGCGGCCGACGTTCTCTTTGAGCCGGCGCTGACCGCGATTGAGCAGGACCCTGGTGTCCTTGCGGAGCATGCTTTTGGCTGCATGTCCAAGCGTCTTGCCGGTAGGGGCGGCAGGCGTGCCGAAGAGGTCGTTCTGGAGCCGGAGCTTATCGTTAAGGACAGCGTGCTCGAGCTTACTAAACACAACTAAACACGTTTACCAATTTGCAGAGACCGAATGTGGAGCACCTGTGACAATCAACGCCGCAGGTGAATGTCGCGTTTTGCTAATCGATGGGATTGATAAGGGTGGTAAAACGTTTTTTCACCATGATAAAACGTTTTAGCAAATATACTGGTCCCAACGAAAGGTTGCCGTATTGGAGGGTGACCGCACAGCGAAGGGACATAAACAATGGCTAAAACACTGGGGACGCCGTGGCAAAAGCTGGGCCACGAGGTGCCGGCTTCCGAGCTCGAGGGCGTCGACCTGTATTGGCGCGCATCGAACTATCTGTCCGTCGGTCAGATCTACCTTCGCTCTAACCCGCTAATGCGCCCCGACTTTGTCGACGAGAAAACCGGTGAGGTGCGCGACTTCGGTCGTCCGGACGTTAAGCACCGCCTGGTTGGCCACTGGGGCACCACGCCCGGCATCAACTTCCTGTTCGGTCACGTCAATCGACTGATCGCCGACCACAACCAGAATGCTATCTTCTTGATGGGCCCTGGTCACGGTGGCCCCGCCGGTACTGCTCAGTCGCTGCTCGACGGCACCTACCGCGAGATTCGCCCCGACATCACCAATGACGAGGCAGGCCTGCAGAAGTTCTTCCGCCAGTTCTCCTATCCCGGCGGCATCCCGAGCCACTTTGCGCCCGAGACGCCCGGTTCCATCCACGAGGGCGGCGAGCTCGGCTACACGCTCAGCCACGCTTACGGTGCCGTCATGGACAACCCGAGCCTGCTGGCCGTGGCCGTGGTGGGCGATGGCGAGTCCGAGACCGGTCCGCTCGCGACCTCTTGGCAGTCCAACAAGCTCGTGAACCCGGCAACCGACGGCATCGTCCTGCCGATCCTGCACCTCAACGGCTACAAGATCGCCAACCCCACCATCCTTGCCCGCGTGTCCGATGGGGAGCTCACCAAGTTCTTTGAGGGCATGGGCTATAAGCCGCACTTCTTTGTCGCCGGCTTTGACGACGAGAGCCACGCAAGCATTCATGCGCGTTTCGCTGCCCTGTTTGAGCAGGTCTTTGACGAGATCTGTGACATCAAGGTCACCGCGCAGGCCCAGGCCGCCGCAGGCGAGACCGTGGTCCGCCCGGCCTACCCCATGATTGTGTTCCGTACGCCCAAGGGCTGGACTTGCCCCAAGCACATCGACGGCAAGAAGACCGAGGACTCCTGGCGCGCGCATCAGGTGCCGCTGGCGAGTGCCAAGGACACCCACGAGCACTTCCGCGTGCTGCGCGAGTGGCTGCGTTCCTACAAGCCCGAGGAGCTCTTTACGCCCGAGGGCCAGGTGCGCCCCGAGGTGACGGCCTTTATGCCGACCGGCGAGTTGCGCATCGGCGCCAACCCCAACGTGAACGGCGGTAAGGTGCGTCGCGAGCTCGAGCTGCCCGATATTCATGCCCACGAGGTCCCCGTCGCAACTAAGGGTCATGGCTGGGGCTCCACCGAGGCCGCCCGCGTCTTTGGTGAGTACACTGCCGACGTTCTGGCCAAGAACATGGATGACTTCCGCATCTTTGGTCCCGACGAGACCGCGTCCAACCGTCTGCAGGCTGCCTACAAGGTGACCAAGAAGCAGTGGGACGCCGGCTTCTACGAGGACGAGGCCAACGACGAGCTGCTGGCAGGCTCCGGTAAGGTCGTCGAGCAGCTGTCCGAGCACCAATGCGAGGGCTTCCTCGAGGCCTACGTGCTCACTGGCCGTTCCGGCGTGTGGAGCTCCTACGAGAGCTTTGTCCATGTGGTCGACTCCATGGTCAACCAGCACTGCAAGTGGCTCGAGGCTACCAAGCGCGAGATTCCGTGGCGTGCCCCCATCAGCGGCCTTAACATTTTGCTGTCGAGCCACGTCTGGCGTCAGGACCACAACGGCTTCTCGCACCAGGACCCCGGCTTTATCGACCTGCTGCTCAACAAGGCCAACGACACGCACATCGTGAATGCCTACTATCCGGCCGACGCCAACATGGCTCTCGCCGTGGCCGAGCGCGTCTACCAGTCCACTGACTGCGTCAACGCCATCTTCTGCGGCAAGCAGCCTGCTCCGACCTTCCAGACGGTCGACGAGGCCAAGGCGGAGCTCGCCGAGGGCGTTGCGACCTGGGAGTGGGCATCGACCGCCGATTCGCTCGCCGAGGCCGACGTCGTGGTCGCCACCTGCGGTGACGTGCCGACGCTTGAGGCTCTGGCTGCAACCGACATGCTGCGCGAGCTGGGCATCAAGGTATGGTTCGTCAACGTGGTCGACCTGCTCAAGATCCAGAACGTCTGCGAGAACGACCAGGCTCTCAGCGACGAGCGCTGGGCTGAGCTGTTCGGCTGCGGCGAGAAGCCCGTCCTCTTCGCGTTCCACGCTTATGCCGGCACGATTCGCCGTCTGATTTGGAACCGCCCCGGCCACGATGCCTTCCGCGTCCACGGCTACGAGGAGAAAGGCTCCACGACAACGCCGTTCGACATGCTGCGCCTGAACAACATGGACCGCTGGGCACTGGCCGCCGACGTGCTGCGCCTGGTCGACGCCGATAAGTTTGCGGAGCAGATTGATAAGTGGGAGGCATTCCGCACCGAGGCCTTCGAGTTCGCGTGCGATGAGGGCTACGATCACCCGGCCTTCACCGACTGGGTCTGGCCCGACGCAGCAGCTGCAACCGCTGCCGACGGCGCGCTTTCCGCAACGCAAATGACCGCAGGCGACAACGAGTAGATAGGCATCCGGGACGGTCTCGCGCTGGGGCCGCCTCCGGGCAGGTGGATGGCGTTCCCTTCGGCTGGAACATCGGCTATGGCTTC
>CALHJP010000016.1:0-7272 GCA_938033205.1 uncultured Collinsella sp. | reverse complement strand
CCCTCGTCGGCGACCTTGTCGGCGAGCGCGGTCATCTTCTTGCCGGTCTCGTAGACGTTCTTGCCGTCCTCGACGTAGCCCTCCTGGCTAAAGTGCATGATCTCGATCTTCTCGGTTTCCTTCATGGCTTTTCCTTTCTGTCCTGCACGCAACTCTGTACATCGCGTTTCTTTTCGATACCAATTATAGACATACACCTAATGTGTTTTTAATACCACTTATCAATCTGCTCCAATCCTCGGTGAACGGTCGAAATTCTCTGGTGAGTGGTATTAAATTAGAATTGAATGTATAGTTAACGCCTCTGGCGCCTCCCTTGTGTGACAAAGAACAGCGTTCCTACCAGCGCAATAATGGTCGATGCCCCAAACAGTACCGTCTGGACACCCAAAGCCTCCGCCAAAAACGGAGCCGCCAGCAGCGGCAGCACGCCGGCGCTCATCAGGCCAAAACGTACAAAGCCGGTAATGCGCCCCAGGTATTTGATGTCAGCGCGCTCCTGAATCAAGATCATCTGCAGCGGTTCCAGGAATCCCCAGGCCAGACCGTTAATCGCCTGACCGATAATCGCGACCCCCAGCATATCGGTGCCCACGTACACCATGGACCCAATGCCCACGGCCATGAGCGCGCCGAGCAGCAATCGCAGGTTGACATGGCGGGCAGAAAGCTTGGTCAGGATGAACGCGCCCACCGAGGAAGTGAGGCCCACGACCGAGGACAGCCAGCCCAGCCAGACGATATCCACGTTGAGCACATCGCGATAGAACAACGACTCCAGCGAATCGAACGCGCCAAACGCAAAGAAGCCCAGAAAGCCCGAGATAAAGATAAGGCGCAGGTCGTGGTCGCGAAACGTAAGTCGCGCGCCCTCGGCCATGCCGCCCAGAATGCCGCCCTTCGGCTTCTCCCCTTTTGCGGGAGCAACACACTCGTGACAGCCCAAGGAGAGCACGGCCGCCACACCCATCATGCCCGCCATGAGCAGATAGACCGATTGCGTGGCAAAACAGCTCACGATGGCACCACCGAGCAGCGGGCCAGCGGTATAGGCGATATTGCTGTAGAACACCATGAGACCGTTCACGCGGGTACGGCCCTCGGTGGTCGACTCCAGGTATCCCGGAAACGCATGCGTACAGGTGTTGATAAAGCCGCCCGCAAGCCCCAAGACGCACGCGGCAAACACAAGCCCGGGGACAGACAACGGCGCCAACCCCACGCCAAGCGATAGCACCGCCGTAATCACGCACGTCACAAACGACGTCCGGCGCGGTCCAAAGCGGTCGATGACCGAGCCCGACACCATATTGCCCGCCGACGTCATAAGATTGCGTACGAGCGTAATGGCAGCAACCAAAAAGGCCGTGCCAGCCAAATCATACGTCGCCGCGCCGATAAGCCCTAAAAAGTACACCGCGTTGTTGGCGCACCATTGCAGGGACTCAATAAGAATCAGCCTGACCTCTGCCGGCGTCAGGCGCATTGCTTCGCGATCCTTCGCGAACATACGAACTCCCTCTATACAAGTAAGGGGATGGAGGGCATAGGCCCGCTCCATCCCCTTACCAGGTTGCAATGACAGTCTATGCAGCCGGGCCCTTACGCCAGCACGCCGAAGAACGCGCCGACGATGCCCACGACCATGGTGGCCACGATCAGCACCATGGGGTTGATCTTCTTGGACAGCAGCCAGTAGTACAGCCAGAAGGCGATCATGCCGAGCATGCCGGGCATGATGCCGTCCAGGATGTCCTGGAGGGTCTGGGCGTCGTCGCCCGAGCCGATGGCCACCGGGATGCTGGCCCAGAACATGTCCTTGCACATGGCGCCCACGACCATGACGCCCACGATTCCCACGCAGGTCATGATCTTCTGCATGAGGCCGGTCCTCTGGGCCTCGTCCAGGAAGCCCACGCCCAGCTCGTAGCCCTTGACGGCGCCCCAGACGCGCAGCGCGAAGCCGGGGACGTTGTAGATGAGCAGGAAGGCGATGGGGCCGAAGGGGTTGCCGGCCTGGCACAGGCTGATGCCCACCGCGGCGGCGACCACGCGCAGCGTCGACAGGAAGATGGAGTCGCCGATGCCGGACAGCGGGCCCATGAGGGCGGCCTTGACGTCGTTGACGCTCTCGGGCTCGATCTCGCCGCGGGCGACCTTCTCCTCCATGGCCATCGCGATGCCGCCGACGAACGGGGCGAACTGGACGGTGATGTTGAAGAACGCGCAGTGGCGGTGCAGGGCCTCGGCGTAGTCGTCGGGGCGGCCGGCGTAGATCTTCTTGAGCATGTTGGCGACCATCAGGCAGAAGGCGATGTTCATCTGCTTGTAGTAGGTCCAGGAGAACTCCATGCCCAGGGCGCCGGTGTTGAGGGCGCTCTTGACGAGGTCGGAGCGCGTGATCTTGTTCTCGGGACTAGAAGTCATCGTCCTCATCCCCTTCCGCGGAGAGCTGGGGCTGGGCTCCGCCCAGGCCGAGCAGGTCGAACTTGTCGATGCCGATGATGATGGCGATCAGGGCGACGCCCAGGACGGGCACGTTGGCGTAGGAGCACAGCAGGAAGCCCAGGAAGTAGAAGGGCACGAGCTGCTTGGTGAGCACCAGGCGGCCGAGCATGGCGAAGCCCATGGCCGGCAGGATGTTGGCGGCAACGCCGCAACCGTCGATGATGAAGGGCGGGATGAAGTCGAGCAGACCCTGGATGGCGTCGGAGCCCAGATAGAAGGCGCCGCCGCACAGCAAGAAGTACTCAACGCAGCCCCAAATTCCAATTCCCCAATGAACGGCATAGACGCCTTTGAGGTTTCCCTTGAGGGCAAACTTGTCTGCCATATCGACAAACACAGGGAACAAAGCATTGGTAATGTTGCCGATCGTCAGCGAAAGGACGGCGATGGGCATGGCGAGCGCGATGGCCGTCTCGGTACCCTGGCCGAGCTGGATGGCAAACGCGCAGGCGAGCACGCCGCCGACGGTTTCGTTAGGCGGCACGTAAGCGCCGATGGAGATCGAGCCCATGAACAGCAGCTCAAGGCTTGCACCTACGGCAAGGCCAGTCTGCAGGTCCCCCAGCACCAGGCCCACGAGCGGGCACAGGACGATGGGACGGAACGCGTAGAGGGTGCCGAGCTGGTAGTCGAGGCATCCAAACGCTCCGACTAAGCCAACGAGGATTGCTTGGACAAGCATAATTCCTCCCAATAAGGAATATCGAACCGTCGTCACTCCCGTCGCGCGCGTTGTTGATATCAATTCCGGGAGTTCGATCACACGGCTCGAAGCGTACCTGGTGTGCTGCTAACACCCATGCCAGGTACAAATGATTTGATACCAATTATAGGTATGCAGGTTCTTACTATTTAATACCACTCGCCCAGCGGGGTGTTTTTTACCGTAAACGGCAAACGCATCCCATCAGGCATGTTCCTTGTTTCGATGGCGGACAAGCGCCACCAGAAAGCCATCGCCAAAGGCATCAGATGCCAAGTTGGCTACAATTACCAAAACGATAATCGCCGCGCCCAAAAACTCGTTCCAGCGAAAGACCTCGCCAAAGAGGAGCGCCGACCAGCAGGGAGCGAGCACGACCTCGCTCATGCAGACCAAGTTGGCCGCAAACGCGTTGGTGCGCGCAATCCCCTTAGCATACAGCACGCTTGCAAGGCCGCTGCAAAGGAGGCCATGCACCAGCATGAGCCCCCACTCAAATGGTCTCACGGAGTCTAGGGCGCCGGCAAAATAGACGATCGGCAGCATCGAGATACCGCAGGAGATGAGCGAGGACACCATGGGCGACGCATCGGGGCGAGAGTTCAAAAAGAAACACAGCCCAAAGGTGGCGCCCGAAATGACGGCAAGCAGGTTGCCGAGCACGCCCTCGACACTCAAATCACCTAAAAAGAAAAGACCCATACCCGTAAAAGCAACCACCACGGAGGCAATCTTCGCAGGCGAGGGCAACGTGTGTGTTGCGAGCGATTGATACACGATAACGAAAATCATCGAGGTGTATTGCAGGACGATCGCGTTGCCGACCGTCGTGAGCTGGTTGGCAAAGTTAAACGTGGTGCCCGTCACGAAGTTGCAGACGGCCACAAGGACAATAAGACGGCTGACGCGGAGGACAGGCCTGCCGACGAGCAGAATAAAGAGCGCCATAAATATTGCCGTGACGGCACCGATCAATAGAGCTGACTGCGAATTGGCGTGAACGAGGATGCCGATAAAGCTCCACAAGAGCGCCGTGCCAAATAGATACATCGCCCCGCTCACGCCATTATCGGGTGGATTGTCAGATTGAATCACGAAGCACCTCCAGCTAGCTTTCGATAATAAAAAACGGCGACCACAACGGGTCGCCGTTTCCCTTGGGGGCAGATAATAGGCCGGGCCCTTACGCCAGCACGCCGAAGAACGCGCCGACGATGCCCACGACCATGGTGGCCACGATCAGCACCATGGGGTTGATCTTCTTGGACAGCAGCCAGTAGTACAGCCAGAAGGCGATCATGCCGAGCATGCCGGGCATGATGCCGTCCAGGATGTCCTGGAGGGTCTGGGCGTCGTCGCCCGAGCCGATGGCCACCGGGATGCTGGCCCAGAACATGTCCTTGCACATGGCGCCCACGACCATGACGCCCACGATTCCCACGCAGGTCATGATCTTCTGCATGAGGCCGGTCCTCTGGGCCTCGTCCAGGAAGCCCACGCCCAGCTCGTAGCCCTTGACGGCGCCCCAGACGCGCAGCGCGAAGCCGGGGACGTTGTAGATGAGCAGGAAGGCGATGGGGCCGAAGGGGTTGCCGGCCTGGCACAGGCTGATGCCCACCGCGGCGGCGACCACGCGCAGCGTCGACAGGAAGATGGAGTCGCCGATGCCGGACAGCGGGCCCATGAGGGCGGCCTTGACGTCGTTGACGCTCTCGGGCTCGATCTCGCCGCGGGCGACCTTCTCCTCCATGGCCATCGCGATGCCGCCGACGAACGGGGCGAACTGGACGGTGATGTTGAAGAACGCGCAGTGGCGGTGCAGGGCCTCGGCGTAGTCGTCGGGGCGGCCGGCGTAGATCTTCTTGAGCATGTTGGCGACCATCAGGCAGAAGGCGATGTTCATCTGCTTGTAGTAGGTCCAGGAGAACTCCATGCCCAGGGCGCCGGTGTTGAGGGCGCTCTTGACGAGGTCGGAGCGCGTGATCTTGTTCTCGGGACTAGAAGTCATCGTCCTCATCCCCTTCCGCGGAGAGCTGGGGCTGGGCTCCGCCCAGGCCGAGCAGGTCGAACTTGTCGATGCCGATGATGATGGCGATCAGGGCGACGCCCAGGACGGGCACGTTGGCGTAGGAGCACAGCAGGAAGCCCAGGAAGTAGAAGGGCACGAGCTGCTTGGTGAGCACCAGGCGGCCGAGCATGGCGAAGCCCATGGCCGGCAGGATGTTGGCGGCAACGCCAAAGCCAGCAAGGACAAAGGGCGGGATGAAGTCGAGCATGCCCTGGATGGCGTCAGCACCCAGATAGAACGACAGCGAGCACAGCAGGAACGCCATGATGATACCGGTCAAACCGATCAGGAAGTGCATCGCATAGACACCCTTAAGGTTGCCCTGGCCGGAGAAGACATCAGCGCGGTCAACCAGAATCGGCAGGGCGGCGTTGAGGATGTTCTTGATGGCAAGGCACAGCGTGGCGATGGGCATAGCGAGCGCGATGGCTGCCTCGGTGCTCTGGCCCAACTGGATAGCGAAGGCGCAGGCGAGCACGCCGCCGATCGTCTCATCAGGCGGCACGTAGGCGCCGATGGAGATCGAGCCCATGAACAGAAGCTCCAGGCTGGCGCCGATCGCGAGGCCGGACTGCAGGTCCCCCAGCACCAGGCCCACGAGCGGGCACAGGACGATGGGGCGGAACGCATAGAGCGTACCGAGCTGGAAGTCGAACTTACCAAATGCGGCGATAAGTCCGATGAGGATTGCTTGGGTAAGCATATATCCCCCTTTCCTAATAGGACACTACGAAGAGCTCAGACTCTTCGAAATTGAACGCCTAGAGCACGCTTGCGCAGTCAACCTTGGGGTCATCGGCCAGAGGACGGATCTCGACCTCGACGCCGTTGTTCAGCATCTCACGCACATCGGCCTCCTCGGCTGCAGTCAGGAAGATCTGACGAGAGACCTGACGAGCATCGGGGCGCTTCTCGTCCTTGGGCTTGGTGTTGCCCAGGTTGACCGACTTGATCTGCGGGCAGCCTTCAACAAGCTGCTTTGCCTCAGCGATGGTGGCGACACAGATAATCATCTTGTATTTGTCAGTCACACCCGAGTTAATGGCCTCGATGGCATTCGCCATATCCTTGATGACGAGCTTGCAGCCGGCAGGCTTGCCCATCTTGAGCGTCGTCTTCCACACCGGGTCGTTGGCGACCTTATCGCCCACGCAGAAAATGCAGTTGGAGCCAAGGCCCTGGACCCAAGAGACCGCGACCTGGCCATGAAGCAGGCGATGGTCGACGCGAAGTAGCTGAATCATAATGTGACCCCCCAAAGGTCTTGTGCCGTCTTACGGCGTGTCAGTAGGTGCTGCGGATTAGAACTCTTCTTCCTCTTCGTCATCGACCAAAAGATCGTTGACAAACTTCACGCGCGTATCGTCCGCAGCGACGATGGCGCGAATCGTCTCCTCAACCGGCGCCGACTCGTCAGAGAACAGCAGCTGGATAAGCAGAGGAAGGTTCATGTTGGTAACGAGGTACGTGCGGGGACGCGTCTGGACGATCTTGGTGAACTCGTTGTTGACGCTGCCGCCAAAGAGGTCGGTGCAGACAACGACATCATCGTCGGCAGCCATGCCTGCCAGCAGTTTTTGGGCCTCCTCGGCCACGTCCATGCGGTCATCGACGAACATCGAAAGATCGTGGACGTTGTCGCGAGCGCCCGAGAGCAGCTCGACACTCTCCTTGATGCCGGTAGCGAAGTGCGCATGGCTGGCGATGATGTACTGCCTCATTCTGTGTTCCTCTCAATAGCCCGGCGCGTTCCCGCACCCGTTTTCTTTAGTAGTCGAACTGGTGATAGTAGCGACGATACTTGAGGTTGTGCTTGGTGACCGTCTCGTAGTAGCGAGCCAGGCGGTCGGTAACGAGCACCGTCAGAATCCACGGAGACACGATGACGCGGAACTCGTCGTCAAGGCCGGGGATCGCGAACTCGGCGGTGTCGATGATGTTGATGTCGGTGTCGCCGGTCACGCCGCGGGTCAGGAAGGCGCGGACGCGCTCG
>CALHJP010000015.1:0-25183 GCA_938033205.1 uncultured Collinsella sp. | reverse complement strand
GGGTATGGACGGCCGGTCCGGGTCCAGCCCCGTAATCCGACATAGTTTTGAAATGACACTAATTCACTGGCAACCAAACTAGATCGTTCTAGTTCCTTATCGCCGGCTAATTTCCGATGTCCATCCAGTTGCACAAAACATTTGCTCGCAGTCGCGTCTCGGCGCACTTCATTGCCTCGGATTTGGCTTTATATCGAATCCCCAAACGGCTGCAAACGCTTTTGACTATGATGTCTAGCTGCTTTTTGTCGTTAAGCATATCGTGGGTTACCAGGAACACGTCGAAACCCATGCTCTGAAGCGCTGTCATACGCTCCGCATCGTGGTCAAGTACCGCGCCTGATCCATGGATGACTTCACCTTGGATCTCGATAATTACTGCCTTCATTAGCATTGGGTTTACAATCACGATGTCCCCGTAGCAGACCTTTTGACCAGCGATGCTTTGGGCAACCTCGGATAGAGGGGTTAAATCGTTGAGGTACACGTATCTGAATCCTGAACCACCTAGACGTCGAGAACGACTTAGGAGCAGGACCCCCGCAACCTCGAGTGGAGATGCAGCAATGCCGATAACCTGCTGAGCGGCATCATAAAACTGCTTTCCCCACATTTGACTTTTGACCTTGTCGGCGAAACGATGCAGGTCGCTCAGTTCGATGAGCGGCTTTCTCATCCAAAGAGAAGTACCTTTGAGTTTCGTAACCTCTCTTCCATCCTCACGCTTGCTTGTTTGGCCATCACTATCTGGGTCCTTTACGGTTGCGCGGGCATAAACTCGTTTCCAGGGAATCTCGTCTTCGCCTTCTCCAAGTTCGAACAGATCCTGCGTGCTGGAATTGCGATTCTTTTCTACCGCCAGTTTTAACTGCATTTCAGCAGCGGGAGCCGGCTCGAAAACAGAAAACCAGCCGCAAAGTTCGTACATAGCCAGTACGAGATCTATTTGAGACACAAAGCGTGTCATAGTAAATAACGTGTTTAGCGGATTGGTGACACTAAAGCCAAAATGAGTGTCGATTGTTGTGCCGGCATCCGATGCCCCATCCCAGCGAATTGTAGAGCGCAATCCCGAGTGGTGATTACAACAACCTGGCGAAGCAACAGCGATGATCGGGGTCTTGAGGACGTCGGTTACGAAAGGGGCTTGGGATAGAGCTCGCCAACCGTCTTCGGTGTTGGGCAGGCGCGGGTAGAGGTCGCGCACCTGCGGTGGGCAGCGCCAGTAGCGGAATGCGGTGTTTGCGCAGACGATTTCGTCCATTTGCGCCTCCCCTGGTATCGGCCATAGGCTGTGCGGATTGCGGACATCGCCGATTATCTACTGGGGCATCATGCGGGTAAGTACCGGAAGCTGACCAAACGCTGGCCAATAGCTTGACGAGTTCTGTCGAAAATCCCTCGTGTGACAGAAATCCGCTGGAAGGAGCTCTGGGCGCGTGGTCCCCGTCTCCACATTTGTGCTCGGATCATATGGGTAATTCAATGAAAATACGCATGCGTTATATACAAAACGTGCAATGACGTCAGCAAAAAGGGTGCGATATAAAATGACGCCTTAGATGACTACGATTTATTCTTTGGTGTCAGTTTTGGTGTCACCCTTGATGTCAAAAAGAAAAAGGCCAGAGGCTTAACTCCTCTGACCTGCGCTTTAGATGGTGGGCGATACAAGATTCGAACTTGTGACCCCATCCGTGTGAAGGATATGCTCTACCCCTGAGCCAATCGCCCGTCGCCTTTCGGCAAAAGAGATACTATCATAGCATCGCGTGGTTTACCAACAACTTTTTGCCCCCGATTTTAAATTCGTGGGCACATGCCGTTCCATCACAAACAAGGCGCCCGGCAAACCAGCAGCTCAACCACCCTTTATCGCTTGATCCACGAGGTCTCGGGGCGGCAGCACAGGGCGCTGGGGATCTCCATGTGGT
This sequence comes from uncultured Collinsella sp., assembly GCA_938033205.1. GTDB lineage: Bacteria > Actinomycetota > Coriobacteriia > Coriobacteriales > Coriobacteriaceae > Collinsella. The sequence goes on along the minus strand of CALHJP010000015.1, from coordinate 23,249 downwards.
GTCCAATCAATTCAATAACCGGCGTGCAGATGCTTTGATTCTATACGTGCGACGGGTCGCCTATGCCCGCAATGCAACCGCGGCGCAGATCCTCGGCGAGCCCGCTGGTCGTACGGTTTCCGGATACGAGGTCCTGGATCCAGGCGTAGTACTGGTTGTCTTTGGGCTCGGGGCTGTCGGACAGCACGACCGGAGTGCCTGCGAACCTTAAGACGGACAATGCATAGATAAGGCTGGTACGTTTGTTACCGTCCTCGAAGATGTGGTCCTTGACCATGTGCTCTGCCACGTAGGTGACCTGGTCAAAGATGTCTGCGAAGCGATCGGCCGGCGATTGACCGAATACTGTACAGAATGCACCTGCAAGTACGGACTCGACGCGTCCAAGCTCAAGCGCGGCCCGGTCGCCTGTGGCGTCGGTTGTATAGCAGCGCCCGACCGTCATCAGCGTGCTGTGTAGGCGCATCGCGGCCACGGCCATAGCTTCGAGCGAACCGGTATCATCGAGCACGAGCGGCGCGAACGGATGAGCGCTCCGCTGCATAGCCGCCATCATGAGTTCTCCAAGAGCCTGAGCGCGTTGGGCATGCCCGCTATGGTCTGCCGAATAGCTTCGTCGATCGACGTGACGCCGTCGAGCAAAATCGGAGATGCTGAATTTACCTCGAGCGCAGATGAATGATCTTCTTGAGCAACGCAATCAGCTCCGTCATCTTGTTGAACGTAGTTCCAAGACATGTCTGCCTCCTCTATAGACTTTCGGACGGAATAGCCCGCGAGTCGTACTCCAGGGCGATCGGTTGCCAGACGAGGTCTTCGATGGCGCAGCTTAGGGTGTTTGCGAGCGCCAATGCCGAAGAGACCGAAGCGCGGCGTAAATCCCGCTGATTCTGTTCGTAGAGCTGTATAGCGCGAAGTTTAACCCCCGATTGGGCGGCCAGTTGTTTTTGCGTTAGGCCGGCCGCCTTTCGTGCCGCTTTGAGACCCTTTTTGTCTGCCTGGGCTTTGTTCCATTTATCGATGACAATCTGGGCGAATTTGTCTTCGGAAGCTTCGTGAAGCGGATGGTACGAACCGATTATCCAATCGAGTGGGGCGACTTCAAGTAGTTCGCTAAAGCCCAGGCTGCTTACCCATTGCGTATAGGCCAAAACCCAGCCCGCCCAATACTGAGGCGAACGGTCGAACGGATAGGTCTCCCTGCATTTGACGGGGGTCAGTCCCGCATGGGCGATAATATCGCGCGCAAGTTCGTCACCCGACATGCCGCAGACAACGCGCGCCACACCACGCTCGAATTGCCTCATCTCGAGAGAATTCAATAGGATTGTCGTTAGTTCGACAGGACTCAGCCCTTGGTCGCAGAGGGCGAAATCGACTGCCTCTCCCAGCGTTCTCATGGCATCCTCGAGATACATCTCACTGTAGGCGTGGGTCATTTTCTGTCATCCCCTCTCGAACGATATCGACGATACGAATTCCCTCAAACGGGTTTTCGGTAAGCAATTCCCGATACTGCGCCCTTGCCAACTCATCTCGGTCCTTGGCCAATGGGCCATATAGAGCTTGTGGCGCACGTTCAAATCCAGCAAAACGAATGCTCTTAAACGCGCGCTCGCCTTTAAGCACAATCTGTTCTCCAAGGTTGCCGAGCCTCATCGCTCGACCGAGCTGGTCAATGGTGATCGTATTGTTTACAAACGCCCTGGCATAGCTGAAGTACGAGTCATCCGCACGCCATCCTCTAATCACATCGTAAGCGTTAGCATCTGGCAAAAAATGATCGTGGAGATATTCACACGCCCCCACGGCGATAGCGGTGTCCTTGCGAAAAGAACGATGCTCTACAAGCAACGCTATCCAATGCAGAACTGAATATTGCGGCGATAGCAGGTCGAGTACCTTGAGATCGGCCATGTCGAGTTCATATCGATTTGCAAAGCCGTCTGCGTCCCTAGAGCATGCCCATTCCCTTGCAAGGTTGAGGCTCTCTGTGCAATAGAATCCCTGTCCATAGTCGTTATGGACTTTCCCCAGGCCAATCTGGGGAGTCTCAATGATCTTCTGAGAACCATGCCACAGTTCCACGCGAGTCTCCTAACAGGTATCGCCCTAGCGATAGTATAGCAAACTATCGCTAGGGCGATACCTGAATTCAGAGAGCAAAAGGGTGTATGGAACCGAGTTTGAGTTCAATACCGGCTTCTAAGACTCTCCGAGTCCGGAAGTATGCGGCAAAATTCAGACTTGTTGACCACGCTGGAGCACATCAACGCTTCTACCTGCGGCTTCTTTGCGCCAAAAGGGCGGTGTGGTCGGGGGTTCCGGAATTTGCCGCATACTTCCGTTTTGAGTATTCGGAAATGCGGGGAAAAACCGAGATCTGTCGACCAGACCCTGGTTTTATGCTTCCGCGACCTGCGGTTTTATACGTAAAAATTTGGTTGCGCTCGGCGGGTTCCGATCCCCCCCACACACTTCCGGAAATGAGTCACATCAACAACGGCGTTCGATTGCGATGAATGCTTTCCTAGTGCGAACAGCACCAAGGCCATGGCAATTCAGTGGCTGTCGGCGGTCTTGGCGAGTGTGGAGAACACGCCACTTGCACTCGCTTTGGGTTTTGCCGGATTTGAAACGGTAGCATACACAGGGCGTCTTTATATGTAACTTAATAGTTTGCCTTGTAACATCATTAATGTTACATTCCAAAATAGCATGTTACACAAGGAGGCGAGGCATGCGGGAATTCGTTGAGAAAATGCTGCATTCGAAAGTTGAGCGTGAGCCCGTTGACGTCTCGGGGCTTCCCCTGTATCTGAGGGGGTTGTACTCCCTTGAGCGGTGGACCGCCTTCGGCGTGCCGTTCGTGATGGCTTTCCCCATCGAGAACGCGACGGTGAAGACCATGGCGAAACACCGTAACACGCTGGAGACAGCTCTGGGGATTCCCGTGGCTTTCGCTCTCGAGAGCGCCACGGGCTATAGGGTCGAGCGAATGCTTGAGGCCGGCCTCGCCTTTGTAGCTACAGACAAGCAGGTGTACCTACCGTTCCTGGGAGTCGCTCTGAATGGCGGCAAAAGCCATGCGGGCGACCGTAAGCAGGTGAGCGTCGAGACGCTCTCGCCCCAGGCGCAGCGTCTCGCCATCATGGCGCTCTACGGTGAACTCGACGGAGCCAACGTAACTCAGGCGGCGAACGTTCTCGCCGTAGCAAAGATGACCGTCTCGCGCGCGTTCGATGAACTCGCTGCTGTCGACCCCTCGATCATCGTGTCCGAAGGGCGCCGACGGGTCCTACGCCCTGACCGGAATAAGATGGCGCTGTGGCGGCGGCTTGAGCCATACATGGCAAGTCCGGTCGCAAGGGAGCATCGCCTGACCCGCGTACCCGATGTGGGCCTTCCACCAGGAGGAGTTTCGGCGCTGAGTGAGATCTCGATGCTGCAGGACGACCCCTGGCCGACTTTCACCGCGACCAAAGCGCAAGAGCGCGTCCTAGGGCTGGCGACCGGTGCACGTAACGTTGGATTCGACGAACCAGAGGAGCCCGCGTGCGTAGTGCAGGTGCTGCGCTACGAGCCCGAGCCAGCGCCCGGGTGTATTGTCGACCCGCTTTCCGCCATCCTATCCCTTCCCGACGATGTGAGGGACGACCCGCGCGTCGCGGGCGAGATCGAGTACGTCCTGAATCGAGTGCTTGGGGTTGATTATGAAGGGAATCGATAAGTTCAGGGAACGCTTCGCGGGCCGCGAGGGCGAATATGTCCTAATCGGTGGCGGAGCCTGCGACCTGCTGTTCGGCGAGGTCGGGCAAGATTTCAGGGCAACGAAAGATCTCGATCTAGTCCTACTGGTGGAGGCACTGACGCCTGAGTTCGGCCGCGTGTTCTGGGACTTTGTTCGGGAAGGCGGGTACGAGAACAAACAAAAGAGTAGCGGGAAGCCGCAGTTCTACCGGTTCTCTAAGCCGAAGGACCCGGCCTTCCCCGCCATGCTGGAGTTATTTGCACGCACCGACATCAACCTGCGCGACGGGGATTCCGGCCTTTTGCCGATACACATCGGCGAGGAGGTTTCTAGTCTTTCTGCGATTCTGCTGGACGAGGAGTACTACAAATTGCTCGTGGAGAACAGAGTATCGGCGGGCGGCGTCGCTGTCCTGTCGATCGAGGGACTAATCCCCTTCAAAGCAAAGGCGTGGCTCGACCTGTCTGCCAAGCGTGCAGATGGAAAGGCAGTCGATGAGAAGAGCGTAAAGAAGCACCGTAACGACGTCTGCCGCCTCGCCACCTTGCTCGCGGGCAACGAGCGTCCCGCCATGAGCGAGGGTGTTCTTGCTGACATGAGGCGCTTCATGGAGGCCTACGAATCGGACCCCGTCGATCCCAAAACAATCAGGATCAAGGGTGTTGGGGCGCAACAGGTCGTTGAGGTGCTGAAGGACGTTTACTTGCGATAACACGTATACATGACGCGCCTTCAACCAGAACGATTGAAGGCGCCTTCTCCGCGAGCATTGTTTTGATTGCGTTATTTCAGGGGCTTTTAGAGCTGCATCGATTAGGTCAGCAGCGTTGACGAAGCGGCCGGGATTCCCCCTGGCAAAGAACGCATCGCTCTCGTGGATTGCCTCAAGGCTTTCCTTGTTGGGCTCGGCGTGCGGTATGAGCTGCGGGATGGTATCTGTAAGCTCCTTTTCACGTTTACTTCGCTTCATAGAGACGCACCTCATCCTGTTCGAGATTTTTGCGGAAGGCCGGGCGCATGTGCTCTGGTGGGTTGGTGACGATATCAACCTTTCGCCCAAGCTCCTTCTCGAGCTCATGGGAGAGTTCGTAAAGCGTGCCGAACGTCATGGTGTTGCCGCAGACTAGGCGCAAGTCAATATCGCTATCAGGCGTTTGCTCGCCTCGGGCAAACGAACCAAATAAATATGCCTCGCTGGCGTCGTAGCGAGCCAGCACGCGGGAGACCGCAGTGGATATGTCGGTAGGCGAGATCATGGATAATTGCCGTACAACAGTAGAAAGTCAGCGGGCCAGCGCCGAAACCGCCGGTCCGGCTTTTTGGCGTTCGGCGAGCTCGAAGATAAACGGGGCGTTTGATCTAACAAATTCGGTCAAGAAATTGAGGTCATCAGCAGTAAATCCTTCGACGTTGAACCATTTGACCGCAGGCAAGAAGCATTCCGCATGGTCAAAGCCAAAGTCAACCGGGCGCTCGACGGCCACGCGAACGGTTCCGTCTTCTCTTGTCTCTGAGTAGGCAAATTGGGTGCCATCATCAAGCTGAACATAGCTCCAAAACATGACTACCTCCTTAGTGTTTATATTCGAGTATAAGGAGCAGACTAGACGTAACGCGGCGTGAATTAAATAATTCCTATAAGACACGAACTCTGACAGCTGGCCTTGTCCAGAAGTGGTGGGGGCCGAGTTCTGCCGACCAGAACCCGGTTTTGCGCTTTCGCGACCTGCGGTTTTATTAACAGAATTTGGCTTGCGCTCGGCTGGCTCCGGTTTTCCCGCACATACGGAAATCGGGAGCATCAGCAACGGCGCGCAGCTTTAAGAACCGCTGTTCCCAGCACGAAAAGCAAGCCGGACACGGCAATCCAATGGCTGTCGCTGATTTTGGGGAGTGACGAGGAAGTCGCGGTGGCGGCCTTGAGCCTGGAGGTCTTGGCGGCCGTGTTGTTAGTCACTGTTGTCGTGGTCACTGTCTTAGTCGCGGCCGCTGGCTTCAGAGTGAGATTCGTCGACGAATCCGCAGCTGGCTCGCCGGTAGCGGGGTCAGTGCCAGGGGCGGACGGACCATCGCCCGGCACCTCGGGCCCACCGGTCTCCCCTGCCGACGTCGTGGCATCCACGGGCTCGATCGACACATGCGCTGCCACGGACCCGTCGGCATCCACCACGCCACCCGCGCCAAAGGCCCCGCCCGCAGGCGCCACAAAGCGCGCGGATGCAAGCGACCCGCCCAGGCAGGCGACGCCGCCGTTGGTGCCCGACGCATCCAGCCAGGACGCATCGACGGTAAGCTGCCCGGCCGCGCCACCGCCGGCAGCCCCGCCCAGCAGACACACACCATAGGCGCGCACGCCCGCCCCGGAGCCCGCGCCCGCGGCGACAACGCGCCCGCCGCCGCGAACGGCAAGACCGTCCGCGATCACGCCGGCCACCCACGCATACGCGATGCCGGCGCCGTCGGCCCGCGCGTCAACCTTGCAGCCGTCCACCGCGAGCGTCCCCGACACGTAGATCCCGCACTGCGAGCCCGTGGCCACCAGCGACCCGGTGCCGCGGAGCGTCAGATCGCCCCACACCTCCATACCGCAACGCGAGATGTCCACGTCGGGTGCGCTCGTCTCGACAACAGTGTTCTGTCCGATCAGCGTCACCACCAGGGCGTCGTCGGCGCCGATGGCCTCGCCCACGTAGCCGTTAAGCTCCAGATGGTCGGCATCGGTCCAGGCCCACCCGGGGCCCGACGCGCCCGGCTCGTTGTACGTAGCACCCGCAATGAACAGGCTGTCCGCGCCCGCGGCATAAGAAGGCCCGCCCAGCAAAACGCATAGGCAGGCCATGGCAGTAAGTAGGATGTAGTGTCGGCTGGTGTGGAACGCGGTGGCAAACATAACCGCTCCGATCTTCGCAAGAGCCAATGGAAACTGCGCCAGAAAACTACCTGGTAGCAGCAGTTATTAGTGTAGCGAGGTCGGGCGAGTGGCGAACGAATTACCTGTAAACGAACCCAGAAATTAGATGTAAATCGTTTTGCCAGTAGGTGAAACGAGGGTTCGGAGTATGTTGAGGCGAGCGCAGGCAACGGTACTACCGAATTTCTTTATCGAACGCCGACAGCGTTGTCGTCAAGCTAAGTATCAGCCTGTCTGCTTAGCGTCGGTTTCGACTAAAACAGCCACCAGTCCATCTGAATCAACCATCGATGGTACGCAGGACTTCAACAGAGTAATTGCGACTCATTAGTTCTGGAATATCTGGAAAGTTGTTTATTGTAAATTCTGAAACAATGCTCTTAGTTGTTAATGAAGTAAGGTCGGGGTCTAAAAGCAAGTTTAAATTCGCCAAACATGCCAGCTCTTTAAATCCAGGGTTATTAAATATCGAGTCAGGAAGGTCGGGGCAAAAATACTCTTCCTCCGTATAGGCAATTATTAACTTTAGTAAAACATCGAGGCATTTGCGGCGGCTTATAGATTTGAGCCACCTATAAAGGCGTGCGTATCTTGCAAATCCATCATTTCGACTAAAGACAAAAACTCTCGTTCCATTTTCGAGAGGAAAAACGCAGGCATAAAGAGGTTCAATGCGATAACTTGGCGAATAATTATAAATGTCGTTAATAATCCTTCCCTTGTGATCGCATATTAAATTAAGTTGTCCTTGAAAAGCGAGTGGAACAGTATAGGGTAAATAATAATCAATAAACAACTTGTAGCCATTGTTGGCACTCCTCATAGCTGCTAAAGCATATTTTAATTGAACGGCGTCTTCCTTCTCGTCTAACTTGCGGGCACTCCCCATGTTGGATAAGTCGAAATTAGCTGTTTCGGGAACTTCTTCCAACATGCCCACTTGTTGACGAGCTTTATATTTTTCTAAAAGACAGACTTTTGTCGCAACGCTTGCAAGTAACGTGTTGCTGAGTGACTTACCTTCATAATAATAGTCTGCGCGTTCGTAATCCGCAAAAAAAGTACCGTCGCATTTCTTGCAGATTAATTTAAAAGTACCCGTTCGATTAAGGCCAACCTCATAAGGCATAAAATCGATTCCAATAGCTTGGTTCAGAGTCTTTGATTTGCCGTCCGTTGTTATATTTTTTAAGCAAAACTGGGGTATCGAATGCGAATTGCAAAATGAAACTGTTTTCTTTCCGCAGAGCATGCAATTCTCAGGCTTCGCCTTCTGTTCGCCTGCATGCTTGTACATGCTGAACTTTTTATTAAATGCGGTTAGTGATTTCTTGTCGGGATGAATCTCACCGAAGTCAATGCGATAAACATTCGAGTTGTCCAACTTTACACCTCAAGTAGATGGCAGAATGAGTACATTAATTTGAATTGATTCTAAGGTGAGAGCACTATGGATCTTAAAAGCAATGTTCCCTGCGTAGGTCAGCTAATTAAGTAATACCCTAACGGCTATTTCATATAAAAGCAGATAGCGTGCTACCGTCCAATGCAGACCGCCGCCCTCCCCTAATCTCTTTTATACAAATCCCTCGTAGACACCTTGTCCGATACGGCGGCAAGCACGTAGCTCCAACGGTTGACTACTTTTACAGGATATTAAATTAACTTAATGCCAAATTCGCGAACTTTGGCATTAAAAGCTTCGACATAGGCGGCTGAGAGAAGTTTGTTTGGTTCATATCCGGATAAATCAATGTTATTAATCCCTTCAATATTTCGATACTTACCAACTTCTTCGTTTTTTAAAGTTGCTGTTAAAATCACTTGGTTTTCAAGTTCTAGAAACAGCGGCAATAGGTTTTCTTCGCGTCCGGTTGACAACTCTTCCGCTCTAAATGAGTCAACCAGAACCGGCAGCTCATGCTTCAAGTCCCGAGTTAATGCATAGATTCGGGCCATGAGAAATTCAGTAGCTTCACTGCCGCTGTATGGACTGCTTTCTGTGGTAAATAAATCTGTATAGTCGGGAGCAGCATCATCTGGATTGAGCGTGCTTCTTACGCTGCTCATCGTTTTAAGAAGCGATGTCTTCAGTTCCTTTTGCTGAGCGGCAATATCGGAATCCAGTTGCCTCCTGAATTTAATTGATTCATTAACATGGTTTAATTCATCCACAATAGAAGTGAGTTCAGAATCGATTGCCTCCAGGCTAACGTAGTTTTCTCTGTGGGCAAAAATATCTTCTAAAGTAATTTCACGCGAGTCAGCTAGTTTATTAAAATTCTGCTGAAGAACTCTGATTTCCGAGTCCAATCCTGCAACCTCATCTCTCTGGCCCGCAATTCGTTCTTTAAGAGAAAGGAGGATTTGCGTCCTGATCTCGGGAGATGTGAGGTCAAATATAAAATCTTTGTCATTAATTTGAAATCCGATTTTTGAAGAGCCGCAGTTGAGACACACAACGGAACCTGTTGATAATTCTCTATTCAAAGAGTTGAGTTCTTTGAGTACCCCTTCATTTTTCTTCATACGCGTTAGCATACGATTTCGGCGATTCTTCAGATTGACAATTTGGTTGCGGATTGAATCAAGTTCTTTAATGATTCTCGCCTTTTCTTCACGGTCAGCGGTTGGACTCACTGTCGAGAGAGCGGAACCTGGCTCTTTTAGTATTTTTGCTTGCTTCGACAGCTCTTTCTGACGCGATTGAAGAACGGCCTTTCTTTGTAGAGCATCTTCAATATTTTCAGCATCCATCGATTTGGCTGTAATCCCCTTATAGGAATACACCATTTCCATGAAATCTAGTTTGTTGTAATAGCCGCCGAGGGTTCGAGAGGTATTGCGCTTCCCTTGAGGTAAAAAGCATAGCTGTTCAAATAAGCTCATTGGCGCAATTCGTTCACGTTCATCTTTAGTTATTAAGGGGAGTTCAAATACATTGGCGCTCCAAAAGCGATCAAACTCTGAAGCGTTTTCGAGGGGGATAACGGATTCTCCAGTTTTAATAGCAAAGGTATTTTTGCTGCGGAGTATTGAAATTGGCTGTCCATCCCTCTCTATATCAACAATATAAATGTAATTGGTATAGTGAAGACTTGCTGGGAATAACGGATCAAAACCAAGGGCGAACATCGCCGCTTGCATAATTATTGTTTTACCTACATGATTTTCATCGCTTGATATGATATTAAGCCCATCCGTGAAACCCGATAGTACGTATGCTTCCTTAGAATTCCCTAGCAGGATTTGCTTAATTCGAATCATTTATTTGTCCCGTCTATAATGTTTGCGATTAAGTACAACAGAGCTCTTCTGTTTAGATGTATGCAAGCATTTCTGATTTCTGAATCAATATTGTTTGAAATCTGTCTTATCCCAGCATGACCATCCTTATCAATTTCCCGAATAATGGAATCGAAAAGTCGCCAAAATGCGTCTTTATTATTTTTGTCAAAATATTGAAGTGTAATGGCATTCTGACAATCTTCAATTATTTCATCTTGTAATTCTGGGGGCTGCTCATTTAGATAAGTCTCGAAACTAACTGGTACTGGATCCTTCATGGGATTCCTGTTTATAAGTCGCTGAAGTACAAACAAATCAATTTGCCGTCTATTTAAAACACGAGAATAGTCATAAACTTCATCGGGGTGTGAAATTACTTTGTTCGCGATGCTTGGATTATTTTTAATGCAGGACTGCGTATTACGTATTTCATTGAACAAAGCTTGAAGAGTTCTTTCGCTGGGCATGGCGGCATCAGAGATTTTAATGAGTGGATATAAGTATTCGATTTCGTTCTGTTTCGCTATCACGAACTTGACGACATTTAAAAATGAATCAATAGAGTCGTCCGTAATTTTAGAACCAGTCATGTAGCGCTTTTTATTGCAGGCGTCTTTTAATCCGTCTCTAATTCTGGATTGCGCACTAGGCTTTACATCATTAAATCGAAAAATGGAGCAAGAATTGTCTTCCAAAACCGATTGGGATACCCCACCTAAAAATAACGTATAGCTTGCAAAATATGAGGAAAAGTCTGAAATAAAGTTCTTATAAAGGGTGACGAGGTTTCTACCAATTTCCTTTGGAGCGATATTTGTTTTAGCTTTAGATTGCACATCAAATAAAGTCGTCGAATGTTTATCCATGCCGGTAACATCGTTAAAGCAGTCTATAGCGAAGGCATCAACTTTGTCACAATCTTCGTCAAATGAGAGAAGATGAAGCAAGGCCTTGGTCTCGGCGGCGTTTCCCGATGCGGTTGTTCGCTCAGACGTATCAAATACATATGGCATTGAGCGACCATCCAATCTTGGCCAAACGGGATTATCGGAATTTACCTGCAAAAAAGTATACATCCTATAGAGGGTTACAATTCAATTTGCCTAACATTTATTCATTAGTTGCCAAGCGGCTAATCCTTTATACAAACTCCGCGTAACTGGTGATGCGATAGCATGAGATAGCAAGTTCACGACAAAAATCATCGATAGCATATTCTTTATCCTCGTTGGACTCGTACTCGCAAAAGACCCATTCGGCATCGCGGTAGCGTGGAGCCAGAACGTCGCGGTAGTACGGCATATCGACTTTGTCGAACGAATTGCCCATGATAATTACTGTATTAACATTAGCAAGGGAGTCCAAGAAATGGTTTAGGGCGTCGTAGTTGCCTTCAATGTTCTTCCATGCATCTGCGCAGCGATCGCATGCGACGGTTACGCCCTGCTGAATAGTTGCACCGTAAAAATCATCCATTCCATATTTGTCTTCGAGCATCTTCTGAAGCTCGAAAGGATTATTGTCGGGAGGGCCAAATTGAAGAAGCTCGTTTTTATCCAAGACGCAACCATGGATATGGAGGATCCTATCTGGACGAACACCGTAGACATACTCCAGCGTTGGAGTGTAATTAAAGGTAATGAACGAAGCTGTGTCTGGTAAATCAAGTACAGGCTTTACTTTAGACACATCGATAGACTCTACCCATTCCCGAAAGTGATCCCTGGTGAGCTTCTTCAGGTATTCAAGACGCATGTGCAAATCGATCCAGAAATCGTCCCATCCTGGATTGTCTTCGGTTAGATCTGGATACGTGTAATCGAGAGTTTCATAACAAAGGTCGTCCCATTCAATGCCGAGTGATTCTTCAAGAGAGCACCATCGAGGATTGTCTTCCCTGGCGGAACCGCGCGTGCAGTCAAGGCTATTCTCAAAATCGGAGCATTCCACCGCATAGACAAACGAATCAAAGTCTTTAACCACTTGCTTATCATGGACTTTCAGCCATTTGTGATAATCCGAATAACTAGTTGCTAAGCCATGATGAAGATCGAATCCGTTTCCTATTATCAAGAGCGAGATCGCAGCATCAAAGCCTGCGCCAATGCGACGCTCCCGCTCCATATTGCTCATCATTACAGACCCTCCTTAAATACAGGCGCTAAATCGATTCTAAGCCAGAGCGAATTTTACCGATTGCATGCTTTCGGTCTATAAATGTGCTAAGGCGCCGAGCTCTCATTGAACCCGGCGCCGCCTAACCATATTTAGTCTGTCTCCCAATGGCTACAACAATGAAGGGTTAGTGCTAAAATCTACTTCGCCCTAGCTTTGTTATTGATCATCCGTTTGCGATTCTCCTCATGCCAGCGTTTACCTCGGTTTCCGAAGGAAGATCCGACGAAGTCACGAATGAGGCCGCTCATGCGATTCTGATTTTGCTCGCGATTGTACAGATCTTTCTCGAGCCTCACGAGGTTTTTGTAACCAGGCTGCTTCCTGGATTCCTTCGGAATTGTGGAGCAGGTTTGCTGAAGCTCAACTCGAGCCCTATGAAGTGAATTGGCTACCACAACAGACATACGGTAAGCCGCTATACATTGCTCGAAGCTCTTCCCTTTCAAGCAGGAAACATCTTTGATTGCAACGGATTCCTGCAATGCGCAAGCTTTTGATTTCAGCTCCATTGCCGAAGCAGGGTTCCCATAAGCGCACTTCGCACCATAGTCGATGAACTTTTGGCTGTTGTAATATACAGAATCAAAATACCGTCTATCGGATTGATTGAGCTCAGACCTGAGATTCCGATCCGACACGCTGTAATTTGGAACCACGTTAATCACAGGATTAACAGTCGTACTACAGCTATTCCCAGTCGAGCTAGAGCATGAGCTCGACTCACTTCTCTCTATTTGCTTTTCATCAGAGGAGTCTATAAAATGATGCAAGCATAGTAAGATTCCAATGGCAGCGACACACCAATGCCAGTTTTCTCTTACAAAGCCTACGAACTCCATAAACCATGAAGCGTCCATCTTAACCACCTTACAACGATAAATCGTCATACCCGCCTTGTGGTCCCCCAGCAAGATGTACATGCATTCGAGTATGCTCTATTGAATTGTTTGCTTACTCCGATCGCTCTTTGCTTGAAGCTTCTATGGACCTCGTATTACCATGATGCCCCTTTCGATTCCCCGGTCTATTAATTTGAAGTCATTTTAGAGGAATAGAAAGGCCGCAGGCTGTATGCAGCGACGGATGGCGCCATACGGGCGCAGACGGTTTTACATTTGCTCAAGTTTGAGCATCAAGGCCCTAGCATTCTCTGGAATATCAGTTAATAGAATCAAAGCATTTCCAGAGGTATCAGCAAGAATGGGGACGGTATCAGGCAAATCATAGAAACGAATCGTTTGAATCCCAGTAGAAAAGGCAAACGGAAGCCGAGCGCTTATTTCATTCGTAAAACTATCTAAAGCAGTCTTTAGCAAATCAATAAGAAGCTCATTGCCGGACTCCTCGTCAAGGGTGTCGACAACCTCACTAATTTGCTCCTTAGAAAATGCAAAACAATTGGCAAGAACTGTACACAGCCCATCAACAGCTTGATCCTTAGTAGCACGTGATGCATCGGAGAGAACGGAGTCGAACAATTCAATCAATCGCTTTGAAGCAAACTCGTTGATGGATCGCTTATAAGAGCATCTATCGTTCAAATATCCGCGTGGGATATCATACCTTTTAGCAATGTCTAATACCTCGCCGGACAAGGCTCTAATCCCAAAGGATTTGACCAACAAGTCACTAAGGAAATCGGTCGCAAGATAATAATTCATGACAGTTGATACGGGGTTAGTCGTCAGACTTCTCTTGTTCCTCGTGTGTTTCCTTGTTTTTCAGCAACGCTAAATAACGTTCGAAATCAGAAAGAGAACCACGATATTTTTCGAATCGGCGCGAATCATAAAAATAGGTAACGAACTGATTGTTGTCGTCCAAAAAACCCACCCTTAAATCAAGGGGCTCATGAAAGTACTGGCTACCAGCATTCTGCGATTCATCGAATATCGGGTACTGCAACCTTTCAATCACAATGGCAGGCTGCCTATTATTTGGTAATGTGCGATTGCGCATACCGGGTTTCCAAGATACAACATCCCCTGTGGATAACGATTCGCTCGAAATATACGCCTCATAGGACTTCTTCAGTTCCTTTATGGCGGAGTCATCATCAGCAGTCATATCTAAAGAGTTGAAATACTTCTTCACATCGTCAGTATCCAAATTGTGCGTCAGCAGATTTAATAATGCTTCGTTTTTAGTTGTGTTGTCATTCATTTTTAACCCACCAGAATATTCTTATCGATGATTTGCTTATTGGTAAAATTGTTATCACGGTTATAAGTGCTTACGTTATCAATTACAGAATCGCTTTTTTCGCATCCACTACAAATAGCGATTCTGTATTTAGCAATGGAGCATATGTTGATGTATTCAGCGATAGTGTTTTGCACATCTATATTCAGATCAAGATGTTTTGCCGCTCGCAAAAAACCTGAATTGCTTACATAGAGAGTTTCTATTACCTGCTTCGACAATTCATTCTCGGGCAGTTGTAAACACTTGGAAATTGTGCTGGCCAGTGCGGTTTTAAATTCTTTATCCAATAATGGCAAATACCATTTTGACGAGTCACTTGACTGGTCTAATTCATTGTTAAGAAATGAAACAACCTCGCGAACGGTTCTGATTGTTTTGATTACATTTGGATCAAAGATAATATCGAAGTCGCCGTTCTTCTGGCTGTTATCTGATGAAAGTGAAAAAGGTCTCGAATTTAAAAGAAACTTGGTTTCCGTACGCGCAAGCTTATAGGCCGCAAGTACAGGCAACAATGCGCTAAGAATTGAAATAAGGACAATTAAAATATCTAGAGGGTTCATTCTTTTTCGACATTCTCACTGCGACCGAGGTTTTGCGCATCCATTATTAGCATTTCCAAATCACTGGACCTTATTACGTACTCGTCTACATTTCCATCATTTTTCACATACTTTTTAAACTCCTCTGTAGACCGATTCGCCGCATCGGAGTCAGAGCACGACATTGCAGCCAGATAAGCTGAAACAGCTATCGCAACAAATGAATTAATATGAGGAGACATCCTCATTTCTACTTTAAGAAGATCCTTTTTAGGAACAGGCGACTCAAGGATTATCTGATTGACCGCCAGCCCGGAAGAAAATAGAAGCGTTAACATTAGCAAAAGTATGCCAATTCCCCATTTAATACTCGAATGGATTTTCGAACCATTACCATGAATTAATTCAACGCAAAGAAGTGAGGCAGAAGAAAAGCTGAAAGCAGCTTTACTCAGATCGCTTAAGAGATACTCGCAAAAAGGCTGTAATCCGGAAACCTGAAGCAATACACCGCAAGCAATTGTCGGTAGTAGAATACCAACCAGATTCCAAAAGAATGCAATACCTAGCTTAATAAAGAATTGATGGCGCAGCCGAAAATGGTTAACTTTTTTAACGATATCGCTAATCAACTTATTCAATCAGAGAAGTCACCAGAATTCAGTAATTCATCTTGACGCGAACAGTTAAAGAGTTGCAATCAACAAGATGAGTCATAGCTACATCAAAGCTAGGCTCAACATCTCTCATAGGTCGTACGGTAAGCGGAGAGACTCGAGGAAGACAGTAACCTTTAAATCTTGCTGTCTGAACATCTTGAGTTTGTCACACTCGCTTTGGTCTACAGTCTATAACCATCGCTTTTTTCTCTTCGCATGAATAAACAGTAGTAAGAAAAAGGCATTGCACATCTTGCCCGTGACTCAAAAAGAGCAGCTTCATTAAACCTCAATTTTGGCAGTAGCTAGATGGAGGCGTTCCTGCGATTTCACTGCAGCGGCAATCTTATCCGCCATTAACTGATATCCGATTCCGTTTGGATGAAAATGATCCTTATTGTAGGTTCGTTCCCAGCCGTTCTCTCCAACTTCCGTCTTGAACATCGACCACATATCGATGAACGGAATGTTGCTCTTCTTCGCCAGAGACTGAATCTCATCATTGAAGGCGATATATTCTGTGGGCGTGTCGGGAAAGAGCTTCCCGTCGATGTATACACAAGAGCAGGCGATGGGATTAACCCTCATTTTGAGGAGCCGATCAAGGAGGATGCCGTATTGCTCGCTGAATGACTCGAGTGAAACCCACTGTTCCGTGCCGTCAACCGCTTTAATGAGGAAAACGAGGAGCTTCCTCGCGACATTATCGATCTGCTGTCCGGCGCGCTTCAACCAAGAATGCGAATAGAACGGCCGGGGCATCAACATCCCCCCGCCTTGGAAGCGCTTCGGGAGGTGCGGAAACAGCTTGCCGGTATGGCTAGGGCGTATCTGTGCATCGACGTTACCATAAAGAATAACGCAAACGGATTCACGCTCCCTAGGCACTATCTTGCCATCGTCAAGCAATTTGAGTGCATAATCGATGGTCGTACCTGTATAAGCTAGGTTTACTATTTCATAGGCGTCGCCGAGCAGGTAGGCGAGCTCTCCAGCAAAGTTCACCTTCTTACTGCCAAGCCCCTGTGTGATGGAATCGCCTAACAGGTACACCACTGTTTTATCGCTCACGATCATGGCGTACTTTTTCCACCAACCTTTCTACAGAGTCTGCTGCTTTCTCGTAATACTTGTCCCATGTGTAATCTAACACGCTCTCTCGAGCCGCCTTCGCCATACGGGGTATTTGTTCTTTATTGCTAAGAAACCATTGGATACTATTCTTAAGGGCATCGGAATCTTGAATAGGAACAACGAAGCCATTAATTCCCTCTAAAATGCAGTCAGCTGCACCGGTATTTTCGGTACACACCACAGGAAGACCGGACGCAAAACCCTCCATGATTGAAAGAGGAAATCCATCGCCAAGCGAAGGAAAGAGCATCACATCGCTCGAAAGCAGCAGCTCCGAAACTTCATCATGCTGAACCATTCCGCGAAATTCGATATTGGGTGGAAGTCTCGAAGTGATTGATTCGGGAAGGTTGACCTTACCCACGCATATGAGCCTTGCCTGGGCTGGCTCTATCTTCGAGAATGCCTCAAAAAGCCAGGAGATTCCCTTATGTTCGCTCACTTGTCCAAGATAAACGAAAGACAATGGTTCGCTCTGATTGCACACGCTTCTTTCACGAAAGGGAAATGCTTCTGTGTCGACACCGTAATGGCAAATCTCACAGCGATCCATAGATATACCAGAAAAAGAAAGGCTGTTTGCGACGAAGTGCGAACCACAGAGAAACGCATCGGTAGCGGCCAGTTCGCGCTTCGTTCGTTCAACATCAACTGAATCCCAAATTCTGTTCCAGCCCTTTAAGCTATCAGAGTACTCAGGCTTGAGAATAGCGTCTCGCTCATATACGGTCCGTAAATACAGGGCATTTGCTGCCGACATGTCGGCAATACGAACGGTCCTGGGCGAAAGCTGTCCCACTCTTTCAAATAGGGAAGCGGAGCACCCATCATAACCGATAACTGCGTCAGCATTCTCGCTCGCAGCCAGCTTTGCTACTTTGTCTGCAAAAGCGTCCTCGGTAGAGCGCCGAATCGTATCGTAATGAGCATTAGCAAATGGGATGTTATGGCAGAAGAGCGTCATAAGGCCCCTCGCTTCGTTGTACTGTACGACGTCAGAGTCAGGAAGGTCATCGCAATGCCTTCCCGTAGCCTTCTTCCTCCAAAAGGGAGGAAGAAATTTCGCGACGAGGCTTGTGAGGCTTCCCGGTCTCATATACACGGTCGTGGCATATTTTCCAAGCTCGCCGCGTCTTTCAAGTGCTGTCGCGAGCCGATAGGAATGTTGCTGCTGTGGATGCGCAACGATTACTTTCAAAACTAATTCCTTTCATACAAAAAACTACGCAGTTTATTTCATTCCGCGAAAGACGTCGATAAATCGATTCCTAAAAAAGATGAGCCCGAACACGTAGACAGCGATGAAGAAATAGCGAACCCATCCGAGCGTGTACAGAACAAGTGAAATGGCAGCGCAGGCAAGAGTGAGAATACAACAGAAAGCGATGAACTTAGTATCAAATAGACGTAGATGGACATTGGCGTCCTTTAATGTCATCTTGACGAAATAATAATGCAGGACAGCGGTGGCAAGGTAACATGCAGCGGTCACATAGGCGGAGGCGATATAGCCGAACAAAGGAATGGCAAGGGCGTTGAACGCAACGTTGACAACCGCGGCAAGAATAGAGGCTGTGGCAACATATCCAGCACGCCCGTAATAAATTTCGACATTGACAAATAGAGTGTACACGAGGGCAAAAACGACACCGGTTGCGATAGGCGGTATACACCAGGCGGCTTCTTGGTAATCTGAGGTCGCAAGTACGGCAACGCACTCGGGGGCAAGCAGCATAAGAAGAAACACTAGCAGTGTCACCAAAAGAAGCAGGGCGTTCATCACATCGGGCACCTTAGAACAATCGCCTTTGCGCAAGTTGCCATAGAGCCAAGGAACAAAGGAAGAGTCAATTCCGTTGTTCACCATAACTAAAAGAAGGCCGGCGGAATGCGCAACCCCATAAATTGCGACACGGGTGTTGTCCAGAAACCAGCTGATCATGACTTTGTCTGCCTGGTTTAGAAGCACCTGGGAAACATAGTGGGGAACAAGCGGGATGCCGAGTTTGATGGATTCTCTCCACCAGGTTCCTTTAAAGAAAGAACGTGAATCGCGGAGGAAGAGTGTCCACACGACAACGCAAAGAACAGCTGATGGGAATATGTTGGAAGCGACCCTAACAACTACTTTCCAGGCATTAGGGGCCACCCAGACGCAAGCGATTCCCAGAAGGACGCTAAATATCGATATGAATAGCGTGGCGGCAATGAGCTGCTTATATGCATAGTCAAAACGCTTTCTGGCAAACCAAAGGCTCAGGATAACGGACGTATAGATATCTAGAAACATCAAAGAAGTCAGGAGCGTCCCCATGCCGGTGAATTCATTGATGAGCCCCCTGAATATCAGATACACGGCAAAAAACGCCGCGACCAAGACGGAGATGAGAGCTGCCTGGCTCGTTGTGTAATCTGGACGTTCTTCGGCATGGTCGGCAAGGCCCTTGTTGAATACCTCCGAAGCAAGGTTGAGCGTTACTATGAGGGAAAAGAGCATGTACCAAGATGTATAAAGGCTGTATGTGCCGTATGCATCGGTAGAAAGCAAGCGCGTGAAAATAGGCATCGAAATGACTGAGATGCCTCGTTGGATGATAGAGCAGAGTGTGAACCAAACGCCCGCCTTGGCAGGTAAAGGCATGGATTGGTACTTATCGAGAGCGCGAGAAAACATTAGCGATCCATTTTTTGAAGAGTACGCTTATTAAGTACGGCGATTATCACAACAGGAGCAAGCAAGAACAGCATCATCGTGAAGTTCTGAGGCATATAGCCACGAATTATTATCTGGAACAGTGCGCCATAGATAAGCGAATAAAGCACAAGTGAAAGAGATAATCCTTGTCGTTTCATATAGAGGTTTCTTGCATACCGACAAAGGAGCCCGAGGATGAACATGCAAACGATGATTCCGATAACGCCAAACTCAACGTAATACTCCCCGAGGTTTGGGTATGCCACCCCGTTTAGCATCGCTCGGTTTCCATAAAGAATATTGATAATCTCATGCACTTGAGGATCCGGTTTTCCAGGCCATATGGCTCGTGGAATTAATACAACTAATGATCCGACGATCATTTGGCTACCGTAGAGAAAGCTAATTCGATTGGGAAAGAGCGGTAGTAAGCTATAGAAAACCTTGAAGTCGTCAATCTCGGCATAAAAAGGCTCAAACAAGTTCGCAAGACCACCGGTTCCCAAATCCATCCCCACGCCTGTACGAATGCCGACTCGAGCGACCTGCATAATCGCGAAGAGAAACACAAGCAAAGCGGCCGCACCAGCAAAGGCCACAAGAGACGGCGCCTTTTTCTTCTGGACATATGTAATGACAATTGGCGCCAGAAGAGGCGGAATTATCGCTGCACGTGTTCCCGAAAAAAAGAGAATGGCAATCATCACTGCGAAAGTTGCAGTTTTGAGAAACCTTCCTCGCCCGAACGCAAAAATAACCGCCCATGCACCAACACAGGAATAACTTGTGTAAGAAAGGAAACCGAGAGCGCTTTCTTCAATTACAGCCGACTGATTTCCGGAGAGTCCTCCAGAAAGAATATATGAAAGGCTAAAACCACAGCTAATCGCGTAAACAAGATAAAGACAAAGAGAGGCAAAAAAAATGCAGTACGCCGCCCTTACCAGTAACAATTTGTTCTTAGGTTCACAATAAAAGGGAATACGATCTTTTTTGGCATTTCTAATAGGTTCGAAACCATATGCAAGAGTGAATGCGATATGCCCCGCAACGACAAAGAAAACGGCCTCAAGCGTCTGGGGCATAGCGTCGATGCCGTATCGGGAAGTATCACCGGCGGAGAACTGAAAAACTGCCGCAACATGGTAAACAAGAACGTAAATTAGTGTCACCATCGTGTAAGGCTCGAATATATAGACTGGTCTTCTAAGATGCCGAATGAGAATAGCGATAGCGAAGTAGAGCCCCTGAAGCGAAAGGGCGGTATAGCACTCGACTTCTTCGGGCACAGTCGACGAAAAGGCCTTAATAAACGTCCAAATCACGCCGCCAAATAGCAGCAGAGCGATGCAGAGCGCCATCAACATACTGCGCTTCTGTCTTTCGCATTGAAGCAAATTATCAGTATTCCGAACCGTTTCGTTTGACGAAATCATTACGGAACTCCTCTACTACCTTTCGCACACATTCGCTTGATGCTCGCAAGAGCGTCTTCATAAGAAGTCGTGGAACATGAGCCTTCACGAACAATAGCTTCCCCAGAGCCGCCGACTGCATAGGTAATAGCATCCGTTCCGCACGCCTGAGCCTCAAGTAGGGTGGTCGGATAATTGTCCTCTCGAGTCGGATTAAAGAATACGTCCGCCGTCGAGTAGGCTTCGGCAAGTTCCTTGGGGGAGTCGGTGCGCCCAAGGCCCACGACACCTGCGGGCATCTCCCTTTTTTGCTTATCTGATAGTCCTATCAGCACAATTGCAAATTTATCGCTGTCCAAATCCCCAGCAAGGCGAACGAAATCGGAGAGACCTTTGCGCTCGGTCCAAGGGCTCGCCACGCCTAGTACCATAAATCGATCATCTATGCCGTAGCGAACGCGGAAATCACTTGACGTTGGCTTGAACACAGAGACGTCGATAGTATTATGACGAACCTCGACGGGGTAATCCTTGAGGAAGCTTTCCCCCACCAGGTCGGCGAGCCACTGCGAGGGCGTTATCAGTCTCATCCGGTCGACAGGTACTAGATTAAACACCCGCTTCTTTTGTTCGAAGCTCCATGCACAAGAGGCTTTGGAGAAAGTTTTGGGATAGGTATCGAGCTGCGTGCAGGGCTTCGAGTTCGCACAGCAGTCTTTCCACTGGTCGCACTTAGCGTAGGTGAAGTACGCGCAGTGACCCGTGAACGCCCAGCAGTCGTGGAGGGTCCACTCCACGCGGCAGTCCTCCGCTGCGAGCCACTCAAACAGCATCTCGACATTCACGTAGTAGCCGTGCAAATTGTGCAGATGCACCACGTCGGGCCCAAGCTCATCCAAACGGTTTAGCAGACGACTCGTCGCAGCCTTGGAATGGAAGCCAGCTTTCCCGTCGAGGCGAGTCTGCAAGCCGTCAAGGCGTACCTCGAGGTCGGTTGCGAACCTCATCTCATGCTCGCCCTCGGCAGCACGTCCACGCCCCCAGAATGCGTGGGAGTTCTCGCCTGCGGCCAGGAGCTCGTGGTGCTCTTTCATCATTATGCCGCCGGTCGAGCCATGGGGAAATGTGTTTATATGGACAAAGACCGTCACTAGAGGCTCTTCCTCCACACCATCTTGTCCACGACGCCGGTGTAGCTCTGGATGATCTTGACCACCTTGGTGGACACGGTCTCGTCGGCGTAGTCGGGCACGGGGGCCTCGGGCAGCGACCCCTGGGCGTCGAGCTCGACGGCGGTGCGGACGGCCTGGAGCAGGCCGCGCTCGCTGATGCCGGCCAGCGTGAAGCACGCCTTGTCAAGCGCCTCCGGGCGCTCGGTGGAGGTGCGGATGCACACCGCCGGGAACGGGCGGCCGACGCTCGCGAAGAAGCTGGACTCCTCGGGAAGCGTGCCGGAGTCCGACACCACCGCGAAGGCGTTCATCTGCAGGCAGTTGTAGTCGTGGAAGCCCATGGGCTCGTGCATGCGCACGCGCGGGTCGAGTCTAAAGCCGGTGGCCTCCAGGCGCTTGCGGGAGCGCGGGTGGCAGGAGTACAGGATCGGCATGTCGTATCTCTCCGCGAGCGCGTTGATGGCGGTGAACAGGCTCGTGAAGTTCGCCTCGGTGTCGATGTTCTCCTCGCGGTGGGCCGAGAGCAGCATGTAGCGCCTGGGCTCAAGACCGAGCTCGGAGAGGATGTCCGACGCCTCAATCTTGTCCAGGTTGGCGCGCAGGACCTCGGCCATGGGCGAGCCCGTGACATAGGTGCGCTCGGGGGCGCAGCCGGTGTCCTTGAGGTAGCGGCGGGCGTGCTCGGAGTATGCCAGGTTGACGTCGGAGATCACGTCGACGATGCGGCGGTTGGTCTCCTCGGGCAGGCACTCGTCCTTGCAGCGGTTGCCCGCCTCCATGTGGAAGATGGGGATGTGCAGGCGCTTCGCCGCGATGGCGGAAAGGCAGCTGTTCGTGTCGCCCAGGATGAGGAGCGCGTCGGGCTGGACCTGCACCATCAGCTTGTAGCTCGCGGCGATGATGTTGCCCACCGTCTCTCCCAGGTCGGCGCCCACGGCGTCCAGGTAGACGTCCGGGTCGTCCAGAGACAGGTCTCGGAAGAAGATGCCGTTGAGCGTGTAGTCGTAGTTCTGCCCGGTGTGCGCCAGCAGGCAGTCGAAGTGGCGGCGGCACTTCTTGATGACCTCGGACAGGCGGATGACCTCGGGGCGGGTGCCCACGATGATGAGCAGCTTCAGGCGGCCGTCGTCCCTGAATGCGATTTCGGAATAGTCCTTGCCCATGCGGCTAGACCTCCTCGTAGTAGGTGTCGGGGCTCTCGGGGTCGAAGGGCTCGTTGGCCCACATGACCGTCACGAGGTCCTTGTTAGCGCTACTGTAAAAACAACCATTTTGACCAACGCTCAACAACCAATCATG
>CALHJP010000014.1:0-145355 GCA_938033205.1 uncultured Collinsella sp. | reverse complement strand
TGTCGTCAGCTCGTGTCGTGAGATGTTGGGTTAAGTCCCGCAACGAGCGCAACCCCCGCCGCGTGTTGCCATCGGGTGATGCCGGGAACCCACGCGGGACCGCCGCCGTCAAGGCGGAGGAGGGCGGGGACGACGTCAAGTCATCATGCCCCTTATGCCCTGGGCTGCACACGTGCTACAATGGCCGGTACAGAGGGATGCCACCCCGCGAGGGGGAGCGGATCCCGGAAAGCCGGCCCCAGTTCGGATTGGGGGCTGCAACCCGCCCCCATGAAGTCGGAGTTGCTAGTAATCGCGGATCAGCATGCCGCGGTGAATGCGTTCCCGGGCCTTGTACACACCGCCCGTCACACCACCCGAGTCGTCTGCACCCGAAGTCGCCGGCCCAACCGAGAGGGGGGAGGCGCCGAAGGTGTGGAGGGTGAGGGGGGTGAAGTCGTAACAAGGTAGCCGTACCGGAAGGTGCGGCTGGATCACCTCCTTTCTAGGGAGATAAATCTTCTAGAGAGAAAACACTTTAACTCGAATAGAGGGCAGGAGCCCGTCCGGTAGATGTCCGCCAGGATGATTCCCCGCAGCACCCGGTCCCCGGGGTCGCACCCGCGTACCTTGAGAGCCGCATAGCGATAGGAGAGAGATGGAAGATCCGAATCTTCCAGACTCGATTCTTTTCTGCGATTTAAAGACAGAATGATAGCAATCATTCATCCGATCCAAACAAGAAGAATTCACTTATTAATGAGTGAGGAGCATCTGATCGCGAGCACAGTCAACTACTGTGCCGCGGTATGAGATACCCGAATTGCGACATACGAGCGCTATTCATGATATCGATTAATTTTTATTAGCGACACGTGGATATCCCGCGGGCCCGATGCGGTCCCGCAAGATACCACGGGCGCACGGCGGATGCCTTGGCACAGGGAGCCGATGAAGGACGCGGCAAGCTGCGATAATCCCCGGCGAGGAGCACACATCCTTCGACCCGGGGGTCTCCGAATGGGCGAACCCATGCACAGCAGTGTGCATATCCCCGGCCCGAACGCATAGGGCCGGGGAGGACAACCCGGGGAACTGAAACATCTAAGTACCCGGAGGAGAGGAAATCAATCTCGAGACTCCCCGAGTAGCGGCGAGCGAAAGGGGACCGATGGCCAAACCGTCGAGCGGGCGTACCCGGCAGGGGTTCCGCCGGCGGGGTTGCAGGGCCGCGCATCCGGGGGCTGCCGCCCCCGGGCGCAGGTCCGGCTGGGGAGCGGAACGGCATGGGAGGGCCGGCCGCAGCGGGTGACAGCCCCGTACGCGAACCCAGACCGGACGGCGCGACGCGGTCCCTGAGTAGGGCCGGGCACGTGAAACCCGGTCCGAACCTGGGTGGACCACCATCCAAGCCTGAGTACTACCCTGTGACCGATAGCGCACCAGTACCGTGAGGGAAAGGTGAAAAGCACCCCGGGAGGGGAGTGAAACAGTACCTGAAACCGTGCGCCCACGAGCAGTCGGAGCACCTATACGGTGTGACGGCGTGCCTTTTGTAGAATGAGCCAGCGAGTCGCTGGCGCGGGGCGAGGTTAACCGAAAGGGAGCCGTAGCGAAAGCGAGCCTTAACAGGGCGACTTGAGTCCCGCGCCGCGGACGCGAAGCCGGGTGAGCTATCCGTGGGCAGGCTGAAGCGGGGGTAGGACCCCGTGGAGGGCCGAACGCACGTCGGTTGAAAACGGCGGCGATGACCTGCGGATAGGGGTGAAAGGCCAATCAAACCCGGAGATATCTCGTTCTCCCCGAAATAGCTTTAGGGCTAGCGTCGCGCGTTCACCGCCGGAGGTAGAGCACCGGATGGACGAGGGGGCTTCGCCGCCTACCGAATCCAACCGAACTCCGAATGCCGGCGGCCCAGAGCGCGGCAGTCAGAGCATGTGGGCTAAGCTGTGTGCTCGAGAGGGAAACAGCCCGGACCGCCCGCTAAGGTCCCCAAGTTCCAGCCGAGTGGCAAAGGATGTGCGTCCGCCCAGACAACCAGGATGTTGGCTTAGAAGCAGCCATTCATTCAAAGAGTGCGTAACAGCTCACTGGTCGAGTGGACATGCGCCGACAATACACGGGGCTAAGCTGGACACCGAAGCGGCGGGATTTTACCTAAGTAGAATCGGTAGGGGAGCTTCCCATGGGCGGGGAAGCCGCCGGGCGACCGGCGGTGGAGCGCATGGGAGTGAGAATGCTGGCATGAGTAGCGAGAGACGAGAGAGTAACTCGTCCGCCGTGAACCCGAGGTTTCCTGGGCAAGGCTAATCCTCCCAGGGTCAGTCGGGGGCTAAGGCGAGGCCGGGAGGCGTAGCCGACGCGCAGCAGGCAGACATTCCTGCACCGCGCACGCGGCGCTACGACCGACGGGGCGACGGATGGGGGTGGCTCGGCGGGGTTCTGGACGTCCCCGTGATGGAGCGCGGCCCGCGGACCAGGGAAATCCGGTCCGCACGAGGGCGAGGCTCCGGACGAAGCGATCAAGCGAAGCGAGTGAGCCCGAGGTCCCTAGAAAAACCCCTAGGCAGGCGCGTGCGCGCCCGTACCGCAAACCGACACAGGTGGGTGGGTAGAACATACCGAGGCGATCGGGTCAACCATGGTCAAGGAACTCGGCACAATGGCCCCGTAACTTCGGGAGAAGGGGTGCCCGCGCGTACGTGAACGGACTTGCTCCGGGAGCGGAGGCGGGCCGCAGTGGAGAGGCCCAAGCGACTGTTTACCAAAAACACAGGACTCTGCGGAAGCCGCAAGGCGACGTATAGGGTCTGACGCCTGCCCGGTGCCGGAAGGTCACGCGGAGGAGTTAGCCGCAAGGCGAAGCCCCGAAGCCAAGCCCCGGTAAACGGCGGCCGTAACTATAACGGTCCTAAGGTAGCGAAATTCCTTGTCGGGTAAGTTCCGACCTGCACGAAAGGCGCAACGACTTGGGCGCTGTCTCGACCATGGACCCGGTGAAATTGCACTGGTCGTGAAGATGCGACTTACCCGCGGAAGGACGGAAAGACCCCGTGAACCTTCACTGCAGCTTGGCATTGGCCGCTGGTCCCGCGTGTAGAGGATAGGCAGGAGGCATCGATCCGGAGGCGCCAGCCCCCGGGGAGCCGCCCTTGGAATACTGCCCTCGCGCGACCGGCGTCCTAACCCGAGGCCGTCAACCGGCTCGGGGACCGTGCCAGGCGGGCAGTTTGACTGGGGCGGTCGCCTCCTAAAGGGTAACGGAGGCGCGCGAAGGTCCGCTCGGGACGGTCGGCAACCGTCCTTTTGAATGCAAGAGTACAAGCGGGCTTGACTGCGAGGCCCACAAGCCGAGCAGGTGCGAAAGCAGGCTCTAGTGATCCGGCGGCCCCGAGTGGGTGGGCCGTCGCTCAACGGATAAAAGGTACTCCGGGGATAACAGGCTGATCTTGCCCAAGAGTCCACATCGACGGCAAGGTTTGGCACCTCGATGTCGGCTCATCGCATCCTGGGGCTGGAGCAGGTCCCAAGGGTACGGCTGTTCGCCGTTTAAAGCGGTACGCGAGCTGGGTTCAGAACGTCGTGAGACAGTTCGGTCCCTATCCTCCGTGGGCGCAGGAGAATCGATGGAGGCTGCCCCCAGTACGAGAGGACCGGGGTGGACGCACCTCCGGTGAACCGGTTGTCGACCAACGGCACGGCCGGGTAGCCGCGTGCGGCGCGGATAACCGCTGAAGGCATCTAAGCGGGAAGCCGTTCCAGGGATTAGTTCTCCTTCCGGTAAGGGCCCAGGTAGACTACCTGGTCGATAGACGGCAGGTGCAAGGCTGGCGACAGCCTCAGCCGAGCCGCACTAATCGCCCGAGCTCTTCCGGAACCGCACCTCGCGGCCCGCGGGACATGCGCTCTGAAGCGCGGTCCGGGCACGAGGATGCCCCCGAGTCATCTCCCCTATGCGCCATGCGGCCCCCAGGGCACGTAGATGAGACCCAGGACACCGTAACGGTGGGCGCCGCCCACCGGTCAGCGGCCAGAGCATGGGGGGCACGCCCGGTCCCGTTCCGAACCCGGAAGCTAAGCCCCATCGCGCCGAGAGTACTGCGGGGCCAGCCCGTGGGAGGCCAGGGCGCCGCTGACCGGTGGACGGCACCGAGCCGTCATCGAGATTGAAGAAGGGGGAGGCCGCGAGGCCTCCCCCCTTTTTTGCGTTTACGGAGCGTAAATGACTCTATTACACCAGATGATCTTATCGTTTTTGGTATTGAGCCTTTATTTAAAGAAGATAAATCGAATAACAAGGGCAACTGCTATGGCCACAATAATCAAAAGCAGGATTGTCAGTCGATGCTGCTTGCGTCGTTTACTTGATGAAACAAAGATTGATTTTCCCTGTTTTGGCGTTTCGAGATAGCGAGCCGAATGCGTCAAGGTTTGCTTTGGTCGAGGACCTCTTTGTTGATGAGCGGCAGATGCTTTCATCGGCTCATCACTAACTGCGCTGTTTTTAGATAATGGTGCGTCTTTCAGATATACAGGGTCTCCCGAGGCGACGCCCATATGTTTACGTCCCGTTTGGGCATCCTCGAGTGTTTGATATCGATTTCTCGTCACATACTCGGGCTCCGGATCATTAATGGGCTCTTGCGAGATGTGGGGGCGATGGAATCGAATCGGTTGCGGGCTGGATGCTTCGTCCTGCTCCGGCATAAACGTGTTGTCCTGTTTTTGATCGTCCATGATGCCCTTTAGCTCGTTACCAACAACGTGTACGCGCTCATTGTAAGCCCCTTGTTATTTGTAGCTGCGAACATACTTGTTATTTAAGCTCTGGTTCAAAGAATCTTAACCTTACTAAAACCTGAGTCATACACACTTAGATATGCTTATAGTACTGGACTCAAAAAACTTTATAGTCGATGTATATATGGGCACTGGGTGGGCATATATAAGAGCGTCAAAAGAAGTCCCAGTCACCTAGAAGATGGCTCGGCAGTCCTTAAAAGGAGTGGTAAACATGGCAAGCATGGTTCCTTATCGTTCGGTTTTTGGCGTTCGTCCTTCTGCTAGCTCGCTGTTCGATCTGTTTGATGATATGACCGACCTTGCAAACAACTCGATTGCCTCCAAGGCGTTCCCCGTTGACGTTGAGGACAAGGGTGATGGCTACGAGGTCAAGGCGTATCTGACCGGTGTCGCCAAGGATGACATCGACGTTGAGCTCAATGAGGGTCGCCTGTCCATCAGCGTGAACGTCGAGGAGAGCGCCGAAAACGAGGGTAAGAACTTCCTCCAGAAGGAGTTTAGCTCGTACAGCGCGACGCGTGGCGTGTATCTGAAGGACGCTTCGAGCGAGGGCCTCTCTGCAAAGTATGCTGACGGCATCCTCACCGTTACGGTTCCTAAGATCGTCGAGAAGAAGAACGTCACGAAGATCTCCATCGACTAACGATGGCTCTGCTTCAATCGAGAGTATGAGTTAAGGGGGCTGGGAAGTGATTCCCAGCCCCCTTTTGTTGTCTTGAGGGGCTATTGAATAGTTGTCGGTTGATACTGACTTGCAGGGCGTATCGAGAGCTTCCGTGGCCCTTGAAGACGGGTGGCAGAACTGCCGAGTTCATCATCGAGACTTGCATCAAGCGCGTTGGCATAGCTTTTGACGGTAAGGCTTGGACGATTATTGTCCTGGCTGATATGCATGGCGATGAGCTGTTCGGTGCGATCGGTAACAAGTTCGCGCGCGGCTTCGGCGGCCTGGTTGTTGGAGAGGTGCCCCTTTGTGGACAGGATGCGCTCCTGAAGAAAGCGGGGGTACGCTCCTTCGCGCAGCATAGCTACATCGTGGTTGCTTTCGAGCGCGAGAACTCGACAGTCTTTGAGGATGCCTATGGCCTTGCTCGATAACTCTCCGGTGTCGGTGGCAAACCCAATGGAATCATCGAGAGCATTAAATCGATAGCCGACAGGATTGATGACATCGTGCGATGTTGAGTAGGTTTGCACGTGGATGCCGGCAATGGGGAGCGTGTCGCCGGGGTCAAATTCCTCTACGGGCAGGCGCGCGAGGTTTTCTTTGCATGAAAGGGTGTCCCTGCTGGCAAAGAGGGGACCATGCCAGTGCTTGCACCATACATCGAGCCCCTTGATATGGTCACCATGCTCATGGGTGATTACAAGAGCGGCGACGTCGTCTGCCGAGAGGCCAAGCTCCGCCATGCGTTTAAGTGTCTCGCGGCGGGACAGGCCGTTGTCGATCATGATGAGCCCCTGAGGTCCCTCGACGAGTGCGCAGTTGCCTTTTGAGCCGCTGCCGAGGATATGAAGGTGCAGGCGAGACATAAGATTCCAAAGGATACAATGAGTGCGGACGAATAGAGGAGGAAGCGAATGCCAACGGTATCTCAGCACTATGGACATCATGCCGCACCGAGGACGGATAAGAGCGCCCTGGCAACGCGGCAGGCCGCTGCCCCCGTAGTGCTCATGGTATCAGGCGGTGCGGACTCGACGGCGCTGCTCCTTATGGCTTGCACATCAAAGCTGGATATCCAGGACGGGCGCGGCGTCGCTCCCATTGCGCGCGAGCGATTGCACGTGCTGCATGTAAACCATCATCTGCGCGGGGAGGCATCCGATGGCGACGAGGCCTTTGTACGTGACCTGTGCGCACAATACGGTTTGCCGCTGTGTGTTGAGCATGCCTATTTTGATGACGAATCGGGCAATATCGAGGCTGCGGCTCGCGAGGTGCGCTATGCCGCGGCACGGAGATACGTTCGCGAACTTTGTGCCGAATCGGGCGCACCGCGGACGGCGGCTCGTATCTGTACCGCGCATACTTCGTCGGACCGCGCGGAAACATTTTTGATGAATGCCATTAAAGGGTCGGGTCCCGCGGGTCTATCGAGCATTCCGCGCCGTCGGAACATTGTGGTTCGCCCCTTGCTCGACCTCACGCATGATGAGCTCGTGAGCTATCTGCAGGTGCACGGTCAGCCGTGGCGGGAAGATGAAAGCAACGAGGACGTTTCGTACCTGCGCAACTATGTGCGCCATCGGGTGATGCCGGTGGTGGCGCAGCGCAACGCGAACGTCTGTAAGACGATTGGCGCCGCTTGCGAAATTCTGGGCGACGAAGATGCCTTTCTTTCTCAGCTTTCGGCACAGGCGTTTCGAAGCTGCCTGCGCAAGGCGGCGGCGGGCGCACTGGTGCTCGATGCGCGCCGTCTTGCCGCCGCTGAGGTTGTGATTGCACGGCGTATCGTGCGGTTGGCGATTAAGCGTATCGATCCCGACGCGCGACCGGAGATGCGGCATGTAGAACGGGTACTTGCCTGCGTCGCTGCGGGCTCGGGCTCGGTTACGCTTCCTGCGGGAATTGATGCCCGTGTGGAGTTTGGCATGCTGGCGCTCAAGGCCCCGGCGGCGCGCGAGGGCTTAGTGGCCGACTGGATCTCCGTTCCCGGTCGTCTGCCGCTGGGGACGGGGCGTATGCTGACAGCAGAGCCGATGGCTGTGGAGCCGGGGTGCGATATCGTGCACCGTGCCCGCGAGCTTGCTGCTGCCGGAGAGGTTGCGGCCTTGGTGGATGCGGCGGCCCTGGGGTTCGCCGACCGCGATAGCGAGCGGATGCTAGCCGGCTCGCGCGGGGAGATTCCCGCCGAGGCGCGATTGGCGCGCCTGTGGGTGGATAGCCCTGTGCCGGGAGACGTGATGTGCCCGTTGGGGATGATCGGTCGTAGCAAGAAAGTGTCAGACCTGTTGAACGAGGCGCGCATTCCTGTTTCAGACCGCTCTGGCGTACCCGTGGTAAGAACGGCTCCGGGAGGTGCCGTAGTATGGGTCGCGGGCGTTCGCGCGGACGAGCGTTTTAAATGCACGGCCGCAACGCGCGTGGCATATCTGCTTCGTGTGGTCGATGCGGAATAGCGCTTCGCGCCAGCTATTCTGTGCGACGTTGACGGTATTCCCGCGCTGATGGCGCACGTGCTGGTAAATATACCCCGTGCGCTGCTAGAATGTGTAGTTCGCGTCCATGCGGCGGTGCGTGGGCGATAAGCACAAGAAAGGGTTGTCATGGCTTCTCAACATCCGGATATCGAGAAGGTTCTGTTTACGCAGGAGGATATCGACGGTATCGTCTCTCGCCTAGGCGAGCAGATTACTCGCGACTACGCGGGTAAGGATCTGGTGCTGATTGCGGTCCTGCGCGGCGCCGTGGTCTTTATGGGCGACCTGATGCGCAAGATCGAGCTGCCGACCAACATCGATTTCATGGCTGTTTCGAGCTATGGCGACGGTGTGAAGTCCTCGGGCATCGTGCGTATCATTAAGGACCTGGATATCGACATCCGCGGTCGCGACGTGCTGATCGTCGAGGACATTCTGGACTCGGGCCTGACGCTCAAGTATCTGATGAAGAACCTCGAGAGCCGCAAGCCCGCCTCGCTGGAGGTTGCCGCCTTCCTGTGGAAGGACGTTGAGGACCGTACCTCGGCCGTCACGCCCAAGTATGTTGGAACCCATTGCCCCGATGCCTTTGTGGTGGGCTACGGCCTCGACTATGCCGAGCGCTATCGTAACCTTCCGTATCTGGGCATTTTGAAACCGGAGGTTTATTCGTAAGATGCCCGACGACCGTAACGATAACAATTCCCAGACTCCCCGGGAGCCTAAGATCCCGGGGATGCCCGGAGGCAAGAAGCCCACGCGTACGGGCTGGCTGTATTTTATTTTGGCTTGCGCGCTTCTGGGCTACGCCTTCTTTAACATGGGCTCCGGCTTTGCCAATTCCAGCAATACCGTAAAGCTCGCGACGAGCGAGATGGTCAACGCCATTAAGCAGGATCGCGTCGAAGATTTGACCTATACGGTTCAAGACGGAAGCGTGGCGGGTCATTACTGGAAGACGAAAAAGGACAAGGGTGACACGAGCGAGCTCAAGAGCTTCTCCTCGACCTACGTCGGTTCCGATTCGCTTGCCGAGCTTATGGCGGAGCACCCCGATACCAAGTACATCGTCAACACCAATGACCCCGATTTTTGGGGCGACTTGGCGATGAGCGTGCTTCCGACGATCGCCCTGATCGCCATCATGTTCTACTTTATGCGCCAGATGATGGGCGCCAACAACAGGAACATGCAGTTTGGCAAGACCAACGCCAAGACCAACGAGGCAACACGCCCCAAGGTCAAGTTTGAGGATGTTGCCGGTGTGGACGAGGCAGTCGAGGAGCTCGAGGAGATTCGCGACTTTTTGAGCGATCCGGACCGCTATCGCAAGCTGGGCGCCAAGATTCCGCGCGGCGTGCTGCTGGTTGGCCCTCCGGGTACCGGTAAAACCCTGCTGGCCAAGGCCGTTGCCGGCGAGGCGGGCGTGCCGTTCTTTAGCATCTCGGGTTCCGACTTTGTCGAGATGTTCGTGGGTGTCGGCGCCAGCCGCGTGCGCGACCTTTTTAAGGAGGCCAAGTCTCAGGCTCCGTCAATCATCTTTATTGACGAGATCGATGCCGTGGGACGTCAGCGCGGAGCTGGCTTGGGCGGCGGTCACGACGAGCGCGAGCAAACGCTCAACCAGCTGCTGGTCGAGATGGACGGCTTTGAGGAAAGCGAGTCGGTCATCCTGATCGCTGCGACCAACCGTCCTGACATCCTGGATCCGGCATTGCTGCGTCCCGGCCGTTTTGACCGTCAGGTTACGGTCGACCGTCCGGATGTGAAGGGCCGCGAGCAGATCTTGCGCGTGCATGCCGAGAACAAGCCGATGGACGAGGACGTGAAGTTTGAGAAGCTCGCCCAGATGACCGTTGGCTTCACCGGCGCCGATCTGGCAAATCTGCTCAACGAGTCTGCGCTGCTGGCTGCCCGCCGCCATCGTTCCGTGATCTCGATGGACGAGGTCGAGGAGTCGATGGAGCGCGTGATTGCCGGACCGCAGCGCAAGGGTCGCGTGATGACCGAAGCCGAGCGCACCACGATTGCCTACCATGAGAGCGGCCACGCCCTGGTGGGCCACATCTTGGAGCATTCCGATCCGGTTCATAAGATCTCGATCGTCAGCCGCGGTCAGGCCCTGGGCTACACACTGCAGCTTCCGCAGGAGGATCACTTCCTCAAGACCAAGAACGAGATGCTCGACGAGCTCGCCGTGTTCTTGGGCGGTCGCGTTGCCGAGGAGCTCATGTGCGACGACATCACGTCGGGCGCGAGCAACGATCTGGAGCGCGCGACTAAGATGGCGCGCGAGATGGTCACGCGCTTGGGCATGAGCGAGGAACTGGGTACGCAAGTGTTTGGTGAGGCGCAGCATCAGGTATTCCTTGGTCGCGATTACGCCGATCACCAGGATTACTCCGAGGAAACGGCGCGCCGCATCGATATCGAGGTTCAGCGCATTATGCGTGAGGCCCATCGTCGTGCGGTCGAGATCCTGGATGCCCGTCGCGATCAGCTCGACCTGATGGCCAAGGTGCTGCTTGAGCGCGAGACCGTCGAAGGCGACGCCGTGAACGCCCTGCTCGACAACGAGTGGGATGCTTACCTTGAGCGCGAGGGCGATATCCTGGCGGCCAAGGAGGAGCGCAACGCCAAGGCGGCCGGCATGCCGACCAAGAAGCGCTCGCCTCGCATGAGCGAGGAGGAGCTGGCGGCTGATGCCGCGGCCTTTGCGCAGGCGGCCATGCAGGAGGATGCCGAAGCCGCATCCGATGATGCCGGTGATGGCAATGCTGTCAACGCTGACGGCAACACCGACGCCGACAAATAGTTCTTGTAGCGAAAGCCTCTGCGGGGAAACCTGTGGAGGCTCTTTCTTTTGAGCGATATGTTGATTGGGGACAGACTTAAATGCGTGAAAACGCTCATTTAAGTCTGTCCCCAATCAACATTGCTGCGGCGCTTTGCTCGGCTAAAGCGTACAATAGCGCCTATGCGAAAGGGGAACAGATGATCAACGATACTATGTATGCGCGCGGTGCGGAAAGCTCCATCATCCGCGAGATCTTTAGCTACGGCCTTGAGCGCAAGGCACAAATCGGCGCGGAAAACGTGTTCGATTTCTCACTGGGTAACCCGAGCGTTCCGGCACCTGCCGCCGTGGCTGAGTCCATTAAGAAGGCCTTGGAACTGCCGAGCGACCAGCTGCATGGATACACGCCTGCACCGGGTCTGCCGCAGTGCCGTACCGCCGTGGCCGAATCGCTCAACCGCCGCTTTGGCACGAGCTATGAGGGCAAGGATGTCTTTATGACGGTGGGTGCCGCGGCTTCGCTCACCTGCACGCTCAACGCCGTTACGAACCCGGGCGACGAGGTTATTGTTATCGCCCCATACTTTCCGGAGTATCGCGTTTGGATTGAGAAGGCCGGCTGTACGTGTGTTGAGGCGCTCGCCGATGAAGATGCGTTCCAGCTGAGCGTGGGTAATGTGCTCAAGGCGATTACCGATAAAACGGCAGCTGTCATCATCGACTCACCGAATAACCCGACGGGCGCCGTGTATACGCGCGATACCCTGACGCGACTGGCCAATGTTTTACGCGAGGTCAACGCCAAGCGCGATCCCGAGAATCCGATCATGCTTATCTCGGATGAGCCGTATCGCGAGATTGTGTA
The DNA here is from genome assembly GCA_938033205.1 of uncultured Collinsella sp. GTDB lineage: Bacteria > Actinomycetota > Coriobacteriia > Coriobacteriales > Coriobacteriaceae > Collinsella. Next base: position 133,767 of record CALHJP010000014.1, on the reverse strand, counting down.
TGGCGCCGAAGTGCCCTGGGTGCCTTCGATCTATGAGCACACCATCGTGTGCTATTCGTATTCCAAGTCCCTTTCGCTACCGGGTGAACGTGTGGGCTGGATTTTGGTTCCCAATACCAATCCGCAGGCTGCTCACCTGATGCCGGCCGTTGCCGGTGCCGCCCGCACGCTGGGCTTCGTGTGCGCACCGGCCCTCTTCCAGCGTGTAATCATCGACTGCATTGATGAACCGAGCGATGTCGAGGCCTATGCGCGCAACCGCACCGCGCTTACCGATGCACTAGCGGAGTACGGCTACACCTATGTTGAGCCGGATGGTGCATTCTACTTGTGGGTGAAGGCGCTGGAGCCCGATGCGAATGCGTTCTGCGAGCGCGCGAAGAAGTACGAACTGCTCGCGGTGCCTTCGGATAGTTTTGGCATGCCGGGCTGGTTCCGCCTTGGCTACTGTGTGAGCTACGAGACCATCGTCAATTCGTTGCCTGCCTGGAAGCAACTGGCCGACGAATATCGTCGAAAGTAAAGCGCTCTGCTTACAATGTTTTACGTGAAACGGGGTTTGGTTTTAAGCCAGACCCCGTTGTCTATGCCGTTGTGTGATTGGGATGAAGCAGTTTTACGACTGCCGAAAGCTATGCGTACAATGAATATACGCGACGGCCATACTGGACAAGGAGACCCGATGCCCTACCTTCTTTCTTGTGATATTCATACTCATACGATGTTCTCTGCGCATGCGTACTCAACCATCGAGGAGAACATCTATTGGGCGGCAGAGCGCGGCCTTCAGGTGCTCGGTTCAGCCGATCATTTAAGCTCGATGGTTACGCCTTGTCCCAATGACCTGCGCAGTTTCCAATTCTTTATTAACCAGGATATCTGGCCGCGCATTTGGAGCGGCGTGCTGGTGCTTCGCGGCGCCGAGGCCGATATCGTTTCGCTGGACGGCAGCTTGTTTGGCGAGGACACTCCTGTCACGCTCGATATCGCCGGCGATTCGTACAGCCGTCAGCATTCACTGTTCGATTTGGTTACGCGTAATTTGGATTATTTGGTTGCAAGCGTGCATAACCCGCAGCTCGCTGAAGGCGCGACGCTCGCCCAGACGACCGAGATGTACATCAATGCCCTGGAGCACCCCAAGGTGTTCATGCTTGGGCATACGGGTCGTACGGGCGTGCCGTTCGATATCGATGAGGTGCTGTTGGCGGCCAAGGCCAAGCACAAGATCATCGAGATCAACAACCATAGTCTTGAGCATGGCACGGATGCCGAGCATTGGAACGTGTGTCGCAAGATTGCCGAGCGCTGCGCCGAGCTGGGCGTGGGGATCGGTGTCTCGACCGACGCACACATTGGTATGGCCATTGGCAAGCTCGATCACGCGCGCAAGATGCTCGACGAGATTCACTTCCCGCTGGATTTGATCGTGACGCGCGACCGCGAGACGCTGCTGCGCGAGATGGCGGCAGCCGGCGTGTGTGACCTGCGCAAGGGGATGTAGCGGAGTTCATAAACCAAGCGAAGGGGGCGGTCCAGACGGGCCGCCCCCTTTCTTGTCTCGAAAATCTACCGGGGTGGATTAGCGGCGCTCGAGGACCGCTACGGTTTCGGTGTGGTCGGTATGGGGGAACATGTCGACGGGCGTGATCTTGAGCAGGCGATAGCCTCCGTCGAGGAGCTGGTGCAGGTCGCGCTCTTGGGTCACAGGGTTGCAGCTGATATAGGTGATGCGGCGCGGCTTGAGTGCGCAGGCGGCTTCGAGGAACTCGGGGGTGGAGCCGGTGCGCGGCGGGTCGATGGAAAGGACATCGATCCGCTCGTTGTTGTCGGCGGCGTCCAGGATGTAATCGGTGGCGTCGTCGGCCATAAACCAAGCGCTGCGGGTGAGGCCGTTGAGCTCGGCATTGCGACGTGCGTCGGCAATGCCCGCCGGGTTGCGCTCCACGCCGAGCAGCATAATGCCGATGCCCTTGTCCTGGGCATCCTTCGCGGCGCACAGACCGATGGTGCCGCTACCACAGTAAGCGTCCATAAGAATGTCACCCTGCTGCAGGTCCATGCCGTCAATCGCGAGCTGATAGAGCAACTCGGTCTGCTGCGGATTGGTCTGGTAGAACGCGGTGGGGGAGATATCGAACTCGCAGCCGAGCAGCTGGTCGCGCATGCATTCGGCGCCATAGACGATACGAGTCTCCTCACCCAAGATGGCATTGCCGGGGCGACCGTTGATGTTCTGAGCGACGGTGACGATATGCGGATCAAGCGCCGCGACGGCTTCAAAGAACTCCTGCGCATGCGGCAGGTCGCGCTGAGCGGTCACGAGGGTGACCATAATCTGGTCGGTGCGCCAGCCGCAGCGAACGACGGCATAGCGAAGCAGCCCCAGATGCTTGTCTTCGTTAAAGGCTGGAATATGCAGACGTTCGGCCTCGCGAGCGATGCCGTTGAGAATCTGACGAGCGCCCGGCGCCTCGACAGGGCATTCAGGAACAGCAACGATTCTGTGTGTCCCACGTTCAAAAAAGCCGCAGCGGACAGCGCCCTCTTTGCCGGGAGCAAACGGAGTGGCAGCCTTATGACGAAAACCACGCGGCGCAGGATACTTGCCCGGGTCGCCCAGGGTAACACCCATACCGCGAATGGGATCAACGGCAACACCCTCGCGCTCACAGAGCTCAGCAAACAGCTCCTCCATAGCAGCCTGCTTGGCCGCCAACTGCTTCTTATAAGGACGATTGAGCGCCGTGCACCCACCGCAAGCTTTCATGATCGAACAGGGAGACTTGGGGTCCACAACCTTACGCGCAGGCTGAGCCGAATCCTTGCGCGAGCCTTTGGAGCGAACGTGAGGCGCCTTATCCCCGCCCTGACGAGAGCCAGAACGCTTGGTCTTAACCTTGCCCTTCGCCGACTTACCCTTCGCATCCTGAGACGACTTGGATTTCTTAGAAGATTTTTTCTCCTCCGACCCCTCAGCCGCCTCGATCAAAGCACGACGAGCCCTACGCTCCGCACGAGATTCTGCCATGAATTAACCCCACTATTAAATAAAAGAAAAGTCCGAAGCAATTGTACCGTGCATTCAACGTGCCCGTTTGGAGAGGAGGCTATTTAAGGTTCCGAGCACGTTGTCTCCCGGCTGGGCGCCACCCAGCCGGGTGCTCCAACCTAGTGCTCCATACGTGCTTTCCGTCTTGCGCAGGACTGTAGAGCAGGAAACTTAATTCCGCGCCGCTCCCCGCCCGCGCCGGGCAACCCCAACCTTGTGCTCCATCAAGGTAAAGTGTATGATTCTGGACGTTACATGACTCACTTTACCTAACTAAAGTGCTATCGAGGGGGAATACCATGAATACCGATATGTCTCGTCGTCAGTTTGTTGGTCTAGCCGGCTCGCTCGCCACGGTGCTTGGCCTTGGTCTTGTCGGCTGCGGCGGTGGTGCTGGCAAGGGCTCCGCTGCTGGTTCTGCCGCGGCCAAGGATGTGAAGGGCGCCGCGGAGTCCAAGAAGCTCGTGGTGGGCTTTGACAAGTCCTACCCTCCGTACGGCTTTGTGGGCGATGACGGCGAGTACACGGGCTTTGACCTTGACCTTGCCAAGGCCGTTGCCGATAAGCAGGGCTGGGATGTCGATTACGAGGCCATCGATTGGGATGCCAAGGACACGCTGCTCAACTCCGGCGCCATCAACTGCATCTGGAACGGCTTTACCATGGAGGGCCGCGAGGACGACTACACGTTCTCCGAGCCGTATATGCTCAACGAGCAGGTGTTGGTGGTCAAGAAGGACGCGGGTATCAAGAGCTGGGACGATCTTGCCGGCAAGACCGTGATTACCCAGACTGATTCCGCTGCGCAGGATGTGCTCGAGGGCGACCAGAAGGATCTGGCCGCGACGTTTGCCACGCTCGATACCATCGGTGAGTACAACACGGCGTTTATGCAGCTCGAGAGTGGTGCGGTCGATGCCGTTGCCTGTGACCTCTCGATTGCTCAGTATCAGCTGGCCGCCAAGCCCGATGCCTATACGCAGCTCGACAAGCCGCTGTCCAGCGAGCACTACGCCGTCGGCTTTAAGAAGGGCGACACCAAGTCGGCCGATGCTGTAACCGAGTCACTCAAGGCGCTCTACGAGGGCGGCACGGTCAAGGACCTGTGCGATAAGTATTCAAGCTATGGTCTTTCCTTCGACAACTGGGTGCTCAAATAGCGGCTTTCCCAGGCACCCGATTTTGCCGTTCAAACCGTCGCTTGCGTACATTTAGTACGCGGCGCTCCTCTTTCACGGCAAACTCGGGCACCTGGAAAACCCGCTTTAGCATTGGGTTCGCTGTTCCGTTACTGTGAAAGAGAGCTTGGGTTGTCTATTCAGGTCATGATGCAGATGCTTGGCCAGGGATTCTTGGTCAGCTTGCAGCTGTTTGTGCTGACGTTGCTCGGGTCGATTCCGCTGGGAATTCCCGTGGCGTTTATGCGCATGAGCAAAATTGCGCCGCTTCGCTGGATCGCGCGCATCTATATTTCGGTCATGCGCGGCACGCCGCTCATGCTACAGATGTTTGCCATCTACTTCGCCCCGTACTACGTGTTCGGCATCTCGCTCACGCCCGATTCCAAGTGGACGGCGTGCATTGTGGCGTTCATCATCAACTACGCCGGCTACTTTGCCGAGATCTATCGCTCGGGCCTGCAGTCGATTCCGCGTGGTCAATATGAGGCCGCCGAGGTGCTGGGCTACTCGCGTCTGCAGACATTTTTGTACATCGTGATGCCGCAAGTTGCCAAACGCATTTTGCCGGCGATGGGCAACGAGATCATCACGCTGGTCAAGGACACATCGCTGGCGTTTGCCATCGGCGTGGGCGAGATGTTCTCGACGGCCAAGGCGCTGGTTGCCTCGCAAGTGAGTATGGTGCCGTTTGCGATCGCGGCGCTGATTTACTGGGTCTTTAACTTTGTGGTCGAGATGCTGCTGGGCGCCGCCGAAAAGAAGCTGGACTATTATCATGACTAACTCAGTGATGAAAATCGAAAGCGCGCGTAAGGCGTTTGGCGGCAATGAGGTGCTCAAGGATATCTCACTCGAAGTCAAGCGCGGTGAGGTCGTGGCGATTATCGGACCTTCGGGCGGCGGTAAGTCTACGCTGCTGCGGTGTGCCACGCTGCTCGAGACACTCGACGGAGGCTCTCTCTCGTTTGGCGACCTTGCCGTTGCGACGGACGCGGGGCCGGGTGCGGTCTATGCGAAAGGCGACGTGCCCAAACAGGCGCGCTCGCGGTTTGGTCTGGTGTTCCAGAACTACAATCTGTTCCCGCACTATACGGTGATGAAAAACATCATCGACGCGCCGATCCGCGTGCTTAAGCGCCCGCGCGAGCAGGCGGAGGCGCGTGCGCGTGAGTTGATCGCGCAGATGGGGCTTACGGGCAACGAGAACAAGGTGCCGTGTGAGCTTTCGGGCGGTCAGCAGCAGCGCGTGAGTATTGCCCGCGCCCTAGCGCTCGACCCGGAGATCCTGTTCTTTGACGAGCCGACCTCGGCGCTCGATCCCGAGCTGACGGCCGAGGTGCTGCGTGTCATTAAGGACCTGGCGGCGCAGAATATGACGATGGTAATCGTGACCCACGCGATGCAATTTGCGCGCGATGTTGCCGACCACGTGGTCTTTATGGACGGCGGTCGCATTGTCGAGGAGGGATCTGCCGAGCAGGTTATCGACCATCCGCGCGAGCGGCGCACGCGTGAGTTCTTGAGCCGTATCGAGGGATAGACTCAGGTATTTACTCAACTATTAATTGAGGCGAAGCCGCCACAGGTCTTACGGTCTGTGGCGGCTTTTTGTTTACATCGACGGGGTTCAATAATTGCCTCACAAGCTTGTCTCTTCCTCTCGCCGCCTGTATTCATACGTGTGCCGAAAGGTATGCATGGACAGCCGCCCGTGAGGGTAGGGTGGTGGCATAGGACATTTGGAGGGTGAGTCGGCTCGGCTGCCGACCATGCTGCTCCCGGGACGGCACCGACCGCGAACTCTCCCCGTTGGCGTCGCGCATTGCGCGCGGCCCTGCAAGGAGGTCATCATGGGTGCTCCCAAGACCGGTAACGTAAGGAACGTGGTGCTCGTAGGCCAAGGCGGGGTGGGCAAGACTTCACTCGCCGAGGCCATGCTCCACCTTTCCGGCAAGACCGCCCGCCTGGGCGGCCACGACGGCACCAAGCCCACGCTCGACTATGACCCCGAAGAGGTCAAGCGTGCATTTTCCATCTCGACGACCATCGCGCCGATCGACTGGAAGGGCGCGCGCATCAATGTGCTCGATGCCCCGTGCTACCCCGATTTTATCGGCGACGCCTTTGCCGCGATGAGCGTCTGCGAGACGGCTCTGTTTGTGGTCGACGCCGAGGCCGGCCCGCAGCCTACGACGGTTAAGCTCTGGTATGCCGCCGAGGACCTACGCCTGGCACGCGCGGTGTTCGTAAACCGCCTGTCGCGCTCCGAGGCCAGCTTTGCGACCACGATGGACCTGCTGCAGGAGCGCTTTGGCACGCGCCTGGGCGCCGTGACCCTTCCCTGGGGCGAGGGCGAGGACTTTGACGGCATCATCGACCTGGTGCGCATGAAGGCGCGCCACTGCAACGGCGCCGAGGCCGTTGAGTCGGAGATTCCCGAGGAGTATCGTGCCCAGGCCGAGGAGGCCCATGACCATCTGTGCGAGCTGGTGGCCGAGGCTGACGACGAGCTGATGATGAAATACCTGGAAGGCGAGGAGACGCTGACGCAGGAGGAGCTTGAAGGCCTGCTGTCTAAGGCGATCGCCGAGCGCATCTTTGTGCCGGTCTTTGCGGGCGATTGCATTAAGGAGCAGGGCGTCAACTCGCTGATGGACGACATCGCCACGTACTTCCCGGCGCCGACCGACTACGGCGAGATGCCGCTCATCGACGGTGATTCGCTTAAGATTTCGAGTGACGATGACCGTCCGGTGGCGTTTGTGTTTAAGACGCTGGCCGATCCGCAGCAGGGCCGCATCAGCTTTATCAAGGTGCTGACGGGCACGCTTGAGCCGGGTCTTGAGTTGGTCAACGCGCGTACCCGCAAGAGCGATCGTTTGGCTCACTTGTATGTGATGTGCGGCCGCGATATGACCGAGGTTGGCCATGCCTATGCCGGCGACATCATCGTGGCGCCCAAGCTGGCTGCCGAGACGGGCGATACGCTCTCGATTACCGGCAAGGTCGAGGCTGCGGCGTTTAAGTTCCCCAACTCGCAGTACCGCATCGCCATCGAAGCCGAGAACCGCGGCGACGAAGAGAAGCTCTACACGTTTATCGAGAAGGCCTGCAAGGCAGACCCGACCATGAGCATCGACCGCGACGAGGAGACCGGCCAGACCATCATCTCGGCAGTGGGCGAGGCGCAGGTTTCGGTGCTGCTCAATCGTCTGGAGGACCGCACCAAGGTTGCTGCCAAGAGCGTGCCGATCCGCATTCCGTATCGCGAGACCATCCGCCGCACGGCGAGCGCCCAGGGCCGCCACAAGAAGCAGACCGGTGGTGCCGGTCAGTACGGCGACTGCTGGCTGCGCGTGGAGCCGCTCATTGGGCCCGACGGCACGAGCGACGGCTACGAGTTTGTGGATGAGGTCGTAGGCGGCCGCATTCCGCGCTCGCTGATTCCCGCCGTGGACAAGGGCGTCCAGGAGACCATGAAGGACGGCATCATTGCCGGCTACCCGCTCACGGGCATTCGCGTCGCGGTGTACGACGGCTCGTATCACAGCGTCGACTCCAACGAGATGGCGTTCCGCGCGGCGGCACGCATCGGCCTGCGCAAGGCATGCGCCGATGCCGACCCGGTGGTGCTGGAGCCCATCGAGGAAATCACGGTGACGATCCCCGAGAGCTACGCCGGCGCCGTGATGGGCGACATCTCGGCCTCGCGCGGTCGCGTGACGGGCATGGAGACCGATGAGCGCGGTGACACCGTGGTCATCGCCCAGGCGCCGCTGGCCGAGCTGACGGATTACTCGACGCGCCTGCGCTCCATTACGCGCGGCACGGGTGACTTTACCATGAAGCCCGCTGGCTATGAGCAGGTTCCCTATGACGTTCAGGCCAAGCTGGTCGAGCGCTATGAGGAGGGCCGCGCCAAGTAGCGCGTGGCGTTGCCCGCAACATGCATGCCGATGCAAGGGCCGCTCTGGGCAATCCAGGGCGGCCCTTTTTGATCCCTGGGGGACGGAGGAAAACGGATCATTTTAGGTTTTGGGGCAGCCTGGTCGGCGCTAGTCTCCGGATGTCTGGTTGCGGCCGGTGGCGTAGTCGATCTGCACATGCGGCTGCAGGTTGTAGCAGTACACGTGGAAGCACAGGGTCTTGCCGTGGTCCTCGACCGATTGCGCCTCAAGGCGCACGCCGCGGCAGACAAGTTCCTCTTCGTTGTACATGGGCGTGACGCGGTAGAGCACATGGTTGCCTGTGTCGTGGATGTAGCCGAGGATCTGCTCTTCAAACGGCAGCATGCCCGTTTCGTTGAGATGGCGCGTGCCGGTGAGCAGATTCTTGCGGTTGGCGTTTTCGCCGCAGAGCGACCAGGCGATAAGGTGGCAGCGGTTGTAGAGGCTCTGACCCGGAATAAAGTCGTAGCGTTGCTGATGCCATCCGGCGGGATGGATGCGCGAGATATCGCCGCGCTTGCCTTGACCGAGCGATTCGGGGCCCACGCAGGCGAGCGCTTTGCGAGTGCGGCCCAGGCTGTCGAGCTTGGAGAACTTCTTAAAGCAGCTCTCTTCGGTGGCGCGATCGTATTCATCGAGTGTGAATGACGGCGTGCCGAGCGGGTGCGTGCTGTCGGCGCGAAGGGCAACGTAGGGGTTGCCGGCATAGTCGGGAATGCTGCTGAGATAAACACCGCGGGCGCGGTTGAGGTCGGGGTTTTCGACCTCGTCGATGGGGGTGACGTTTGAAGAGGCATCGTCAGCGGTGTCGGTCGTGGCGGATTCAGAGCCATCGCCGGAGTCCTGATCATCTTCGGAGTCCGTGGAGCTCGCTGTTCCCGATTCGAGTCGGGCGACCAAGTCCGCTTCGTCGTCGGTGCGGTTGGGGCTCTCGCTTTGCTTCTCGGCCAGAGCAGCCGCCTGCTCATCGCTTTGCGGCGAGAGCAGCTTGGGCGCTCCGTCGAGCGACCCTGTGAACAGCGCAAACCCCAGCACCACGGCGGTGCCGATGGAAAGTACTTGCTTGTAGGCGGACTTGCGCGACATTGAGGCTCCTGGCTAGACGGTTGGGAATCTACCAGTCTAGCAGGAGCCGGCAGAGGCCGCTCCGCCGAACAAATACTCAAGATTTGGGACAAATGCCGCCGGTTCATTTGCCTCATATGGAGCTGCGGCGGTTGTGAATGTGGGGCTATTCGGTGTTTCTCCAGATAAAACCTGCCAAAATAAACCTGTCCCTTTTTGGAAGGTGGCAATTTATGTGTTCAGGTTGAGCATGCGCGAGCGAGCAGGTTCCGGGTGCGGCAAGATGACGTGAAACAAGCGGGCGCTGGCCTTTTGGTCGCGCCCGTGCAGTTGAACGTCAGATTGCCGTGCCCGGGGCCTGTGCAGCGCCGAGCGGTTACGCCGTTTGTAAAACGGCGTAACTTAAAGATTCATGTTGCCGTGGATGTAGGGGGTGACCTTGGAGGAGATGTGGCCGCAGCCCAGCTCGCGCAGCGCGGACTCGATGGCGGCGGGCAACGGGGTCTTGCCCTCGCCGTCGACGGCAGCACTGCCGAGGGCGGCAATCTTAGTGACATCTGCGGGAGCGGCCTCGATATGCATGCACCCGCCGACCAAGCGCGCGCGAACCTGTGCCAGACCAAGATCGTGCAGGTAGTCCTCGCAGGCGCGGATTAGATTGACCTTCTCGCGCGTCAGCTCTTCGCCCGTAGGGACGCGTGTGGCCAAGCAAGCGCCTGCCGGCAGGTTCCAAACGGGGTAGCCCCATGCGCGCAACAGCTTGCGCTCTTCGTCCTTGGTAAAGCCGACCTCCATAAGCGGCGAGCGTACGCCGAGCTCTTCTGCCGCGCGCATGCCGGGGCGGTAGTCACCGCGATCGCTTGCATTGCTGCCATCGATGACGGTGGGGAAGCCGAGCGACTTGGCGTGGTTGACGATAGCGGTAAAGCCGGCGTGCTTGCAGTGGTAGCAGCGGTCGGCATCGTTGCAGGCTACTTGGGGGAGCTGCAGCTGATCGACCGAAAGGTTGAGCACAGGGAGCTTAAAATGCGGCCCTTCTTCGGCTTGCCCGTCAACGGACCGCTCAAACGAGGTCTGTTCGGGCGTGCCGATGAGCGGCGTGGTGAGGTGGACGAGAAGCGTGTCGGCAGGCATGATACGGGCGCAGACCGCGGCCAAAAAGCTGCTGTCGACGCCGCCGGAAAAGCCGATGGCGACGCGTCCATATGCCAAAAGCAGCTGCTCGAGCGCTGCGAGTTTGTCCTGAAGCTCCTCTGCGGGTGCCGTGGTGTCTAAAATCATGAAACGATCCTTATCGTTGAGTACTCGGTCGAAAACTATAATCCTACCGGGCTGCTTGTCATAAGATTTCTACCTATGTAACGAAAGTGCAATATGCTATATACGTTATATACAAGTTTGTAAAGTGCGGTAGAGTGGCAGTAACGCAATCCGGTGAGGGGACCGATATGATCAAGGCTGTTATTTTTGACATGGACGGAACGCTGGTCGATACCGAGCGTCTGGGCATCAAGGCATGGAAAGCGCCCGCTGCTGAGCTGGGCGTCGCGATTGATGACACGCTGATTCATCAATTTATCGGTCGCACACTGCCCGATGTCATGGACATCCTTGAGGCGCATTGCGGCAGCAGAGAAACCGCCGAGGCGCTCTATCATCGCCACAAGGAGATTCGCGACGAGATGGTCAAGACCGATCTGGAGCTTAAGGCCGGCGCTGCCGAGTGCATAGACGAGCTGCTGGCTGCGGGCTATCACGTGGGCCTTGCAACGTCGTCGCGCCTCGTTACGGCCGAGCGCAACCTTAAGATGGTCGGCCTCTTTGACAAGTTTGAGACGGTGACTTGCGGCGAGGACGTCGTGCACGGCAAGCCCGATCCCGAGATGTATCTGCTTGCCTGCGAGCGCGCGGGCTTTGCCCCCGAGGAATGTGCCGTGGTCGAGGATTCGCGCAACGGCTGCGTCTCGGGCATCATGGCCGGCTGCCATGTCTTTGCCGTTCCCGATATCGTGCCGCTGCCGCAGGACGTGGTGGATGGCTGCGAGGCCGTGCTCGATACGTTGTTCGACCTGACGGCCGCGGTCAAGGCCGTGTGCTAAAGGTAGGCGCCGAGGTTGATGGCGGTGGCTTCGGTGTGACTGCTTGCCTGGGTGCTGGCGCGCTCCAGTAAAAACGGGCGTACGAGCTCTTGGCGGTTGATGTCCTCGACGGCCGTGACCGCGGTGACGATGCGTGCGGCGGAACCGATACGGGCGTGCTTGGTCTTCGCCGGGGCTTTGTTTTCGATTTGCTCCATGAGCAATTGAATGCCCTTGCGGCCAATCTCGTAGCCTGGGGGTGCCACCGTGGTGAGTGGGACCGACCCGCTCCAGGCGAGCGGGTTGCCGTCGCAGCCAGCCACGCGGACCTGCTCGGGGACGGAGATGCCTTTATCGACCAGCGCCGAGATGACGCCCGACGCCAGTACGTCGGTCAGGCCGATGACAAAATCGGGGCGCTCGTCGCCGGAGCGCCCGGCAATCTGAGCGCCAATGCTGTAGCCGTCGGCTGCGGTATTCCACTCTCCGGCGTCAATGACCTCAATTTTGATATCGGGATGCAGGGCGAGGGCCTTGTGGATGCCAAGTACGCGCAAGGTGAGCTGCATAAATGCCGCCCTTCCCACAACGGTGATATGGCGTGCGCCACGGGCAACGGCGAGCTCGGCGATAATGCGGCCTTGTGCCTCGTTGTCGGCAGCCACGTAGTAGCCGGGCTCGGAACAGTGGATGTCAAGATGGACGATCGGCACGGGCATCTTGGTCATGGCGGGGTGCCAGTCGGGAGACGCCATGGGCTGAACCATGACGCCGGACATCTGCGTGCCCATAAAATAGCGCAGGTAATGATCCTCGAGAATATCGTCGTTATCGGCATTGGCGATGAGTAAATCGTAGCCGTGCTTGCGGGCCTCGTTGTGGGCGCCGCTGGCAATTTGGAGCGAGAAGCCGTGGTCGAGGCGGGGGAGGACTAGGCCAAAGGACTTGGTGGCGCCGCCTGCGAGCTGACGGGCGCTTTGGTTGGGCAGGTAGCCCAGTCGATTGATGGTTTCGTTGATAAGTTTGAGGGTCTCGGGGCGCAGCTTTTCGGGATGGTTGAGCGCGTTGGAAACCGTGCCCAGCGAGACTCCCGCCTCGCGCGCGACATCGCTGATTTTTACCTTTGCCATAGCGGCCCCTTTGATGCGTTTCAAGTACAAGCCAGATTGTAGCATCGCCCGCCCCTAGGGTGTCAAAACCTGCCAATTAGGGACAGGTTTATTTTGGTAGGTTTTATCTGGGCAAACGCTGGAGCCCAAACCACCACAAAGGTGCCTGTCCCCATCGTGGTGGTTTGGGCATGTGTGCATCGAGTGGTATCTAAGTTGAGATACCACTTCTGGTATATCAGCTTGCGCTTGCGTGAGTACAATACTCGAACGTTATACGTCTCAGCGCCCCCTGTGCGTGGACGTCTTGCAGTCACGCGAACGAAGGGATTTATCCTATGTGCGGAATTGTCGGCTACACCGGCTCTGATATTGCAAAGAACATACTGGTCACAGGCCTTAAGCGCATGGAGTATCGCGGCTATGACTCCTCGGGCGTTGCGCTCGAGGTGGGCGAGGGCGCCGCGGCACACCTCGACGTCATCCGCCGCGTGGGCAAGGTTGCGGGCCTGGAGAGCGAGCTTTCCAACATCGACAGCGACGCTACCTGCGGTATCGGCCACACCCGTTGGGCCACCCACGGCAAGCCCTCCGTCGTTAACGCTCACCCCCACACCAGCTGCGACGGTCGTATCGCCATCGTCCACAACGGTATCATCGAGAACTTCGCCGAGCTGCGCGAAGAGCTGGAGGGCCGCGGCCACCACTTTAAGAGCGAGACCGATACCGAGGTCTTCGCGCATCTGATCGAAGAGGCTTATGCCGAGACGCACGACCTGATGGCCTCCGTGCGCGAGGCTTGCACCCACGTGGTCGGTGCCTATGGTCTGGCCGCCATGTGCGCTGACGAGCCCGGCGTGATCGCCGTGGCCCGCAAGGATTCCCCGATTGTGGTTGGCGCAGGCGAGACCGGCGCCTATGTCGCCTCCGACGTGATCGCGCTTATCGATGCCACCCGCGATGTCGTGGTGCTCGAGGACGGTCAGTTTGCCAAACTCACGCCCGCAGGCGTCGAGTACACCGACGAGGCCGGCAACGTTATCGAGCCCAAGGTCACCCACATCGACTGGGACCTGGACATGGCAGAAAAGGGCGGTTATCCCGACTTTATGCTCAAGGAAATCCACGAGCAGCCGCGCGTCGTGCGCGACACGCTGGTCGGTCGTATGACGCCGGCCGGCGAGCTCGACATCGACGAGCTGGGCCTTTCGCTCGAGGAACTCAACGACATCGACCGCGTCTACGTGATCGCTTGCGGAACCAGCTATCACGCTGGCCTCATTGCCAAGAATCTCATTGAGGGCTGGGCTCGCATCCCCACCGAGGTGGAGGCGGCCAGCGAGTTCCGTTATCGCAACCCCATCATTACGCCGACGACGCTTGTCGTTGCCGTGTCCCAGTCGGGCGAGACGGCCGATACCCTTGCCGCCATTCGCGACGCGCGCATCAAAGGTGCCAAGGTCTTCGGCATCACCAACGTGGTGGGCAGCCCCGTGGCGCGTGAGAGCGACGGCGTCATCTACACCAAGGCCAACAAGGAGATCGCGGTCGCCTCGACCAAGAGCTTCATCGGCCAGGTCGTGAGCCTGACGCTGCTGGCTCTGCTGCTAGCGCAGGTCAAGTACCGCCTGACCACCAAGCAGGCGCGCATGCTGTTCCGCGAGCTTTCCGATACGGCCGAGCAGATCCAGTGGATTTTGGATACCCAGACCGAGGCCGTGTATGAGGCCGCCCTGCTGTGCAAGGACGCGCAGTCCGCACTGTTCGTGGGTCGCGGCATGGGTGCCGCTATTTCCTACGAGGGCGCGCTCAAGCTCAAAGAGGTCAGCTACCTGCACGCCGAGGCCTACGCCGCCGGCGAGATGAAGCACGGCCCCATTGCCCTGATCGACCCGGGCTTCCCCGTCATCGCCGTGGCCACCAAGAGCGCCACCTACGACAAGACCGTGTCGAACCTCATGGAGTGCAAGGCACGCGGCGCCAAGGTCATCGTCGTTGCCACCGAGGGCGACGAGGAGATCAACAAGATCGCCGACTGCATCATCCGCGTGCCGGCAGTCCGCGACGTGTTCAGCCCCATCACGGCGAGCGTTCCGCTGCAGCTGCTCGCCCGCGAGGTGGCCATCCTGCGCGGTTGCGACGTTGACCAGCCCCGTAACCTGGCGAAAAGCGTCACGGTCGAATAATTGTTGTTCCGCCGTTCTAGTGACCGAGGCCCGGCTCCGTTGCAGCGGAGCCGGGCCTTGTTGCATTTGCCCAGATAAAACCTGCCAAAATAAACCTGTCCCTTTTTGGCAGGTTAGCGGAGTTTGCTGGTCTCGAAGTACTCGGGATATTGGTCCAGAACCTCGGTCTGGTTGCGGAACATCATGTGCAGGTGCTTGCTGACCAAAAAGCTCGCTTCGATGGGGTCGCGACCGGCGATAGCGCGGCGAATCTGCTTGTGTTCGTTCACGATGTCCTGATTGTCGAGAACCTGCGTGGCGGCGCGAAGCCAGCGGAAGCGCTCCAGGTCGGCATTGGTCGCCTCGAGCCACGACCACACGGTGCTGCGGCACGCGATGTTAAAGATCATGCGGTGCATGAGGTTGTCGCTTAAAAAGAAGCCGATGCGATCCTCCTCGGCCATGGTCTTTTCCTGCAGCGCGATGGCTCGGTCGAGCTGCTCGATGCCTGCCGAGGTGGCACGGGCGCAGCACTCTACAATCACCTGCTTTTCCAGGTGCTCGCGAATGTAGCAGGCGCTCTCGGCAAGAGTGAGGTTGATGGGCGAGACATAGGTGCCGCTTTGGGGCACGGTACGCACCAGGCCCTCTTGCGCCAGACGCACCAGCGCCTCGCGCACAGGGGTGCGCCCCATATCCAGGTCGTCGCAAAGCTGCTTGACACCCAGTTTTTCGCCCGGTTTGTAGTCCAGGTAGACGATTTTGCGTCGAATGGTGTGGTAGGACTGGTCCTGTAGGCTCGTTTCCTGCTCGCCGACGTGCATCGATTCTTCCATAGTGCCTCGCAACCGTTCTATCACACTGATATGTCAGCTGTTAATTATGCCGCGAATCGGCTCTCCGCGGTGGGTAATTCGACTGTTGCCCAAGAACTATTGCGGCATCTTGGTCTGTGTTTACGCATGGCTGTGCTCAATGTTGCCGTATCATAAGCCGTCGCAAACGTGAAATAGAAAGAAGGAATCCCATATGCAACTGGCGAATATCGTACGCGAGCGCTGGAAGGGCGTATTGTTCTGCCTGATCGTCGCCATCCCCGCGACGTTGCTCGGCAAACAGGTTGAGGTGGTTGGCGGGCCGGTGTTTGCCATCCTCTTTGGCATGGTCCTGGCGCTCGTCTTTCCCAAGAATCGTCGCGAACAGCTCGCCGCCGGTGTCACCTATACGTCTAAAAAAGTCTTGCAGTACGCGGTAATCCTGCTTGGCTTTGGCATGAACCTCTCGCAGATTCTGTCCAAAGGCGCTCAGTCGCTGCCGATTATCGTGGCGACGATTTCGACCTCGCTTGTCATCGCCTTCGTGCTCTGCCGCGTTATGAACGTGCCGGGCAAGATCGCGACGCTTGTGGGTGTGGGTTCGTCGATTTGCGGCGGTTCTGCCATCGCCGCGACCGCGCCCGTCATCGATGCCGACGATCGCGAGATTGCCCAGGCTATTTCGGTCATCTTCCTGTTTAACGTTATCGCGGCGCTCGTGTTTCCGACGCTCGGCGGCATGCTCGGGCTGACCAACGAGGGCTTTGGCCTGTTTGCCGGCACCGCCATCAACGACACCTCGTCGGTAACGGCTGCGGCGAGCGCCTGGGACAGCATGCATCCCGGCGCCAATGTGCTCGAAAGCGCCACAGTGGTCAAGCTCACCAGGACGCTGGCCATTATTCCCATTACGTTGGTGCTCGCATGCTGGCAGATGCATCTGGCGCGCAAGGCCGGCGGCGACGCCAAAAGCACGTTCTCGCTTAAACGCGCGTTTCCCATGTTCGTGCTGTTCTTTGTGCTGGCGAGCGTAATCACCACGGTGCTTCAGCTTCCTGCATCCGTTACGGCGCCCATCAAGGAGATGTCGAAGTTCTTTATCGTGATGGCTATGGCGGCTATTGGTTTTAATACCGATATCGTCGAGCTGGTCAAAAAGGGCGGCAAGCCCATCGCATTGGGCTTTTGCTGCTGGATTGGCATTGCGTGCATGAGTTTGGGAATGCAGCACGTGCTGGGAATCTGGTAGAGAAGTAGCTTATTTGCGTGCTGCGTGCTGCGTGCTGCGTGCTGGCGAGCGCATGCCTGCGGTGGAGCGATAGGAGCTCTTGCGGGTATGGCTTGTCCGCAGGTTTATAAGTCCCGAAGAGCTCTTATCGCCCCGCCAGGATGGCGATGCGGGGCAACACCTATACTCGCAGGACGGCGCTTTCTGCCCTATAGTGTTTGGTGAGCAATATCGTTCAATTTTGAAACACTCGGTCGTGCGACCGTCGGCGGCTGCACGTCGCCGCGGACAGGGGCAAATCATGGATAGCGATGCCAAGCTGAACATCTTGACCGAGGCCCTGGCTGCTGCCGGGGCCTCGGCATTGGCAATCGATGCGCGTGGGGACGTCGCGATTTCGACCATGAATGACGCGGCGCTTGAGCGGGATGTGGCGGCTTTTGTCGCTGAGCGCCTCGACCGTATAGGAGACGGCGCGCGTCTGGTTATGGGACGTGCGGGTGCGCGCCTGAGCCTGACCGTTCGCCCCACCGACAAAGAGGGCGGGAGGCTTTGGGTCGTTGTGGTCCGCGAGGTGCGCGGTGCCGCGGCGCATGCGGGCATCGAGTGGCTCAACGCCGACGAAGTTGAGGCCCGCTACGAATCGAGCGCGTACGGCATCGTTGAGGGGGCGGCCTCGGTGGCTGCGCCGGTTGCCGAGAGCTACGCGCGCGGCGTGCCCCTTATGCTCGAGGGCGAGCTGGGGGCGGGTCAGGTCGAGATAGCCAAGCGCCTCTATCTGGACGGTCCTTTTGCCGATCAACCCTTTGTTTCCGTCGCGCTCGATGAGCTCACCGAGCGCGGTTGGCGCCATGTGCTCAAAAGCGCCGAATCGCCGTTGTTCCAAACGGGGCTGACCCTTTGCATTGAGAGCTGGAACGCGGTTGTCCCCCAGCGCCTCCGCGAGCTCGTTTCCACGATGGCCGACACCGCGTTGGCGACGCGCTGCCATGTGGTGCTGACGGCGAATGACATGCCGGGCGGCAGCGAAAGTGATCAAGCCGCCTTTGTGACCGAGCGCTTCGCCTGTGCGGTGAGCGTGGCGCCGGCGATTGCCGAGCAGGGAGCCGCGTCGACAAAGGTTGCGCGCTATTTGGAATATCTCGCTGATGCATTTGGGACGGCAGCACCCACGCTGTCCGCCGCGGCGACGAAGACGCTCGATGCTTACCGCTGGCCGCGCAATTATCTGCAGCTCCGCGAGGTCTCGGAACGACTGTATATATTGGTGGGGGCGGGCACGGTGGATCGCGCTGTGGCGGAGGAAGTGCTAGCCCAAGAGGACGTGATTAAGACCGCAACCTTTGGCGCCCCGACACTCGAAAGCGACCTGTATATCCTGCGACCGCTGACCGATACCGAGCGAGATATCGCGCATCTGGTTGTAGATCATCTCCATGGCAACCGAACCCGTGCGGCGGAGGTGCTGGGCATAAGCCGAACAACGCTGTGGCGCTTGCTGAAGGACGATGACCGTTGAGCGAGGCGCCCGTGACCGCGCGCGACGCGTGTGCTACAGTCCAAAGCGTTATTGTTTCGATTTGGTTACGGCGTGCGGGGGCGTATGGCTGAGACTACAAAACCGAGCCGCAGAAGGCGGAGCGCCGCGCCGGTCAACCGACGCACGACATCGGTAACGTGGGGCAAACACGCCTCGGGGTTTGATGGTTCGTTCAAGCGCACTAAATACGGCTATCCTTCGGCAAGCGCCCGCTTGGCCATGCAGGCAGAGTCCTCGTTGTGGGGCCGCAAGTGCGTGGTGGGCTCAAAGCTCAAGCACGACGGAACGCTCGGCTACATCAGCCGCGGGGCGGCTCGTCGCAGCGGACTCAATCCGGCTGGTTGGCATCGTTATGTTCCGATCACGGTCGTCGTTGCAGTGATCGTCATCGCACTCGCTGCGCTTGGCTACGCCGGCGGTGGCGCCAACTTGGACGCGGTGTTTAAATCGCCCGAGCTCGCGCATGCAGGCACAGAAGTTGTCGAGGGCGCTCAGACCCAGACGGGCGTCGCACCCCAGCGCGGCATCGTCGCGGCGGCCTCCACCATCGCCGACGCTCAAAAGGACGAGGGCGAACAGGGCGATGGCGCCGAAACGACCCACACGAACGAAACGACGACAACTCCATCGGCAAGATAAGTTGCGAGTGGGGTGGCTAAAATAGCCCCGTCCCAAATTAGCTACCCCTATGACGCTCCTGGGTTACCTTACGTAGACGACGTTGTCGCGGCGGGGTTTGGGCTCGGGTAGCGTGTCCTCGGCATAGCCCAGAATGCAGTGACCGACACCGCGCAGGCTGCCGTCGGCGGGCAGGCCCCAGCTGGCCAGCAGCTCCAGGCCCTCGGGCGAGTCAAAGACCTCATGCGCGCGGTGAATCCAGCACGAATCGACACCCAGTGCATAGGCGGCGTTGAGCAAGTTGCCCATGGCGAGCGAGCCGTCTTCCAGATGCGTGGGCACGCTGCGGTCAACCAGCACCACCACAACGGTCTTGGCACCATAGAAGGGGTCGCTGTTGCTGACCATGACCTGGGCGTTGAGCTGTGAGAGACGCTTGACGGTCGCGGGGTCGGTGACGGCGACAAACGTCACCGGTTGGCGGCCCATGCCGCTCGGTGCATATTGGCCAGCTTCGATAATACGTGCAAGCTTTTCGGCCTCGACGGGACGATCGCTGTATTTGCGGCAGCTGCGGCGGTGGATGAGCGCTTCGATAGTCTCCATGGTGTCTCCTTGTAGTGGCGTTGCAGATGCCCCGTTCATACCCGTCGGGCTCAAACGGTAGACGGTCAATTGCCCGGCCAAAAGGATAGATTCCAATTGGGAAAGTAGGTTTGCATAAAAGTACCTTCAGAATGTGACAAACAAATGGGATGGTTAAACGTTTTATCCCGTCTACCCTGCGGTTTTTTACCACTTGCCTAAATGACGAACGCATAACCTCTGATAAAGGTTTTACTAAAGGAGTACCAACGTTTATCAATGCGCCGTGGTGGCGCCGGGCCAGGAGGTAACATCATGTTCCAGGCTGGAGATGTCGTCGAGACCGACTTCGAAGGATTTCTGAAGCTGCTGCGTTCCAAGACGCGCGCTTTTGTGACGATTGACGATCACGAGTACTACATCACGCACACCGATGGCTATTGGCGTGTTCAGGATTGCGAGGCCCTCAACGACAAGGGCCACTTTACTGACTGCTCCGAGCTGGTCAACACGGTCTGCGAGGTCGTCGAGCTGCCGTGGATTGCCGGCAAGAGCCTGCATGACAGCTTCTCGGGCGCTACGGTCTATGAGGCCGTCGCCGCTTAACGGGCAATAAAACCCGATTTTCACGTGACCGCTGGCGCTGCCCCCGCGCCGGCGGTCTTTTTCTGCCGATAGGCCATAAAAGTGCAAGCATTTGCGGAGAGCCTGTTGACGATAGTCAAAACTCGGACTAATCTAGAGATACAAAATTGGTCAAAAATCGGACAATCGAATGGTGGGATAGATGAATAGTGCGGTTACGCTGGTCGACTTCGACCGGTTGCTCAATGGACTCGACCATATCTATTCGGAGTTCTCGCGCGCCTGCGGTCTTTCGGACTGCGCTTACTGGATGCTCGTCGATACCAGCACGGCGGGCGGCAGTATTGCCGTAAGCCGCCTGACGAGCGAATGGTTCTACAGCAAGCAGACCATCAACTCGGCCATTAAAACCTTGACGGCGCGGGACTTTGCAACGTTGGAGTTTGCCGAGGGCAGCCGTAAGAACAAGGTTGTGCGTTTGACCGAAGCGGGCATGCGGTTTGCCGAGCGTTATGCGCTGCCGGCACTCAAGGCCGAGCAGCGAGCCTTTGGCGCGCTTGAGCCGTGCGAGCAACGCGAAATCATGCGCCTAATCGGAAAATTTTCCCATGCGCTCGGCGATGAGTGCGATGCCTTTAAACAGCATATCGCTGCCGAGAGCCAGGCCGAGAATCAAGGTGAGGGGGAGTCGTGCGACTCTTAATGAGGTTTATGAAGCCGTATCGCAGGCTTGTCGCGGTGACGTTGTTGGTGCTGCTAATCGACAACGTTGGCACACTGCTGGTACCCACGATGTTGGCGAACATGGTCAACACCGGTATCACCACGGGCGATGTCGACTACATTTTGCGCAACGGTCTCTACATGCTTATCGCGACCGGCATGGCCAGCGGCGGCGCGGTGTTGGGCTGCTATCTTTCGGCGCGCCTGGCCGCCAACGTGGCCTGCGATATCCGCAATGCCGTCTACGACAAGTCGCTCGAGCTGTCTGCCAGTGACTTTGAGCGCTTTGGCACGGGTTCGATGATCACGCGCTCGCTCAACGACATCAACGTGATTCAGCAGGCGATTCTGCAGACCATTCAGCTGGTGCTGCCGGTGCCGTTCCTGGCGGTGGCAGGCATCATCTTCGCCTGGCTCATCGATCCGGCCATGGGCATGCTTCTGGGCGTCGTGGTTGCGATCGTGCTGGTTGCGGCGGTCTTTACGGTTGCCAACGCGGCTCCGATTTTTATGCGCTTGCAGAGCTTTATCGACCGCATGAACGTGGTGCTGCGCGAAAACATCGTGGGCGTGCGCGTCATCCGTGCGTTTAACAAGGAGCGTCGTGAGGAACAGCGCCTGGACGAGGTGTTTAGCGACTACGCCGCCAACGCCATCAAAGTCAACCATCTGTTTGTGGGCCTCGACAGCTCCACCTTCTTTCTGATGAATATCGCCGAGGTGGCGGTACTGTGGGTGGGCGGCAACCGCGTGGGCGCCCACGCCATGCAGATCGCGAGCATCTCGGCGGTGCTGGAGTACGCGCTTCTGATCCTGTTCTTTGTGATGATGGCCCAGATGGTGGTGCTGACGCTTCCGCGTGCCGCCGCATGTCTGAACCGCGCACAGCAGGTGCTGGAGATTAAGCCGAGCATCGTCGATGGCCAGCGTACGCTCGATGCGGCCGCGTCCGACTCAAAGGACGGGGACGATGCGGTCGCCGTGTTCGATCACATGTCGTTTCGCTTTGACGATGCCGACGAGGACACCCTGTGCGACCTGAACTTTGCCTGTCGTCGCGGGCAGACCACCGCGATCGTGGGCTCGACCGGTTCGGGTAAGTCGACGGTGGCAAAGCTCTTGCTGCGTTTTCACGATGCCACGAAGGGCGCCATTCGCCTGGACGGTGTTGACCTGCGCGACCTTTCGCAAGACGAGATTCGCGGGCGCATTGCCTATGTGCCGCAGAAGGCGTGGCTGTTCTCGGGCACCGTGGCAAGCAATCTGCGCTTTGGCAACGAGGACGCGACCGAGGTGGACATGCTTCATGCGCTGCAGGTTGCCCAGAGCACTTTTGTGCTCGATCAGTCGCAGGGGCTCGATACCCCGGTTGCCCAGGGCGGTACGAACTTCTCGGGTGGTCAGCGCCAGCGCCTGGCCATTGCTCGCGCGCTCATGAAGCGCGCCGACCTGTATATCTTCGACGACAGTTTTTCGGCCCTGGACTTTAAGACCGATGCGGCCCTGCGCCATGCGCTGCAGGACGAGACGCGCGACGCCGCGGTGCTCATCATCGCGCAGCGCATCTCGACGATTCTGCACGCCGACCAGATTGTCGTGCTCAAGGATGGCGAGGTCGTGGGCTTGGGCACGCATGGCGAGCTTATGGAAACCTGTGAGGTATACCGCGCCATCGCGGAATCGCAAATGAAGGGAGGTGAGTAGCATGACCGGGGAGCTCAAGAAGTGCGGTGACGCAATCGATTCGAACGCTGTGGACGCTGGCGAGAAAACGGTCGAGCAGGCTGCCGCGTCGACCGAGCTGGATGACGCCGCCAGGGCTGCGGCCGAGCGCGAGGCTCGTCGCCAGGCGCTGTACGAGGAAAACGAGCGTGCCGAGGACGAACGTGCCCGTGCCGAGGCAGAGCGCATGCGCGATGTTGACGACGAGGACGAGGACGAGACGCCCCGCGACACCTGGGCGACGGTGCGCCGCCTGTGGAGCGAGGCCGCCGGCGACCATTGGCGTTTCTATATCGTGTTCGCGAGCATCGTGTTCTATGCCATCTTTAACACCGCGGCGCCGGCCTACAGCGCCCGCGTGATCGATGAACTGTGGGGGCACATGAAGGTGGCGTTTGCCAACAACACTACCTTCAGCATTACCTGGGAGAACTGCGGCAGGACCATCTTCATCTACTTTATGATCTGGACCGCCGCCGCCTCGTTCTACGCACTCCAGAGCTTTTTGATGTCGAGCGTTGCCGAGCGCCTCAACCTGCGCCTACGCAACCGCATCGCACAAAAGCTCAACCGTCTGCCGCTTGCCTACTTTGACGCGCATCGTCCCGGCGAGGTCGTCAGCCGTGCGACCAACGACTTGGACAAGATGTCCGAGAGCATGCAGCGCGGCTTGCTGCAGCTTCTGGTGTCGATCGGTACGGTTGTGGGCGCTGTGAGCATGATGTTTGTGTTCAGCGTCGAGCTCACGCTCGTCTTTTTGGGCTTTACGGCGGTGTCGCTGCTGGTGACCAAGGTAGTTTCGCGCCGCACGCATGACGTGACGGGCGAGCGCCAGGAGTGGGTGTCCAAGATTACGAGTGCGGTCGAGGAGGGCTATTCGGGCCGCCTGGTGATTCGCGCGTTCAACCGTGAGCGCCAGAGCTCGGCCGAGGTGCATGAGGCTTCGAACGAGTTGGCGCGCGTGAGCACCAAGGCCGACTTTATGATTAACGCCGTCGGCCCTGCGGTGCGCTTTATCGGCCGTTTGGCGCAGATCGTGATTGCGCTGGTGGGCTGCAGCATGCTGGTTGCCGGGCATATGACCGTCGGCGTGTTCCAGGCGTTCTTCCAGTTTATCTACGAGGCGTCCGAACCCATGACGCAGTTGTCGTTTACCTTTAACTCGCTGCAGAGCGCGCTGGCGAGCGCAGAGCGCGTGTTCGACCTGCTCGATGAGCCCGAGATGGAGGCCGATCCGCAGCCGGGCGAGGCTGCCAAGCTGCCGGGCAAGGTGGAGGGCCGCGTCGCTTTTGAGCACGTGCGCTTTGGCTATGCGCCCGACAAGCCGCTCATGCGCGACGTGTCGTTTGCCGCCGAGCCGGGTCAGAAGATCGCCGTGGTGGGAACCACGGGTGCGGGTAAGACCACGCTCATCAATCTGCTCATGCGCTTCTACGAGATCGACGGTGGCCGCATTACCCTCGACGGTGTGGACACGAGCCGCATGGACCGCGGCGAGCTGCGCCAGCAGTTTGGCATGGTGTTGCAGGACGCCTGGCTGTTCGATGGCACCATTGCCGAGAACATCGCCTACGGCTGTCCCGAGGCGACGCGCGACGAGATCGTGGCAGCTGCGCGCGCCGCGCAGGTCGACTTCTTTGTGCGCACCATGCCGCAGGGTTATGACACGCGGGTGGCCAACGATGCCGAGAGCATTAGCCAGGGTCAGCGCCAGCTGCTGACCATTGCGCGCGTGCTGCTCAACAACCCGGCGATTCTCATTCTGGATGAGGCGACCTCAAGCGTGGATACGCGCACCGAGCTTGCCATCGGCCGTGCCATGGACGCGCTCATGCATGGGCGCACAAGCTTTGTGATCGCGCATCGCCTGTCGACGATCGTGGACGCCGACCTGATCTTGGTCATGGATCACGGCAACATTATCGAGCAAGGCACGCATAAGGAACTGCTGGCTGCCGAGGGCGCCTACGCCGACCTCTATCTGAGTCAGTTCGCCTAAGGTGACAAAGGGACAGTTCCGCATGTCACATTGGAAACAAGGCGCGCCGGGGATTGATTCCCTGGCGCGCCTTTTGCGTCGGTGTCGATGTTGTTTTGTGCCGCTCGCGTTCCTAGTGCTCGTCCACGAGCTTGGCGACGAGGGCCTTGAGCTCGGCCACCTCTCGCTCGAGTTCCTTGACGCGGCGGGCATTCTCGGTGATGCCCTGGCGGTTGAGGGCGCTCTGCTCGGCGGCGTCATCGGGCATGTACTCGCGATGCTGCTTGGCATCGAAACTCTCCTCGAACACACGGCAGCCGTTGCGCTTGATGATGCGTCCTGGCACGCCCACGACGGTGCAGTTGTCGGGCACGTCCTTGACGACAACCGAGTTGCCGCCGATTTTGACGTTGTTGCCGATGCGGATGTTGCCGAGCACCTTGGCGCCTGTGCCCACGGTGACGTTGTTGCCCAGGGTGGGGTGGCGTTTGCCGGTCTCGTTGCCGGTACCGCCGAGCGTGACGCCCTGGTAGAGCACGCAGTTGTCGCCCACGATGGTGGTCTCGCCGATGACGACGCCCATGGCATGGTCGATAAAGAAGTGCTTGCCGATCTGTGCGGCGGGATGAATCTCGACGCCGGTGATGTGGCGGGTGATTTGCGAGAGCACGCGGGCGAGCGAGCGATGACCGTGCTCCCAGAGCCAGTGCTCGGGCACGTGGTTCCACTTGGCGTGCAGGCCAGGATAGGAAAGGAAGATGACTAGACCGTTTTGCGCGGCGGGATCCTGCGCTTGGACGGTCTTGATGTCCTCGCGAATGGTATTGATAAAGCTCACCGGCCGCCCTCCCTTAGCGCCATGGCAATGCGATTCAATAAAGTATAGCGATTCGCTAGGGATTAGGAAGGACAATCTTGGCGGCATTGCGCAACAGGTGTCAGTTATGCAAACTTGCTGGTAATGGGGTCATGCTTTTGTGGGGTTGCGCACGAGGGGGCGCCGCAACCGTATACTGGTCAACTTGGACGTATCCGCGCCCACAACTGAGAGGTTTTACTTCATGGGTTTCATCAATTTTATCGCCGAGCTGCTTAAAGATCCGCGCACCGCGATCGCCAGCTGGATCGCCGCCGGCCCGCTTATGGCCTACGGCTGCGTGTTCCTGATTATCTTTGTCGAGACGGGCGTGGTGTTCTTCCCGTTCCTTCCCGGCGACTCGCTGTTGTTCGCCTCGGGCTTCTTTGCCCACAACGGCGGCTTTAACATCATTGCCCTGCTGGCCGTCGCATGGACGGCTGCTATCTTGGGCGATCAGTGCAACTTTATGATCGGCCATTTCTTTGGCAAAAAGATCATCGCTTCGGGCAAGGTCAAGGCCATGACGCCCGAGCGCATCAAAAAGTCCGAGGATTTCTTGGACAAGTGGGGTCACCTGGCCATCTTCCTGGGTCGCTTCTTCCCGTTTATCCGCACCTTTGTGCCTTTTATCGCCGGCATGGGCGGCATGCACTGGCGCAACTTTGTGATCTTTAACGTGCTGGGCGGCATTACCTGGTCGACGGTCTTTACGCTGCTGGGTTACTTCTTTGGCGGCATTCCCTTTGTGCAGGAGCACTTTGAGCTGCTGATCATCGGCATCGTCGCCGTGTCGGTCATTCCGACCGTGGTCGGTCTGGTTAAGGCTAAGCTGGGCAAAAAGAACGCGTAGCTCGAGTCAGCGCGCAAACCGTGCCGTTGAGGCCCGTCACCCTTTACGGTGGCGGGCCTTTCTGCTTCGGTCAAATGAAAATACTTTACTTAGTTAAAGAAAAGCGTTTTATCAGACGCGTACGGGGAGTACAATCTCGTGCATGCGAATCGACGTGCCATCGGCTTTGATGCCGTTCGCGTGTCCCGTCCGGCTCTACGCTCCGGGCGTGCGACGTTGCGACGCGGTCGGCTTCGGTCTTTGCGTGCGGGTTCGCGAGTATGCAACTGTGTATGTAAGGAGCGACATATGACTGTCGAGAAGAAGGATATCGATTGGGGTAGCCTCGGCTTTGGCTACATGAAGACCGATTACAGCTACGAGGCTCATTGGAAGGATGGCGAGTGGGACGAGGGCGGTCTGACTACCGACCACACCCTGCATGTCTCCGAGTGCGGTGGCATCTTCCATTACTGCCAGGAGGTCTTTGAGGGCCTGAAGGCTTACACCGCCGAGGACGGCAGCATCGTCTGCTTCCGTCCCGATATGAACGCCGAGCGCATGTATAACTCTGCCCAGCGCCTCGAGATGCCCCCGTTCCCCAAGGACAAGTTCGTTGAGGCCGTCAAGCAGGTCGTTTCTGCCAACGCCGCCTGGGTTCCGCCCTTCGGTTCCGGCGCGACCCTGTACGTGCGTCCGTTTATGATCGGCTCCGGTGACGTGATCGGCGTGGCTCCCGCTCCTGAGTACACGTTCCGCATTCTCGTGACCCCGGTCGGTCCGTACTTTAAGGGTGGCCTCAAGCCCGTCAAGCTGCGCGTTTCCGAGTATGACCGCGCTGCACCGCACGGCACCGGTAACATCAAGGCCGGCCTGAACTACGCCATGTCCCTTAAACCCACGATGGAGGCCCATCGCGAGGGTTATGCCGAGAACCTGTATCTCGACTCCGAGTCCCGCACCTATGTCGAGGAGACCGGCGGCGCCAACGTGCTGTTCGTGAAGGAGGACGGCACCCTCGTCGTTCCGCAGTCGCACACCGACTCCATCCTGCCCTCTATCACCCGTCGTTCGCTCGTTCAGGTTGCTCAGGACCTGGGCATTACCGTCGACCAACGCCCTGTCGAGTGGGCCGAGGTCAAGGCCGGTACCTTTGTCGAGTGCGGCCTGTGCGGCACCGCTGCCGTTATCTCCCCGGTCGGCGAGATCGACAACAAGGTTTACGGCGCCGACGAGACCGTGACCTTCCCGGCTGGCTACACCGAGATCGGCCCTGTGATGAAGAAGCTTCGCGAGACCCTGACTGGTATCCAGTCTGGTGCTGTTGAAGATAAGCACAACTGGGTTTACACCGTCGCGTAAGCTGCCATAGCTGTTCGGCCCGAGGGCAACCTTCCTTTCCGGCGCGTCCTCGGACATGAAAGAACCTCCGCTGCGCACTTCGTGCGGCGGAGGTTCTTTCGTCCTGCGGAGTGCGCCGGAAAGGAAGGTTGCCCTCGGGCCTGCGTTACCTCGGCGCTGCCGTTACGGGCAATATAGATCTGAATTAAAGATGGCGCATGGCCTTTTAGGCCGCGCTTTTGTTTTGGTTCGCGCCATGTGGGGGTGATGGCGACGTGCATTTTTGCGAGTATTCTGCAATCGAAGGCCCCTGCATACCGACCTCGGGCAAAAAATCGGGATTTCTCGATGTTTTCTACGAATGATGGGCGGGGTTATGGGCTGACAGCGTTTGATTTGCAGGGATATTTGCGCTCTTTGGCATTTATCGCGGTGCCCGAAGCCCTTGGTTATGTTGAATACTCCTAAAAATGCACGGCGCTTAGAGGGGGAGCTTCGCGAAAAAGGAAACCGCCCCGTCGAAGTATGCATTCGACGGGGCGGTTTATGCATTTGGCCGATTAAGGATGCGCTGCCAAACTACTAGAACTTGACGGTCGGGGCCTGGCGGGCTGCTTCGGCGGCCTCGAAGCCCTGGCGCTCCTTAAACTGGAAGATGCCGGCAAAGATGACAGCCGGGAACGTCTGAATGGCGTTGTTGTAGCTGAGCACGCAGTCGTTGTAGCTCTGGCGTGCATAGCTAATCTTGTTCTCGGTATCCTCGAGCGACGCCTGCAGCTGCGTAAAGTTGGTGTTTGCCTTAAGGTCGGGATAGGCCTCGGCTACGGCGAAGAGCTGGCGTAGCGCACCGGTCAGCACGTTGTCGGCCTCCATCTTGGCCTCGGGCGTGGTGGCCTTGACGGCGGTGTTACGCGCGCTGATCACGGCGGAGAGCGTCTCTTGCTCGTGCTTGGCGTAGCCCTTGACGGTCTCGACCAGGTTGGGGATCAGGTCGTTGCGGCGCTGCAGCTGCGTATCGATGTTCTGCCAGGCGTTATCGATGCGGTTACGCTTGGTGACCATGTTGTTGTAGATGCCGGCGATGGCGCAGACAATCACAATGACAACAACGATGCCGATGATGACGGTAATCATGATGTCTCCGTTTCGAATGGCCGCGGCGGCATGCGCCAGCTGCCGTTGGTATAACGCTACTAGTATACCCGCAACGTTTTGCCGTGCCGAACTTTCCGGTAAGCGTTATGTTTTCGGCGGGGTTGGCACCGGGGCAAAGCGCGCGAGGTACAGGTGTAAGATATGCGACAGATTGTCGAGTGTTGTCTTTGCCCTGAGGATGGCGATACCAGTGGACCTTCGCATTAAGAAAACCTACCGCGCCCTGTTCGATGCCTTCATCGAACTTCTCGAGGAGCATCGTTTTGAGGACCTGACGGTTGCCATGCTGTGCGACCGCGCCATGATTCGCCGTACGACGTTCTACAAGCACTTTCGCGACAAGAACGATTACTTTGCCTTTTATATCGATGAGCTTATGTCGGGCTTGCCGCAAAAACAGCCCGATGAGGCCGGCGCAGTGTCTGCCGAGGACGTGCGCGCGCTTCGGCACGCGATTTTGGACGATGCCATGGATTTGATTCTGGCGCACGAGCAGCTCATGGATAACATTTTGGCAAGCAGCATGTCGGGCATGCTGACCAACGTTATTTGCGACCGCATTGCCCGCTCCATCCGCGAGCGTGTGATGAACGTGCTTGCCGAGGATGCCCTGGCCCCCGTGTCACTCGAGACGACGTCTGAGTTTGTCGCCGGCGGTATTATTCGACTTTTCACGATATGGTGGGAATCGGGCCACGATCTTGAACGTCGACCTGAGATAGCCGACGTGGTCGATGCACTGTTCGAGCGAACCATGACGCCGGTGCATCACTAAAAGTGGCGGAGAGAGGGGGATTCGAACCCCCGGAACGCTCTCGCGCTCAACGGTTTTCAAGACCGCCGCATTCAACCGCTCTGCCATCTCTCCGTGAGTCGTAATGATAGCATCGTTTTGAATTTGCAACAGGGAAGGCGAACGATGACGATCACCGAAATCGACGAGAAGTTCATGCGTGAGGCGCTGGCGGAGGCGCGCGCCGCCGCGGCGGTGGGCGAGGTGCCCATCGGAGCCGTAGTGGTGCGCGCGGGCGAGATTGTCGCGCGGGCGCATAATCGTCGCGAGCTCGACCAGGACCCTTCGGCGCATGCAGAGTTCGCGGCCCTGTGCGCCGCTGCCCAGGCACTTGGCCGCTGGCGCCTTTCCGACTGTACGGTCTACGTGACGCTCGAACCCTGCTGCATGTGTGCGGGGCTTATGGTCAATGCGCGCGTGGGGCGCTGCGTGTATGGCGCGGCCGATGCCAAGGCCGGCGCACTGGGTTCGCTGTATGACCTGAATGCCGACTCGCGCCTGAATCATCGGTTTAACGTGACGGCTGGCGTGCTGGCAGACGAGTGTCGTGAGGTGTTGAGCGGCTATTTTAGTGGGCTGCGTGGCACCGATGGTACTGGCTGCGGTTGTGGGGCCGATCTTGAGGCACATGCCGCTCATGCCGAGGCGCTCGCGTGTGCCGAAGATATCGCCGTTGAGGTGGTCGATTTTGGTGCCGCGTGCCGCCGGCCCCGCCGTGTGCTGTTGGCGATCGACTCCTTTAAGGGTAGCGTTTCGAGCGCGCAGGCGGAGGCGGCGGTTGCCGAAGGCGTGCGCCGTGTGTGGTCCGATGCCCAGGTGGCCACGTTGCCGCTGGCAGATGGTGGTGAGGGAACGCTCGATGCCGTTGCCGCGTGCGGCGGTGAGATTGTGACCTGCGAGGTGGCAGGCCCCTTGGGCGAGCGTGTGCCTGCCCGGATGCTGGTTGATGTCGAGCGCGAGTCCGCGGTCATCGAGATGGCCGAGGCGGCCGGCATCGGGTACTCGCCTTGCACGGAGTCGTCGGCGCTGGCCGCTACAACCTATGGCGTGGGCGAGCTCATGCTTCGCGCGGTTCGCACGGGCGCAAAGACTATCTATATTGGCTTGGGCGGCAGCGCCACCAACGATGGTGGCGCCGGTATGCTGCAGGCGCTGGGTGCGCGCCTTGTCGATGAGTGTGGCTGCAATATCGCCCCCGGTCTTGCGGGTCTCGAACACGTGGTGAGTATCGATTTGGCGCCAGCGCTTCGGGCGCTGAACGGCGCGCGTGTCGTGGTGCTTTCCGATGTCGAGAATCCGCTCGTGGGGCGTCGCGGTGCACTGGCGGTGTTTGGCGGGCAGAAGGGTCTGCCGACGGGTGACGCCGAGGCGCTGCGCAGGTACGACGGTTGGATGGTCGGCTACGGTCGCTTGCTCGACGCTGCGATTGCCGGAGCTCGAGCCCAGGGGCTGTTGCGCACATCCGAGGGTGCACGGACATTTGGCTCGGTGCTCGGTGTGCCCGGCGCCGGTGCCGCCGGTGGTCTGGGAGCAGCGCTGTTGGCACTCGGTGCCGAGTTGCGCTCGGGCGTGGAGACGGTGCTCGACCTCGTGGGGTTTGACGAGCGCGTGCGCGATGTCGACCTCGTCATAACGGGCGAGGGCAATATGGATGAGCAGTCCGCCGCCGGTAAGGCGCCGGTGGGCGTGGCCCGTCGTGCGAAGCGATATGGCAAACCGGTGGTCGCCGTCGTGGGCGGTCGTGCCGACAGCCTGGATGCGGTGTATGGGCAGGGCGTCGACTTGGTGCTTCCGATCTGTCGCAAGCCCATGGACCTGGAGCGGGCACTCGATCCGCAAGAAGCCGCAACCAACCTCATCTGCGCCGGCGAAGCAGCCGCTCGATCCTACGACCTCGCCCGCCTCTAAGGCCTATCTCCCTATAAGTTGCGGTGGAATACGGAGTGTTTTGCCTTTAAGGGGCCAATTCAGTCCGTATTCCACCGCAACTTCGAGAATGGCCATTCGAGGTTGGCTGCCTTGGGTCTTGGGTCGGACCGTTTGCCACGAAATGCGGCCATCTACTACGTTAAACCGGCCACCTTCGACCATCCCGGAATTTGCAAAAACAAAACCGCGGGTAGAAAGCTTGCCGATTTTCGAAAAAGTCGGCTATGGTCGACCCCTGTGACCAAAACGTAGCAGATAGGCCCTTTTCGTGGCGCAGCGTCAGACCGGTCTTTTTGGGACTAGGAAAACACCCGTAAAGGCATGTGAATCTGAACAATTTAATCCTGCGCCCTGCGGCGCTCGATGGTGTTGTCTGGGGATCGGAGACTATGCACTTCAGGTGTTGGCGCCGCCATTTGTGTGCCATTAGTAGATTGCTCTTCGTTCAGTTGTTCGCCGATTAATCCTGCCAATTTATTACCATTTCGGGCGAAGACGTGGATTATCTCCATGATGGACCTCTTTGGGCATAATGTTGTCTTTAATCTGTCCTAATCAATAGATCGCTCTTGGGAAGAGAGGGCGACACCAGAGGGGGAGAAGGGAATTGGAGAGGAAAGTTTTCGGCGGGGGGGGGCAGAGAGTCGCCGCTCTCTGCCTTGCGCTGGTTCTCGGCTTCGGTTGTTTATCCGTTGGCGCGACGGCCGGTGTCGCATATGCGGCCACGGAATCGCGGACTGCGTATACTGCGGAGGAGTTTAAGATCACCCAGGACGGCGTGACCTATTCGTGCGAGACCACGGATAAGGGCACGGCGGAAATCACAGGTATTGTTGCCGACGACAGTGTGACCGCGGTGAATGTGCCCAGTTCCATCGAGCATGGCGGCCAGACCTACAAAGTCACCGAACTTTTTTTCTCGTCTGGTATCGTGGCCAAGAACGTTGAGCAGCTGACGCTCCCCGACACGCTCGAAAACGTGCGCGGATGGTATTTCCGAAAGTTCGCAAAGGTCAAGGAGCTCCATATCCCTGGCTCCATCAAGGACTTCAGTTGCACGCTGCAAAACGCCGGCTCGCTCGAAAAACTCTATTTCGATGAGGGCGTCGAGAAGATTAGCGCCAACTCGATGGTCACGGGCTGCAAAAGCCTTTCGGAGATCGATCTCCCCTCCACCCTCAAAATGATTTCGGGCCCGAGCGCCTTCGGGGGGGCTACGGCCCTCACAAGCATCGAGTTTCCAAAAGATGTCGCCTTCGCCGACACCATAACGGGCGTGCTCAAAGGCTGCACGTCTCTGACAAGCGTGTCGTTGCCCGCATCGGTTACGAAGATCCCCTCGCACATGTTTGACGGATGCACCTCTCTAACGTCCGTCACCGCGCTGAGCGAAATTGAGTCCATCGGGGATGGGGCGTTTCAGAATTGCTCGAGTTTGACCGGCATCGATTTCCCGGGCACATTGACGAGCATCGGATCCTCTGCTTTCCAGGGGTGCGCCAGCCTGGTGAGCGTGCCCAATCTAAGCAAGGTGACAAACATGGGCTGGGGGGCTTTCTACAAGTGCAAAAAGCTGCGGGCGTCCGTGGACCTGTCCTCGCTTCAGAGCATTCCGGGCTATGCGTTCTGCTACGCTCCGGTTAAGATCGTGGGGCTTTGCGACAGCCTGCAGAGTATCGGTGACTGGGCCTTTATCTGGAGCAACGTCGCCGTTCAGCTTCCCGAGACACTTGAGAAAATTGGCAACTACGCCTTCTTTCGCGGCACGTTGCCGGAGCAGCTTTCCATTCCAGATTCCGTGACTTCCGTTGGCACGGCAGCCTTCTCGGGCGTAGATGGCGTGAAGGATGTGACGATCGGGCACGGCCTCACCAAAATACCCCGGGACATGTTTGACGGCAGCACGGTTCAAAAGATCACGATCGAAAACAGCAGGGACGACATCACCGACTCGGAGAACCTCCCGTCCTCTGGCGTCGATATCGTCTACACGCGCGAGTCCATCGATGACAGCGTCGGCGATACCGTGAGCGATGGCAGCGCCAAGACCCTTCAGGATCTGGTCGACAAGGCCCCCGATGGCAAGGAAACCGTCATCACCCTGAAAAAGCACGTGAAGCTCGGCTCCACGCTCACGATTCCTGCCGAGAAGATGATTAAGATCAGGTCGGATAAGCCCTATACCATTTTGGCAACAAAGAATAGCGACGTCTCCGTACTGGTCAATGTTGCCGAGGGGGCATCCCTCGAGCTGTCGGGGAAAGTGTCCCTGAGTGGTCGCTACAACAAGGGCGCCATTATTTCTAGCAAGGGAGCGGTTGTGCTCTCTGACGAGGCCGTTGTGTGCGACGGCGCTGCGAGCACCGTCAATACTGGTGTTGTCGACGTGTCGGGAGACAAGGCTTCGCTTACCATGACGGGCGGCGTTATCGAGCAGTGCGAACTTAAGGACGCGTATTGCGGCGCTGTCCACGCGAAGGACGGCGCTCATGTTGTCATGAAGGGCGGCGTTATCCGTAAGAACGGAATCGTCGTTACCGGAGACACTAACGGCTATCACCTCACATCTTCTGGCGTCATGTTGGTGGGCAATGCCCGCTTCGACATGAGCGGAGGCAGCATCGAGGGCAACAGCGGCTATCGAGGCAGCGCGGTCCTTGCATACAGTGAGGGGGAGGGCGATAGCCAAAGAGCCAAGTTCACGATGACTGGTGGTCAGATTTCCGGCAACAGGAGCAGTAAACTGGAGGCGGGGCCCTTAGATCCCTCTGGAGCAGTTCACATTGAGGGCAACGCCGAG
The DNA here is from genome assembly GCA_938033205.1 of uncultured Collinsella sp. GTDB lineage: Bacteria > Actinomycetota > Coriobacteriia > Coriobacteriales > Coriobacteriaceae > Collinsella. The sequence goes on along the minus strand of CALHJP010000014.1, from coordinate 99,670 downwards.
TTCACCATGAAGGGTGGAGAGATTGAGAACAACGTTGCGTCTGGCAACGGCAAAGGCGGCGGAGTGTGTGTGGTCGACCCGGGCTGTCAGGGCGGCGAAACAGGGAATACTGCTTTCACCATGCAAGGCGGGTCCATATCTGGCAACTCCGCTTCCGCCGGCGGAGGCGTCTATGCCTATTCGAATGGCGTCACGCTCAGCGCGGGCAAGATCAAGGGTAATACTGCTCGGAGCATGGGCGGCGGCGTGTATAGCGAAGGCAACGAGGCTCATGGCTATAGCACGCTCCGCATCGAAAACGCCCTCGTTGTTGATAACCATGCGGATAAGCAGGGCGGCGGCATGTGGTTCTGCCCGACCGGAGATGCCAAGGTCTACGTCCAGGACGGCGGCCTGATCGCCAAGAACACGGCTGATGAGGCGGGAGACGACTTCGTCTTCACCGGCGCCAAAGACGCCAAATACAAACTGACCTTGGCCAACCGCGCTCCGGGCGGCGGAAAGGTCAGCTGGTACAGAGACGGTGGGCTGTTTAAGCCCTACGGCACTATTGCGGCAACAAACCCCAAAATCCCGCGATTCTCGCCCGATGGCGACAACGGCGATCCCCTGTCCTTTACCGACGCCACGCCGAACGTCGCGCTTAAATCTGTGATGAGCGAGGATGTGTATAACCTCGGCGGCGGCCAGGCGTCGCTGACGATCTCTGGCAATACGGCGCCGTTGGGAGGCGGCATCGGCGCCAACGGCGGTGTCGTCATCGGTAAGTCCGAGAACATCGACATTCCCATCAAAAAGGTCTGGGAGAACCCCAGGATCCCCCATCCTAATAAGGTCAAAGTAAATCTCAAGAACGGCGATATCGTCATCGATTCGATCACCCTGAGCGAGTCCAACGACTGGAAGGGCGTCTTCTCCAACCTGCCGCAGCGCGATGCTTTCGGTGCCGTGATCGCCTACACCGTGGCCGAGGACCCCGTCGAGGGCTACAGCTCGAAGGTCACCGGCGACGCCGAGCGCGGCTTCACCGTGACCAACACCTCCACGGCCAAGGTCTCGGTGCCCGTCGAGAAGAAGTGGGTCGGCCCGGCGGCCGAGAAGGCCACCGTGCGCCTGCTCGCCGACGGGAAGGACACCGGCGAGTCGGCCGAGCTGTCGAAGTCCAATAGCTGGAAGCACTCCTTCGAGGGCCTGGCCAAGTACTCCAAGTCCGGCTCCGCGATCGCCTACACCGTGGCCGAGGACCCTGTCGAGGGCTACAGCTCGAAGGTCACCGGCGACGCCGAGCGCGGCTTCACCGTGACCAACACCTCCACGGCCAAGGTCTCGGTGCCCGTCGAGAAGAAGTGGGTCGGCCCGGCGGCCGAGAAGGCCACCGTGCGCCTGCTCGCCGACGGGAAGGACGCCGGCCAGTCGATCGAGCTCGACGAGTCCAACGGCTGGAAGGGCTCCTTCGAGGGCCTGGCCAAGTACTCCAAGTCCGGCTCCGAGGTCTCCTACACCGTGGCCGAGGTGCCCGTCGAGGGCTACAGCTCTAAGGTCTCCGGCGACGCCGAGCACGGCTTCACCGTGACCAACACCGTGAAGACGGGCGAGCTCGACGTCTCCAAGGCCGTCGCGGCGCGCGAGGGCCTGGCGGTCGACGCGGACAAGACATTTGAGTTTGCGGTCGAGGCCACCGATGCCGCGGGCCACGGCGTGTCCGGCACCTACGGTGACGCGACGTTCAAGGACGGCAAGACGACCCTCAAGCTCAAAGATGGCCAGACGGCGAGGATCACGGGGCTGCCCGCGGGAACCGCCTACACGGTGACCGAACGTGCCGCCGATGGCTACAAGGCCGCGGTGAACGGAGCCGAGGGATCCAAGGCCGATGGCTCCATCGCGGCAGACCAGGTCTCCTCCGCCGCCTTCACCAACACCTTCGACCCCGCCCCCGCCACGGCGTCCGTCCCCGAGCTCACCAAGGTGCTCGCGGGAGGCCGCAAGCCCGGCCTCCAGGAGGGGGAATTCACCTTCGAGCTCTCCCTCACCGATGGCGTGGGCAATGTCCTCGAGGGCTACCCAATCGAGGCGAAGAATGACAAGGACGGCAAGGTTTCCTTTGGCGAGCTCAGCTTCACCAATCTGGGCACCTACCACGCGACCGTGACCGAGAAAGCAAGCGGCGATGTCCTGATTGAGGACGATGCGCATGCCTACACCTTCGACATCGCAGTGACTCAGACTGGCGCCGGCCTTAAGGCCGAGATCTCCAACGAGCGGGGCAAGAAGACTTTCACCAACACCTTCACGCCGCACGACAACACCAAGACCGTCACCAAGGCGGACGCCTCGGGCGCCAAGGTCGATGTGGATGGCAAACCGGTGGGCGTGGGCGATACCCTCACCTATACCATCGGCTGGGCCAATAACAGCGTCGACGACAGGGGCGCCGCGCAGGCGGCCGACGTGACGGTGACCGATGTCCTGCCCAAGGGCGTTGACTACGTCGAGGGCTCTGCCGACGGCGCCGCCTACGACGCCGCGACGCGCACCCTTACCTGGTCGCTCGGCGAGCAGGCTGCGGGTGCCACGGGCACGCTCAGCTTTGACGTGAAGGTCTCCGCCGAAGCCGCCGTGGTCGACGACATCTCCAACACCGCCACGGTCAAGGTGGGGGAGAACGAATCCCAGACCAACACGACCCACAACAGCGTGTCCCGCGAGGGCAGCCTCACCGTCAAGAAGACGGTCGTCGGCGGCGACAGCCAACGCGAGTTCGGCTTTACGGTCGCGCTGACCGACGGGGACGGCGAGCCCGTCTCCGGCACCTTCGGCAAGGGCAAGAACGCCGTGACGTTCACGGACGGCAAGGCGACCTTCACGCTCAGGGACGGCGGGGAGAAGACCATCGCCGGCCTGCCCGTGGGCGCGCGCTACACCGTGACCGAGGATGCCGCCGAGGGCTACACGACCACGGCCGAGGGGGCCGAAGGCGCCGTGAACGAGGACGGCGCGACCGTCGCGTTCACCAACACGTACGGAACGGCCACCGAGGGCAGAGACGTCTCCACCGCGGGGCTCTTCACCAAGACGCTCGAGGGCCGCGACTGGGCGGAGGGCGACAGCTTCCAGTTCGCGCTTGCGGGCGAGGGCGGCGCCCCCATGCCCGAGGGGTCTGCCGACGGCTCCAAGACCGTCAGCGTGACGGCCGCCGCCGGCACCAAGGCGGGCGATAGGGTCGCCTTCGACTTCGGCCCCATCCGCTACACGCTCAATGACATCAAGGACGCCGGGTTCGCCGAGGTCGGCGGCAAGCGCGTGCGCGCCAAGACCTTCACCTACACGGTGCGCGAGGTCAAGCCCGATGACGGCTCCGCCATCGCCGGCGTGGCTTACGACGGCCACGCCGCCACGATGACGGTGACCGTGACCGACGACGGCTCCGGCAACCTCACGGCCTCGACGCCCGCGATCGCGCAGGCGAGCGGCGGCGACTTCGTCAACACCTACACGACCGAGCTCGACTACTCGGCCCGCGCGGGCGTGCGCCTGTCCAAGACGCTCTCCGGCCGCGCCATGGAGGCGGGGCAGTTCGCCTTCACCGTGACCGCCGACGCCGAGACGGCCGCCAGGCTTGGCCTCAAGACCGACAAGGACGCCTACGCCGTGGCCGCGGCCGATGACGGTGCGGCCGACCTGGTCGACCTCATCGGCGGTGCTGCGGGCAGCGACGTGAAGTTCACCGACGCCGACGCGGGCAAGACCTACAGCTTCACCGTCACCGAGACCAAGCTCGGCGGCGAGGGCTACGCCAACGACACCGCGCCGCGCACGGTGACCATCGCGCCCGGCTACGACGCCGCGACGGGCAAGCTCACGGTTACGACCACGGTTGCCAAGGACGGTGTCGAGGTCGCTCGCAGCGAGGTCTCCACGGCAGATGACGCCACGGAGACGCCCGCGCCCGTGGCGGTCGCGTTCCAGAACTCCTACGAGGCTACCGGAACGCTCGGCGGCGAGGGCGGCGTGGTCATCAACGCCACCAAGACGCTGACGGGTCGCGCCGCGGCGGCGGGCGAGTTCTCGTTCTCCGTCCGCGATGCCCGGGGCAACGTGGTCGCGACCGCGACCAACCAGGCCTCCGGCGACGGCGAGGCCGCGGGGCTCGCGTTCTCGCCCATCGCCTACACCACCGACGCTCTCGAGCAGATGGTGGCGGACGGCACCGCCACCAGGGCCGCCGACGGCTCCTGGGTCATTCCCTATACCGTTTCCGAGGACGGCACGGACCGGCTGCCCGCGGGCGTGACGGCGGCCGCGTCGAGCTTCGGCATTACGGTCAAGGTGACCGATAACGGCAAGGGCGGGCTGGATGTGGCCGTGACCTACCCCGAGGGCTCCGACGGCACGCTGTCGTTTGTGAATGCCTATAGCGCCGGCGAGGCGACGGTCGATCTCGCGGGCACCAAGACGCTGGCGCTCGGCCAGGCCGGGCTTGGCCTCACGCAGGCCGACATTGCGGGCAAGTACACCTTTAAGATTGAGCCGCTGGATGGCGCGCCCGCGCCGGTCGACGCCTCCGGCAAGACGGTGACCGAGGCGACCAACGACGCCGCCGGTAACGTCGCGCTGGGCCGCGTCACGTTCAAGCAGCCGAGCGACCTCAATGACGTCGAGATTGACGGCGACGGCCTGCGTACCAAGACGTTTGCCTACCGGGTGAGCGAGTCCGGCTCGGTCGATGGCGTGGTCAACGACGCGACGGCGACCAGGACCTTCACGGTCAGGGTGGTCGAGGACACCAACGCGGGCACGCTCGCCGCGGAGGTCCTGCCCGCAGAGGGCACGCCCGAGGGCAAGGGCGCGTTCGAGTTCACCAACACCTACGGCGTGAAGCCGACGCCGAGCTCCGTCACCGATCAGATCAAGGTGAGCAAGAAGCTCAAGGGCCGTGACCTGGCCGAGGGCGAGTTCGAGTTCCAGCTGGTCAAGCTTGCCGCCGACGGCAGCGAGAGCGTCGCGGCGACGGGCAAGAACGCCGCCGACGGCACGGTCGCGCTCAGCCCCGTCACCTACACCGCGCCCGGTACGCACAGCTACGAGCTGCGCGAGTCCGCCGGCACGGCGGGCGGCGTGACGTACGACAAGACGACGTACCGCGTGCGCACGACGGTCACCGATGCCGGAAACGGCACGCTTACCGTCAAGCACGAGCTGACGGATGCCGAGGGCAATGCCGCGGGCGACACCTCGGCGATCTTTACCAACGGCTACGAGGCCGCGCCCGTCACCCTCAAGCTGGGCGCCGCCAAGGTGCTCAAGGGCGCCGAGCTCAAGGCGGGCCAGTTTGGCTTTGAGCTCAAGGGCCGGGACGGCAAGGTCATGTCGACCGCCAAGAATGCCGCCGACGGCAGCGTCACGTTCGATGCGCTGACCTTCAAGCAGGCCGGCACCTACACCTTCACGGCGAGCGAGGTTGACGACGGCCAGGCACACGTGACCTACGACAAGGCGGTGCACAAGATCGTCGTCACGGTGAGCGACGAGGCGGCAGACGGCACCAGGACGGGCTATCTGTCGGCGAAGGTTTCCTACGAGGGCGACACCAACCTGCCGCCGGTCTTCACCAACAGCTACGCCGAGGAGCCCGGCACCCCCGGCACCCCCGAGAACCCCGGCACGCCGGGCGGCGGCTCGGGCGGCGGTTCAGATAACGGCTCCGGCAGCGGCGCTAGCGGTGACGGCTCCAAGGGCGGTATGCCCGACACCGGCGACCGCAGCCTGCCGGCGGCCGCGCTCGCGGTCATGGCCGGCATCGGCGCTCTGACCGTCGCAGGCGGCGCGGTCCTGTACCGCAGGCGCCGCTAGCGATATGGACGAGTGGGGCGAATCCATCCGATGGGTTCGCCCCACTTGCCGTGGCGGGCGGGAGCAGGTAAGATATACCGAGCGCCTAGCGCGTTCGATGGGTTCGGATGACGACATGTTCCGAATCTGGTCAGGTCCGGAAGGAAGCAGCCATAAGGAGCCTCTGTCGGGCATCCGAATCCATCGAGCGCACGGGCGCTTTTTTGGTGCCGCGATGCGGTCCCGGTGCCGGCGGGCTGTTTGGTGTCTCGCTGGTCCTCGGCTTTGCCTGCGGGATCGCTCGACTACCAAACAGCCCGCCGGCACCGGGACCACTTCGTCCAAAAAACACCCGTAAAGGCGCGTTAGCCTAATTAAATCTATCCCTTAAGGAATGCTGCTCGTTGGCATTGTTTGGAGCGCGGTGGCGATGTGCTTCAAGAGACAGTGGCATTACCATTTGTTTTTACAAGTAAAGAGGCCCGTTTCCCTGGGTTGGGGAAACGGGCCTCCTTTTGTCGCTGGGCTTGTGGATTGGTGAAGGCAGAATGCTCTGTCGGCTATTTTGAGTTCTTGATGCGGCGTGTAGCTGTGGCGGTTATTCCGAACCCTGCGGCGGCGATTCCTGCGAGTACGATTGTACTAGGCGTCGTGTCGCCCGTATTTGCAAGCTTGCCGTCTGCATTTGCTTGCTTGGTGGAGCTCGATGGAGCGTATTTGCCGGTCGCGGGCGAGCTGGCGGGCTGTGCCGTTTCGGCCGGCTGCGCTGAGCTGGAGGGTTTTGTCGTCTCGGCGGGTTTCGTTATCTCGGGCGAGGTGGCCTTGTCTGCCGCGGCCTTTGCCTCTTCGTATGCCTTGCAGGCGTCGTCATAGGCCGCTTGCGCCTTTTCCAAATCGCTAAGGAGCGCATCTCGCTTGGCTACGTCCTCATCGATGTGGGCTTTGGCTTCCTCTGCCTCACTTTCGAAATACTGAACCTGTTTTTCCTGGCTTTCGAGCCGGCGTTGGCAGTGGTGAAGATCATCTTCACAAGATTTTTCTCGCCTTTCTGCCGACATGATCTCACTTCGCAACTGCTTAATAGTTTCGTTAGAAGCTCCGTCGTCGATTGCCTTATTTAATTCTGCCTGAAGGCCGCTTGTCCGGTAGTGGGCCTCATCGTATTTGGCTTGGGCTGCACCGACGTTCGCTTGCATGGCGGGAAGGCGTTCCCTCCGTTTGGCGGCTTCCGTCACCACCATGTCGTAGATCTCTTGAAAAGCGGCAATGTCATCATCGATTACCGCAATTTTCTCAGGACTTGCGGCGTCTTTTGCGACCTCGAGGTTTTTGAGCGCTTCCTGCATGGCTGCATACGCTTTTTCTTTTGCGGCGGTCGCATCTTCCGTCTGCAAGGCAACTGCACCGGTGGGGGAACTGGTTTCTGCCGCGATCGCCGTTACGGGGGGGGGGCGATTCCCGCGACAAGCGCCGCGGAAAGGGCGATGCCCACAGTTGCTCGTCTTGCTCTTCTTGCGAGAATGTCGTTCATCTCGGCACCTCATTTCAAGGGTCGGCGACTAACTTGGTAGCACTAATGTAAGTATATCAGGCGATTGGTCCGCCGGTGGCCGGGTATGCGCATACACCTCTCCGCTTCTCTGTAACCTTGATTGGCAACTTCATCCGAACACTTCCCACTTCTCTGTAAACCGAATTCCACTAGAAATGACGAGCGGCTTACTCATCAGTTGGGGCGACAGTACTATCATGATTCGAATTGAGTGTGAATGATGATAGGGAGCGCCTATACATGATTGAGCTGCTCAGGCGTTTTGGTGGTAAGTTTCGCCGATATATGGTGATTGGCCCTGCGTGTAAGTTGATCGAAGTGATTTTTGACCTGCTGACGCCGCTGGTGATTGCCCAGATGATCGATAAGGGCATCGGCGCACACGATGTCAACGCCGTCGTCCGTTACGGCGCGGTGCTCGCCGCCATGGCTGTGATCGGCATCTCGTTTACGCTCGTCTGCCAAAAGATGGCGGCGCTCACCTCGCAGGGCATGGGCACCGATATCCGTGGTGCGCTCTACCAGCACATCAACAAGCTGAGCTATGCCGAGCTCGATCGCTTTGGCACGCCGTCGCTTATCACCCGCATCACCAACGACGTCAACCAGGTGCAACTTGCCGTGGCGCTGGGCGTGCGCATGCTTATCCGCTGGCCCTTCCTGGCGGTGGGCTCCATGTGCGCGGCCCTTGCCATCGACCTTAAGCTCGGCATCATCTTTTTGATCTGCACGCCCGCCATCGGCCTGGTGTTTTGGTTTGTCATGGCGCGCTGTATCCCGTACTACAAGCAGCTGCAGGCAAAGCTTGACCGCATCGCGCTTATCTGCCGCGAGGGCCTTTCGGGCGCCCGCGTGGTTCGCGCCTTCGTGCGCGAGGACCATGAGCGCGAGCGCTTTGCCCAAGCCGCCGATGACCAGGCCAATACTGCCATCGCGGTGGGCAAGCTCTCGTCGATTCTCAACCCCGTCACGTTTCTTGTGATGAACCTGGGCGTGTGCGCCATCCTGTGGGTGGGCGGCATACAGGTCAACGTGGGCGAGCTTACGCAGGGCCAGGTCATGGCGTTTGTGAACTACATGACGCAGACCCTGACCTCCATCGTGTACGTCGCCAACCTGGTCGTGGTCTTTACCAAGGCGAGCGCCAGCGCGTCGCGTATCAACGAGGTGCTCAACTGCGTGCCGAGCATCACCGACGAGGGCAACGAGCCGGTCGCACTGCCCGAGCCGAGCGCGATGGGCAACGCTGTTCCGGTTCCCGCGTTGAGCTTGAGTCATGCGAGCTTCTCCTTTGGCGCTGGCGCTGCCAACGCCGTCAACGATGTGACCCTGGAGCTCCCGCTGGGCAAGACGCTTGGCATTATTGGCGGTACGGGCAGCGGCAAGTCCACGCTCGTCTCGCTTATCCCGCGCCTGTACGATGCGGGCGCCGGCAGTGTGAGCGTGATGGGCGCCGATGTGCGCACCTGGCCGCTCGATCAGCTGCGCCATGTGGTCGCGACCGTCCCGCAACGCGCGTCGCTGGTGAGCGGTACGATTCGCAGCAATCTGACCTGGCGCGACGAGGCGGCGACCGACGAGGAGCTCTGGGCGGCGCTCGATATGGCGCAGGCCAGCGAGTTTGTGCGCAATAAACCGCAGGGGCTCGACGCCCCGGTCGAGGCGGGCGGCAAGAACTTTAGCGGTGGCCAGCGCCAGCGCCTGACCATCGCGCGCGCCTTAGTGGGCTCGCCGCAGGTTCTGATCATGGACGACTCCGCCTCGGCGCTCGACTTTAAGACCGACGCGGCGCTTCGCCACGCCATCCGCGAGCGCAGCGTGCGCGGTGCCGCCGAGGGCGGGCTGCCGCTCACGACCGTCATCGTGAGCCAGCGCGTCTCGACCGTGCGCGACGCCGATATGATCTGCGTACTTGACCACGGCTCGGTTGCAGGCCTGGGCACGCACGATGAGCTGTACACGACCTGCCAGCTCTACCGCGAAATCTGTCAGTCGCAGCTTCGCCGTGAGGAGCTCGAGGGTCAGCAGGGGAGCGCGACGCCCACGTCCGCCCCAACCGTCCCCGCATCCGTCTGCGCAAAGGAGGGCTGCTAAATGAATCCGTACACTTCCTCCGGTTCGGTCGCCACGATGACGGCAAACGTGTCCGGTAACGATAACCTCAACGACCTGGGCGATGGCCCGCGCCAGCCCGGCGACCCAGAGCGCTATCCCGTGGGCGCGGTGACCCGCCGCCTGATGGGCTACGTCCGTCCGCACCGTATTTCGTTTACGGCGTCGTTTGTGAGCGCCGCCATCTCGGTGATCTTACAACTCTATACGCCCATCCTCATCGGCGAGGGCATCGACCTCATCGTTGCCGCCGGGCAGGTGGACTTTGACGCGCTGCTGCCGCTCGTTACCAAGCTTGCGATTGTCGTGGTGGGCGCGGCGGCTTTCCAGTGGCTGCAGGGCTATTGCGTTAACCGCTTGTCCTACGAGACGGTGCGCGACATGCGCGTGGAGGCGAGCGACAAGCTCAGCCGCATGCCGCTCAGCTTTATCGACAGCCATGCCCACGGCGACCTCATGAGCCGCGTGGTCAACGACGTCGATCAGGTGGGCGACGGTCTGCTGCAGGGCTTCACGCAGCTCTTTACCGGCGTTATTACCATCGTGGGCACGCTCGCGTTTATGCTCTCCATCAACCTGACCATGACGCTTGTGGTGGTGCTCGTCACGCCGCTTTCCATCTTTGCGGCCGGTGCCATCGCCAAACTTTCCAATAAGAGCTTTACGGCACAGCAGCGCATCCAAGGCCAGCTTGGCGGTCATATTGAGGAGTACGTGGGCGAGCAGAAGCTGGTGGATGCGTTTGCCTATGGCCCGAACGCTCAACAGTGCTTTGATGCCCTTAACGCCGAGCTCTATACGGCAGGTGAGCGCGCGCAGTTTATGGGCTCGCTCTCCAACCCCGGCACGCGCTTTATCAATAACATCATCTATGCCGTGGTCGCTGTGATCGGCTGCGTGGGCGTGATCACGGGCGTGCCCGCGGCGCTCACGGTGGGCGGCGTGCAGATCTTCCTGTCCTATGCCAACCAGTACACCAAGCCGTTCAACGAGGTCACCAACGTCATTACGCAGATCCAGACCGCGTACGCCTCGGCGCGCCGCATGTTTGCGTTGCTCGATGCGCGCGAGCAGGAGCCCGATGCGACGGATGCCGCGGAGCTTGCCGCCCCGCAGGGCGAGGTGAGCTTTGAGCACGTGGGCTTTAGCTATGTGCCCGATCGCAAGCTGCTGCAGGACATTTGCATTGACGCCAAACCCGGCATGCGCTTTGCCCTGGTCGGCCCCACGGGCTGCGGCAAGACGACGCTCATCAACCTGCTGCTGCGCTTTTACGATATCGATGCCGGACGCATCATGGTCGATGGCCGGTCTTCGCGTGATTACACGCGCGCAAGCCTGCGCCGTGCCTTTGGCATGGTGCTGCAGGATACGTGGCTGTTCGAGGGCACGGTGGCGGAAAACATCGCTTACGGTTGCCCGGATGCCACGCGCGAGCAGATTGTCGAGGCCGCCAAGCGCGCTCATGCGCATAAGTTTATCGTGCAGCTGCCAGGCGGCTACGATACGGTGATTGGCGAGGACGGCGGCACGTTTAGCCAGGGCCAAAAACAGCTGCTGTGCATCGCGCGCGTCATGCTCACCGACCCGGCGATCTTGCTGCTGGACGAGGCGACTTCGAGTATCGATACGCGTACCGAGCTGCAGGTGCAGGCGGCATTCGACGAGCTCATGGCTGGCCGCACGAGCTTTGTCGTGGCACACCGCCTGTCGACGATTCGCAACGCCGATTGCATCCTGGTCATGCGCGACGGCCAGATTATCGAGCGCGGCACGCACGACGAGTTGCTAGCGGCAGGCGGCTTCTACGCCGAACTCTACCGCAGCCAATTCGCCCAGTAAGCAAGCCCGTGGGGCAAATAAATCAGGTTTGTTTGTCCCATAGAGCGATCTTGTTATATAGCGTTCTACCAGCGCGTGAAACATTTTGACGATACTCCGTGGCACAATTTGACGGCGTTTTGTGAAACATTTTTCGGCCATTCGTGAAACGTTCTGCGGCGGTTTCAATCCGAAGTACAGACTGTTCGAAATCTGTCCAAAGATGTCGTCTGCGTCGCCAATCGACAGACGGTGGTTTACATCTGTCACGTTAGTACTAAGATATTCATCTAATAAATTGCATTAATGGCTCGAGTTTCGGGGGAAACGAGGCAACGTGACTATGACGTGCTCTTTGGTGGTTAACAGCAAGAGCGGTAATACCAGGATGGTTTCGGGTGCGATCAAGCGCACTCTGCAGGCTGCGGGCGTTGAGTTTGTCCATGCCGCGGCGTTGAGTGACGATGCGGATGCAGATCAGGTTGCGCTCGAGGCGCAGGGCGCCTGCGCGGCCGACACGGTGCTCGTCGGTTTTTGGTGTGACAAGGGCGCGTGCACGCCTTCGGTCGCGGCGTTGCTCTCTGCCTTGCACGGCAAGCGCGTCTTTTTGTTTGGCACTTGCGGTTTTGGTGCCAGCGAGGAGTACTTTAGGCAGATTATCGACCGCGTATCGTCTAACTTGGCCAATGATGCCGAGCTTGCGGGCTGGGCGATGTGCCAGGGCAAGATGGGCCCCGCGGTCAAGCAGCGCTACGAGGCCATGCTTGAGCAAGATCCCGAAAACGCCCGCTTTAAGATGCTGCTCGACAACTGGGTTGCCGCGAAGGACCATCCCACCAAGGAAGATCTTGACAACATGGCCGCAGCCGCCAAGAAGGCTGTGCTGGGCGAGTAGATAATCGCCGTCGCGCGCTCGAAATAATACAAACGTGAAAGCCTCGAAATTCTCGAGGCTTTTTTCTTAACACGGGGGTGCGCCGTGGCAAGCGTCTGGGGCGACATTTTCCATCATCCGGACGATGAGTCGGTTTTGGAAGATACGGTCTCCTGTATCAGCTGGATGTATAGGCAGATGGAGTACGGCTACAAAACGTGCCCGGGCTTCTTTACGCACCATCCGATGGGATTCATGTAGTAAGACACCGCCGGGCGGGCGCCACGTTGCAGAACCTAGGCCTAGCAGGTGGCTGATAATTCCATACCCAAATGTATCCAGAGTGGGATGGGCTTTCCGGATGGGCGGGGTTGCGGAAGCCGTGTCCCGGAATTTGCCTTTGGAATGGGATGTGGTTTCCGGTTGAGGGGCTCTGTGGAAAATGCATCCCAGTATTCGGCTGAGAAACGGGATGTGCTTTCCGGTTGAGGGTCTTGGCGGAAAGTACGACCCGGGATTTGTGATCGGAGTGGGATGCGGCTTCCCAACGGGGCCGCAAGCGGAAACCGCATCCCATTTCGCAAGCGAATTCTGGGACACGGTTTTCAGAGGGTTATGGGCTGCGAACTACATGAGGTTGTCATAAAACTCCAGTAAAAGGGGTCGGAAATAAATGGCGCTTCCAGCAGTTTGTTTTAATGTGGGGGGGGGTACCATTATTTTAGTTTCGCAAAAAAATGATCCCTCTATGGGGAAGTTGCGTAGGGGGTTAGTCACAGATATTGGATAAAACAGACTAATTTGGGGATAAATGACCACTTACGCCAAAATAAGTAGCATTTAGCGACAAAACATTGAAAAATGTGTAGCACATCGCTATGTTTTTATTACGAAAAGATTCCAAATTGGCTTATTTCGGACTCACTTTTCAAGCGCCTTGCGGTTCCTGTTGAAACTTGCTGACCTTTGGATGGGTCGAATAGGTCCTCAAGGGGGATGAATTATCACTTTGACGGCGCGTAGACTCAAACGATTTATTACGCTTTTGAGTAGCTTGGCGTTCGCGCTTGTCATAGCCCTTGCCGTTGTTTCTTTTGCTCCCCGCGCATTTGGATACACGCCCTATGCAGTGCTTTCGGGCTCTATGGAACCCGAGCTTCCCGTCGGCTCCATGGTGTTTGTTTACCAGGTTGATCCAACGGATATTGCCATGGGCGACAATGCAACTTTTTACCGATCGGACGGCGCCGTGGTGACTCACCAGGTGTACGAGGTCGACCCTGTGGCGCAGACGATCAGCACGCAGGGAATCGCAAACAAAAATGCAGATGGAACCATCATGCACGACGCCGAGCAGACGCCTTTTTCACGCGTGATCGGCGTCGTTTCTTTTTGTGTCCCTTACCTGGGCTTCGTTAACGCATATTGCACGACGATGCCCGGTTTGCTTGTTGTGGTGGCCGTTCTGGCGCTGTTGGTCGCGGCGTCGATTGTGCTCGATCGGATGGTTCCCGACGAGCCTGCGGGCAAGCATGCCCGCGCGCATGCGAGGGAGCGGCGTTCATAGCGGCAGGGGAGAGGTGTCGGCAACGGCAAGGGCCGTTGCCGGGGAAGTCGATTTTCGAAAGGAAGAGGACGATGGAAAACAAGAAGAAAAAACGCTACGGCATCATTGCCGCCTTGCTGCTGCTGGTGCTGGCCGCCGGCGTGGGTACCTATGCATGGCTGACGGCGCAGGAGCACATTGACAACGTGTTCACGGTGGGTAGCTTTGGCCACCCGGAAAACAAGCCTGATCCGACCGATCCCGAGAAACCGGACCCCGATAATCCGAACACTGAAAAGGCCTACCTGTTCGAGACCCAGTGGGTTGCCAACTCCAAGATGGTACCTGGCGCCACTGTGGCCAAGAACCCCAATGTCGGCATCAAGGCTGGCTCTGATGATGCATACGTATTCATTTACGTAAAGAATGCCATCGTCAAGCCTGGCACCAGCCTTGAAAAGACCCCGTACTTTACGCTCAAAAATACGAATTGGAAGCCCGTTGAGGGTCAAGTCAAGACCAACCAATCTGACAACTCTGGCAACCAGTACGTGAGCGGTCTGTTTATGTACTCCAAGAACTCTGCCGCAGAGAACCTGCCTGCAAAGCTCGAAGCCAACAAAGCAGCGCAGGACGTTTATACCGATGAGCTTTTCACTGCCGTGACGATTCCCTCTGCCATGAACAACACCGATGTTGTCGAGACTACTACTGACCCGAAACAGGCTCCCACGATGACGGTCTCTGCCTACATCTTTGGCGCGGGCCAGAATGGCACCGAGCAGGGTGAAAATGCTGACGCGCAGAATGCCCTTAAGCAGGCCAAGGAATGGGCTAAGACTCAGGCTCAGGCTTAAAATCCCCCCACTGAGATCTCGGCCCGCCCCCACCCCTATATTCGGGCCGGGATCTCGGTCCCCCTTTTATCGACGATTGGCGAACGTAATGCTCAACAATCTTTCCGACAATCAGAAACGCACCTTGGCGCTTGCCGCGATGGCGCTGTTGGCCCTGGCGTGCCTGTGCGGCACGCTGGCTTTTACCGTTGATATGGTTCCGGCGAACAACGTCCTATCGTTTGGCAGCGTGAAGGTACGAGTCTGCGAATACACCCTCAACGAGCAAGGCGAAGAGATTCCGTTTGAGGCCGACGAGCACGGGGACTATCCCGACACCAAGGCCAGTGGCTCTGACATCAGCCGCATTGTGCGCGTGGAGAACGCCGGCGCGCAGCCTGAGTACGTTCGCGCTCGTCTACGCATGACGTCAATGGCACCCGACGGTTCGAGTGCGGATGCCTCGGGCAGCGTTGCGTTTCATGTGAACGCGGACGAGGGGTCCCCGTGGATCGACGGCGGCGATGGGTGGTACTACTACCGTGGATTGGCCGGGCGTGGCGGCATGCTCGACCCCGGCGCCATGACGGAAAGCCTCATGGACTCGCTGCGCTTTGTGGGCGACTACCACGATGCCGCGCGCGGCGGCTCATTCAGGCTCGATATCGATGTTCAGGCCGTGCAGGCCAAAAACCAGCAGGCAAGCGATACCGTCCTCGACGTGCTTGACGTCGCGGGCTGGCCGGAGGCGAACTAGCCTATGAAGATCAAGAATATGAACCGGGGTATGCTTAGCAGGCTGGTTGCCGTCGCAGCGATTGCCCTTTGCTGCGTTATGGCGCTGCCAACGGTGGTGCATGCCGAGGATGTGCCCGAGGCCAAAATCGAATTCCACATCAAAAACGAGGCTGACTTTTTGTCGTGTGTGGCGCTGTCGCGCGAGCGCGATACGTCCGGCTGGCACGTTTATCTCGATAACGACATTGAGCTCGACAGCGACGACATGAAAACCATCGTTGCAGACACCGTTAAGCATCTGTCGTTTGGCAACAAGGAGCATCCGTTTAAGGGCGTGTTCGATGGTCAAAACCACGCCGTTGAGGGCCTGAACTACGATAAAGACGCTTTTGACCCCGAGCGCGATACGGGATTTTTTGCCGAGACCAACGGCGCCACCATCAAAAACTTCCTGGTCAAGGACGCCAACGTGTGGGCGGACTTCCGCGGTGGCATTATCGTGGGCAAGGCCGTCAAAACGCGTTTCGAAAACGTTATGGTCATGGAGAGCACGCTGCACGTGACCTGCGCCAACAATGCTCTCAACCTCATTACCAACGCAGGCTTTGAGGGCGGTCTCATCGCCGGCGAGCTCGACGGCTGTACCCTCTATAACTGCGAGGTACGTGGTGGCCGCGCCGTTAACAACACGACCTCGGGCGTGCAGGCGCTCGGCGGTGAGGGTCTGTATATGGCGGCGTTTGCCGGCTACGTTACAAATTCGACGATTGAGTACTGCCGCGTTACGCCTACGCGCAAAGACGATGGCTCGATTGGCATGACCGACGTCACCAATAAGTACGACGTGGCCATTGGCGCCCTGGGCGGCAACAACGTGTATGCCTCGGGTTTTGTGGGCTGTATGGCGGGTGACGCCAAGATTATCGACTGCTTCTCGACGGCGCAGTGCTACAGCTATGCCGCGTCGTACGTGGGCGTCGTCGCCGTGACGCGCGCGTGGACGGGTGGCTTGGCGGGTCGTATTCTAACCGAAAAGGGCAACGAGCTCGTCCGAAGCCATTTTGCGGGTGACTTGAGCTCGCGTCAGTATAATCCCATCGCCGTGATCCCCATCATTCAAAACGATGTGAACCTGGGCGGTATTGCTGCGCGCGCCAACAAGGGTGACGCCACGGTTACCGAATGCTACTTTAAGCCGAGCGTGAGCCTAAACGGCAGCAGCCAGGGCAACCCTGCCAAAAAGAAAATCCCCTCGTTTGGCGGCGACGGCATCATCAAGGGCGATGGCTATGGTCCGTGGGATGACGAACGCTACACCACGCGCGAGCTGTGGGAAGAGCACGACTACGACTTCTGTGCCGGCACCATGCGCTCGACCGCTAACGACAAGGCCCTGGGTGCCCCGCACCCCAATGAGTGGGCGATGGATTACAAGCTGAAAATTCCCGTGCATGGCCAAAGCGTTAAGGCGACGATCGATTTTCCCGGTGCGGGCACCGCGACAATCGAGAAGACCAAACTTGGCAAAGACCAGGCGACCTCGGATCCGTACGCCTTTGCCGTGAGCGCCGTGCTGGCGGGAACGGCCCAAGGCCTGGCCCAGGGCGATACATCGGTAACGTTTAAGCAGGATACCTCCGCAAAGCCAGAGGGTTTGACCGAGGCCAACGGCGGCTACCGCTTTATGGGCTGGTTCCGCGAGCCCGACGTGCGTGTGAACCGAATTGGACAAGACAACAGCTGGTTTGACGGCAAGACCGATGCCGATGCTGTGGCTGCTGGCAAGCAGGTCCAGAAGAACGAGACGCACGAGAAAACGTCGACCTATACCGCCGATAATGCGAACGGGGCCGACGGTTTTAAGGGCAACGACCTGTTCATCGCTTCGTACGAGGCGCAAGTGCTGTTCTATAACGTCAAGGGCAAAACGCTCGATTGGCAGAGCGGTGCTGCGCACGACAGGTCGGCGGATTGGTACCGCTATGGTGTTAGCCTGACGCCGGCTGCCCCTGCGGACCGCGGCGCTCTGTCTCCCAGCGCCACCTTTATCGGTTGGACGACGCAGCCGAGCGGCGAGGCTGGGATGAACGGCGGCTATGCGGCCATTACCTCGACCCAGCTCGCCGAGCTTAAAAACGCAAACGCGTTCTATCCCGCCGATGCGGCGATCACCGTCGTCGGTCCGACCGACTTCTATCCGGTGTACAGCGACTACGTCTCGAACATCATGACGGTGTTCGAGGGTAATGAGCAGGATGGGCTTGAAGATGCGACCCAGCGTGTCGACGTGGGCAACACTCATGTCGATGTCCAGACTGCCGAGGATGGGGCCAGCGTTTACACGGTGCAGGTGCGCGGCGTGGACAACAAGCCCTTGTCCGAAGGCGGCTCGCTGCCCGATGGCTACCGCTTCCTGGGTTGGTACGAAAACAAGGGAACCGAGGATGCCCCGCTCGAGGTGCGCGTAAGCCGCGATCCCAGCTATACGCTCCCCGCCGATGTCGATTTAACCGCGCCGCATACCTACATCGCCCGCTTTGAGTACCGCGTGGATTATTACGTTCGGGCTTATACCAACCATGAGTTTACGGACAGCAAGCTACTTTGTTCCGTTTGGAATCGCTATCAAACGCCCTTTGAGGAAAACGTCGGTAGTACCTTCGTGCGTGAAAACGTCGTCCACTGGGGCCCGGAGCATGTTGACCACGGTATAAAGGATAGTTATGAAACGTGTGGCACGCGCTTCACGAAGGAAACCCTTGTCGTGAGTTCCCTTAACGCGTACTCGCACAACGTTAAAAACGATACGGGAGCCGATACTCTAAAAAACCTCTATGCCGATACCGATTTTCCAGGCGCTGCAACGCTAAGCGATACTTGGACTTCGGCTTCGCTGAACGTAACGGTCAAACCGGTGAATGATCGCTATCTCCTGAATTTCTGGACGCTTGAGCGCGATGGTGAATATTGGACATATGTGAAAAATCCCATCGAGAGCATGGTGCGTACAGATAAGAAGTACTACGTTCGCGCGATGATTACCACGGACGTTAATTTCTACAACAAGGGCGATAATGTCGTGAGGACTGCCACGCGGCGCTATGAGAGTAACTTGCTGCAGACCAAGGTGAACGGGGCGGATCCGACGTTCACGTATTACTACCCGCATGTTAATAAGTCGGTTAAAGTGGCCGAAAAGCCAGAAGATGGTGAGAAGGGATCGTATGAGAGCCCCCTGACCCTCGAAGCCTCTCCGACCGATGCCGAGATGGCGGTGCCGGGCTATAAGTTCCTGGGCTGGATTTCGACCGCCGAGGTCCAGAAGGGTTCTGACGTCTGGAAGTATATCTACGATGTCGAGGGCGATTCCTTCACCACTTCTGACCCGGATAAGGCCGAACCGTATCTGGTGAAACCAGATTTTAAGGTCACCCAGTGGCAGGATGCCTATCCGGTGTACGCGAAGTACGATGTTAGGTACACCACCAACCTGTATCGCGCCGGTTTTAAGGGCACGGACAAGGTCAATGTGCCTAGGTACGACATCGATCCCGTTATCAACGCGGGCACCGACCCTGCTACGGCAACGGTGACCCCTGACGTCACGACTCCGGTTTATAAAGCAGGCGGTGAGCTGTATAAGTTGCAGAAGGTTGAGATCGAGCTTCCGAATGGCGAAGTTGAAGAGATCGAACCTAACGGCGATAACTCGTATTCCCATCAGGTGGAACCCGGCGGGGCCTATACATTTGTGGCGTACTATTCGCCGTTGGCGGTTGTGTACCACCTCAATGCCACGGATGTGGACGGCAAAGTTGCTCAGCAAGACGATATGCTCGGCAACCTTAATGGCGGCATCCCGAAGCCTACTTATGACGTCAGCACTATCGATGCGGATACAGGCAAGTTCAACGTCTTCGTGGGCTGGACGGAAGCCGAGCCGGCACCTGGCAAGGGCTATGTCGCTTGGTCAGAGGGCATCCGTATGGTGAGTGCTTCTACCGTGGTCAAGGCCCCCATGGAGCTGTACCCGGTCTACCGTCCCAGCCTGGTTACCGTTCAATCGAACATTGACTCTAAACTTGCGAATCCCGATCTTGTCCGTAGCCTCGGCCGCACTGACTCCGGCGACCAGATTTCTCTTGAGGTCAAGGCCGCCGAGGAGGTTGAGGGCACTGACGGCACCAAGTACGACTTTGTCGGCTGGTCGCGCGATTATGTCAATGACGGGCAGTACACCCTGATGACTGACGATGAGAGGTATCCCCTCGAGGGCAGCGAGCCCTTTGAGAGCGTGACCTACACTGCGGTGTACAAGAAGACGCCGCTTAAAGTGCGCTATCACGACACCGAAGGCAACGTCATCTACACCGCTACGGTAGACCCGAACGATACGAGTGTTCTGCGTGGCCAGGATGGCAATGCCGGCTTTGTTCAGACAGTTAAGGTGCCCAAGATGCACGAGAACGGCAACCCGGTCTATGACGACAAGGGTGAACCCGTCATGGAGCCAAAGGAAGTGGCCTACGATCCCGAAGCCTACTCCGCAATCGTCGCATTCCTGGGCGAGCGAGCGGATAGCAGCTTGAAGGAGTTGTTCTTGGAGTGGCAGTGGGTTAATGGCGACAAAGCTGTGGCGTGGAGCGACTTCAAGGGTAAACCGGTTACAGCCAACATGGATTTGTATCCGGTGACGTATAAGGTCGTCGCTAACGACACATCGGACGATGCGAGCCCTAAGAATGTGACCGGGCAGCTCAAGTGGTTGCTTGATCCCAATGCCGCGAACACGATAGATGACAAGAGCGATAAGGCGCCGTTCAAGGCTTGCTTTGCAAAGCCCTTCATGGGCACGCAACTGACGGTGCACGTTGACCGCGTGGGCTATGGTCTTCCTGGCCAGACTCCTGCGCCTGTCAACGGGAAGTATGTCTCGCTTTACAGTTCGGGTTCAGGCGAGGGCCCGTTTGAGCTGACGAATCGTTTGGACTACAAGCTCACGGGCGACGGCACTCAGAGCGATGGCAATGCGGTGTTCGATTTCGCCGCTACGCATACGCTCAAGATCGTCAAGCAAACCCAGGATAGCTGGGCGAAGGGCAAGACGTTCCGCTTCAAGGTTTCCCGGGCCGGCATGGACGGCAACGCCTTGGAGGAGCGCACGGTTGAGGTAACGGTGTCATCGGATGCGCAGCTAAAGGACGGTTCCGCCTGGTACTCCGGCGCTATCGAGCTTGCGGTCCCGGCGGGTATCTACACCGTCGAGGAGGACTCAGCGTGGGCATGGCGCTACAGCAACCAAATCGGCGTCCCTGGCAAGCAGCCGGGCGATAAGGCGCAGGCGACTATCTCCGCTGCATCGAGCGCGAACGATGCCACGTTCACCTGCACGAACACGCGTGTGAACGACAAATGGATCGACGGCAGCAATCGTGCCCATAACGTTTGGAGCAACGGCAACGTAGCAAAGAAGGAGGATTAGCATGTCCAAGCGCAAGCGCATCATCGCCTTGCTGGTGGGGGTTATCCTCCTGGCCGGTACGGCAGGCACGTTGGCCTGGCTTTCGGTTACGGGCGTGCTGGTCAACCAGTTCGGCATCGGGTCGGTGACGCCATCGGTTCAGGAAACGCTCAACGGCAAAGTGAAAAGCGATGTCAAGGCGAAGAACACGGGTACTGCGCCCGCCTATATTCGTGCTGCAGTGGATATCTACTGGCAGGACCAGGATGGCACACGCCTGTGGGATGAGCCGAAGGAGGAGCCGAAGGGTGAGGCGGATTACGAGATTGCGTGGAGCGTGGCTGATGCCTCGGGCGCGAACTCGGCTTATAACTGGGTTAAGGCGAGCGACGGGTTCTATTACTGGACGTCGCCCGTCGCTCCCGGCGCGGAAACCGGCGTGCTCATTAATAGGGTTACCGAGCTCAAGGCAACCGAAGGTCGCAATCTTGTCGTGGATATCTCCACTCAGGCGGTCCAGGCGATGCCCGATGAGGCCGTGCACGACGCATGGGGTTGCTCGGTCGAGAATGACGTGCTGGTGCCGCCGCATGGAGGTGCGTAAGTATGGCGTTCCCGATTCGTAAAGGTGTTGCGCGCTCCTTGCGTTGCATGGTCGCGGCCATTCTCTGCGTGGTCGCGCTCGCTGTTCCCGCCCGTGCGTTTGCCGATACTCCCGCGATTGCCTATGACGGAAATGCGCGTCAGCTGACGGTCTCGGGGGCGACGGACTCCTCGGGGGAGCCCGATCTGTTTTTGGCCTTTAAAGATCTGATGCCTGGCGATGTGCGTGATCAGCAGATAGAGATTCGTGCCACGGGCGTAAAGTCCCAGGTGCGCGTGTTTGTGCGTGCCGTTGTCGATCACGAGACGGCACGCCTGTTGTCGCCTATCACCTTAACGGCATCGGTGGGCGATGCGTCTGCCGGTTGGCTCCAGACGGGAACGCCGGGCAGTGTGTTCGCCTATCCCACGCAGGTCGCAACGTTTACGAACGATGGCAGCACGGTGCTCAATTTGCAACTAAGTGTCCCGACGTCGGTGGGCAACGAGCTTGCCGACGCAAACAAGGCAATTCGCTGGGAAATCACCGCCGAAGACGATGGCGAGAAGATCCCCGTACAACCTGCTGGCAGCAAGAAGCCCGGCTTGCTTGGTCTGGTGGCAACAGGCGACAGCACGCTCACGTTGCTTTTGGTGCTGCTGACGCTTGCAATCATCGCATTTATAGCCGCGCTTCTTTTGTCCCGGAGGGATAAGCGCTAGGTTCATCTTCTAAACGCAACGCCCTCCCGGGCGGCGGGCACGAAGTTCCCTGCTCTACAGTCCTGCGCAAGACGAAGGCCACATTAAGTGGCCTTCTTTGCGTGCGGAACTCGCGATGAACTTCGAGCCCGCCGCTCGGGAGGGTGTCTCTTTATTGATAGAAGGCCTAATAAGCTGATGATTTTATGCCTGGATGTATTCGGAGTGGGACGGGCTTTCCGGATGGGCGGTGTTTCGGAAAGTGTGTCCCAGAATCGGCGCTCAGAGTGGTCCCCACTTTCCGGTTGATGTCTTGTCCGGAAACTATGTCCCGGAATTAAGGCTTGGAATGGGATGCACTTTCCGGTTGAGAGCCTTAGCGGAAAGTGCGACCCGGAATTTACTCTTGAAGTGGGATGCGCTTTCCCAACAGGCCCTCAAGCGGAAACTGCGTCCCATTCCGAAGGCAGATTCCGGGACACACTTTCCGAATACAAAGAAGGCCACTTAATGTGGCCTTCAACTTATATATGTTCAGCGGATGCCCCCATGACAAGCCGCGCTCCAACAACAAGGCGTCTGTCCGCCCGGACAGACGTTTCAGTTATGAACTCGCAGCTAGTCGCTATTTGATCTTGGTCGTGCCCGGTGCCAGGTTGGGGTCGGTCTCGTTGGCCTCGGTCTGGAAGTGCTCGGTATACACGTTCTTGCCGTCGCGGAACATCTCGTAATATTGCATCTTGGCGTAATCCTCGCGCGCCTTGGTGGCGGCTGCGGCAGCGGCGTCGTCACCGGTGACGTTGGAGGAAAGCGCCCAACGCAGGCTGGCATCCTCGTAGCCGACGGAGTTGATGGCGGGCAGCGACTCGCGCAGTGTCATATGCGCCTTCTGATAGTCGGAAAGCGGGGCGCCGATCAGCTGCATCAGCTGGGTGGACAGGTAGTTGGTGGACAGGTCGTCGACCTCACTCGTCTGGTCGCAACCGGCAACGTCGTAGTTAGCCCAGATGATGTAGTCAGTCTGCCACAGGCGTTCCTGGTGCGTGGCATCATCCTCGCCGGTAAACCACTTGTCGTTGAACTTGGACGGGAAGAACGGCTGGTGGTCGCCCCAGAACACCACGACAACCTTACGGTCGAGCTTGCTCAGGGCGTTGAGGAAGTAGCGAAGCGCCTGGTCGGACTGCTCGATGCACGAGACATACTCGTCGACATCGGAGAGCGTACCGTCCTCGACGGTCTTGGCGTCCAGGTCGGTCGTGTCGATGTTCAGGTGCATCTGCTTGTCGACCGGCAGCAGGCCCGTGTCGTAGCCCGAGTGGTTCTGCATGGTCACGTCGAAGATAAACTGCGGGTCGGCGTTCTGGTCGAGTAGCTCAAGAATCTTGTCGTAGGTAGCCTGGTCGGTCACCATGCCGCGCAGGGTGTCGGCTCCCTGGAAGTCGTTGATGGACAGGAACTGGTCAAAGCCAAAGTCCTTGTAGACGTTCTCGCGGTTCCAGTTGGTCGCGTGGTTGGGGTGCATGGCCGTGGTGGAATAGCCGAGCGATTTGAACTGCTCTGCCAGGTTCCCGGTCGTCTCCATGTTGTAGATGGTGTAGGGGTACACGCCCGAACCCAGGTTGGCCATGGAGTTGCCGGTCATAAACTCAAACTCGGTATTGGCGGTGCCGCCGCCGTAGGCACTCACGTAGAGCTTGCCGCGGCTGAGGCAGTTGGACAGGTTCTTAAAGTACTGCGGGCCCTCGTAGCCGGCGCGCATGTTCTGGTAGATGGACAGGTCCGAGAAGGTCTCGTTCATGATGGCGATGACCGTGGGCTTCTCGCTGTCGAATTGCTCCTTTGCGGCGGCGCGCTCGTCGCTCTTGGCCGCGTCGGACTTGTCGTAGGCCTTGGCGTATTTTTTGAGCGTGGCCTTGGCATCGTCGACGGAGTAGTCGGCGGGTTTGGGCGGCTTGATGGACTGCGCTGCACTAATAAAGGCAGGCAGATAGCCCTCGCGCCAGTAGCTCTCGAGCGGGCGCCAGGTGTAGACGGTGATGCCGAGGGTGTTGTAGTAGTCGATGAGCGTGACATGCGCGGTCACGCCGCCCAGGCACAGCACTGCCACGAGCAGGTTGGTGAGCAGCATGCGCTTGGCGTTGGCGGCACCCTTCTGACGGTGCGGTGCCACCAGGCCGGCGTACTCGCACAGCAGCATGGCGATGGCGGTAAAGCCCATGGACAGCACGCAGAACAGCGAGATCGAGAAGGTGTAGCCGTTGCCGGCGACCGCGGCGGCGGTGGAGATGGCCGAAAGGTCGCCCGGCTGGATGGGCATGGATTTAAACGTGATGACGAAGAACTCGGCAATGCCCAGGACAAAGAGGGCAAAGGCCAGGACGGCCGGTGCTGCGCCGTGGCGCTGGAACAGGAAGAACAGGCCGACCATGAGCACGGTGATGATGGCCCACTCGAGCAGGATGCACAGGGGGTAGACCCAGGTAAAGTCGTGGTTGGACGAGACCTCCATGCCCAGCAGCGCAAAGACGCCGGCGAGCAGCAGGCACAGGACGGCGGCGACGAGCGGTTTGCCCACAAAGGCGCCGCGCAGGCGGGCGAGCTTGCCAGTGGGGGCGGGAGCGTCGGCCGAGGCGAACGCAAAGACGCGCGGTGCGATGCGGTCGCGGGCGATGCTGGCCCAAGCGCATCCGGTGAGAATGGCGTTGGTCAGGATGAGCATCACAAAGGCGAGCGGCTCGTTTTGAGCGACGAGGCCAATGGCGCCCCAAATGGTCAAAAAGAGCTGGAACAGGCCGAAGGCGACGCTCCACCCAAGAGCGCTTTTGGCAACGGTGCCCGACTTTGCGCAAATGGCCTTGGCCTCGCGCAAGACAAGGTAGACGGTCGCCGCAAGACCGACGAGCGAGATGGCGGCAGCGAACATGCTGAGACTCCTCACAAACTAAAACCTACGAAAGCGGGGATTTACCCGATTGTTACCAAGATATGCGCAGCGATTGGTGGCTGCGCACAACAACCAGCCATATTAACGCGCGCGTGTGGCGGTGTGACGCAATGTAGTGGCGACCTGCGCGATAATGGACGGGAATTACACGGAAACGTAAAGGCTTCTTAAAGAAATGGCGAGGGTAGGGCGATGAGCGAGCAGGTTTGCGAGGCGGACATGGGCGGCGACGGAGCTGCGGGCGTGGATACGTACGGCTATCCGGTCGAGACTACGGGCAACGCGGTACTGGACATTTTGGAGCACCGCTCGTCCACGCGCGCTTTTGCGCGCGATGACGACGGCCGTCCCGTGGCGGTGACCGACGAGCAGCGGGCGGCGATCTTGCATGCGGCGAGTCGCGCGCCGTCGGCGGGCGCCATGATGATGTATTCCATCGTGAGCATTCGCGAGCAGGCTACGCTGGACCGTCTGGCCGACCTGTGCGATCACCAGCCCATGATCGCCAAGGCGCCCTGGGCACTTATATTTGTGGTCGATTATGCCAAGTGGATCGATCTGTTTGAGCACGTGGGCTGCTTTGAACCCGAGTTTGTCGGGCGCACGGGCAAGGCGCCCCGCCGCGCGCCGGGTTTGGGCGACTTTGCCATCGCGGCGCAGGATGCCGTGATCGCCGCTCAAAACGCCGTGGTCGCCGCCGAATCTCTGGGGCTGGGGAGCTGCTATATCGGCGATATCGTCGAGAACGCCGAGGAAGTTGCCGCACTGCTGGACTTGCCTGCCTATACCATGCCGCTGTCGATGCTCATCATCGGCACGCCCCGTAAGGAGCGCCCGGCAATCGCGCATCCCGTGGTGAACCTGGTGCACGAGGAGCGTTATTGTCGCGCCGACGCCGCGACGATGGATGCGCAGGTGGCCGAGATGGATGCGATGTTTCGCCCGCACGCCCGCGAGGTGGGCGAGCGCGTCATCGACATCTACACCCGTAAGCACACGAGCCCCTTTATGGCCGAGATGAGCCGCTCTATGGAGTGGTGGTTCAAAAACTGGCTCGGAAAATGACGAATGTGACAAAGGGGGCGTCCCTTTGTCACATTCCATATCGCCGCGGTGGCCTAAAGGCCGCATAAATGTTTATCTAGCTGGGAAAACGGTGCCATTAAAATATGAGCTGATTACATATAATCCCGTCGAACGTTAAAATTGGGAGGAAACCGGCTTATGGAACAAAAGGCAAAGGAAGTAGCCTCGCACGCTGCGATTCCTGTGAGCATCTCGGCGATGCTCGTCACGCTGGGCGTGGTGTATGGCGATATCGGCACCAGCCCCATGTATGTAACCAAGGCGCTCGTTGCCGGCAACGGCGGCATCGGAAGCGTCACGCAGGAGTTCGTGCTCGGCGCGCTCTCCCTTGTCGTGTGGACGGTCACGCTGCTGACGACCGTCAAGTACGTGCTGATCTCGCTGCGCGCCGACAACCACGGCGAGGGCGGCATCTTTGCCCTGTACAGCCTGGTCAAGCGCTGCGGCAAGTGGCTCATCATCCCCGCCATGCTGGGCGGCGCGGCACTCCTCGCCGACGGCATCCTGACGCCTGCCGTTACCGTCACCACGGCCATCGAGGGCCTGCGCACCATCCCGGCGGTCCATGCCGTGCTCGGTGACGACCAGGGTCGTGTCGTCGCCATCACGCTTGCCATCATCATCGCGCTCTTCTTGGTGCAGCGCATCGGCACGGCCAAGATCGGTCACGCCTTCGGCCCCATCATGACGCTGTGGTTTTTGTTCCTGGGCGGCACGGGCCTGTTCTTTGTCTGCCAGTATCCCGCGGTGCTGCTGTGCCTCAACCCGTTGCGTGGCATCGCTTTTCTGCTGAGCCCCAACAACCATGCGGGCATCATGATTTTGGGCAGCTGCTTCCTCGCTACCACCGGTGCCGAGGCGCTCTATTCCGACATGGGCCATGTGGGCCGCGGCAACATCTATGCCACCTGGCCGTTCGTTAAGTGCTGCCTGCTGCTGTCCTACATGGGCCAGGGCGCGTGGCTTATCAACAACGCCGGCAATCCGGAGCTCATGGGTATCGCCGACCTCAACCCCTTCTACCAGATGCTCGCCCCGAGTCTGCGCCCCTTTGCCGTCGGCCTTTCCACCGTCGCGGCCATCATCGCCTCGCAGGCGCTCATCACCGGCGCATTCTCGCTGGTGTCCGAGGCCAGCCGCCTGGACCTCATGCCGCATATGCAGGTCTTCTATCCTGCCGAGACCAAGGGCCAGCTCTACATCCCCATGGTCAACAACGTCATGCTCGTGGGCTGCGTCGTCGTGGTGCTGCTGTTCCAGAACTCGGCGCACATGGAGGCCGCGTACGGCCTGGCCATTACCCTGACCATGATGTGCACGACAATGCTGCTCTTCTTCTATCTGCACGTGGAGCGCAATCTCAAGGTCGCGCCGTGGATCTTTGCCGCCTTCTTCCTTTTGCTCGAGGGCTTCTTCTTTGTGAGCTCGCTCACCAAGTTCTTCCACGGTGGCTACTTCACCATCCTCATGGCTGCACTCATCATGGGCATCATGGTGTGCTGGTACAACGGTACGGCGGTCGAGCAACGTCAGTTTACGCTGCTGCCGCTGCGCAGCTATCTGCCGCAGCTCAAACGCCTGCGCGACGACGATCGCTACGAGCTCATGAGCGACAACATCGTGTACCTGACCAAGGACACCAACACCGACTATATCGACCGCGATATCGTCTACTCGATTTTGGATAAGCACCCCAAGCGCGCTCGTGCCTGGTGGTTCGTGAATGTCGAGACCATGGAGGAGCCGCATACCTTTGCCTACTCGGTCGAGACGTTCGGCACCGACTACGTGTTCCGCGTGCATCTGTATCTGGGCTACAAGATCAACCAGCGCGTCAATGCTTACCTGCGCCAGGTTGTTCAGGACCTGGCTGCCAGCGGCGAGCTGCCGGCGCAGACGCACGATTACTCGGTCTACAAGGATCCGGGCAACATCGGCACGTTTAAGTTCGTCATGATCCGCAAGCTGCTGGCGCCCGAAAGCGACGTGGAGCCCAGCGAGCGTACGGCCATCACGCTCAAGTACATCATCCGCCGCGCCGCCGGCACGCCTGCGCGCTGGTACGGCCTGGAGAACTCCAACGTGAGCTTTGAGTACGTGCCGCTGTTCACCAAGTTTAAGGCCGTGAGCAAGATGCAGCGCCTGGCTCCCGACGAGCGTCCGTAGTCGACGTCTGCTGTTTGTCTAGCGACCGCAGGCTGTAAAGGCTATACACTTGAAACCACCACAAGGAGGCCACCACCGCAAAGGTGCCAGTCCCCTTTGTGGTGGTTTTTGTTTTTGAGAGAGGGGCGGGGCGCTGATGGACGTCCGTGCGGACGGCGATATTGCCGAGAACTTTTGGTGGCGGCGTACAACGCTGACGCGTCGCAGCCCTCTGTATGACGCCTGCGTATCGGCGGGGCTGCTAGCCGCGGCGACGATTGTGGGCGCGCTGCTCGACCATCCGGGGCTCGCGCCGAGCATCATGATCGTCTATGTGTTCGCCGTGCAGCTGTGCGCTTTCTTTACCTGGAGCCGCCTGTACTGCCTGCTGAGCTCGGCTGCCGCCGTGGCGCTCTACAACTTCTTGTTTGTCGACCCGCGCTACGCGCTGTCGTTTATCGACCGCGTCTATCCCGGCATGTTCTTTATCATGTTTGCGGTCTCGCTCGTGTCGAGCTCAATCGCGCTGGCCCTGCGCCGCGCCTTGGCGCAGGCTGCCGCCAGCGACCGTCGCACGCAGATGGTGCTCGAGACCAACCGCATGCTGCAGCGGTGTGGCGATCAACAACAGATTGTGCACGCTATGGCAACGCAGCTGGCGCGTCTTTCGGACTGTCCGGTCGTGTGGTATAGCGCCGATGCCGATAACGATGACCTGCTGCCGCGCACGACGTACACGGCCGTGGGCGATGCCGCGCCGGTACACCAGCTGGCGCCGCAGATGCCGCCGCGGCTCTCGGCGTCCGCCTATGTGGGAACGCCGCTCGATGCCACCTATGGCGCCTCGGCGTTCTACGGCATATACCTGACCGTGCGCTCGGGCGACACCATGGTGCGCGCGGGCGATCCCGCCTCGGTGGTGGGGGTGTTCGCCATTGTCGCCGAGCCCGATGCGCTGACGCCCGAGGAGCGGACGCTTGCCGATGCCATCGTGAGCGAAGGCGAGCTGGCGCTCGATCGCGCCCGCGCCATGGAGGCTCGCGAGGAGGCGGCGGTGCTCGCTAAAAACGAGCAGCTGCGCGCCAACTTGCTGCGCTCCATCTCGCACGACCTGCGCACGCCGCTTACCAGTATTTCGGGTAATGCCGATGTGCTGCTCGACCAGGGCTCGACCGGCACGGCCGTGCTCGACGACCAGACACGCCGCGGCATGCTCCTATCCATTCGCTCGGACGCGCAATGGCTCAACGCCACTGTCGAGAATCTGCTCGCCATCACCAAGCTCGAGGGCGACGGCATGCATCTGTCGACTACGCTCGAGCTCATGGACGATATCGTCGAGGAGGCGCTGCGCCACGTAAACCCGGCCGTGCGCGAGCACGACCTTAAGGTGGTGGCGTGCGATGAGCCGGCGCTTGTCAACGTCGACGCGCGCCTGATGGTGCAGCTGGTGGTCAATCTGGTGAACAACGCCATCGCCTATACGCCTGCGGGCTCGCATATCGTAATCTCGATTGGCGTCCATGATGGATGCGTGGCGTGCTCGGTTGCTGATGATGGCCCGGGCATTGCGCCCGAGGACCGCGAGCGAATCTTTGAGTCGTTCTACACCGCCAACCATGGCCTGGCCGACAGCTGCCGCAGTGTGGGCTTGGGGCTTTCGCTCTGCCGCTCCATTGCGCTGGCACATGGCGGTAGCATAGAGGTTACCGCGGCGGACCCGCACGGTTCGGTCTTTACGATTGAGCTTCCCACCGCCGACGTTTCGTTTGATAAGGAGTAGCGCTGTGCCGAACTCTGCCGTGAAACCGCTCATCTTGGTCGTTGAGGACGATCCCGCCGTCCGCAACCTTATCGTCGCCGCGCTCGAGGCGCACGGTTTGCGCCATATGGCTGTGGAGACCGCCCACGCCGCCATCGCCGCCGCTTCGTCGCAGGCGCCGAGCATTGTGCTGCTCGATCTGGGCCTGCCCGATATGGACGGCGTCAAGGTGGTGGAGTCGGTGCGCGCGTGGTCGGGCATGCCGATCATCGTGGTTTCGGCGCGCAGCGAGGACGCGGACAAGATCCGAGCGCTCGATGCCGGCGCCGATGACTACCTGACTAAGCCGTTTTCGGTCGAGGAGCTGCTCGCGCGCATTCGCACCACGCTCAGGCGCCTTTCGTATGCGCAGGCGGGCGGTGTTGTCTCCGAGGGCTCGTTCGATACCGGCGAGTTGCATATCGATTTTGATGCCGGCATCGCCACGATGGATGGCGAGGAACTGCATCTGACGCCGATCGAGTACAAGCTCTTGTGCCTGCTGGCACACAACGCCGACAAGGTGCTGACGCACCAGTTTATCTTGCACGAGATCTGGGGCACGGCGACCAAGAGCGACCTGGCGAGCCTGCGCGTCTTTATGGGTACGCTGCGCAAAAAGATCGAGTCCGATCCCGCGCACCCGCACTATATCCAAACGCACGTGGGTATCGGTTACCGATTGGTCACCCAGGGATAGGGCAGAGCATGGCCCCCAGACGAGGCCCCTCTATGAGTTGCGGTGGGATAGTTCTCATTTGGCCTTTGATGAGGTCATCGGGGAACTATCCCATCGCTTTTTTATTACTTGCCCTTGGGCTTGCTGGCGTAGAACTTCTTCTATTTGGGCTTGCCGGCGGGGGAGGGTTTGGCGGCAAAGTTCGACTTGCCGTTGCCGGCCTGTGCGTGCGCGGGCGATGCTGCGCGAGGCTTGCGGGCTTCGGGGTTGCGCAGCTCCTCGGTTCGCTCGGCAATCTCCTCGGCGCTAAAGCCGACCTCGGCCATGGCGTCCTCGATAGGCAGACGGCGCACGATATAGCAATGGTGCACCTTCTGGTTGCGCGCGAAGTCCTCGGGGATGGTCTGTGCTGTAATGTCCTCCAGCACGACGCCCGCGCGCGCGAGCTTGCGCGTTTCGGGGCGAAAGCCGCGCAGGTTGCAGCTAAAGATGGCGTGGCCGCCCTGTGCGAGCAGGCGCGATACGCCGGCCAAAAGCTCAACATGGTCGCGCTGAACATCCCAGGTACGGCGGCCCATCTTGGACGAGTTCGAAAACGTGGGCGGATCGACAAAGATCAGGTCCCAGCGGTTGCGCGTCTGGCGCTGGTCGCGAATCCAGGCGAGCACGTCGTCGCGCACAAAGTGGTGTTGCGATCCCACAAAGCCGTTCTGGCGCATGTTGCGCTCGGCCCAGTCCAGGTAGGTGTTGGAGAGGTCGACCGTCACGGTTTCCTCGACGCCGCCGTCGGCCGCATAGCAGGTAGCGGTGCCGGTGTAGGCGAACAGGTTGAGGAAGCGGCGTGCCTGCTTGGCGTGCTCGCGCACCAGATCGCGCGTGACGCGGTGGTCCAAGAAGATGCCCACGTCCAGGTAGTCGTCAAAGTTGACGGCAAAGGTAAGACCGCCTTCCTCGATGAGCGGC
Source organism: uncultured Collinsella sp. (assembly GCA_938033205.1). GTDB lineage: Bacteria > Actinomycetota > Coriobacteriia > Coriobacteriales > Coriobacteriaceae > Collinsella. The sequence continues at coordinate 67,993 of CALHJP010000014.1, read as the reverse complement.
AGGCGACGGCGCGCGATGTTGGCGCGCTCGCCCGAGCCGCCCTTGCCGGCGCCCTGCTTGCCGTACTGCGAGCCGCCGCGCGAACGCATGCGTGCCTTGGCGTGCACGTGCTCGGCCGGAACATCCAGGATGCGCGGCGCGATGGCCAAGATATCGAGCATGCGGGCCTGGGCCAGCGCCGGGTCGATGGTCTTGGGTGCGGCGTACTCGGCGATGACGAGCCAACGGCCCGGCGTCTGCGGGCAGCCCTCGTACAGGTCGATGGCGGCGGAGTAGTCGGGCAGGTCGGCATCGTAGACGCGGTAGCAGCTCACGCCCTCGCGCTTTGCCCACTTGCGACGCAGGCGGGCGTTTTTGCGCAGGCGGTTGGCGAACTGCTCGGACTCGGGAATGAGCACGGGCAGCGGCTTGCCGTCGCCCAGGTCGAGCGTGGCGGCAGGTTCGGGCATGGCAGAAGCGGTGGCTTTGTCGTTGACGTCGTTGGCATTCGCAACCTCGGCCTCGGCATCCGCACTGGTCGCAGTCTCAAACGCTGCGGCGGCGTGGTCGAGAGAAGGCCAGACTTCGACGGTCGCCTCCTCGTTGTTGGGCATGACGGCAATCGAGCGCTCGGGCTCGGCGTGGAGCGCGCGGGCCAGCAATCCGTCGCGGGTGAGCGCGGCGACCGGTGCCGAAGCGAGTTCGGGCGCGCGGCGCAGCTCGCCGATCAGCGTCATGGCGTCGTGCATGAGCGAAAGCGGGGTCTCGGTGGTGTCTGCGACCACGGCTGCGCCGGCGACAGCGCCCGCATGGTCCAGTACGGCGGCAGACTTGGCGGCGCAAAAGTCGACAAAGCGCTTGTAGCCGGCGCACTTGACCATGCGCTCGGCGGTCTTGCGGGCGGCGGGGTCGATGTCTACGGCAACGATGCGCGCCTGGCGTTCGCGCGCTGCCGTCTCACGCTCGCGTGCCTCGGCAACCAGCTGCTCCCATAGGGCAGCATCGTGCAGCTGCCAGCCCTCAAAGCCCCAGCGCTCGCGTGCGGCGCCCGGGGCGCGGTCGGTCAGAATGTTCACGGCCTCTAGCAGCAGGCCGCCACCGGCGCACGAGGCGTCGATCAGCGTAGGTAGGGCTTCGTTTTCGTAGTCATCGGCCGTCAGCTCGCGCTCGCACAGCGCGGTCCAGCCGACCTGCGCCAGTACCAGGGCGGCGTAGTCGGGGCGCAGCACGCGCACGCCCTCGCCGGCCCGAGTCGCGGCGGGCGGCAGGCGCTTGAACAGCGGGTCGCCCGAAAGGTCCAGGCTTATACTCGCGCGGCGCTGGCGCAGCGAAAGCAGCAGGTGAACATCGGGGTCGGCAGCATCGACATCGGCGCGACGGCCTGTGGTCTCGGCCAGGCGATCGCACAATGCGTCCTTGGCGCGCAGGGCCGAGAAGCGCGTGTTGCGCAGCTGCTCGGTCACACCACGGGCAGTGATGGCAATGGTGGCGCCGCGGCGGACGATGTTTTCCCAGGCAATGTCGTAAACGGCATCGTACAGCTCGTCGGCATCCTGTGCCTCAAAGCGTCCGAGCACCACAAACACGCGGCTGGCCAGGCGCGACCACAGGCAGGCGCGGTAGCCTTGCTCGAGCTCGCCCTCAAACGTGGCGCGGCCCTTGAGGCGGCGGACATGCGAAAGCCCGAGCCGTTTAAGCTCGTCGGCGAGTGCGGACTCAAAGCCCTCGGGGCAGCTTGCATAAAATTCCATGGGTGACCTCTCTGGTTGTGTCGCTCCATTATATGATGGATGCTCCGTTTGCCATCGCCCCCGAAAGGAACCTATATGATTGATGCGTGCTCCTTGATTCCCATTTTCATTGCAACAGCCTCAGGACTCGGGGCCTCGCACAGGCTCCCGCCGCCTTACAGAACTGAAAGCTGGGCGTAGGGCAAATCCATGGCACGTGACCTGCGATTGCTCGGCCATAGATGGCGTAATCGAGGCCAAGGGAGGGCATCATGTGCGAGGGAAACGAGAGCTGGTTCTGGCACGCGAACGACATGGTGGTGGCGGGCGACATGAACCTCGTGGTCCGCGTCCTGTGGGTCGCGCTCATCGTAGGCATCGGCGTCGCGACGATGGCCACGCTCTGGATCGTCACGAGGTAGCGCGCCACGAACGGATGACGAGGCACGCGGCGCATGCCACGCTGGCGGAACCCTAGCCTCGCTGCTGGACAATCTGTTCGATGAGCTTCGCGACGGAGTCCTCGGCTGCGTCCCCGATCAGGTGATGGGCCGCGGCCTTCGCCTCTGGCATCGCGCCCGCGACTGCGTAGGAGTTCGGCACCTTTTCGAGGAGCGTCACGTCGTTTTCCGAGTCTCCGATAAAAGCGACCTCGTCCAGCGTGACCCCAAGGCTGCCGAGAAGCGCGTCGAGTCCGTTTACCTTGCTCCAGCCAGCCGGAACAACATCGAGGAAGAATGGGACGGGCGAGGGGAAATCAAGCTCTGGGCAGGCTTCCTTGCATCGACTCCGAACGACTTCCGTCGGGGCGGAGCTGACGTTGACGAAGATGCCGGCGGTGATGACGTCACGGTTCGTGGGCACGTCTCCGAGCGCCATGTCTCTTCCGGAGTCCTTAACGATTTCCAGGGCGAATTCGTCGCCAGGCTCGACGGCGCAGAGGAACTGCTCGCAGCGTTTGCCTGTCTCATCGATATCGGCGACTAGCCAGAGTGACGTCCCCGCGTAGGGGCGTACGGCGCTATCGAGCTTGACGAGGGCCTCCGTCGAGAGCGTCTTTTTGAACACGAGTTCGCCGCTGGAGAAGACCTTCTTTCCGTTGGCCATGATGCCGGTCGAGAAACAGCGCGCGTCGCCGTCAAAGGCATCGGCCAGGTCGGCGTAGTCGCGGCCGCTTGCGGGGCCGAACGCGATGCCCGCATCAAGCGCCGAAAGAATCGCGCTGTGCGTGCGCTCCGATACGACCCTTGAGCCAAACGGCAGCAGGGTCCCGTCCATGTCTGCGAGGATGAGCTTTATCAAGGGGTCCTCCCGTTTCGGTCTGGGCGTCGGTGCGCCGGTGTGCGTCGTCCTAGCTGTATTGCCTGTCTCCCAAGAGATTCTTCGAGATGATCCTGTTAAACTCTACCGGGTCATCCCAGCAAGAGGTCAGGAAGAGGAACAGCAGCTCGATGACGAAGTTGATCGAGCTGTGCGAGAAGGCGACCTCGGTTCCGGTGATGGCCTGATCTCGCGAGATGGCTCGGATGATATACGTGGCACGCTTCGCGAGCGGCGTATCTGGGTTGTCTGTGATCATGATGATGGGGGTGTTCGAATCCTCGGCAGAGTCGAATATGTTGACGAGGCGCTTCGAGTATCCGGACGTCGAAATGACGAGCAGGATGTCATTCTCCTTGAGGCTGGTTGCGGCGGAGACCATGGCATCGGTGGTACTGGGGCAAAACGCCCTGACTCCAACCTGTGAGAGCTTGAACGCCGCGTTTACGCCCATGCTAATCGAGTTGCCGACGCCCGCAATCAGGACGAGGTTGGCGTTGTGGAGCAGATTGACGACTGCCGAAAAGTCATCGGAGTCAATGAGCGAGGCGGTTTGGGAGAGCTCCTTGACCTTGTGAGACAGGACGTACTTAATGGAGCCCTCGACGTCGTCCAGAGTAACCTTGCCGCCCGTGGCCTTTTCCTCGCCGGAGGCCCTGCTGATGGATATGCCGAGCGCCAGACGCATGTCCGAATAGGTTCGGTAGTCAAGCGTCCTTGCGAACCTCGAAACAGACGCCGGTGACGTACCGGTTTCTGCGGCGAGTTCGCGGACGGTCATCGTTGCGACGTCCGACGGGTGGTCGAGCACATACGTTGCGATTGCCTTCTCCGAGGGGGATAGGCTGCTCATGACCGCGCAGATGTGGCTGAGCACATCCCCTGTCTTATCCATGGTTACTCCTTGGCCCTAGTTTGCTTTGTATCTTAGGTCAAGAGAGGTGAAAATAAAGCAAAATGTTTCATAAGCGGTGAAATAGCGTTTCACCGCTGATTTCCTACCGTTCACGGTAAATCGGTGCTTCCCCGGCACAATCTCATCTTGAGCTGCTATCTTATGAGCCGTGAAACAACGGCACAAAAACGATGAAACAACAGAACATTGTTCCAACGCCTCACAACTTCGTTTCACGCTAGATGGCGAATCACTTCGAAGCCCAGACAGGCACCCGGCGAGCAAGAAGGGAGAAGCACGATGCACAACGCCAGGACAAACGCAAGCATGACTTCGCTGTTCTTCGCGAACGTCCTCTACTGGGTCTGCGCGGGCGTGTACTCGCCGTTCCTCTCCGCTCACTACACGAGCCTCGGCCTCAGCGCAGCCCAGACCGGCATCCTCCTCGCGGCGACCCCGGTGTGTGCGCTCGCCATCCAGCCGCTCTGGTCGACGATCGCCGACAAGCTCGGGCGCCGCCGCGCGGTCATCGTGATCCTCTGCCTTGCGGCGGCGGTACTCGCTCCGCTGTATTACCTGGCGTCGACGTTCGTCCCGGTCCTTCTCGTAACCTTTGCGTTCTCGGCGTTTTTCTCGGGGCTCCTGCCCCTGAGCGACTCCCTCGTCATCGAGCTCGCGGATCGCTCTGGCCTGGACTTTTCTCGCATTCGCATGGGTGGCACTATCGGCTATGCCATCGTCGTCCTGATCGTCGGTCGGCTGCTCGACATGGCTCCTCAAATCCAGTTCGCGGTGGTCTCTGCCGCGCTGGTGGTCTTCGCGGCTCACATGTGGCGCCTCCCCGAGGCGGGAATTCGCGCCAATGCCGCGGACGATCCCAAGGTCTCCCACGGAAAGGGCCTCCTCTCGCTGTTCACCAGCAATGAGATCGCCTTCGTCTTGGTCTTCGCCTTCATCAGTTCGGCCGCGATTGGCTTCATTGGGGCGTTCTTGGGCCGCTACGCGGTCGAGCTTGGCGAGGGTCAGAACCTCGTGGGCGTCCTGAGTGCGGTCTCCGCTGCGAGCGAGATCCCCATCCTGCTCGTTTCCTCCAAGCTGGTCAGGCGCTTCGGCGAGATGAACCTCCTGATCTTTTCCTGCTTCATGGCGGCGCTCAGGCTCGTGCTCGTGGGCACCGGCATCGTCCCGGTCATGATCTGCGGCCAGCTGCTGCAGAGCGTGAGTTACATGACCGTCTACTACTCCTGCGTTACCTACATTGCCAACCACACTTACGAGGATTGTCGCGCTCGAGGTCAGAGCGCCTTCGCGATGGTTCAGAGCGGTCTGTCCGTCGTGGTTGCGAACCTGTTTGGCGGTTGGGCGTGCGACGCGCTCGGCACGCACGCGGGTTTTCTGGCCTTCGCCCTCGCTTCAACGATTGCTGCGGTCGTTGCTCTTGTGGCGTACGTGCTATGGCGTCGAAGCGCGGCGCCGCAGCCTGAGGGCCAGGCGGCCGCATAGGCTCCACCGCGCCTCGCAAGCGCCTGCCTGCCTCGCGCTTCGCTTCGTGTTCAACCAGCTGACGAGCTGAGAACTGTCCGATCCAATGATTATTCAGGTGAAAGGAAGACAAAGATGTCACTCATCAAGGTCAACGAGCTTCTTCAACATGCGACCGAGCACCACTATGGCGTGCCCGCGATTAACGTCATCAATACGGAGACCATCCGTTATGCGATCCAGGCCGCCGAGGATGAGCACATGCCCATCATCATCCAGTACTGGCCTGGCTTCGAGGACCACTGCGCCCTCGACATCATCGCCTTCGCCGCCCGCTATTACGCCGAGCGCGCGAGCGTGCCCGTCGCCGTCCACCAGGATCACTCCGCTGGTTACGAGATCGCCGTCAAGGGCGTCAAGGCCGGCTTCCCATCCGTCATGGTCGACGGCTCCTCACTTCCCTATGAGGAGAACTTCCAGCTCACGAAGGACGTCGTCCAGGTCGCCAAGATCTTCGACGTCGACATCGAGGCCGAGCTCGGCCATGTCGGCAACGGCTCTGACGCCAACGACTTCGTGAACAGCGACCACTACACCGACCCGAACCTCGCCGAGGAGTTTGTCGAGGGCACCGGTTGCGGCTCGCTCGCCATCGCCGTCGGCAATGCCCACGGCCCCTATGTCAAGGTCCCGAACCTCGACATGGAGCGCATCAAGGCCTGCAGGGAGGCCGTCAGCGTCCCCCTCGTCATGCACGGATGCTCCGACATCCCCGACGAGCAGCTCCAGGAGGCCGTGAACCTCGGCATGAGTAAGTTCAACATCGCCACGGAGTACTTCCGTTCCATGTACCGCGCCTTCGAGAAGGACATCAACTCCGGTAAGAACGACGGCAACGGCATAGGCCTCCTGATGGACGCCGCCCCCGACATGCGCGCGTTCGTCGTCAGCAAGATCCAGCTTCTGAACCCCAACCACTATTCGCTCTAGGAGAGACTCGATGAAGAAAGTTCTTGTCGCGTCGCACGGCCACCTCGCAAGCGGAATCAGGAGCTCGATCGGAATCCTGACCGGCATGGCGGACATGGTGGAGGCAGTTGACTGCTACGTGGACGACTCCGATTTCACCCCTCGCATCCAGGCCTTTATTGACTCGGTGGGCCCTGAGGACGAGGCCATCATCTTCACCGACATCTACGGTGGCTCCGTCTTCCAGAAGGTCATCCTCATGGAGCCGGAGAAGCGCGGGATCGTCCATGTTACCGGTATGAACCTCGGCCTCGTGATCGAGGCGCTCCTCGGCGCTGAGCCGGTCACGGCAGATTCGATCAAGCAGAGCGTCGAGCTGGCGAGGGCGACGATGCAGGTCGTCGAGCCTCCGAGCAAGGCCGCGGACAACGAGGGGTCCGACGGAGACTTCTTCGATTAGAGAGCACTAATAAGTAAGGAGAGGAAACAATGATTGTTCAGGTTCGAGTCGATGACCGTCTGATTCACGGACAGGTCGCCCTGGTGTGGACCAAGGAGCTCAACACCACCAGGATCATCGTCGCCAACAAGCACGCCGTGGAGAGCGACGCCCTTCGCATGACGCTTTCCATGGGTACGCCGGCGGGCCAGAAACTCCTCGTCAAGGACGTTCCGGATGCCTGCCGCATCGCGAACGATCCGCGCGCGGACTCCATGCGCATCTTCGCGCTCACCAACTGCGTGCGTGACGTGCTTGAGCTCGTTAAGGGCGCGCCGGGCAAGATTGAGGGCGTGAACGTTGCCAACGTCGGCCGCTTCGACAAGTCCGATCCGGATAGCAAGGTCGCCCTCAACTCCACGATCATGCTCAACCCGGATGAGCTCGAGGCCGCGAAGGAGCTTTGCGAGCAGGGTATTCCGGTTTTCCATCAGCTTATCCCGTCCAATTCCAAGACTTCTCTCAAGAGTCTGATCGAGGCGGCGGGGAAATAAGGGGATTTGGCCAGGCGGCCAAATGAAATGAAAGAAAGGAAGTCAAATGATTGGGTTGGCATTAATGGCCTGGTTGACCGTGCTGATTTGCTACGGTGGTAACTGGCTTCTCGGTCAGTGCATGATCGAGCGTCCTCTTGTTGTTGGCCTTGTTGCAGGCCTCCTGATGGGCGACGTCAAGACCGGTGTTATCATCGGTGCCTCTCTTGAGGCGATCTTCATGGGCGCGGTGAACATCGGTGGCGCTATCTCCGCCGAGCCCGTTACCGCGACCGCCCTCGCCGTCGCCTTCACCGTTGGCGCCGGCATCGATCAGGGCGCCGCCATCACGCTGGCTGTTCCCGTGGGCGTCGTCACCGCGTTCCTCTCGATCTTCATGAACAACGTGTTCCTTGCGTTCTTCGCTGGCACCCTCGACAAGATGGCCGCCGAGGGTAACGAGAAGGGCCTTGCTTTCCAGCACTACGTTCTGTGGTTTGTTAAGTACGCCGCCTTTGCACTCATCGCCTTCCTCGGCGTTTACCTTGGCGCCGAGCCCGTTGCCGCCATTGTCAACCAGATTCCGGCCAATGTCATGAACGGCCTCAACGCCGTGGGTGCCCTCCTGCCCGCCGTTGGTATGGCGCTCCTGCTCCAGATGCTCTGGAGCACCGAGCTCAGCATCTACTTCTTCTTGGGCTTTACGCTCTACCAGTACCTCGGCCTCCCGATGATCGCCATCGCGGTTCTTGGCGTCATCATCGCGATCGCCTCCGGCCTCCGCGACAAGGAGATCTTCGACCTCACCAAGAAGGGCGTGGCCACCCAGGCCGTTTCCGGCGACTCTGCAACCAGCGACGAGGAGGATTTCTTCGCATGAGCAACCTGATCAAGAATGTGAGCCCTGAAGACAAGAAGATGCTCAACCGCATTTTCCTGCGCTCCTTCACCGTGTTCGCTTCCGGCGCCGGCGGTTCCGTCAAGGCTGGTGCCGATGGTTGGCTGTACTCCATCCAGCCCGCTCTTAACCGCTACTACGCCGATGACCCCGAGGCTCGCGCCGACGCCATGAAGCGTCACACGACCTGGTACAACATCACCCAGAACGTCGGCACGTTCGCCATGGGCCTCGTCGCCTCCATGGAGAGGGAGAACTCCGAGCACGATGACTTCGATACCGAGTCCATCGACGGTATCAAGGTCTCCCTCATGGGCCCGATGTCCGGTATCGGCGACGCAATCTTCTGGGGCGTCCTGCGTGTCATCGCCGCCGGCATTGGCATCAACCTCGCCATGAGCGGCTCGCCCCTCGGCGCCATCATGTTCCTGCTGATCTACAACATCCCGTCGATCCTCTGCCGTTACTTCTTGACCTACCTCGGCTTCAACATGGGCACCAACTTCATCTCCGAGATGTACGAGGGCGGCCTCATGAAGCTCATCACCAAGGCCACCTCCACGATCGGCCTCGTGATGATCGGCGCCATGACCGCGGCGAACGTCAAGTTCAACACGATCCTGTCCATCCCGGTTCAGGATTCTGACCCGGTCATGATCCAGACCTACCTCGATTCCATCTTCAAGGGCCTCGTGCCCCTGGTCCTCACGCTCGTCGTCCTATGGCTCCTGCGCAAGAAGAACGTCAACGTCAACATCATCCTGGTTGGCGTCATGGTTCTCGCGCTCGTCCTCGGCCTCGTGGGCATCGTGTAAGGCGGCTTCAGGGATATCCGAAGCTTGTTCAAGGTAATTCCCGGCGGCACGCGATCGAGGACATTCGACGCGTGCCGCCCCATTAGAAGGAGAGAACATGCGCTACACGCACCTCAAGAATTCCGATGTCGACGTCTCCCAGCTCGCTGTGGGCACCTGGGCGATCGGCGGCGACTCCTTTGGTGAGAACGATGACGCCGCCAGCATGTCCGCCATCCGCACCATGCTCGATCACGGCGTCAACCTCATCGACACCGCGCCGTGCTATGGCAACGGCACGTCCGAGAAGGTCGTCGGCAACGCGCTCAGGGGCGTCGACAGAGAGAGCTACCTGCTCTCGACCAAGGTTGGCCTGATCACCAGCGCCGCCGGCTATGACCGCGACTCCTCGTTCAAGAACATCATGAGGGAGGTCGAGAGCTCGCTGCGCAACCTCCGCACCGATTACATCGACTTCTACTTCGTGCACTGGCCCGACGCCAAGACCCCGTTCTCCGAGACGATGTGCGCCCTCCAGCTCCTCAAGGAGCAAGGCAAGATTCGCCACATCGGCGTCTCCAACTTCACGACCGAGATGATCGAGGAGTGCGAGAAGGTCGCTCAGATCGACGTCCAGCAGCCGCCCTACTCTATGGTTGACCGCTCCTCCGAGGACCTCATCAAGTGGGGCTACGAGCGTGGCATCGACTCCTTCACCTATGGCTCCCTTGGTGCGGGCATCCTGTCGGGCAAGTTCCGCGAGCTGCCGAAGTTCGAGGAGGGTGATGTTCGCGGCGGCTTCTACGACTACTTCCAGGAGCCCAAGTTCTCGCGCGTCCAGGAGCTGCTCAAGGTCATGGACGAGATCGCCGGGGCTCATGACAAGCCCGTGGCACAGGTCGCCGTGAACTGGAGCACCCAGAAGGAGTACGTGGGCACCGCGCTCGTTGGCGTGCGCACGGACGCCCATGCGATTCAGAACTGCGAGACGTTCGAGTGGGAGCTTTCCGCCGATGAGATGGCCAAGCTTGACGCCAAGCTTGACGAGCTGAAGATCGGCTAGCCATGGGCACCGAGGAGAGGAAGTACCCCACTTCCGAGCTCGAAGTGCTTGAGCGTGGAGCTAGGGAGGTCATCGAGCCCAACGGGCTGAAGCTCCTACTGAAGCCCGTGCCGGGAGATGAGCGCGAGCACGTGCTCGATCCGCGCGTCTATGCGCGCGCCCATGCGAAGCTCGCCGCCGGTCCGGCGCCGGCGGGGCCGGTGGACGTGATCGCGTGGCGTTCCGCTCCCAACAAGGAGACCCATGTCGTGAGGGGCGTGGGCGTTGCCAAGAAGACCGTCGTCATGAATTTTGGCGACAGGGGCATTCCCCTGCACGTCTTCACGCCCGAGAGCCACGAGAGCGGTTCTGCCGCGCTCGTGTTCATCCATGGCGGCGGCTTTATGGTTGGCAACATCGGCCAGTACGAGAACTGCCTGCGCGACATCGCGGAGCGAACGGGCTGTGTTGCGGTCTACCCCGAGTACCGCCTGTCTCCCGAAACGATGTTTCCCGGTGGCGTCGAGGACTGCGTGAAGACGCTCGGCTGGCTTGTCGAGCATGCGGATGAGCTGGGTGTTGACGCGACGCGGATCGCCGTGGCTGGCGACTCCGCGGGCGGAAGCCTGACCAACGCCGTCGTCCTCGACGGGTCCCATGTGGACAGGATCAAGCTCGTGGCCGAGCTGTATCCGCTCGTCGACGGCGGCCCCGTTCCGGAGGAATGGTCCTATGACCTCTATGAGATTGTGAACGACCAGAGGATCGAGGCTTTGAGCAGGGTGGATCGCATTCGCAATGCCAATGATGACCTGCCGCTGATGTACACCAACGGCAATGCGGAGGAGATGCTCGACCCGAGGGTGTCTGCCCTGTTCGCGGAGGACGTGAGCGCGTTCCCCCGCACGGTCATCATCTCTTCCGAGTATGACTACCTGCGCTATCAGGATGAGCTGTTCGCGAAGAGGCTGCAGGATGTGGGCGTTGATGTCACCGCGATTCGCTATCGCGGCTGCGACCACGGCTTCTTCGAGATGTACGGCGTGATGCCTCAGGCTGAGGACGTCTGCCGCGTCATCTCCGAGGAGCTTGCGAAGATCTAGAGGTTCGTCGCGGTGGCCTCCTGGACGAGTGACGGTCCGGCGGGATGCTAGGTGCGTCCCGCCGGACCTTTGCGTTGGCGGGCGCGTGGGTGGTTTGCCTCGGCGGTGCCGGATTGACTGGGAGACGCGTTTACCGCCGAGCTTCCAAGCGAGCCCAGCAAGCAAATCGCGAGCTGAGCCCCAAGGGCATTGACAAGGGTGTGGGCGTGACACGAGCGCTGGCGTATCTGGGCCGCGAGGGAAATGCGCGCACCTTTGGCTTTGGCGATTCGGGCAACGACCTGGGCATGCTCGCCGCCGTCGAGACGGCTGTTGCCATGGGCAACGCCATGCCCGAGGTCAAGGCGGTCGCCGACTACGTGACCGACGACGTCGCACACGACGGCACCGTCACAGCGATGCAGCATTTTGGGTTGATTTAATAAATGGCCGGGTCGCCCGCAGTGGGGGCGACCCGGCCATTTGAGCTATTTTGCAATATAGAGCTTGGGATGACTGCGACTGCTCTCGATCGCCGCCGTCATGATGCCCTCGTTGTCTCCATCAACGATGATGCCGTCGAGGTCATCGATCTGCGCGGACTGATAAAAACTGGTCTTGTTGAACTTTCCCTGGTCAACCATCATGTATCCCTGGTTTGAGTTGGTAAGGTACATATGCTTGATCATGGCCGAGAAGTCGTGCTCGACGGTAAAACCGTGGTCGGGGTGAAATCCGTCGGCACTGACAAACGCCTTGTCGGCATGTAGTTTGCTCATGCAGTCGAGCGTCAGTGCGCCCGCGAGATAGAGGTGACCCTTGCGCACGGAGCCGCCCAGCAGCACTACCGAAGCATTGGGGAGATTGAAGCTGGCGTAGTTCGCGATTGCAAGATCGCCGGTGATAATGGTGATCTCACGCTTGTCCATGAGGGCCTTAGCGAAGTAAAAGCCTGTGGTGCCGATATCAATTACCAGAACATCGCCATCATCAACAAGAGTTGCTGCGGTTGCGGCGATGGCCTCCTTGGCCTCGACTTGGACATTGATGCGCTCCTCGGGATACGAGATTGCGTTGGAGCGAGAAAGCGATACCGCTCCGCCGCGTACGCGACGCAGCTTGCCTTCGGATTCCAGCGAGATGAGGTCGTGCCGTGCGGTGACTTCCGAAACCGAAAAACGGCGAACGATGTCGGATACCGAGATATTTGGCTTTTCGGCCAGCCAATTCATGATAAATCGCTGACGCTCGGCCGGTGAAAGGTCGGAAGTAGATGCCATATGCCGCTCCTTTTGAACAAAAGGTAAAAGATGCGCCTTTCGTAATCGAAATATAACGTATCAATATGAAAAGAACAAGGCAAATTCGAATGAATCAAAAGAACGGAATGGCATGTCACAAATGCATATGTAGCAGATAGTTCGCACGTAAACGGGCTATAAAGAGTCTCATTCTGAAGGTGCCGCCCAAAAGAAGTACGTTCACGCCCGATATTCGACCGTTCACGGAAAGTTGACAATTGAGCTTTCGATAGCTTTTGAAATAGTTTATAAAAGAAAACCGAAAAGCTTTTGAAACAAAGAAGAAGGCTTTCGATAGCAATAGTGTTAGATGAGAAAGGACCGAACATGGCGATCAAGGTGTTTGCCGACGGCGCTAACCTCGAGGGCATGCTTGACATGCATGACAATGGCAACGTTCAGGGCTTCACGACCAATCCTTCCCTTATGAAGGCCGGCGGCGTGACCGACTACCGCGCTTTTGCCAAGACGGTTCTTGAGCACATTACTGATGTGTCGGTCTCTTTTGAGGTATTCGCCGACGACGAGGCGGGTATGGAAGCCGAGGCTCGCGAGATCGCAACCTGGGCAGACAACGTCTACGTTAAGATCCCGGCGCTCAACACCAAGGGCGAGTCCACTGCCGCGCTGGTCAAGCGCCTTTCTGCCGACGGCATCAAGGTGAATGTCACCACTATCTTCACGCCCGAGCAGGTCGACGAGTTTGTCGATGCCGTCTCTACTGAGACCCCCTCTATTCTGTCCATCTTTGCCGGTCGCATTGCCGATACCGGCGTCGATCCGCTGCCCCTCATGGCGGAGTCCGTAAAGAAGGCTGCCGTTAAGCCTGCTGCCGAGGTTCTCTGGGCGTCTACGCGCGAGGTCCTCAATATCTTCCAGGCGGAGTCCGTTGGATGCCAGATCATTACGGTCCCCAATGCCCTTCTTGCCAAACGCAAGAATTTCGGGAAAGATTTGCTTGAGTACTCGCTTGATACGGTCAAGGGCTTTGCCCGCGACATTCAGGCGCTTGGTTTTCACATTCTGCCCGAGGAGTAGGGGACGAGTATGCTGACCGATCTTCTTAAGCCCGAGCTTGTTGCCTGCCACGTCGAGGCCTCCGACTGGGAGGAAGCGATCAGGGCATGCGGTAAGTTGCTCGTAGACGCTGGCAAATGCGACCAGAGCTATGTTGACGCCATGATTTCATCGGTTCACAAATTCGGCCCCTATATGGTCTTGGAAGAGGGCATCGCTATGCCCCATGCCCAGGCCGATGGTAATGTGAACGAAGCGGGAATCTGCATCGTCACGCTTGACCCTGCGGTTACATTTGGACATGAGGATTTCGATCCGGTTCGCGTGCTCGTGGGTATTTGCGCACCCGACCCCAAGGCTCATCTTGGCTGCTTGGCGGAGCTTTCGCAGATGTTCGAGGACGAGGACTGCGTTGCCAAGCTCAGCGCATGCGATACGCCCGAGCAGGTTTTGGAGACCATGCGTTCATTCTTTTAGGCCTTAATGGCACGGCGATGCGTCGCCGCTTTTGGATAGACGGAAAACCGTCACGTGTAGGAGAGGAAGGTTGCCATGCATATCATCACCGTATGCGGAAACGGCATCGGGTCCAGCCTGATGCTCGCTGGCAAAGTCGAGGAGCTTTGCGAGGAGGAGGGCATCAAGGCCGACGTTGAGTCTATGGACCTGAACGGTGCTTCTTCCGCAAATCCGGATCTGTTCATCACCGTTAAGGAACTCGCCCCCGAGCTCCACGGCAACGTTGTGATCGTTCGCAGCTATGTGAACAAGAAGAAGATCCGCGAAGACGCCCTCGAGGCAATCAAGGCGGCCGCCGCTAACGCCTAAAGCGGCACAAAAAAGGGCGGTTCCCTGTGGAAGAGGGAAACGCGCCCGCGTTAGAGAGAAAGGAAGCGCAGATGCAAGCCATCCTTCCCATACTTGAGTTTATCCAATCGATTCTGACCAAGCCAGCGTGGATTATGGGTCTATTTGCCTTTGTGGGCCTTGTCGCGCTTAAGCGTCCTGCCCACAAGGTGATGACGGGCACCCTGAAGCCCATTCTTGGTTACATCATGCTGTCCGCCGGCGCCGCTGTTGTTCAGGAGAACCTTGCTCCGCTGGGTACCTTCATCGAGACCGGTTTCCACATCACCGGCGTCGTGCCCAACAACGAGGTCGTCGTTTCGATGGCTCAGAGCGTCCTCGGCGTTCAGACCATGATGATCCTGATTCTCGGCTATGTCGTGAACATTATCATTGCCCGCTTTACCAAGTTTAAGTACATCTTCCTGACGGGCCATCACAGCATGTTTATGGCCTGCCTGCTGTCTGCCGTTCTGCAGGCATCTGGCTTCCAGGATGTCCAGCTTGTCATCGTGGGCGGCATGTTCCTGGGCCTCGTGAGCGCTATGCTTCCCGCCGTTGGTCAGCGTTTCACCGAGAAGGTTACCGATGGCGATGAAATCGCCATGGGCCACTTCGGTTCACTCGCCTATTACATCTCCGCTGCAGTCGGTACGCTTTTTGCTAAGGACGCCGAGGAGAACAGCACCGAGAAGATCGAGGTTCCCGAGAAGTTCGCCTTCCTGCGCGACACTACCATCTCCACGGCTCTTACCATGGCCTTCTTCTACCTGGTTACCGCTTTCGCCGCTTACGTCGCAGATCCTGCGGTCGTTACCAAGACCGCTGGCGGCGACAACGTGATTGTCTATGCCCTGACTTGTGCCCTGTCCTTCGCCGTCGGTGTCACTATCGTCTACAACGGCGTTCGTATGATCCTTGCCGACCTGGTCCCGGCTTTCCAGGGCATCTCCAACAAGCTGATCCCCGGTGCCATCCCCGCCGTCGACTGCGCTGTCTTCTTCCCCTATGCTCCCACCGCCGTCATCCTCGGCTTTGTCGCTTCCTTTATCGGTGGCGTGGTCGGTATGTTCATCGTGGGCGCTACCCTGGGCATCTTCATCATTCCGGGCATGGTTCCCCACTTCTTCTGCGGTGCTACCGCAGGCATCTACGGCAATGCTACCGGCGGTCGCAAGGGCGCAGCTCTTGGCGCTTTCGTCAACGGCCTGCTCATCACCTTTGCCCCGGCCCTGCTCCTGCCCGTTCTTGACGTCTTTGGCTTCAAGAACACTACGTTCGGCGACTTCGATTTCTCCGTCATTGGTATTACGCTTGGCCGCGCTGCCGAGGCCTTCGGTACCACCGGTGTCTACGCGATTCTTGCTGTCCTTCTGATCGTCGCCTTCGTTCCCAACTTCATCCACACCAAGGGTGCTGTGATTAACCACGTTGAGGAAGAGTAACCCAGGCATACGTTAAGCCCTAATCGGGCGGAGCTCCGATAACCGGCTCCTACACGGAAGCGGTGACGTCTCAATCGAGGCGTCACCGCTTTTTGCTTTGGAGCGATTGTGAATATGAGCCGGCGAGGCGCTGCTTCTGTTCCGTGAACGGAATCAAACGCAATGATCGGCAAAAACGTTTTGCCGCTGGGGCGTCGATATAAAAATGGTAAATCTGCAAAACCGTTCGCCGAGAAGATAAAAAACCGCAGTTCACGCCTTGATAAACGTAGATAAAGTGTTTAGCAGTTTATCGGCCGTATGCTAACGAAAGGAATCAGGCAGATGGCAATCAAGGTGTTCGCTGACGGTGCAAACCTCGAGGGCATGCTCGACATGTACGAGAGCGGCAACGTTCAGGGTTTCACGACCAACCCGTCCCTTATGAAGAAGGGCGGCGTGACGGATTACCGCGCGTTTGCCAAGGAGGTCCTGGCCCACATCACCGATGTGTCCGTGTCGTTTGAGGTCTTTGCCGACGACGTCGAGACCATGGAGGTCGAGGCCCGCGAGATTGCTGCCTGGGCCGAGAACGTCTACGTCAAGATTCCGTGCGTGACCACCAAGGGCGAGTCCACCGCCGAGCTGGTGCACAAGCTTTCGGCCGACGGCATCAAGGTCAACGTCACCACCATCTTTACGCCTACGCAGGTCGACGAGATGGTCGAGGCCGTTGACGCCGAGACGCCGTCCATCATCTCGCTCTTTGCCGGTCGCATCGCCGACACCGGCGTCGATCCCATTCCGTTTGTGACGGAGTCGGTCAAGACGGCCGCCGCCAAGCCCAACTGCGAGGTCCTGTGGGCATCCACGCGCGAGCTCATCAACATTTACCAGGCGCAGGCCTGCGGTTGCCAGATCATCACGGTGCCCAACAGCATCCTGGCCAAGCGCAAGAACATCGGTCGCGATCCGTACGAGGTCTCGCTCGACACCGTGCGCGGCTTTGCCAAGGATATCGCCGCTTTGGGCTTCCATATCTTGCCGTAACGCGAACACTGGCTGCGCCGCGGGTTGTTCGCCCCGGCCTTTCCTTTCCCTATCGCTCACGCGCTTCGCGAGGGTCGCGCTAGGTAAAGGAAAGGCCGGGGCTGCCGACACGAGCTTGCCGGCAAGTTAGCACTCGGCTTCCATATCCTGCCGTAGGCAAAGGTACCCCCGCCTGCGACGTGCAAAATTGAGAGTATTCAGCAAGGTAAAGGCTTTTACCAGCTGGTTGAAGCACGGAACAGCCCCCGTTTTGGCTCTGACGACGCTAAAACGGGGGCTGTTTGTGACTTTATTGCCTCTGAGGGGCGTTCGGAGCGGCGGAAATTGCAGAATACTCGCGATTTTGCACGCTGCTACAGGGGGTACCCTTGCTTTGGCGGTTTATTTCCCCTGCACCATGGTGAGCGAGATCTTCTTGCGGTCGCGATCGACCTTTTCGACCCACACCTTGACCGTGTCGCCGACGCGCACCACGTCGCTTGGGTGCTTGACGAAGCGGTTGGCCAGTTTGGAGATGTGCACGAGGCCGTCCTGATGCACGCCCACGTCGACGAAGGCGCCAAAGTCGACGACATTGCGCACCGTGCCCTTGAGCTCCATGCCGGGCTCCAGGTCGTCGATGGAAAGCGCCGAGCGGCTAAAGACAACCTCGGGAGCGTCGTCGCGCGGGTCGCGGCCGGGCTTCTTGAGCTCGTTGACAATGTCGATGAGCGTTAAGGTGCCGCAGTCCAGGTCGCTTGCCAGCGCCGAGATGCTGCCCAGGCGGCGCTCGATGTCGGGCACGCCGCCGCGGCTGAGCTCGCTTGCTTTAACGCCGGCGCGCTCCAGGACGGACGTAGCCACCTCGTAGCTTTCGGGGTGGACGCTTGTCGCGTCGAGCGGGTTCTTGCCGCCGCTGATGCGCAAAAAGCCCGCAGCGTTCAGATATGCCTTGGGTCCCAGCTTGGGGACCTTCTTAAGCTGGCGGCGATCGGTAAAGGCGCCGTTTTCCTCGCGGTACGCCACGATGTTCTTGGCCACGCTTGGCGTGATGCCCGATACGTATCCCAGCAGGCTCGCGCTCGCGGTGTTTACGTCGACGCCCACGCGGTTGACGACGTCCTCCACCACGTGGCCCAGGGTACGCGAGAGCTCGGCCTGGTCAAGGTCGTGCTGGTATTGACCCACGCCGATGGACTGGGGCGGAATCTTGACGAGCTCTGCCAGCGGGTCCTGCAGGCGACGACCCAGGCTCATGGCGCCGCGCACGGTGACGTCCAGGTCGGGATATTCCTGGCTGGCGAGCTCGGAAGCGGAGTACACCGACGCGCCGGCCTCGTTGACGATGGTGTAGCGAAGGCTGGGCGCCTGCTCGGCAATGAACTCCGAGACGACTTCTTCGGTCTCGCGGCTGGCGGTGCCGTTGCCGATGACGATGGTGTTGACGCCGTCCTTCTTGACGAGGCGGGCGAGCTCGCGCTTGGTGCCGGCGACGTCGTGGCGCGGCTTGGTGGGGTAGACCACGCCGTGGTCGAGTAGCTTGCCGGTCTCGTCCATGACGGCGACCTTGCAGCCGGTGCGGTAGCCCGGGTCGAGCGCGAGCACGCGGGCGCCGCGGACGGGGCGTGCCGAGAGCAGGCCTTCGAGATTCTTGGCAAAGACGTTGATGGCCTCGGTCTGCGCGCGAACGGTGAGCTTGGCGCGGGCCTCGCGCTCCAGCGAAGGGGCCATGAGGCGCTTGTAACCATCAGCGATGGCGGCATCGAAGATGGGGGCAAACACGCCCTGGCGTCGGGACCAACGGCTGCCGAGGCGTGCCGTGGCGGCGGCGCCGTCGACGTTCACGCGCACGCGGAGCTTGCCCTCGCGCTCACCGCGGTCGATAGCCAGCACGCGGTGGTTAGGTATGCGGCGCAGGGGCTCGTCGTAGCTGTAGTACGGCTCGTAGGGGGTCTTCTCGGTGGGGTCGGTGGCCTCGACGACGATGTCGGCGGTGTTTTGCGTAAAGGCGCGCAGGTCGGCGACGTTCTCAGGGTCCTCGGCCACCGTCTCGGCCACGATGTCGGCGGCGCCGGCAAGCGCCTTCTCAGGTGTGTCGAAGCCGGCCTCCTCGTTGACGTATTCCGCGGCGGCGTCGAGCGCGCTGCCCTTGGCTGAGGCCTGCATGATGATCATGTTGGCAAGCGGCTCCAGACCTGCCTCGCGGGCCTTCTGCGCGCGGGTCATGCGCTTTTTGCGGTAGGGCTTATAGAGGTCCTCGACACGCTGGAGCTGTGTGGCCTCGCGAATCTGCTGCTCGAGCTCGGGCGTGAGTTTGCCCTGGGCGTCGATGAGCAGGATGACGTCCTCTTTGCGCTGCTCAAGATTGCGCAGGTAGGACAGGCGCTCGTCGAGTGCGCGCAGGGCGACGTCGTCCATGCCGCCGGTGGCTTCCTTGCGGTAGCGCGAGATAAAGGGGATGGTGTTGCCCTCGTCGATGAGCTTGACGGCCGCCTCGACATTGGCGGCCTTAAGGTTGAGCTCGCGGGCGAGCTGGGTGATAAGATCCATGGGACTCCTTGCGTTTGAGGTGCGTTTGCGGCACAGGGCTACCAAGGATACCACCCGTCCCAAAAGACTGTTTTGGGGCCGCGCCATGAAAACGGCCTATCTACTACGTTTGAACCGTATGGGTCGACCATCCCCGGTTTTCCGAGAACGCGCAACCTGTCTACCTGCGGTTTTTATTTCTCGAAATTTGGCATGGTTGAGGGCAATCGGTTAAACGTAGTAGATAGGCCCATTTCGTGGCGAACGAATCAATCCGAGGTACAAAATGGCTCCTGCTCCAGAAAAATCGTCGGCAAGGTAGCAAAATGCCCCGCGGGCAGGAGGCTGCTCGCGGGGCAAAGAAGAGGGACTTGTCGGTGGCGGACCGAGGGGCGCGCATGGGGCTCAGCGTGCCCCGGCCCGCGCTCGAGGCATTACAGCTCGACGAGCTGGCCGGTCTCGGCGGCCTCCTTGATGGCGTTGAGAAGCGTGAGCGTCTTGACGTTATCGGCGGGGGTCACGACGGGCTCGACCTCGCGGCGGACAACCTTTACAAAGTGCTTGAGCTGCATCTTGTGCGGCAGCGCCGGGTCCACGGCCGGGATCTCCATCTGCAGCGGCTTGTGCCAGTTGGAGGCGCCATCGTAGGAGAACTGGTGCAGGCGGGGCAGCGACAGGGCGCCCTTGGTGCCGCCGATAAAGTAAGCGTCGGCGTCGAAGGGACGGTACTGCGGGTCCTCGCGAGCGGTCGCCTCCCAGTTCCAGGGGCTGGCGGTGGCGTCAGAGATGGTCATGCTCGCGAGTGCGCCATCGGCAAAGCGAACGTTGACCACGGCGGAGTCCTCGGTCTCAAAACCGCGGGCGGCGCTGGACTGCATGCCCTGGACGGCGACGGGCTCGCCCAGCAGGTAGCGGAGCAGGTCGACGTCGTGAACCAGGTTAACCAGGATCGGGCCGGCACCCTTCTTGCGGCGCCACTCGACATCGAAGTACTCGTCGTTCTTATAGATCATGTAGTGGAAGCTCGACACGGTGAGCTTGCCCAGCTCACCGGACTCGATGATCTCCTTGGCCTTGTTCACAAACGGGTTGTGGCGACGGTGCTGACCTACGAGCACGGGCACGCCGGCGGTCTCGGCCTCGGCGGCGAAGGCCTGGGCATCCTCAAGGTCGTTGGAGATCGGCTTTTCGACCAGCGGCACGATGTTGCGCTTGATGGCCTCGCGGGCAACGCCCAGGTGCAGATCGTTGGGCGTGGCGATGATGACGGCGTCGGGCTTGACCTCGTCCATCATCTGGGCGGGATCGGTGAAGAACGGCACGCCGGCGGCCTCGGCCGTGGCGCGGGCGCCCTCAAAGGCGTCGGCGATGGCGACGAGCTCGGCCTCGGGCTCCTCGGTGACAAAGCGGATGTGGTTGCGGCCCATGGCGCCGGCGCCGATGACGGCAATGCGGACGGGGTTGAGCTCAGACATTTCGACTCCTTAATACTGGTGGCGGTGGAATGCGACAAAGGGACTGTCCCTTTGTCGCATCGGTAAAACTAGGCGGACTTCTTCTTGCTGTCGGAGACCATCATGTAGACGGTGAGCACGACGGCGATGGCGGCGATCACGATGGCGCCGTAGAAGGACTGCTGGTAGGCGGCGCTGCCGGCCTCAGCGTGATACAGCACGGCAGTGATGGGCTGGCTGATCCAGGTAGAAGCGGCGTAGCCCAGGAACATGATGCCGTAGTTGACGCCGATGTTGCTGGTACCAAAGGCGCCACCGGTGAGCGGCGGGTAGATGACGAGCAGGGCGCCAAAGCTAAAGCCGAGCAGGGCGAGCGCCACAAAGAACATGCTCTGCGTAAAGCTCATCGACATGATGACGAGCGCGACGATGGTGACGACAAGGCTGATGAGCAGCGACTTGTAGGCGCCGAGCTTGTCAATGATCTGGCCAAAGGACAGACGACCGACCAGGTTGGCGCAGGTGTTGACGGAGACCACTACACCGCCGAGGGCGACAGCTGCGGCGCACGTGGGGTCGGCGAAGAGCTGGACGGCGGCGATGGAGGCAACCTTGCCCACGAGCAGGGTGCCTGCAGTGGCAGCAAAGGCGAAGGTGACGATGAGGACCCAAAAGCGCGGGGTTTTGACCATCTCGCCCGGGGTGAGGTCGCCGAAGGTGCCGGCGTGTGCGCCGCCCTTGGGGGCCTCGAAGCCCTCGGGCAGCCAACCGGCCTCGGGGGCCTTCAGGAACAGGGCGGAGGCGGCGATCATCGCAAAGAAGATGACGCCGAGTGCCTTGAGGGCGCCAAAGATGCCCAGGCTCGGGATGAGCAGCGAGGCGAGCACCGGGGACAGCACGGCGGGGCCGGCGGTCGAAGCGGCCAGGGTGATGCCGGAGGCCAGGCCCTTCTTGTCGATGAACCACTTTTGGCCGGTGGTGAGCGCCGGGTTGTAACCCAGGCCGTTGCCGATGGCGGCGACGAGCGAGAACCACAGGTAGAACTGCCACGGCTCGGTGACGGTGCCGGACATGAACCAGCCCAAGCCGTAGCACACGGCGGCGGCGATCACGACGTTGCGCGGGCCGATCTTATCGGAGATGCGACCGGCGAAGATGCCCGTCACGGCCATGATGGTCTGAAAGACCGGGAAAGCCCAGGTAAGAGCGCTGGACCACTCGGGATAGACGGCGAGCAGGTTCTTGCTCACGACGGAATACAGCGCGATGGAGCTGATAAAGAACATGGTGACGCACGCGGCGGAAAGCACGACGGCGCGACCCTTGTTGGAGTTGGTGGAAGCCATTGGACTCTTTCTAATCGATGCGGGGGAGGGGCGGGCATCACCGCGAGCCTCCCTGTCGGGCTGGTTTACTGGTCAGTGGGCTTTGCGACGCCGGACTCGTCGGACCAAAGCTCGACGCCCTTGTTCTTGAGGTAGTTGTCGGCAAAGGCTCGGCGGCCGCCGGGCTTGGCGGTGAGGTCGCCCATCATGTTGGAGAAACCGCCGTCGACCTTGATGGCGTCGCCGGTGGTAAAGTCCGAGCGCCTGGACGCCAGGAACATGACGGCGTTGGCGATATCGCTGACCTCGCCGATGCGGCGCGTAGCGATAAGGCGGCTGCGGCTCTTCTCGACCTCGGGGTCAGCGTAAAAGCTCGCCGACATGGGGGTCTTGACAAAGCAGGGTTCGACGCAGTTGGAGCGCACGCCGTAGGGGCCCCACTCGGCGGCCAGCATCTTGGACATCATGTTGACGCCCGCCTTGGTGGAGCTGTACACGCCCGAGAACGTCTCGGGGGAGTGGCTGGCAACGGTCGAGATGTGCACCAGACGACCCTGGCCGGCCTTGATCATCTCGCGACCAAAGCGCTGCGAAGTGATGAAGTAGCCGGTAAGGTTGACGTTGATGACGTCGTTCCAGTCACTCAACGGCAGGTCCTCCATGGCTGCGAAGCGCAGGATGCCGGCGGTGTTGACGAGGACGTCGACGCGGCCGAAGTCGGCGATGGTGGCGTCGACGGCGGCCTGAACCTCGCCCTCGTTGCAGGCGTTCATCTTGTAGCCCTCGGCGTGGATGCCAAACTCGGCGGCGAGGTCGGCGGCTGCGGCCTTGACCTTTTCCTCGTCTAGGTCGAGCAGGACGACGTTGGCGCCGTTGCGGGCGAACTCGCGGCAAATCTCGACGCCCATGCCGCCGAGTGCGCCGGTAACGGCGCATACATCGCCCTCGAGCTTAAGCCAATTGCTCATAGGAACTTCCCTTCTTGTGCCTCCCGGTGGGTCGCTCCCATTAATCGACCCACGTGGTTTTCGCTGGTTATCGTATGCTTTGGATTTGCGCAGGTGAATTGCATATTTGTTAGAATGGCGTTAACCGTAGGTTTACACTGTGCATTGAGGTTTGTTCTCAATTGAGCTCGTGACCTGCGAAAACGACCCCCTGCGGTGCTGTGGGCCCGCGCGTGCGAAAACGGGAGATTGACGTGTACGATCGACGACTTGAGGCCATATCGGCCGCCGCGGAGCTGGGAAGTTTCTCGCGTGCCGCGGCAAAGCTGCGCGTGTCGACGCCGGCACTCGTCAAGCAGGTTTCGGGCTTCGAGGCCGAGTTCGGCATCACGCTGTTCGAGCGCTCGCATTCGGGCGTCAAGGTGACGCCGGCTGGTGCGCTACTGGTGGACGACGCGCGCTCGATCATGCGCCAGTCTGAGGACGCACTGCGTCGTGCCCGGCGCGCGGCGGGCGATGGCGGTGCGGTGCGCCTGGGCGTGTCGATGATGTGCCCGGGGCGCCAGACACTGTCGATGTGGACGGGCGTGCACGAGCTGGAGCCATCGCTGCGCTTCGAGATCGTGCCGGTGAACGATCTCTATGACGAGCGTGAATCCGTCATGCGCAGTCTGGGGCGCGAGGTGGATGTGGTGCAGTCGAGTTTTTCGACCCCGCGCTGGGGCGACGCCTGCCAAAAGCTCCGCATCGTTACCGTGCCGTTTTATATCGACGTGCCGCGCACGAGCCCGCTTGCGCGCAAGACGCGCATCACAGTTGCCGACCTGGAGGGCATGCGCCTGCGCGTGCTCCGTCACGGCAACGACGCCATGGACAGCCTGCGCATCGACCTTTTGGCCGACGGCGGCGTGGACGTGATCGACGTGGATAGCTTTGACTTTGCGCTTTTTAACGAGGCGGAGGAAAAGGGCGACGCGGTGCTCACCTGCGGAGCTTGGTCAGGCGTACACCCGGCCTTTGTAGGCGTGCCGTTCCTGTGCGGCCGCGAGGTGCCAGTCTATTTGCACTACCCGCTCGAGCCTACCCTCCAAGTCCAAAAATTCGTCAACGCCATGGCCCAACTCCTCAACTAGCTCATTTGGCGCGGGTAGTCTTTTTGGGACGGGGCTTTTTTAGCTACTTTCGCCGCCCTGCCTGCGCACCCTCAAAGTAGTCAAAAAGCCCCGTCCCAAAAAGACTAACAAAACGAGGCCCTGGCCAAACGGCCAGGGCCTCACTAACCTTTATTCCGTTTTAAACAACGGGCTGATTGCGCGCAGGAGGGTGCCCCGGGGCGGCGGGGTATTTCCTCCGCGCGCAGTTTCGCAGCGAAGCGAGAATGTTTGAGCACGGAGGAATTACCCCGACGCCCCGGGGCACCCTCCGTCAGTAACCGTTCCTACTCCAGCTCAAACGCACCCGTGTACAGCTGGTAGTAGTACCCGCGCTTGGCGATCAGCTCGTCGTGGTTGCCGCGCTCGATGATACGGCCGTGGTCCAGACAGATGATCGCGTCGGAGTTGCGCACGGTGGACAGGCGGTGTGCGATGACAAACGTCGTGCGGCCCTCCATGAGCTTATCCATGCCCGCCTGCACGATGGCCTCGGTGCGGGTGTCGATGGAGCTCGTGGCCTCGTCTAGAATCATCGCCGGCGGATCGGCGACGGCGGCGCGGGCGATCGAGATCAGCTGGCGCTGGCCCTGCGACAGCTGTGCGCCGTTGCCGGTGAGCATCGTGTCGTAGCCGTCGGGCAGGCGGGTGATAAAGTCGTCTGCGCCCGCGAGCTTGGCCGCCGCGATGCACTCCTCGTCGGTCGCATCCAGGTTGCCGTAGCGGATGTTGTCCATCACGGTGCCGGTGAACAGGTTCACGTCCTGCAGCACGACGCCCAGCGAGCGGCGCAGATCGGCCTTGCGGATCTTATTGACGTTGATGCCGTCGTAGCGAATCTTGCCGTCGGCGATGTCATAGAAGCGGTTGATGAGGTTGGTGATGGTCGTCTTACCGGCACCGGTGGCGCCGACAAACGCGACCTTCTGACCCGGCTTGGCAAACACGGACACGCCGTGCAGGACCTCGTGGTCGGGGGTGTAGCCAAAGTCGACGTTGTCCATGACCAAGTCGCCGCGCAGCGGGACGTACTCGATCTCGCCGGTTGCGCGGTGCGGATGTTTCCACGCCCACATGCCGGTGTGGTGGTCAGCCTCCTCGAACTCCCAAGTCTCGGGGTTCACCTGTGCGTTGACGAGCGTCACGTAGCCTTCGTCGGCCTCGGGCTTCTCGTCGATGAGCTCAAAGATGCGGTCGGCGCCGGCGAGGCCCATGACCACGGCGTTGATCTGCTGCGAGATCTGGCCGATCTGTCCGCAGAACTGCTTGGTCATGTTGAGGAACGGCACCACGACGGCGATGGACAGCGCCATGCCCGAGATGCTCAGGTTGGGCACGCCCAGCGCCAGGAAAATGCCGCCCGCCAGTGCGACCAGCACGTAGAGCAGGTTGCCCAGGTTCATAAGGATGGGCATGAGGATGTTGGCGTACATGTTGGCCTTCTGGGAGACCTCGAAGAGCTTTTCGTTGCGCTCGTCAAAATCGGCCTCGGCGGCAGACTCGTGGCAGAACGCCTTGACGACCTTCTGGCCGTTCATGACCTCCTCGATATGGCCCTCGACCACGCCGAGCTCGGTCTGCTGCGCAATGAAGAAGCGCGCGGAGTTGGAGCCGAGCAGCTTGGTCATAAAGGTCATAAAGGCGACGCCGGCGATGATGACCAGGCACATCCACACGCTGTAGTACAGCATGATAAAGAACACCGTGACGATGATGATGATCGTCATGAGCAGGTTGGGCAGCGACTGGCTGATCATCTGACGCAGCGTGTCGATGTCGTTGGTGTAGTGGCTCATGATATCGCCGCGCTGGTGCGTGTCGAAGTAGCGGATCGGCAGGTCCTGCATGCGGTTGAACATCTTTTCGCGCAGCTTCTCGAGCGAGCCCTGCGTGATGACGGCCATGGTGCGGTTCCAGAAGAGCGAGGAGGCGACGCCCACGGCGTAGATGCAGCCGAGGGTGGTCACGAGCTTCAGAATCTTGGGCTGCGCGGCCGTCCAGTCGCCCGACTGCCACGATTCGCTAATGACCTGCAGCGCGCTCTGGAGAAACGTCGCGCCGATGGAGTTGATGATGGCGCAGAGCACAACGCCGGCGACGACGAGGGGCAAAAGCACCGGGTAGAAGCCAAAGAGCATCTTGATCAGGCGCGTCATAGTGCCGCCCTTGCGGTTGCGCGCGCGCTCGGCGGTAGCTGCCTTACTCATGTGCCTCGCCTCCTTTCTGGGTCTGAGCTTGCGGTGCGGATGCCTCGGTGTCGGCTGCGACGGTCTCGGCCGCCTCCTCGCCCGCGGCACTCATCTTGTTTTGCGAGGTAAAGGTCTCGCGGTAGATCTCGCTCGTCTTGAGCAGCTCGTCATGGTTGCCGATGTCCTTGATGCGGCCGCCCTCCATGACGATGATGCGGTCGGCGTCCTGCACGGAGCTGATGCGCTGGGCGATGATGAGCTTGGTCGTGTTGGGCAGGTAGCTCGCCAGGCCCTCGCGGATCTTGGCGTCGGTCTTGGTGTCGACGGCGCTCGTGGAGTCGTCCAGGATCAAGATCTTGGGGCGACGCAGCAGGGCACGCGCGATGCACAGGCGCTGCTTCTGGCCGCCGGAAACGTTGGAGCCGCCCTGCTCGATCCAGGTGTCGTAGCCCTTGGGGAAGCCGTCGACAAACTCGTCGGCGCAGGCCAGATGCGCCGCCTCGCGGACTTCCTCGTCGGTGGCGTTCGGGTCGCCCCAGCGCAGGTTCTCGGCGATGGTGCCGCTAAACAGCACGTTTTTCTGCAGCACCATGGCCACCTGGTGGCGCAGCGCGTCCAGATCGTAGTTGCGCACGTCCACGCCGCCGACGCGCACGGTGCCCTCGGTGACATCGTACAGGCGGGCGATCAGGTTCACGAGCGTCGACTTGGCCGAGCCGGTGCTACCGATAATGCCGATGGTCTCGCCGCTCTTAATATGCAGGTCGATATCGTCGAGCGCCTGGCGGCGGGCATGCTCGGAATACTTAAAGCTCACGTGATCGAAGTCGATGGAGCCGTCGGCAACTTCGTGCACGGGCTCGGCCGGGTTGGCGATCGTGGGCTCGGCGGCCAGCACCTCGGTAATACGGTGTGCGGACTCGTCGGCCATGGTCACCATGACAAAGATCATCGACAGCTGCATTAGGCTCATCAGAATCTGGAAGCCGTAGGTAAAGATGGAGGAGAGCTGGCCCACGTCGAACAGGGTGCCCTGGCTCGTGATGATGAGCTCGGAACCCAGGTAGATGATGACGACGAACGCGCCGTTGACGCAGATGTTCATCATGGGGTTGTTGAAGGCGAGCAGCTTCTCGGCGCGGGTAAAGTCCATCTGGACGTCGCGCGCGGCGGTCGCGAACTTCTCCTTCTCAAAGTCTTCGCGCACGTAACTCTTGACCACGCGCATGCCGGTGACGTTTTCCTCAACGGATTCGTTGAGCGCGTCGTACTTGTGGAAGACGCGGGCAAAGATCGGGCGCACCTTATGGATGATGAAGAACAGACCAAAGCCCAGCAGCGGAATGATGACCAGGTAGACCATGGCGACGCTGCCGCCCATGGCGTATGCCATGGTAAAGGCAAAGACCAGCACCAGCGGCGAGCGCACGGCGATGCGGATGAGCATCATAAAGGCCTGCTGCACGTTGTTGATGTCGGTGGTGAGGCGGGTGACGAGCGAGGAGCTCGAGAACTCGTCGATGTTGGCAAAGCTGAACGTCTGGATCTTGTAGAACAGGTCATGACGCAGGTTCTTGGCGAATCCGCAGCTCGCATGGCTGCAGGTGACACCAGCCGCGGCGCCAAAAGCAAGCGACGTCAGCGCGATGAGCACCAAAAAGCCTGCGGTGGGAAGCATCTCGGCTACGGTGGCGCCGTCTTTGATAGCGTCGATCAGGTTGGCGGTGATAAATGGAATCAGCATCTCGCAGAGCACCTCGCCAAGCACGAGCAGCGGCGTGGCAACAGTGACTTTCATATAGTCGCGGATGCTTCCCATGAGGGTTTTAATCATCCAGTTCCTCCCAGGTTACGCGGATTTTCTCAAGCATTTCGGCGAGCTGTTCGCGCTCGTCGTGAGTGAGGGCACTAAAGGCCTGCTCCCTAAAGCGGATGCGGGCGGCCTGGTCGATGCGGGCCTTCTCCCGGCCGACTTCGGTCAGGCGAATGGTGAGTTGCCGTCGATCCTTGGGGTTACGGCTGCGCTCGATGAGGCCGTTGAGCTCGAGCTTGGACAGGATCTCGGAAAGCGATCCCGGCTTGAGGTCAAAGTGCATGCCGAGCTCCTGCTGCGACATCTCGCCGCCGGGCTGCTTGGCCAGCAGGCAGATGATGGGCGCCTTGCCGGACACGCCGCCACCATGAAAATGCATGTAATGGCCGCAAAAGCCCAGATTATTGAGGATGCGCTTGGCAAGCTTGTCTTCGGCGCTGACCGCTTCGGGTACATCCGCAGGCTGTGACGGGTCGCCGCCGGGCTCATGCGAACAAAGGTTAAGAGGTTCATCGCACATGAATTAGTGTTGCTCCTTTCTTTAGTTAGGTAGTGGAATTGTTTTGTGCCTAACCAATCTAGGAGCATGAGAAATGAATGTCAAGGTACCAAACTTATTAAGTTGCGGCGTTTTACCAAACGCCGTAACCGCTCGACGCTGCAAACGCTCCTAAGCGGCAATCTGACGTTCAATCATCGGGCATGGCCACAAGGCCTATGCCCTCCTCTTGCACGCCACCTTGCTCGCTTAGGAACGTTTTCGCTGTCCGTCCTCAACATGTGATTCCGCCACGGTCCGCTTCGGTGCATGTGATCCCTTGGGGACGGAGGAAAAGGGATTACTTTGGGCTGCGATGACGCCTTTCGAAGCGGCCTCGCCAAAAACTATGCCTAATTACTACGATGAATCCGGCATCCCCGACCACAACAGCTGTTTCTGAAAAAGCGCAAGCTATCTACCTGCGGTTTTGTTGGAGCGAAATTTGTTGTGGTTGGAGGTGGGCGGTTAAACGTAGTAAATAGGCATAGTTTTGAAATGGCACTATATGAGTAGTATCAACTAGGCCGTTATGGAGCAAACAGTCCCCATTTCCGAAACCTATCCGCAACAACGCGCTCTTCGCGACCCTAGCGACCGCTCACGATGCCTCCTGCGCTACACTTAGTCGCACTGTGGTGCTGCCGCGCCGCACCCGAAACAAGGGAGACCCTCATGAAGAGTACTCAGCTGCTGCTGATCAACGATATGTGCGGCTACGGCAAGGTCGCGCTCTCGGCCATGCTGCCGGTGCTGTCGCACATGGGCTATCGCATCCATAACCTGCCGACGGCACTCGTTTCCGACACGCTCAACTACCCCAAGTTCTACATCCACGACACCACCGAGTACGTGCGTCAAAGCCTCGCTATCTGGGAGGAGCTCGGCTTTGAGTTCGATGCCATCTCGACCGGCTTTATCGTGACCGAGGAAGAGACGCGCATCATCTCGGGCTTTTGCCACCGCCGTGCGCAAAAGGGCACCAAGGTGTTCGTCGACCCCATCATGGGCGATAACGGCAAGCTCTATGCCGGTGTGCCCGAGTCCACGATTGGCCTTATGCGGCACCTGCTGGAGTGCGCAGACTACGCGGTGCCCAACTACACCGAGGCCTGTCTGCTCACCGATACGCCTATTGCAGAGCAGATCACGACCGACGAGGCCCGCGCCCTTGTGGACGCCGTGCACGAGCTGGGTGCCAAGTCGGTGGTCATTACGAGCGCCGTAGTCAATGGTACGAACGCGGTTATCGGTTACGACCATGTGGCGGGGGAGTACTTCACGATTCCCTTTGAGCTCATTCCGGTCTATTTCCCGGGCACGGGCGACACGTTCTCGGCGGTGCTCGTCGGCCGCGTTATGGCGGGTTGGAGTCTGCAGCGCGCGACGTCCGATGCCATGCGTGTGGTGGCTGAGCTTATCGAGCGCAATGCCGACCAAGAGGACAAGTCGGCCGGCCTTCCCATCGAGGCCTGCCTGGATGTGATTGACCATGAGTAATGCTGGCGAGGACGGCGTCAAGCCTGCGGGCGGGGGCAAGCCGCTCGGCGCGCCGCGTGGAAAGCGTCCGCGTATCCGCGTGAGTTGCGTGGACCAGCTGGGGACGTGCCGCTGCCACCATGGTCACAAGCCGGGCGACGTCTTTGACTTCGACCGAGACCGCGGCAAGATGTGCGCCATGGCCTGCCATGTGGGTTTTCCCTATATCGATATCCTGCGCTATGGCGGCTCCGTGCCCGGCAACGAGCCCGGTACGGCAAAGTTCTGCTGCCCCGAGGTCGATACGCTAAACGTCTGGCTTGCCGAGATCGTCGACGAGTAGCCGAGCGGGATGCGACAAAGGGACAGTCCCTTTGTCATATTTGGCGGTGGACGCACCTCTTCAAGCCTTAAATCTCAAATCTCTGCATTTCATCCGATTTCGCGCTCTAAAAACTCTGCATTTCATCGATTACAGCTGCTCGAGCATAGCGGTGCAACCGTCGAGCACATCGCGGTAGGTGGCATCGAAATTGCCGGTATACCAGGGATCGGCCACGTCGCCGGGGCGCTCGGTCCAATCGAGCAAGCGCGTAATCTTGTCGTCGGGGTCGTCGCCAAAGATGCGGCGCAGGCCGCGCGCGTTCTCAGCATCCATATAGACAATGTGATCCCAGTCGCCATACTCCGCGCGACGCACCTGGCGCGCGCGGTGGGCAACGACGGGAATCCCGACTTCGCGCAGCTTGGCAACAGTGCCATGATGCGGCGGGTTGCCAATCTCCTCGGTCGAGGTCGCTGCGGAATCAATGACAAACTCGCCCACGCGTCCGGCGCGGTGCACCAGCTCGGTAAACACCGACTCAGCCATCGTCGAGCGGCAGATGTTCCCATGGCAGATAAACAGTACGCGTTGCATATGCGGTTTCCTTTCGATCGTCATCATCGAGCTCGAGTATCGCATCTACGCCTGCGCCTACGCCCTCGCCCGCTTGCGCTCCCAGCGAGCCAACTTAATCGTCACCAGCGTGAGCATCCAGGCCACAAGCGAGAACGCGGCGCCCACGGCACCCACGTACGCAATGCCAATGCTGCTTACCACGGCGCCGCCCACTGCGGTGCCAAACGAGATGCCGACGTTAAACGCCATGGGCTCAACCGAACTTGCAAGTACCATCGATTTGGGATGGCGGCTGCGTGCCACGTCCATAAAGTGCGTGATGCATGACACCGAGAATAGGTACATGAGCAGCGCCAAGCTAAAGACAAAGACCAGCGCGAGCGGCATGGTGCCGCCCACGGCAAACAGCCCGAGTAACGCCGCGGCCTGCAGCACAAACGTCACAAGCAGCGCCTTCATGCCAAAGCGCGCATCGATCCATCCGCCCAGGATGTTCGAGATCAGGCAGAACACGCCATAGGCCATAAGCGTGGTGCTCGCCTGGACAGTGCCCATACCCAGCACCTGCTCAAGATAAGGCGTAACGTAGCCGTAGAACACATAGACCGAGCCTACGCCAAACAAAAAGATGAGCATGCCGGTGATGATGCTCGGCTCGCGCAGCAGACCCGCCTGCTCGCGAAAGGTGGCAGGCTCGTCGGTTTGCCCAGCGCGCGGCATAAACGCCACGAGCGCTCCGCAGATCAAAACGGCAAAGGTCAGCGTGCCGTACATGGCCACGTGCCAATCGAGCGTGTCGGCCACAAACTTGCCGATCGAAGTGACAAAGACCATTGCCACGGAAAACGCACCATATACCACCGAGATGGCAAGCGAAGTTTGCTGCGGGGACAGCAGCTCGGGGATGTACGTCACGCCCACGGCGAGCAGTGCGCCCGAGACGGAACCCAGGACAATGCGCGAGATAAACAGCACCTGGAAGTTGGGCGCCAACGCCATGACCAGATTGCCGAGCACAAAGATAATGCTGTAGCACACGAGCAGCTGGTAACGACGGAAGCGCCCCGTGCTGAGCGCAAGCACCGGCGTCGCGATAGCGTAGACCAGTGCAAAAACGCTGATGAGCTGGCCCGCAGTGGCAAGCGATATGCCGAGTTCCGTCGCCAAGTCACTTTCGATGCCGATGACCACGAACTCCGAGCAGCCGAGCGAGAAGCCCAGCAGCACGAGCAGCGCCAGGCAGAGCTTGGTGCGCGCGGGGGAGAGCGCGGCGGCGGTTGACTTACTTTTAGGCGTGGTTGCGGCGGTCAAGGTTGTCACTCCAATGTCGCATGAATAAGCGGGATTCAATCCCTGCAACTCTAACAGAATGTGTCAGGTGCCTGCCCCCTTTGTCGCAGGCTGCGCTTGCCTGTATAGTCGCAATACAGGCGAAGATGGTCTCAGGTACATCGCGGGCGACAGGAGATCCCATGGGTATGCACACGACAAAGGTTGCAGTGGGCGAGGGCAAGTTTGCGCTCGAGGCCCAGCTGACGGTGACACCGCGAGGCATGGCGGTCTACGCCTGCTCGCCGAAATTTGCGCACCTGGGCGCCACGGCACAGGCCATTCCGCGTCCCGAGCCCGGCCGTACGGCGACGGTGAGCATCCTGGCCGTTCCGTGCCATCGAGACGAGATCCCGGCGCACGATATCGCGGCGGCGCTGGCCACGCGCTTTGGCGTGCCGGTAGTTGCAAGCACGGGTTTTCATGTTGAACAGGCGAGCGGGGACGACCTGCAGCGCGTGCTCGACACCACCAAGGAGCTCATCGCTGCGCTCGAGGAAGCTGCAGCCTGCATTCTGCGCGCCGGCTGGGATGAGGGCGGCGCAGGCGCCGAGGTCGTGGCGGTCGATGCCGCGATCGGTGAGACGCTTGGCCCCGTCGACCGCATCGATGCCCATGCCGGTGAGGGCATTCTGCATCAGGCATTTCTGACGCTTCTGGTCGAGGGCCAGGGCGAAGACGCGCGCCTGCTGCTCTGTCGTCGCAGTCCGCTCAAACGCCTGTGGGGCGGGGTGCTGGCCGATAGCTGTGCCGGCCATCCGCTCCCCGGGGAAGACGTCGCGGCCGCCACGGCACGTCGCATCAACGAAGAGCTTGGCATCACGCGCGAGCCCGATCAGCTCAAGCACCTCGGACACGTGGTGTACCGCGAGGACCACGGCGACGGCCGCTGCGAGTGCGAATGGTGCGAGGTCTACCTTGCCCATGTTGAGCCGGGCGAGCTGCATATCAACCAAGAGGAGATCTCGGAGGTACGCCGCGTGGCCCCGTCCGAGCTCAAAGGCTACCTGCGGGGTCACCCCGAGCAGCTGGCCCCCTGGCTCCGCGAGGCCCTCAGCGACCCATCCATCCGTACGGCTCTCGCTATGTGACATCGGACAGCCCCTTTGCCATATCCAAACCGTCACAACATTCGATGAAAATCTCGAAATCGAGGAAAAGCGTCGAATGTTGTGACGGTTTTTGCCCAGAAGATCGCTTCTCATCCAAAAATCCCGCTTGACTGTATTGCAACAACACAGCGCAACGTAAGGGGTGTCCGATAACGGGCGCCCCTTTTTAAGTGGCAACGTGGCTGCGAATTCGGAGCGCCCCCAACAAGAAAGGTGGGGAGATGGAAGCGGAAAAGAAGGCGTTTAAGATCACCAAGCGCGAAATTGGATTTGTGCTGGGTATCGTTGTCTTTTTGCTAGTGAAGTTTCTTCCTTTGGCGGAGCTGAGCTCGACGGTCGAGCTTACGGTCGGCGGTCAGACCTGTCTGGCGTTGACGCTCGCCACGGTGGTGTTCTGGGCGTGTGGCGTGGCACAGCCGGGCTTTGTGGGCCTGCTCTATTGCGCGCTGCTCGTTCTGTTCAAGGTGTGCGTGGACGACACGGGCGCCGCGAGCATCTCGGCGACGGTCGCCTCCACGTTTAGCTCGTGGACCAAGGCCACCATGTGGCTCGTCATCGGCGCCTACCTCATCGCCAGCGCGGTCAAGGAGTCGGGCCTGGGCGAGCGCATCGCCTATGCGTTTATGCTCAAGTTCGTGCGCGATGCCAAGTCGCTCATCATCTCGATCTTCGCGCTCACCTTTGTGCTGTCGCTGCTGATCCCGCATCCGTTCCCCCGCGCCTTCCTCATCCTCGCCGTCGTCTCGGTCATCGCCGAGTCCGCCGGCTACGGTGACGACGACCGCGGCAAGCTCGGCTTCCTCGTGTTTGCCGCTGCCGCCCCGGGCTCCATGTTCTTCCTGACGGGCGATTCCACGCTCAACCCGCTCGTTGCGCAGTACAGCGCCGAGGCCGGCGGCATGAGCCCGTCCTTCGTCGACTGGTTCCTGTACATGAGCGTGCCCATGCTGGTCGCGCTGCTGTGCACCCTGTTCCTGGGCCTCTTCCTCTTTAAGCCCAGCAAGGAGCTCGTCTACGATCGCGAGCAGATCGTGGCCAAGCAGGCCGCGCTCGGCAAGCTCTCCGTCAAGGAGATCCGCACCATCGTGTGGCTTGTCATCGCCATTGCGCTGTGGCTCACTGTCTCGGGCGACTATATCGGCTGGGTCACCCTGGCCATTGGCGTCTGCCTCGCCATGCCCGTCATCGGCGAGGTCCTCACCCCCGCCAGCTGGAATGCTGTCGACATCAAGTCCCTCATGTTCCTGACGGCCGCCATGGCCGTGGGTTCCGTGGGCGGCGCCACCGGCATGAACGCCTGGATCGCCGACGTCGTGCTTCCCAGCTCCGTGCCCGAGAACATCTTCCTGTTCGCCCTGCTCGTCGCCGCGCTCTCCATGATCATCCACATGTTCATGGGCTCGGTCATGGCCGTGCTCGGTGTGTGCGTGCCGGCGTTCATCAGCTTCGCGGCCGGCTCCAGCGTAAGCCCGCTTGCCGTGGCGCTCATCGTCTTCACGTCCATCAACATCCACTACATCCTGCCGTTCCACAACCTGCCGATCCTTATCGGCGAGGGCAAGGACGCCGGCGGCTACACCTCCAAAGAGGCCATGCGCATGGGTATTCCCCTCACCGCGGTCGTCTTTATCGTCGTGCTGGTTGAGGCCGCCTGGTTCCACCTCTTTGGCCTGATGTAAGCAGTCGAGTGCTTGGCTGTAATTAGCCGAGTGCTTGAACTGCGAGTGCCCGAGCGCCTCATCTATGAGCGCTGCGGCCCCATTACGTTACCAAGCCCGGCGGCATCCTCGCCGCCGGGCACTCTCCCGAAAGGAACATGCTATGTCCACTACCGATGCTTCCCAGATTCACGACCTGCGCTCCGCGCTCGACTTTTTGCGCGAGATGCCGGGCCAGCTGCTCGAGACCGACACTCAGGTCGACCCGGACGCCGAGGTCTCGGGCGTCTATCGCCACGTCGGCGCCGGCGGCACCGTTATGCGCCCGACCAAAGAGGGTCCGGCGATGGTCTTCAACAACGTCAAGGGCTTTGACGATGCCAAGGTCTGCATCGGCATGCTTGCCAGCCGCAAGCGCGTTGCCGCCCTGCTCGACCTGGACGAGGAGCACCTGGGCCTCGAGATCGGCAAGCGCTTCGAGAACCTGATCGCGCCCGAGCAGATCGCCGAGGGTGCGCACGTCGACTGCCAAGAGGTCGTGTACAAGGCGACCGACGAGGGCTTTGACCTGCGCAAGATCGTTCCCGCTCCTACCAACACGCCCGTCGACGGCGGCCCCTACATCACCATGGGCCTCGCCTACGGCACGAGCCCCGACGGCTCCCAGTCCGACGTGACCATCCACCGTTTCTCCTGCGTCGACAAGGACAAGCTCGCCATGTGGATTACCCCCGGCAGCCGTCACCTGGGCGCGTTCTTTGACGAGTACTGCCAGCGTGGCGAGGATATGCCCATCTCCATCTCCATCGGTCTGGACCCCGCCGTGTACATGTGCTGCGGCTTCGAGGCTCCCACCACGCCGCTCGGCTTCAACGAGCTGCAGATCGCCGGTGCCCTGCGCGGCCACGCCGTCGAGCTTGCCGACTGCGTCACCGTTCCGCAGAAGTGCATTGCCAATGCCGAGTACGTGCTCGAGGGCTACCTCATGCACGACGAGACCATCAACGAGGACGTCAACGGCCACGGCTACGCCATGCCCGAGTTCCCCGGTTACACCGGTGGCGCCAAGGTCTGCCCGGTGATCAAGATCACCGCCGTCACCACGCGTGTCAACCCCATTATGGAGAGCTGCATCGGCCCTTCGCACGAGCACGTGTCCATGGCCGGTATCCCCACCGAGGCTTCCATCTACAAGATGGTCGAGACCGCTATCCCGGGCCGCCTGCTCAACGTCCACGCTGCACCCTGCGGCGGCGGCAAGTTCGTTGCCATCATGCAGTTTAAGAAGTCGAGCAAAAATGACGAGGGCCGTCAGCGCAACGCCGCCATGCTCGCCTTCTCGGCATTCTCCGAGCTCAAGCATGTGATCTTGGTTGACGAGGATGTCGACATCTTTGATATGAGCGACGTGATGTGGGCCATGACCACGCGCTTCCAGGCCGACGTCGACCTCATCACCATCCCCGGCTGCCACTGCCACGTGCTCGACCCGTCCAACGACCCTGCGTTCGACCCCACGATTCGCGAGCACGGCATCGCCTGCAAGGCCATCTTCGACTGCACGGTTCCGTTCGACCTCAAGAAGAATTTCATTCGCTCGCAGTTCATGGAGATCGACCAGGACAAGTGGGCCGCAGAGCTCGCCTTCTAGTAAGTCGCCCTGCCGAGTAACAAAGTGAGGAGTTGTCATGCCTGAGTCTTCTGTCCGTCCCCGCCGCATTGTCGTTGGCGTGTCTGGCGCCAGCGGTGCCGCGCTGGGTCTTGAGTGCCTCAAATGCCTGCGCCAGGCAGGTGCCGAGTCGGCGCTTGTCGTCACGCGCGGGGGAGAGATCACCATCGAGCAGGAGCTCGGCATGACGCTCGACGAGTTTGCCACGCATGCCGATGTGGTCTACGACAACAAAAATATCGGCGCCCCCATCGCAAGCGGTACCTATCCGGTCGACGGCATGATCGTGGCGCCCTGCTCCATGAAGACGCTCGCCGGCATCGCGAGCGGCTACAGCGAAAACCTGTTGCTGCGTGCGGCCGACGTGCAGATGAAAGAGCAGCGCCGCCTGGTGCTCATGGTGCGCGAGACGCCCTTCAGCGCCATTCACGTCGATAACATGGCGCGCCTGGCGCGCGTACCGGGCGTCATGCTCATGCCGCCCATGCTCACGTTTTACAACGGCCCCGCCACGCTCGATGACGCGGTGCATCACATCGCCGCCAAGGCGCTCGAGGCCGTCGGCGTGTCATGCGCAAACTATAAGCGCTGGTCATAGGCGCTTTTAGGGTAGGATACGAGAAGTGTTTGAGCCCGCTGCCCCTGTGGGCGGCGGGCTTTGTGCGCTAAAAGGATGTGTCGGGAGGACTTATGCAGACGGGCATGTATGCGATTAGCGAGATGGCGAGCTTGTTTAATGTTTCGCGCCAAACGCTCATCTACTACGACAAGATCGGCCTGTTTAAGCCCGCCGTGGTCAACGAAAAAGGCTACCGTTTCTATTCGCCCACGCAGATCCCGCTCATGCGCCTGATCTGCATGTTGCGCGACCTGGGGCTCGAGCTCGACGAGGTCGACCGCCTGACCTCGACGTTCGACATTGGCGAGATGACCGATCACCTGCGCTCGCGGGTGCAGGCGCTCGATGAACAGATCGCCGGGCTCAAAGCCGAGCGCGCGAGTGTGCAGGAGCGTCTGAGCTTTTACGACGAGGCGGTTTACTGGCGCGAGCGCGAGGGCAAGCCGGAGCTCAAACAGTTTGAGCGCCGCTACGTGGTCTTTGAGGAGTTCCCGGCCGATATCGAGCGCGGCCGCTCGATGCTGCACCCCACGCTCATGCGCGCGATTCTGCGCATGCGTGCGCTGACGGGCACGCGTCCCATGCGCGGTTGGGGCGCCATGCTGCGTCGCGAGGCACTGCATTCCGACGACCCCATTGCCGGCGCCGGCTCCTTTGCCGTGCTACCGCGCGGTGTCGAGGAACTGCTGCCGAGCGACGCTGCCGAGCTGGCAGAGATCGGCATAGAAGTGCTGCCCGAGGGCACATACCTGTGCATGAGCCGCTGGGGCATGCCGTACGAACCCGAGGGCATCCGCGCCGTCGTGGCCTGCATGGACAAGCACGCGCTCCAGCCCGTTGGCAACGCTTTCGACTTTTGCTACCTCGATACCACGAGCTACGACGAGTCCCACCAAGAGGACTTCTGCTGCATCCAAATCCCCGTCGCCCTTCAGATGTGACAAGGGGACAGTCCCTTTGTCACATCCACGCCCATTTCTTAGAAACTTGCAAAATCTGCAAGTTTCTAAGGTGGCATCTTATAAACTTGCAAATAATGCAAGTTTATAAGTTTTCATGTCTGGACGGGCGCTAGGGAGACTCTATGAACATCGTTCGCCGAAGCCGCTATCTTGATCGACTCATTGCTTTTCAGGATACCGACCTCATCAAAATCGTGACGGGTATACGCCGTTGCGGCAAATCCACGTTATTGGACATGATGAGGGAGCACCTGGCGCAGCAGGGGGTGCCGGCAGAGCGTTTGCTGACCTTTAAGATGGAATCTCTAGAGTACGCGGGGGTTACAGATTATCTGACGTTTTATCGCATGGTTCGGGAGCGCGTTGACGGTGTCGATCGCCCCTATCTGTTCTTTGACGAGCTCCAGAATGTCGAGGGTTGGGAAAAGGCGGTCAACTCGCTCCGAGTGGATTTGCCGTGCGACATCTATGTCACGGGCTCCAATGCCTTTATGCTATCGAGCGAGCTTGCAACGCTTATCTCGGGTAGATATATCGAGGTCAAGATGCAGCCCCTCACGTTTGGCGAGTATCTTGATTTTCGCTCGATTGATGCGGTCGTCGCCGAAGGGCTCGGTGAGCGGGTTGAGCTCGTTTCCAAGACGGGCAATCGCCTTAATTCAAATACCGTGCTTGAGCAGTACATAACCTACGGCGGCATGCCGTTTCTGGCTCATGATGAGCCGAGGCGTGAGCTGTGTCGCGACTATATTCGTAGCCTTTACCAGACAATCGTCGCGCGCGATATCTTATTGCGCGCGACGCGTAGGGGTCGCGGGGCTATCACTAAGCGCGATGTTCTCGAGCGGCTCTGTGCGTACCTGGCAGACAACATCTCCAATCAAACCTCGGTCAATAAAATCGTAGGGACGCTCAACGAATCGGCGGGCGGTAAGACCAATGCATCGACGGTGTCGGCATATATTGGCGCTCTGGAAGAGACGTACCTGTTTACCAAAGTAAAAAGGTATGACATCAAGGGGCGGGAGCTTCTTAAGACAGGCGGTAAATATTACATAGCCGATACGGGAATCCGCAGCTATCTTGACGGATATAGAGGTAGCGATAGCGGAAGGATGCTCGAGAACGTTATCTACAACCAGCTTGTCTTTGAAGGGTACGAAGTGTTTTGCGGCCATCTGCGCGCGGGGGAAATCGACTTTGTCGCAATCGGCGAGGGATCGGACCGCAAATATATCCAGGTTACCGAACGGATCGACGCCGAGGCGACGAGAGAACGCGAACTGCGACCGCTCAAGCTAAGCACGCTAGGAAAAATCCCTGATTCGTACGAGAAGATCTTGATTGTCAGGGATGGTGAGCATCCAACAGACATCGACGGCATCAGAATCGTAGGGGCGGCCGATTTCTTGCTGAGAAACAAGATCGCCCACGGCTAAACGCAAAATGTGACAAAGGGACAGCCCCTTTGTCACATTCCGTGCGAGCGGGCGTGCCATCTGGGGGTATAAGGCTAGCAAGTGTTTATTTGCGAGGCTTAAGGGGCGCCCCGTATGGATATCGATAACTTTGAATGGTGGTATAGCGAGGGCGAGGCTCCGGACGAAGAGTGGGACGAGCCCGCGCCGTGTGACGTGTCGAGCGACGAGGACGAGTCCGGCAATGATGCCGGTGTCGAGCCTGAAGCCGCCTCCGATGCCGCCGAACCCCTAACCTTTGAACAGGCTTGGGCCCAGGCTGAGGCCGACGAGGCAAAGGCCGATGCCACGGCCACACTGGGTGAGCCAGCCGACATGTCCATCTCGCCGGCAAAGACCCCGCAGCCGCGTCACACTATCGATCCCGACAGCACGGCATCCTTCAGCATTCTCGACGTGCCCTCGCAGGGTGCCCAGGCGCCTGCGCCCACGCATCGCCCCGATCTGGCTCGCGAGGAAGATGCGGGACGTCGCTCTCCGCTTGGCCCCATCCTTATCGCCTTTATGGCCGGCGTTATCGCATGCTCGGTAATTGGAAACGTCTGGAGCCATGTTGAACAACAGCGCAAAGACGCCGCCAAGGTCGAGATGTCTGTCGAGCAATCGCTCAGCCGCACGCGCTCGGTGCATGTATCGGTCGAGGTCAAGGACGGCGCGACGTGGGACACCGCGCGCGGCGACAGCCAGATGCTCGTCCATATCGTGGGTCGCACGCTCAAGGGGCAAGCGATCGACGAGTACCAATACGTCAATTCCGAAGGTGACGGCATCGAGCTCAAGCCCGGCGACTACGAGCTCACGGTCGATGAGCCGCCCGTCGCCACCGACGGCACGTGTTACCGTGCCTCAAAGCGCATGGTTCCGGTGAGTTTTAATTCACAGGCGCCCGATACGGTCGATAGCACGCCGCAGGGCGGGTTTGACCTTTACGCTATTGCTCAATAACTGCACCTGTCGCTCAACCCCGCCGCCAAGAGTGGGACAATAGCCCTCGACACTGTTGTTTACTTTTGGAGGAAGTAGCATGTCCACCGTCACCACCATCAAGCGCGGCGGCCTCACCGCGGCCATCGATTCCATGGGTGCCCAGCTCACGAGCCTTGCCCTCAACGGCAACGAGTATCTGTGGCAGGGCGACCCGGCCTTTTGGGGCAAGCACGCGCCCATTCTGTTCCCCATCGTGGGCTCACTGCGCAACAACACGGCGACGTCTGCGGCTGGCACCTGCGAGATGCCGCGCCACGGCCTCGCGCGCATCGCCGAGCATAAGCTGGTCGAGGTCTCCGAGGACGGCTCGTCCGTCACCTACGAGATCACCGACACGCCCGAGTCGCTCAAGGCGTTCCCGTTCCACTTTAAGCTCAACATGACCTATGCCCTGACCGGCGACGCCACGCTCACGCAGACCTTTGCCGTCACCAACACCGGCGACGTGGCCCTGCCGTTCTCGGTGGGCGGTCATCCTGCATTCAACGTGCCCGCCCCCGGTGCCGAAGACGAGGCGTTCGAGGATTACGAGCTGGCGTTTACCGAGGCTTGGACTAACGAGGCCCCCATCATCACGCCCGACGGTCTTATGACGTTCGAGGGCAGCTACAAGGCTCCCGATAACTCGGACGTGCTGCCCATCACGCACCGCAGCTTCGATAACGATGCCATCATGTTCACCGATGTCCCGGGTTCCACGCTCACGCTGCGCGGCCGCAAGTCGGGCCACGGCGTCAAGATCGACTTTGAGGGCTTTAAGTACATCGGCGTGTGGTCTGCCGCCAACGACGCCCCGTTTGTGGCGCTCGAGCCCTGGACCGGCCACACCACCATGGACACCGAGGACGATGTCTTTGAGCACAAGGTCAACACCATCACGTTGGCACCGGGCGCTACCGACATCCGTTCCTTTAGCGTCACCCTGCTCTAGAGGTTCCGCCGTTCTAACGAACGACGGACCGGTCGACGCTGCGCGCCACCCAGAGCGACAATTTGTCATTCAAAAGGCAAGGCATGACCAGAAGGTCTATGCCTTGCCTTTTTCATGCCAAGTGGTACATGGGGCAGGCTGCTTTGCGCCAATCGTCCTCGTGTGTCTATTAATTTTTCGCGCACATGCCGCGCTGCTGGTTGCGGGCGTATATCCTGTCTTATTGTCAGCAAAACGAAATTGGGAAGGCACCAGATGCAATCTCGACAACAGCGCGACGCGCATCCACAGCCGGTATGCAGCCGTCGCATCTTTTTGGGTAGCGCTCTCGCTGCGAGCGCTTCTGTCGTCGCCGGCGCACTTGCCGGCTGCCAGCGTCCCTCCACGCTGGAAGTAGTTCAGCCCACGACGGGCGGCGGTCGCGATGACCTGTCCGATTCCGTTATCGGCAAGGATAAGATCCGCATCGGCATGGAGGCGGCCTACGCCCCGTACAACTGGCAGGTTTCCGAGGCCAGCGAGTTCACGATCCCCATCGACAACGTGCAGGGCGCCTATGCCGATGGCTACGACGTGCAGATCGCCAAGATCGTCTGCAAGGCTCTCGGCGGCGAGCCCGTTGCCGTCAAGCAGAGCTTCTCGGGCCTTATCGACTCGCTCAACAACGGCCAGATTGACCTCATCATCGCCGGCATGAGCGCCACGCCCGAGCGCGAGGAGTCCGTCGGTTTTTCCGACCCGTACTTTATCGGCTACTTTGGCCTGTTCGTAAAAGAGGGCTCGCCCTACCAAAACGCGACCAAGCTCAGCGACTTCAGCGGTGCCACGGTGCTCGGCCAAAAGGACACCATGCTCGATACCGTCATCGACGAGATCCCGGGCGTCGTTCACAAAAATCCGGTCGATTCGGTCCCCACGGTGTTCTCGAATCTGCTGCAGGGCACGTGCGACGCCGTGACCTACAACACGGAGAACGAAAAGGGCTATATGGCCCAAAATCCCGGTATCGTCCCCATCCACTTTGCCGAGGGCGAGGGCTTTAAGCAGGAGGTCACGGCAAATGTCGGTTGCCGCAAGGGCTCGGACAAACTGCTTAAGCTCATCGACAAGACACTCAAGGGCATTAGCCAAGAGGAGCGCGACCAAATGTGGGACGCGTGCCTCGACCGTCAGCCGGCATAGGGAGGCAGCATGAAAGGCATCAATCGTCTGGCCTCCTTTATCAAGGCCGACCACCGTTATGTGTACCTGGGCACGAGCGTTATCGCGGCGCTCGGCTTGGCATTTAGCCAGCGCAACCCCACGCCGCTGAGCTTTTTGGCGCCCACCGGCATCTTCCAGGATTGCCTTTGGGCGATTCTTTGGGCCTGGATCGTCGTGTCGGCGGCAGCGCTCGTCACCAAGGTTATGCACTGGAGCGACTATCGCGAAAAGTCACCGTTTGCATCCGAGCGTTTCCGTCGCGGCGCGCGCCTGGGCAGCTATGTCGTGGTCGTCATCGCGGCGATCTTCTTTGTCGACCGCTGCGTCATGTCGTTTATCGATCTGGTGCAGGTGAGCATTGTCTCGGATTCCAACCCCAGCGACTTTTTGTCGAGCTTGGTCTACATGACCTACAAGAGCGGCGACTTCTTCATCCGTGGCATCGAGATCACCATCGCG
Organism: uncultured Collinsella sp.; assembly: GCA_938033205.1. GTDB lineage: Bacteria > Actinomycetota > Coriobacteriia > Coriobacteriales > Coriobacteriaceae > Collinsella. The sequence continues at coordinate 24,480 of CALHJP010000014.1, read as the reverse complement.
CTTGCCACCTTCGGCACCGTCATCGCATTCTTCCTGGCGCTGCTCTTTGTGTTCCTGCGTATTCAGACCTTCGACCGCGTAGACAACGACCTGGTGCGCTTCTTTAAGAGCATCGGCCGCGGCTTTGCGACCGTCTACTCCACCATCGTGCGCGGCACGCCCATGATGGTCCAGGGCCTGCTCATCTATTACGCGGGCTTCACCGTTTTGCGCGGCATGGGCTTCGAGACTGCCCAGGCCAACCAGATTTGGAGTACCTTCACCGCCGGCCTCGTTACCATCTCGCTCAACTCCACCGCCTACATGATGGAGGTCCTGCGCGGCGGCATCGAGTCCATCGATCCCGGCCAGGCCGAGGCAGCGCGCTCGCTGGGGCTTTCGCAGTGGCAGGCTATGCGCAAGGTCGTGTTCCCCCAGGGCATTAAAAACGCGATTCCGGCGCTCACCAACGAGCTCATCATTAACATCAAGGATTCGTCGGTGCTCTCGGTCATCGGCGTGTTCGACCTCATGTATGCCACCACCACCGTCGCCGGCGTGTACTACCGCCAGATGGAGGTCTACTGCGTGGCGCTCGTGGTCTACCTGATCCTGACGCTCGTGGCGAGCCGCCTGCTCGAGGCCTTTGGCAAAAAGCTCGGCGCCGAGGCTCCTGCCACGCTGCCCAGCTCTAACTAGGCTTAAGACGAGGAGAATCATCATGGCAGATACCGCCACTACCGGCACCGCGGCCGCCGCACAAACTAAAGAGTCACTCATCCGCGTCGAGGGCCTGCGCAAGAGCTTCGGCTCGCTCGAGGTGCTCAAGGGTATCGACTTGTCCGTCAATCCCGGCGAGGTCGTCACCATCATCGGTGCTTCGGGTTCGGGCAAATCGACCTTTCTGCGCTGCCTCAACCTGCTCGAGACCCCGGACGCGGGCCACATCTGGTTCCACGGCCAGGACCTTACGGCCGAGCGCTGCAATATCAATAAACTCCGCGAGGACATCGGCATGGTGTTCCAGGGCTTTAACCTGTTCAACAACATGGATGTGCTCGACAACTGCACGCTCGCGCCCGTCACGCTCAAAAAGATGAGCAAGGCCGAGGCCGAGAAGGTCGCGATGGAGCATCTGGCGAGCGTGGGACTCGAAAAGTTCGCGCACGCCGCCGTGGGTCGCCTGTCCGGTGGCCAAAAGCAGCGCGTGGCCATCGCTCGCGCCCTGTGCATGAGTCCGCAGATCATGCTGTTCGACGAGCCGACTTCGGCACTCGACCCCGAGATCGTGGGCGAGGTGCTCGAGGTCATGCGCAAGCTCGCGGCCGACGGCATGACCATGGTTGTCGTCACGCACGAGATGGCCTTTGCCCGCACGGTGTCCGACCGCGTGGTCTTTATGGACAAGGGCGTGGTGCTCGAGGACGCCGCGCCGGCCGAGCTCTTTGGCAACCCCAAACATCAGCGCACTCGCGAGTTCCTCTCTCGCTATCTCGAGGACAAATAACCGGCGCAAACGCCTGCGTTGCAGGGCCGCTCCCGTGGGGCGGCCTTTGTCGTCACAATCGAAAGGATGTCATGGCCGAGGTTTGGCGCTTCTTTGCGCATGAGGACGATTTTGCCGATATGGACGAGGCCGGCGCGTGCGAGCGCTTGGGCCGCGTGCTGTCGTTTCCGACCATCTCGAGCATGGATGCCGAGGCGGTGGACTGGCAGCCCTTCGACGACCTGCGCGCCTATATGCAGCAGGCCTGGCCGCGCGTGTTTGCGGCGGGCGAGGTCGAGCTTATCGACCACTCGCTGTTGGTGACGCTTGGCGGTTCCGACTCCGCCCTCAAACCCGTCATGCTCATGGGCCACATGGACGTGGTCCCCGTGGTGCCGGATACCGAGGCCGACTGGACGCACGCCCCCTTTAGCGGACAGGTGGACGACACCTACATTTGGGGTCGCGGCGCTATCGACATGAAGGATCAGGTCGCAGGCATTCTCGAGGCGGTTGAGTATGCGTTGGCGCACGGCTGGGAGCACGAGCGAACCCTGCTGCTGGCTTTTGGCCAGGACGAGGAAACCACGCAGTACGGCGCGCGGGCGATCGGTCGCGTGCTCGAGGAGCGCGGTATTGAACTTGAATACCTGATCGACGAGGGTGACTACCGTATTGTTTCGGCTGCCGAGTACGGCGCGGGCGAGGGCTGGCTTATGCATGCCGACCTTGCCGAGAAGGGCTACGCCGATATTGTGCTCAAGACGAAGAGTGAGGGCGGGCATTCGTCCAACCCCTACGGCGGCACATCGCTCGAGGTACTGAGCCGCGCTATCGCCGCAATCTGCGATATCGAGTGGCCGACGCGCGTGACCGATCTGCTTGCCGCACAGCTCGTCGAGCTGGGGCTCTACACGGCGGATGAGATTGCCGCCAACGGGGACGTCATTGTCCGCGACTGCCTCGCCAGCAAGAAGCTCTATCCGCTGGTGACGACCACCTGCGCGCCCACGCAGATCGAGGGTGGCAGCACCGGCGCCAACGTGATGCCACAGGATATGTGGGCCAATATCAACTTCCGCATGCTCGAGGGCACGGGCGTGGCCGATGTCACTACTCGCTGCCGCGAGGCCGTTGCCGCGGCGGGCCTTGCCGGGCGCGTGGAGGTCGAACTCGGCCCCGGCAGCTCCGAGCCCTCGCCGTCCCCGCGTGTCGGTGGACCGGGGCTCGAGGCCGTTCGCGCCATTGCCGCCTGCTACTTCCGCGACCCAAAGGGGGCGGAGGAAAACGGACCGAGTGCGACGGGCGGGGTTCCTGTCAGCATCGTCCCCTCAACCGTGATCGGTGCCACCGATGCTGCCAACTACCAGCGCATTTGCCCCGAGTGCATTCGCTTCTCGGCCTTTGTGGTCGACGATGACGAGTGCGACCGCGGCGTCCATGGCACTAACGAGCGTATCACCCGCCGCGCCTACCTCCAGGGTGTTCGCTTCCTCATCGCCCTGCTCCATACGCTCTAGAATCCGACAAAGGGACTCTCCCTTTGTCGGATTCCGTGCGGGTTGTATGCAGGTTTGCCTGCGCACGCTATCATGTATAGGTTAGACCGCAACTATGTACCCCCATACGCGAAGGGATGCGCATGTATCTGAAGATCGACATGTTCTAGCCGGGCTTTACCCCCGCAGCGGCGCCCCGCGCCCCATCAATTCTGCCGATTTTCACCTTCACGCATATAAAAGGAGTCCGTCATGCGCGACAAGCTCGAAAAGATCATCAAGGCCTACGAGGAGCTCGAGAAGAAGCTTTCCGACCCAGCCGTCGCCTCCGATATCAAGGAGTTCACGCGTCTCAACAAGGAGTACGCACACCAGTCCGACCTCATCGCTGCCTCGCGCGAGTACATCGGCGCGCTCGATGACATCGAGGCTGCCAAGGAAATGCTCCACGATACTACCGATGCCGATGAGAAGGAGATGCTCCAGATGGACATCTCCGAAAACGAGGCCAAGCTTCCCCAGCTCGAGGAAGACATTAAGTACATGCTCATCCCGAGCGACCCCAACGACGACAAGAACACCATCGTCGAGATTCGCTCCGCCGCCGGTGGCGACGAGGCGGCTATCTTTGCCGGCGATCTGTACAAGATGTATCAGCGCTTCTGCGAGTCGCGCGGCTGGAAGACCACCGTGCTCGACTCCAGCCCCAGCGAGGCCGGCGGCTTTAAGTCCATCGAGTTCAAGGTCGAGGGCGACCGCGTCTACTCCGTCATGAAGTTCGAGTCCGGCGTGCACCGCGTCCAGCGCGTTCCCAAGACCGAGTCCCAGGGCCGTATCCAGACCTCCACGGCGACCGTCGCCGTACTTCCCGAAGCCGAGGAGATCGACGTCCAGATCAACCAGTCCGACCTGCGCATCGACACCTACTGCGCCTCCGGTCCTGGCGGTCAGTGCGTTAACACCACTTATTCCGCCGTGCGCATCACCCACCTGCCCACCAACACCGTGGTGCAGTCGCAGGAACAGCGCTCCCAGATCCAGAACCGCGAAGTCTGCATGCAGATGCTGCGCGCCCGTCTGTACGAGATGGAGCTCGAGAAGCAGCAGGCAGAGCTCGGTGCCGAGCGCCAGAGCCAGATCGGCCACGGCAACCGTTCCGAGAAGATCCGTACCTACAACCAGCCCCAGGACCGCGTGACCGATCACCGCATCGGTTTCAACTCCACCTACAATGGCGTCCTCCTGGGCGACCAGCTCGGCACCGTCATCGAGGCGCTCGCCGCCGCCGAGCGTGCCGAGAAGCTGGCACAGGCAGTCTAAGTTCCGCCGTTCTACCGAACGGCGGACCAGCCGACGCTGCGCGCCGTCCAGAGCGACAATTTGTCATTCAAAAGGCAAGGCATGACCAGAAGGTCTATGCCTTGCCTTTTTCATGCCAACTTGTTCGCTCTGGACGTCGCTCGCTGGCATTGCCAAAACATCGGCGTTTCCTTGGTTGTCAAATGATCCGTAGGGAGTCATTGGGGACATTGCTTTGAGATGTTGTTCAATCGGTTTTGATGGCCTTTGAGCTGCTTACCTGCTTAAAGCAATTAACGGCATGCATCTGCAATTGAAAATATTGCTCGAAAAAACGTCCAAGAAATCGCGGGGCGATTTTTGATGGGTCGTGCGTCAAGCGATGTGGCAAGTTCTTGGTTAGATATTGGTCAGTTTTGGGGCAACCTTGCCAAAAGCTTGACGGATGCAGATTTAGACGTCGACGAATGAACACTCTAGGCAGGCTCCAAGCAAAATTCTGGGCTGATTCTCGATAATCGCCTTTAATCGCCCCTTGCCAAGCGCTGGCCTCGCTTACAATCTGCTCCGACATTCGCGCGCCGTCCGGCGCTTAAGAGGGGAGGGCCCCATGGCAAACGAGATTTGGACCATCAAGCGTTGTCTCGAGTGGACCAAGGAGTACCTGGCCGAGCGCGGCGAGGAGCATCCCCGTCTTTCTGCCGAGTGGCTGCTGTGCGCGGCCACGGGCCTGGCGCGTATCGACTTGTATATGCGCATGGACGAGACGCTTAACGCAGCCCAGCTCGAGACCATGCACGCGGCCGTCGTTCGTCGCGCCAAAGGCGAGCCGCTGCAGTACATCACCGGCAGCACGCAGTTTCGCATGATCGACGTCGCGTGCGCCCCCGGCGTGCTCATCCCGCGCCCCGAGACCGAGATGCTCGTCGAAGAAGTCCTGAACTATCTGGATACCGAGGTGCTGAGCCCCGAGGCCGCTGCCCGTCAGCGTGTTGAGCTGCCTTGGAACGATGAGGTCGAGCAGGCCCGCAAAGCTGAGGCGGCGCTGGCCGACGAACGCGCAACCGCCGAGCGCCGTGCTGCCAACCTGACGGCCGCCGATGAGGCTGCGCTGGGTAGCGACGTGCTCGGTAGCCGCGCCTATGCCGAGGAGCTTGCCGATCGCGAGGCCGAGGAAGCCGCCGCGCAAGCAGCAGAAGCCGAAGCCGCAAAAGCCGCCGAGCCCGAGCTCGACGAATACGACATCGCCATCGAGGGCGCCGACCAGGAGACGGTTTCAGCTCAGGATGCCGCTGCGCCTGCCCCAGCCGAGCCCCGCACTGCCCGCGTTCTCGAGGTCGGCTGCGGCACGGGCTGTATCTCGCTCTCGATCGCCTGGGAGCGTCGCGGCCACGTCACCTGCACTGCTACCGATATCGAGCCGCGCGCCATCGACCTTGCTACCAAAAACCGCGATGCGCTTGGCCTCACGTCCGACGAGGTCGCCTTCAGCCTCACGAACCTGGTGAGCTCCATTCCCCGTGAAGAGTGGGGCACCTTTGACGTACTCGTCTCCAACCCGCCCTACATCCCCACCGATGTCATGCGCTCGCTGCCGCACGAGGTCAAGGACTTTGAGCCCGATCTGGCGCTCGAGGGCGGTGCCGACGGCCTCGATATCTTCCGCCGCCTGCTCAACGCGGCGCCCTACATGTTGCGCGCCGGCGGCCTCTTTGCCTGCGAGCTCTACGAGGGCGCGCTCGACGCTGCGGCCGAGCTCTGCCGCCAAGCGGGTCTGTCGGACGTGCGCATCGTCCACGACCTCACCGATCGCCCCCGCATCGTCCGAGCCATCGTCACCGAGCCCAAACAGCGCCAGTAATATTTATTAACTGGTTAGCAAAAATTATAAATTAATTTATAATTAGGACGGCTGAAAGAGGTCGGCCCATGCAACCTCCTACCTTTCGGGAAATCATTGCCCTACTCAAGCACGATGGATTCGTGAAGGTCGCGCAAGTCGGTAGTCATGCTAAGTATGTTTCTGGTGACCGTGTTGTCACCGTGAACGGCTCTGGTGGTGATCGACCAAAGAAGGGCACGTGGGCAAGTATTCGTCGCCAAGCTGGATGGTAGTTGGAGGCAAAATGAGGCAGCGATTTACCTATGACTGCGTTCTCATAAAAGAAGACGACGGTTACTGCGCCAGCTTCCCGCAGATTCCCGGCGCCTTTGCCGATGGCGATACGCGCGAAGAAGCGATTGCCCATGCCACCGAGGCGCTGATGGCGTTTTTGGCCGACGACCTCAACAACGGTTTGACTCCGGCAGGGTACGAACGCTCGGCCGAGGTCGTGGCCCTTTCAGTCGAAATCGACCACGAGGACGCTCGGGAAGCGGCGTGCCGAACATTTAAAGACGCAGCGCTGGACCTCAAAGTCTCCGCTCCGCGGATTACCGCGCTGGTCAAAGCCGGAAAACTCGTTGTTGAACTCGTCGATGGCCGTCGGATGATAACGATAGACAGCATCGAGCGCTACGCAGCCCAAAAACGCCACGCCGGCAGGCCAAAGAAGTTCGTCGCAGTCCAATAACCCCCTCACTTTCACCGACTACTAGAGCCGCTCACCAAACCAACATGCGCTCTGGTCAAATAGGTTGAACGTTTCGTGCGAGAATGCCCCACAGTAAACAAACTTGCACCAGAGCGTAAGGGGCTGGCATACACATGCAGACGGTCTATCGGGTATACGAGGGAACGCGCGAGCCGCATCGGCTTGCCGTCGAGCGCACGGCCGAGGTGCTCGACCGCGGCGGCCTGGCCTTGATCCCGACCGAGACGGTCTACGGTGTCGCCGTGGCGGTCAACGCCTTTTCGGACGCCGTGCCTCAAGATACAAGCGAATTCCCATCGTGGCCGCGAGATCCGCAGGCCACCGTCAACGGCGCCGCGGTCCCCGCACTCGGTACCGGCTATCGTCGTATCTTTACCCTCAAGCAGCGCGAGCTCACCCAAACGGTTGCCTGGCTGGTCGATGATGCCGAGGCACTCGACCGCTATGGCGTGGATATCCCTAACGAGGCCCGCGTGCTCGCCCGACGATGCTGGCCGGGCGCCCTGACTATCGTGGTCAAGGCGGCCCCCTGCGTGCCGACCTTTATGCGCGCCGCCGACGACACGGTGGCACTTCGCGCTTCGGCCTCGCCCGTGGTGCAGGCGCTCATTCGCGCCTGTGGCAGCCCCCTTGCCTGCACCAGCGCCAACACGCACGGTGCGCCCTCGCCGGCAAGCTTTGCCGCCGTCGAGGGTCGCATCCTGGAGGGTGTCGATGTTGCCGTCGACGCCGGTGAGACTCCGTGTCGCGATGCCTCGACCATCGTGTCGTTTCAGCACGGTGAGCTCCAGATCCTGCGCCAAGGCGCGCTTCCCGCATCAGAGATCGAGCGGGTCCTGTCCGACCCGATGCAATAGAAAGGTGTAAGCGATGTCGTTGAATCTAGGTAGCCTGGGTATGGAAGACGCCTCGTTTAGCTTCGGCGGTTCCTACATCATGGCGCTCGACTGCGGCACCACCTCGGTACTCGCGACCATCGTCGACGAGTACGGCTGCATCGTCGCCCAGGCGCGTCGTAGCGTCAAAACCAGCTTCCCGCGCCCTGGCTGGGTGGAGCAAGACCCCATGGCGGTCCTTGCCAGCCAGATCGCCGTCATGATGGAAGTCCAGTTTAAGAGCGGTATCCACTCCGACCGCATTGCCGCCATCGGCATCTCCAACCAGCGCGAGACCACGGTGGTCTGGGACCGCGTGAGCGGTCAGCCGATCTATAACGCCATCGTATGGCAGTGCCGCCGTACCGCGCCGGCAATCGACGCGTTGGTTGAACAGGGTTGCGAGGAGCTGGTGCGCTCCCGCACGGGGCTTACGCTCGACCCGTATTTCTCGGCCTCCAAGGTGCAGTGGATTCTCGATAACGTCGACGGTGCGCGTGAGAGCGCGGCGACGGGCGACCTCATGTTCGGCACCATCGACACCTGGCTCATCTACAACCTCACTGGCGGTCAGGTCTTTGCCACCGACTACACCAATGCCAGCCGCACCGCGCTCTTTAATATCCATACGCTTGATTGGGACGACGATCTGCTGGCGCTTTTCGACGTCCCGCGTTCCATGATGCCCGAGGTTCGCTGGAGTTCGGGCGACTACGGTCGCGTCGCGAGCGACATCATGACCAACATGCCACCCATCATGGGCGTGGTGGGCGATCAGCAGGCGTCGCTGTTCGGCCACTGCTGCTTCCGTCCCGGCCAGACCAAAAACACCTATGGCACGGGTTGCTTTATGCTCATGAACACCGGCGACGAGATCGTCGAATCCAAGAACGGTCTGGTCTCCACGATCGGTATCGCCGCGGACGGCAAAATCAGCTATGCGCTCGAGGGTTCTATCTTTGCCGCCGGCTCCACCATGAACTGGCTTCGCAACAACATGGGCATCATCTCGAGCGTGAGCGAGTCGGCACAACTTGCCGCTTCGATTAACGACAACGAGGGCTGCTACTTCGTTCCCGCCTTTGCGGGTTTGGGCGCTCCCTGGTGGGACCCGCATGCCCGCGGTATCGTGTGCGGTCTGACCGGCGCCTCGAGCCGTGCGACCATCGTACGTGCCGCCTGCGAATCCATGGCATATCAGAGCTACGACGTGCTGCGCGCCATGGAGCAGGACGTGGGGCTTTCGATCGAGCGCCTGTCTGTCGATGGCGGTGCCTCGCGCAACGAGTTCATCATGCAATTCCAGGCCGACCTGCTGGATATCCCCGTGCTGCAATGCGAGACGGTGGAGACCACGGCAATCGGTGCCGCGTACTTGGCGGGTCTTGCCGTCGGCTATTGGGAAGACCTAGAAGAGCTGGAGCAAAATGCCCAGATCGTTAGGACCTTCCTTCCCCACATGTCTGCCGAGCGTCGCGAGCAAAACCTTGCGGGCTGGTGTGACGCAGTCAGGCGCTCGCTCAGTACCGCACAGTAGGGCTGCGATGGGCCGCTCGATACAACAAACCGCTAAACTTATGCATGGCGTGCGGCGGCAACATTGCTGCGCGCCTTGTCAGCTAGGCCGTTTTGCGGCCGCAACGAAAGGGGCAATCAACCCATGACCGTCACCTACGACGCGTCCCGTGTGACGCTTGTCGATCACCCGCTCGTCCAGCACAAGCTGTCGATCCTGCGCGACAAAAACACCGGCACCAACCGGTTCCGCCAGCTCGTGCGCGAACTCGCGCTTTTTGACGGCTACGAGGCCATGCGCGACCTGCCTATGGAAGATGTCGAGGTCGAGACCCCCATCACTACCGCCACGTTCAAACAGCTCGCCGGCAAGAAACTCGCCATCGTGCCCATCCTGCGTGCGGGTCTTGGCATGGTCGACGGCATCCTCGACCTGGTGCCCTCCGCTCGCGTGGGCCACATCGGCATGGAGCGCGACGAGGTTACCCACGAGCCGCACGAGTATTACTGCAAGATGCCCAAGGATATCGACCAGCGCATCTGCCTGGTCGTCGACCCCATGCTCGCCACGGGCGGCTCGGCCGAGATGGCTATCAGCTATCTGCGCGAGCGCGGTGTCAAGGACATCCGTATGCTGTGCATCGTCGCGGCGCCCGAGGGTCTCAAGTCGCTGACCGACAAGGACCCCGACGTGCATATCTATACCTGCGCCATCGACGATCATCTCAACGAGGCAGCCTACATCGTTCCCGGCCTGGGCGACGCCGGCGACCGCATCTACGGCACGCTCTAGTCGTTGGGCCTTGTCGGCTACGGTCACAAATACGAAGAGATGGTGCGCGCGGGCGAGCAAAAGGCGTTCGCGCGCACTCCTGTTAACGGACGTTTTGCCCTGAAGGGTTCGAGAAAAACGTATTACCTACCTGCGGCATAAAGAAGGTCTTAAGAAAACGAACAGGTGCGTATTAACCGATGCTTTTTCAGTTGTACTTTGGCGATTGGCTCGTACAATAGTCACCAATGTTTGGCGGGAACTGTTCTGGGAAGCGTTAAAGAAGGAAAGTGAGGACGCCAGTGTTTCAGATAGCCGATCTGCTCGCTATCGTTGCAGGCGCCATCGCGGGCGCAATTGCCTTCCTTCCCTTTGTCTTTACGCTCAAGCCGGTTCTTGACGATAAGCAGAATGCGGACATGCTCAAGGGTATGGTGAGTCTGGCGGTCTCGGCAATCGCTCTGCTCGTCTTTACCTTGGTTGTGTTTGTGTTGTTCGGAGAGGCATTTCGCATGTTCCTCCTGGGCGAGGCGATCGGCTTCGTGGCCTTTATGGCCGCCTGCACGGTTCGTGTCGCCAAGGCGCTGCGAGATCCTCATGAGGTCGAAAGGTAAGTCGTGGAAATTTTTGAAAAGCTGCCTGATGAGATTAATCATCTGGTCAGCGAGTTCAGCTCCACCCCTGTCGTGGGCGATCTGAGCTGCGGCATCACGCAGTACTCGTTTTGGCTGATCGTCTCCACGATCGTGCTCCTGATCGTCCTGGCCGTGTTCAAGAAGAAGCAGACCCTGGTTCCCAAGGGCTTCTTCGTCAACGGTTTCGAGTACATCATCGAGTACGTCGAGAACGATATCGGCAAGGGCGTCGTGGGTGAGAACTGGAAGAAGCACTTCCCGTTCCTGTGCTCGCTTTTCCTGTTCATCCTGATCAATAACATGATCGGCCTGATCCCGGGAATGAAGCCCGGCACCGGCGCAATCGGCTCCACCGCCGCGCTCGCCATCTTTGCCTTCGTGTACTTCATCTACTACGGATGCAAGGCTCACGGCGTGATCGGCTACATCAAGAGCCTCGCCCCGCAGGGCGTGAGCTTCCCGATGAACGTGCTCGTGTGGGTCGTCGAGCTCTTTTCGACCTTCCTGCGCCTCATCACGCTCGCCGTCCGTCTGTTCTGCAACATGTTCGCAGGACACGTGGTCATGGGTTCGTTCGCCATCATGGCGAGCATGTTCATGCAGCCGCTGCTTCAGCAGGTTTCCGCGGCCCACGCCGTCGGCGCCCTGCCTTCGCTGGCCTGGCTTGCCATCCTCATCCTGATCTATGCGATCGAGCTTGTGGTCGGCGCCATCCAGGCTTACGTCTTCACGGTCCTTACCGCCGTGTATGTCTCTGAGGCAGAGGAGGTCGCGGAGGAGGAGTAGGCTTCCGTTCGCGTCTTCAAGGTAAGGCAATTCGTTAAACCGCCGGTGCCCGTACCCATGGAGCCCGGCAGTTATAAAAAGGTTATCCTGCGTGAAATAAGACACGCACGACAAAGGAGGAATCGTGGGAGTTATCGGTTACGGTCTCGGTGTTATCGGCGCTGGTCTTGCTATCGGCCTGTCTGCTCTGGGTGCTACGGGTGCTATGGCCCGTCAGCCTGAGGTCCAGGGGCGCGTGTTCACCGTCTTCATCATGGGCTCCGCCTTCGGCGAGGCTCTGGCTCTGATCGGCTTCGTTGTCGCGCTGATCGTTAAATAGCACGGAGCGTCAAGTATGAATCTTTCATCCCAGAAGAGCGCGATCGCACTCTCCGCGTCCGCGGCCGCGCTGCTCATGCCGGTTTCCGCGTTCGCCGAGGACGGCGCTGCCGGTGCGGACATCCTCATCCCTAAGATGGCGGAGTTCATCCCGGCGCTTATCGCCTTCCTGATCATCTGGATCGTGCTGGCCAAGGTCGCCCTGCCGGGCATCATGAAAACCATGGAGGAGCGCGGCAAGAAGATCGAGGAGAGCCTCGACGAGGCCGAGAAGACCAAGCAGGAGGCTATCGCCAAGCGCGCTGAGTCCGACTCGATCGTCACCGACGCCCGTCGTCAGGCTGCCGACATCGTTCTCGAGGCCCGTAAGGACGCCGAGTCCGAGCGCGCCCGTATCATCGAGGCTGCTCACAAGGAGGCCGAGGAGATCATCGCCAAGGCCCATACGACCGTCGAGGACGAGCGCAAGTCCATTTACGCCGGTGCCGCGAGCTCCATCGCCGACCTGTCCGTTGCCGTCGCCACCAAGATCGTGGGCGAGGCACTCGAGGACGAGACCGAGCAGAAGAAGCTCATCGAGCGCTACATCCAGGAAGCAGGTAGCCTGAATGCCGACTAGCCGCTATCAGGACAAGGTGCTCGAGACCTACGCGCGCTCCCTTCTGGAAGCCGCTAAGGCCGAGAACCATGTGTTCGAGGACCTCGAGATGATCGAGCGCTTGGCTTCTGCCAGCCCCGAGATCATCGCCGTGCTCGACACCATGTCCAAGCGCGACCAGCTCGACCTTCTTCCCAAGGTGGCAGCTGCCTTTAAGTATGTTGCCGAGGAAGACGAGGATGTAGTGGGCGTGACCGTCACCACGGCGATCCCGCTCGACGACGAGCTGCGTCAAACCATCACTAAGAAATGCGAGCAGGACTTCGGCCGCAAGGTATTCCTTATCGAGCAGGTCGATCCGTCTATCGTGGGCGGCCTGGTGCTCGAGGCCCGCGGCGAGCGTCGTGATATTTCCGTCAAGACGCAGCTGCGCATCGCGCAGGAGACCCTCGCAAACTCTGCTAATTCGTACGGAGGTGAAGCCTAATGTCCGAAACCCTCAATGCCCAGGATATCGCCAAGAAACTGCAGGAGCAGCTCACGAGCCTCTCCGCGACGGTCGATACGCATGAGGTTTCAACGGTCGACGAGGTAGGCGACGGCATCGCGCGCGTCTCCGGCCTCAAGAGCGCCATGGCAGGCGAGCTTCTGGAGTTCAAGAGCTCCGATACCGGTGAGACCGTCTTCGGCCTTGCCCAGAACCTTGACCGTGACGAGGTCGGCGCCGTTCTGTTCGGTGCCGTCGACTCCATCAAGGAAGGCGACGAGTGCCGCACCACTGGCCGCATTATGGATATCCCCGTGAGCCGTGCCATGCTCGGCCGCGTCGTCAATCCGCTCGGCCAGCCCATCGACGGCCTGGGCGACATCGTCGCCACGCACCGTCGCCCCATCGAGTTCAAGGCCCCCGGCGTCATCGACCGTACCCCGGTGTGCGAGCCGGTTCAGACCGGTCTGCTCGCTATCGACTCCATGGTGCCTATTGGCCGCGGTCAGCGTGAGCTCATCATCGGCGACCGTAAGACCGGTAAGACCGCCATCGCCATCGACGCTATTCTCAACCAGCGCGGCAAGGGCATGGTCTGCATCTATGTCGCCATCGGCCAGAAGGCCTCCACGGTTGCCAACATCCGCGAGACCCTCGCTCAGCACGGTGCGCTCGACTACACCATCATCGTTTCGGCCACCGCTGCCGATTCCGCCCCTATGCAGTACATCGCGCCTATGGCCGGTGCCGCTATCGGCGAGTTCTTCATGTACAACGGCGAGGACGGCAAGCCCGCCAGCGAGACCAACCCCGGCGGCCACGTGCTCGTCATCTACGACGACCTGTCCAAGCAGGCTGTGGCCTACCGTCAGATGTCGCTGACGCTGCATCGTCCGCCCGGACGCGAGGCCTATCCTGGCGACATCTTCTACCTGCACTCTCGTCTGCTCGAGCGTGCCGTCAAGATGTCCAAGAAGAACGGTTACGGCTCCATGACGGCACTGCCGATCATCGAGACCCAGGACGGCGACGTCTCGGCCTACATTCCGACCAACGTCATTTCCATTACCGATGGTCAGATCTACCTGCAGTCCGAGCTCTTCTTCCAGGGTCAGCGCCCGGCAGTCGACGTGGGCATCTCCGTGTCCCGCGTCGGTGGCGATGCGCAGACCAAGGCCATGAAGCAGGTCGCCGGCAACCTCCGTCTGGACCTCGCTTCGTACCAGGAGCTCGCTGGCTTTACGCAGTTCGGCTCCGACCTCGACGAGGCTACTCAGAAGCAGCTGACCCATGGTGCTCGCATGACCGAGCTCCTGAAGCAGCCGCGTTACAAGCCGTTTGAGGTTGGCGAGCAGATCGTTACGCTGTTCGCTGGCAACGAGGGCTTCCTGGATGACCTGGAGATCGCCGACGTGCTGCCCTTCCGTGCCGAGCTCATCGAGTACATGGACAATGGCTTTGGCTCGCTGCTCGACAAGGTTCGCGCCAAGAAGATCGATGATGACACCAAGGCTGAGCTCTTGCGCGTCATCGGCGACTTCAAGCAGCAGTTCATGGCCAAGCACCATTCGGATGTTTCTGGATCAGAGGAGAACTAAGCCCCATGGCCAACCTTCGCGACATTAAGAAGCGAATCTCCTCGGTTACCACGACCAAGCAGATCACGCGCACGATGGAGATGGTCTCTACGGCCAAGATCCGTCGTGCCCTCGATCGCTCCAAGCAGGCCGAGCCCTATAAGGAGGCGCTGACCGACGTCATGTTGACGGTCGCCGGCGACGCCTCCTGTTCGGGCACCGATCCCATGCTGCAGAAGCATGAGAGCGTCAAGCATGGCCTGATTGTCGTTATTGCCTCGGACCGCGGCCTTGCCGGCGGTTTCAATACGACGGTGGAGCGCACGGCCGAAAAGCTCGCCGCTTCTTGGGCGAACGACGGCATCGAGTGCGAGATCATCGCGTGCGGGCGTAAGCCGGCCACGTATTTCCGTGACCGCGCAAACGTTGTCATGCACTTTGAGGGCAACTCCTCTGAGCCCGATTTCAATCAGGCCCGCATGATCTCCTCTCATATCTGCGATGCGTATCGTGCCGGTGAGCTTGACCGTGTCGAGCTTGTCTACCACCACGCCAAGAACCGCGTGGATCAGGAGCTTCGCGTCGAGCATCTGTTGCCGCTCGACCCCGAGATGATCGCTATGGCCCACGGTCCGCGTAAGAACGAGACCGACGCCCCTAAGCGCATCTCGTCCACGTTCGAGTTCGTGCCCTCTCCCGAGCATGTTCTCGGCAAGCTTGTGCCGTCTTATATCCTGACGGTCATCTACCAGGCCCTGATCGATTCGGCGGCTGCCGAGCAGGGTGCACGCCGCAAGGCCATGCACTCCGCGACGGAAAACGCCACCGCGATCATCTCGACCCTTACCCGCACGTATAGTCGCGTGCGCCAGGCTTCGATCACGACCGAGATCAACGAGATCGTCGGCGGAGCCTCAGCATTGGAGGAACAGTAATGGCTAATAACACCGTAAAGCTTGCGGTCGAGGAAGCCACCAAGAAGACGACTGCCGGTGATGGTCGCATCGTGCGAATCATCGGCCCTGTCGTCGACGTCAAGTTTGACGGCGCGGTGCCCCCGATCTACAACGCGCTCACGGTCGAGGCCGAGACCCCGATCGGTCATCTGAGCACGATCCTTGAGGTCGAGAGCCAGCTTCCGGGCGGCGTCGTCCGCACGGTCGCCATGTCCTCGACCGACGGCCTGCAGCGCGGCCTCATCGCCACCGATACCGGTGAGCCCATGAAGATGCCCGTTGGTCCCAAGACGCTCGGTCGCATTTGGAACGTCATGGGCAAGCCCGTCGACGGCAAGCCCATGCCCGAGGTGGAGGAGTTCTACCCCATCCACCATGCAGCGCCCCGCTTTGACGAGCTCACCACCAAGACCGAGATCTTCGAGACCGGCATCAAGGCCGTCGACCTGCTCGAGCCCTACATCCGTGGCGGCAAGACCGGCCTGTTCGGCGGCGCCGGCGTCGGCAAGACCGTTCTGATTCAGGAGCTTATCAACAACCTCGCCCAGGAGCACGGCGGCACCTCGGTGTTCACCGGTGTCGGCGAGCGTACCCGCGAGGGCACCGACCTGTTCCTCGAGATGAGCGAGTCTGGCGTTATCGACAAGACCTGCTTGGTTTATGGTCAGATGAACGAGCCGCCTGGAGCGCGTCTGCGCATCGGTCTGGCCGGCCTTACCACCGCTGAGTACTTCCGCGATCGCGGCCAGGACGTCCTGCTGTTCATCGACAACATCTTCCGCTTCTCCCAGGCAGGTTCCGAGGTTTCCGCACTGCTGGGCCGTATGCCGTCCGCCGTTGGTTACCAGCCCACGCTGGCAACCGAGATGGGCGACCTCCAGGAGCGTATTACCTCGACCAAGACGGGCTCCATTACCTCCGTCCAGGCTGTCTACGTCCCCGCAGACGACCTGACCGACCCGGCGCCTGCCACGACGTTTACGCACCTCGACGCCACCACGGTTCTTTCGCGTAGCATTTCGTCGCTCGGCCTGTTCCCGGCTATCGACCCGCTCGCATCTTCCTCCGACGCTCTCGATCCCTCGATCGTCGGCGAGGAGCACTACCGTGTCGCCGTCAAGGTCCAGGAGCTCCTGCAGGAGTACTCCGACCTTCAGGACATCATCGCCATTCTGGGTATGGACGAGCTGTCCGAGGAGCAGCGCCTTACGGTCAACCGTGCCCGTAAGATTCAGCAGTTCCTCTCGCAGTCCTTCCACGTCGCCGAGAAGTTCACCGGCAACCCCGGTGTCTACGTCCGCGTCGAGGATACCGTCCGCTCTTTCGCCGAGATTGTCGACGGCAAGGCCGATGACCTGCCCGAGCAGGCTTTCCGCTATGCTTCCACGATTGAGGACGTGCGCGAGCGCGCCCGCAAGATGGGGGAGAAGTAGGTTATGCGTATCCGCATCGTGTGCCCCGTGAGCTGCGCCTATGAGGGCGACGCTGCGTTTGTGTCGATTCCGTCCACGGATGGCGAGTTTGGCGTCCTGCCTGCTCACTCCAGCGAGATCTGCACGATCGACCGCGGTTACGTTCGCGTTTCCGATAAGGCCATGGGCACTGTCGACCACACGTTTGCCGTGGCCGGCGGCTATGCCCAGGTTGCGGACGATGTCGTGACCGTTCTCGCCGAGCGCGCTTGCGATTTGGCGACCGTCGATGCCGACAAGCTTAAAGCTGATATTCAAGGTTTTGAAGAGAAGCTGGGTAATTTGTCGGAGGATGATGCACGCCGCGCCTACCTCTATAATGAAATCGCATGGTGTAAGCTCAAGCTTGCCCAATAGTCAAACGATTTAGCGTTCGACCATTTGCGAACACATCATGCCCGGGATGGCCCAGCCACCCCGGGCATGCTTTTTGAAAGGGTAGACCTTGGATATTATCCGCGTTGAGGGTGGCCACGCCATCGGAGGCTCCGTGCCCGTCTCGGGCGCCAAGAACTCCGCGCTCAAACTCATGGCGGCAACGCTTCTGGCGCCGGGCAAGACGACGCTGCAGAACGTGCCCGATATTTCCGATGTCCACGTGATGGGCAAGGTGCTCAAGGGCATGGGCGCTACGATCGATGTTCTCGACGAGCACACGCTCGGGATTGATACCTCTCAGGTCGATTCATGGGAGGCCCCCTACGAGCTCGTTGCCAAGATGCGCGCTTCCACCGCCGTCATGGGACCCCTGCTGGGCCGCTTCCATCGCGCCAAAATTGCCATGCCGGGCGGCTGCAACCTGGGTGCTCGCAAGATCGATATGCATATTCTTGGTCTTGAGGCCCTGGGCGTTGAGTTCGATACCGCCCACGGTTACATCAACGCTAATGCGCCCCAAGGTCTGCGCGGTACCACCGTCACGCTCGAGTTCGCCAGCGTCGGTGCGACCGAGAACCTCATCATGGCCTCTGTGCGCGCACAGGGCACCACGGTTATCGACAATGCCGCCCGCGAGCCCGAGATCGTCGATCTCGCTAACATGCTCAACGAGATGGGCGCCAAGATTGTTGGCGCCGGTACGCCCGTCGTGACTATCGAAGGCGTGGAAGAGCTCCATCCCGTTACCCATCGCGTGGTGGGCGACCGCATCGAGGCCGGTACCTTTATCGTTGCCGGTGCGTTGATGGCCGACGATCGCGGTGTCGATGTCACGGGCTTTTGCCCCATTCACTTGGGCATGGTGCTCAAGAAGATGGAGCTTATGGGTATCGACTGCGAGCGCGTCGAGGATGGCGTCCATGTGAACCGTGCCGAGCGTATCAAGCCGGTCGACATCCAGACGCTTCCGTTCCCCGGTTTCCCGACCGACATGCAGGCGCAGATTATGGTGCTCTCCGCCCTTGCCGACGGCAGTTCTGTTATTACCGAAAACATCTTCGAGAATCGCTTTATGTTTGCCTCTGAGCTGGTGCGCATGGGTGCCGACATTCGTATCGAGAGCCATCATGCCATGATTCATGGCGTCAAGGGCTTCTCGGGTGCACAGGTTACCTCGCCCGATCTGCGCGGCGGAGCGGCCCTCGTCGTAGCGGGCTTGATCGCCGACGGGACGACCGAGGTTTCGGCTATCCATCACATCAAGCGCGGCTACGAGCAGTTTGTCGAAAAGCTGCAGGCGCTCGGCGCGCATGTCGAGCATGCTACCGTCCCCGATCCCGTCATCTACTAATACAGGTTGCCTATGTTTAATAAAAAGCCCCTCGCAGATACCACCACCCGAAGACCCTCAACTGGTGCGCAGGCCAAGATCTACAGTCGCGATAACGTGGCTCGTTATTCCGAGCGAGCTCGCCAACGTCGTCGTAGCCACACGATTCGTCACGTCGCGCTCATTGTCGTGCTTGGCGTGCTGCTGAGTGCCACTACCGCTGCCGGCCTGTGGTTTGCCACCATTATGGGCAAGCTCGGCGATTCTAATGTCATTACCGACAATCTGCGTCGGGTTCTGGTTGACACCGATGAGGCAAAGGATCCGTTCTACGTGCTGCTTCTTGGCACCGACGGCCGTCCGGGCGAGGATACGTATCGTGCCGACTCGATTATCCTGGCACGCATCGACCCCACGCAAAAGCAGGCGACGCTCATTTCCGTTCCGCGCGACACCAAGGTCGAGTACAAGGGCGAGACCATGAAGATCAACGCCTGCCATACCGTTGGCGGCGCCGAGGCCATGGTCGAGGCGGTCAACGAGCTGTGCGGTGTTCAGATTTCCCACTATGCCGAGGTCAGCTTCGACGGTATGCAGGCGCTGATTGATTCGGTTGGCGGTATCGACATTAACGCAACCGATGATGTTGACGACCCCGAGCACCTGGATATTAAGATTACCGCTGGCCAGCAGCATATGGACGGTGCCACCGCCCTTACCTATGCCCGCTGCCGCTACACCTATGCCGACGGCGATTACACGCGCATGCGCCACCAGCGTCAGGTGCTTGGCGCCCTTGCCAACCAGATTCTCAATAACTTCGATGCCACGAAGATCTTTGGCCTGGTTAATTCGCTGTCCGATATGCTCGTAACCGATATGAGCGTTCAGGATATCGTGGCTACGGTCAATGCCATGCGCGGTATGGATGTCGACGGTATCTACTCGGCCAACCTGCCCTCGTACGCCGACGACAGCACCATGATCGACGGTGTGAGCTACGTCTTTGTCTACGAGGACGAGCTCAAGGAAATGATGGAGCGCGTCGATGCCGGCAAGGATCCCAAGGGTCCCAACACCATGGGTCTTTCCGACGGTTCCAGCTCTACGATCGGTGACCTCAGCAACAACACGTCTGACGACTACGCAAACGGTACCGCAACCTCATCGGTCAGCTCTGACGATTCTGATGACTCAAGCGATTCGAGCGATTCGGACTACTACGAAGAGCCCACCGGTGACGGCAACGGCTACGAAGCCAACTACTAAGTTACGGCGTTTTACCAAACGCCGTAACGACTCGACGCTGCGCGCCGCCCAAGGCGACAATTTGTCATTCAAAAGGCAGGGCATGACCAGAAGGTCAATGCCCTGCCTTTTTCATGCCAACTTGTTCGCCTTGGACGTCGCTCGCTGACGTTGGCTCAACCTGCGATGTTGACTACTCCCCTTGTATCAAAAACCGCCCCGTTCTCTGTAGAGGACGGGGCGATTCGTCTTTTGGGCTTATGCAGCCAGGCTTATGCGAAACGGGCGACGAGCTCCTGCAGGACGTCGGTCATCTTGACGAGCGAACTGACCGGGACAAACTCGTTGACGCCGTGGTAGCAATAGCCGCCGGTGGAAAGGTTGGGGCAGGGCAGACCGCGGAACGACAGCTGCGCGCCGTCGGTGCCGCCGCGAATCGGCAGCACTTGGGGCTCAACGCCGCAGGCAAGGTAGGCTTCCTTGGCAACGTCAATAAGCTCGGGATAGTCACGAACGATCTCGGCCATATTTCGATACTGCTGCTTAATCTCGACCGTCACGCGCTTGTCACCCAAGCGCTGGTTGAGCATCGAGGCGGCGGCATCAATAAGGTCGAGTTTCTGCTGGAA
The DNA here is from genome assembly GCA_938033205.1 of uncultured Collinsella sp. GTDB lineage: Bacteria > Actinomycetota > Coriobacteriia > Coriobacteriales > Coriobacteriaceae > Collinsella. The sequence continues at coordinate 4,047 of CALHJP010000014.1, read as the reverse complement.
CTTGGCTGCGTCATGGTCGCGGACGATATAGCGCGCTGTGGCGTGATCGACGGTTGCAGATACACCCTCAAGGTGATAAAAGCCCTCGTAGCCTTCCGTATACTCCGGACGCTGCACGTAGGGGAGCAACGCGTTGAAGTCGCAGAACAGATTGCCTGCGTTGACCATACGGCCCTTAGCGTCGCCCGGGTGGATGGACTGGCCCTCAAAGCAGACAGTCGCCTCGGCGGCGTTAAAGCACTCCCACTCCAGTTCGCCGATGGGGCCGCCGTCGACCGTGTAGGCGTACTTGCAGCCAAAGGTATCGATATCCAGCAGCTCGGCTCCGTGGCCGATCTCCTCGTCAGGGCAGAAGCAAATGCCGAGTGCGGGATGGGGCAGAGAAGGGTCCTGAGCGATACGCGCGACAAGTGACATGATCTCGGCGACGCCTGCCTTGTCGTCCGCGCCCAGCAGCGTGGTGCCATCGCTGCAGACCAGGTCCTCACCCGCGAGGTCATTCAGGGCGGGAAGCTTGGCGGTACTCATGGCAACGGGCTTACCGTCAACCGTGCCGCAGACCAGGTCGCCGCCTTCGTAGTGTACGATGTGCGGCTTCACGCCGGCGCCCGGTGCAACTTCGGTGGTGTCGAGATGGGCGATCAGGCCCAGGGCGGGCTTGTCCTCAGCGCCCGCACTTGCGGGGATATGCGCGCAGACATAGGCGTGCTCGGTCACGTGGGCATCTTCCGCACCAAGCTCGCGCAGCTCTTCAGCCAGCACGTTGGCAAGGTCAAACTGAACGGTGCTCGAAGGTACCTGGTCGCAGTTTGCATCCTCGGACTGCGTGTTGATCTGGACGTAGCGCAAAAAGCGTTCGAGGACATCGGGGTTCGTGGTGGTGTTTTCCATAAAGACCGCTCCAATCTTGGTCGTCGTGTGCAACAAGAACTCTAGCACGGTATGCCACGGCATACCGCGACGCTTGGATGGGGTAGAATCAGCCATTGAATGCAGAAGGGACGGAAGATCATGGATACGACAAATAGCTCGCGCGAACTACATCTGACGGTGGCGAACGAAGACTACTTGGAGTGCATGGTTCGCATTGAAAGCGAAGAGGGGGAAACCAACGGCGTGCGATCGGTCGACATCGCGCAGCGCCTTGGCGTCTCCAAGGCATCGGTCAATAAAGCGGTTTCGGCGCTCAAAGCATCCGAACTTGTCGAGCAATCGCACTACGGCAAGGTAGTCCTGACCGATCGCGGCCGCGAGGTTGGTACGGCTATCTGGTACCGTCATCGCCTCATCCGCACGTTTTTGGTTCAGGAGCTCGGTGTCGAATTTGAGCGAGCCGATTCCGAGGCCTGCATGATGGAGCATGCGCTATCCGAGGACACGATGAACCGCTGGCTCGCCTATCTCGAAAAGCAGGGAATCAGCGTCGAGGAATAGCGGGATATATATGGATACGAGTTATTACAACCGCTTTGGTGCCGAGGAACTTACGCGCCGCTTGTCGAGCGAGACCTTGTTGGCGCAGGGCCCCATGGGCAGTGTTCTGTTGAGTGAGTACGATGCCGCCGACATTCCACCGGCGTTTTGGAATCTGGCAGAGCCGCAGACCGTTTCTCGTATTCATCGCTTGTATGTCGCCGCCGGCGCGCAGGTGCTCATTACCAACACCTTTCAGGCATCGAGCTATGCCCTCAAGCACGATCAGATTGCGCCGTCCGTGGCGGAGGTCAATCGCGGGGCCGTCGACGATGCCCGCCAGGCGCACCCTCAGCTGCTACTGGGCTCGATGGGCCCGATCGGTATTGAGTGGTTTGCCGAAGACTCTGTCGAGTATCGTGAAATCCGAGGCATTGCGCGCGAACAGGCGCACGCCTTGCTCAATGCTGGTGTTGACGGTCTGCTGATCGAGACGGTGGCGTCTATCCGTAATTTGCAGCCCACGCTTGCCGGCGCCCGAGATGCCGCCGACGGCATGCCTGTCCTGGTGAGTTTTGTCGTTGACGATAAAGGCGACCTGTTGGGCGATGGCCTCAACATCGAGGCAGCCGTTTTGTACGCCGAAAAACACGGCGCAAACTCGGTTGGTGTTAATTGCTGTTCGCTTGCGGCTGCGAACGCGGCAGTGCCCAGGATGGTTGCATCGGCGACTACTCCCGTCACGGTGCGTCCCAACGTGGGCGATCCGGTCCAGACTCAGGATGGCCCCGTATGGCACGAGAACCCCGAGGCTTTCGCGCGCGCATGCATCGAATGGAGACATGCCGGTGCCGCAATGGTGGGCAGTTGCTGTGGAACCACGGCAATCACTACGGCAGCGATGGCCGAGGCGCTCGATATATAAAGGGCAAAACCGCTCCATACGGGGCGGTTTTTTATTGCTTGCATGTCCTCGGCAGCATTTGCCCAAATGGTGAATGCTGGTGCCGGCAGGTTGCCGAGTGTGTATCGCGGGTATACCTCATGCGTACCATGATCCAAACACTGTGAGGTGTCTGCGCGTGTGCGCGATAATTCATTTTGGAACTGACGGTTGGCGCGCTCGCGTCGATGAGGACTTCACTGCCGATAACGTTGCCCGTATCGCCGATGTCGTCGGCGAGTTGTGGCAAAAGACCAATCCGGGCAAAACGGTATATATAGGGTTCGACACTCGGCCCCTGGCGCGCGAGTTCGCTGAGCTTGCGGCGGGTGTGCTAGCAGCGCACGGGCTAGACGCCGTGCTCGCTTCGCGACCTGTTCCGACCCCTGCCCTTACGTGGGCGGCGGCTTATGACGGTGAGGCGTGCGGCGCGCTCATGGTGACGGGGTCCCATCATCCGCAGGGTTATCTGTGTCTCAAGATTCGCATGGGTGACGGCTCGACCGCCAACCAGGATGTCATCGAAGAGCTCGAAGAGACCATGGCTCCCGAGCCAATGGGGATCGAGGGGCAATATCGCACCGCGGATATCATTCCTGACTATATGCAAGCGGTGGCATCGTTTGTCGATGCCGAAGCCATCCGCGCCGCGCACCTGCGCGTGGTTGTTGACCCCATGGGCGGCGCAGCCCAGGGCTATCTAGCCGACTTGCTGCGCGAGCTTGGCGTTGAGGTGCACGAGATTCACGCCGGGCAGGCGCCTGACCAAGAAGATATCTGCCCCGACCCCGTTGAGCCGTGGGTGGACGCTTGCGAGCATACGGTTATCGAGGACGGAGCTTGCGCTGGCCTGGTGACCGACGGCGACGCCGACCGTATCGGCGCGGTTGACGAGCGCGGCAGATATATACATCCGCATCAGATCATGGCGCTCGTTTTGGGCGACTTGGTTCAATTTCGTAATTTGGAGGGACGCGTCGTCGTCAATCTTTCGTGCTCGACGCTCGTGCGTCGCATTGCCGAGGCGCTTGGCTGCCGCGTGACCGTCAAACCAGTCGGTTTCAAATATATAGCGGCAGAGATGAAGAAGGGTGGCGTCCTCATAGGCGGCGAGGAAGCCGGTGGTATCGGCATCGCCGCGCATATGCCCGAGCGCGATGGAATCCTCGCCTGTCTGATTCTGTGTGAGCTTATGGCAAAGACGGACGCGCCTTTGGGCGTTCTGGTCGACCAACTCGAGGACAGTTTTGGTAAGACGAGTTACGGTCGACGCGATTTGCGCCTTGAGGCCGAAGATGCCGAAACGTTACGAACCCTGCTGCCGGGCGTAAACCCCAAGTCGATTTGTGGCAAGGTGCCGCAAAACGTTAGTCATATGGATGGCTTGCGTTTAGCATTCGAGGATGACACGTGGCTGCTGGTCCGTCCTAGCGGGACCGAACCAGTGGTGCGCGTCTACGCCGAGGGGTTCTCGGTGGAAGAACGTGATGAGTTGCTCGATGCTGGCTGTGCTTTAGCTAGGGGAACGTATCCGCTTTAACCATGAGACTGCCTTATATAAAGAGATGCTCGGTGAGCGGTAGTTAACGGCTGGCAAACGTTAGTCGGATCCCAAATTGTGTAGGAAATGTGTACACCCAGATTCCCGCCCCCGGCGCCCCTCCGGTCTGGCAATATATCTCCTTGCCGCG
>CALHJP010000013.1:0-1385 GCA_938033205.1 uncultured Collinsella sp. | reverse complement strand
GGGTTAAGGGTCAAAAAGTGTGTCCGGAATCGCGGATTTTCACGGATTGACCTGTAGGTTTCCGGAAAGTATATGCTCCGGAAGCATATATCTAGCCCCCGACGGGAAATCCTCGGTGTGGCAGCCGTGATGTGCTATGCGCGGCGTGGTGTGGTGTCGCAATGTCGAAGAACCAACCACGCTGCCACTGCGGCGGTGAAATGAAACGCAACGGCACCACCAGCAAAGGCACCACCAGATGGCGCTGCAAACAATGCGGCGCCTCCAGCGTCAAACGTCGAAACGACATCACCAACGCGGCAGTGTTCACCCAGTTCATCGAGCATTGCACCACCGCAATATCACTCGACGACCTAGCCAAACGAAACGGTGTTAGCCGCGCCACCATGAAGCGGCGCTTCAAGTGGTGCTGGCTCGTTGATGTGCCTGACCCCACCGCCGGCCACCACAAGCGGATCTACGACCAGGTATTTCTCGATGGCACCTACACCGCCGGTGGCTGCCTGATCGTCGCGGCGACCATCGACCACGTGATCGCCTGGCACTGGTGCAAACACGAAACCACCCGCGACTACCAACTGCTGCTTGAACGCATCGAAGCCCCACTCATCGCCGTCATCGACGGCGGCCAAGGCGCATACAGCGCAATCAAAAAGTGCTGGCCGACTACGAAAATTCAACGCTGCCTCGTCCACGCCCAACGCGTGGTCCGCCGCTACACCACCACCAACCCACGCACCGATGCCGGGCGCACCATCTACCGACTTGCGCTGAAACTGACCCGGATCACCACACTGGATGAAGCCGCCGCGTGGGGTGTGCAACTGCACGAGTTTTCAACGATCTACCGGGAATGGATGAACGAGAAAACCATGATCAAAGACCCCAAAACAGGTGCATGGACCCGCGTGTGGACCCACCACAACGTGCGCAAGGCCTACAACAGCCTCAACCATCTTTGGCGGTCCGAGATGCTGTTTGTCTACCTCAACCCGCCAGCAGGAGTCCTTGCGCCCGAGCGGATCAAATCCACCACCAACAGCTTAGAAGGCGGCATCAACGCCCAGCTCAAACTGCTCGCCAGAACCCACCGCGGCAGATCAGGCGAACGACAACGCCGCATGCTGGATTGGTGGCTCTACTTAAAAACGGAACTGCCTGACGATCCAGTACGAATCGCCAGGCAGTCCGACTGGGGCCAGGGCCAACTCGCCAAAGTATCCACCCTGACCCAAACCGAGAACCAAGCCGACCACGAAACAGGACGCCCAGCCCTCTACGACAACGCTATCGACACCGACTACACCCACTCAATCGGCATTCAAAAAGGCCAAATCTAACCCCCGCGACACGCCGAGCCAGACACACATTTTGACCCTTAACCC